>NZ_JAENHV010000017.1:0-530277 GCF_016620375.1 Pseudomonas sp. LAM2023 | reverse complement strand
CCGATGGTAGTGTGGGGCTTCCCCATGTGAGAGTAGGTCATCGTCAAGATTCATTTCGCAAAACCCCTATCTGCGCATGCAGGTAGGGGTTTTGTCTTTGCGCCGGCAAAACAAGCGCGCGCCCTGTAGGAGCGGCCTTGCGTCGCGATCGGCCGCACAGCGGCCGCCACCCCGTACCTGGCCACCGCGTCGCCTGTTTCGCGGCTAAAGCCGCTCCTACACCGATCGCACGAAAGGCCCGCTCCCACTATCCAGGCAAGAACACTAGAATAGCCCCACGCACCTATTCAGAAGCGCTATATGCCCAACCCTGTCGAACCCGAATCATTGGCCCGCTTGCCGTTGGACGAGCTGGTTGCCTGCCATGAATGCGATTTGCTGCTGCGCAAGCCCGTACTCCAGCATGATGAAAAGGCCTTGTGCCCACGCTGCGGCTACGAGCTCTATGCCCATCGGCACAACGTGGTCAACCGTAGCCTGGCGTTGGTGCTGACTGCCCTGCTGCTGTTCGTGCCGGCCAATTTCCTGCCAATCATGCAACTGCACCTGCTGGGCCAGACATCGGACGATACCGTGTGGAGCGGCGTGTTGGGCCTGTACAACTCAGGCATGCGCGGCGTGGCCGTAGTGGTATTCCTTTGCAGCATGGCCATACCCCTGGCAAAACTCCTGTGCCAACTGGCCGTACTGTTGAGCATCCGGTTGAACATCGGCCGTGATTACGGCCTGCTGTTCTACCGCATCTATCACCATTTGCGTGACTGGGGCATGCTCGAGGTCTATTTCATGGGCGTGCTGGTGGCCATCGTCAAGCTGGTGGACCTGGCTGAACTGACCGTCGGCCTGGGGTTGTTCTGCTTCATCAGCCTGCTGTTGATCCAGGTATGGCTCGAGGTGGTGATGTCGCCGCACCAGATCTGGAGTGCGTTATCGGGGGAGGACCTGCATGCGGGCGATTGATGCGGGCATTCTGGTCTGCAACGAATGTCACGAGCTGAACCGGCAAGAGCCGGGCAGCACTTCCCAAACCTGCACACGCTGCGGCGCCATCGTGCATGCCCGCCGCCCGAACAGCATCGTGCGTACCTGGGCGCTGCTGATCGCTGCATCGATCCTGTACATTCCGGCCAACATGCTGCCGATCATGACCGTGAGTACCCTCGGCCAAGGTAGCCCTGACACGATCATGTCCGGCGTCATTACCTTGCTCAAGCATGGCATGGTGCCCATTGCTGCGGTGGTGTTCATTGCCAGTATCCTGGTGCCCACCTTCAAGCTGGTGGGCATTGGCCTGCTGTTGTATTCCGTTCAGCGGCGGCAGCCGCTTTCGGCGCGGCAACGGATATTGATGTACCGCTTCATCGAATTCATCGGGCGCTGGTCCATGCTTGATATCTTCGTTATCGCCATCCTGGTGGCGGTGGTGAATTTTGGCCGTATCGCCAGTGTCGAAGCCAACCTGGGCGCTGTCGCCTTTGCAACTGTGGTGATCCTGACAATGCTTGCTGCTTTAACTTTCGATCCCCGACTGATTTGGGATAACACGGAGTCGGATGACGACCATGAGTGACCTGCCAACGGCTAAAACCCGCCCAGCCTCGAACTGGTCGGCCATCTGGATACTGCCTTTGATCGCCTTGATGATCGGTGGTTGGCTGGCCTGGCAGGCTTACCGTGATGCCGGGGTGGAAATTGAAGTGCGCTTCGAATCGGGTGAGGGGATCGTCGCCAACAAGACCGAGGTCATCTACAAGGGCATGCCGGTTGGCAAGGTGACCCGCCTGGTCCTGGATGCCAAGGGCGAGAACCAAGGGGTGATCGCCACCATCGAGATGAACAAGGCTGCCGAGCCCCACCTGACCAAGGGCACGCGCTTCTGGCTGGTGAAGCCAAGTGTCAGCCTGGCGGGTATTTCCGGTCTTGAGACATTGGTGTCAGGTAACTACATCGCCGTCAGCCCGGGGGAGGGTGAACGTACCAAGCGCTTCACCGCGTTGAAAGTGGCACCGCCGCTGTCGGACACCGAGCCCGGCCTGCACCTGACCCTCAAGGCCGACCGGCTGGGCTCGCTCAACCGTGACAGCCCTGTGTTCTACAAGCAGATCCAGGTCGGCCGGGTGAAAAGCTATCGTCTTTCCGACGACCAGAGCACCGTCGAAATCAAAGTTTTCATCGAGCCGGCATACGCCAGCCTGGTGCGCAAGCACACACGTTTCTGGAACGCCAGCGGCGTCAGCATCGATGCGTCGCTGTCGGGGGTGAAGGTGCGCAGCGAGTCGCTGTCGAGCATCGTGGCTGGTGGTATCGCCTTCGCCACGCCGGAACACCGCAAGGACAGCCCGCCTACCGACTCCAGCCTGCCGTTCCGCCTGTATGAAGATTTCGATGCGGCCCAGGCCGGTATCCGCGTAAAGCTGAAGTTGAGCGACTATGAAGGCCTGCAGGCGGGGCGTACCCCCGTCATGTACAAAGGTATCCAGGTCGGCTCGCTGAAAACCCTGAAGATGGAAGACAACCTGGCCAGCGCATCGGCCGAATTGACGCTGGACCCATTGACCGAGGACTACCTGGTCGAGGGCACGCAGTTCTGGGTGGTCAAGCCATCGATTTCGCTGGCGGGTATCACAGGCCTGGAAGCGCTGGTCAAAGGCAACTACATCGCTATTCGTCCCGGCGAGAAGGGCGCGCGCCCCGAGCGTGAGTTCGAGGCCCGTGCCAAGGCGCCGCCACTCGATCTGAAGGCACCTGGCCTGCACATGGTGTTGTTCGCCGACACCCTGGGCTCGCTGGAGATCGGTAGCCCGGTCATGTACCGCCAGGTCAAGGTGGGTAGCGTGCAGAGCTACCAGTTTGCGCGTAACAGCAACCGCATCCTGATCGGCGTGCATATCGAGAAGGAATACGAAAAACTGGTCAACGGCTCGTCGCGCTTCTGGAACGTCAGTGGTATCACGCTGAGTGGCGGTCTGTCCGGCATCAAGATCAAGAGTGAGTCGCTGCAGACGCTGATGGCCGGTGGTATCGCCTTCGACACGCCGCGACCCGATGTGGCGCTCAAACGCCATATTCCGCGCTTCCGCCTGCATGACAGCCAGGAAGCGGCCAACCGCGCTGGAACGTTGGTCACCATCCGTGTCGACCGTGCCGATGGTTTGAAGCCGGGTACGGCTATCCGCTTCCGTGGCCTGGATGTAGGCAGCATCGAGAGCGTCGACCTCACGGATGACCTGCAGGCGGTATTGCTGCGGGCACGTATTACCGAAGCTGCAGACCGTATTGCCCGGGTCGGCACGCAGTTCTGGGTGGTCAAGCCGGCTTTTGGCCTGGTGCGCACCCAGAACCTCGACACCCTGGTCGGCGGGCAATACCTGGAAGTGCAGCCGGCAGCCAAGGACCGTGGCCCGCAGCGTGACTTCATCGCGCTGGCCGAGGCTCCGCAAGTGGCTGGGCCGGAAGTCGGCCTGCCGTTGACGCTCAGCGCGCCGCGCCGTGGCTCGATCAAGCCGGGCGTGCCGGTGACCTACCGCGAGGTCGCGGTGGGCAAGGTGACAGGCTTCGAGTTGGGCCAGAGTGCTGACCGCGTGCTGATCCATATCCTGATCGAGCCGCGCTATGCGGCCCTGGTACGCAGCGGCAGTCGCTTCTGGAACAGCAGTGGCTTCGGTTTCGACTGGGGGCTGTTCAAAGGGGCTTCGGTGCGTACCGAGTCGGTGGAGACCCTGATCGACGGCGGTATCGCCTTCGCCACGCCGGATGGTGACCAGATGGGCACCCCGGCACGGCCGCAGCAGACGTTTGCCTTGTTTGACCAGGCCGAAGAAGACTGGCTGAAGTGGGCGCCGAAGATTCAGATAGCCAAGTAGTACCGGGCCACCTCAGGCTCGCCTCTTTGTAGGAGCGGCCTTGTGTCGCGATCGGGCTGCAAGGCAGCCCCAGCGGTATCTGCGTTGCAGTTGCAATCGAGGGGCTGCTACGCAGCCCGATCGCGACACAAGGCCGCTCCTACAAAAAGCGGTGCGGCGTGGGGTAGTGCCGAAGCACAAATCGCAGGCAATAAAAAACCGACCCTAGGGTCGGTTTTTCGACTAGCGCGTCGCTTAGGCAGCTGCAGCTTCTTTCAGCGCCTTGATGTGGCCATTCAGACGGCCTTTGTGACGAGCAGCCTTGTTCTTGTGGATGATGCCCTTGTCGGCCATACGGTCGATTACAGGCACAGCCAGAACGTAAGCGGCTTGCGCTTTTTCGGCGTCTTTTGCGTCGATGGCTTTGACTACATTCTTGATGTAGGTGCGGACCATGGAACGCAGGCTGGCGTTGTGGCTGCGACGCTTCTCAGCCTGTTTTGCACGTTTCTTGGCGGAAGGTGTGTTGGCCACCGTCGAGCTCCTCGAAAGACTTTAGGTAAATAGCAAACAAAATAGGCCGCGAATCATGCCGATCAGTCGAGCGGATGTCAAGGCCACCTGCAAGGTTCCGCCGAGCGGTGCGCCAACAGGAGGGAAAGATTCCTTTCTGCTGCGCGACCTGTAAACTCGGGAATTTTTGGCTCCCCTGCGAAGGCGCGGGAGTATCGCACATTCGGACGCTGTCTGGCAGCGTCCTCTGCCCTTGGCGTGAATCTTTTCGATGAACCTGCTCAAATCCCTGGCTGCGGTAAGCTCGATCACCATGATTTCGCGGGTGCTGGGCTTTGTCCGCGACACCATCCTGGCGCGTATCTTCGGCGCCGGCATCGCCACCGATGCCTTCTTCATCGCCTTCAAGCTGCCCAACCTGCTGCGGCGCATCTTCGCCGAAGGTGCGTTTTCCCAGGCGTTCGTGCCGATCCTGGCCGAATACAAGACCCAGCAAGGCGAGGAGGCCACCCGTACCTTCGTCGCCTATGTCAGCGGCCTGCTGACCCTGGTCCTGGCGCTGGTCACCGCCATCGGCATCCTGGCCGCGCCGTGGGTGGTCTGGGCGACCGCCCCCGGCTTCGTCGACAGTGCCGAAAAGTACCAGCTGACCACCGCACTGTTGCGGGTGACGTTTCCTTATATATTGCTGATCTCGCTGTCTTCGCTGGTCGGGGCCATCCTCAATACCTGGAACCGCTTCTCGGTACCGGCCTTCACTCCGACCCTGTTGAACGTGGCGATGATCGCCTTCGCCGTGCTGCTCACGCCGTACTTCGACCCGCCGATCATGGCCCTGGCCTGGGGTGTGCTGGCCGGAGGCCTGGCGCAGCTGCTGTACCAGCTGCCCGCGCTGAAGCGGATCGGCATGCTCGTGCTGCCGCGCCTGAACCTGCGCGACACCGGTGTATGGCGGGTGCTCAAGCAGATGCTGCCGGCGATCCTCGGGGTGTCGGTGAGCCAGATCTCGCTGATCATCAACACCATCTTCGCCTCGTTCCTGGTGGCTGGCTCGGTGTCGTGGATGTACTACGCCGACCGCCTCATGGAACTGCCTTCAGGCGTGCTGGGCGTGGCCTTGGGCACCATCCTCCTGCCGACCCTGGCCAAGACCTACGCCAACAAGGACCGCGAAGAGTACTCGCGGATCCTCGACTGGGGCCTGCGCCTGTGCTTCCTGCTGGTGCTGCCTTGCACCCTGGCCCTGGCCATCCTCGCCGAGCCGCTGACCGTGGCGCTGTTCCAGTACGGCAAGTTCACCGCCACCGACGCGGCGATGACCCAGCGGGCGCTGATTGCCTATTCGGTGGGCTTGCTGGCGATCATTCTGGTCAAGGTACTGGCCCCGGGTTTCTATGCGCAGCAGAATATCCGCACGCCGGTGAAGATCGCGGTGTTCACCCTGGTCTGCACCCAGCTGTTCAACCTGGCCCTGATCGGCCCGCTGGCTCATGCCGGGCTGGCACTGGCGATCAGCCTGGGTGCCTGCCTGAATGCCGGCCTGCTGTTCTGGAAGCTGCGCAGCCAACAACTGTTCCAGCCGCAGCCAGGCTGGGCGATGTTCCTGCTCAAGCTGCTGCTGGCAGTGGGGCTGATGTCGGCGGTGTTGCTGGCTGGCATGCACTTCCTGCCGGCCTGGGAGCAGGGCAACATGCTCGAGCGCCTGCTACGCCTGGCAGCGCTGGTACTGGCCGGCGTCGTGAGCTATTTCGGCTGCCTGTACCTGTGCGGCTTCCGCCCACGGCATTTCGCCCGCAAGGCCTTGCACTAGGGCAACGGGTGGGTCAGGCGTCGGTTTTTCGCATTCCACGCCGCCCTTGGGCGCTGCTGCCTGTCACCGGCGCCCGGGTGTGGTTATAATCGGCCACTTTATGAGCAAGAAGCGCGTTATGCAGCTGGTTCGAGGTCTTCACAACCTGCGCCCCGAGCACCGGGGCTGTGTCGCCACCATTGGCAACTTCGACGGGGTTCACCGCGGCCACCAGGCGATCCTGGCGCGCCTGCGCGAGCGCGGCCAGGCCTTGGGCCTGCCAACCTGCGTGGTGATCTTCGAACCCCAACCACGCGAGTACTTCGCCCCTGATAGCGCGCCGGCGCGCCTGGCGCGCCTGCGCGACAAGATCGAGCTGCTGGCAGCCGAAGGCATCGACCAGGTCCTGTGCCTGGCATTCAACCAGCGCCTGAGCCAGCTCGGTGCCGATGCCTTCGTCAAGACCATCCTCGTCGACGGCCTGGGGGTACGCCACCTTGAAGTGGGTGATGACTTCCGCTTTGGTTGCGATCGCGCCGGTGACTTTGCCTTCCTGGTCGATGCCGGCAAGCAGTACGGCTTCTCTGTCGAGGCCGCCAATACGGTGATCCAGGACGGCCTGCGGGTCAGCAGCACCGAAGTGCGCAAGGCGCTGTCCGAGGGCAACTTCGAACTCGCCGAGCACCTGCTGGGCCGCCCCTACAGTATCAGCGGCCGCGTGCTGCACGGCCAGAAGCTGGCCCGCCAGCTCGGTACACCCACTGCCAACATCCAGCTCAAGCGCCGTCGGGTGCCGTTGTCCGGGGTCTACCTGGCCAGCATCGAGATCGACGGCAAGGCCTGGCCGGGTGTCGGCAATATCGGCGTGCGCCCCACCGTTGCCGGTGACGGGCGCCCGCACCTGGAAATTCATCTGCTGGACTATGCCGGCGACCTGTATGGCCGGCGCCTGACGGTGGAGTTCCACCACAAGCTGCGTGAAGAGCAGCGTTTCGCCTCCCTGGAGGCGCTGAAGTCGGCGATCGATGCGGATATCGCCGCCGCACGTGCACATTGGCACGCTCAACCGTTAACGAAGAGCCTGAAATGACCGACTACAAAGCCACGCTAAACCTTCCGGACACCGCCTTCCCCATGAAGGCCGGCCTGCCACAGCGTGAACCGCAGATCCTGCAGCGCTGGGACAGCATTGGCCTGTACCAGAAGCTGCGCGAAATTGGCAAGGATCGTCCCAAGTTCGTCCTGCACGACGGCCCGCCCTATGCCAACGGCAAGATTCACATCGGTCATGCGCTGAACAAGATCCTCAAGGACATGATCGTCCGTTCCAAGACCCTGGCCGGCTTCGATGCGCCTTACGTGCCGGGTTGGGACTGCCATGGCCTGCCGATCGAGCACAAGGTCGAGGTCACCCACGGCAAGCACCTGTCCGCCGACCGCACCCGCGAGCTGTGCCGCGAGTATGCCGCCGAGCAGATCGAAGGGCAGAAGACCGAGTTCATTCGCCTGGGCGTGCTGGGTGACTGGGACAACCCGTACAAGACCATGAACTTTGCCAACGAGGCCGGGGAAATCCGCGCCCTGGCCGAGATGGTCAAGCAAGGCTTCGTGTTCAAGGGCCTGAAGCCGGTGAACTGGTGCTTCGACTGCGGTTCGGCGCTGGCCGAAGCCGAGGTCGAGTACGCCGACAAGAAATCGCAGACCATCGACGTGGCCTTCCCGGTTGCCGACGAGGCCAAGCTGGCCGCCGCGTTCGGCCTTGATGCGCTGGCCAAGCCGGCCGCCATCGTGATCTGGACCACCACTCCGTGGACCATCCCGGCCAACCAGGCGCTGAACATTCACCCGGAGTTCAAGTACGCCCTGGTCGATACCGGCGCGCGCCTGCTAGTGCTGGCCGAAGAACTGGTCGAAGCGTGCCTGAAGCGCTACAACCTGGAAGGCTCGGTCATCGCCACCGCCCAGGGTTCGGCACTGGAGCTGATCAACTTCCGTCACCCGTTCTACGATCGCCTGTCGCCGGTGTACCTGGCCGACTACGTCGAACTGGGCGCCGGTACCGGCGTGGTGCACTCCTCGCCAGCCTACGGTGAAGACGACTTCGTCACCTGCAAGCGCTACGGCATGGTCAACGACGACATCCTCACCCCGGTGCAGAGCAACGGCGTGTACGTGGATTCGCTGCCGTTCTTCGGCGGCCAGTTCATCTGGAAGGCCAACCCGGCCATCGTCGACAAGCTGAGCGAAGTCGGTGCGCTGATGCACACCGAAACCATCAGCCACAGCTACATGCACTGCTGGCGCCACAAGACCCCGCTGATCTACCGCGCCACCGCGCAGTGGTTCGTGGGCATGGACAAACAGCCGTCCACTGGCGAGCCGCTGCGTGAGCGCGCGCTGAAAGCCATCGAGGACACCAAGTTCGTACCCGCCTGGGGCCAGGCGCGCCTGCACGCGATGATCGCCAACCGCCCGGACTGGTGCATCTCGCGTCAGCGCAACTGGGGCGTGCCGATCCCGTTCTTCCTGCACAAGCAGACCGGCGAACTGCACCCGCGCACCGTCGAATTGATGGAAGAAGTGGCCAAGCGCGTCGAGCAGCAAGGTATCGAGGCCTGGTTCAAGCTGGACGCTGCCGAACTGCTGGGCGCCGAAGCCGAGCAATACGACAAGATCGCCGACACCCTCGACGTGTGGTTCGACTCGGGGACCACCCACTGGCATGTGCTGCGTGGTTCGCACGACATCGGCCACGCCACCGGCCCACGTGCCGACCTGTACCTGGAAGGTTCCGACCAGCACCGCGGCTGGTTCCACTCTTCGCTGCTGACCGGCTGCGCCATCGACGGCCATGCGCCGTACCGCGAGCTGCTGACCCACGGCTTCACCGTGGACGAGAACGGCCGCAAGATGTCCAAGTCGCTGGGTAACACCATCGAGCCGGAAAAGGTCAACAACACCCTGGGTGCCGACATCCTGCGCCTGTGGGTCGCCGCCACCGACTACTCCGGCGAGATGGCCGTTTCCGAGCAGATCCTGCAGCGTAGCGCCGACGCCTACCGTCGTATCCGCAATACCGCACGCTTCCTGCTGTCCAACCTGTCCGGCTTCGACCCGGCGCGCGACCTGCTGGCCCCGCAAGACATGCTGGCGCTGGACCGCTGGGCAGTCGACCGCACCCTGCTGCTGCAGCGCGAGCTGGAAGAGCACTACAGCGAGTACCGTTTCTGGAACGTCTACTCCAAGGTGCACAACTTCTGCGTGCAGGAACTGGGAGGCTTCTACCTCGACATCATCAAGGACCGCCAGTACACCACCGGCGCCAATAGTGTCGCCCGTCGTTCCTGCCAGACCGCGCTGTACCACATCAGCGAGGCGCTGGTGCGCTGGATCGCTCCGATCCTGGCGTTCACCGCCGACGAAATCTGGCAATACCTGCCGGGCGAGCGCAACGAGTCGGTGATGCTCAATGGCTGGTACCAGGGCCTGAGCGAGCTGCCGGAAGGCACCGAGCTGGACCGTGCCTACTGGGACCGCGTGATGGCGGTGAAGGCATCGGTCAACAAGGAGCTGGAAAACCAGCGTACCGCCAAGGTCATCGGCGGCAACCTGCAGGCCGAAGTCACCCTGTACGCCGACGAAGGCCTGAGCGCCGACCTGGGCAAGCTGGGCGACGAACTGCGCTTCGTGCTGATCACCTCGGCTGCCAGCGTGGTGCCGTTCGCCCAGGCGCCGGCCGAAGCCGTGGCCACCGAAGTCGAAGGCCTCAAGCTGAAGGTGGTCAAGTCCGGCCACGCCAAGTGCGGCCGTTGCTGGCACTTCCGCGCCGACGTCGGCAGCCACCCGGAGCATCCGGAAATCTGCGGCCGTTGCGTCGACAACCTGAGCGGCTCGGGTGAGGTGCGCCACTATGCCTAACCCTGCAGCGGGGCGCTTCGGGCGCCTTGCATGGCTTTGGCTGAGCCTGCTGGTCCTGGTCCTCGACCAGGCCACCAAGCTGTATTTCAACAATGCCCTGACCATGTACCAGCAGATCGTCGTGATTCCCGACTACTTCAGCTGGACCCTGGCCTACAACACCGGCGCGGCCTTCAGCTTCCTCGCGGAAAGCTCCGGCTGGCAGCGCTGGCTGTTCGCCCTGATCGCCGTGGTGGTCAGTGCCGTGCTGGTGGTATGGCTCAAGCGCCTGGGGCGCAACGAGACCTGGCTGGCCGTGGCGCTGGCGCTGGTACTGGGTGGTGCGATCGGCAACCTGTACGACCGCGTCGTGCTCGGCCATGTGGTCGACTTCATCCTGGTGCACTGGCAGAACCGCCATTACTTCCCGGCCTTCAACCTGGCCGACAGCGCCATCACCGTTGGTGCGGTGATGCTGGCGCTGGATATGTTCAAGAGCAAGAAGTCCGAGGATCCGGTTCATGACTGACACCCGTATCGGCCAGAACACCGAAGTCACCCTGCACTTCGCGCTGCACCTGGAAAACGGCGATACCGTCGACAGCACCTTCGACAAGGCCCCGGCCACCTTCAAGGTGGGCGATGGCAACCTGCTGCCAGGTTTCGAGAACGCCCTGTTCGGCTTCAAGGCCGGCGACAAGCGTAACGTGGTGGTGGCCCCGGAGAATGCCTTCGGCCAGCCTAACCCACAGAACGTGCAAGTCATGCCGCGGTCCCAGTTCGAGGGCATGGAGCTGTCCGAAGGATTGCTGATCATCTTCAACGATGCTGCCAATACCGAGCTGCCGGGTGTGGTCAAAGCGTTCGATGACGACCAGGTGACCATCGACTTCAATCACCCACTGGCTGGCAAGACCCTGACCTTCGAGGTGGAGATCCTCGAGGTCAAGGCCCTGTGAGCCTGGAGCCGAGCATGCAAATCAAACTCGCCAACCCTCGCGGCTTCTGCGCGGGGGTCGACCGGGCGATCGAGATCGTCAACCGCGCGCTGGAAGTCTTCGGCCCGCCGATCTATGTGCGTCACGAAGTGGTGCACAACAAGTTCGTGGTCGAAGACCTGCGCAACCGTGGGGCGATCTTCGTCGAGGAGCTGGACCAGGTGCCGGACGACGTCATCGTCATCTTCAGCGCCCACGGGGTTTCCCAGGCCGTGCGCCAGGAAGCCGCTGGCCGTGGCCTGAAAGTGTTCGACGCCACCTGCCCGCTGGTGACCAAGGTGCACATCGAAGTGGCCAAGTACAGCCGCGATGGCCGTGAGTGCATCCTCATCGGCCATGCAGGGCACCCGGAAGTCGAAGGCACCATGGGCCAGTACGACGCCAGCAACGGTGGCGCCATCTATCTCGTCGAGGACGAGGAGGATGTCGCCAACCTGCAGGTGAAAGACCCGGACCACCTGGCCTTCGTCACCCAGACCACGCTGTCGATGGACGACACCAGCCGCGTCATCGACGCCCTGCGCGCCCGCTTCCCGAACATCGGCGGCCCACGCAAGGACGACATCTGTTACGCAACCCAGAACCGCCAGGATGCGGTGAAGCAGCTGGCAGACGAATGCGACGTGGTACTGGTGGTCGGCAGCCCGAACAGCTCCAATTCCAACCGCCTGCGCGAGCTGGCCGAGCGCATGGGCACCCCGGCTTACCTGATCGACGGCGCCGAAGACCTGCAACGTGGCTGGTTCGAGCAGAAGGCGCGAATCGGCATTACCGCCGGCGCTTCGGCCCCCGAAGTGCTGGTGCGTGGCGTGATCGAGCAGCTCAAGGCCTGGGGCGCTACCGGCGCTGAAGAGCTGGATGGGCGAGAAGAGAACATCACCTTCTCCATGCCCAAAGAGCTGCGGGTTCGTTCGCTGATTTAAGGTGACCCTGTCCCGGCCCTATCGCTGGCTTGCCGGCGATAGGTGGCTACGGCTTGTTCAGGGCTGGGCGGCCGGACACTGGGTGTCTGGGCCGGCCTCTGTATCCAGCCTGACCCTGCCGGTCGATGCCAGCACCACCTTGTAGCGGCTGTCGCCTGGCGACCGCTCGCAAACACGCAGCGTGGCAGCCAGCAACTGGTTGCCCACCCCCAGCGGAACACCCTGCGCACTGAATTTCACCTGCCCGCCACGATTGCCAGCAATGTCCAGAGGCCGGGAAAGACGCTGTTCACGCAACACTTGCTGGTTATGTTCCAGCAGTACCCGCCAACCGTTCCCCCACTTACCGTTCAGGGCCTGCACCAGCACCGGCTGGCCTTGCAACATGGCATGGCTGCGCGCACTGCGCAGGGCCTGCGCCAGGTCGCGGGCGGCAGCTGCCCTGTGCAAGTCGTCGCTCAACCGGGCATAGGCGGGCATGCCGAGCTGAGTCAACAGAACTGCCACTGCCAAGGCCGACAACATTTGAATCAGTGTTACGCCGCGTTGCTTCACCGTGCATTCCTCCCTGGAAGTGCTTGGCTATAGCTTCTCGGTCGTTGGACAGGAGCACCAGTCGCCCGAGTTCAAGGCAATTGCAGGAAAAGTCCTAGGAGGTGCAGGGATGCACGGAGTTCAACGAGGCATGACACTGCTGGAAGTACTCTTGGCAGTGGTGGTAGTGGCGGTCGGCCTGTTTGCAGCAGCAGGCCTGCAACTGCAGGCATTGCAGGCCGTGGAGGACGCGCGCCGCGATGGACAGGCAGCAATGGCGGCGCACAGCGAGCGAGAACGGAGGCTGCAGTGAAGCGCAGGCAACGCGGGTTTGGTCTGCATGAGGTGATGATCGCCCTGGCGTTTGGCCTGATGTTGCTGGCGGCGGCTAGCCAGGTCTTTGTTTCGGCACACCAGGGCTGGCGACTACAGAGTACGGCAGCACACATGCAGGACGAGGCCCGCCTGGCACTGCTGCGCATGGCACAGGATATCCGCATGACGGGCATGTTCGGCTGCTTGCGCCTGCAGCCTGGCGATTTTGCCGATGCGGCAGCACGTCAGTCGTTCGGCCGCCCGTTGCAAGTCGAAGGCACCACGCTCAGCCTGGTGGTGACAGAGTTGCCCGGGCAGGCCGGGGCGCCAGACTGGTACTTGCACACAGACTGTCGGAGTAGGGTGCTTGTCGATGCGCAGCGCAAGGCGGGCTTCCCAGTGGTGCATCCGATCAGCAGGTATACCTATCAGCTGCAAGGCACCAGGCTGAGGTTCAAGCGCGGTGAAAGAGCGTTCCAACCGCTGCTCGAGAACGTGCAGGCGATGCGTCTCGAGCATGTGCAAATGCCGGAGGGAGAGCGGATAGACATTGCCCTGACGCTGTACGAACCGACGCTCGGGCTCGAACAGCGGCATGAGCTGAGCGTGGCAATCCGCAACCCGGTGCCTGCCTCATGAACCGCCAGCGTGGCCTGGTCCTGTTGCTGGCACTGCTATTGAGCATGCTGTTAAGCCTGCTGGCAGCTTCTGCCCTACGCGCGGCGCTGGTAGAAACGCGAATGGTCGGCTACCTGAGCGATGGCCTGCTGGCGCTGGAGCAGGCCGAGGAAGCCTTGCTGGCAGGGGAGGGCGAGGTGCATCGGGCACCGCCTGCCCCTTGTGATGCATGCCCGCCCCCGGTCCGCCCGCATGATCTGGCCGGGCAATGGCAGCGCACGCGGATGGGCTATTTCCAGTTGCAGAACCTGGGGTCAAGCAGCCGCGCCGCGCACATGCCGGAAGGACAGCAGGTCGCCCTGTTCAGGGTTACCGCCGTCAGCCTGCAAGCCCAGCCACGCTATGTACTGGAGGCGGTCTATGCCGTGGGCGACGACGGTGCACGGCGCATTGCCTGGCGGCAGAGATTGCAAGGAGACTGACATGCAGCAAGGCTTGAGCCTGATTGAGTTGTTGATTGTGCTGGCGGTCACCGGCATTCTGGCAGCCATTGCCTACCCAAGTTACAACGATCAGCTCCGGCGCGCTGCACGCAGCGAGGTGGTCGGCCTGCTGCACGATACCGCCCTGCGCCTGGAGCGCCATCGCGTGCTCACCGGCCAGTACGCCGAGGGCGAGCCGGACTTGCCCATGGGTAACCGCTACTACCGCCTGCAGGCCCAGCGTGACAGGGATACCTTCACGCTGCGTGCCCGGCGGCTGCCGGGCGCACTGATGGCGCAGGATAGCTGTGGTGATTTCCAGCTCGACCAGGCCGGTGTACGGAGTAATCCGGGCGCCGTTGGTGGCAGCGAACACTGCTGGGGAAGCTGAAGGTTGAATGATGCCGGGTGCATCGCGAATTTACTTCAGGTGTTGGATCGACAGATGAGCAAGCGAGTAGTGGTGGTCGGCGGCGGGGTGATCGGCCTGCTGACGGCGTTCAACCTGGCCGCGAAGGTCGGGCAGGTGGTGCTGTGTGACCAGGGCGAGGTCGGTCGCGAGTCGTCCTGGGCCGGCGGTGGCATTGTTTCGCCGCTGTACCCGTGGCGCTACAGCCCGGCAGTGACGGCCCTGGCGCACTGGTCGCAGGAATTTTATCCACAGCTGGGCGAGCGGCTGTTCGCCAGCACTGGCGTCGACCCTGAAGTGCACACCACTGGCCTGTACTGGCTCGATCTGGACGACGAGGCCGAAGCGCTGGCCTGGGCCGAGCGTGAGCAGCGGCCGCTGAGTGCCGTGGATATCTCGGCGGCCTATGACGCAGTGCCGGTGCTGGGCCCAGGCTTCAAGCGTGCCATCTACATGGCCGGCGTGGCCAACGTGCGCAACCCGCGCCTGGTGAAGTCGCTCAAGGCGGCGTTGCTGGCGTTGCCCAACGTGACCTTGCGTGAGCACTGCCAGATTACCGGCTTCGTCGGGCAAGGCGGCCGCGTGACCGGTGTGCAGACGGCAGACGGCGTGCTGGCAGCGGATGCGGTGGTGCTCAGCGCCGGGGCCTGGAGTGGTGAGCTGCTGGGTACGCTTGGCCTCGCGCTGCCGGTGGAGCCGGTGAAAGGCCAGATGATCCTGTTCAAGTGTGCCGAAGACTTCCTGCCGAGCATGGTGCTGGCCAAGGGGCGCTATGCGATCCCGCGGCGTGACGGGCATATTCTGGTAGGTAGCACGCTGGAGCATGCCGGGTACGACAAGACCCCGACCGGGGAGGCGTTGGAGAGCCTGAAAGCGTCGGCGGTGGAGTTGTTGCCTGAACTGGAGGGGGCTCCGGTGGTGGCGCATTGGGCCGGGTTGCGGCCGGGGTCACCGGAAGGTATTCCGTATATCGGACCGGTGCCGGGGCATGAGGGGTTGTGGTTGAACTGCGGGCATTACCGCAACGGTCTGGTGCTGGCGCCGGCTTCGTGCCAGCTGTTTACCGACCTGTTGACCGGGGCAGAGCCGATCATTGACCCGGCGCCGTATGCGCCAGCCGGGCGTTTGAGCTGAGATTGCCGGGGCCGCTGTGCGGCCCTTTCGCCGGCAGCCAGCTCCCACAGGTTCACCGACAGCCTCGGGACTTGTGCTTTACCTGTGGGAGCCGGCTGGCCGGCGATGGCCAGCAAGGCCAGTAAATATTTCAACCGGCGGGGCCAATGGAGCACTTAGCCGGTAATGGGGGCTTGCAAGTGCCGGCCAGGATAATGCTGCTCATACACCTTGCACACTCGCAGCACCTGCTCATCGGCAAAGCGCCCGGCCACCACCTGCAGCCCCACCGGCAACCCCTCGCGGGTGAACCCGCACGGCACCGAAGCCGCCGGCTGCTGAGTCAGGTTGAAGGGATAGCTGAACGGCGTCCATTCCATCCACTGCGCCATCCCCGACCCAGGCGGCACATTGTGCCCTGCCTCGAATGCCACCAGTGGCAGCATCGGCGATACCAGCACGTCATAGCGCTGGTGGAAGGCATTCATCCTGGCGATCAACTCTGCCCGTGCCTCCAGGGCCTGGGTGTATTCGCCCAGGTTGATCCGCGCCCCCTGTTCGGCAATCCAGTGCAGCCCTGGGTCAAGCAGCGCCCGCTGTTCATTGCTGAGCGCACTGGCCAACCGCGCCGCGCCGGCAAACCACAGGGTGTTGAACGTCTCCAGCGGGTCGCCGAACCCCGGGTCGACCTCTTCAACCTGCGCGCCCAGCCGTGCCAAGCGTTGCACGGCCTGGGCCACCAGTGCCTGGATTTGCGGGTCGACCTGCACGTAGCCGAAGTTGGCACTGTAGGCGATGCGCAGGCCGCTCAGGTCCTGCTCCTGGCACAGCCACGGCGCCTGCCTGGGTGCGCCAGCCAGCCCGTCACGGGCGTCGGGCCGGGCGACGCAGCCGAGCATCAGTACCGAATCGTCGACGGTGCGCGTCATCGGCCCCAGGTGCGACAGTACGGTCATGGCACTGGCGGGCCATTGCGGTACGTAGCCGAAGGTCGGCTTGATGCCGAACGTGCCGGTAAAGGCGCAGGGAATGCGAATCGAGCCGCCGGCATCGCTACCCTGGTGCAGCACGCCCAGGTTCAGCGCGGCTGCCGCCGCGGCACCACCGGAAGAGCCGCCAGCTGTCAGCCGGGTATTCCAGGGGTTGCGGGTGATGCCATACAGCGGGTTGTCGGTGACCCCCTTCCAGCCGAACTCCGGCGTGGTGGTCTTGCCCACCAATACAGCGCCGGCTTCGCGCATGAAGGCCGTGAAGGGCGCATCGACTTCCCACGGGCCGCTGCCCGAAGTGGTGCGCGAACCCTTGCGTGTGGGCATACCGCGGGTCAGGGTCAGGTCCTTGATCGAGGCGGGTACGCCATCCAGCCGGCCGCAGGGCTCGCCACGTTGCCAGCGCTGTTCGCTGGCGCGGGCGGCGGCGCGGGCACCTTCGCCGTCGACATGGCAATAGGCGTTGACCGCCGGGTTGTGCAGGTCGATGCGTGCCAGTACATCGTCGATCACCTCGACCGGTGACAGTTGGTGGCGCTGGTACAACTCGAGCAGTTCGACGGCGGTGAACTCGCCAATCGCGGTTTTCTGATTCATCTCAGCGGGCTCCCGGGTTGGCGGCCTGGAACATGGCGCGCAGCAGCACGTCGCAGCCATCGGCCAGGTCCTGTGGCGCGGCATTTTCGATTTCGTTGTGGCTGATGCCGCCCTCGCAGGGCACGAAGATCATCCCGGCCGGGCCCAGTTCGGCGAGGAAGATCGCGTCGTGGCCAGCGCCGCTGACGATATCCATGTGGCTCAGGCCCAGCTCCCGCGCGCCTTGGCGCACAGCGTCCACGCACTGCTCGGCGAAGTACAGCGGTGGAAAGTCGGCGGTTGGCGTCAGCTTGTAACTCAGCCCGTGTCTTGCCGTGCTGGTTTCAATGGCCGTGAACACCTCGTTGACCATGGCTGCGAGGTGCTCGGGGTCGAGGTGGCGCAGATCGATGGTCATTTGCACCTGGCCCGGAATGACATTGCGCGAGCCCGGGTGCAGGTTCAGGCAGCCGACGGTGCCGCAGGCATGCGGCTGGTGAGCATGGGCCACGCGGTTGACCGCAGCCACCACCTCGGCGGCACCGACCAGGGCATCCTTGCGCAGGTGCATCGGGGTGGGGCCGGCGTGGGCCTCTACGCCGGTCAGTACCAGGTCGAACCATTTCTGCCCCAGACAGCCCTGGACCACGCCAATGGTGGTGCGCTGGTCTTCCAGCACCGGGCCCTGTTCGATATGCGCCTCGAAGTAGGCGCCGACGGCGTGCCCGGTGGGTACACGCGGGCCAGCGTAACCGATGCGCTGGAGTTCCGCGCCTACCGACAGGCCCTTGTCGTCGACCTTGGCCAGCGTCTCCTGCAGGCCGAACTTACCGGCGAACACCCCCGAGCCCATCATGCATGGCGGGAAACGCGAGCCTTCCTCGTTGGTCCACACCACCACTTCCAGCGGGGCTTCGGTGGTCAGGTTCAGGTCGTTCAGGGTGCGCAGCACCTCGAGGCCGGCCATGACGCCGTAGCAGCCATCGAACTTTCCGCCGGTGGGTTGGGTGTCGATGTGGCTGCCGGTCATCACGGGCGGCAGCGATGGGTTGCGGCCGGGGCGGCGGGCGAAAATGTTGCCGATGGCGTCGATGCTGACGGTACAGCCGGCTTCTTCGCACCAACGCACGAAAAGGTCGCGGGCCTGGCGGTCGAGGTCGGTCAGGGCCAGGCGGCACACGCCGCCCTTGGCGGTGGCGCCGAGGCCGGCCAGGTCCATCAGCGATTGCCAGAGCCGTTCGCGGCTGACCAGCGGGCCCTGGCCGAGCAGGTGTTGCGAGGGATCGATGCGGTTGTTCATGGTTCATCTCTCCTGAAATGACTGGGTTGCTTGTGCCGGCCTCTTCGCGGGTGAACCCGCTCCGCAGGGACATCACTGCCTTCAGGCCTGCGGGCCCCTACGAGGCCTGTATCAGGCACTAAGGGCCAGATAACGGTTCTTGATACTCGGGTCCTCGCGGAACTGCGCGGCACTGCCTTGATAGGCAACCCGACCCTGCTCCAGCACGTAATGGCGGTCAGCCAGGGCATCGCAGACCATCAGGTTCTGCTCCACCAGCAGGATCGACAGGCCTTCGTCCTTGATCCGCCGCAGAATCTTCACCAGTTCGTCGACGATTACCGGGGCCAGGCCTTCGGTGGGCTCGTCGAGGATCAGCAGCTTGGGGCCGTTGAGCAGGGCGCGAGCGATAGCCAGCATCTGCTGTTCGCCGCCGGAAAGGGCGAAACCGCCGTTGCGGCGCCGTTCCTTCAGCCGCGGGAACATGCTGTACACGTCTTCCAGCTGCCAGCGGCTGTCCTTGCGTACGGCAATCCTCAGGTTTTCCTCCACGCTGAGCTGGCGAAAGATGCCGCGGTGCTCCGGCACCAGGGCAATGCCGAGCCGCGCGATATCGAAGATTTCGCGGCCGACCAGCTGCTGGCCGTTGAAGCTGATCTGCCCCTGTCGTGGGCGGACGATGCCGAGGATGCTGCGTAGGGTGGTGGTCTTGCCGGCGCCGTTGCGCCCCAGCAAGGTCACCAGTTCGCCAGCCTCGACCTTGAGCGAGACGCCTTCGAGCACATGGCTCTTGTCATAGTAGGAGTGGATCGAATCGACTTTGAGCATCAGGCGGCCTCTCCAAGGTAGGCGGTGCGGACACGCTCGTCGTTGCGCACCTGTTCAGGGGTACCCTCGACCAGGATCTGGCCGTGGCTCATCACTGTGATGCGCTGGCTGATTGACATGACGATGCTCATGTTGTGCTCGATCAGCAGCACGGTGTGGTCGCGGCCGAGGTCGCTGATCAGGTTGGTCATCACCGGGATGTCGTCGATGCCCATGCCCGAAGTGGGCTCGTCGAGCATCAGCAACGTCGGTTTGGCGCAGATCGACATGCCCACCTCCAGCACCCGTTGCTGGCCGTGCGACAACTCGCCGGCCAGGGTCTCGGCGCGGGCGGTCAGCTTCAGGCGCTCCAGCACCTGGTCGGCAGTGTCCCAGTGGCTGCGCTTGTGCTCGACGCTGCGCCAGAAGTTCAGCGCACCCAGACCATCGCGCCCCTGGGCGGCCAGGCGCAGGTTCTCGCGCACCGACAGGTTCTGGAACAGGCTGGTGAGCTGGAACGAACGGGCCATACCCAGCGCCACGCGCCCGTGGGACGGTTTGCGGATGATGTCCTGGCCGTTGAACAGGATCTTGCCCGCGGTGGCCTGGCGCTCGCCGGTCAGGCAGTGGAACAGGCTGGTCTTGCCGGCGCCGTTGGGGCCGATGATGGTGTGGATTGAGCCGGCGCTGACCTTGAGGTCGACGCCTGCAACCGCCTTGAACGGCCCGTAGGCCAGCTCCAGCTGGCGGGTTTCCAGAAGGTAGTCGCTCATCACAGGGTCTCCTTGGTCTTGGCCTGGGGTTTGTCATTGGCGTTGCGGGTAGCCAGCAGGCGCTTGCCCAGTCCGGCGAGGCCGCCCCACAGGCCACCGCGCATGAACACCACCACCAGGATCAGGATCACCCCCAGCAGCATCAGCCAGCGCGGCCACAGCTCCGACAGCACATCACCCAGCAACACGATGGCGCCGGCCCCCAGCAGCGAGCCGAACAGCGAGCCGGTGCCACCGACGATGGTCATGATCAGGATGTTCTCGCTCATCATCAGGTCGATGTTCGACAGTGGCGCAAAGTGCAGCAGCATGGCGTACAGCGCCCCGGCGATACCGGTGATGGCACCCGACAGCATGAACACCAGGATCTTGAAGTGGCGGGTGTCGTAGCCGATGGCTGCGGCGCGGGTCTCGTTTTCGCGGATGGCCAGCAGGGTACTGCCGAACGGTGAGCGGATCACCCGCAGGGCGCCGGCAAAGATCAGCAGGAACAGCACCGCAACGAACACATAGAAATGCCGTGGGTCGGCCAGGTCGAATAGCACATGGCCGGCGATTTCGATGTTGGGCCGGGGCACATCGAGCAGGCCGTTGTCACCGCCGGTCCAGCCGCTGAGGGTGTAGGCCAGGAAGTAGGCCATCTGGCTGAAGGCCAGGGTCAGCATGACGAAGTAGATACCCGTGCGGCGGATCGCCAGGGCACCTACCAGCAGCGCCAGGAAGGCACCGAACACGGCTGCGCCAAGCAGCGCGGCGAACATGCCCCACTGCAGGTGGATCATCAGCAACGCCGCGCCATAGGCGCCCACGCCAAAGAAGATGCCCTGGCCGAACGACAGCAGGCCGGTGTAGCCGAGCAGCAGGTTGCAGGCCAGCGCCGCCAGGGCAAAGATCAGGATCTCGGTGGCCAGGGTGGCAGATGGAAGCAGCAGCGGCAGCGCCACCAGGCTGGCGACCACCAGCAACAACAGGGCCGGGGCGCGGCCCTTGGCGACCGGCAATGGGTTTTTCTCGCTCATCTCAGGCTCTCCCGAACAGGCCATAGGGACGGACCAGGATCACGGCGGCCATGGCGCCGTAGATCATCAGGCTGGCGCCTTGCGGCCAGAGACTGGTCATCATGCTTTGCACCACACCCACCAGCAGGCCGCCGACCAGTGCACCGCCGAACGAGCCCATGCCGCCGATCACCACCACCACGAAGGCGATGCCGAGGATTTCCGGGCCGACGAAGGGCTGGGCGCCACGCAGCGGTGCGAATAGCACGCCCGCCACGCCGGCCAGGCCCACGCCCAGGGCGAAGGTCAGGGAGAACAGGCGGAAGATGTTGGTGCCCAGCAGCGACACGGTTTCGGTGCTTTCGCTGCCGGCCCGGACCAGGGCGCCGAAGCGGGTGCGCTCCAGCAGCAGCCACAGGCCAAGGCCGATCAGTGCGGCGAAAGCGATCAGGAACAGCCGGTAGTAGGGGTAGATGAAGTCACCGACGATCAGCACCCCGCGCAGCTCCGGCGGCACCGCGATGTTCTTGCCCACCGGGCCCCAGATCAGTACCGAGGCTTCCTGGATGATCAGCGCGATACCAAGGGTGACGAGGATCTGGAACGTGTGCGGCAGGTGGTAGATGCGCTTGATCAGCAGCCGCTCGACCGCCCAGGCCAGCGCCGCCACCACCAGTGGTGCGATCAGCAGGGCAAGCCAGAAGCTGCCGGTAATGGCCACGGCGGTATAGCACAGGTAGGCGCCCAGCAAGAAAAACGCGCCGTGGGCGAAGTTGACGAAGTTGAGCAGGCCGAAAATGATCGTCAGGCCCACGGCGATGAGGAAGTAGATCATCCCCAGGCCCAGGCCGTTGAGCAGTTGGAACAGGTACAAATCGAGCATGAACGTGCCCTCGACAGCGCGCGGTGCGGCTGCCTGTACGAGTGGGTGTGACTGACGCCGCGGCTTCAGGCCAGGGCGCAACCGGTGTGGTCGACTTCGACGAACGAGCGACCCGAGCTGATGACTTCGGCCAGGTCGTCCTCGTCGCGCATCTGCCCCTGGGGCTTGCCGCGCAGCAGGTAGTAGTCCTTGAGCACCTGGTGGTCGCCCGGACGGATAAGTTCATCACCCGTCGGGCCCTGGAAGCGCATGCCCTGCAGTGCCGCGGACACGGCCGCGCCATCCAGGCTGCCGGCCTTGATGATGGCCTCGAGCATGACCTTGGTGCCGATGTAGTCGGCCGCCAGCGGGTAGTTGGGGTTGATGCCATAGGCCTTGCGGGTGGCGGCGACCAGCTGTTTGTTCAGTGGGGTATCGACCTGGTGCCAGTACTGCGCGCCTAGGTACACGCCTTCGAGCACGTCGCTGCCCAGCTCCTGGAACTGATCGAGGCCGGCGGACCACACCATCAGCACTTTCATGCGCTCCTTGATACCGAAGTTCACTGCCTGGCGCAGGGCGTTGGACGCCTGGCTGCCGAAGTTGAGCAGCACCAGCACGTCGGGCTTGGCGGCGATGGCGTTGGTCAGGTAGCCGGAAAATTCCTGCTCCTGCAGCGAGTGGTAGCTGTTGCCGATGTGTTCCACGCCGAGCTCGGCAAACACCTTGCGGGCATTGTCCAGCAGGGCATCGCCGAACACGTACTGCGGGGTGATGGTGTACCAGCGCTTGGCCTGGGGCAGTTGGCGGATCATCGGCACCAGCGTTTCGCGGATGGCGCCGTAGGTGGGCACCGACCAGCGGAAGGTCGAGGCATTGCAGTCCTTGCCGGTAATCTCGTCGGCGCCGACCGGGGTCATGAATATGCCGCCGGCCTTGTGGATTTCCTTCGACACCGCCAGTGCCGAGGACGACAGGGTGCAGCCCTGGAAGAAGCGTGCGCCATCCTGGCCGATGGCTTCCTGCACCTTGCGCACCGCCTTGCCGGCGTTGCCTTCAGTGTCGATGACCTTGTACTTGAGCGGGTGGCCAAGCAGTTGCGGGTGTTCGGCGATAGCCAGGCGCGAGCCCATGTCGGCGTACTTGCCGTAGCTGGCGAAGGCGCCAGACATGGACTTGAGCCCATAGAAGGTCAACGGTTGGTCGGCGAATGCCCGGTGCGACCCCAGGGGGAGGCTACCTAAGGCACCCAGGGCAAGGCCTGCCTTGAGCAGGGTACGTCTTTGCATGAGTAACTCCTTGGTTGTAGTTATTAGGCAGGAGTAGCAATGACAAAGCGGGTACGGCCGGGCCTGTGTGCAGGCCTCTTTCCAGGTGGATCAGTGGTGGTGTTCGAACTCCAGCAGGAAGTTGCGGGCAACCTCGCCTTCCAGCGCGGTCATGTGGTGTTCGGCGTCGCACATGTGATCGTGCATCAGCCGGCGTACGGCAGGCTCGTCGCTGGCGCGCAGGGCGGTGAGCAATTGCTTGTGGTAGGCGATGTTGGCGGCGGCGAACTGCTGGCGCTTGGGCAGGTAGGCCTTTTTCAGCACCACCAGGTCGCGCAGCAGGTCATTGAGGAACACCGCCATGAAACGCAGCAACGGGTTGGAGCAGCGGTCGGCCAGCAGGGTGTGGAACTCCAGCTCGGCCAGGCGCTGTTCGCGCTGTCCTTCCTCGCTGTCCTCCGGTGCGCTGCAGAAGTCGATGTTGGCCTGCAGTGCGGCGTAGTCGGCTTCGCTCAGCTTGCCCATCACCGACACCGCCAGCTCCACCTCGATGACCTTGCGCAGCTGGTACACCTGCTCGCCGTCCAGGTGCTGGAAGTGCAGGTAGTTGCGCAGCGCGCGGCTGGCAGGTTCGGTGCCCACTTCGTTGAGGTAGGCACCGCCGCTCGGGCCGGTGCGGGTGCTGACCAGGCCCTCGACCTCCAGGGCCTTGAGCGCTTCGCGGGCGGTACCCTTGGAGCATTCGAAATGCTCCATCAGCTCGCGCTCGGTGGGCAGGCGGTCGCCGGGGTGCAGCGCTTCGGTGACGATCGAGCGCTTTACCGATTCGACAATCACGTCGGACAGCTTCTGGCGCTTGCGTTTGGGTTTGAGCATTTCGCTATTTTTCATATTTATGCGGATAAATAGGATTTAGCGAGTTTTGCCGGGGTGGGTCAATGCTGGTGGCGGGGGAGGGGTCGCAAATGGTGCGAAAGGGTCGGGGAGGGATAAGTGAAGAGGCGATCAACCGCGCAACCTGTGGGAGCGGGTTTGCCCGCGAATGCTGCAGTGAAGCCAGCGACGCATTCGCGGATGAACCCGCTTCCACAGGCTACCGTGTTCAGTTCTGGCGGCCGGGCCCCTGCTGCAGGTGCGCCTGGCTGCAATACCACTCGTTGCCCTGCTGCAGCGCCCGGTCATTGGGCAGGTGCACACCACAATGGGCGCAGCGCACCATCTTCAGTGGCGCATCCAGCTTGGCCTCGGGGCGTGACTGCTGGCTGACTTTGAATTTGCGCCACAGCCAGAACGCGGCGGCGATCAGGGCGATCCAGAAAAGTAGGCGAACCATGGTGTCCAGCTTGTCGGTTGAAGAAGTCGACAGTCTAGGACGCGGCCAATAAAAAAGGGAGGCCCAAGGCCTCCCTTTCACCTACCGCAGCAGATCAGTCGAACAGACCAAAGGTCATGTAGCTGAACCACGAGCGGTCTTGCTCGGCTTCCTTCGGCCCTTCCGGCACGATCGGGTCGCCGTTCTCGTCCTTCGGCAGCAGCTCTTCCGGCATCTCGTCGCGCGCGTCCTGGAACTGCTTGACCACGTCCTGGTTGGCGCGGGTTTCGCCCGGCGGCAGCGGGGTTTCGGTTTCGATCAGGCCCAGGGTGGCCTTGGACAGCCAGCCACGGCCATCAGACTCGGTCTGCTTGGGCTGGAATTCACCATCCACCAGGCTCGGGTGGTCCGGGTAGTTCAGCTTGAGGGTTTCCAGGCTGGTGGCCGCCAGTTCGTCCAGGTGCATCTTCTGGTACGACTCGGCCATCACCGCCAGGCCATCACCGACCGACGGGGTTTCCTGGAAGTTTTCCACCACGTAGCGGCCACGGTTGGCTGCGGCCACATAGGCCTGGCGGCTCAGGTAGTAGTCGGCCACATGGATTTCATACGCGGCCAGCAGGTTGCGCAGGTAGATCATGCGCTGCTTGGCATCAGGCGCGTAGCGGCTGTTGGGGAAACGGCTGGTCAGCTGGGCGAACTCGTTGTACGAGTCGCGCGCGGCACCCGGGTCACGCTTGGTCATGTCCAGCGGCAGGAAGCGCGCCAGCAGGCCACGGTCCTGGTCGAACGAGGTCAGGCCCTTGAGGTAGTAGGCATAGTCGACGTTCGGGTGCTGCGGGTGCAGGCGGATGAAGCGCTCGGCGGCCGACTTGGCAGCCTCGGGCTCCGAGTTCTTGTAGTTGGCGTAGATCAGCTCGAGCTGCGCCTGGTCGGCATAACGGCCGAACGGGTAGCGCGACTCCAGGGCCTTGAGCTTGTTCACGGCGCTGGTGTAGCTGGAGTTGTCCAGGTCAGCCTGCGCCTGCTGGTACAGCTCGGCCTCGCTGAGGTTCTCGTCAATGACTTCCTTATTCGAGGAACAGGCCGCGGTGAGCCCGAGGATGGCGATCAGCAGCAGGTGTTTCACTTGCATGGCGGCTTGCGTCCCTTTGACGGCCGCTGTCTTGGGCGGTGCCGTCCTGT
The DNA here is from genome assembly GCF_016620375.1 of Pseudomonas sp. LAM2023. Taxonomy (NCBI): domain Bacteria; kingdom Pseudomonadati; phylum Pseudomonadota; class Gammaproteobacteria; order Pseudomonadales; family Pseudomonadaceae; genus Pseudomonas; species Pseudomonas sp. LAM2023. The sequence goes on along the minus strand of NZ_JAENHV010000017.1, from coordinate 504,795 downwards.
TATGATGAGCGCCCCGGCCAACCCCGGGACAAAAGAAGCCGTATTTAACCACAAGCTCGCAGCCGAAACCAAAGGCTGTGCGCCCGCCGAATCGAGCATGTCCGAGATCATTCAACTTAGCGCAGAGGTGCCGTCCGAACTGGGCGGTCAACGCCTCGACCAGGTCGCCGCCCAATTGTTCGCCGAGTACTCGCGTTCGCGGCTAACTTCGTGGATCAAAGAAGGCCGTCTGACGGTCGATGGCGCGGTAGTGCGCCCTCGCGACCTCGTCCATGGTGGCTCGCAGCTTATCCTGGAGGCCGAGCAAGAGGCCCAGGGTGAGTGGGTCGCAGAAGATATCGAACTGGATATCGTCTACGAGGACGACCACATCATGGTGATCAACAAGCCTGCCGGGCTGGTTGTGCACCCAGCCGCCGGGCATGCCAGTGGCACCCTGCTCAATGCCTTGCTGCACCACGTGCCGGATATCGTCAACGTACCGCGCGCCGGTATTGTTCATCGCCTGGACAAGGACACCACCGGCCTGATGGTGGTGGCCAAGACCTTGCAGGCGCAGACCCGGCTGGTCGAGCAGATGCAGGCGCGCAAGGTCAGCCGCATCTACGAGTGCATCGTGATTGGCGTGGTGACAGCTGGTGGCAAGATCGATGCCCCGATCGGTCGCCATGGCGGCATGCGTCAGCGCATGGCGGTCACCGACGGCGGCAAGCCGGCGGTCAGCCACTACCGTGTGCTCAAGCGCTTCCGCTCGCACACCCACGTGCGGGTCAAGCTGGAAACCGGCCGTACCCACCAGATTCGCGTGCATATGGCGCATGTCGGTTTCCCGCTGGTCGGCGACCAGACCTACGGTGGCCGCTTCCGGATTCCACCGGCGGCCAGCCCGACCATGGTCGAGGCAGTGAAAACCTTCCCGCGTCAGGCACTGCATGCACGCTTCCTCGCGTTGGCCCACCCGATTACCGGTGAAGTCATGAAGTGGGAATCGCCACTGCCGGACGACTTCGTCTGGTTGCTGTCGCTGCTGAACCAGGACCGCGAGAGCTTTATCGGATGAGTGGCCTGACGCAGACGCTGCTGTACCCCGACTGGCCGGCCCCGGCCTCGGTGCGCGCCTGCGTCACCACTCGCCAGGGCGGCGTCAGCCTGCCGCCCTATGAAACCTTCAACCTTGGCGACCACGTTGGCGATGACCCGGCAGCGGTGGCCGAGAACCGTCGCCGCCTGAGCGACGCATTCGCCATTCAGCCGGCCTGGCTCAAGCAGGTACATGGGCTGGTGGTGGCGGATGCCGACCCGGCGATGGTGGCCGAAGCTGACGCCAGCTGGACCGACCAGCCTGGCATTGCCTGTGCCGTGATGACTGCCGACTGCCTGCCCGCGCTGTTCTGCGACCGGGCGGGTACCCGCGTGGCGGCGGCGCATGCTGGCTGGCGCGGGCTGGCCGGTGGTGTGCTGGAGGCCACGCTTGACCGTTTGGCAGTGGCCCCGGAAGAGGTGCTGGTGTGGTTGGGGCCGGCAATTGGCCCCCAGGCATTCGAAGTCGGGCTGGAAGTGCGTGATGCGTTTACTGCCGTTCATCCTGAAGCGGCCCGGGCGTTTGTCGACGGCGAACGGCCAGGCAAGCTGATGGCTGACATCTACGAACTGGCGCGCATTCGCCTGGCTGCCCGTGGGGTGACTGCCGTTTATGGCGGTGGCTGGTGCACGGTCAGCGATGAGCGCTTCTTCTCCTATCGCCGTACCCCGCAGGGGGGGCGGTTTGCTTCGCTGGTGTGGCTGGAGCCGCGCTGACCTGCACCGGCCTCTTCGCGGGTGAACCCGCTCCCACAGGATAATCACAGTCTCTGAGAGCAGTGCAGTACTTTTGGGAGCGGGTTCACCCGCGAATGGCCCGGCATTAATCCAACAGGTTGACTTTGGTCAACCCCGCTACGCTTGAATCTTCCACAATCAGCCTTATCTATAAGGTCATCTCAGGCAGGTTTCTTCATCAACAGGCGCTGTCCATCGCTCCGACCTGCCCTTTAAAGGAAGGTATCCCATGCGAATAGACCGTTTGACCAGCAAGCTGCAGCTTGCCATATCCGATGCCCAGTCCCTGGCCGTTGGCATGGACCACCCAGCCATCGAGCCCGTGCACCTGCTGCAGGCGCTGCTCGAGCAGCAGGGCGGTTCGATCAAGCCGCTGCTGATGCAGGTAGGTTTCGACATCAACAGCTTGCGCCAGGCGCTGGTGAAGGAGCTCGACCACCTGCCGAAAATCCAGAACCCGACCGGCGACGTGAACATGTCGCAGGACCTGGCGCGCCTGCTCAACCAGGCCGACCGCCTGGCCCAGCAGAAGGGTGACCAGTTCATTTCCAGCGAGCTGGTGTTGCTTGCTGCCATGGACGAGAACAGCAAGCTCGGCAAGTTGCTGCTCGGCCAGGGCGTCAGCAAGAAGGCCCTGGAAAACGCCATCAACAACCTGCGCGGCGGTGCGGCAGTCAACGACGCCAACGCCGAGGAATCGCGCCAGGCGCTGGACAAGTACACCGTCGACCTGACCAAGCGTGCCGAAGAAGGCAAGCTGGACCCGGTGATCGGCCGTGACGATGAAATCCGCCGTACCGTGCAGGTATTGCAACGCCGGACCAAGAACAACCCGGTGCTGATCGGCGAACCAGGGGTCGGCAAGACCGCCATCGCCGAAGGCCTGGCGCAGCGCATCATCAACGGTGAAGTGCCTGACGGCCTCAAGGGCAAGCGCCTGCTGGCGCTGGACATGGGCGCGCTGATCGCCGGTGCCAAGTACCGCGGCGAGTTCGAAGAGCGCCTCAAAGGCCTGCTCAATGAGCTGTCCAAGCAGGAAGGCCAGATCATCCTGTTCATCGACGAACTGCACACCATGGTCGGTGCCGGCAAGGGTGAGGGCGCCATGGACGCCGGCAACATGCTCAAGCCGGCCCTGGCCCGAGGCGAGCTGCACTGTGTGGGCGCGACCACGCTCAACGAATACCGCCAGTTCATCGAGAAGGACGCTGCCCTGGAGCGGCGCTTCCAGAAGGTGCTGGTCGAGGAGCCGAGCGAGGAGGACACCATTGCCATCCTGCGTGGCCTGAAGGAGCGCTATGAAGTGCACCACAAGGTGGCCATCACCGACGGTGCCATCATCGCCGCGGCCAAGCTCAGCCACCGCTACATCACCGACCGCCAGCTGCCGGACAAGGCCATCGACCTGATCGACGAAGCGGCCAGCCGCATCCGCATGGAGATCGACTCCAAGCCGGAAGTGCTCGACCGCCTCGACCGTCGCCTGATCCAGCTCAAGGTGGAATCGCAGGCGTTGAAGAAGGAAGAAGACGAAGCCGCGAAAAAACGCCTGGAGAAGCTCACCGAGGAAATTACCCGGCTGGAGCGTGAATACGCCGACCTGGAAGAAATCTGGGCGTCGGAAAAGGCCGAAGTGCAGGGCTCGGCGCAGATCCAGCAAAAGATCGAGCAGGCCCGCCAGGAACTGGAAGCCGCCCGGCGCAAAGGCGACCTGAGCCGCATGGCCGAGCTGCAGTACGGGGTGATCCCGGACCTGGAGCGCAGCCTGCAGATGGTCGACCAGCACGGCAAGGCCGACAACCAGCTGCTGCGCAACAAGGTCACCGAGGAAGAAATTGCCGAAGTGGTGTCCAAGTGGACCGGCATCCCGGTGGCCAAGATGCTCGAAGGCGAGCGCGAGAAGCTGTTGAAGATGGAAGAGCTGCTGCACCAGCGCGTGATTGGCCAGGGCGAGGCGGTAACCGCCGTGTCCAACGCCGTGCGCCGCTCGCGTGCCGGGCTGTCCGACCCGAACCGGCCCAGTGGCTCGTTCCTGTTCCTCGGCCCGACCGGGGTGGGCAAGACCGAGCTGTGCAAGGCGCTGGCCGAGTTCCTGTTCGACACCGAAGAGGCCATGGTGCGTATCGATATGTCCGAGTTCATGGAGAAGCACTCCGTGGCGCGGCTGATCGGCGCCCCGCCAGGCTATGTCGGCTATGAAGAGGGCGGTTACCTGACCGAGGCGGTACGCCGCAAGCCTTACTCGGTGGTGTTGCTGGACGAGGTGGAAAAGGCTCACCCGGATGTGTTCAACGTGCTGTTGCAGGTGCTGGAAGACGGCCGCCTGACCGACAGCCACGGGCGCACCGTGGACTTCCGCAACACGGTGATCGTGATGACCTCCAACCTGGGCTCGGCGCAGATCCAGGAACTGGTGGGTGACCGCGAGGCACAGCGGGCAGCGGTGATGGATGCGGTGGGTTCGCACTTCCGCCCGGAATTCATCAACCGTATCGACGAAGTGGTGGTGTTCGAGCCGTTGGGCCGCGAGCAGATTGCCGGTATTACCGAAATCCAGCTGGGCCGCCTGCGCAGCCGTCTGCAGGAGCGCGAGCTGTCGCTGAGCCTGAGCCCGGAAGCCCTCGACAAGCTGATTGCCGTGGGTTACGACCCGGTGTATGGCGCACGGCCGCTGAAGCGCGCCATCCAGCGCTGGATCGAAAACCCGCTGGCGCAGCTGATCCTGGCAGGCAAGTTCATGCCTGGTACGGCGATTACCGCCAAGGTGGAAGGCGAAGAAATCGTCTTTGCCTGAATAGCAGCACCCAGAGCCCCGCATCTGCGGGGCTTTTTCTTGCCTGTTTTCCTGTGCTGGCCCCTTCGCGGGCATGCCCGCTCCCACAGGAATTGCACAGATTTCGAGGGCTGCGCCGTCCCTGTGGGAGCGGGCGAGCCCGCGAAGAGGCCGGCGCGGCCCCAGCAAATCCGGGGTGTTTAGAATTTCCTGGATAACTTGCTGAAATTTTTGAAATTTTTGCTTGCATCTGAAATCGAGTGCCCCTAATATACGCCGCGTTGTCAGGCACTAAGCGAATCACCAGCAACATCGGGGATCGCAAAACAACTTACAAATCAGTAAGTTGAACGAAAAAAAGTGGTTGACAAGAAAAACGAAGAATGTAGAATAGCCGGCCTCAGCAGCGACAACGCGAAAGCGGATAGCCAAAGAGACCGAAGCTAACACAAGCTTCGAAGTAGTAAAGGTTGTACCGAAGTTCAGTTCCGCGATAGCTCAGTCGGTAGAGCAAATGACTGTTAATCATTGGGTCCCTGGTTCGAGTCCAGGTCGCGGAGCCAATCTCGGGGTGTAGCGCAGTCCGGTAGCGCGCCTGCTTTGGGAGCAGGATGTCAGGAGTTCGAATCCCCTCACCCCGACCATTTTCCGGGTCGTTAGCTCAGTTGGTAGAGCAGTTGGCTTTTAACCAATTGGTCGTAGGTTCGAATCCTACACGACCCACCATGTAAAAAGGGCATCTCGAATGAGATGCCCTTTTTCTTTTGCCTCGATTTTTTCCAGAGCGCCGGCCGTCCGGTGCATCTCGACGCTAGCCTTGCAAGAGGGCTACCAGCCCTGTCGCCGACAAGCCAGCTCCCACAGGTACAGCACAGAACTTGAGGTCTGTGAGCATTGTGTGGAGCCGGCTTGCCGGCGATGGGGCCAGTACAGGCAACCGCTACGGCGTGCCTGTCAGTGCAACTTCAGGCGCGGCTCGGTACCGCGGCCAATCTTGCTGCCCAGCATCATCAGCGCAGTGCGGAAGAAACCGTACAGCGCCATCTGGTGCATGCGGTACAACGACACATAGAACATGCGCGCCAGCCAGCCCTCCAGCTTCACGCTGCCCATCAGGTTACCCATCAGGTTGCCCACCGCCGAGAAGCGCGACAACGACACCAGCGAACCGTAGTCCTTGTACGCATAGGTCGGCAGCGCCTTGTTCTCCAGCCGTGCCTTCAGGCTCTGCGCCAGCATCGAGGCCTGCTGGTGCGCGGCCTGCGCCCGTGGCGGCACGTTGCGGTCGCTGCCGGGTTGCGGGCAGGCGGCGCAGTCGCCGAAGGCAAAGATGTTGTCGTCACGCGTGGTCTGCAGGGTCGGGCGCACCACCAGCTGGTTGATGCGGTTGGTTTCCAGGCCATCGATGTCCTTGAGGAAGGCTGGCGCACGGATACCCGCCGCCCACACCTTCAGGCTGGCCTGGATCACTTCGCCATCCTTGGTCTTCAGGCCATCTTCGGTCACTTCACTGACGGCGGCATTGGTCATCACCTTGACCCCGAGTTTCTCCAGGGTCTTGTGCACTGGCACGCTGATGCGCTCGGGCAGTGCCGGCAGCACGCGCGGGCCTGCTTCGATCAGGGTGATGTGCATGTCCTTGGGCTGGATACGGTCCAGGCCATAGGCTGCCAGTTCGTGGGCCGCGTGGTGCAGCTCGGCCGCCAGCTCCACACCGGTGGCACCCGCGCCGACGATGGCCACGCTGATTTTCTCGCTGGCCACGTCACCGGCATGGGCACGCAGGTAGTGGTTGAGCAATTGCTGGTGGAAACGCTCGGCCTGCTTGCGGGTGTCGAGGAACAGGCAGTGCTGCGCCGCGCCCAGGGTGCCGAAGTCGTTGGTATTGGAACCCACGGCAATCACCAGGGTGTCGTAGCCCAGGGTACGCGCAGGCAGCAACTCGCGGCCCTCTTCGTCGAGGGTGGCGGCCAGCTGGATCTGCTTGCCCTCGCGGTCCAGGCCGCTCATGCGTCCCAGCTGGAAGTTGAAGTGGTTCCACTTGGCCTGGGCCACGTAGTTCAGTTCGTCTTCCGAGGAGTTCAGCGAGCCGGCGGCCACTTCGTGCAGCAGCGGTTTCCAGATGTGCGTGAGGTTGGCGTCGACCAGGGTGATCTCGGCCTGCTTGCGCTTGCCCAGGCTTTTACCCAGGCGGGTCGCCAGTTCCAGGCCGCCGGCGCCGCCGCCGACAATCACGATGCGATGAGTCATGGGAATATCTCATAAGGTTTACGGAATTCGGGGCCCAGGGGGCCGGCCGCACACTGCGCGAGGGGAGGGCGAGCGCGAAGCAGCTCATAGCACCAACCCACTCAGCAGGCGGCTGATGAGACCCAACCCGATGGTCACGGCCACCACCAGCACAAGGAGCAGCCACGGCCGGAAGGGCCTGCGCTCGACTTGGTGCTGGGGGGCTCGCAGATACTCATCGACACGACGCTGATCTTCTGGATTCAGACGGCTGGTCATGGTGGGGCCTCGTCAGGTAGACGTTTGTGACTGCGCAAACGCTACAGCGTTCACGCAGGGGCTTGAAACAAATGATAATGCTTTCTATCTCTGGCGCCGAGTGTACGCCATCGCAAACACTCGCTGCACTGGATCAAAGACTGATGCCCACGTCGAACACGATGCTGCGCCCCAGGTTGCCGCGCAGGAAGTCCGGCGCATCCGGGTGGGCGAACAGCACCCGGGCAAAGGTCGGCCCGACCAGCGACAGCGAGCGCCAGCCCTGGCGCAGGTATTCGGTGGGGGGCGGGAAGTGTGTGTTGAGGTCGAGCACCTCGCGCTTGAGGCTGGCGAAGGCGATGATGTCCAGCTCGTTCAGCTCCAGCCCGCGCTCACGGTAGTTGTGTGCCTTCTTGCGCAAGGTCGGCGCCAGGCGCCCCAGCAGCTCGGTGGCACTGATGCGCCGCGGGCGCGCTTCGCGGCGCACCAGTTGCGCCAGGGAAAACGCACTGCGCCGGCGCTGCAGCTCTTCGCGCCATTCATCGTTCAGCCGGCGGCCCTCGTCGAGCACGAAGAACACCTCGAAGGCGGCGTCGCGGAACAGCACGTCTGGCGGCTCCTGGCCGGCCGGGGTGAAGTCCTCGCTGCGGTAGGGGATGTTCAGCCCCTGCAACAGGCGTTGGCACACCCAACGCTCCCGCTCCCACTTGCGGGCGTTGGAGAGAAAGGCATTGGCTTGTTCGGCCTGGATAGTAAGCAGGCGCAGGTAGTCTGAGTCATCCATGGTGCAAGCTTAGACGCTAATCGATGACGGTAAGATGCTGTTTGTGCGTATAAATCAGCGCCGCGTTGGCCCTTGCTGCCGGCCCTGCGTATTCACCGGGCCAAAGCCCGGCCGGCGCTGATGCTGTGGAGCGCTGCTGCCCGCAGCCGAATGAAACGGATAATAGGTGTAGACTCGGCCTTATCCACAGGAAGGCAGGGGGCATTGTTCAGGTGATCAGCGCGCAGGTATTGTCCGGCACCACCCTTACCCTTGGCTGGCTGGGTTACGTACCGTTGCTGATCTGGGCAATCAGCCAGGTGCGCTGGGTAGAGCTGTTCACCGACCGGCGCCGCCAGCACCTGCTGTTCGGCACGGTGTTCTGCCTGTTCGCCCTGTGGCTGGTGAGGCGCGATTTCGACACTGGGGTGTCGTACCACTTCATCGGCATGACGGCGGTGACGCTGTTGCTGGACTGGCCGTTGGCCGTGCTCGGCGGTTTCATGGCGCAGCTCGGTTTGCTGGTGCTCGGGCGCCAGGACCTGGCCGCGCTGGGGATCAATGGCTTGTTGCTGGTTGGATTGCCGGTGTTGATTGCCGAGGCGTGCGCGATAGGGGTCGAGCGCGCTCAACCCAGAAACCTGTTCGTGTATATCTTCTGTTCCGGCTTCTTCCCCGCAGCCCTGACGGTGCTGGCCTGCCTGTCGGCCGGGTTGGGCTTGCTGTGGCTGAACGGGCGCTTCGCCATGCCGGAGTGGCTGAGCGACTTTGTCGGCTACCTGTGGCTGATGATGTTCCCCGAGGCGTTCATCAATGGCACGGTGATCAGCGCGCTGGTGGTGTTTTGCCCGGAGTGGCTGGAAACCTTCAACCGCACGCGGTATTTGCAGGCGCCGTGGAAGGAGGATGAGCGATAGCTGTGCAACCACATGCCCCCTGTGGGGCGGGCTTGTGTCGCGGAAGGGCAGCGAAGCAGCCTCGGCGATAGTGGCCATGAAGCCATTGAAGGGGGCCGCTTTGCGGCCCATCGCGACACAAGGCCGCTCCTACAGGGGCGGAATGCGGCAGCAGGTTGCCAACGAAGGCCGGCATGGCCGGTGTGGTGGACTTAGTGGCGCGGTTCCAGGTCGCCCGAATACAGCTCATCCTCGGACTCGTCCGAACCCGGGATCTTGTGCTCCTCCGCCGCCCAGGCGCCCAAGTCGATCAGCTTGCAACGGTCCGAGCAAAACGGCCGGAACGGGCTTTTCTCGTTCCATTCCACAGGTGCGCCACAGGTCGGGCAATCGACGGTCAATGGCTGGCTCATGGCTGGCCTCCTCGTAAAGTCAGGTAAAAGTGGTGCAGGCGGTCAATCTGTTCATGCAACGCGGCGAGGTCGCCGTCATTGACCACCACATCGTCGGCATGGCGCAGGCGCTCCTCACGCGCCAGTTGGGCCTTGAGTATGGCCTGCACCTGCTCGGTACTGGTGTTGTCCCGCGCCAGGGTTCGCGCCATCTGCAGTTCTTGTGGCGCATCGATCACCAGCACCCGTTGGGTTTTCTGGTATTGCCCCGACTCGATCAACAGCGGCGAGACATACACCGCATACGGCGACTCGGCCTTGGCCAGGTAGCTGAAGATCTCCTGGCCGATCAGTGGGTGCAGCAATTGCTCCAGCCATTTGCGTTGCGCCGGGTCGGCGAAGATCAGCTGGCGCAGGGCCGTGCGGTCGAGCTGGCCGTCCGCTTGCAGCACGCCAGGGCCGAAGCGCTCGACGATGCTGGCCAGCGCCGGTCGGCCAGGTTCGACCACCCAGCGCGCCGCCTGGTCGGCATCGACCAGGTGCACGCCAAGCTCGACGAAGCGCTCGGCAGCGGCGCTCTTGCCGCTGCCGATGCCGCCGGTCAGGCCGAGAATCCAGGGGGTAAAGGCCGCAGTGGTCATCAGAATCCAAGCAGTTGCAGGTATGAGGCGTATATTTCATCACCCCAGAGCACGGCAATCCACCCCGCAATCGCCAGATAGGGCCCAAACGGCATCGCCGTGCCCAAGGCATGCCGGTGCAAGCGCAGCAGGCACAGCCCCACCAACGCCCCGACCAGCGACGACAGCAGCAGCGTCAACGGCAATACCTGCCAGCCCCCCCAGGCGCCGATCAGTGCCATTAGCTTGAAGTCGCCGTAGCCCATGCCCTCCTTGCCGGTGACCAACTTGAACAGCCAGTACACCGTCCACAGGCTGAGGTAGCCGATCACCGCCCCCCACAGCGCCCCGGCCAGGGGCGCATAGAGGCCGAAGGCGTTGACGATCAGCCCCAGCCACAGCATCGGCAGCACCAGCACATCCGGCAACAGCTGGTGCCTGGCATCGATCAGGCTCAGGGCCAGCAGGCACCAGGTCAGCGGCAGTGCCAGCACGGCCTCGAGCGAAACACCAAAGTGCCAGGCCACCACCAGCGAAAGCAGCGCGCTGGCCACCTCGACCAGCGGATAGCGAGGGCTGATGCGGGTCTTGCAGGCTGAACAACGCCCGCGCAAGGCCAGGTAGCTGATCAGCGGAATGTTCTCCCACGCGCGGATTCGATGACCGCAATGCGGGCAACGCGAGGCTGGCAGCCACAGGTCGAAGCGTTCCTGCGCCGTTGTCGGCAGTCCTAACACTTCCTGCGCCTCACGCTGCCATTGCTGCTCCAGCATGATCGGCAGGCGGTACACCAGCACATTGAGGAAACTGCCCACCAGCAGGCCGAGCAGCGTGGCCAGGGTGAGGAAGTACGCTGGCTGCTCCGCCAGCAAAGTCCATGAAGTCATGTTCAGATCAAGCTACCCAACTGGAAGATCGGCAGGTACATCGCCACCACCAGGCCGCCTACCAGCACGCCCAGAATCAGCACGATGGCTGGCTCCAGCAGGCTGGTCAACTGGTCCAGCGCCTGGCTGACCTGTTCCTCGTAATGGCTGGCGGCTTTCTCCAGCATCTGGTCCAGCGTACCGCTGGTTTCACCGATGGCCGTCAGTTGCACCAGCAACGGTGGAAACAGCGGCTCGACGGCCATCGCCTGGTTCAGCCCCTGCCCATTGGCCATGCCCTGGCGCAACCGCAAAACCACCTGTTCGTGCAAGTCGCCACCACTCACCCGCGCCACCGTACCCAATGCATCCAGCAAAGGCACTCCGGCGGCATAGGCCGTTGCCAGGCTACGGGCGAACCGCGCCAGCGCCGCCTGCGCCAGCAACCTGCCGAACACCGGCAAGCCCAGCACCTGCCGGGATAGCCACAGGCGCGTCGGTGCATGCTGCCGGTAAAGCCGGCGCATGGCGAAACCGAGCACAGCGCTCAGCACCACCAACAGCGGCGCAAACCGGCTCAGCAGCGTGGACAAGTCGATGACCCATTGGGTGTACGCTGGCAATGCCGCGCCCATGCCTGAAAACAGGTTCTCGAATTCGGGTATCACCTCCAGCAGCAGAATCGCCGACACCCCCAACCCGGTCAGCAACAGCAGCAGCGGATAGATCATCGCCTTGCGCACTTTCCTGTGCAGCGCCTGGCGTTGTTCCAGCATGGTCGCCAGCTGTTCCAGCTGCCGGTCGAGCGTGCCGGATTGCTCACCCACCCGCACCAGGTTGCAGTACAGCGCATCGAACCAGCCTGGGTGGCGCTGCAACGCGTCCGCCAGCCCCAGGCCCAAGGCCACATCCTGTTTCAATCTGCCCAGCAACGCCGCCTGCCCCGCGTCGCAGCCACTGCGCCCCATCACCTCGAACGCCTGCAGCAGCGGTACCCCGGCCTTGAGCAAGGTCGCCAATTGCCGGCTGAATCCCGCCGGGTCGGCTTTTGCCTGGCGTTTTGGCAAACTGAAGGTCAGCCCGCCGACGGGCCGCAAGCCTGTCACCTTGATGCCCTGACGAATCAGCCCGGCCCGGACATGGGCCGGGCTGCGCCCCGGCGTCTGGCCGCTGACCGGTTGGCCGTTGGCGTCGATGCCGTGCCAGGTGTAGAGAGGAGTCGATGGGTTCATGCCAAGGTCCTTTTTTCTGCCCGGGCGACAAGCTTGGAAACAGCTTGCCGCGTCCATGCCAGGGCGCGCGTCCATGATGCTCACTAGAGTAGTTCAGCGAAGATGACGCCCAAGCGGGCAGGGGTGACAAAAGGTGTCTGTTCAGGCCTACTGCGCCGCTGCCGGTTGGGGCGAGACAGACCTCAACGAGTACACGTATCAAAAAGGAAACCGTTCATGAAAGGGCAACGCGGTATCACCCTGATCGAACTGATGATCGTTGTCGCGATCATCGGCATTCTGGCGACCATCGCCTTACCGATGTACACCAACCACCAGTCCCGCTCGAAGGCTGCGGCCGGGTTGCTCGAAATCAGCGCGCTGAAGACGGCGATGGACCTGCGCCTGAATGATGGCAAGGACGTGGCGACGGTGGCCGAGCTGGGTGGGCAGCCGGCAACGGCGCATTGTGCGATCACGGCCAGCGGCAAGGCGGCGGATGGCAGCGGGAGCATCGTTTGTACCCTGACGCGCGCGGCGGCTGGCTGGGCGTGTACGACCGACATTGAAGAAGACCTGGCACCGAAGGGGTGCAAGGCGCCTTGAGGTGGGGTAATAAGGTAGGCGAAACAGGGGTTTGCGTAACGGGTGCGAGCAGTGGTACGTTGCGCTACACGCCGGTGTAGCTCAGTCGGTAGAGCAGCGCACTCGTAACGCGAAGGTCGCAGGTTCGATTCCTGTCTCCGGCACCAGACAAATCAAGGCTTTCAGCGTTTTAATCCTTCTGATTTGATATTTTGTGACAGCAGGGTGACAGCAAGAGAAATGCCTTCAGCTGGAGTTGTGAGCGTCTTGTCCTCCGTCAAATGCTTGCAGCATGGAGGCTTTCTGATGCTTTCAGCTCTCTCGCGTCGTGCGTCAGAGGAGATTGCTAGTGGCTGTAGTCGACCTGTACTCCAAGAGAGCACGCCGCGCTCGCGGTGAATTTCCGGACGTCTACCAGTACATAAGCCTGCCTTCGGCTCTCAAAACCCAGATTGTGCAGATCTGGATTGAAGCGCTCGGCAATCACGACGATTTCCGTCAGCGGGGCAAAAGTCCCCACGCTTGGTCCATGATGACCTCTATGCTCCGTCGAGAATATGGGGTCTTCGCTCTTACATCTCGGGCAGCTCATCAAGAGGACCCTATCGCAGAGCTCTGCGATTTTTTCATGGCCGAGAATAACGTTGAAAAGGCTCTAGATGCTGTGGAGTTGGCTTTTAGGGCAATCGACCGGCTCACCCGCTCGTGGGACTATTTGCAACGTAGCAACGCCGATGAGGTTGCATCTGAGGCTATCGCCGAACTAAACACTCGATTCCGCGAGCACGGCGTTGGTTTCGAATTCCTATCTGGAGAAATCATCAAAAAGGACTCGCAGCTTCTTCATGAGGAGGTAGTCAAGCCCGCGTTGCGACTGCTTCAACAGAGCTGTTATCGAGGACCTGAAGAGGAGTTTCTGCTAGCTCATTCTCACTATCGCCAAGGTAATACCAAGGAAGCTCTGAACGAGTGTCTGAAAGCTTTTGAGAGCATGATGAAGGCGATTTGTGACAAGCGCGGCTGGGAGTACGCCGACCATGCCACCGCCGGCAAACTGATCCAAGTGCTTTTCGATCACGAACTGATTCCGCTCTACTGGCAACAGTCACTCACGTCGCTCAGAAGCTCGCTCGAAAGTAGTGTGCCAACCGGGCGGAATAAGCTTTCTGGCCACGGGCAAGGTTCCGCACCTACTCAAGTCCCCGAGCATTTGGCCGCGTACATGCTGCACATGACTGCTTCTTGCCTGGTTTTTTTGGCTGAAGCGGAAGCCCTATACAGCGTCTCGGATACGCAGGACAGTCGTGGTTGAGCAGCTTGCGTGCCTAGCGGTTACTCGAATGCCTAAGCCGGCACTGAGCAGCTCTTTAACTCGCTTGTGCAATTCTTGGTCCACTGGCCGGCCCTGATACTTGCTGGCACTTTTAGCCTTCTGAATGCCCTGAGCCTGTCGCTCCCGCCTCTGCTCGTAGTCCTTCCTGACTATCGCCGCCATCATCTCAACTAACATTGAATTGATCGCTGCGAGCATTCTATCAGTGAACTCGTCACCCATGGTGTCGCGTATACCTTGGTGGCTCGTGGGTAAGTCGAGCGCCACAATCCGCAACCCCTTGGCATCGATTGCGGCCTTGAGCTTGCTCCAATCGTCAGCGGGGAGGCGGGAAAGGCAGTCGATGGATTCGACCAGTAGCACGTCACCTTTGCGGGCATCCTTTAGCAGACGAAGTAGCTCCGGGCGATCTGAGGCGCCGCCGCTGGCATTCTCCAAATACCCGCAGGCGATGACCTTGTTCTGGCTGCTGACAAAGTTTTCCAGCGAGCTGCGTGCCCGGCTGGCGTCTTGTTCGTCTGTGGAAGCTCGGAGGTAGGCGCGGATGAACATAATCAAGCCGTATCAGTTAGGGTGTTGTTCTCATGCTGTTGCATTTTGAGTGTCACCTATCGAGCGATAAGGCTAATAAAGGCCTAGGCATACCTATTAATGACCAGCTTGGGCTTTGCAGGGTAGTCAGTGGATGCACTCACCGAAGTCCTGCTACAGCATGTCCACTGTTATCAGCAGCTTGAAGGGCAGGGATTTCATAGAATATGATCTTTATAATGCTAATAATTCCTGAGTGCGTTTTTATTGATGGTTTTGGATTTGCGTTACTGATGGGGGTGGTATGAGTATTTTTGATAGTCAAATAAAAACATCGATCACTATTGTGACAATTGGCGCGATAACAATTTTTGGGATAACGGCTGGATGGGATATAGTCAGTGCTAAGTTACTTCCAAATGTGACTCTTGGGCTTTATGGTCGGGATTTTTGGGAAAACTATCTAGTTGAATTGCATGGGATGATATTGGAATTGGCAGTGGTTGGTGGGCTTATTCTATGGCTTGATTCTAGGAGAGTTGGCCGCTCGGAAATCAAGCGTCAGCTTGAGGATTTGAATGACTACGCGCTTTTGGATGCTCCGGAAATCAACCTAAAGAAAATAGGTATTCTCAAGAGGCTGAATGAGGCTCGTGTTACTTGTTTTAATGTGGCTAATATATCCGTCTTTGGAATGCTTCTTAACAATTTTGAAGCTAAGGGCGGGAAGCTTATTGGTTTCAAAATTGCACAGGGGGTACTGAAGAATGTCCTATTCTATGACGTAATGATGCGCTCTTCAAATTTTGAAGGCTGCGAAATAAAGAACTCGCGATTTACAAAGTGTAATTTGCTGAAATC
Source organism: Pseudomonas sp. LAM2023 (assembly GCF_016620375.1). NCBI lineage: Bacteria > Pseudomonadati > Pseudomonadota > Gammaproteobacteria > Pseudomonadales > Pseudomonadaceae > Pseudomonas > Pseudomonas sp. LAM2023. The sequence goes on along the minus strand of NZ_JAENHV010000017.1, from coordinate 489,659 downwards.
GAAATTTATAGGTGCAGCATGCAGAGGGGTATCTTTTGAGGGGGCAGTCTTAGAACGCTGTGATTTTACTGACTGCGATCTTCAAAGCGCAAATCTTAAGGGTGCTGACGTGAGAGGCGTAAAATTTGATGGCGCAAATATGAAGCAATGCAGCCTAATGGGGGTGCAAAATCTCGACGTGCACGCTCTAGCCAAAGCGTCTTGTCTTGATTATGTAGCTATACCAGATACAGAGTTAAAAATACTAGCTGGCCTTCGGAAGGATATGAAGTACCAGAAAAGTAGGGGCCGGCCATGAGGGAATCGAACCCTCTCACCACCATGTGGCGGTTGACCCGCATCCGGCCTATCGCGAGCTAAACTAACAATGTCTTTAATCATTGTCAAGTGCCACAGATAGCGTGCAGTTTGCTCTAGCAGCCTTCGTATATTGGCTTTGTATTATGGTTCACAACTCGAGGGGGACCCGCCACCCGTTTACAAGGCAACGGCTGATAGAGGTATAGTTATCTAACCTAGCTAAGCTTATTGTAGGTGCTTGGTATCGTCGACTATCTCTGTGCAGCGATGTACATCTACTGATGCCTTGCAACGTGGACCCTGATCGACAGTGAGACCAGCTAGTCAGTATATGGGGACGTCTTAAATTCACAGGCTACCAATATCGCTTTTGTTAGTCAAAGGTGGCCATGCTTGAGTTATGCTCAGTATATGGCCCAGCGGTTAATGAGATCTCAGAGCAGCGGCGACATGACTATCAAGTTGTGTACAAGTAGCCGCTTTACTAAGACAGAAACAAACGAGCCCCGCCTGAAGCGGCACTCTTGAGGGCGTCGGCATACACAGTCAAATTTAGTTTTTTCGAGAATAAAATATTAGGGCTGCCAGCAGCTCCACCAGATGGGGCGCCAGATTTGAAATAATCATATAGAGCTTCGTCCAGGCTATAGCCAGCCTTTGCGAACGCTTTGTTCATGTATTTTGCATATACGTATGACTGTTCTGGCGTCGGAAATACGGATTGCGCCACTTTAGACATTTCATATTTAAAGTCAGTTTGGCGATAGTGTTCTTTGCTATCGCGCCATCAATAAGCCCGCCTAGTGCGGGCTTTCTTGGGCCTGTCTTTTCTCAGCAGGTCTGCGAGCCTCGGACTTAACTGTCTAACCCCTGCGATCAGCGCCACCACGCGACCCATTTTTACAGGCTAGCTCCCGCCCTGTAGGAGCGGGTTTACCCGCGATCACGGGCGAAGCCCGTACCATCCAACACCTGACCAGCGCAGATAAACTGGATCCTATAAACCATAGGCCGAATCACAGGCAGTTTCTGCTTGCCAGGCGCAGCGACCTCCAGCACCTCCAACGCGCGGTGAATGCGTAATCGGTAGTGTGATGCCGGTTTTTCCGTGCCGAAGCTCTTAATTAGCAAAATATGCCGGTTTATGCCGCAGGCACTATGATGATCGGCATTCAAATACTGATTAATGGTGTGGCGATGCCGCTCAGAATCACGATCCAGGCTTTCTCCGATGGCGCATGGAGCGATGCAGCGACACTCACGGTTGCAAATCCCGTGCGTGTTGCTGATGGGAGGTGCCTTGTCGCATATGACGACGACTAAATCATCGCGAACTTTGATCGCATGGTGGATCGACAACGGCCAGCAGGATGAGGTGGACGACCTGGTGTTCGAGTACGTGCGGCGCGATCTGCTGAACCGCATTCTAGGCAACACCGATAACCACGGCCGCAACACCTCCATCATGCGTGTGGGGGGAGGTTTCGTTTGGCGCCAATCTATGACCTCGCGCCAATGATCCTGGATGAAGAGGGCATCACACGGCCGACGAAGTGGGCGGCGGAGCGCAAGGGGTCTTCTGATTGGAGCGACAACTGCGCTGAGCTTGCTGGTTACACTGATCCCGATGCTCTGCTGCAACGGTTGATGGAGGCGGCTGAGGAATTCAGGGCGTTGCCCGACCTACTGACCGATGCTCCAGAATCGATGCGCAATGCAGCCTCTATACCCGTGAATAACCTGGACAAGCGACTCGTGGAGTGGGGACTGCGATGAAAAAACTACAGCCTGAAGAGCGCGCTCAGCTCGTAGAGGATATCGTCAAGCGCAACGCGGCGGGGCTCGATCCAATTGGGACATCCATCCGCCGTTTGCGGCTCGAAGTCACCGGGCTTGACCAAGAAACCTTCGCGGCCATGTGCAAGATATCCACGAAAAGCCTGTACGAACTGGAAAGCGGGAAGTCGAATCCAAAGCTCAGCACTTTGGACGCCGTGCTGCGTCTGTTTGGCGTGCGGATGGGTATGGTGATGACTGCCAAAGATAAGCCCACTGCAACGGTCGTCGGCAACAATGTCGGCCAGTTGAAGGCTAGTGGGCCAATCGCTGCAGCCGCGCTGCAGGCCAGTTCCTCCGTGGTAGCCGGACCGAAACGAGGGAAAAGCCCTGCGGCAGCCAAAGCGAAGAAGGCAGTATCGAGGCCGGCGTCGCCACGGGCCCGGAAAAGCTGTAAGGAAAACTGACTGACAGTCGCTGCGTTCAGCCGGCTCAGGATCTTTAGGCGCAGGTCTCATCGGTCAGTGCTGCCTCCACCCGCCCAGGTAATGGTGCTCAGGAGGCCCAATCGTGAGATGCCCGTGCTCCCGGTCGAACTGAGCCGCTAATCCCGCGTAGCGGAAAATCCCCACAGGTCGCAGAGATCTTGATCCTGGCCGGTTTTTGCTTCTGCTACTCCCGCCCGGCAAATCAAAACCGCGCAGGCCGCTCAAGCGCACGCGGTGGAATCGGGGTCGACATCACAATGGACGTCCGCGTCTCCCCATAGTGGTTGATCTTTTCAATCAACCGCTCCAAATCACCCATGCTCGCAGCCACCACCCGAAAGATGTAGGAGTCCGCCCCCGTTATGTGATGGCACTCCAAAACCTCCGGTATCCCCTCCAACACCTTGAGAAACTTCGCCTTGGCCGGCTGGGGCACGGTCATCGCCAACATTGCGCCAACCAGGTAGCCCGCAGCTATCGGGTTAACCCGAGCCGCATAGCCCTCGATCACCCCCTCTTCTTCAAGGCGCCTGACGCGCTCGGTTACAGCGGGCACCGATAGATGCACATGCCGCGCAAGCTCGGTATAGGTCATGCGGCCATTGCCTTGAAGGCGCTCGAGGATTTTCCAGTCAATATCATCCATGTGCCTTAATTCCTTAGGTAGATTTGTTTTTTTCCTTGGAAAACCCATTCTGCACAATCGCCGGTATACCTACCATTCTCCCGAGACCCCTGCCTATCGTCTGGAGAAACCCATGCTGCTGGCTAAATCATTCGTTATCGGCTTTTCGATTGCTGCGCCTGTCGGCCCGATTGGACTGCTGTGCGTTCAGCGAAGCCTGAAGAACGGCTTCCGTTCGGGGCTCGCGACCGGGCTGGGTGCTGCCAGCGCCGATACGGTCTATGGGTTGATCGGCGCGCTGGGCATTACCGGGATTTTCCTGTCTGCCCCTTCGCTGGCCACCGTGCTCAAAGTGTTGGGTGGTGCATTTCTGCTGTGGTTGGCCTGGGGCATTGCCCGAGATGCGTTGAAACCCAGGCAGGCTGCGGAGGCGGCCGCTTCTGCGTCGGTGACGCGCGACTTTCTCACAGCGTTTGGGCTAACCCTGTCAAACCCGATGACCATATTGGCCTTCATTGCCATTTTTGCAGCGCTCGATCCCTTGGCCAGCCAGCGACAGCAGAGCGACAGCGCAATGTGGTTCGCCACCTTCCTGATGCTCGCCGGGGTGTTTCTAGGATCGGCTGCCTGGTGGCTCTGCCTGAGCGGGTTTACCGCAGCACTGCGCAAGAAAATGCCTGTTGCCTTCATGCGCGTCATCTCTGCCGTTTCCGCAGTCGCCATCGGCACTTTCGGGTTCGTCCAGGTGTTCTCCGAGTTGTGGCAGGTCGTTCCTCGTTGAGCAGGGGCTGTGAATCGCCGCTGGTTTCAAGCCCGCAGCAAATGCACTACCAGGCCAAGCACGGCACAGCCAAACAGCACCTGAATCACCCCGCGCTTGAAGCGGAACAAGGCGACCGCCGCCGCAACCGCAATCACCGCCGAAGGCCAGTCGAACGCGCCAGCAAACCCCTTCGGCCAAAGCACGTGATAACCGAAGAACATCGCCAGGTTCAGGATCACCCCCACCACCGCCGCCGTAATCCCGGTCAGCGGCGCAGTGAACTTCACCTCGTCATGCGTCGACTCCACCAACGGCCCACCGCCGAGAATGAACAGGAACGACGGCAGGAAGGTGAACCAGGTGACCAGGCTGGCCGCGACCGCGCCAGCGAGGAACGGGTGTTCCGCGCCAAACATCGGGTGCAGGTAACCTCCAACGAAGCCGACAAAGGCCACCACCATGATCAGCGGCCCTGGCGTGGTTTCGCCCAGGGCGAGCCCGTCGATCATCTGCGCCGGTGACAGCCAGCCGTAATGGCCGACTGCGCCCTGGTAGACATAGGGCAACACGGCGTAGGCCCCGCCAAAGGTCAACAACGCGGCCTTGGTGAAGAACCAGCCCATCTGGGTCAGGGTCGCACCCCAGCCAAACGTCAGGGTCAGCAGCGCCATGGGCAGGCACCACAGCGCAGCACCGACCAGCAGCAGGCGCAGCAGGTGACCCCAGCTGAAACGGGCATGTTCGGGTGTCGGTGTGTCGTCATCGATCAGCGCCGGGCCATAGCTGTTCTTCGCAGCCCCATGGCCACCACCGATCACGAACTTGTCCGGGGCGAAGCGGCCGCCCGCATAGCCGATCAGCGCGGCGGCCAGCACGATCAGCGGGAACGGCACGTTGAGCGCGAAGATGGCCACGAACGAGGCCGCGGCCATGGCCCACAGCCAGCCGTTCTTCAGCGCTCGCGAGCCGATCCGGTGGGCCGCGTGAACGACGATGGCGGTGACCGCCGGCTTGATGCCATAGAAGATGCCGGCGACCACCGGCACCTCGCCGAAGGCGATGTAGACCCAGGACAAGCCAATCAGGATGAACAGCGAAGGCAGCACGAACAAGGCGCCGGCAATCACGCCGCCCCACGAGCGGTGCATCAGCCAGCCGATGTACGTGGCGAGCTGCTGGGCCTCGGGGCCGGGCAGCAGCATGCAGTAGTTCAGTGCGTGCAGAAAACGCTTCTCGCTGATCCATCGACGGCGCTCGACCAGCTCCTGGTGCATGATCGAAATCTGCCCGGCGGGCCCGCCAAAGCTGATGAAGCCCAGCTTGAGCCAGAACAGGAAGGCTTCGAACAAGCTGACCGGCCGCAGCGCAGCTTGCGGCTCTGGCTGTTCGCTCACGGCGGAGGGGGTATCAACCATTTTCGATTTCCTCACTTGCGAAAGCCGTCAGCAGCCCATCGAAGATGCCCCCGGCAACGGTTGTCAGTTGGTCGTCATCGCCGATGCTTGCGCGCAAGCCGGCGAGGACACGCTCGATACCGGGTGCTTCGGAGGGTTGGTAACCCCCCACGTCCAGGTAGTGAATCACGCGCGCCAGACGTGCCAGGCCTGGCTGCTGAACATCAAAACTGTCGATAAGCGTTTCGAACGACACCCGCTGCCCGACATGGCTGAACCTGGCGCCATCGAAGTCGAAGCCCAGCGCATCGTCTGGGCAATCGCCGGGGCTGTCGAGCCAGATGAACCGGGCGTTAGCATCAATGAAGCGGCGGATAAGCCAGGCACAGGCCAGGCGATCGACCCACGGGCGCTTGCGGGTCGCCCAGCGGCGGCCCTGGTAGTCGCCACGCGCCAAGCGGGTGATGGCCTGGTCGTGGGCGCGCGGCTCATCGGCAGACAAGGCGCGGCTGATGTCGGTCTCGAGCGCCTGCAAAGCCGAGTCGGTCTGGGCTTTCAGTGCGCCCGGGAAGAAATCGATGGCTGCCAGCTGAGTGAACATCTTCCTCAGCTTGCGCGCCTGCCGGGCTGTCTGCAGGGCATTGTCCGGCGACAGGTCCGCCCGGCAGCCGGCAATTTCGGCGAGCAGCTTGGCGTATTCGTCACTGCGGTCGAACAGCCCGCTGAAGCGCTCTTCACGTTCCGCCAGCGTCAGCAGAAATGCCGTGCCGTTGATGGCCAGCACGTCTCGTTCCACGGCTTCGAACGTTTCACGCCCCGCACTGTGTTCCGGCAGCAGGTATACGCCATCCCGAAGTACTGCGGCACCGCAGGCTTTCAGGGTTCTCCAGGCGCGCATACGCTCGGTGGCGTTGGCTGTCGGCAGCCCGAGGATCAGTAGCGCCCAGTCAGTCATGTAGGAAGCTCAACATAAAATGTATCTCTCTCTACATTAAGCCAGGTTGGCGCAAAAGTAACGGCATTTGACGAGGTGTCGTGGACAGCAGAGCGCCGCGTTGCTGTATCCCCCCTGGGGGGATAGGCTATTGGCATGATGATTCAGTCCAGGCGATAGCAATCGCCTTCAGCCTTGCCCCGAGGTGCCATGCTCTCCGTCTTGAAAAACCGCACTTACAGGCACCTGTTCATCGCCCAGGTGATCGCCTTGATCGGCACCGGTCTGGCGACCGTGGCGCTCGGGCTGCTGGCCTACGATCTGGCCGGCGCGCAGGCCGGTACCGTGCTGGGTACGGCGTTGGCAATCAAGATGCTGGCCTACATCGGCGTGGCGCCGATTGCCGGGGCGTTGGCGGAACATTTGCCGAGGAAGGCCATGCTGGTCACGCTCGATCTGGTCAGGGCCGCGGCGGCGCTGTTGCTGCCCTTCGTCACGCAGATCTGGCAAGTGTATGTCCTGATCTTCGTGCTGCAGTCGGCTTCCGCCGCTTTCACCCCGACGTTCCAGGCCACTATCCCAGACATCCTTCCCGATGAGCGTGAGTACACCAAGGCGCTGTCGCTTTCACGCCTGGCTTACGACCTGGAGAGCGTCATCAGCCCGATGCTGGCGGCGGCGCTGTTGACCGTGCTCAGCTTCCATAGCCTGTTTGGCGGCACCGTCGTCGGTTTTGTGGTTTCGGCGGCCATGGTGGTTTCGGCGGTACTGCCGGTTGCCGTGCGTGGGCCCAGGCGCAGCATCTACGAGCGCACCACCAAAGGCCTGCGGATTTTCCTGCATACCCCACGCCTGCGCGGCTTGCTGGCGCTGAACCTGGCGATTGCTGCGGCCAGTGCGATGGTGATCGTGAACACGGTGGTGTTCGTGCAGGCGCAGCTGGGGCTCGACCAGCGTGCCATGGCCATGGCCTTGATGGCCTTCGGCGGCGGGTCGATGGTGGTGGCACTGGTATTGCCGCGGCTTCTGGAGCGCCTGGACGAGCGCAAGGCCATGCTGGCCGGCGGCGCGATTCTGGTGGTCGGCTTGCTGCTCGGCGCTTTCGTCTCAAGCTATTCGGCCTTGATCGCGCTTTGGGTGGTGTTGGGTGCGGGCTACTCGCTGGCACAAACGCCGTCGGGGCGGATTCTGCGTCGATCGTCGTCTGCGCAGGACCGGCCAGCCCTGTTCGCGGCGCAATTCGCGTTGTCCCATGCCTGCTGGCTGGTCACCTATCCGTTGGCCGGGTGGCTGGGGGCCAGCGTCAACCTCACTGCAGCGTTCATCGGCCTGGGCCTGCTCGCCGGGGGCGCCTGGGTAGTGAGCAAACGGATCTGGCACCCTGACAGTGATCCAGCCGCAAAGCTGCAGGTTTGACCCAACCCCGAGGGGGGGATAGCATCGCCAGCGTAAATAACCCCTGACAGAGGCCCTGGATATGTCCGATCATTCCCATGATCACCCACATGATGCCGAGCCGGGGCATACCCATGTACACCAGAGCCATGAGGCGATCATCAAGCGCCTGAAGCGTGCTGACGGGCACCTGCGCAGCATCATCGCGATGATCGAGGACGGGCGTGAATGCCTCGACATTGCCCAGCAACTGCATGCGGTTGAAAAAGCGGTCTGCCAGGCCAAGCGCACGCTGATCCAGGACCATATCGATCACTGCCTGGAAGATTCGGTCACGGCCTTGAGCAAGGGCGATCGCTCGGCCCTCGACGAATTCAAGCAAATCACCAAGTACCTGTAGCGCCGTGTTCGCACTCAGCAGCTACCTCGGGCTGTTCCTGGCCGCGTTTGCAGCGGCAACCTTGTTGCCCATGCAATCGGAAGCGGCGCTGGTCGCAATGCTCCTGTCCGGGCACTACCTGCCAGTAACGCTGGTCGCGGTGGCCACCGCCGGCAACGTGCTTGGCTCAGTGGCGAACTGGGTGCTTGGCCGGGGCATCGAACATTTCCGCCACAAGCGCTGGTTCCCGGTCAGCGAGGCCAAGCTGGAAAAAGCGCAGGTCATGTACCGGCGCTACGGATACTGGTCACTGCTGCTGAGCTGGGTGCCGCTGATCGGCGATCCGATCACCCTGGTGGCCGGGGTCATGCGCGAACCGTTCTGGCGGTTCCTGTTGCTGGTCATCCTGGCCAAGGGTGGGCGTTACCTGGTGCTGACGCTGGTGGTGCTCGGGAGCATGGCATGACGCCGGCCCCCGTCTGCCCGCTGGCAGCGCGGCACAGCGGCCAGGACCTGATCAAGTGGATCGCCCTGATCAGCATGGTGCTCGACCACATGCGGTTGGCCTGGCCAGCGAGCGCTGACCTGTTCGTACTCGGCCGGCTGTCCTTTCCCTTGTTCTGCCTGGCAGTGGCGATCAATGTCTCGCGAAACCCGCGAGGCGAGTTGTTCACCTGCAGCAACGCTCGCTACCTCGCACTTCTGCTGCTGTTCGCTGCGCTTTCCGAAGTGCCTTACCGGCTGCTCGGCACTTCGGCAACCTTCAACGTGCTGGTCACCCTGGCGCTGGGCCTCATGGTCGCTTGGGGCGTGCAACACCGGACCCTCGCAAGCCTGATAGTGGCTGGCGCTGCACTGGTGGCGGGCTATTTGTTGAGCGAACCGTTGATGTACGGTTTTTACGGGGTGTTGCTCCCCGCTGCGCTGCTGCTTGCACTCAAGCGGCCCGAGCGGTTCTTGCTGGTCCCGGTCGCCTTGTGCGTTGCCAGCAACACGCGAAGCGACCTGTTCGAACGGGCCGCACAGCTTGAGCCATTCGCGATCCTGGCGCTTTCGACCGCAGCCCTGGCGCCGCTGCTCGGGTTGGCCCTGTTCTGGGCACGCCTGCCGTTCAAGGTCTTGCCCGTCACGCAGTGGGGCTACTGGTTCTACCCTGGGCATCTGCTGGCGTTGTTGGGTATTCGCCAGCTGTTGTAACGCTCATGAGTTGATTCCCTACTTGGCATCCTCAGGCTCAAGGACGCCAAGGTTCAGGGTTGATCACTCCCTCAGTGGCAGTGATAGCCACCCGTCTTGTGATTGGTATGGCAACCCTTGGAATCGGTACCGCCGCTATGTGCGAAAGCGGCTACCGAGTAGAACGAAAGGACTGCAGCGATCATGAGAGAAGCAACTTTCATCAGGCTACTCCTTGCTTGGTTTGAGTGATGGCTTATTGCCACATCTAGCGTAGGTCAAAGTGCTGCCGCACAACAACCAAGATGACGGTGAAGCTGATAAAAGGATTGGTCGGTAAGGACGGTGCAGGCTTTGGGCGGGCTGAAATCCGCGCCAGCCTGCTTCCCTGTTCACACCTGTCACCCTCGATGGCTGATTCAGACGGACGTTGAATACCGGCTGAGGGGCATCGGAAAGGCTTCGATATTTCTGGCAGCAATTAATAGCCTTCATTGTTTTTGCGCAAATAATAACCAATAAAACTATCTTTCATGCAATTCTGCATTACTTGAGTCACGCTTGCGGAAAAAAACGCAATCGCGGGCAACATCATTCGGCATAAATTGGATCCAATGTTGAAATCTGGTCGTCGTCTCGTCGCCGGCCATTCATGATCCGTCGCAGGCAAAGGAGACCGCCGCCATGATGTTGAAAGACCCTTCCACCAAGTACCGCCATTTCGCCACCGTCGATCTGCCAGACCGCACCTGGCCGGGCAGGGTACAGAAAGCGGCGCCCACCTGGTGCAGTGTCGATATGCGAGACGGCAATCAGGCGTTGATAGAGCCGATGAATGCCGAGCGCAAACGTCGCTTCTTCGATTTGTTGGTCAAGGTGGGCTTCAAGCAGATCGAAGTCGGCTTCCCGGCTGCCTCGCAGACCGACTTCGATTACCTGCGCGAATTGATCGAAAGCGGCGCAATCCCTGACGACGTCACGATCCAGGTCATGACCCAGGCCCGTACTCACCTGATCGAGCGCACTTTCGAAGCGCTCCAGGGTGTGCCACGGGCGATCGTGCATGTCTACAATGCCACCGCCCCAGTATTCCGTGAGGTCGTGTTCGGTGTCGATCGCCCAGGCTGCATCGCTATCGCCACCCAGGCCACCCGCGAGATCAAGGCGCTGATGCAGGCCAACCCGCAAACCCAGTGGACCTATCAATATTCGCCGGAAACCTTCTGTTTCACCGAGCTGGATTTTGGCCTGGAAATTTGTGAAGCGGTCATCGATGCGTTTCAGCCAACGCCGCACAACAAGATGATCCTCAACCTGCCCACTACCGTCGAGGTGTCCACCGCCAATGTGTTCGCCGATCAGATCGAGTGGTTCTGCCGCCACGTGAAAAAACGCGACAGCGTGGTCATCAGCGTGCACCCGCATAATGACCGTGGCACCGGGGTCGCTACTGCCGAACAGGCCTGCCTGGCGGGTGCCGAACGGGTCGAAGGGACGTTGTTCGGTAATGGTGAGCGCACCGGTAACGTCGATATCCTGACCTTGGCCATGAACCTGTACACCAGCGGTATCAGCCCCGGGCTGGACTTCTCGGACATCATCCATGTTCAGCGTGAAGTCGAGTATTGCAACCAGTTGCCCACCCATCCGCGTCATCCTTATGCCGGTGAACTGGTCTTCACCGCTTTCTCCGGTTCCCACCAGGACGCCATCAAGAAGGGCTTCGCCCGCCGCCGTGACAACCCTGGCGGCTATTGGGAAATTCCCTACCTGCCGATCGATCCGGCCGATATGGGGCGCAACTACGAGGCCGTGATCCGCGTCAACAGCCAGTCGGGTAAAGGTGGGGTCGCCTACTTGCTGGAGCAGCAGGGCATCGTCTTGCCGCGTCGCCTGCAGATGGAATTCAGCGGCCTGGTTCAGCGCGTCGCCGACGCCAAGGGCCAGGAAGTGACCAGCGAAATGATCCTGTGCAGCTTCAGCGATCACTATCTGGAGCGGGGCAAGCCCTACACGCTGACCCAGCCTGTGATCACCCGTGACGATGCCGGCACCTGCATCCATGCACAACTGGCCTTCGAGGGAGGGCGGGTGACGCTCGCTGGTAAAGGCAACGGGCCGCTGGCCGGGTTGGTCAATGCATTTGCCGCACAGGGGCTGAGTTTCGACATCGCCGACTACCACGAGCATGCGGTGCGTGATGGTGCCCAGGCCGAAGCCATTGCCTACGTGGAAATTCGCGTCCACGGCCAGCTGCTGTTTGGCGTCGGCAGGGACCACAGCAGTTTGCAGGCCTCGTTGCAGGCGGTGGTCAGCGCCGTATGCAGGGCGACTCGCCAGGGGTTGCTGGAGCCGATAGGGGACGCGGTTACGGCCCTCAGCTGAGAGCGCAACGGGCAAGATGATCGTCGGTCAATGTGGCCTTTTGGTCCCAACCGGCGATACTCCTTCTATACGCAGGCGTGTTCCTGGTGGCGCGCGCCGCTGGGAGGTGTCAGATGAACAAACTGTCAATCATAGGCGCTGGCATCGTCGGCGAGGCGGCGGCGCAGATCATTGCCCGGGACGAGCTGTGCCGTGAACTGGTGCTGATGGACGTGCAAGGTGAAATGGCCAAGGGCAAGGCGCTGGACGTGTGGCAAGCTGCAGTCGAATCAGGTTCCGATACCCGCGTGCATGGCGGCGGCGACGCCGAGTTGCTGCAGGGCTCCGAGCTGGTGGTGATCACCGCAGGCGTGCCGCGCAAGCCGGGCCAGTCGCGTCAGGATGTACTCGCTACCAACCTGCCGATCCTCGACGGCATCATGGCGGATATCAAGCAGCATGCGCCGGCAGCCACAGTGCTGGTGGTGTCCAACCCGGTCGATGTGCTCACCTACCGCGCCTGGAGCCTCAGCGGGCAGGGGCGCAACAAGGTGTTCGGCCAGGCAGGGGTGCTGGATACCGCGCGAATGAAGTGTTTCATCGCCGAACAGACCGGTTTCTCCGCCCGCGATATCACCGCGCTGGTGCTGGGTGGGCATGGCGACAGCATGGTGCCGCTGATGCGCTACTGCCAGATCGGCTCGGTGCCGTTGTCGCACTTCCTGTCCAATGAGCAGATCGAGCAGATCGTCGAGCGCACGCGCAAAGGTGGCGGCGAGATCCTTGGCTTGAAGAAGCTGGGCAGCGCCTGCGATGCGCCGGGCGTGGCCATTGCGCAGATGGTGGATGCGATCGCCAACGGGCGCAACCGCATCTTGCCGGCGGTAGCGATTCTGGAGGGCGAGTATGGGCGCAAGGATATTGCCATGGGCGTGCCTTGCGTACTGGCAGAGAAGGGGCTGGCGCGGGTGATCGAGCTGCCGCTGGATGCGCAGGAACAGGCAATGTTCGACCAGTCGGCCGATCAGGTGGCGCGGGATATTGCCGAAATGAAAGCGCTGTGACTGTGTGGGAGCGGGCACGCCCGCTCCCACAGAGCCCCTGCCTACCGAGCCTGGCCCTTAGCGCTGATACGCCCGGCCAAAATGCCGCTCCAGCCGCGCCTGCAACAGTTCCAGCAATATCGACAGCACCCAGTAGATCACCGCTGCCGTGGTCAGCATCTCCAGGTAGCGATAGCTCGAGCGCCCGTACGACTGCGCCAGGAACATCACCTCCCACACGCCCATTACCGAAATCAGCGACGAATCCTTGAGCATCGAGATGAACTGGTTGGCCGTCGGTGGAATGATCACGCGCATGGCCTGGGGCAGGACGATGTGCCAGAAGATCTGCGGCGTGCGCATGCCCAGCGCCAGCGCCGCTTCACGCTGCCCGCGGGCGACGCCGAGGATGCCGGCGCGGAAGATCTCGCTCAGGTAGGCCCCGTAGTTCAGCGACAGGGCGATGATGCCGGCACTGATGGCGCCCGGTACCAGGCCCAGCTGTGGCAGCCCCAGGTAGATCAGCAGGATCTGGATCAGCAGCGGCGTGCCGCGGAAGAACGAGGTGTAGAAGCTGGCGATGCCCACCAGCACCGCACTGTTCGACAAGCGCGCCAACGCGGCGGCAAAGCCGAACAGCACCGACACCACCATCGAACACAGGCACAGGAACAGGGTCAGCGCCGCGCCCTGCAGAAAACCGTTGGGCCCGAGCTTGAAGCCGGCGAGGTTCGGGAACTTCTCCAGGATGATCGAAAACTTCAGGTCGAAGCTGAGGAAAAACGCGACGAACAGGCCGAACAGCGCCAGCCAGGTCAGCAGTAACCGGGTGCGAAAGCCGAACAGGCCGGCACCCGTGGCTTTTGCCACGGGCTTGAGGGACGGGGGGAAGGTGCTCATTTGCTGATATCGGCGCCGATCCATTTCTGCGACAGCTTGGCCAGGGTGCCGTCAGCCTTCAGCTCGGCAAACACCTGGCGCACCTTGGCATCCCACTCGGGGTCGCCTTTCTCGATGGCCACCGAGTTCGGTTCCTCGTACAGCGGGGCGCCGGCCAGCTTGAAGCGCTTGTCCTGGTCCAGGCGCGGCTGCGCGGTCACCAGGTTGGTGAGGATGGCATCCAGGCGCACGCCAGCGCCCAGGCCCAGGTCCTGGAAGGCGACGTTGTCGGTGTCGTACGGCGCGATCTGCACGAAGTCGAAGGGGTAGTCGATCTTCTGCTCTTCCTTGCCTTCGATCACCAGGTTCTTGTTCAGGTAGCTCTCGTAGCTCGAGGCACTGGTCAGGCCGACCTTGCGACCGTCCAGGTCTTTCGCCCCATGGATGCGCTCATCCTTGGCGTTGACCACGATCACCGCAGGCGAGGCGTAGTACTCCACCGGGAAGTCGAACACCTCGGCGCGGGCCTTGCTCGGGGTCATCGAGCAGATGCAGATGTCATAGCGGCCACTCCAGCGGCCCGCGGCGATCACATCCCAAGATGGGGTTTCCAGACGCAGCTTGACGCCCAGCTTGTCTGCCACGGCCTTGGCCACATCCACGTCGAAACCGGCCAGTTGGTTATGCTCGTTGACGAAGGAGAACGGCGGGTAGCTTTCCATCAGCACGTTGACCAGTTCCTTGCGCGATTCAACCCGCTCCAGCGTGGCGCCAGCAAAGGCCTGGGAAGCAGTCGCGAGCAGCACGAGGCCCGCACCGAGCACAGTAGAAAATCGCATGCACATACCTGAAATGTTGGCCAATTGGGAGAAAGCGTATTTAATAGTTATAAATGAAACTCACATAATGAATTTAATTCATAAGAACCTGCAGAGTAGTTATATGAAACAGCGAGCGATGGTGATTCTCGACGGTGGCATGGGCCGTGAACTGCAGCGCAGTGGGGCGCCGTTTCGCCAGCCCGAATGGTCGGCCCTGGCGCTGAGCGAGGCGCCCGAAGCGGTGGTCGGCGTACACGCCGCATTTATCGCCGCCGGTGCCCAAGTCATCACCAGCAACAGTTATGCGGTGGTGCCTTTCCATATTGGCGAGGAGCGTTTTGCCAAGGAAGGGCGCCAGCTGGCCAATATCGCAGGGCAGCTGGCGCGGCACGCCGCCGATGTCGCTGCGCACCCGGTCAAGGTCGCGGGCTCGCTGCCGCCGCTGTTCGGCTCCTACCGCCCGGACCTGTTCCAGCCCGAGCGCGTCGAGGAAGTGCTGTCGCCGCTGTTGCAGGGCCTGGCCCCGCATGTCGACCTGTGGCTGGCCGAAACCCAGAGTTCGGTGGCCGAAGTACGGGCCATTCACGCCCACCTGCCGGAAGACGGCAAGCCGTTCTGGGTGTCGTTCACCTTGCAGGACGAGGAGGTGGACGAAACCCCGCGCCTGCGCTCCGGCGAACCGGTGGCCGATGCCATCGAGGCGGTGGTCGGCCTGGGTGTAGCGGCGGTGCTGTTCAACTGCAGCCAGCCCGAGGTCATCGGCGCTGCGGTGGATGTGGCGCGCTCGGTGATCGAGCGACACAACGCTGAGGTTGCCATCGGTGCCTATGCCAACGCCTTCCCGCCGCAGCCGAAGGAAGCCACCGCCAATGACGGCCTGGATGAACTGCGCGAAGACCTCGACCCGCCGGGTTACCTGGCCTGGGCTGCAGACTGGCGCAAGCGTGGCGCCAGCATGATCGGTGGCTGCTGTGGCATTGGCCCGGAGCACATTGCCGAGCTGAAGCGCAATCTGGCGTAAGGCCATGAGGGGGCCGGGCGGCTGCCGCACCCGCCCGGCCCCCAGCCATTAAAAAAAACGCCACTCAGACCCGGATTCCATCGTTTTTCAGTCCCCCGCCATGTCCCTATAGTCCGCTGAAAGCCGATGCTCGATCGGCATACACAACTCAGCCGTGCGGGAACCGGAATATGAACAACAACGAAAAATTCGAGGGCAATGCAGCGGCCGGAGTCGGTACGCGCGTGGTGTGGGGCGGCGAGCAGGTGCAGCACCCGTACAACGCCACCCAGACCCCGATCGTGGTCAGCGCCGCCTACGGCTACAACGATATCGACGCTTGGTATGACGTGGCCCAGGGCAAACTGCCGGGCTACATCTACAGCCGCATGAGCAACCCGACGGTCGCCACCCTGGAAGCCAAGCTGTGCGAGCTGGAGCAGGCCGAGTCGGCCGTGGCCTTCAGCAGTGGCATGGCGGCCATCAGCGCGGTGCTGCATACCTTCCTCTGCACCGGCAAGCGTGTGGTATCGACCCGCGACAGCTACGGTGGTACCAACAAGATCTTCGAGGAGTTCCTGCCGCGCATGGGCGTGCAGGTGTGCCTGTGCGACACCCTCGACACCGAGGCGCTGGAGCGCGAAATCGCCGCCGGCTGCGACCTGCTGTATCTGGAAACCCCGACCAACCCGACCTTGAAGGTACTGGATATCCAGCGCCTGTGTGCGGCTGCCCGGCGGGTGGGGGCCGTCGTGGTGGCCGACAACACCTTCGCCACCCCGCTGAATCAGAACCCGCTGGCCCTGGGCGTGGACGTGGTGGTGCACAGCGCCACTAAGTTCCTGTCCGGGCACGGTGACGTGCTGGGCGGGGTGGTCTGCGGTGCCGAGCCGCTGATGGCGCAGGTGCGGCACTACCGTGAAATCAACGGTGCGGCGCTGGACCCGTTTTCCGCCTACCTGATCATCCGCGGGATCAAGACCCTGGCTTTGCGCCTGCGTCAGCAACAGGCCAGCGCCCAGGCCCTGGCCCAGTACCTGAGCAGCGAACCGCTGGTCGAAGCGGTCAACTACCCAGGGTTGCCCGAGCACCCAGGCCATGCGATCGCCAAGGCGCAGATGCGCGGCTTCGGTGCCATTGTCAGCTTCGTGCTCAAGGGCGGCATGCCCACCGTGGCGCGGCTGCTGCCGCGCCTGAAGTATGCCCATCGGGCAGGCAACCTGGGCGCGGTGGAAACCATCTATGGCCCGGCGCGCACCACCAGCCATGTGGAAAACACCCTCGAAGAGCGCTTGGCCTTGGGCATCTCCGAAGGGCTGGTGCGTATTTCGGTGGGCATCGAAGACACCGAGGACCTGCTGGCAGACCTGGCACAGGCTTGTGCATCGGTGCGCCAGGAGTTGGCCACAGCAAAGGAATTGCACGGTGACGCGTACGCCGGCCTGGCCGCAGTACAGGCCTGAGGCAGGCGCGTGGCACCCGTTCCTTGCGGTGGGTGCCAGTTCATGAAGTCGAACAAAAACAATATGCAAGGCAATTCGCTTCGCTCTGCCAAGACGAGGTCGTTGCAACGTCCTTGCCCGCCAACTTTCATGAGAAAACCACAATGTCCCTGCAGACAACTACAACGACAAATGCTTCTGCGCATGGCTTCAAGCAGGATATGCAAACCCGCCATATCGTCATGCTGGCGCTGGGCGGTGTCATCGGTACCGGCCTGTTCCTGACATCGGGCTACACGGTCAACCAGGCCGGGCCCCTGGGTGCGGTCATCGCCTATATCCTCGGCGCGATCATGGTCTACCTGGTGATGATGTGCCTGGGCGAACTGGCCGTGCACATGCCCGAGGTCGGCTCGTTCAGCAGTTACGCCACGCGCTACATCGGGCCGGGTACCGGCTACATGGTGGCGTGGATGTACTGGCTGACCTGGACCGTGGCCATCGGCTCGGAATTCACCGCCGCCGGCATCCTCATGGTGCGCTGGTTCCCCGATACGCCGGTGTGGCTATGGAGTGCCCTGTTCGGCCTGGCAGTGTTCATCAGCAATATCATTTCGGTGCGGTCGTTTGCCGAGACCGAGTTCTGGCTGTCACTGATCAAGGTGCTGGCGGTGGTGGCCTTCCTGGTAGTGGGCGGTGGCGCGATCCTCGGCGTGTTCGAGATTACCCAGGCGCACAGTGTCGGGCTGGGCAACTTCACCCGTGAAGGGCTGTTCCCCACAGGCTTCTGGTCGATTGCCATGACCCTGCTGGCGGTGGCCTTCGCCTTCTCGGGCACCGAGCTGATCGGCATTGCCGCCGGCGAAACCCGCGACCCGGAAAAGAACGTGCCCAAGGCCATCCGCACCACGGTGCTGCGCCTGGCGCTGTTCTTCGTCGGCACCATTTTTGTCCTCGCCACCTTGTTGCCGCGCGAACAGGCCGGCGTGGTGGAAAGCCCGTTCGTGATGGCCTTTGAAATGATCGGCATCCCCTACGCAGCGGACATCATGAACTTCGTCATCATCACTGCGCTGCTGTCTGCGGCCAACTCCGGGCTCTACGCTGCCGCACGCATGCTCTGGACCCTCAGCGACCAAGGCAACATGCCGCGCCGCTATGCCGCGCTGTCCCGCCGTGGCACGCCGTTCAATGCCATCGTCCTGAGCATGGCCGGCGGCATGGCGTCGTTGCTGAGCAGCGTGTTTGCGCCCGATACCATCTACCTGGCGCTGGTGTCGATTTCCGGGCTGGCGGTGGTGGTGGTGTGGATCAGCATCGCGGCCAGCCAAATGGCCTTCCGTCGCCATTACCTCGCCCATGGCGGCAAGCTCGAAGACTTGAAGTTCCGCGTGCGCGGCTACCCGTTCGTGCCGCTGGCGGCGATCTTCTGCTGCGTACTGGCCTGCGTCGGCATCGCCTTCGACCCGGCCCAGCGCGTGGCCCTGTACTTCGGCCTGCCGTTCATCGCCTGGTGCTACCTGGCGTACTGGCTGACTTGCAAGTACCGCGCGCAGCGTCCGTTGCCGCTGCAAACCGTGACGTCAGGTTCCGAGCCCGCCTGAGCAGAGTGATACTAGGCCACCGGAACGTTGCCACGAGAAACCGCCGATGACCCAGAAAACCCTGCCCCCCTTGAACTGGCTGAGAGCCTTCGAAGTGTCGGCGCGTTACCTCAACTTCACCCATGCCGCGGAAGAGCTGCACCTCACCCAGGGGGCCGTGAGCCAGCAGATTCGCCACCTGGAGAGCCAGTTGGGGGTGGCGCTGTTCAAGCGCCTGCCCCGGGGGCTGGGCTTGACCGAAGAAGGGCAGTCCTACCTGCCGGTGGTGCAGGACGCGATCAGCCGCCTGGCAGTGGGCACCAACGAGATCTTCGGGCAGCGCCAGCGGCGGCCGCTGAAGGTGCGCGGCAGCCTGTCGTTCCTGCACTTCTGGCTGGCCCCCCGGCTGGCCGATTTCCGCCGTGCCCACCCACAGGTGGATATCCGCTACATCAGCAACCTGTGGGTCAAGGAACTGGATGCCGAGGACGACCTGGAAATCCGCTGGGGCAGCGGCCAGTGGCCGGGGGTGGAGGCGCAGCGGCTGACCCGCGACCTGCTGGTGCCGGTCTGCTCGCCTGCGCTGATCGCAGGCTCGCCGTTACGCGAGCCGCGCGACCTGGCCGGTGTGCCGTTGCTGCATGTGCTGGGTTACGAGGAGGGCTGGGGCTACTGGCTGGAGCGGGTTGGCGCCGATCAGGTCGATTCCTCCAGCGGCCTGCAGTTCGACACCCTGGTGTCGACCTTGCGCATGGCGGAGTTGGGGCTTGGGGTGGCGCTGGCGCGTTCGTCGCTGGTCGAGGACTTGCTGCAGGAAGGGCGGCTGGTCGCGCCTTTTACCCAACGCATCGAGGCCAGCGAATCGTTCTACCTGGTACGCGGCCTGGGTGAGGCGTTGTCCAGCGATGCCCAGGCCTTCAGCCACTGGTTGGTGGCGATGGCTCACCGTTAATCAATACATACCTGGAGCACCGATGCAGTACACATCCACGCGTGGCAACGAGATACGGGTCGATTTCCGCACGGCGCTGCTTTCCGGCCTGGCCGACGATGGCGGGCTGTACGTGCCGACTGCGGTGCCAACCTTCAGCCAGCAGGAAATCGCCAGCTGGTCCTGGCTGCCGTTCGATGAACTGGCCTGGCGGGTGATGGCGCCGTTTGTCGGCGATACCCTCGACGAGCCGACCCTCAGGGCGCTGGTCAGCGACAGCTACCGTGGCTTCAGGCACCGTGGCATCGCGCCGTTGCAGCAGATTGGCCATAACGAATGGATCCTGCAGCTGTTTCACGGGCCGACCCGCTCCTCCAAGGACTTTGCCGCGCAGTTGCAGGCGCGGCTCATCCGCCATTTCCTCGGCGCCGATTGCGAGCGGGTGATGCTGGTCGGTGCCAGCAACGGCGACACCGCGGTGGCGGCCATCGACGCCTTGCGCCATTGCCCGACGGCACGCCTGCTGGCGCTGTACCCCAACGCCGGGACGCCACCCGACCGGGCCGCAGTGATGCGCAGTGCCGCAGGCGAAAGCGTCAGCTGCGTGGCCGTGGCTGGCAGCTTCGATGACTGCCAGTCGCTGGTGTCGGCGCTGCTGCGCGCATGGCCGTGCCCGGAGCTGATTCCGGTCAGCTTCAACTCGACCAACTGGGTCGGCGTGCTGGCGCAGATCGTGTTCTATTTTCATGCGGCGCTGCAGCTGGGCGGGGGTATCCGGCCGGTCGGTTTCAGCATTCCCACGGCCAGTTTTGCCGAGATCTACGCGGGCTTCATCGCCCAGAAGATGGGCCTGCCGATCAACCAGATCATTGTCTCCACCAACCGTAACGATGCCTTGCACCGGTTCATCCACTGCAACCGCTACAGCCGTGGCTCAACCAGCCAGACCTTGTCACCGGTCATGGACTTCTCGCTGTTCTCCAACCTGGAGCGCTTCGTCTGGGAGCTGTATGAGCGCGACGGCGCGGCGACCAGGGCGTTGATGGAGCACTTCGAGGATTGCGGTGAACTGAGCATCGGTAACCGCCAGTGGCTGCATGCGCGCATGCTGTTCGACTCGTATGCCGTGGACGACGCGCTGATCCGCGAGGAAATCGTCACGCTGTTCCAGGAGACCGGCACGGCAGTAGACCCGCATGCGGCAACCGGGGCGTTCGCCGGGCGCCTGCACCGGCGCAATATCGGCGCGCCGATCGTCACGCTGGGGCAGTTCGCCCCGGAAAAGTCCACCGCGCTGCTGGCGGAACTGGGGGCCTGGCACGGCGAGGTGCCAGCCAACGTCGCTGGCACCGCAGACAGTGGGCCGCTGCTGGCACCCGAGGACCTGGCGGGGGTTCATGAACTGTTGGCGCAGTTGCAGGCACGGCGATGAAGCGCATCCTCGACCCCCTGGACGAGCGCATTCTCGCCGAGCTCACCGCCAATGCGCGCATTGCCCATGCCGAGTTGGGGCTGAAAGTGAACCTGTCGCGCAATGCGGTTCGCCAGCGCATCGAACGCCTGGAGCGGGACGGCGCCATCCAGGGCTACACCTTGCGCATTGGCGAGGGGCGACGGCCGACCTCGTTGATCAACGCGGTGATCTTCGTCTACCGCTACGACCGCATGCGCGGTGAAGCGGTGCTCGATGCCCTGCGCCAGATCCCCGAGGTGATCCAGTGCGAGGTACTCAGCGGCGAATTCGACCTGCTGCTACGTGTCGAAGCCTCCAGCCCGGAGCGGGTGCATCATGTGTGGAAGGAAATTGCCGCCATGCCCGGGGTCGAGAACACGGTGACGTCGTTCGTCCTGGCCGCGGTGATCTGAACCGCCCCGTTGCCCCCCAACCCTCGATACCACAACGCCGCCCGGGCTCGCGCCCTGGCGGCGTTGTGCATTCCTGGGCCGCCCAGCTGTGGTTAGGGCACTGGCCAGATTGGCCAATAAATACAGCGGATTGCCATATTCAACTGGCATTGCCCGGCTCATAGGCTTGTCCTCATCGACCCATCGCCTGGAAAGGACAGCAAACCATGACCGAATACAAGATCGCACTCGTTGGCTTTGGCGGCGTGAACCGTGCCCTGGCCCAACTGATCGCCGAACGCAACGCGCGCTGGCAGCAAGAACTGGGCTTTGCCCTGAAGATCGTCGGCGTCACCGACCTGTTCCTCGGCTCGGTGATCGACCGCGATGGCCTGGATGCAGCCAGGCTGGCCGCCTTGCCCGCTGAGAAGGGCGCCCTGGCGCAGTTCCCTCAGGGTTCGGCCGAGGCATTCAACGAGGCGGTGATCAAGCAGTCCGGCGCCGACATCATCGCCGAAGCCACCTTTACCAACCCCAAGGATGGCGAGCCGGCGGCTACCTTCTGCCGCTGGGCACTGGAAGCGGGCAAGCACGTGGTCACCACCAACAAGGGGCCGATCGCCTTGCATGCCCAGGCGCTGAAAACCCTGGCCAAGGCCAACGGCGTGTCGTTCGAATACGAAGGCGCAGTGATGAGCGGTACACCCGTACTGCGCATGGCCCGGCAGACCTTGGCCGGCGCAGGCCTGGTCGGCTTCGAGGGCATCCTCAACGGTACTTCGAACTACGTACTGACGCGCATGGAGCAAGGGCTTGGCTTTGCCGATGCAGTGGCGCAGGCACAAGCGCTTGGCTACGCCGAGGCCGACCCGACGGCCGATGTGGAAGGGCATGACGTGCGCCTGAAAGTGGTCATCCTTGCCAACGAGCTGCTCGGTGCCTGCCTGCAGGTGAGCGATGTCACCTGCAGCGGTATCAGTGGCATCGACAGCGCGGCGATCCAGCAGGCGCAGGCAGCGGGCGAGCGTTGGAAGCTGATCGGCAGCGCCAGCCGGCAGGCCGATGGTTCGGTGCGCGCCCGTGTCGAAGCGCGCCTGTTGCCGGGTAACCACCCCCTGGCCGGTATCACCGGCGCAACCAACGCGGTGGCGTTCGACACCGAGTTGCTGGGCGCGGTGACCGTGTCCGGCCCGGGTGCGGGGCGTGTCGAAACGGCCTTTGCCCTGCTGTCGGATATCGTCGCCATCCACACCGCTGGCCGTTCGGCCTGAGGAGCTACTTTCATGAGCCTGACTTCCGTGTCCCGGGTAGCCTTCCAGCAACCCGCCCTGATCGATGTGTACAGCCCCTACGACGGCAGCCTGGTCGGCAGCGTCGCCAACCTCACAGCCGATGCGGTGCCGGGCCTGCTGGCGCGTGCTCGCCAAGGGGTACGCGAAAGTGCCGCGCTGCCCCGTCACCGTCGCGCCAGCATTCTTGAACAGGCCGCCCGCCTCATCGAACGCGATGCTGCCGATTTTGCCGGGCTGATTGTCGATGAAGCGGGCAAGACCCTGCGCCAGGCCGAAAAGGAGGTAAAACGCTGCATCAACACGCTCAAGCTGTCTGCCGAGGAAGCGCGGCGCAACGCCGGTGAAGTGGTGCCGTTCGATGCCTATGAAGGCTCCGAGTCGCGCCAGGGCTGGTTCACCCGCGAGCCGCTGGGGCTGATCCTGGCCATCACCCCGTACAACGACCCGCTCAATCTGGTGGCACACAAGCTGGGCCCGGCCATTGCTGGCGGCAATGCGGTCGTTCTCAAACCCTCGGAGCTGGCCCCGTTATCGGCGCTCAAGCTGGTGCAGTACCTCACCGATGCCGGGCTGCCTGAAACCGTTGTCAGCGTTGCCACCGGCGGCGCCGAGCTGGGCAAGGCGCTGGTGGCCGTGCGTGATGTGCGCATGGTTTCGTTTACCGGCGGCTTCGCCACGGGCGAGCAGATTGCCCAGGGCGCAGGCCTGAAAAAGCTCGCCATGGACCTGGGCGGCAACGCCCCGGTGCTGGTGCTCAAGGACTGCGACCTCGAAGCCACTGTCGAATCGTGCGTGTCCGGCGCGTTCTGGGCCGCTGGACAGAACTGCATCGGCACCCAGCGTATCCTGGTCGACGCCTCGATCTACGAAGCATTTCGCCAGCGCTTCGTCGCCCTGACCCAGGCCATGGTGCTGGGAGACCCGGGCCTGCGCGAAACCGACATGGGGCCGATGATCAGCGAAGCCGCTGCACGGCACATCGAAGAGCGTGTCCAGCAGGCCCTGCAGGGCGGCGCCCGGCTGCTCTGTGGCCACAAGCGCCAGGGCGCCAACTACGCGCCGACGGTGCTGGAAGGTGTCGACCACAGCAGCCGGCTGTGGCGTGAAGAGGTGTTCGCCCCGGTGGTGATGCTGGCGCCTTTCGAGGACATCGAGCAGGCCGTCGCCTTGGCCAATGCCCCTGAGTACAGTTTGCATGCCGGGGTGTTTACCCGCGACTTGTCCTTGGCGCTGAGCCTGGCGAAGCGCATCGAGGCAGGCGGCGTGATGATCAACGACTCGTCCGACTACCGCTTCGACGCCATGCCATTCGGTGGTTCCAAGTATGGAAGCCTGGGCCGCGAGGGGGTGCGGTTCGCCTACGAGGACATGACCCAGCCCAAGGTCGTGTGCATCAACCAGATGGGCTGAGAGGGAAGCTTATGATCGAGCGATACGGGGTTGGCCAGCGGATGTCGTTGGCGGTCAGCTACAGGGGCCTGTTCGAAACCGCTGGCGTGGTCGCCGACGACCTGCAGCTGGACGTGCAGGGGCAGTTGCGCCAGGCGCTGAATACGATCGACGGGCTCATGGCTGAGGCCAGGGTGACCAAGGAGCAGTTGACCCGGGTCCAGCTGTGGATCGCCGACTACCGCCACTTCGACCTGGTGAACGAGGTATATGACGCCTGGTTGCAGGGCTGTGCCAAACCGGCACGGGCCTGCGTCGGTGCCGACCTGGGGGAAGGCTACCTGGTCGAGGTGCAGGTGTTTGCCGTGTGTAGCGAGCGCCCATGACCGGCGGTGGCATATGCCCGCGGGTCAGCGCACCAGCCGTGGTACCACCCGTACGTAGACGAGCTCGCTCACCAGCTCGACCAATGTCTGGGTAATCACGGCTGCTGCCGCCAACCCGCGCACCTCGTCCGGCAGCGCCAGCGCCAGCGGCAGCACTACCAGCGAGTTGCGCGTGGCGGCGCTGAAGGTCACCGCGCGTGCTTCGCTGGCCGGCAGGCGCAACAGGCGCGCCGCGAGCCTGCCGAGCAGCGGTGCCGCAAGCATGAAGCCCAGGTATACCGGGATCACCGGCAGTAACTGCTCGAAGTCACCCTGCACCTTGGTGATCTGCGAGGCGATCACCACCAGCAGTACCAAAGCCATCGCCGGTACCGGCAGCCATGCCCAGGCGCTGTTCCACGTTGCGACCCTGCGTGAGCGACGGGCGCCGGCGCTGGTGAGTACAGCCAGGGCCAGCGGCAGCACGATCAGCAGCACGAAGGCTTCCACGAACGGGGTGAGCGCGAGCGGCACGTTGTCACCCAGCATCAGCGCCAGGTACAGCGGCAACAGCGCCAGTTGCGCCAGCAGCAGCACAGGTGTGGCGGCCAGGGTCAGGCGCGCATCGCCTTTGCCGATATGGGTGAACACCACCACGTAGTCGATGCACGGGGTCAGCAGCACCAGCAGCGCACCGACGAGGAGTGCCGGCTGGTCGCCCAGACCACGGGTGATGGCCCAGACCAGCAATGGCACAAGAATGAAGTTGGCCAGCAGCAAGGCCGCCATGAAGCGGCGGTTACCCAGGCCTTGGCGCAGGTCGAGGAAGGGAATCTGCAGGAACATCGCGTACATCAGCACGGCGATCGCGGGCGTGATCATGGCTTGCAACAGGCGTGCGGTATCGCTGGCCAGCAGGCCGAAGGCGACGGCGGCGAATACGGCGGCGAAATAGATCGGGATCTGCCGGGTTTCGAGTTGCTCTCTGGTCAAGGTGCGGCCTGTGTCTGCTGGCTGAAAGGCACACAGGGTAATACGCACTATCAGCAGCGTGTCGCGCTTTTTTGTAGGAGCGGCCTTGTGTCGCGAAAGGACCGCAAAGCGGTCCCGGCTAGCCCGGCGGCGAAGCTAGGGTTGTGGGGCCGCTGCGCGCCCCTTTCGCGACACAAGGCCGCTCCTGCAGGTTGGCGACAGGGCCGAAAACGAAAAAGCCCGGCACTAGGCCGGGCTTTTTCCTGTCAGGCAATCGCCAATCAGTTGCCGTAGACCGGCAGCTTCTTGCAGATAGCCTTGACCTTCTCACGTACGGCGTCGATGACCGCTTCGTTGTTCAGGTCAGCCAGGATGTCGCAGATCCAGCCAGCCAGCTCGCGGCACTCGGCTTCCTTGAAACCACGGGTGGTCACGGCCGGGGTGCCGAAACGCAGGCCCGAGGTGACGAACGGGGAACGTGGGTCGTTCGGTACCGAGTTCTTGTTGACGGTGATGAAGGCTTTGCCCAGTGCGGCGTCAGCATCCTTACCGGAGATTTCCTGCTTGATCAGCGACAGCAGGAACAGGTGGTTCTGGGTGCCACCGGAAACCACGTCGAAACCACGCTCGATGAACACGGCGGCCATGGCCTGGGCGTTCTTCACCACCTGCTGCTGGTAAGCCTTGAACTCAGGCTGCAGGGCTTCCTTGAAGCAGATGGCCTTGGCGGCGATGACGTGCTCCAGCGGGCCGCCCTGGGCGCCCGGGAAGACGGCGGAGTTCAGCTTCTTCTCGATCTCTTCGTTCTTGCGAGCGAGGATCAGGCCACCGCGCGGGCCGCGCAGGGTCTTGTGGGTGGTGGTGGTGACCACGTCGGCGAACGGCACCGGGTTCGGGTACACGCCAGCGGCAACCAGGCCGGCAACGTGGGCCATGTCGACGAACAGGTAGGCACCGACCTTGTCGGCGATGGCGCGGAAGCGGGCGAAGTCCAGAACCTGCGAGTAGGCCGAGAAGCCGGCAACGATCATCTTCGGCTTGTGCTCGACAGCCAGGCGCTCGACTTCGTCGTAGTCGATCAGGCCGTTGGCATCGATGCCGTACTGGATGGCGTTGTACAGCTTGCCCGAGGAGCTTACCGAAGCACCGTGGGTCAGGTGGCCACCGTGGGCCAGGCTCATGCCCAGGATGGTGTCACCGGCCGACAGCAGGGCCAGGTAGACAGCGGCGTTGGCCTGGGAGCCGGCGTGCGGCTGAACGTTGGCGTAGTCGGCGCCGAACAGCTGCTTGGCACGGTCGATGGCCAGTTGCTCGACGACGTCGACATACTCGCAACCACCGTAGTAGCGCTTGCCCGGGTAGCCTTCGGCGTACTTGTTGGTCAGGACCGAGCCCTGGGCTTCCATGACTGCCGGGCTGGTGTAGTTTTCCGAAGCGATCAGCTCGATATGCTCTTCCTGGCGCAGAGCTTCTTGCTGCATGGCTTCGAAGAGCTCGGCGTCGTACTTGGCAATGGTCAAATCACGGCTGAACATGGCGGTCCTCAAGGATCGGGGTGAATTGGGGGGGCATTCTAACCGATTGATTCGCCGCTGGCATATGAAGTGGCATCAAGTCGCGGACCAATGGGCTTCATGTTGCATCCCGCGCCGTGTCTGGCCTGGGCGGGGATCGGAGTTGACTCGCAGGTCCGTTTTTCAGGGATGAGGCCCGGGCCCGGGTATGCCAGGAGAGGGCAGGTTCAATTGAACATGAACAATGTCTCGTTGGCGAACTGCGCCTCGAACTGATGCGCCGGCATTGGCCGCCCGAACAGGTAGCCCTGCACTTCGTCACAGCCATGCTCGCGGAGGAATTCCAGTTGCTCGTGGGTTTCCACGCCTTCGGCGATCACCGCCAGGTTGAGGCTGTGGGCCATGGCGATGATCGCCCGGGCAATCTGCGCATCCTGCTCGCCTTCCGGCAGGCCGTCGACGAAGGTGCGGTCGATCTTCAGCACGTCGATAGGGAACTGCTTGAGGTAGTTCAGCGACGAATAACCGGTGCCGAAGTCGTCTACCGCGATACTCAGGCCAAGGTTTTTCAGGCCGGCGAGAATCTGCAACGCTTCGTTCACCTCGCGCATCAGGATACTTTCGGTCAGCTCCAGTTCCAGGCACGCCGGCGGCAGGCCGCTCTCTTGCAGGACCCTGGCGATGCGCGTGCCCAGCTGGCCATCGGAGAACTGCCGCGCAGAAATGTTCACCGATACCTTCGGTACACGCACCTTGGCCTTGTGCCAGGCCTTGAGCTGGCGGCTGGCTTCGCGCAGCACCCAGTCGCCCACGTCCACCACCAGGCCCAGCTCCTCGATCACCGGGATGAAATCGCCCGGTGGCACCAGGCCGCGGGTCGGGTGCCGCCAGCGCAGCAGGGCTTCGGCACCGGTCAGGCGTTTGCCATCGCCGCTGAACTGCGGCTGGTAGTAGAGGATGAACTCGTTCTGCTCCATGGCATGGCGCAGGTCGCTCTCCAGCTCCAGGCGCTCCAGGGCGCTGGCGTTCATCTCGGCCTGGTAGAACTGGAAGTTGTTCTTGCCGCGTTCCTTGGCGTGGTACATGGCGGTGTCGGCGTTCTTCATCAGCTGGCTCAGTTCGCTGCCGTCCTGCGGGCTGAGGGCGATGCCGATACTGGCGGTGACGAAGAACTCGCGGTTTTCCAGCACGAACGGCCGCACCAGGCTGGCGAGGATGTTCTCGGCCACGTGAATCGCGCGGTTGAGGGCGATCTCGCGGGTAGCGCGTGGTTGCAGCAGCAGGGTGAACTCGTCGCCACCCATGCGCGCCACGGTATCGTCGTCGTCCACGCAGGCCAGCAGGCGCTGGGCCATGTCCTTGAGCATGCGGTCGCCGGCGGCGTGGCCGAGGGAGTCGTTGATCGGCTTGAAACGGTCCAGGTCGAGGAACATCAGCACCACCCAGGCCTTCTGCCGCTCGGCCTGCTGCAGGGCGTTGTACAGGCGGTCCTGGAACAGCGTGCGGTTGGGCAGGTGGGTGAGGGCGTCGTAGTACGCCAGGCGGTGGATGCGCTGTTCGCTGGCCTTGCGCTCGCTGATGTCGGTGAAGAAGCACACGTAGCTGGCCAGGTCGCCCTCGTCGTCCAGCACCGCGGTAATGCCGACCCAGGCTGGGTAGTGGTCACCGTCACGGCGCTTGAGCCACACTTCACCTTCCCAGCTGCCGCGCTGGTGCAGCTGCTTGACCACATAGCGCAGGTGGCCTTCCTGCTGTTCGTCGACGGTGAGCATGCCCGGCAACTGGTCGAGCACCTCGCTGACGGCGTAACCACTGACGCGGCTGAACGCCTCGTTGGCCTGCACGATATAGCCGGCCGGGTCGGTGATCAGAATCGCCGATGTCGAGTGCTCGAATACCGTCGCAGCCATGCGCAGGTCTTTTTCGGCACGGCGTTGCTGGCTGATGTCGCGGCCCACCCCGAGCACGCCTTCGAAGTGCTGGTCATCGTCCCACACCAGCACCAGGCGCAGTTCGATGGGTATCTTGCGGCCATCGGCGCGCAGGCAGTCGAACAGGAACAGCTGGGTCGGCAGTTGGCTGCGCAACTGGGCCAGCAGCGCGGGGTCGCCCATGGCCTTGCTGACGCGTTCCATCAAGCTGTAGATGCCGGTGAGTTGCGCCGGGTTGGCGATGATCGACTGCCAGCCATTGGTGAAGATCCAGTCGGCCTGGTAGCCCAGCACGCTCTGTACCGAGGGGCTGACATAGTTGAGCTGGAGCCGGCTGTCGGTGGAGAAGATCACGTCGCTGATGCTCTCGGCGAGCATGCGGTAGCGCTGCTCGCTGTCGCGCAGCGACTGGCTGGCCTCGATCTGTACCGTCACGTCCTTGCCCACGCCGATGATGCGCGTGACCAGGCCATCGGCGTCACGGGTCAGTACCTGTTCGCGAATGTCGTAGCAGCGCCAGCCGCCATCGCGGTGGCGGAAGCGCAGCTGGCAGTGCAGCGGCTGGTCATGGCCGCTGTCGCGCTGCTGGTGGCGCAGGGCCTGATAGTGCGTGGCGTCTTCGGGGTGCAGCAGCAACTCCCAGAAACGGTCGCCCATCTGCGCCAGCTCGGTACGGTCGTAGCCCAGGGTCTGGCCGAGATGGCGGTTGCTGAAGATCATCCGCTGGCTGAGCACGTCCTGCACGTACAGCTGGTCGGGTACGGTGCGCACGACGTCCGACCAGAAGCTTTCGCGCTCCAGCAGCGACAGCTCTACCTGCTTGCGGCTGGTGATATCGCTGATGCTGAGGATCACTGCCTGGTAATCACGGCGCTGTTGCGGCAGGCGCGCCATCAGCCACAGGTGCAGCTCGCCACCCAGCGGCGCCGGCAGGCGCACTTCCAGTTCCAGCAACGCACGTTGCTCGATCAATGCATCGATCAGCTGCATGCCCACGCTGTCGCGGCCATCGCCGGTGCCGTCGATCAGGCGCTGCCAGGCACCTTGGTGGCACTCGATGTTCAACAACTGGCGTGCCACCTGGTTGATCTCGGTGATCTTCAGCTCCAGCAGCAGCGAGCGGCGCAGGTTCGGGTCGAGGGCCAGGCTGTGTTTGAGCGCGGCGCGGTTGCGCAGGTGGTAGCGGTCGAGCTCGCCGGGCAGGCTGGACAGATCGAGCACGCACAAGGCCACGCCGGTGCCCTCGAAAATTTCCTGGTAGCGCCGACGGTCTTCCTGCAGCGCCCGTTGCCGACGGCGCATGTTGATCAGCGCCACAACCGGCAGCATGGCGCAGAACAGCACCAGCAGGCATTTGCCCAGCAGCGCGGGCAGCAGGGTCTGGCGCGCCAGCTTGGCGTCGAACAGGCCGCGCAGCTGCCAGGTGCTGTTATCGATGAAGGCCAGCATCACGCTCTGCAGCGGCGCGTTGCTGCCAGGGGTTGGCGCATGGCGCTGCAGCACTTCGCCGCTGCGGCTGTTTTCCAGCAGCCACAGCGGACGGCCGGGGCCATCCAGGTAGGTGATCAGCGGGCGGTAGTACGCTGGCGCCAGGCGCAACAGCCAATAACCGCTGTGCTCATCGGAGCCTTGACGCAGTAACAGGTAGACGGAGCTGTTGTTGGCCGAATTGGTGAAGAAATACGGGCTGCCCTGGCTCAGCTTGAGCAATTCGTCAATCGACTGGCGGTCGGGGCTGCCGGCAAGGCTGTCGGCCTGCAGCTTCCCGGCTGCATCCAGCCAGGCCAGGCTCTGCAGGTCCGGCAGGTGTTCGCGCAAACCGGCCAGCACGGCGGGCAGGGCCGTGGGCGTCGGTACATTGGCGTAGGGCTGCACCACATTCGTGGCCTGTTGGGCCTTGAACGCCAGGTTCAGGCTGAGGTGGTCGGCCAGCTCGGCGGTGCCTTCCAGGGTTTTCTTGCGCAGGTCGGCCTGGGTATGGCTGAACTGGGCGAACAACTGCCACAGCAGCAAACCCAGCAGGATCAGGGCCAGCAGCGCCAACGCACCCTTGATCGACCCGCGCAGGGAGGCAGCGGGCGCCTGGGGCGCGGAACGCAATGACGGCGGATGAGTGAGATTGGTCAAGCGTTGATCCTGCGATTGGGCTGGCGATGGCAGGGGTTGATGATGCACGGTACGTGCCGGTATCTGGTTGCCAGACTGCGGTGGCGCACTATAAGGCCGGACACCCGAAACGGGCTAGCATGCCTAGGATTATGGCAAAGTGCCAGCCAATGTGACCGGTGGTGCCTGCCGTGTGGTTCGGCAAGCCCCTGCGACCTGTGCGAGAATAGCGCCCGCTTCACATGACAACGCATCGGAGATGTTCGGTTTTGGTTACTCACTTTTCCTCCAATGGCCTCGATTCCGCCTGCGGGCGCAGCAGTCAGACCCTTGTCAGCACTGCCGTGACCGAGGACGTATCCTGCAAGTCTTGCCAGCGTTCGCTGAGCAAACCCGAGGCGGCCACTGCCGCCAAGAGCAAGAGCCCGTCGCTGGCGGAACTGCGCAAGACCGCCAAGGCGGCAGCAGAGCCGGCAGTTGCCGTAGCCGCGGCCAGCAAACCGGCCGCCAGGGTGGTCAGCGTGCCTGCTGCGCAGCCGGCCAAGGCGGCGCAACAACAGCCGGCCCGTGCCGCTGGCTTCAGTGTCAAGGCAGCCTGGGCTGCGCGCCTGGCCGAGCAGGGCGACCGTTGCCGCTTGCCCCGCGGCAAGGCCAAGCAGCGTCACGTCTGAGCCTTCTTCGGCTGTTGTGCCGGCCTCTTCGCGGGCGAGCCCGCGAAGAGGCCGGTACCGGCAACCATTTTCCCCGGGGGATCACCCCACCATCGGCCCCTCCTGTGCAACGCTGCGCGTTGGCGTAGAATGGTCGACTTTGTTCAATGACACCCCGTAAACACATCCCCCTGGCCAGCGTGCCGGGGCGATCGTCGATGTCTTTACCTATCTGATTAGAGGGCTTGGTTTTGGCTCAATACGTCTACACCATGCATCGGCTGAGCAAAGTCGTGCCGCCGAAGCGGGAAATTCTCAAGAATATTTCCCTGTCGTTCTTCCCGGGCGCCAAGATTGGCGTGCTCGGCCTGAACGGCGCCGGTAAATCGACCCTGCTGCGGATCATGGCGGGCGTCGACAAGGAATTCGACGGCGAAGCCCGTCCGATGCCCGACATCAACGTTGGCTACCTGCCGCAGGAACCGCAACTGGACCCGAACAAGTCGGTGCGTGAAGTGGTCGAGGAAGCGGTCAGCGTGATCAAGGACGCCCAGGCACGCCTGGACGAGGTCTACGCCGCCTATGCCGAACCCGATGCCGACTTCGACAAGCTGGCTGCCGAGCAGGCCAAGCTCGAGGCCATCCTGCAGGCCGCCGACGGCCACAACCTGGAGCGCCAGCTGGACGTTGCCGCCGACGCCCTGCGCCTGCCGGCCTGGGATGCGCGCATCGAGCACCTGTCCGGTGGTGAAAAGCGCCGTGTGGCCCTGTGCCGCCTGCTGCTGTCGGCCCCCGACATGCTGCTGCTGGACGAACCGACCAACCACCTGGATGCCGACTCGGTGGCCTGGCTGGAGCGTTTCCTGCACGACTTCCCGGGCACCGTGGTAGCGATTACCCACGACCGTTACTTCCTCGACAACGTCGCCGGCTGGATCCTGGAACTGGACCGCGGCGCCGGCATCCCGTACGAAGGCAACTACTCGGGCTGGCTGGAAGCCAAGTCCGAGCGCCTGGCGCAGGAATCGAAGCAGCAGAGCGCCCATGAAAAGGCCATGAAAGAGGAACTGGAATGGGTGCGCAAAGGCGCCAAGGCCCGCCAGTCCAAGTCCAAGGCCCGTCTGCAGCGCTTCGAGGAAATGCAATCGCAGGAATTCCAGAAGCGCAGCGAAACCAACGAGATCTACATCCCGGCCGGTCCGCGCCTGGGTGACAAGGTGATCGAGTTCAAGAACGTCACCAAGGGCTACGGCGACCGCGTGCTGATCGACAACCTGTCGTTCGCCATGCCGAAAGGCGCCATCGTCGGCGTGATCGGTGGTAACGGTGCCGGTAAGTCGACCCTGTTCCGCATGCTGATGGGCAAGGAGCAGCCGGACTCGGGCAGCATCGAGATCGGTGAAACCGTGCAGCTGGCCTGCGTCGACCAGAGCCGTGAAGACCTGGACGGCAGCAAGACCGTGTTCCAGCAGATCTCCGACGGTTCCGACGTGATCCGCATCGGCAACTACGAGATCCCGTCGCGTACCTATGTGGGCCGCTTCAACTTCAAGGGTGGCGACCAGCAGAAGTTCGTCAAGGACCTGTCCGGTGGTGAGCGTGGCCGCCTGCACCTGGCCCTGACCCTGAAGGAGGGCGGTAACGTCCTGCTGCTCGACGAACCGTCCAACGACCTCGACGTCGAAACCCTGCGTTCGCTGGAAGAAGCCCTGCTGGACTTCCCGGGCGCCGCGATCGTGATTTCCCACGACCGTTGGTTCCTGGACCGTGTGGCCACCCACATCCTGGCGTACGAAGACGACTCGAACGTGGTGTTCTTCGAAGGCAACTACACCGAGTACGAAGCCGACCGCAAGAAGCGCCTGGGTGATGCCGCTGCACAGCCGCACCGTGTACGGCACAAGAAGCTGGCCCAGTAAGCCGGTATTCAGATGCACAATAATGGGGCCTTGTCAGGCCCCATTTTTGTGCCTGGCTGGAAACTGGAGTTGGCTTCATTCGCGGGCATGCCCGCTCCCACAGCAGCCCTTGGAACCTCAGGTCTGTAATGGGCCTGTGGGAGCGGGCGAGCCCGCGAAGAAGCCGCCGCCGACATTTGGTTTTGTATACACTTATAGAAAACGCACCAAATAATTTCAAAAAAACGACATTTCGCCCTGTTCCGGTGCGATGGCTTCTTGGTACATTCGGGAAAAAACCAATAAGTCCAATCCTCTTGGTGAGATGTCTACCATGATCGAATCCGTCGACAATTTCCTCGCGCGCCTGAAGCAACGCGACCCGGCCCAGCCCGAATTCCACCAGGCGGTGGAAGAAGTGCTGCGCAGCCTGTGGCCGTTCCTCGAAGCCAACCCACATTACCTGCAGGCCGGCATTCTGGAACGCATGGTCGAGCCGGAGCGCGCCGTGCTGTTCCGCGTGTCCTGGGTCGATGACCAAGGCAAGGTGCAGGTCAACCGCGGCTACCGCATCCAGATGAGCAGCGCCATCGGCCCGT
This sequence comes from Pseudomonas sp. LAM2023, assembly GCF_016620375.1. NCBI lineage: Bacteria > Pseudomonadati > Pseudomonadota > Gammaproteobacteria > Pseudomonadales > Pseudomonadaceae > Pseudomonas > Pseudomonas sp. LAM2023. The sequence continues at coordinate 455,805 of NZ_JAENHV010000017.1, read as the reverse complement.
ACAAGGGCGGCCTGCGCTTCCACCCGTCGGTCAACCTCGGCGTACTCAAGTTCCTGGCTTTCGAACAGGTGTTCAAGAACTCCCTCACCTCGCTGCCCATGGGCGGCGGCAAAGGTGGCTCGGACTTCGACCCGAAAGGCAAGAGCGACGCCGAAGTGATGCGCTTCTGCCAGGCGTTCATGAGCGAGCTGTACCGCCACATCGGCGCCGACCTGGACGTGCCGGCCGGTGACATTGGCGTAGGAGCCCGCGAAATCGGCTTCATGTTCGGCCAGTACAAGCGCCTGGCCAACCAGTTCACCTCGGTGCTGACCGGCAAGGGCATGACCTATGGCGGCAGCCTGATCCGCCCGGAAGCCACTGGCTACGGTTGCGTGTACTTCGCCGAGGAAATGCTCAAGCGCCAGGACAAGCGCATCGATGGTTGCCGCGTGGCGATTTCCGGCTCGGGCAACGTGGCCCAGTATGCGGCGCGCAAGGTCATGGACCTGGGCGGCAAGGTCATCTCGCTGTCCGACTCCGAAGGCACCCTGTACGCCGAGGCCGGCCTGACCGACGCCCAGTGGGAAGCGGTCATGCAGCTGAAGAACGTCAAGCGTGGCCGCATCAGCGAACTGGCCGCCCAGTTCGGCCTGGAGTTCCGCCAGGGCCAGACCCCATGGAACCTGCCGTGCGACATCGCCTTGCCGTGCGCCACGCAGAACGAGCTGGACGTCGAAGACGCCCGCACCCTGCTGCGTAATGGCTGCATCTGCGTGGCAGAAGGCGCCAACATGCCGACCACCCTCGCGGCTGTGGATATCTTCCTGGACGCCGGCATTCTTTACGCGCCTGGCAAGGCCTCCAACGCCGGCGGCGTGGCTGTGTCGGGGCTGGAGATGTCGCAGAATGCCATGCGCTTGCTGTGGAGCGCCGGTGAGGTGGACAGCAAGCTGCACAACATCATGCAGTCGATTCACCATGCGTGCGTGCACTACGGTGAAGAGGCCGATGGCCGGATCAACTATGTGAAGGGTGCGAACATCGCCGGCTTCGTGAAAGTGGCGGATGCGATGCTGGCGCAAGGCGTGGTCTGATTCGAGCGTGCCGGGGCCGCTTTGCGGCCCTTTCGCGACGCAAGTCCGCTCCTACAAGCGCCGCGGTCACCCAGGTTGTCGGGGTTTGCTGTAGAAGCGGCCTTGCGTCGCGATGGGCTGCAAAGCAGCCCCCTGGCTCCTACAAGCGCCGCGGTCATCCAGGTTGTCGCGGTCTGCTGCAGGAGCGGCCTTGCGTCGCGATGGGCTGCAAAGCAGCCCCCTGGCTCCTACAAGCGCCGCGGTCATTCAGGTTGTCGGGGTTTGCTGTAGGAGCGGCCTTGCGTCGCGATGGGCTGCAAAGCAGCCCCCTGGCTCCTACAAGCGCCGCGGTCACCCAGGTTGTCGGGGTTTGCTGTAGGAGCGGCCTTGCGTCGCGATGGGCTGCAAAGCAGCCCCCTGGCCTTCAATCCTCGCCCTCGATATCGACTACCTCGATCATCTGCTCTCCCGCCGGCCGTCGCCACAGCACTTCATCTCCAGGCCCGGCCCCGAGCAATGCCCGCCCCAGCGGCGAACCCCAGTTGATCAACCCGCGCCCCGCATCCGCCTCGTCCTCGCCCACCAGCCGCACCACATGCTCCTGGTCCTGGGCATCGACAAAGCGCACCCGGCTACCGATCTGCACCTTGCTCCGCGACGTCGCCGCCGCGACCACCTGGGCGCTCTGCAGCCGCGCGTTGAAATAGCGCAGGTCCCGCTCGGTATCGGCCAGGCGCTGCTTGTCGCCGCGCTCGCCTTGTGCCTGCAGCTCGTTGCGCAGGGCATTCAGCTCGGCCACGCGGTCTTGCAGCTGGCGCAGGCCACTGGCGGTCACGTAGTTGGGTTGTTCGCTGACCCGCCGCTCGACCGGCTGGTCGGCCTGGGCGGCGGCCTGGTCTTCGTTGACGAATGCTCGGCTCATGGATACCTCCTTGTGCAGGAGACCATCATGGCTGGCTGCCGGTTTCAAGGAATGTCCGATTGCGACTCAGTCGTGCCGATAAGCCTTGGCAGCGCCGCGATCCTTTTCCTGTTGCCATTCGCGTTCACGCTCGTCCCAGAAACGCTCGTGGTACTGGCGCTGTTCTTCACTGTTCTGCATGGCCTGGCACTGGCGGAAGCCGTCGTCCCAGCCCGATTCGTACTGCCGGTCGTGCAGGTAGCGCGGTACATCCTTGCGGAAGTCGCCGACCATCAGCCCGGCCGCCTGGCGGCCACTGCTGCAGCCATCTTCATAGCCGTCGGCGAATGCGGGGGGATAACCCCGGTCGACCAGCTGTTCGTGGGTCGTTTCGCAACCCGCCAGCAACAAGGCAATGCACAAGCCCGACCAATACCGCGACATGACCACCTGGACCTTCGGAGAGATACCGGAAAGTCTAGGTGGCGATTTGTCGGGGAGCTGTCAAAACAGTGTCAAAGAGTCGGTTGGTTCACACTCAGTAGTGGTACCACTTCAGTTCCAGCATCACCTCGTTCTGCGCCGTTGCCAGGTGGCTGAACTCGCGCGAGGCGCTCAGGCGCAGCCCCAGGTTCTGGCTGATTTCCCACTGCTGGTTCAGGCTCACGCTGCGTCGCACTTCGCCATTGGTGAAGTAATCCCCCTTGGCCTCGAGCGTCATGTTGCCCAGCCCGTTGCGCCACAGCAGCCCGCTGTTGAACCCCGCCGCCGGGGCGATGAACTGGGCAAAGTCGTTGTGGTGCTCGACTCGCAGCGTGCCCAGGGCAAAGCCCAGCAGCCCGTCCGCCAGCTGCCAGGTGCCACCGGCTCCACCATTCACATGGCTCACCAGCACTTCGTCATCATGCTTGCCCGGTACCCGTTCCAGCCCGCCGGCCACCTGCCACGACCACGGCTGCAGCAACTCGTTGCGCGGGGTCAGCGAGCGGATGGTGGCCAGGTCCAGGCGCTGTACCTGCCAGTCGTTGCCTTCGTACTGGCGCACCTTCAATTGCAGGATCTCGATCTGCGCCCCCAGCGGAAAGCCATAAGCGTTGTCATTCAGGTCGTGGTAGGCCATGCGCAGGCCGTATTCGGCATAGGCGCGGTCTTCGCGGGTGCCCACGCCCAGCTGCCAGGTGCGCGAGTCGTGGCCGTCCTCGGGCAGGCCCGGGCGCTCGATCTGCAGGGGCGGTGGCGGGTTGCTGTTGATCGCCCGCAGCAGTTCGAAACTGCGCTTGGCCTGCCCAGGGTCGCGCTCCTGGCCATTGGCGCGGTAACGCTCCAGGCGGTACGCGGCATCCTGCACCAGCGCCTGGCGCTGGGGGGGCAGGGCCTTGAATTCGCGGCTCTGTAGTTGCGCGGTGTCGGCGCTTACCGCCAGCACCTGGCGTTTTTCGTCGTGATCGAGTGGCTCGGCCCGGGCCAGCAGTTCACGTTCGCGAGAGGGGCGGTACGTCTCGCTGGCGACCAGGCCGGACTGTTTCACGGCCTTCACCGTGTCGGTGGGGATGGCGGTCAGCGGGAACTGTGAGGTCAGGTCCAGGCTCGGCCGGGCTACCTGCAGCAACTCCAGCAGGCGATACGAGCAGTTTTCGTCGAAGAAGAAGTAGTCGAACTGGATCTGCTTCAGCTCCCACACATGCTCGACCATGCGCCCGGTCTCTGCTGGCGTCAGGTCCAGCTGGTATTCCCACAGGTCGCGGTTTTCCAGGCTGCGGTACTCGGAGAGTTTTTCCTGGTAGGGCATCAGCGCGAACAGCCCCGGGTAGCCGCCCATCAGGCCTTTCCAGGCATACAGGATGCTGTTGTCGCTGCCTTCGATATAGGCGCCGAAGTTGATCGCGTAGCTCAGCAGCGTGGTGTCGTCGCTGCGGGTTTTCGACTGGTCGATGCGCAGCAAGGTATGGCCGAACATCGAAGACGGGCTGTTCAGGTACGCCGCCGGAAAGATCAGCGCCGCGCTGTGCGGGTCGATCGACTGGTACCAGGTGGTGAATTCCTGGCAGGCCGGCTGTGGCAAGCCTTGCAGGTCGAGCTGTTCGCGCAGCCAGCGGGTACGCGCCGGGAACCGGCACTGGGCGTGCTGGTCGCCGAGGCTGGCCGGGGCGTACAGCGCTTCGACGGTGGCTTGCAGCTCCTGGTCGGGGTGGTGCGCGCCGTCCTCGGCGAGGAAGAATGCGTCATCGTCCACATAGCTGCGCCAGCCACCGAGCTTGGCGGTTTCGTAGTGGCCCAGGGCAGTCCAGTAGGGGGTGTTGGCCAGTTGCTGGAGACGGCCTTGGTCCAGCAACGGTGCGGCATGTACAGGGGCGCAGGCACACAGCGCCAGGGAAACGAGGCGTTTGAGCATGTCGGGCAACTACTTCTCAACGATGCCGAAAAAAGGCGAAACCCGCCCCGTAGCCGGGGCGGGGGCAGCTGCGCTTAGGCCTCGGTAGCGTATTTGGCCAGGCGTGGATCGTTCTTCAGAACGGCCAGGGTGTTGCTGTGGACCGTTTCGGCAGTGACGTCGGCACTGCTGAAGATCTGGTTGAAGTGCTGGTGGGTGACTGCTGCGAAGTAGCCGCGGTCTTCCGGCGCTACGCCGAGTACCACGGCATAGGTGGTCAGTGCTTCGCCCTGGCCCATGGCCATGTCTTCGGACAGCTCGTTCATCATGCCGTTCATGGCGAACCAGGACTTGCCGCCGTAGGTCAGCGAAGCCTTGGTCGAGCAACCGTTGGTGCCGGACGTCATGCCGAAGGTAGCGTTACCGGAGGTGCCGTTGGTGGTAGAAGCCAGGAAGTGTGCCGGAGTGCCGCGCTGGCCTTCGAACAGCATGTTGCCCCAGCCGCAGTTCGGGCCACCTGGCGCTTCGGCCATGGCGTTGAGAGAAACTACGGTGAACAGAGTACCCAGAAGAATCCGTTTCATAGCATTTGTTCTCTATTTGACTTAACCAAGGGTCAGGGTTTCTGGCAACTCGGTTGCCAGGTCGGGAAAGCTTTTCACCCACCCGCGCAGCTTGGAGTTTAGGCACGATCTAAAGGTTGCGTTGCTGATTGCGAAAAATTTGCTCTCAGATGACCCGCTGCGGCTGGAGATAAAGTCCCGCGGAGCCTTGCAAGGCGCGCGCGGGCAGCGCCAGAATGCTGCGTATCTGCCCCGCCGAAGTAAGGAAACCCAATGCCCGATCCTGTCGCTGCGCGCCTGCGTCTCGCGCCTGAAGCCCTGACCCGGCGTTTCTCCCCCGAGCAGTTTGCCTTTACCAACACCGACGATCTGGAGCCGTTTCGCGGAGTCCTGGGCCAGGAACGTGCTGTCGAGGCCCTGCAGTTCGGCGTGGCCATGCCGCGCCCCGGTTACAACGTGTATGTGATGGGCGAGCCCGGCACCGGCCGTTTCTCGTTCGTCAAGCGCTACCTCAAGGCCGAGGGCAAGCGCCAGCAGACCCCGGCCGACTGGGTCTACGTCAATCACTTCGATGACACCCGCGAACCGCGCGCGCTGGAATTGCCCTCCGGCAGCGCCGGGGCGTTCATTGCCGACATGAACGGGTTGATCGACAACCTGTTGGCGACCTTCCCGGCGGTGTTCGAGCACCCGTCCTACCAGCAGAAGAAAGGCGCCATCGACCGCGCTTTCAACCAGCGCTACGACCGCGCCCTGGATGTGATCGAGCGTGCCTCGCTGGAAAAGGACGTGGCCCTGTACCGCGATGCCAGCAATGTCGCCTTCACCCCGATGGCCGACGGCAAGGCCCTGGATGAAGCCGAATTCGCCCAGCTGCCGGAAGAAGTACGCGAGCAGTTTCACGAAGATATCGCCCTGCTCGAGGAGCGCCTGAACGAAGAACTGGCCAGCCTGCCGCAATGGAAGCGCGAGTCGAACAACCAGCTGCGCCAGCTCAACGAAGAAACCATCACCCTGGCCCTGCAGCCGTTGCTGGCGCCGTTGTCGGAAAAATACGCGGAAAACGCGGCGGTCTGTGCCTACCTGCAGTCGGTGCAGTTGAACCTGCTGCGGACCGTGGTCGAGCAACTGGTCGACGACAGCAAGAGTGACGCCGCCGCGCGCAAGCTGCTCGAAGAGCAGTATGCTCCCAGCCTGGTGGTCGGCCACCACGCCGACGGCGGTGCGCCGGTGGTGTTCGAGCCCCACCCGACCTACGACAACCTGTTCGGCCGCATCGAGTACAGCACCGACCAGGGCGCCCTGTATACCTCGTACCGCCAGCTGCGCCCGGGCGCACTGCATCGCGCCAACGGGGGGTTCCTGATCCTCGAAGCCGAGAAGATGCTCGGCGAGCCGTTCGTCTGGGACGCACTCAAGCGTGCCCTGCAGTCGCGCAAGCTGAAGATGGAGTCGCCGTTGGGCGAGCTGGGCCGCGTGGCCACCGTCAGCCTGACGCCGCAGGTGATCCCGCTGAACGTCAAGCTGATCATCATCGGTTCGCGCCAGCTGTACTACGCGCTGCAAGACCACGACCCGGACTTCCAGGAGATGTTCCGCGTGCTGGTCGACTTCGACGAAGACATGCCCATGGTCGACGAGAACCTGGAGCAGTTCGCCCAGTTGCTGCGCACCCGCACCAACGAAGAGGGCATGGCGCCGCTGACCAGTGATGCGGTGGCGCGCCTGGCCACCTACAGCGCCCGCCTGGCAGAGAACCAGTCGCGCTTGTCGGCGCGTATCGGCGACCTGTTCCAGCTGGTCAGCGAAGCCGATTTCATTCGCCAGCTGGCCAGTGACGAAATGACCGACGCCGGCCATATCGAACGCGCGCTCAAGGCCAAGGCCACCCGTACCGGGCGTGTTTCGCAGCGGGTGCTGGACGACATGCTGGCCGGCATCATCCTGATCGACACCGAAGGCGCGGCCATCGGCAAGTGCAACGGCCTGACCGTGCTGGAAGTGGGCGACTCGGCGTTCGGCATGCCGGCGCGTATCTCCGCCACCGTGTACCCGGGCGGCAGCGGCATCGTCGACATCGAGCGCGAGGTCAACCTCGGCCAGCCAATCCACTCCAAGGGCGTGATGATCCTTACCGGTTACCTGGGCAGCCGTTATGCCCAGGAATTCCCGCTGGCGATCTCGGCGAGCATTGCCCTGGAACAATCCTACGGCTACGTCGACGGTGACAGCGCCTCGCTGGGCGAGGCCTGCACGCTGATCTCGGCCTTGTCGCGCACGCCGCTCAAGCAGTGCTTCGCCATCACTGGCTCGATCAACCAGTTTGGTGAAGTGCAGGCGGTGGGTGGGGTCAACGAGAAGATCGAAGGTTTCTTCCGTTTGTGCGAGGCACGTGGCCTGACCGGCGAACAGGGGGTGATCATCCCGCGGGCCAACGTCGCCACGCTGATGCTCGACGAGCGCGTGCTGCAGGCGGTGGAGAACGGCATGTTCCACGTCTATGCGGTCAGCCAGGCCGACGAGGCGCTGAGCCTGCTGGTGGGCGAGGAGGCCGGCGTGCTGGATGACAAGGGCCAGTTCACCGAAGGCAGCGTCAATGCTCGCGTAGTAGAGCGCCTGCGCGAGATCGCCGAGATGATCGGCGAGGAAGAAATCGAGAAGGCGGAGAAAGAGCGTCTGGAAGAGGTGATTGCCCAGGCCAAGCCGGCCTGAGTCAATAAATCGGCGCTGGCGGCGATATGCTACCGTTCAGCGCCGGTTTTCCATCTTTTCGTGCTGTTCTTCTATGCTGGAACTTAAGGACGTTATCAGCGTTCAGGATGGAAACAGCCTGACTCCAGGCTGAACAAGGCTCTTTGGAGGGGACGCGGCCATGCGCAACCTCAGCCTCACGCGCCAGTGCCTAGGCCTGGTGACCCGTATCGAATGTTGCATCCGACCGCTGGCCGGGGACAACGGTATGTGGACGCTGCTGTTCGCTGCTGGAATGGCCGGTGAACAGCCTTCCGCGATCAAGGCCCAGGGGCCGTTTCATGGGCCGCTGGTGGCCGAGTCGGTAATGAATGCCATTGTCGACAGCCTGACCTTGCATGGCTACCAGGTGGCCGAAGATCCGCAGATCTGGTGTTTGCACCTGCAGGCGCAGTTGCGGCGAATCAATGGCGATCGTTGTCGCAACCTTGGGGATTTCCAGTTCCATCCTGAAACCTGAACCATTGCTGGGGCTGCAGCACAGCCCCTTTTCAGCGGGCTTTTGCTGCAACAGGTGGCTGGCTATACTCGCCGTCGCTTTTTTAGTCACCTGATGAGTCCCAACCCTCCATGGAACGTATCCTCGAAAACGCGATGTATGCCTCGCGCTGGCTGCTCGCACCGATCTACTTCGGTCTGTCCCTTGGCCTGCTGGCCCTGGCGCTGAAATTCTTCCAGGAAGTGATCCACGTCCTGCCCAATGTCTTCGCCCTGAGTGAAGCCGACCTGATCCTGGTGATCCTGTCGTTGATCGACATGTCGCTGGTCGGTGGGCTGCTGGTGATGGTGATGATCTCTGGCTATGAGAACTTCGTCTCGCAACTGGATATCGACGAAAGCAAGGAAAAGCTCAACTGGCTGGGCAAGATGGATTCTTCGTCGCTGAAGATGAAAGTCGCGGCGTCGATCGTGGCCATTTCGTCCATTCACCTGCTGCGAGTGTTCATGGATGCGCAGAACATCTCCACCGACTACCTGATGTGGTACGTGATCATCCACATGACCTTCGTGGTCTCGGCGTTCTGCATGGGCTACCTGGACAAGCTCACCAAGCACTGAACCCTCGCCTGACGCGGCCCGTGTAGGAGCGGCCTTGTGTCGCGATGGGGCGCGCAGCGGCCCTGACGATTGCAGCTTCGCCGCGAATTTGCAGCTTTGCACGACTATGGCCGGGACCGCTGCGCGCCCCATCGCGACGCAAGGCCGCTCCTACAGCAATTGCGCTGCTTGGCGCTGGCAACTGACGAGCGGCGTCAGTCGTGCCTTGTGTATTCTGCGTTTCTGTACAAAAAATGAGCTTTCATGCGTGGTTCCCGTCCCGAGGTGCTCTCATGAACCTGCATCAGCTCAACACCGAGGCCAGGTCTGGCCATGTCGACGAACTGAACCTGATCGCCATCGAAGGCGGTGACTACCTGCTCGAGGCCCGGGTCAAGGGCCACGCCCATCCGCTGTCCGACGCCCGTGGGCAACGCCTGCGCGTGCACTCGGTAGAGGATGCGCGCAAGCTGCTGCAAACCATCCCCATGGTTTCGATGAACCTGGTGCACTGGTCGGTGCAGGATGAAATGTGTGGCATGGGCACGCACCCGGAAGAAGACTTGAAGGTGCCGATTTCCCAGCGCTCGGCCTGGTAGCTGCTCGCGGCGCCCCAGTGTGCTAGGCTGCTCGCCCTTTTCATCAAGGGCGCGGCTTCACTGCGCCCTGCAGTGGAGCACGACAATGTCCGAACTCAACCTGTCCACCGACGAAACTCGCGTCAGCTACGGCATCGGCCGTCAGCTGGGCGGCCAGCTGCGTGACAACCCGCCACCAGGCGTGAGCCTGGAAGCCATCCTGGCCGGCCTGACCGACGCCTTCAACGGTGCCGACAGCCGCGTCAGCGAAGCCGACCTGTCGGCCAGCTTCAAGGTCATCCGCGAAGTGATGCAAGCCGAAGCGGCCGCCAAGGCTGAAGCTGCTGCTGCCGCTGGCAAGGAATTCCTGGCTGAAAACGCCAAGCGCGAAGGCATCACCACCCTGGCCTCGGGCCTGCAGTTCGAAGTGCTGACCGCAGGTGAAGGCGCCAAGCCGACCCGCGAAAGCAACGTTCGCACCCACTACCACGGCACCCTGATCGACGGCACTGTGTTCGACAGCTCCTACGATCGTGGCCAGCCGGCCGAATTCCCGGTGGGTGGCGTGATCGCTGGCTGGACCGAAGCCCTGCAACTGATGAACGCCGGCAGCAAATGGCGCCTGTACGTACCGAGCGAGCTGGCTTACGGCGCCCAGGGCGTTGGCAGCATCCCGCCGCACAGCGTGCTGGTGTTCGACGTCGAGCTGCTCGACGTTCTGTAATACCGCTGGGGCCGCTTTGCGGCCCATTCGCGACACAAGGCTGCTGCTACAGGGTGAACTGCGCCCCTGATGTTGGACAAAAAAATCCAACCTCAGGGGCGTAGTTCAGGGATATGCGTTCTCCTGTAGGAGCGGCCTTGCGTCGCGATCGAGGGCGAAGCCCTCGCCAGGCTAGTCAGTTCCAGTCTGTTCCCCCAGGGCGCAATGCCCGTGCATAGCAGAACAGAAACAGGTTGCGCACCAGCTCCTTGAGCACCCCCGGTTCACTCGAGTTGAGCCCGCTCATGTCCAGGTCGCCCTGGTCACGCAGTTCGTCGAGCGCTTCTTGTTCAAGCACCGCGCACACTTCGCCGGTTTCCCGATGAAGGATGCGCAGGTAGGGGTGAGGGCGGTCCAGCCAGGCGTCGATCAGATAAGTCATGGCTATTCTCCTTGGATAGCGGCTCCAATGAGAATAATTCTTATTATCTAAATAGCAAGCGCCAATTGGCGGTTTTTGCGTTATCAGACTTTACGCACGAACTCGGACTTCAGCTTCATGGCGCCGATGCCGTCGATCTTGCAGTCGATGTCGTGGTCGCCATCGCACAGGCGGATGTTCTTGACCTTGGTACCGACCTTGACCACCAGGGACGAACCCTTGACCTTGAGGTCCTTGATCACGGTGACGGTATCGCCGTCCTGCAGGATGTTGCCGACCGAGTCCTTCTTCACCACCTCGTCGCTGGCTGCCTCGGCATCGCCGCTGGCCGACCATTCGTGGGCGCATTCAGGGCAGATCAGCTGAGTGCCATCCTCGTAGGTGTATTCGGAGTTGCATTTTGGGCAGGGTGGCAGAGTGCTCACTTCGGTTCCTCAAACAGACAGGCGGTAAAGCCCGACATTGTAAGAGGTATCGTTGCAGAAGGGATTATGTCCGGACAAAAGCATTCGCGGGCTTGCCCGCTCCCACCGGGATAGCACCACCTCGAGGGCTGTACTTATCCTATGGGAGCGGGCGAGCCCGCGAATGGAGTTGACGCGATCTATCAGTGAGTACGCGCGACCGCAAACTCGCTTAGCTCAACCAGCGCATCCCGGTACTCGCTGGCCGGCAGCACCTCGAGGCATGCGATGGCGCGCTTCACATAGTCACGTGCCAGCTCGGCGGTGTAGTTCAGCGCACCGGATGCCTCGACCGCCACGCGAATCTGCTCGAGGTCTTCCAGGCCACCCTTCTGGATCGCCTGGCGCACCAGCGCAGCCTGTTCGGCGGTGCCTTCGCGCATGGTGTAGATCAGCGGCAGGGTAGGCTTGCCTTCGGCCAGGTCGTCGCCGACGTTCTTGCCCAGGGTCTGCGAGTCGCCCTTGTAATCCAGCAGGTCGTCGACCAGCTGGAAGGCCACGCCCAGGTGATCGCCGAAGGTGCGCAGGGCTTCGCGCTGCTCGTCGCTGGCATCCGCCAGCGCGGCGGCGCTGTGGGTCGAGGCCTCGAACAGCATCGCGGTCTTGCCGCGAATCACCTCCATGTAGACTTCCTCGGTGGTGCTGGCATCGCGTACCCGCGACAGCTGCAGCACTTCGCCCTCGGCAATCACCCGGGTGGCCTTGGACAGGATCTGCATGACCGGCATCGAACCGAGTTCGACCATCATCTCGAACGAGCGCGAATAGAGGAAGTCGCCCACCAGCACGCTCGGCGCGTTGCCCCACAGGGCATTGGCGGTGGAGCGGCCACGGCGCATGCCGGACATGTCGACCACGTCGTCGTGCAGCAGGGTGGCGGTGTGCAGGAACTCGATGGTGGCGGCCAGCAGGCGCAGGTCGTCGCCTTCGCGGCCCAGGGCCTTGCCGCACAGCAGGACCAGCAGCGGACGCAGGCGCTTGCCGCCGGCCGACGTGATATAGTCGCCGATCTTCGATACCAGCGGCACGCGCGAGGTCAGCTGCTTCTTGATGATCTCGTCGACGGCGCTGAAATCATCAGCCACCGCTCGGTAGAAGGATTGGGGTTGCATCGGCTGCTCCAGTGAGGTTGCGCGGCATGCTAGGTCGCGGGTCCCGGTGTGTCAAGGCACGGTGCCGCCTGCCCGGGGGCGGTACTTGCAAGCAAAACCGCGGTTGCGTACAATCGCGCACCCTAACTTCCTGGGCAGCACCTGCCTTACGCAATTGCACCGGGCCGTTCCAGCCCTGTGCAGCCATGCCAGCCAATACTCATCATATAAAGCGCTGGGTGAGCAGGATTATCGGAGAAATACCATGTCTTACGCAGTAATCGTTACCGGCGGCAAGCAGTACAAAGTCGCTGAAGGTGAATTCCTCAAGATCGAAAAACTGGAAGTCGCCACTGGCGAATCCGTGACCTTCGATCGCGTTCTGCTGGTCGCCAACGGTGAAGAAGTCACCATCGGTGCTCCAGTTGTTGCTGGCGCTAAAGTAGTGGCCGAAGTCGTTTCGCAAGGCCGCCACGACAAGGTTCGCATCATCAAGTTCCGTCGTCGTAAGCACCACATGAAGCGCATGGGCCACCGCCAGTGGTTCACCGAGATCAAAATCACCGGCATCCAGGCTTAATCCCCTAGATCCCCTGAATTTATTTGGAGAATTGAACCATGGCTCACAAGAAGGCTGGTGGTAGTACTCGTAACGGTCGCGACTCAGAATCGAAACGCCTTGGCGTGAAGATGTATGGCGGCCAGGTTATCAAGCCAGGCAACATCATCGTCCGCCAGCGCGGCACCGAATTCCACGCCGGCTACGGTGTTGGTATGGGCAAGGATCACACCCTGTTCGCCAAGATCGAAGGCGTGATCAAGTTCGAGAAGAAAGGCGAGTTCAACCGCCGTTACGTGAGCATCGTCGCAGCTTAATCGCGACGTCGCTCCAGAAGCCCCGTCATGCGACGGGGCTTTTTCGTTTGTGGTGAGCCTCTTGCAAAGCTGTTTGTATGGGCTGCCGGCGTGGGTTTCTACGGTCGTACGGGGCCGCCGCGCTCATTTTTGCAAGAGCCTCAGGTTTATCAGTATTCAGCTCGTCGGAAGGCGAGAGGCGGTTTTGAATGAAGTTTGTTGACGAAGTATCCATTCGGGTCAAGGCCGGTGACGGTGGCAACGGTTGCATGAGCTTCCGTCGCGAGAAATTCATCGAGAACGGTGGTCCCAACGGCGGTGACGGTGGCGACGGCGGCTCGGTGTACATGGTCGCCGACGAAAACCTCAACACTCTGGTCGACTATCGCTACACCCGTCACCACGAGGCCCAGCGTGGCGCCAACGGTGGCAGTACCGATTGCACCGGCAAGAAAGGCGACGACCTGTTCCTGCGCGTACCGGTCGGCACCACCGTGATCGACGCTTCCACCCAGGAAGTGATCGGTGACCTGGTTACCCCGGGGCAGAAGCTGATGGTCGCCCAGGGCGGCTGGCACGGCCTGGGCAACACCCGTTTCAAGTCCAGCACCAACCGTGCCCCGCGCCAGACCACCCCGGGCAAGCCGGGTGAGCAGCGCGACCTGAAGATGGAAATGAAAGTGCTGGCCGACGTCGGCCTGCTGGGCTTGCCGAACGCCGGCAAGAGCACCTTCATCCGCTCGGTTTCGGCAGCCAAGCCGAAAGTGGCCGACTACCCGTTCACCACCCTGGTGCCGAACCTGGGCGTGGTCAGCGTCGACCGTTGGAAGAGCTTCGTCATCGCCGACATTCCCGGCCTGATCGAGGGCGCTTCCGAAGGTGCCGGTCTGGGTATCCGCTTCCTCAAGCACCTGGCGCGTACCCGCGTGCTGCTGCACCTGGTGGACCTGGCGCCTCTGGACGGCAGCAGCCCGGCCGATGCTGCCGAAGTGATCATCAACGAGCTGACCCAGTTCAGCCCGTCGCTGGCCGAGCGTGAGCGCTGGCTGGTACTGAACAAGGCCGACATGGTCATGGATGACGAGCGCGACGAGCGCGTCAAGGAAGTGGTCGAGCGCCTGCAGTGGGAAGGCCCGGTCTACGTGATTTCGGCCATCGCCAAGCAGGGCACCGAGAAGCTCAGCCACGACCTGATGCGCTACCTCGAAGACCGCGCCGACCGCCTGGCCAATGACCCGGCCTACGCCGAAGAGCTGGCCGACCTCGACCAGCGCATCGAAGACGAGGCGCGTGCCCAGCTGCAGGCCCTGGACGACGCTCGTACCCTGCGTCGTACTGGCGTCAAGAGCGTGCACGACATCGGCGACGATGATGGTTGGGACGATGATTTCGAGGACGACGAAGACGGCCCGGAAATCATTTACGTGCGCGACTGACCGGTTGCAGTACACTAAACGCCGCTCTCGGGAGCGGCGTTTTTGTATCCACGGTATCTACAGATTCGACATAGGTTGGAAGAAGATGCGAAGCAAGGTGACGGGCGCCAAGCGCTGGGTCGTGAAGATTGGCAGTGCTCTGCTGACCGCCGATGGCAAGGGCCTCGACCGCGGTGCCATGGCCGTTTGGGTCGAGCAGATGGTTGCGCTGCGTGAGGCAGGCGTGGAGTTGGTTCTGGTCTCCTCCGGGGCCGTGGCTGCCGGCATGAGCCAGCTGGGCTGGACTTCGCGACCGAGTGCGATGAACGAGCTGCAGGCGGCCGCCTCGATTGGCCAGATGCGCCTGGTGCAGGCCTGGGAATCGAGCTTCGGCGAGCACGGCAAGCACACTGCGCAGATTCTCCTGACCCATGACGACCTGTCCGACCGCAAGCGCTACCTGAATGCCCGCAGCACCCTGCGTACGCTGGTCGACCTGGGCGTGGTGCCGGTGATCAACGAAAACGACACCGTGGTCACCGACGAGATCCGCTTCGGCGACAACGACACCCTGGCGGCGCTGGTGGCCAACCTGGTCGAGGCCGATTTGCTGGTGATCCTCACCGACCGCGATGGCATGTTCGACGCCGACCCGCGCAACAACCCCGAAGCCCAGCTGATCTACGAAGCCCGCGCTGACGACCCGGCGCTGGATGCCGTGGCCGGCGGTACCGGTGGTGCGCTGGGCCGTGGCGGCATGCAGACCAAGCTGCGCGCCGCACGCCTGGCGGCCCGTTCCGGTGCCCACACCATCATCATCGGTGGCCGCATCGAGCGCGTGCTGGACCGGCTCAAGGCCGGCGAGCGCCTGGGTACCCTGCTGTCGCCAGAGCGCGGCATGCTCGCGGCGCGCAAGCAGTGGCTGGCCGGCCACCTGCAGACCCGTGGCACCCTGGTGCTGGATGCCGGTGCGGTGCAGGCCTTGCGCCAGGCCAACAAGAGCCTGCTGCCGGTCGGCGTGAAGACCGTGCAAGGCAGCTTCCGCCGCGGCGAAATGGTGGTGTGCGTCGGCCCGGACGGCCATGAAGTGGCGCGCGGCCTGGCCAACTACAGCGCCCTGGAGGCGCAGAAGATCATCGGCCAGCCGTCGGATGCCATCGAAGGTATCCTCGGCTACATCGCGGAGCCCGAGCTGGTGCACCGCGACAACCTGGTTCTGGTCTGAGGGTGCCTACGTGCTGAAAAGGATGATTGCCGTGGCGGCACTGGCCTTGCCGATGCTGGCCGGGGCCGAGGAAATCGGCCAGGTGTCCACCGTGTTCAAGTTCCTCGGGCCGAACGACCGGATTGTCGTCGAGGCGTTCGACGACCCCAAGGTCGAGGGCGTGACCTGCTACCTGTCGCGGGCCAAGACCGGCGGCGTGAAGGGCGGGCTGGGGCTGGCGGAAGACCGGGCCGAGGCATCGATCGCCTGCCGTCAGGTGGGGCCGATCAACTTCAAGGGTGAGCTGAAGGATGGCGAGGAGGTGTTCAAGGAACGCACCTCGCTGGTGTTCAAGACCATGCAAGTGGTGCGCTTCCTCGACAAGAAGCGCAATACGCTGGTGTACCTGGTGTACAGCGACCGGATGATCGAAGGCAGCCCGCAGAATGCGGTGACGGCGATACCGATCCTGCCTTGGGCGCATTGATCGCCTGGTAGAACCTGGGAGGCCTTTGGCCTCCATCGCGACACAAGGCCGCTCCTACAGGGATTCGCGTATTCCGGTGATACGCAAATCCCTGTAGGAGCGGCCTTGTGTCGCGAAAGGGCCGCAAAGCGGCCCCACGCTCTCTGTCAGGCCAACTCCTCGGCCTGATCTTCGCGCACAACCGCCTTCACCTCATCCCGACGGCTGATGTACTTCCAGTCCGCCTCGTCGATGTAGATGCCGTTCGGCCCGCTGCCACCTTCCAGGTCGATTGCCACGCGCGCCGACACCTGCGGCTTCACGCTCGCCAGAATCGGCACGAAGCCCAGCTGCAGGCTGGTCTCCAGCAGCGCGGCCTGGTTGCGTTCGTCGATGTCCGCCGCTTCGTCCAGGTAGTACGGCAGGCGGATGCGCCCGGCCAGGTCACGGTCCATCAGGTGCAGCAACAGGTACATGTTGGTCAGCGCCTTGATGGTCATGGTGGTGCCGTTGGATGCCGCGCCGTCGATGTCGGCGTGGATCACCGGCTGGCCGTTGACCTTGGTGATCTCGAACGCCAGTTCGAACAGGTCCTTGAGGCCCAGCTGGTTGTGGTTGGCCGCCACCAGGCGTGCCAGGTACTCCTTGGCCTCTTCGTTCTTGTTGTCCTGCTCGGCGCTCTGGGTCAGGTCGAACACCGACAGGGTCTCGCCCTCTTCGTACTGGCCGGCGCTGTGGATGATCTGGTCGATGTGCTTGAGCGCCTCCTTGTTCGGTGCCAGCACCACGCGGAAGCTCTCCAGGTTGGACACCTGGCGCCGGTTGATCTCGCGGTTGAACAGGGCCAGCTGGTGCTCGAGGCTGTCGTAGTCGCTACGGATGTTGCGCAAGGTCCGGGCGATGTCGGTGACCGCGGCGCGGCGGGCCTTGGCCAGGGTCAGGGCCTCGTCGGTGCGGTGCGCGTAGGCGTTCACCAGCAGCTGCAGGCGGCGTTCCATGTCGTCTTCGCTGTCGAACTTGGCCACGCCTTTGAGGCGCACCTGGGCGTACAGCGCCTCGATCTGGTTGTCCACCCGCTGCAGGCTCTGCCAGCTGTCCTGGTAGTCGTTGAGCAGCGGCAGCAGGTTGTCCATCGAATCGTCGATGGCCTCCATGTACGGTGTGCCGTAGGGCAGGTCGGCTGGCAGCAGCTGGCGACGGCGCAGGGCGTCTTCCAGGGTGCGCTGCTTGGCCTCGAGGTCACCGATCTGCCGGCCAACCAGCTGCAGCTTGGCCGACAGCTGCTGGACGCGCTCGGTGAAGGCATCGCTGGAGCGCTTGAGTTCGTCCTGGGCGGCTTCCAGCTGCGCCAGCTGCTCCAGTTTCTCGGGCTCTTCGGCGGCCAGGGTTTCGCTGCGGCGGAAGTCTTCCAGCGCTTTCTGCGCGTCCAGCACCTGCTGGTACAGGGCTTCGGTCTGGGCCTTGGACGCGGAGCGGTCGGCGGCTACGGCTTGCTGGGTCTTGAGCTGCTTCAGCTCTTTTTCCAGGCGCTCCTTCTGGTCGCGCAGGGCGGCGCGGTCGGCCAGGGCCTGCAGTGCCGGCGGGTCGATGTGCGACAGGTCGATGGACAGGCCGGGCGCCTCGAAACGCTCGCCCTTGAAGCCGTCGAGCACCGCTTCCAGCGATTTTACCCACAGCTCGCTGTCATCCAGCTCGATCCCCCGGTCGCCCAGCGGCAGGCTGAACAGGGCCCCGTTGAACAGGCGCATCAGGCGGTCGACGTCCTGCTGCGAGAACTCTTCGCGCAGGCGCGCGTAGCTGTTGTTGTCGGCGTGGTCGAGCTGCTGGCGTACCTGCTTCAGGCGTTTTTCCAGGTCGCGCACGCGTTCGTCCAGGTCTTCGGCACTGAACTGCCGCGACTGGGCCAGGGCGCCGGCCAGTTCGTCGTGGGCGTCCTTGGCCGCCAGCAGCTGCTGCTCCAGGACCTTGACGTCATCGACCAGGGCAAAGCGGTGCTTGAGCACCGACAGCTCGCCCAGCCAGCGCTGGATGCCGGTGATTTCCCGCTCCAGGCGCATCAGCTCCTGGGTGCCGCCACGCTGGTCGTTCTGCAGGCGGTCCTGCTCGCCACGGTAGTGCTCGGCCTGGATCACCAGCTCTTCCTTGCGCGCCATGGCGTATTCCTGCCAGGTCGCCAGCAGGGTATCGAGCACGGGTGAAATGCGGTGCAGCTTGCCGCGCAGGATGTCGCGCTGCGCCACACCACCGGCCAGGGCCTCGACCAGTGGGCCGGCGGCGACCAGGGCGTTGTAGTCCTGTTCCATGCGGCGTACGTCGCGGAAGGCCTCTTCGCAAGCGGCGATGTAGTCGACACTGCCGGAGCGCAGGCTGTGCTCGAAGGCATCGAGGAACAGCTGCTTGAGCTTGGCGGCGGTGATCTCGCGCATGTGCAGCAGGTTGATGAACAGCGCGCGGAAGGTTTTCAGGCTTTGCTCGCTGGTCGAGCGCAGCGGGATCATGGTCAGGTCCAGCGGCACCGAGGTGTGGCCGCCGACCAGCAGCCGGCGCAGCTCGTCCGGCTTCACTTCATAGGCCTTGATGCCCAGGCGTTCGAGGTTGGTGAACAGCTCTTTCTGGCGCAGGCAGGTGTCGTTCTTCTGATAGTGGGCCAGGTCCAACTCGCCCTTGTAGGCGAAGAACTGGTGGCCGAAACCGCCGCCCGGGCCACGCCCGACCACGCCGATCACGTGCGGGCCGTGGGGCAGGCTCAGCTCGCAGAGGATGTACGAGGTGTCGCTGGCGAAGTAGAAGCGGCGCGACTGCTCCAGGCTGTACTTGCCGAAGCTCATGTCCGACATGCGTGCCAGGATCGGGAACTGCAGGGCGTTGATCGACGCCGATTTACCCAGGTTGTTGGCACCGTAGACCGACAGCGGCTGTTCCAGCGGGAACAGGCCAAGGCTGTAGCCAGCGGTGTTGAGCAGTGCGAAGCGGCGGATGCCGTAGCGTTCCTGGCTCATGCGTCAATCTCCTGTTGCTCTTCGCGGATCGCCCGGGCCAGGGCTTCCTCTTCGCTTTCCTCGCCCTCGAAGGGGCTGAGGTCGAGCGGGTCGTCGGTGCGGTTGAGTTCTTCGGGGCTTTCTTCCTCGACCAGCACCGGGGTCGGCAGTGGCAGGTCGCTGTGCAGCGTGGCCGCCAGGTCGCGGTCCTGCTGCACCGCCAGGCACACGTCGAGGAAACGGTGCATCGGCGGCAGGAAGCGGTAGATACCGCCTTCCTCGAAGGCGAAACCGAGCTGGGTCATACGCCGGAGGATTTTTTCTTCCAGCTCGTCCACGGTCTGCACTTCGGCCTGCAGGAACAGGTCGCGGTACTTGTCCAGCAGCGACGGCAGTTCGTCGCGGCCAATGCTGCCGCCGTCGAGCACGGCCATCGGGTCGCGGCCCTGGTCGGCCAGGTGCTCGACCAGGATGAAGGTGAACAGCGACAGGCGCTGCGCGGTCTTGTTGACCTGCGCGGCGCTCAGGTCCGGCACGAAGTAGTAGAAGCCACGGGTGTCGCACACCAGTTCGAAGCCCAGGGCCTTGAACAGGGTGCGGTACTGGTCCTGGAAGTTCGACAGCTGGGCATACAGCTCGGGGTCGCGGCGGCTGACGTGGAAGCCTTTGAACAGCTCGCGGAAGATCGGCGCGAGCTGGGACAGTTCGGAAAGATCAAGATGCATGGGCTGGGCTCGCGTTGGTTTCGGTAGACGCAGTGGCGTCTTCGCGGCTGGAGGTCAGGGCGAACGAGCGCAGGCTGACCAGGTGTTCCTGGGTGGTGTACTCGCGGCGGTCGAGGCGTTCGCGCTTGAAGCGCTTTTCCCGCGACAGGCGCGAGAACCAGTACAGCAGCTCGTCGGTGGCGCTTTCCGGTTCCTGCTCCAGCAGCCAGACCATCAGGTCGGGCAGCGGCAGGGCCTGTTCGCAGCGTTCGGCCATTTCCTTGACCGTGCGCGGTGCGCGCGGCAGGACGCCGGACTGGGTCTTGTGGGCCTTGGGGAAGCGCGCCGGCTTGGGCTCGAAGCGAGCCAGGGCGTAGACGTAGGCTTCAACCTGGCTGGCACTGCCGAGGAAGGTGCTTTGCGGGCGAGTGAACAGCGGCATGGCGGCTTGCGGCACGGCATCGATGCCCTTGCGCCGGATCACTGACAGGGCCAGCGCGGCGCCACGGGTCACGGCGTTGTGCCGGCGGGCTTCTTCACGCAGCGGCAGCAACAGTTCGCGGGCGTGGCGCAGGGTCAGCTGGGCGCTGGTCTGCATTTCCAGGATGCGTGCGTGGGTGCGCAGCAGCATGTCGTCGTCGACCAGGTGACCCAGGCGCGCCTGTTCGCCGAGCAGCTTCAACAGCACCGTCTCGACCTTGCGCACGCCCTGCTCGAAGGCGCCGTCGGCGTTGACCAGCTGGATCATCGGCTCGACGTATTCGTCCCAGGTGGCGAGCACTTCGGCATAGCGCTGGCGCAGCGGGATCTGGCGGTTGCTGGTCTTGGCCCGTTCGGCCACGGCCACCAGTGCCTGCTCGTCATTGTCGAGTTTCTTCAGCACATCGCGCACGCGCATGTCGAGCAGGCGCAACTGGCGCGCCAGGTCGTCGCTGTCGCGGTTGTCGAAGGCATCCTGGATATGCCCGGCCAAGCGCTCCAGGTGGCGCAGGTAGGCTTCGATCTCCAGGCACAGGCCCAGCCGGTGTTCGCGGCGCAGGTAGGCGAGGAAGTCGTGGATCTGCGCGTTGAGCTCGAAACGGTTCGGGCTCTTGGCCACCGGGACCAGGATGTCCAGGCGGATCCACACCTCGAGCAGCTGGGTGATGTCCTGCGGTGTGCTCTCGACCTGCTGGCGGGCGACGTGCTGGCGCAGTTCGACCAGGCTCAGGGTGCCCTGGTCGAAACGCTCGCACAGCGGCTCGATCAGGGCCCAGTGTTCGGCTAGGGCGCGCAGGACGCGCTTGGGTTCGATCATTGGCTTCGACTCGTTGCCAAGAAAAAGGGGGCGATTGTACTGCATCCGGGGGGGAGGTTTTCACCCCTTGGTCTGTAATGCGAGATAACCTTTGCTTCTATAAGGGATTCACTGGCCTCTTCGCGGGCTCGCCCGCTCCCACAGATCCTCCATGCACCTCAAACTGTGGGTGATGCCTGTGGGAGCGGGCGCGCCCGCGAATGCGTCGGCACAGGCATCAAAAATCCGCCGACCAGTTGCGGCACTCGCATGCCAACAGCGTTAGAATGCGCAATTGTCTTCACCCCTCGGGACCCCGCACCTTGCTCACCGAACCCCGTCGCCGCGCCTACCTTTCCGCCATGCAAGTGGTGCACTGGCTGCCGCGCGCCGAACTGCCGTTCGCCGCATCGTCGCGGCCCGAGCTGCTGCTGCCGGTGGCACCGGTCGAGGACGTCGATTTCCAAGCCCGGCCCGCACCAGCCACCAACGAAGCGCCCGCCGCCCCACAAGCGCGCGCCGGCGAGCGGCCGAAAATCGAGATACCGCGACCGGCCAGTCTGCCCAAGCCGGCCGCCAAAGCCGCCGAGGCCGAGGAGCCGGTCGCCGCTACCCGCCCGGCACCGGTGCCGCCCCCGCGCTTCTCGCTGCAGCTGCTGCGCGCCGGCAACTGCCTGCTGCTGGTGGAATTGGCCACCGGCCAGCCGTTCCAGAGCCGCGACCCGTCCTACCTGCTGCTCAAGGACATGCTGCGCGCCGCCGGCCTGCCCGATGCCCCGCAGATCATCGGCGAACCGGTGCGCTGGCCGCTGCTGGTGCGCGGCAACCTGGACCAGGGCCCGGAAGCCGCGCGCGACTTTGTCCAGGGCTTTGTCCAGGCACGCCTGGAAGACGCCCCGTGCGCCTGCCTGTGGCTGGTCGGCCTGCCGGCGCTGCGCTTTGCCGCCAATACCGACAGCGACGCCTATTACCAAACCCTGACGCTCGAGGGCCTGGGCGACGCCTGGGCCTTGCCGGGCCTTGAACTGTTGATGGACGAGCCGCAGCGCAAGGCGGACGTCTGGAAAGCCATGCGCCAGCTGATGGCGCGCTGGAAGAGCGTTGAATGAGTGACTCGATCAGTTTCCGCCGGATGACCGAGGCGGATCTGGATGCCGTACTTAAAATCGAATATGCCGCGTTCAGTCATCCCTGGACCCGTGGGATCTTCCAGGATGCGCTCAAATCCTACGAAGTCTGGCTGATGTTCGACGGCCAGCAGCAGGTGGGACATGGCGTGATCAACGTGATCATCGACGAGGCGCACCTGCTCAATATCACGGTCAAGCCGGAAAATCAGGGCCGCGGCCTGGGCTTGCGCCTGCTCGAACACCTGATGGCCCGGGCTTACCAGCTCAACGGTCGTGAGTGCTTCCTGGAAGTGCGTGCCAGCAACCAGTCGGCCTATCGCCTGTACGAGCGCTATGGTTTCAACGAAATCGGTCGCCGGCGCGACTATTACCCGATCGCCGGCGGCCGTGAGGATGCGTTGGTGATGGCCTGTACCCTGCTCGAAGACTGAGCGGGCCTGCCCGCTCCCACAGATGAAGTGCAAGGCCCGAGGCCCGTAGTTCACCTGTGGGAGCGAGCGTGCTCGCGAATAGGCGGTTTGCCGGTCACAAGCCCTGCGGCTGAGCCTCGACCGGCCTGTCCAGTTCGCGCAGGCTGCGGGTCACGCTGGCGGTATTGCATTTGGCTGCGGCCTGCTCCGGCGTGTACTTGCGTATGGTGCGGAAGAACAATTCACAGGTCTGCTTTTTCTGCGTCACTTGCCACTTGGTCGCGCAAGCATCCAGCGTCAGCTTGGCATCGGCCCGTTGATTGCGCCCCATCCCCGCCTGCCAGCAGGCGGCCGTCAGGTCCTGCCCCATCATTTTCAAGCCCGCGGCATCGGCCGCATCCTGATCGCCACCGTGGCTATCCTTGTTCGCGGTATACCAGATAGCACTGGGGTGGTTGGCACCCAGCACCGGCACCTTGGTCCCGGCTTGCGGGCTGATGGTGACCAACCCCAGCACATTCACCTGCGGCCCATATTGCTGCTGGATCCAGCTGCGCACTGGCGCGCCGAAGGCGACCATCGGCAGGGGCTTGGCGGGGTTCTGCAGGGTCATCTCGCTGACCATGCGCACCTGGTAGTCCTTGAAGTAGCTATAGGTGTCCTTCAGCGTTTCACCGGCGCTGGCCGGCGCGGCGATGGGGGCGATATCGATGATGGTCTGGTAGGCCGGGGTCTGGCTGGCGTCGACACCGTTGAAGGTCAGCAGCTCGGCCCAGCGGTCGGTGGTGTTGGAGCGCAGGTAGTCCTGGGCCTGGGTCAGCGAGTAATCCGGCGGGAAGTGCAGCAGCTCGATGCTGCGGCGGTTCTGCAGGGCCATGCCCAGCGGCAGGAACAGGTACCAGTCGTAGGACCATTTGCCGTCCTTGTTCAGCTGGGTCGCGCCCTGGTAGGCCAGCTCGCCGGTGTCGAGCAGCTTGCGCAGGGGCTTGGCATAGCTGGCGGGTACACCGCTGATGGTCGCCTGCAGGCGGTCGTTGTCGCGGCTCACCTTTACCTGGGCATCGGCGTGGCCATCGCGCCGTACGCTCTGGGTCAGGTAGTGCTCGACGGTCTGTTCCAGGGTCCAGTCGCGATAGCAGATGACGTGGCAGTTGTTGGGGAAGGCGAACAGGCGGGTAACGCGCTGGGCGTCGCCCAGGTCGATGCGAGCGTCGGCCGCGGCCAGGCCGCTGAAGGCGAGGGCGACGAGGCCCGGTAAGGCAATCTTGTGCATGCTTAACTCCTTGTCGTGCGCCGCCGTGTTTGGCAGCGTTGCACATACTGGGGCAGGGAGAGCAGGGATGAAAAGGGCTAGATGGTTGCTGCTGGCGCTGGGCATGCTGGGGGCTGCGCTGCAGGCCGATGAGCGTGACCTGTGGATGTTCGCGCAATGGGCCGGGGACCATCAGACCCGGCCATTTCGCCAGATGCTGGTGGACGCCCGGCTGTATGGCGTGGTGCCCATCCACCAGTTGCTGCGTTCGGCTTCGGACTGGCGGCTGTGCCGGGCTTCGCCTTTTGCGCTGCCGCCTGCCAGCAACTGGCCGGCAGTGCGGGCCACGCTGTCGCTGATCAAGGTGCTTGACCAACAAGGCATCCTGCGCCAGTTCGAAGTGGTGTCGGCCTACCGTGACCCAGGCCTCAACCGCTGCGCGGGTGGTGCCGTGGGTAGCGCGCATACTCGCGCCTTTGCGGTGGATATCCTGCTGCCGGTGTGGGCCGACCCCAACCCGCTATGCCGTTTCTGGCAGCAATCCGGCCAGGCCTGGAACATGGGGCTTGGGCGCTACCCGAGCGGGCGCATTCACATCGATACCGCAGGCTATCGCACCTGGGGCGGTGACGGCCGTTCGGGTTCGTCGTTCTGCACCAGGCCCAGCTGAGCCAGGCAGCTGCGGCATTCGTCCGTCACCCAGGCGGCGAAGCGCTGGCGCTTGCCGCCGTCGTGCAAAGGCTGGGGGCTGAGCAGATGATAGGCCGAGCCGTCAGGTACAAAGCCGAAGGGGGCTTGCAACTGCCTGCTGTCGAGTTCGTCGCGTACCATCAGGGCGGAGGCCATGGCCAGGCCCAGGCCAGCGCTGGCGGCCTGGATCGACAGGTAGAAGTGCTCGTAGTCGCTGCGCTCGGCATGCCGGGCCTGCTGCCCGCTCAGGCGCAGCCAGGTGGGCCATGCCGCGGGGCGGGTGCTGCTGTGCAGCAGGCGCTGGTGGTCGAGCCGCACGCTGGCGGTGGGGTGGCACACCGGGCCGATCCATTCGTCACAGATCTTCACGCTGTGCAGCTGGTTGCCCCAATGGAAGTCGTCGCGGCGGATTGCCAGGTCGACACCGCTGCGGGTGAAGTCCAGCGGCCCGCCGGCAGCCACCAGGTGCAACTGCAGGTCGGGGTGGGCAGCATGAAAGCGCGGCAGGCGCGGGATCAGCCAGCGCATGGCGATGGTGGGCTCGCAGGACAGCACCAGTACATTATCGCGGCCCTGTTGTTGCAGGCGCTGCACAGCGCCTTCGAGTTGCTCGAAAATCGCCTGGGTGGTGCTGTGCAAGGTGCGGCCGGCCGGAGTCAGGAAAATGGCCCGGTTACGGCGCTCGAACAGTTCCACGCCAAGGCTTTCTTCAAGCAGGCGCACCTGGCGGCTGACCGCGCCATGGGTGACATGCAGGTGCTCGGCGGCGCGCACGAAGCTTTCGGCCTGCGCGGCGATGTCGAAATAGCGGAAGGCGTTCAGTGGCGGCAGCTTCATGGCGTCCCTGTTTGGCTGTGCCGGCCTCTTCGCGATTAAACCGCGAAGAGGCCGGCACAGGTTTCTATGATCAGTGAGAAAAACTAGCAGATTTACCTCACTTTAAATCGATTTTGCCTTGTCCATAAGCTCTCGATAATCAGCGAATCTGTGCATTTACATCGTCTATCGAGAGCCCCTTCATGACCGAACTCATCGCCATCGCCCTGTTCACCTTGCTCGCCGTCATCAGCCCCGGCGCGGATTTCGCCATGGTTACCCGCAGCAGTTATGCACAGGGCCGCAAGGCAGGGCTGGCTGCCGCCGTGGGCATAGCGCTGGGCGTGCAGGTGCACGTGCTGTACACGGTGCTGGGAATTGCCCTGATCATCAGCCACAGCCCGACGCTGTTCCTGGCCATGAAAGTGCTCGGTGCGGGTTATCTGATCTACCTGGGTTACCGGTTGCTGACCCGCCGCAGCCAGGTAAGCGTGAACGGGGAGGCGGGCCAAGCAGGCTTGCTGATTGCGCTGCGCACCGGCTTTCTGACCAATGCCCTCAACCCCAAGACCATGCTGTTCGTGATCAGCGCCTATACCCAGGTGGTTCAGCCGGGCAGCTCGCTGGCACTGGACTTCGCCTATGGTGGGTTCATGTCATTCGCTCACTGGGCCTGGTTCAGCCTGGTGGCGGTGTTCTTTTCCAATGCGGGATTGCGCAAGGCGATGCTGGCAAGGCAGCAGCTGGTCGATCGGATGATCGGCGTCGCGCTGATCGGCCTGGGCCTGGCCGTGGCGTTCGCCGGGGTGAAGTGAGGGAGGGCGGATTTTCTGCAGGCAAAGAAAAAGGGCTTACCTTGCGGTAAGCCCTTCGTCTTTGTTTGGTGGCTACACAGGGACTTGAACCCCGGACCCCAGCATTATGAATGCTATGCTCTAACCAACTGAGCTATGTAGCCGATGGCGCGCATTATTCTCTTGAACGGCCCCCCTGTCAACACTCATTTCAAAAAAAATTTGCACGCTTTCAAAAACTTAGCGGCCAGGCTGGGTTTCTGCCTGGCCTGATGGGATCACCCTGCCGCGACAGCGGGCATTTCGCCCAACGCTGGCGGGGACATTTGCAAGAAAAGCGCGACTGGATTGTAAAAAAGGTAGCTAGGTAGCTATCTATTTCCTGATAATCGGATCCCAGACTGCGGACGGAGACTCAGGGCCATGGCCATCAGTAGCGCCCCCACGGCATCCACCAGTGCGGCGGCGAGCCAAGCCACGCCGCTGGTGATGCGCATCATCGGTTTCTGCGCGCTGGCGCACCTGATCAATGACCTTATCCAGTCGGTACTGCCGGCGATCTACCCGATGCTCAAGGCCAACTACGACCTGAGTTTCGCCCAGATCGGCATGATTACCCTGACCTTCCAGATCACCGCCTCGTTGCTGCAGCCCTGGGTCGGCTTCTTCACCGACCGCCGGCCCGCACCCAACCTGTTACCGCTCGGCACCCTGTGCACCTTGGTCGGCATCGTGATGCTGGCTTTCGTCGGCAGCTTCCCGATGATCCTGCTGGCTTCGGCGCTGGTAGGCATTGGCTCTTCGACGTTCCATCCCGAGACTTCACGCATCGCCCGCCTGGCTTCGGGTGGCCGTTTCGGCCTGGCCCAGTCGACCTTCCAGGTCGGTGGCAACACCGGTTCGGCGCTGGGCCCGCTGCTGGCGGCAGCCATCGTCATTCCGTTCGGCCAGAGCCACGTCGCCTGGTTCGGCCTGGCCGCGCTGTTCTTCCTCGGCGTCACCCTGATGCTGCGCAGCTGGTACAAGGAACACCTCAACCAGGCCAAGGCGCGCAAGGCAGTACAGGCAACCCATGGCATTTCCCGCACGCGGGTGGTCGCGGCGCTGATCGTGCTGGGCCTGCTGGTGTTCTCCAAGTACTTTTACATGGCCAGCTTCACCAGCTACTTCACCTTCTACCTGATCGAGAAGTTCCAGGTGTCGGTGGCCAGCTCGCAGCTGCACCTGTTCCTGTTCCTCGGTGCGGTGGCGGCGGGTACGTTCTTTGGTGGGCCGATCGGTGACCGCATCGGGCGCAAGGCGGTGATCTGGTTCTCGATCCTGGGCGCGGCGCCGTTCACCCTGGCACTGCCGTATGCCGATTTGTTCTGGACCACGGTGCTGAGCGTGGTGATCGGTTTCATCCTGGCTTCGGCATTTTCCGCCATCGTGGTGTATGCGCAGGAGCTGGTACCGGGTAGCGTCGGCATGATCGCCGGCATTTTCTTCGGGCTGATGTTTGGCTTCGGTGGCATTGGCGCGGCACTGCTGGGGTATGTGGCGGACTTGCGCGGCATCGAATATGTATATGGGCTGTGCTCGTTCCTGCCACTGTTCGGATTGTTGGCGGTGTTCTTGCCGAGTACCGGTAAGCGCTGATATTGGCGGGGCGCGCAGCCGCCCCGGCGATTGACGACCTGGCCCCCTTGGCCTAGAGTGCCGCCTCTTTTCCCCAGCCACCTGCGTAGTAGCCACCGCAATGCGCCGTACCCAGTCCCTGCCACACGCCCGCCAGCCTGCCCTGCAGGCCCTGCGTCGTGCGTGGCCGAGCGACACCGTGCTCAAGCGCCGCCGCAGCGTGCTGTTTGCCTTCACTTTCTCGCCACACTCCGCCTGACCTGATCTGCGCTTTCGCGTCGCGCGCCGCCCTGGCGTGCGCGCCTGTGTCTGCACGTCTTTTCGGTTTGCAAGGAGTGGTACATGAACATGCGTTTGCTGGCGGGCCTATTGTTCGCCGTCTCGGTGGTGGGTTTCAGCCTGGGGGCCAGCCTGCCGCTGGTGTCGTTGCGCCTGCATCAAGCGGGGGCGAGCACGCTGGAGATCGGCGTCCTCTCGGCCATTCCGGCTGCGGGCATGATGCTCTCGGCATTCCTGGTCGATTTCTGCTGCCGCCATTTCACCCGGCGCACCCTCTATCTGCTGTGCTTCAGCCTGTGCACGGTCAGCATCGCCCTGCTCGAATCGGCGTTCGGTTCCCTGTGGCTGCTGGGCTTGCTCCGCCTGGGCCTGGGGCTGGGCATGGGTATCGCCATCATTCTCGGCGAATCATGGGTCAACGAACTGTGCCCGGAACATAACCGCGGCAAGATCATGGCCCTGTACGCCACCAGTTTTACCGGCTTCCAGGTGCTCGGCCCGGCCATGCTGGCCGTGCTGGGGGCCGACAGCCCATGGATCACCGCCGTGGTCACGGCCTGCTATGGCCTGGCATTGCTGTGCATCGTGCTGACCGTGCCTAACGACTATGTCGAACACGAAGAGGGCGACAAGAGCTTCGGCCTGGCCGGCTTCTTCCGCGTGGCGCCGGCGTTGTGCGTGGCGGTGCTGTTCTTCTCGTTCTTCGATGCGGTGGTGCTGTCGTTGCTGCCGGTCTATGCCAGCAGCCATGGCTTCGCCATGGGCGTGGCGGCGCTGATGGTGACGGTGGTGTTCGCCGGCGACATGCTGTTCCAGCTACCGCTGGGCTGGTTGGCCGACCGGGTCGAGCGTACCGGGCTGCACCTGGCCTGCGGGCTGGTGGCGATGGCGATCGGTATCGGCTTGCCCTGGCTGCTGAACATGCCCTGGCTGCTCTGGCCGCTGCTGGTGCTGCTGGGGGCCGTGGCCGGAGGCATCTATACCTTGGCGCTGGTGCTGATCGGGCAGCGCTTCAAGGGCCAGGACCTGGTTACCGCCAACGCCAGCGTGGGCTTGCTGTGGGGTGTCGGCAGCCTGGTCGGGCCGCTGCTGAGCGGCGCGGCGATGGACGTGGCGCCGCATGGCCTGCCGATGGCGCTGGCCCTGATGGCCGGCTTGTTCGTGTGCTTTGCCCGGCAGTCTTACCGGCGCGCGGGGCGCTTGCGGGCATTGGCGGACTGAGGTTGTTCAGGCCGCGTCGATGCTCACCCAATAGCGTGTGTGGTAATCGACCCGCACCGGCAGGCTGCGGGTGAGCAGTTGCAGGATCTGCCCGGTGTCGTTCAGCTGGTAGGTGCCGGACACCGCCAGCCCGGCCACCTCGGGGGCGCAGCGCAGCAGGCCCGGGCGGTAGCGGGCCAGTTCGGCGATGAACTCGCCCAACGGCATCTGTTGCACGCTGAGTACGCCGTCGGTCCAGCCCCACGGGTCGCTGCGCAGGGTCACCGCCTGGAAGCTGCCGCTGGCCCACACCTGCAAGGTTTCGCCAGGCAGCACCCGACGTGGCGAAGCAGAGGCGGGGAACAGCGTGACATCGCCCCGACGCACCGCCAGCAGCAGGCCGTGGTCGTTCTCGCGCAACAGTAGTTGGCCATCGAGGGTGGTCATTGGGCCGACGCGAGTGTCGATGCGGAATGGGCGCTTGTCGTTGGGGTTGCTGTCCAGGCTTATCTCGCCGCGCAGCAGTTGCAGCCGGCGTTGCCCGGCGTCGAAGTGCAGGTCGATGGCGCTGGCGGTGTTGAGCTGGATGTGGCTGCCATCGCTGCCTTGCAACTGGCGGCGCTCGCCGGTGGCGGTACGGCTGTCGGCCAGCAGCTGAGGCAGGCCCAACGGTTCACGCGCGGCCCAGCCCAGGCTGCCGCCCACGGTCAGCACGGCCAATAGCTTGAGGTGGTCGCGACGGCTGCTGCGCTGCCGCTGGCAGGTATCCAGGGTGCGCCGGCTCAGGTCGTTGGGCAGCCCGGCCAGCTCGTCGCCGAGGCGGCTGACCCGCTGCCAGGCCAGGGGGTTATGCGGATGGCTGGCCAACCACTGCTGGAACTGCTGCTGCAGACGCGGGCTGGGGCGGTCGAAGCGCAACTTCACCAGCCAATCGATCGCCTGGTCGACATGCGCCTGCGCGGGCGTGCTGTCAGGCGTCGGCATAGCGCAACCGGTAGCAGGCGCCCAGGGCCTTGGCCAGGTCGCGCTCGACCGTGGCCCGCGACACGTTCAGCCGTTGGGCAATCCGCACGATGCCCAAGCCGTCCAGCTGGGCCAGCAGGAATGCCTGCCGGGCGCGCGGCTTCAATTGCTGCAAGGCTTGGTCGAGGCGTGCCAGGGTATCGAGTATGAGCAGGCGATCTTCTTCGCTGGGCACGTCGGCTTCCGGCAGGTGGGCCAGGCTTTCCTGGAAGGCCCGCTCCAGCGCGCGACGACGGAACTGGTCGATCATCAGGCCCCGGGCGATGCTGCTGAGGTAGGCGCGCGGTTCCTTCAGTGGCGACACCTGGCGCGCCCGCAACAGCCGCACGAAGGTATCCTGGGCCAGGTCGGCGGCATGCTCGCTGCACCCGACCCGGCTGCGTAGCCAGCCGCGAAGCCAGCTGTGGTGGGCCTGATAGAGCAGAGCGACCTCGGCCGGCTTGAGCATGTCGTTGGTCTGCATCTTGGTGAAGGCCCGGTCCCGTGTGCATGCGATTGTGAATGGTTCTCAATTCTATGCGGGGATGATGCCGCTGGGCAACGGCATGCGCGCAATTAACGCGCAAGAACCGGCGTTTGTCTGGTGCACGGCTGCGCTAAGCTGGACCTGCAATCGACCTGATGGAGGTGCCATGATCCTCGCCGACCTTTCGCCTGACACCTACCGGGAGGCCACCGAATACCTGGCGGCGCTCGACCCGGACTGGGCGCGGCACATCGCCGCGACCGGGCCCTGCCTGCATCAGGCCACGCCGGGGCGTGAACCCTATGAAGTGCTGGTGCGGGCGATTGCCTACCAGCAGCTGCATGCGCGTGCCGCCGAAGCCATTCTCGGGCGGTTGCTGGCACTGTTCCCGGACAACGCGTTCCCAGGGCCGGAGCAGTTGTTGGCGGTTGCCCCGGAAACGATGCGCGCCTGTGGCTTTTCGGCGAGCAAGATGGCCACGCTTCAAGGCATCGCCCGGGGCCGGCTGGAGGGCTTGGTGCCGACTCGGGAAGAGGCCCTGGGCATGGCCGACGAGGCGTTGATCGAGCGGCTGGTGGCGCTGCGCGGGGTGGGGCGGTGGACCGTGGAAATGTTGCTGATCTACAGCCTGGCGCGTGCGGATGTGCTGCCGGTGGACGATTTCGGCGTGCGTGAGGGATACCGGCGGCTGAAGGGGCTGGACAAGGCGCCGACACCGGCGCAGATGCGCTCGTTGGGGGGCGGCTGGCGGCCGTACCGTACCGTGGCGGCCTGGTACCTGTGGCGGGCCTGAAGCAGCGCCTGCACAGGCAACAACCTATCTGGACACTGACTAATGAACCTTTACACCACCCCCGAGCAACGCTGGCAAGCCGTGGAATCCCGTGACCGCGCCGCCAGCGGCCACTTCGTCTACGCCGTACGCACCACCGGCATCTATTGCCAGCCCGGCTGCAAGTCACGCCTGGCCAAGCGCAGCAATGTCGTGTTCTACGATACCCCGGCCGCCGCCGAAGCGGCCGGTTACCGCGCCTGCAAACGTTGCACCGCGTCCACCAGCCCCACTCGCCATAGCCAGCTGGTCACCCGCGCCTGCCGCCTGATCGAAGCCTGCGACCCCGCGCCCAGCCTGGACCAGCTCAGCGCCGAGCTGGCGATCAGCCCGTTCCACCTGCACCGGCTGTTCAAGGCCGAAACCGGCCTTACCCCCAAGGCCTACGCCACGGCCTTCCGCGCCCGGCGCCTGCGTGCGCACCTGGTGGATGGCCAGCGTTCGGTCACCGATGCCATCTACGACGCTGGCTACAACTCCAACAGCCGGTTCTACGAAAGCGCCGAGCAGCGCCTGGGCATGCGCCCGCGGCAATACCGCGCCGGTGGTGCCGGGGCGACCATTCACTTCGCCCTTGGCCAATGTTCCCTGGGCGCGATCCTGGTGGCGCAGAGCGAGAAGGGCATCTGCGCGATCCTGCTGGGCGACGACCCCGAGGCCTTGTTGCGTGAGCTGCAGGACCAGTTCCCCAAGGCCCGGCTGATCGGTGGCGATAGCGCCTACGAACAGCTGGTTGCCGAAGTGGTGGGCTTCGTCGAAGCGCCATCATTGGGCCTGGCCCTGCCACTGGATGTGCAGGGCACCGCCTTCCAGGAGCGGGTATGGCAGGCCTTGCGCGAGGTGCCGGCCGGTAGCCGGGTCAGCTACACCGAGATCGCCGAGCGCATCGGTGCGCCCAAGGCGGTACGCGCGGTGGCGATGGCCTGCGCGGCCAACCACATTGCCGTGGCGATCCCTTGTCATCGGGTGGTGCGCCGCGACGGCGACCTCAGCGGCTACCGCTGGGGCGTAGCGCGCAAAGCGCAACTGCTCAAGCGAGAAACGGCACTCTCCTGATCGCCTGAAGCCGCGTAGAATCCCCCGCCAAATCGAATTGCAAGAGGAATATTCGATGAGGCGTGTCAGCCTTGCCCGTTACTGCCCAGGCCTGATGGTCCTGATGGCCTTCATGCTGGTTCTTGCCAACCCTGCCTGGTCGGCCCCGGCCACGCCGTTATCCAACCTGGCGGTCGCCGAAGCGCCCGTGCTGGATGAAAACGCCAGCATCGAGCAACTGAGCGAGCGCCTGGACCAGATCCGCCAAGGCGTTACCAGCGAGGCCAACGACGACCTGCTGGCGCAACTGCGCCTCGGCGCCGTGCAGGTGCAACGCCAGGCCGATGCGTTGAGTGCCCTGCGCACTGCCGACGTGGAAAAGCTCGACGACAAGCTCAAGGTCATCGGCCCGCGCCAGCCGGACGAGGCTGCCACCCTGACCCAGCAGCGCAAGGAACTGGAAGCTGAGAAAAAGGCGCTGGTGGCGCAGCAGGACCAGGCCATCAAGCTGACCCAGTCGGCCCGCGACCTGTCCACGCAGATCGTCAACCTGCGCCGCAGCCAGTTCAACTCGCAGATCACCAGCCGCGCCGCCTCGCCGCTCAGCCCGGCGTTCTGGCAGAGCATCATTCGCCCGACCCAGGACGATGTGGCGCGCTTGCGCGACCTGCGTGGCGAGGCAGCCGATGCCATCGGCAGTGCCTTCAGCGTCGAGCACCGCTGGTTGTTCATTACCAGCCTGGTGGCGGCCATCCTGGTCTGGACCCTGGTCCGCCGTGTGTTCGAGCGCCTGCTGGCCAGCGCCATGGTCCGCTGGCTGCCGGAAGGCCGGCTGCGCCGCAGTTCGTTGGCGCTGAGTGTGAGCCTGGCAACCCTGGGGACCATCGCCGGCTCGGTTTCGCTGCTGCGTTGGGGGCTGGAGAGCAGCGCCGAACTGGGCTCCGATATCGCCAGCCTGGCCAACCATGTGCTCGCCCTGGTGGTGTTCAGCGCCTTCATCACCGGCCTGGGCCGCGCCATGCTGATGCTCCAGCGGCCGTCCTGGCGCCTGCCGCCGATCCATGACGAAGTGGCCAGCGCGCTGGGCTGGTTCCCCAAGGTCCTGGCGCTGGCGCTGATGGTCATGATGACCATGGAACGCATCAACAGTGTGATTGGTGCCAGCCTGGCGTTGACCGTGGCGGTCAACGGTCTGACCGCGCTGGTGGTGGCGTTTACCTTCGCCGGTGCGCTGCTGTGCTACCGCCGTACCCTGCGCAAGCATGACCTGGAGCGCCCCACGGGCCTGGCCGGGTTGATTCCGTTCGTGATGGTGATCTGGCTGACGCTGATCCTGCTGGCGCTGCTTGCCGGCTACCTGACGCTCGCCTACTTCCTCACTGGCAAGTTGCTGTGGGTCAGCCTGGTCATCACCTGTGCCTACCTGCTGACCACGTTCTTTGGCGACCTGTGCGAAACCCTGTTGTCGCCGCGTCAGCCCGGTGGCCTGGCGCTGGCCTCGACCCTGGGCCTGGCGCCTCGTCACCAGGCCCAGGCCAGCACCATCCTTGCCGGTATCGGCCGTACCGTGGTGCTGTTCCTGGCGCTGTTGCTGGCGCTGATGCCGTCGGGCACCAGCCCCAGCGAGCTGCTGCTGAGCCTGGCTGACTGGGACGGCACCGGCGGCAAGTTGCTCGGCAACCTGAACATCGTGCCCCAGGACATCCTGCTGGCGCTGGCGATTTTCTTCGGCGGGCTGTTCGCCATCCGCGTGGTCAAGCGCTGGCTGAGTGAGCGCCTGCTGCCGGAAACCGACATGGACGCTGGCATGCGCGCCTCGTTGGTCACCCTGGTGGGTTACCTGGGCTTCATCTTCCTGGCCATGCTGGTGATGTCGACCTTGCGCATCAACCTCACCAGCCTGACCTGGGTGGTCAGTGCCCTGTCGGTGGGTATTGGTTTCGGCCTGCAGCAGATCGTGCAGAACTTCATCTCCGGCCTGATCCTGCTGACCGAGCGCCCGGTGAAGGTGGGTGACTGGGTCAGCCTGGCCGGTGTCGAAGGTGACATTCGCCGCATCAACGTGCGTGCTACCGAGATCCAGATGTCCGACCGTTCGACGGTGATCGTGCCCAACTCGCAGTTCATTTCCCAGAACGTGCGCAACGTGACCATGGGCAATGCGCTGGGCGTGGTCGGCATCACCCTGACCTTGCCGCTGGAGACCGATGCCAACCGCGTGCGTGAGCTGCTGTTGGCGGCGTACCAGGAGCATGAGGCGATTCTGGATGCGCCGGCCACTTCCGTGTCGTTCAAGGACCTGACCAGCAGTGGCATGGTGATTGGCGTGAGTGGTTACGTGGCGGGGCCGCGGCAGGTGTCGGGTACTCGCAGCGATCTGCTGTTCACCATCCTTGGGCGCTTGCGTGCCGAAGGTATTGCCTTGTCTTCGCCGCAGAGCATGGTACTGCTGCAAGAAAGCGCGCGGTCGGCTGACGAGACGGTGTGAATGCCGGGGGCTGCTGTGCAGCCCATCGCGACGCAAGGCCGCTCCTACAGGTATCGCGCCAGCACATGGACTGCGCATTCCCTGTAGGAGCGGCCTTGTGTCGCGAGCGGGCCGCAGAGCGGCCCCAGAAATCTAGCCCAAACACCGCGTCACATGTTTGACCGACTGATACGCCGACAACCCCCATGGCCCCAACTCGCGCCCGATCCCGCTGCCCTTGGTGCCGCCCCACGAAGTCTCGACGAACACCGCCTGCACCGAGTTGATCCACACATGGCCAACCTCAAGTGCATCGGCCACCCGCTCGGCACGCGCCAGGTCGGTAGAGCACACCGTCGCCACCAGCCCGAAACGGCTGTCGTTGGCTTCGGCAATCGCCTGTTCCTCGGTAGCGAAGCGACGCGCGCAGAGCACCGGGCCGAAAATCTCCTCGGTCCACAAGCGGCTGTCCTTCGGCACATCGGCATACAACGTCGGGCTGACGAACCAGCCGTCCCGGTCCAGCGCCCTGCCACCGGCCAGGCACTGCAAACCCTCTTCCCGCGCCGTGGCAAAGTAGCTGGCCACCTTCAGCCATTGCGCCTGGCTGGTCAGTGGGCCCATGTCGACCTCTTCGGTCAGCGGGTTGCCCACCCGCAGGTTTTCCAGGGCCGCCTGCAAACGTGGCAACAGCGTATCGGCAATGCCGTCCTGCACCAGCAACCGCGACGTGGCCGAACACATCTGCCCGGCGTTCCAGGTGATGCCGGCGACAATCCATGCCACCGCCTGGTCGACATCGCAATCATCGAACACCACGATCGCCGACTTGCCGCCCAGCTCCAGCGTCACTGGCCGACATTGCGCCGACGCGCTGCGCATCACCTGGCTACCGACGCTGTTGCTGCCGGTGAAGGACAGCTTGTCCAGGCCAGTGTGGTTGCTCAGTGCGGCGCCGGTTTCGGCCTTGCCGTTGACGATATTCAGCACCCCGGCGGGCAGGCCCAGGGCATCGGCGATCTGGCCGTAGGCCTGTTCGACCAGCGGGGTGACTTCCGAGGGCTTGAGCACCACCGTGCAGCCCGCTGCCAAAGCCGGGGCGAGCTTCCAGGCGCTGGTCACCAGCGGGAAGTTCCACGGCACGATCAGGCCGACTACACCCACCGGCTCCAGGCGGGTGCGTGCCGTGAAACCCGGGGCGGCCAGGGGGACCTCACGGTTTTTCGACGGAAGTTGCGCGGCCAGCTCGGCGTAGTAGTTGAACGTGGCAATGGCATCATCCAGGTCGATTTCCGCCTCGTGGCGCGGCTTGCCGTTGTTGCGCATCTGCACGCTGATCAGCGCTTCGCGGCGCTGGCCCAGTTGCTCGGCAAAGCCGCGCAGGTAGCCTGCGCGCTCGCTGGCGCTGGTGGCTTTCCAGGCGGGCAGGGCACCACGGGCGGCAGCCACGGCCTGGTCGACCTGGGCGGCGCTGGCTGCCATCAGTTCGGCGAACGGTTGCCCCAGCGCAGGGTCGTTGACGCTGATGCAATCGCTACCCTGGCCTTCGACCCAGCGGCCAGCGATGTAATGGGAAGTGGTCATGGTCAGTTTCCAGTCAGGCCATTTCGGCAGTGGTTACCGGCGTATGCGCGGCGCTTTTGCAACGCACCCAACGCGGGCCCTGGGGGCCATACACGCCAGCAGGTTCGGGGAACAGGTTGAGCAGTGCCAGGTACAGCACGCCGGCCAGGCCCAAGGTGACCGGCAGGCTCAGGTCGATGCCGCCCGCCAGGTCACCCAGCGGGCCGACGAACTGCCCCGGCAGGTTGACGAAGCACAGGCCGACTGCCGCGCTGGGGATCCACGCCCCCATGCCGCGCCAGTTCCAGCCATGCAGGAACCAGTAGTGGCCGCCGCGCTGGCCACGGGTGAACACCTGCAGGTCATCGGCATGGTAGAAGCCGCGGCGGGTGACCAGGCCAAGGATCATGATCACCATCCACGGGCTGGTGCAGGTGATGATCAGCACGGCAAAGGTCGACACGCTCTGCACCAGGTTGAAGGTGAAGCGGCCGATGAAGATGAAGCCGATCGCCAGCACCCCGATCAGCAGGGTGGCACCGGCGCGGCTGAGCAGGCGCGGGAACACGCTGGACATGTCCAGGCCGGTGCCATACAGCGCGGTGGTGCCGGTGGACATGCCGCCGATCACGGCGATCAGGCACACCGGCAGGAAGAACCAGCTGGGCGCCACTGCCAGCAGGCCACCGACGTAGTTGTTGGCGGCGATGTAGTCGGGGGCCTGGGTCGCTACCAGCGTGGCCGTGCACAGGCCGAACAGGAACGGGATCAGCGTCGCGCCCTGGGCCGCGATCACCGCCAGCATGATGCGCGCCTTGGGCGTTGCTCGCGGGATGTAGCGCGACCAGTCGCCGAGGAACGCGCCGAACGACACCGGGTTGCTCATGGCCAGGATCGCCGCGCCGACGAATGCCGCCCAGAAGCCCGCCTGGCCGAGGTTGACGCTGCCGGCATAACCGGCATCGAACGGCCCGGCGAAGGCGACGATGCCGAGCAGGAACAGCAGGCTCGAAGCCCACACGGCCACCTTGTTGACCCACAGCATGAAGCGGAAGCCGAAGATGCACACCACCAGCACCAGGACCGCGAACAGGCCATAGGCCAGACCCAGGGTCAGGTCGGTTTCCGGCAGGCCGGCCAGGCGCTTGGCACCGCCCACCAAGGCATCGCCCGAACTCCATACCGACAGCGAGAAGAACGCCACCGCCGTGAGCAGCGACAGGAACGAGCCGACGATGCGCCCGTGCACGCCAAAATGCGCGCCCGACGACACCGCGTTGTTGGTGCCGTTGAGTGCACCGAACAGGCCCATCGGTGCAAGGATCAGGGCGCCTACGCCGACGCCAAGCAGGATCGCCCATACCCCGGCCTGGAACGACAGCCCGAACAGTACCGGGAAGCTGCCCAGCACCGCCGTGGCAAAGGTATTGGCACCGCCGAAGATCAGGCGGAACAGGTCCAGCGGGGAGGCGTCGCGTTGATCGTCAGGGATCTGTTCGACGCCGTTGGTCTCGATAGCGGTCGAGTGGCTCATGGTGATGCTCCAGCGCGGTTGTTGTGGGCCGGCGCGGTGCGCGGGCCTTCTTGTGGGTGCGATGGCAGGGCGGCAAGGCCGCAGGAAAAATGCAGGTCAGCCCGAGGACACGACCGACAGGTGCTCGTGGCACGCCAACCATTGGGCGCCGTGGCGGCGGAACACGATGGTCTCGCGTTCGCTTAGCTGGTGCTCTTCACCGGCATTGCGGATGTGCGTGGCCACGTCATGCATGAAGATCGCCACATCGCCTTGCAGGCTGACCTGGGCATTGCCGGATTCGCAGGCGAGCACGGCAAAGCCGTCGGCCTGCCACTGCGCCCACAGTTCTTCGTAGGCACGGCGTGACAGCAGGGGCTGTGGCAAGGTGTGGAACAGGAAGGTGGCGTCTTCGCTGAAGCAGGCGAAATAACGGGCGGTGTCGTTGCTGGCGAACGCGGCAACGAGCTCGGCGGCGGCTTGGCGTACCTGGAGTGTCTGGTCCACGGAAGTGGCCTCACGGTTCTTGTGATTATGGTGAAGCGATTCTGGTGGCGGTCGGCGGGCGGAAAAATCGCTATCGGCAAATAATCAGTTCAGAAATTCGTGAAGTGATGTGGCATGCGCGCAGTTGACCCTGTGGGAAAGGGCATGCCCGCGAAGCAGGCAACGCGGTGGATGGTACCGGCGTTGCCGGTGATCGCGGCTGAAGCCGCTCCTACAGGCAGCGTCGATTCGAAGTGTAGGAGCGGATTTATCCGCGAAGCAGGTAGCGCAGTTTACAGGTTGCTTGCCCCGCCTGGCGTGGCGGCGCTGGTCGTTTCGCAAGCAGTGTGCGCAGCGCCCCGTGCTCAGTTCGCCTCCCGCACGGCGCTGAGAAACGCCCGGGTACGTTCCTGTTGCGGGTTCTCGTAGATCTGCGTCGGCGTCCCCTGTTCATGGATCTGCCCCTTGTAGAAGAAGCACACCCGGTCGGCGAACTCGCGGGCAAAGCCCATCTGGTGCGTGACCATCAGCATGGTCAGGTTGTGCTCGCTGCCCAACCGACGGATCACGTTCAGTACCTCGCCGCACAGTTCCGGGTCCAGCGCCGAGGTGACTTCGTCGAACAGCATCACCTTGGGCCGCATCGCCAACGCCCGGGCAATCGCCACGCGCTGTTGCTGGCCGCCGGACAACTGCGAGGGGTAGTGCTCGAACTTGTTGCCCAGGCCAACCATCTCCAGCAGCTCGGCAGCCCGCTCGCGCGCTTCGGCCGGCTTGATCCCGAGCACCTGCACCGGGGCCTCGATCACGTTCTGCAAGGCGCTCATGTGCGGGAACAGGTTGAAACTCTGGAACACCATGCCGATCTTCGCCCGCACCTTGCGCACATGGCGCTCGCTGGCGGTGACCAGCGCGCCGTTGCGCCCGGGCATGTGGGTGAGCGATTCGCCATCGACTTCGATCATGCCCTGGTCGATGCCTTCCAGCGTCATCAGCACGCGCAGCAAGGTCGACTTGCCCGAGCCGCTGGGGCCGATGATCGCCACCTTCTCGCCGGGGGCGACATCCAGGTTGAGGCCATCGAGCACGGTGAAGTTGCCGTAGCGCTTGGTCACGTCCTTGAAGCTGACGATGGGTTGGGCGATGGCCGGTGCGGGCATGGCGGTGTCCAACGGCAGGGCGGTAGTTGCGGTTGCGAGGTGGGTCACAGGCGCGATCATCAGCGGAGCTCCAGGCGCACTTCAAGGCGCCGCACGAGGTAGGCCAGAGCGACGCTCAAGGCCAGGAAGAACAGGCCGACCAGGGTGATCGGCTCGAGGTAGCGGAAGCTTTCCGAGCCGACGTTCTTGGCCTGCTGCATGATTTCCACCACGGTAATGGCCGACAGCACCGGGGTGTCCTTGAGCATGGCGATCAGGTAATTGCCCAGCGGCGGCAGGATCGGCCGGATCGCCTGGGGCAGGATGACCACCCGGTAGGCGGTCCACGGTGCGAAGTTCAACGCGACCACCGCCTCCCACTGGCTGCGTGCGACCGAATCCAGGCCGCCGCGGTATACCTCGGCCAGGTAGCAGGCGTAGTGCAGGCCGATACCGATGATGCCGGCCTGCATGGCGGTCATGTTGACGCCGTAGTTGGGCAGCACGTAGTAGAGGAAGTACACCTGGATCAGCAACGGCGTGCTGCGGATGAACTCGATCAGCACTGCCACCGGCCATGACAGCCAGGCCTGGCGGCTGCGCCGGGCGATCGCCAGGAACAGGCCGAGCACGACCGCGATGAGGAAGCCGGCAACGGTGATGCCCAGGGTTTTCAGCGATGCCTGCAGCAGGTCGGGCAGGATCTGCGCAACATAGTTCCAGTCCCAGACATTCATGACAGGCTCCCCCGCAGGCGACCACGCCCCAGGCGCCGTTCGACCCGGTGCATGAGCAGGTTGATGACCTGCGCCAGGATGAAATACAGCAGCAGGGTAAGGCTGAAGATCTCCAGGGTCTGGAACGTCGCCTGGTCCAGCTGGCGGGCGCGGAAGCTCAGGTCCGACAGGGTGATCAGCGACACCAGCGAGGTGTTCTTCAGCAGTTCGATCAGCAGGTTGGTACCCGGCGCGATGGCCGCCAGCAA
This sequence comes from Pseudomonas sp. LAM2023, assembly GCF_016620375.1. NCBI lineage: Bacteria > Pseudomonadati > Pseudomonadota > Gammaproteobacteria > Pseudomonadales > Pseudomonadaceae > Pseudomonas > Pseudomonas sp. LAM2023. The sequence goes on along the minus strand of NZ_JAENHV010000017.1, from coordinate 415,253 downwards.
AGCCTGCGGCAGGATGATGCGCCGAAAGCGGATGGCGGCGGGCATGTTCAATGCCGTGCAGGCTTCGTACTGCCCCTTGGCCACCGAGCTGATCGCCCCGCGCATCACTTCGGCGCCGTAGGCACCGATATGCAGCCCGAGGCCGACGATGGCCACCGTGTAGGCGCTGAGTTCCAGGTTGAACGGTGGCAATGGCAACACGAAGAACAGCCAGAACAACTGCACCAGCAACGAGGTGCCGCGGAACACTTCGATATAGGCCACGCACAGCCAGCTCAGTGGCCGCCACGACGAGCGTCGGCCAAGCGCGGCGAGGATCGCGGCGACGATGGCCAGCAGCGAGCCGAAGAAGGTGACCTGGACGGTGATCCAGGCGCCTTGCAACAACAACGGTATCAATTCACCCATGGTTCGACCTGAATAAGCGGATTACACAGGGAATGGCACGGCAAGCGCCATGCCACCTCGATTCACTGCTGGGCACACAGCTCGGCGGCGGTCTTGTCCGTCACGTTGTTGCGGTCGAAGCCGAACGGCGCGACGGTCTGCAGGTGCTCCTCGCTGCCCAGCCACTTTTTCAGCTCGGCGTTCACTGCATCGCGCAGGGCTTTGTCTTCCGGGCGGAAGGCCAGCGCGCCGTAACCGGTATGGGCCGGGTCGTCGCTGAAATCGCTGATCGCCTCGACCTTGTCGCCGCCTTTTTTCGCCAGGCCCTTCATGGTCAGCTGGGTACCGACGGCAGCATCGGCGCGGCCGGCGCGCACGGCCTGCAGCTGGGCGGTGGTGTCCGGCACCTGGAGGATCTGCGCGTCCTCGACCCCGGAGTCGCGGGCATAGGCGAGGTTGACCGTGCCAGCCATGATCGCCAGCTTCACCTCCGGGTTCTTGGCGATGTCGGCGTAGCTGTGCAGGTTCTTCGGATTACCCTGGGCCACCAACAGGGTGTCGGGCAGGGCGTATTGCGGGTCGGTGAAGATCACTTGCTTGCAGCGCGCCGGGGTGATGTACATGCCGGCGGCAATCACATCGAAGCGCCCGGCCCGCAAGCCGGGAATCAGCGAGCCCCACTCGGTGAGCACGCCATCGACCTGTTGGATGCCCATCTTGGCGAAGATGACCTTGGCGATTTCCGGCGATTCCCCGGTTACCCGGCCATCGGTCTCGGTGAAGGCGAACGGGGTTTCGTTGGCGTAGCCGATGCGGATGTGGCTGCTCGCCTTGATCTCGTCCAGGCTGGCGGCCTGGGCGCTGGTGAGCACGGCGCTGGTGGCGCAGGCCATCAGCAGGCGTTGGAACGGGCGTGGGATGTTGAACGGCTGGCTCATCAATGAATCTCCTGTTTGTTATAAAAACCGTCGCCGACGGCTCTGTGTTAGGAGGCAGTGGAGCAAAACAGCGAACGCAGGCTCGGTCGTTTGTTCGAGGCTGCCAGGCAGCGGGTGGTCGACCTTGGGCCGAGCATACAAAAGCTGAAACGGCGGTGGCATTGCACTAGGACAATTGCCCGAGGCGCTTGTCCGGGAGATGCTGTGTCCTGGCCCGGCAAGCGAAGCGAAGATCATGATGCACAGTTGGAAGGCAGCCCTGGATGCCGCGCGCATCGGCGAGTCCAAGTACAAGATTCTGGTGCAGGCGGTTACCGGCGAGATCGAGCGTGGCGTGCTGGTGCACGACCAGCGCCTGCCACCGCAGCGCCAGGTGGCCGACGCCTTGGGTATCAGCGTGCAGACCGTGACCAACGCCTACAAGGAGCTGGAGCGTCAAGGGCTGGTGCGCTGCGAGATCGGCCGTGGCAGTTTCGTCAGCCGACGCATGAGTGACCGTGTGTCGGACGACATCATCGACCTGCCCGAGCGCACCCTGGTCGACTTCTCCATCACCCGCATCCTCCATACCCAGGTGCATGAGCGCATCTGGCGCGACACCTGCGCCGAGCTGGCCGTGGAGGAGGAGCAGCCGTGGATCCACGCCTACCGGCCGATCGCCGGTTTCGAGAGCCACCGCGAGGCGGCGGTACGCTGGCTCGACGGCCTGGGCATGCAGGTGGAGCGCGACGATGTGTTGGTCACCAACGGTGCCGCCCACGCTATTTTCCTGGCCCTGGCGTCACTGGCCGGGCCGGATGACGTGGTGCTTTGCGAAGGGCTGACCGACCACGGCGTGATCGGCAATTCCCAGGTGCTCGGGTTTACCCTGAAAGGCCTGGAAATGGACCGCGAAGGTATCAACCCGGAACATTTCGAGGACATCTGCAGCAACGAGCGGGTCACCGCACTGGTGTGCACCCCCAACCTCAACAACCCCACCGTCAGCCTGATGCCCGACAGCCGGCGCCAGGAGATTGCTGCAATTGCCCGGCGTTTCGGCGTACACATCATCGAGGATGATGTGTACGGGCCGCTGCTCGGCGGGCGCCATGCACGGCCGCTCAGTGCCTATGCACCGGAGCTGTCGTTCTATTGCACCAGCATGACCAAGTCGGTGTTGACCGGCCTGCGCGTGGGCTACCTGGTGATGCCCAAGCGCCTGGCTTTGCGCACCGAGAGCATCCTGCGGGTGAACAGCTGGATGGCCACGCCGCTGGTGGCGGAAATCGCTGCGCGCTGGATCAACGACGGGCGCGCCCTGCAGCTGGTGGAATTGCAGCGCGAGTTGCTGGGCAAGCGCCAGGCATTGCTGCGCGAGTATCTGGGCGAGTACCTGCGCGGTCAGCATGCCCATGCCCTGGGGGCATGGCTGAACATTCCCGAGCGCTGGGAGGTGGACAGCCTGGTACGCGCCTTGCGCCGCCGGCAGATTGCCGTGACGCCGCCAGAGCCGTTCCTCGTGCGTGGCACGCCGCGGCCACGGGCCGTGCGTTTGTGCGTAGGCGCCGAGTGTTCCGAGGCCAAGCTGCGCCAGGCGCTGGGCGATATGCGGGAGTTGTTCGGGCAGTATCCGCAGATTCACGAACTTTGAGCTGCCTGTACCGGCCTCTTCGCGGGTAAACCCGCTCCCACAGGAACAGCGCACTTTCTGCACCTCGCACGGAACCTGTGGGAGCGGGTTTACCCGCGAAGAGGCCGGTACAGGCAAAAACAAATTCCCCGGTAAATTGCCCTAGTACATTCATCACGACAATTTTCGCCTCATACACTCCGCCCAACATCAGCTCACTGGTTGGGTCCCGGTCATGTCAGCGCTCTCGCTCCACGATATCTACCTTGCTCGCCAGCGCATCCACGGTCTGGTGCGCAACACGCCGCTGGAGCTTTCACCCAGCCTGTCACGCCACCTGGGCGCGCCGGTCTACCTGAAACTCGAAGCGCTGCAGACCACCGGCAGCTTCAAGCTGCGCGGGGCCAGCAATGCCATTGCTGCGCTCAATGCCGAACAACGCGCTTGCGGCGTGGTTACCGCCTCCACTGGTAATCACGGCCGGGCAGTGGCCCATGCGGCAGCTCAACTGGGCGTGAAGGCGACCGTATTTCTTTCGCAACGGGTACCGGGCAACAAGGTCCAGGCCATCCGCGACCTGGGTGCCGAGGTGTGTATCGTCGGCCATTCCCAGGACGACGCCCAGCACGCCGCGCAACAGTATGCCGAGCAACAGGGCGCAACCCTGGTTCCACCCTTCGACCACCCCCAGGTCATCGCCGGCCAAGGCACCTTGGGCGTGGAAATCATCGAGCAGTTGCCCGAGGTGGCGCAGGTGCTGGTGCCGCTCTCCGGTGGCGGCCTGTTCGCCGGTGTGGCGCTGGCCCTGAAAAGCATCAACCCGGCGATTACCACCCACGGCATCAGCATGCAGCGCGGCGCCGCGATGCACGCCAGCCTGCAAGCCGGCCGGCCGGTCGAGATCGAGGAGTTGCCGACCCTGGCCGACTCGCTCGGCGGTGGTATCGGCCTGGGCAACCAGCACACCCTGAGCATGACCCAACGGCTGCTCAACCAGCTGCACCTGTTGCCGGAAGGGTCGATCGCCAATGCCATGCGCCACGCCTACCAGCACGAACGCCTGGTACTCGAAGGCGCCGGCGCAGTGGGTATCGCGGCGCTGCTCGACGGCCTGGTGCCGGCCCGTGGCCCGGTGGTGGTGGTGCTCAGCGGGCGCAATGTCGACAGCGCACAACACCTGCGCGTGCTCAATGGCGGCGACGCCTGAAACCCACGTTTCCCTGCCCTGGAGGTATTCGAATGCCGGCCATCACCTTGCTCAGCGAAGCCGACCTGCGTAGCTGCATCACCCTCGATCGCGCCGCGGTCGATGCCATCGAACAGGCCTTTGCCCTGCTCGCCACGGCCAAGGTGGCAATGCCGCCGATCCTGCGCCTGGATATACCCGAGCACAATGGCGAAGTGGACGTGAAGACCGCCTACCTGCCGGGGCTGGAGCGCTTCGCGATCAAGGTCAGCCCGGGTTTCTTCGACAACCCCAGGCTTGGCCTGCCCAGCCTCAACGGCATGATGATGCTGTTGTCGGCGCGCACTGGCCTGCTGGATGCCTTGCTGCTCGACAACGGCTACCTCACCGCCGTGCGCACTGCCGCAGCCGGTGCGGTGGCCGCTCGCTGGCTGTCGCGGCCAGACAGCCGCAGCGTGGCCCTGATCGGCAGCGGCGAACAGGCCCGCCTGCAATTGCAGGCACTGCGCCTGGTGCGGCCGATCGCGCAGGTCAGGGTGTGGGGCCGCGATGCGCAGAAGACCGCAGCCTTGTGTGATGACCTGGGGCGCGACGGGCAGTTGCAAGTGCAGGCCTGCGCCAGTGTCGACCAGGCCATGCAGGCGGTGGACATCGCCATTACCTGCACGCCCAGCCGTGAGCCGCTGATCCAGCCGCAGCACCTGCAACCGGGGCTGCACATCACCGCCATGGGCTCGGATGCCGAGCACAAGAACGAAATCGCGCCAAGCGCACTGGCCCTGGTCGATCGCTACGTCGCCGACCGCCTGAGCCAGACCCGCGTCCTGGGCGAGCTGCACCACGCCTTGCGCGCCGGCACGCTCGACGACCAGGCCATGCTTGCCGAACTGGGCCAGGTCATCGCCGGCCTGCAACCGGGCCGCGTGCACGCCGAAGAGGTCACCCTGTGCGACCTGACCGGCACCGGGGCCCAGGACACCGCCATCGCCAACCTTGCCTTCGAACGCGCAGTCGCTGCCAACAAAGGCCTGGCGTTTCACAGCTGACACCTTTTAGCAACCCACTCACAAGAAGGGCACCCGTATGTCACAGACAGTGGTCAACCTGCCGTTCAGCCGGCAGGAGTACGCCCAGCGCCTGGCCAGGACCCGCAGCGCCATGCAGGCGCAGGGCCTGGAGCTGTTGCTGGTCACCGATCCCTCGAACATGGCTTGGCTTACCGGCTATGACGGCTGGTCGTTCTACGTGCACCAGTGCGTGCTGCTGGCGCTCGACGGCGAGCCGATCTGGTTCGGCCGCGGGCAGGACGCCAACGGTGCCAAGCGCACGGTGTTCATGCAGCACGACAACATCGTTGGCTACCCGGACATCTACGTGCAGTCACGCGAGCGCCACCCGATGGACTACCTGTGCCAGGAAGTGATTCTGGCCAAGGGCTGGGGCGGCCTGAGCATTGGCGTGGAGATGGACAACTACTACTTCAGCGCGGCGGCCTACCAGGCCCTGTGCAAGCACTTGCCGCAGGCGCGTTTCAGCGATGCCGCCGGGTTGGTCAACTGGCAACGGGCGGTCAAGTCGCCGCAGGAAATCCAGTACATGCGCATTGCCGCACGCATCGTCGAGAAGATGCACGGGTGCATCCTCGAACGTATCGAGCCCGGCATGCGCAAGAACGAGCTGGTGGCCGAGATCTACCGCAGCGGCATCCTCGGTGTCGATGGCCACGGCGGCGACTACCCGGCGATCGTGCCGCTGTTGCCGACCGGCGCGGACGCCAGTGCGCCGCACCTGACCTGGGACGATTCACCCTTTGCCCGGGGCGCCGGTACCTTCTTCGAGATCGCCGGCTGCTACAAGCGCTACCACTGCCCGCTGTCGCGCACGGTTTACCTGGGCAAGCCGCCGCAGCATTTCCTCGACGGCGAAAAGGCGGTGGTCGAAGGCATTGCGGCCGGCCTCGATGCCGCGCGGCCGGGCAACACCACCGGTGACATCGCCCGGGCGTTCTTCGGCGTGCTGGAGAAGTTCGGCATCCACAAGGACAGCCGCTGTGGCTACCCGATCGGTATCAGCTATCCGCCAGACTGGGGCGAGCGGACCATGAGCCTGCGCCCGAGCGACACCAGCGTGTTGCAACCGGGCATGACCTTCCACTTCATGCCGGGGCTGTGGATGGACGACTGGGGCCTGGAAATCACCGAAAGCATCCTCATCACCGAGACCGGGGTCGAGACCCTGTGCAACGTGCCGCGCCAGCTGTTCGTGAAGGACTGACCCATGAATGCGATCGCACAGGCCGCCACCTCGGTGGCCAATCCCATCAGCTGTAACCTGGACTTCGAGCAGGACGGCGTGCAGCACGGTTTTCTCAAGCTGCCGTACTCGCGTGACGACTCGGCCTGGGGCGCGGTGATGATCCCGCTGACGGTGGTCCGCAATGGCAACGGCCCGACCGCCTTGCTCACCGGCGGCAACCACGGCGACGAATACGAGGGCCCGGTGGCGCTGAGCAAGCTGGCCCAGCAACTGCAGGCCGGGCAGGTGCGCGGGCGGGTGATCATCGTGCCGTTCATGAACACGCCGGCGTTCCACGCCGGTACCCGCACCTCGCCGATCGACCGCGGCAATCTCAACCGCAGCTTCCCGGGCCGCGCGGATGGCAGCGTGACGGAAAAGATCGCCGATTACTTCCGCCGCACCTTGCTGCCGTTGGCCGATATCGTGCTGGACATCCATTCCGGTGGCCGCACCCTCGACTTCCTGCCGTTCGCCGCTTGCCATGTACTGGCCGACAAGGCCCAGCAGGCCCGCTGTGAAGCCGCCATGCTGGCCTTCGCCGCGCCCTACAGCATGCGCATGCTCGAGCTGGATGCGCAGGCCATGTACGACACCGCGGCGGAGGAGCAGGGCAAGGTGTTCGTCACCACCGAGCTGGGCGGTGGCGGCACCTCCACGGCAAAAAGCGTGGCCCTGGCCGAACGCGGTGTGCGCAACCTGCTGATTCACGCCGGCATCCTCGCGGGCGAAAGAGAGCAGGGCGAGACCACCCTGCTCGACATGCCCGATGGCGACTGCTTCATCGCCAGCGAACACGACGGCCTGCTGGAGATGTGTCGCGACCTGGGCGAGACGGTCAGCCAGGGCGAAGTGATCGCGCGAATCCATGACATCCGCCGCACCGGCAGCGCCCCGGTCGAGTATCGCGCCAGGCGAACGGGCCTGCTCACCGCCCGGCACTTCCCCGGGCTGGTGCAGTGTGGCGACACCCTGGCGGTGATCGCCGACGTACTGGCCTGAAGCGGGCGCCACGACAACGAGGTATGGAGAACAGTCATGTCACACCACTACCCATTCAACAGCCTGTGCTACGTCGATGGCCAATGGCTGCACAGCAATAGCGGCAACAGCATCGCCGTGCATGACCCGGCCAGCCGCCAGGTCATCGGCCATGTGCCGCTGCTCGAGCACGAGCAGATCGTCGCTGCGGTGGATGCTGCGCAGCAGGCCTTTGCCGCCTGGCGCCAGCAGAGCCTGGATAGCCGCGCCGCGCTGTTGCGGCGCTGGGCCGAGCTGATGCTGGAGCATCAGGAAGCGCTGGCGCGCATCCTCAGTACCGAGCAGGGCAAGCCGCTGGCCGAAGCACGCGGCGAGATCGCCTATGCGGCAAGCTTCATCCCCTGGTTTGCCGAAGAGGCCCGGCGCCTCAACGGGCAGACCATCCCCAGCCATATTCCTGGCGCGCAGCTGAGCACGCTGAAGGAGCCTGTCGGCGTCTGCGCACTGCTCACTCCCTGGAACTTCCCCAGCGCCATGATCACTCGCAAGGCGGCTGCAGCGTTGGCTGCCGGCTGCAGCGTGGTGGTCAAGCCGGCCCATGAGACGCCGTTTTCGGCGCTGGCCCTGGCCCAGCTGGCGGAGGACGCCGGCTTCCCGCCGGGGGTGTTCAACGTGGTCATCGGCGAGCCGCAGATGGTCATGGAAACCCTGGTCCGCGACAGCCGGGTGCGGGCGGTCAGCTTCACCGGCTCGACCCGGGTCGGCAAGCTGGTGCTGCAGGCCGCGGCGCAGGATGTGAAGAAAGTGGCGCTGGAACTGGGCGGCAATGCACCGTTCATCGTCTGCGCCGATGCCGACCTCGAACTGGCCGTGCGGGTGGCCGTGGCGGCCAAGTTCCAGACCTCTGGCCAGGACTGCTGCGCTGCCAACCGGATCATGGTGCAACGGCCGCTGTACGAAGCCTTCCTGGCGCGCTTCGCCGAAGCGGTACGGGCGCTGAAGGTTGGCCCGGCCATGGTCGATGGCGAGGCAACGACGGCAGAGGTCGGCCCGCTGATGCACCAGGCCGCCTTCGATGCCACCCAGGCCCGGGTCGAGGACGCCCTGCAGCGTGGCGCGCGGCGGCTGGTCGGCGGCGAAGGGCATGCGCTGGGAGGCTGGTTCTTCCAGCCGACGGTGTTGGCCGATGTGACCCCGGCGATGCGCATCTACCAGGAAGAAAACTTCGCGCCGATTGCCGGGGTCATGCCGTTCGACACGCTGGAGCAGGCCATCACTCTGGCCAACGACACCGAGTACGGCCTGGCGGCCTATATCGTCGGCAATCGCCTCGATGTGGTGCACCCGCTGGTGCGCCGCCTCGACCACGCGATGGTGGCGATCAACGGCGTCAAGTTCACCGGCCACCCCATCCCGTTCGGCGGCATGAAGGCTTCCGGCCTGGGCCGCGAGGGCGGTAGCGAAGGCTTCGAGCCCTTCGTCGAGACCAAATACGTTTGCCTGCACCACCACGGTCAGTTCTAAGGAGTGTTTGCCATGAGCCAAGATTTCAGCCAGCTGTTCGAACAGGACCGCGCCCACTTCATGCACCCTTCGACCCACGCCCACGATCACGCCAGCGGCGTGCTCAAGGGCCGGATCATTACCGGTGCCGAGGGCATCCGCCTGCGTGACCATGAAGGCCGCGAGTTGATCGACGCCTTCGCCGGGCTGTATTGCGTGAATATCGGCTACGGCCGTACCGAGGTCGCCGACGCCATCCACCGCCAGGCCACGGAGCTGGCGTACTACCACACCTACGTCGGCCACTCGACCGAGGCAATCATCGAGCTTTCCAGGCGCATCATCGACTGGGCGCCGGCAGGCATGAAGAAGGTCTACTACGGCCTGTCGGGGTCCGATGCCAACGAGACTCAGGTCAAGCTGGTGCGCTACTACAACAACATCCTCGGCCGCCCAGGCAAGAAGAAGATCATCTCCCGCGACCGCGGCTACCACGGCTCGGGGATCATGACCGGCAGCCTCACCGGCCTGCCCAGCTTCCACCAGCATTTCGACCTGCCGGTGGAGGGCGTGCGGCACACGGTCTGCCCGCACTGGTACCGCAAGGCGCCAGCGGGCATGGACGAGCAGGCGTTCGTGCAGTACTGCGCCGATCAGCTGGAGCAGTTGATCCTTGCCGAAGGCCCCGACACCGTCGCCGCGTTCATTGGCGAGCCGCTGATGGGTACCGGTGGCATCATCGTGCCGCCCAAGGGTTACTGGAAGGCGATCCAGGCCGTGCTCGATCGCTACGATGTGCTGCTGATCGCCGACGAAGTGGTCTGCGCGTTCGGCCGCCTGGGGTCGAAGATGGGCAGCCAGCGTTACGACATCCGACCGGACCTGATCACCACCGCCAAGGGCCTGACCAGCGCCTATGCGCCGCTGTCGGCGGTGATCGTTGGCGAGAAGGTGTGGAACGTGATCGACGAGGGCTCGCAGAAGGCTGGCCCGATGGGCCACGGCTGGACCTACTCGGGGCACCCGATCTGCGCGGCGGCGGCGCTGGCCAACCTGGATATTCTCGAGCGCGAGAACCTGACCGGGAATGCCGAAGTGGTGGGGGCGTACCTCAACCGGCGCATGCGCGAAACCTTCGAAGGCCACCCGCTGGTCGGTGAAGTGCGCGGTGACGGCATGCTCTGCGCGGTCGAGTTCATGGCTGACCGCGATGCCCGCACGGCATTCGACCCGGCGCTGAAAGTCGGGCCGCAGGTGTCGGCAGCATGCCTTGAACGCGGCATGATCGCGCGGGCCATGCCACATGGCGACATCCTCGGTTTTGCCCCACCGTTGGTGCTGACCCAGGCGGATGCCGAGCAGATCGTTGCCATTACCAAGGCGGCGGTCGACGAGGTGTCTGCCAAGGTGCTTGGCTGAAGCCGTGCCGGGGCCGCGCGCGGCGGCCCCATTGCCGGCGCCCCGGGCGAACCGACTGGCGGTATTCCCTGCGGCTGATCCTTGCCTACGCTGATATTCCCAACCTGCCGAAGCAAGGAGATCCGTCATGGCCTTCCAATACAAGCGTCTGGACAAGAACAACGCAGCGGTGCTGCTGGTCGATCACCAGACCGGCCTGCTCTCGCTGGTGAGGGATATCGACCCTGACCGTTTCAAGAACAATGTGCTGGCCCTGTCGGACCTGGCCAAGTACTTCAAGCTGCCGACTATCCTCACCACCAGTTTCGAAACCGGTCCCAACGGCCCGCTGGTCCCCGAGCTCAAAGAGCAGTTCCCCGACGCCCCGTACATCGCCCGCCCGGGCAACATCAATGCCTGGGACAACGAGGATTTCGTCAAGGCGGTCAAGGCCACCGGCAAGAAGCAGTTGCTGATTGCCGGTGTGGTCACCGAAGTGTGCGTGGCCTTCCCGGCACTGTCGGCGCTGGAGGAGGGCTTCGAGGTGTTCGTCGTCACCGACGCCTCCGGGACCTTCAACGAACTGACCCGTGACTCGGCCTGGCGGCGCATGGAGGCAGCCGGGGCGCAGTTGATGACCTGGTTCGGCGTGGCCTGCGAGCTGCATCGCGACTGGCGCAACGACATCGAAGGGCTGGGCACCCTGTTCTCCAACCATATTCCGGACTACCGCAACCTGATGACCAGCTACAACAAGCTGGCCAAGTAGCCACCTCCCAGCCACTACACACTCTGTGGGGACGGGTTCACCCGCCAATGCTGCGCTCGCTTCACTGACGCATCCGCGGCTAAAACCGCTCCCACAGTCAGCTGAACACCCACAAATCGATCGGCTGGAAGCCAATCCTGGGGAAACTACAAGCGAAGCGGCAAATCGCCATGGATCGACCATACTGACTCTTCAATCGCCTCAGGAGAGCGCCATGTCGAAGCCGTCCAGGAAAAAAGCCACCCTCGATCTACCGGAAAAACTGGGCAGCAAGGCGTACGAGAAGGAACTCAAGCGCCTGCATGTGGAGCTGGTAAAACTGCAGGAGTGGGTGGTGGCCCAGGGCCTGAAGGTCTGCATTGTCTTCGAAGGCCGCGACGGCGCTGGCAAGGGCGGCACCATCAAAGCCATTACCGAGCGGGTCAGCCCACGGGTATTCCGCGTGGTGGCGCTGCCGGCACCGACCGAGCGGGAAAAGACCCAGATGTACGTGCAACGCTACCTGGGCCATCTACCCGCTGCGGGAGAGGTGGTGATCTTTGACCGCAGCTGGTACAACCGTGCCGGCGTCGAGCGGGTAATGGGCTTCTGTACCGAGGAGCAGAGCAGCAAGTTCCTCACCGTGGTGCCGCTGTTTGAAAAGTTGATGGTCGAGTCCGGGATCATCCTCATCAAATACTGGCTGGAGGTCAGCGCCGAGGAGCAGACCCGGCGTTTGCAGGACCGCATCAACGACGGGCGCAAACTGTGGAAGCTGTCGCCGATGGACCTCAAATCCTACACCCGCTGGGATGACTACACCCGCGCTCGCGATGACATGTTCGCCGCCTCCGATTCGTCCTGGGCGCCCTGGTTCATGGCCAACTCCAACGACAAGCGTCGTGCCCGTCTGAACATCATCAGCCATTTGCTGGCACGTATTCCCTACAAGGACGTAACCCGTGACCAGGTAGTGAAGCTGCCCAAGCGCGGCAAGATCGGCAAGTACAAGGCCGTTGCCTACCCGTTCAAAGTGGTCGAAGAGCGTTTCTGATCCCTCCCTGCGGGGAGCAGCAAGGGTGCAAACCTATGCCACATGACGGCAGCCTGCTACAGGCGACGGTGGTGTTCCTGCTGGCCGTGGTGCTTCTGGTACCGCTGGCGCAGCGTCTGAAAATGGGGGCGGTGCCGGGCTATCTGCTGGCCGGCATCCTCATCGGCCCCTCCGTGCTCGGGCTGCTCGACAACCCCGAGAACGTGACGCGGCTATCGGAAATGGGCGTGGTCATGCTGCTGTTCGTCATTGGCCTGGAGCTGTCACCGCAGCGCCTGTGGACCATGCGCCGGGCGCTGTTTGGCGTCGGTTCGCTGCAGGTAGGGCTGACCGCCGTCGCGCTGGGCCTGCTGGCGTATTTCGCGTTCGGCCAGTCGAAGGCCGCAGCGATCGTGCTGGGCCTGGGCCTGGCGTTGTCTTCGACAGCGTTCGGCCTGCAAGTCCTGGCCGAGCGCAAGGACCTCGGCAAGCCACACGGGCGGCTGGCCGTGGCCATCCTGCTGTTCCAGGACATCGCTGCCATTCCCTTGATCGCCGTGGTGCCCCTGCTCGGTGGCAATGTCAGCACCGCCGACGAAGGCACCTGGCCGCTGTTGGCGGTGGCGCTCGGCCTTGGCACGTTGATCGTGTTTGGCCGCTATCTGTTGAGCCCGGTGTTCAAGTGGACGGTCGGTTCGGGTTTGCCCGAGCTGTCGACCGCTACCGCTTTGCTGGTGGTGCTGGGCACGGCCTGGGTGATGGAGCATGTGGGCGTGTCGATGGCCCTGGGTGCCTTTCTCGCCGGCGTGCTGATGGCCGAGTCGCCTTTCCGGCACGAGCTGGAGACCCAGATCGAACCGCTCAAAGGCTTGCTGCTGGGGTTGTTCTTCGTCGGCGTCGGCATGAGCGCCGACCTGCGCCTGCTGTTCGATCTGCCGTTGCTGGTGTTGGGGCTGACGCTATTGCTGGTGGCCATAAAGCTGCCGCTGCTGTACGGCCTGGGGCGTACGGCCGGTGGCCTCAACCAGGCGCAGGCGCTGTGCCTGGGCGTGGTGCTGGCCTCTGGCGGCGAGTTTGCCTTCGTGGTGTTCAAGCTGGCGCTGGAGCACCAGGTGCTGGCGCAGCAGGTGCACGACCTGTTGGTGCTGGCCATCACCTTGTCGATGGCAGTGGTGCCCCTGGTAATGATGGCCCTGGCGCGGCAACTGCGTGACCCCAGCCCCGCCCAGGCAAGCCCTGAAACGGGCCACTGATCGCGCCACACGGCGCAGCTGAAGTTCGGAGGTGAAGCATGCAACCGGGTGTCAAGCTGGACAGCCGCCTGTCGCGGGGCTTGCTCGATGTGCTCATCAAGGCTGGCCTGATAGCTGCCCTGGTGATGTTTGCCTTCCAGACGTTCCAGCCGTTCCTGGAACTGATGCTGTGGTCGGTGATCCTGGCAGTGACCCTGTATCCGCTGTATTGCCGTATCCAGCGCCGCACGGGGCTCAAGGACGGGCTCTCGGCGACCCTGGTCGTAGTGCTGGTACTGGTCGTGCTGCTGGTGCCGATCTACCTGGTGGTGATGTCCATCGGCGAATCGGTGGACAGCCTGGTGACCTTGCTCAAAAGCGGTGCCTGGAGCGTGCCGCCACCCCCTGAGTCGGTGGCCACCTGGCCGCTGATCGGGCCGAAAGTCCATGCCCTGTGGCTGGCGGCTTCGGAAAACATGGCCGGTGTGCTGAACCAGTGGATGCCGCAACTCAAGGGCGCCGGGCGCACGGTGCTGGGGGCTGCTGCCAGCGCCGGGGGCGCGTTCCTGCTGTTCATCGCGGCGATCGTCATCTCTGGCATCATCATGGCCTTCGGTGAGCGTGGCGAAATTGCCGCGCAGCGCATTGCCATGCGGGTATCGGGCGAGGAGCGCGGCAAGCCGCTGGCCAAACTGTGCACCGCCACCATTCGGGCCGTGGCCCAGGGGGTGATCGGCATTGCCTTCATCCAGATGTTGCTGATCGGTGTCGGCTTTGTCGTCAAGGGCGTGCCAGGTGCCGGGATGCTGGCCATCGTCATCCTCATGCTGGGGATTGCCCAGGCACCCGCCACGCTGGTCACCGTGCCGGTGATCATCTATGTCTTCAATGCCGAAGGCTTCACCGTGGCCACCATCGTATTCGCCATCTACACCTTCGTCGCCGGGCTTGCCGACAACGTGCTCAAACCGTTGCTGCTGGGGCGCGGGGTGGATGTGCCGATGCCAGTGGTACTGATCGGCGCGCTCGGTGGCATGGTGGTCAAAGGCATCATTGGCCTGTTCATTGGCCCGGTGATCCTCGGCGTCACCTATGTGCTGTTCTGGCAGTGGGTGGCGCTGCAGGTGCCGGAAAACCCCGCAGAGCCGACCGCCTGAGCCAAGGATTGCCATGCCCGGACGCGTCTACGGTTGTGCACTGAGCCTGGTTGCCGTGTTGGCCGGCTGCACCCAGGTCGGCCCGGATTTCCAGCCGCTGCAGGACCCCTGGCTGCACACGTGGGATACTCCTTTGCTGAAGCAGGCCGGGCAGCAGGCCAGCGCGCCCGACCTGCGCCAGTGGTGGGCGGTGTTCGCCGACCCGGCGCTGGACGCCCTGATTGCCGAGGCGGATGCCAACAACACCAACCTGCGCGTGGCTGGCTTGCGCATTGCTGAAGCCCGTGCCCAGCTGGCTATCGTGCAGACCGGGCGTTATCCACAGCTGCAGCAACTACGTGCCCAGAGCCTGTACCTGAAGCAGGACCAGTCCGGCAGCGCCAACGCCCGCGACTCGGTGTTCTGGCAATCCAGCGCAGGCTTCGACATCGGCTGGGAAATCGACTTCTGGGGGCGCTTCAGCCGCGCCATTGAAAGTGCCGATGCTGCCTACTTCGCCTCCCAGGCCAATTACGCCGATGCCATGCTGCTGTTGCGGGCGCAAGTGGCTGACACCTACTTTGCCCTGCGCACTGCCGAGGCGCGGCTGGATATCGCCGAAGAAAACGCCCGACGCCAGGCGCGCAGCCTGGACATTACCGAACGGCTGTTCCGCCATGGTGAAAACGACGAACTCGACTGGCAACAGGCGCGTAGCCAATACCTGGCCACCCAAGCCACCATCCCCGAGTTCCACAACCAGCTCAATGCCCTGCGCAACGTGTTGTGTGCGCTGCTCGGCCGGCCACCCGGGCCGTTGCCGCAGCTGGACGCAGGCCACGGCCAGTTGCCGTTGCCGGACCGTGCCGTACTGCAGGACGTACCCGCCAACCTGCTGCAGCGCCGCCCGGACATCCGCGCCGCCGAGCAGGCAGTGGCCGCGCAATCGGCGCTGGTCGGGGTGGCCGAGGCCGATCTCTATCCCCAGCTGAGCCTGCTGGGCAGCATTGGCTGGAGCTTCGTCACGGCCAGTCACCTGCCCGACACGTTTGATCTTGCCGCCGGGCCCAGCCTGATCTGGAACCCGTTCGACTACGGCCGGCGCAAGAACGCCGTGCGCGTGGAGGATGCTCGCTTGCAGCAACTGATCGAGCTGTACCACCAGGGGGTGCGCGAAGCCGCGCGCGAGGCGGACGATGCCGCCAGCGGGCTGGTGCGCTCGCTGCAGAGCGCGCGCATTCGCGAGCAGGCCTCGCAGGCCGCGCAACGCTCGTTGAGCCTGGCCAGCTCGCAGTACCGCGAAGGTTTCGCCGACTTCCAGCGGGTGCTCGATGCCCAGCAACTGCTGTTGCAGCAACAGGACGGTTACCTGGTCAGCCGCGGCAATGCCGTGAGCAGCCTGGTGACCTTGTACAAGGCCCTGGGTGGCGGTTGGGACGCCAGCCGCACGCCGATCGACCCGGCCACGCGCCAGCAGATGCAGCAACGGACCGACTGGGGCGAGCTGCTCGACGAGCCAGCCCCCAGCGCACATGCACAAGGTGAAATGAAATGAGTGACGCCGCCCCGACGCCGCCCCCAGCCGCCCCCGATCGCGGCATGCGCTGGGTATTGCTGCTGATTGCCGTGAGCCTGCTCTGGTACCTGCTGGCCGACCGCTTCACGCCCTACACCCAGCAGGCCCGCTTGCAGGCCTATGTGATACCGGTCAGTGCCGAGGTGGCCGGCCAGGTGAAGCGTGTGGCGGTGGGCAACAACCAGGAAGTGCGCCGGGGTGATGTGCTGTTCGAGCTGGACCAGGAGCAGTACCGCATCGCCCTGGCGCGTGCCGAGGCCGACCTGGACGCGGTGCGCCGGCAGATCGGCGCGCACACGGCTGGCATCGATTCGGCACAAGCGGCGTTGCTCGCGGCGCAGGCCAACGAGCGCAAGGCGCGGCAGGACGCCGAACGGCTCAAGCGCCTGATCGACGAAGACCCGGGGACGGTGTCGGTGCGCCGCCTGGAAGGCGCCCAGGCCACTCGCGACCAAGCCATCAGCCAGGTGGCTGCAGCCCGCGCCGAAGTGGAGCGGGCGCGGGAGCAGCAGGGCGGAGGGCAGGATGACAACGCCCAATTGCGCAGTGCCGCAGCCAATGTGGAAAAGGCCCGCCTGGACCTGGCACGCACCGTGGTGCGCGCCGATGCGAACGGCTTGATCACCGACCTGCGTACCGACGTCGGCCACTATGTCGGGGCCGGCAGCCCGATGATGACCCTGATCGCCATCCATGACGTGTGGATAAGTGCCGACATGACCGAGAACAACCTCGGCCGCCTGCGCCCCGACACCCCGGTGCTGGTGGTGCTCGACGCACTGCCCGGCACGGTGTTGAAGGGGCGCATTCGCAGCATCGGCTACGGTGTGAGCGTGGGCCAGAGTACCCCGCCGGGTACGCTGCCGAGCGTGCAGAACAGCCGCGAGTGGCTGCGTTCGGCGCAACGCTTCCCGGTCATCGTCGAACTTGAGCGTGACCAGTTGCAGGACAAGAGCGGGCTGCGGGTTGGCGGGCAGGCCGAGGTCATGGCCCTGCCCAGCGAAGGTAACCCGTTGAACCTGCTGGGCCGGCTGTTCATGTGGCTGATGAGCTGGTTGTCGTATGCCTATTGAATTGCGCCGCCTGCGCGCCCTGCGCCTGGCCTGGGGCGTGGCACTGTGCCTGGCGGTGAGTTTCGGCATCGGCCTGCCGGTGCCGATCCTGGCGCCGGTGTTCGCGGTACTGTTGCTGGCCATGCGCAGCCAGCCCTTGCCGCTGCGTGCGGCACCGGTTTTGGCGTTGCTGGTGCTGCTCAGTTGCGGCAGCGGGCTGTTGCTGATTCCGCTGCTGCGCCATGCGCCGGTGAGCGGGGTGTTGCTGGTGGGCGTGGGGGTTTTCCTGACCTTGCGCTACGCCCTGAAGGGCGGCAACGGCTTGCTGGCGAACCTGCTGGTGATCGGGCTGACCATGATCGCTGCCGCCGGTACCAGCGACTTCACCCTGGCACTGTCGGTGGTCGAAGCGTTGGCCAAGGGTATGCTGCTGGCGGTACTTGGCACGGCCTTGGCCCATGTGCTGTTTCCCGAACCTGCCGATGCGCCGGCGCAACCTGCGCCGCCGTTGCTGGGCAGTGAGCAGGTCAGCTGGGTGGCGCTGCGTGCCACGCTGATCGTTATGCCAGCGTTCCTGCTGGCATTGATCGCCCCGGACCAGTACATGCCACTGATCATGAAGGCGGTAAGCCTTGGGCAACAGGCTGGCGAGACCCGTGCACGGCATGCCAGCCGGGAGCTGATTGGCTCGACCTTGCTGGCCGGCTTGCTGGCGATCCTGATGTGGGGGGCGCTGAGCCTGTTCGTGCACCTGTGGATGTTTTTCCTGTGGGTGCTGCTGTTCGCACTTTGGCAGGGGCGGCGGATGTACCAGGCCGTGCCCAACCGGCAGGGCCCGGCCTATTGGCTGAGCTGCCTGACGACCATGCTGATATTGCTGGGGCAGTCGGTGCAGGACAGTGCCGGTGGGCAGGATGTCTACCGCGCCTTTGCCGTGCGCATGGCGCTGTTCCTGGCGGTGTCGGTATATGCCAGTGCCATGCTCATCTGGATCGACCGGCTTCGGCTACAGCGTGGCCTGCTTCGCGGGTAAACCCGCTGACGCAGCTCAAACGTTGTAGGAGCGGCCTTGTGTCGCGAAAGGGCTGCGTAGCAGCCCCAGGTTTTCAGCGCAGATGCACAAATTGCTGGGGCTGCTTCGCAGCCCTTTCGCGACACAAGGCCGCTCCTACAAGGGGGCGCAGGACGTCCATTGCTACTAGGGCTTCCAGTCAACCCCACTCTCGTCCAGATAAGCATCCACCGCCGCCCCCACGGTGGGATGAAACGCGGTCTCCCCCATGTGCTCGAACAACTCGAACTGCCGCATCTTGTCCTTCACCGGGTCTTTCATCTCGGCAAACTGCAACTCCACCCCGCGCGCCTCCAGGGCCCGGTCCAGCTCGGCGAGCATGTCTGCCGAGGTGACATCGATACTGGTCACCGGTTCTGCCGCAATCACCAGCCGTTGCACCGGGGTAGGCGATGCGTCCACCGCCGCCATCACCGTGCTCTGGAACTGCTCGGCATTGGCAAAGAACAACGGCGCATCCCAACGCAGCAGCACCAGCCCCGGAATGCGCCGGGCCTGTGGATAACGCTGCACGTCATGGTAACCGCGGGTGCCATCCACCCGGCCCAGCACCGCATGATGCGGCCGCCAGCCGTCCCACAGGAACTCGATCACCGAAATCACCACGGCAATGCCGATACCGGGGATCGCACCGAACACCGCCACCCCGACAAAGCAGGTGATGGACAACCAGAACTCCCACTGCTGCATGCGGAAGATGCGCTTGAGGTCGGCGAACTCGAACAGCCCCAGTGCGGCTGCTATCACCACCGCTGCCAGGGCGCTGTTGGGCAGGTACTGCAGCAGGTTGGGCGCCACCAGCAGCAACAGGGTCACCGCCAGTGCACCGATGATGCCGGTGAGCTGGGTCTGCGAGCCGGCCGCTTCGGCCACCGGGGTACGTGACGAACTACTGCTGATGGGGATGCCCTGGAACAGCCCGGCGGCCAGGTTGGCCACGCCCAGGCCGAACATTTCCTGGTTCGGGTTGACCGGCATCTTCATGCGCGCGGCATAGGAGCGCGACAGCACGCTGGTATCGGCGAACGACACCAGCGCCACGGCAATGCCGCCCAGTACCACTTCGACCAGGTCGATGTCGGAGACCCAGGGGAACACGAAACTGGGCAGGCCCTGGGGCAGTTGACCGAGTACCTTGACACCCATCTGCTCAAGGTCGAGCAGGCTCACTGCGAGTGTAGCCAGGACCACGGCGATCAGGATCCCTGGCAGGCGCTTGTAGGGTTTGAGCAGCAGGATCAGCAGCAGGCTACCGCCACCGACGATGAAGCTGGGCCAGTGCCCTTGGCCGGCAAGCAGTGCTTCGCCCAGTTGCCAAAGGTCGCGCAAGGGCCCCTGGCTATCCACCTTGATGCCGAACAGCTTGGGCAACTGGCTGATCAACACGGTGAGGGCAATGCCGTTCATGTAGCCATAGCGGATCGGCTTGGACAGCAGTTCGGTAATGAAGCCCAGGCGCAACAGCCCGGCGATCACGCAGAACGCCCCGGCGACCAGGGCCATCAGGCTGGCGATGGCGATGGCCCGCTGCGGGTCGCTGGCAGCATACTGCACCACCACCGCCAGGATCGGTGCGGCCAGCGCCGAATCCGGGCCCAGCACCAGGATGCGGCTGGGGCCGAACAGGGCATAGGCCAGCAACGGGATGATGGTGGCGTACAGGCCATAGATGCCCGGTACGCCGGAGGCCTCGGCGTAGGCGATGCCCACCGGTACCAGCATGGTGGTGAGCACCAGGCCGGCAGCGATGTCCTTGGGCAGCCAGGCGGGTTGGTAATGGAGCAGGGTGACCAGGCCGGGTAACCAGCGTTGCCAGTCGAAGCGGTTCTTTTCCGCCATGGTGCGCTCCGAGGGAACAGTGCTGAGTCACAGCTTAGATGCTGTTTTTTCTGCCCGCTGGCAAACGCTGCCGTGCCGAGAAAGCAGTACGAGGCTGCTTCTTGCTTATCGTCATTCGCTGCTAGCTCGGATGGTGCCCTGGTTGTTCAACACCAGCCGAATTTCCAGCGTTGGCTATCCCTGAGTTCTCGCCAGTCGAACACCTGTTTGCGTCGGCTGTGGACGGCCTCCAGTTCAATCTGCAGAGGCGTACCGTCTTCGTCGCAAATCAGCTCGGTTACCATGAAGTGCTTTTCCCGGTTTACAGGCTGACACGCCGTCCATTTGGACGACCCCAGCTTGCGCGGATTGAATCTGTTCATCATGTGGATCCCCAGATCACGTTGAGGTTCGTGACGCTCTCCGCCCGACCGGGTCCGGGCCGGCGGAAGCTGCTGGCGACATTTCGAGCTGGGAGCCAGAGCGGGTATTGCTTATTGCTGGCTTTCGGCTAAATTGTACAAAACCTATACAATAATTCAATCTTGTACATATTTTGCTGATCGTCGCCGTAGCGGTGAGGAGTCCAAATGTCCCATTCGTTAGCTGAAAACTATCGCGAAATTCTGCTCGAAGTAGGCGAAGACCCGCAGCGAGAAGGGCTGTTGGACACTCCCCAGCGCGCGGCCAAGGCCATGCAGTACCTGTGCAACGGCTACAGGCTGAATATCGAAGAAGTCATCAATGGAGCGCTGTTCGAGTCCCAGAACGACGAGATGATCGTCGTGCGCGATATCGAGCTTTATTCATTGTGCGAGCACCACATGCTGCCCTTTATTGGCAAGGCGCATGTTGCCTACCTGCCCACTGGCAGGGTGCTGGGGTTGTCCAAGGTCGCGCGCGTGGTCGATGTCTTTGCCCGCCGTCTGCAGATTCAGGAAAACCTCACCCGGCAAATTGCCTGTGCCATACAAGACATCACCGATGCGGCAGGGGTCGCTGTGGTCATCGAAGCAAAGCATATGTGCATGATGATGAGAGGTGTCGAAAAGCAGAACTCGGTGATGGTGTCATCCGTGATGCTGGGCGTGTTCCGCGACTCGGCGACGACGCGCCAGGAGTTTCTTCAACTGATTGGTCGAAACAATTGACCGCAACCTCTACGCCAGCGTCACCAGTGCCTCGCACTCGACCGGGAAATTGACCGAATTGGCAATGAAGCACTCATGGTGCGCCTCCTCATGCAAACGCAAGGCAAGCTCACGGTTCGAGCCGGCGCTGATGGTCACCTGCGGGCGCAGCAGCACATGGGTGAAGCGGCCTTTGCCCTGAGCGTCGCCTTCCACCATGCGTCCCAGGGGCTGGTCGACATAGGCCAGCACATTCACGCCATTTACCGCGCACAAGTGCAGGTACCAGAGCTTGTGGCACGCCGACAGTGAGGCCACCAGCAGGTCTTCCGGGTTCCAGCGCAGGGGGTTACCGCGAAAAGCCGGGTCGGCCGAACCTTCCAGAGTCGACTTGCCCGGGGCTTCGACACTGAAGTCGCGGGCGTAAGCGGTGTAGCTGGATGTGCCATTGCCATTGTTGCCGGTCCAGGTCACCTGGACCTCGTACTGGTGTTCTTTCATGGTTCTTCCTTGAATCGATCTTTCAACCACGGACAGCGCTGACCAGAGCGCTTTTTAACGGTTGTTGCATGGAGTCGCTCAGCACTGTGGGCTTCGCTGCCATGCAAGGAACAGGTCCTGGGCGCGCATTTTGTCAAAGTGACAACGACAGCCTTGAAACCATAGAATATATCGATAGGCGAAACCAAGGACGTTTCTAAAAAATTGTCGATTCTGGGTGCCGCTCAGGTTTCCTTGAACTGTAGGCGGCGCACACTTCGTGCGCCTTTATTGGCGCCATATTCAAACGATGATCCTAGCGAGGGACTGCAATGAAAATGTATCGAGCTTTAGCGCTTCTGCCTTTTTTTGTGACGGGTTGTTCGTCAACAGAAATGCAGGGAGCGTTGAACTCGCTCAATGGTGTAGGGCAATCGATCAGTGCCAATCTGAAGCAGGTATCCCCCGCATCGGTTGGCACAACCAGCAAGAACAGCTTGCTGCGTACACCGCTTTACAACGCTTTGCGGCAGAATATCTCTACGGACGGGCGCGCACCTGAGTGGCCAAAGGTAGTTATCACGAACCTCGACATTCCGGCCGATCAACGTAGCCTGTCCCGCAGTCTAACTCTCAAGGCAAACGACTGCGTTCATTTCGACGCAGTGCTTTGGCACGATGCCAGACGCTCCGAACATTTCGAGAACCTTTCCCTGTGCGCGCCGGACCTGCCCAAGCAGTCCAACAACTTTGTGTTGACCTGGAAGAGCTTTTCCGTATCAGGAAAGACGACAGGCCAAGCCCGTACGGATGGACCAACGCCTCCGTACAGCAAGTTGCCCAGTGATGCGGTCATGGACAGTTGGGTGATGAACCAGTTTGGCCTTTACTATGTGGGCTCGATGCTGACACTGGTTGGCTACGATCCCAACTTCAGCGTTGATGATCGACGTTTCTGGATCAAGAACATCAAGTGAGCTAATAGAAACGAAAGAGCCGCGCTATTGCGCGGCTTTTTCGTATCGAGCTGTTTGGGGCGGCTAATTATACGGAATGGAAGGCGTTGGCTGACGCACACGTTGAAGCGCACTAACAAAACAAAACCCCTTGAAGCCATGGGCCTCAAGGGGTTTGTCAGTACTGCAAACGGCCGCTTAGACGTTGAAGCGGAAGTGCATCACGTCGCCATCCTTGACGATGTAGTCCTTGCCTTCCAGGCGCCATTTACCGGCTTCCTTGGCACCGCTTTCACCCTTGAACTGGATGAAGTCGTCATAGGCCACCACTTCAGCGCGGATGAAGCCTTTTTCGAAATCGGTGTGGATAACCCCGGCTGCCTGCGGTGCGGTGGCACCCACGCGCACGGTCCAGGCGCGTACTTCCTGCACGCCGGCAGTGAAGTAGGTCTGCAGGTTCAGCAGTTCGTAACCGGCGCGGATCACACGGTTCAGGCCAGGCTCTTCCAGGCCCAGGGCCTCGAGGAACATGTCCTTCTCTTCACCGTCTTCCAGCTCGGCGATTTCCGCTTCGATCTTGTTGCACACCGGCACCACGACCGCGCCTTCTTCCTCGGCGATGGCCTTGACCACGTCCAGGTGCGGGTTGTTCTCGAAGCCGTCTTCGGCCACGTTGGCGATGTACATCACCGGCTTGCTGGTCAGCAGATGGAAGCCGCGAATGACCGCCTTGTCTTCGGCGCTCATGTTCTTCATCAGGCTGCGCGCTGGCTTGCCTTCGGTGAAGTGCGGGATCAGCTGTTCGAGAATCGCCTTCTGCGCCAGGGCATCCTTGTCGCCGCCCTTGGCGTTGCGGGCAACCTTCTGCAGCTGCTTCTCGCAGCTGTCGAGGTCGGCGAAGATCAGCTCGAGGTCGATGATCTCGATGTCACGCTTGGGGTCGACGCTGTTGGAAACGTGGATCACGTTCTCGTCTTCGAAGCAGCGCACCACGTGGGCAATGGCGTCGGTCTCGCGGATGTTGGCGAGGAACTTGTTGCCCAGGCCTTCGCCCTTCGACGCACCGGCCACCAGGCCGGCGATGTCGACGAATTCCATGGTGGTCGGCAGGATGCGGTTGGGCTTGACGATTTCAGCCAGCGCATTCAGGCGTGCATCGGGCATCGGCACGATGCCGCTGTTGGGCTCGATGGTGCAGAAAGGGAAGTTCTCCGCCGCGATGCCAGACTTGGTCAGGGCGTTGAACAGGGTGGACTTGCCGACGTTGGGCAGGCCGACGATGCCGCAATTGAAACCCATGGGTATTCCCCTCTCTAAAGGAAATCAGGCCTTCTGGCTGTGCAGCTCGCGCATCGCCTTGGCGAAGTCGCCGGCAAGCACGTCCGGCAGCACGCCGAGGGCAAAATCGATGCTGGCGTCGAGCTTCTCCTGCTCGGCGCGCGGCGCGCGGCCCAGGACGAAGTTGGAGACCAGTTTGGCGTCACCCGGGTGGCCGATGCCAAGCCGCAGGCGGTGGAAGTCGTTCTGGTTGCCGAGCTGCGCGATGATGTCGCGCAGGCCGTTGTGCCCACCATGGCCACCGCCGCGCTTGAGCTTGGCGACGCCCGGGGGCAGGTCGAGTTCGTCATGCGCCACCAGGATCGCTTCCGGCTTGATGCGGAAGAAATTGGCCAAGGCCGCCACGGCCTGGCCGCTGCGGTTCATGTAGGTGGTGGGGATGAGCAGACGAACGTCGTTGCCCTGATGGCTGAATTTAGCCGTCAGGCCGAAATATTTGCGGTCAGCGGTCAACGAGACACGCTGGGCGCTGGCAATGCGTTCAACGAAAAGAGCCCCTGCGTTATGCCGGGTCTGTTCGTATTCGGGGCCGGGGTTACCCAGGCCGACGATCAACTGGATGGCGGTCACGTCAGGGGCTCTTCCTTGGAGTTGGTGGGTTACAGTGCGCGCGGCACTGTAACCCGATCAACGCCGGCGCGCGAGTGGATTACTCGGCAGCGCCTTCTGCTTCTGGAGCAACGCGTGGAGCGTGTACGTTGGCAACAGCTTTGTCATCACCGTGGGCCAGAGCGACGAACTCTACGCCTTTCGGAGCTTTCAGGTCCGACAGGTGGATGATGGTGCCGATTTCAGCGTTGGCCAGGTCGACTTCGATGAACTCAGGCAGGTCCTTGGCTTCGCAGGAAACTTCGATCTCGGCTTCTACGTGGGAGATCTCGCCGCCTTTCTTGACCGGGGCTTCTTCGTTGACGAAGTGAACCGGTACCTTGGCGGTCAGTTTCTGGCCAGCAACGACGCGAACGAAGTCGGCGTGCATGATGAAGCCTTTGGCCGGGTGGCGCTGCAGGGCCTTGACCACGACGTTTTGCTTGGCGCCGTCGACGTTCAGTTCCAGAACGTGGCTGAAGGCAGCCTCGTTTTCGAACAGCTTGGTGATTTCCTTGGCCAGGATGGTCAGGGACTGAGCGTCCTGGTTACCACCGTAGACAACGGCTGGGATGTTCGCGGAGTGACGCAGGCGGCGGCTCGCACCTTTCCCCAGGTCAGTACGCGCTTGGGCGTTCAGAGTGAATTCGGTCATTTTGTTTCTCCAAAATAGCCCCCCGAGGGCGTTTGCGACCAGCGCCAACGGGGATGGCAAAAAAGCCCCGCCCCAACAACCAGTGTTGGGGCGGGGCGCTTTTCGTCAGCGTGTGTTCCGCTTAGCGGAACATCGCGCTGATCGATTCTTCGTTGCTGATGCGGCGTACCGCTTCAGCCACAACCGGTGCGATATCCAGCTGGCGGATACGATCACAGGCTTGAGCAGCGGCGGACAGCGGAACGGTGTTGGTCACCACCAGCTCGTCCAGTACCGACTTCTCGATGTTCTCGATCGCGCGGCCCGACAGGACAGGGTGCGTGCAGTAGGCGTAAACCTTGGCAGCGCCGTGTTCTTTCAGGGCTTTGGCCGCGTGGCACAGGGTGCCGGCGGTGTCGACCATGTCGTCTACCAGGATGCAGGTGCGCCCTTCGACGTCGCCGATGATGTGCATGACCTCGGAGTGGTTAGCCTTCTCGCGGCGTTTGTCGATGATACCCAGGTCGACACCCAGGGACTTGGCGACGGCACGTGCGCGCACGACACCACCGATGTCCGGGGAGACGATCATCAGGTTCTCGAAACGCTGGTCCTCGATATCGTCGACCAGTACGGGCGAGCCGTAGATGTTGTCGACCGGGATATCGAAGAAACCCTGGATCTGGTCAGCGTGCAGGTCGACGGTGAGTACACGGTCGATACCGACGACAGTGAGCATGTCAGCGACGACTTTGGCGCTGATGGCTACACGTGCCGAACGCGGACGGCGGTCCTGGCGGGCGTATCCGAAGTAAGGAATCACGGCGGTGATTCGGGATGCTGAGGAGCGGCGGAAGGCGTCGGCCATCACTACCAGTTCCATCAGGTTATCGTTGGTCGGGGCACAGGTCGGCTGAATAATGAAGACGTCTTTACCGCGAACGTTTTCATTGATCTCGGCACTGATCTCGCCGTCGGAGAACTTACCGACAGAGACGTCACCGAGAGGGATATGCAGCTGACGTACTACACGCCGAGCCAGATCGGGGTTGGCATTCCCCGTAAAGACCATCATCTTGGACACGCGCAGTACCTGGAGGCTGAGGGTAACCTGGATGAGTATAAGGAAAATGGCAGGGGCGGCTGGATTCGAACCAACGCATGGCAGGATCAAAACCTGCTGCCTTACCGCTTGGCGACGCCCCTGTATCTGTTGCTGCGAACGCTTATGCGCTCGACTTCTTGATCAGACTTTGCAGCTTGCGATGCAACATCGAAATATTGCTTCCTTTCGCCACAAACCCTGTTTGGGTCGCTGAAAGAAGGGCCAGAACTTTATCAGCTTCGGCTTTGCTTGGGAAGGCCCCAAACACACAACTTCCAGTTCCGGTTAGTCGAGCTTCAGTGAATTTGCCCAAATAATTCAACGCATTGCGAACTTCCGGGTAACTCTGCTCTACCACCGGTTGGCAGTCATTTCGACTGTTTCCCTCGGGAACGGGGCGCATCTTAAGGGGCAGTGAATCACGTGTCAACTGCGGATGTGAAAAAATTTCTGCTGTGCTGACAGACACTTGCGGCACCAGCACGACATACCAGGGCTCGACCGGGTCGACCGGGGTCAGTTGTTCGCCCACGCCCTGGGCGAAGGCCGCATGGCCGCGCACGAACACAGGTACATCGGCACCCAGGCTCAGGCCCAGGGCGGCCAGGCGGTCTTCGTCCCAGTCCAGTTGCCACAGGTGGGCGAGGGCCAGCAGGGTGGTGGCGGCATCCGAGCTGCCACCGCCGATGCCGCCGCCCATGGGCAACACCTTGGTCAGCCAGATGTCGGCGCCCAGCGTCGTGCCGGATTGTGCCTGCAGCATGCGCGCGGCACGCACGATCAGGTTGCTGTCGTGCGGTACCGTCGCGATCTCGGTGTGCAGGTGGATCACGCCGTCGTCACGCACGGCGAAACTCAGCTCGTCGGCGTGGTCGAGGAACTGGAACACGGTTTCCAGCTCGTGATAGCCGTCGGCGCGGCGGCCGATGATATGCAGCCACAGGTTGAGCTTGGCCGGGGCGGGCAGGGTGAGCGTGCGCATATGTCAGTGCCCCAGCTGGCGTGGCTGCCAGTCCTTGACCACCAGGGTGACGTCGAGGTCCTTGCCGTGCAGCTTCAGGCGCTCGGGCAGCCAATAGCCGTTCTGCTCGGTGTAGCTCAGGTACTGTACCTGCCAGCCATCCTGGTCAAGGCTGGCCAGGCGGCTGTCACCGTCCAGGGTCAGTTTGCTCTTGCTGTCGGGGGCGGGCAGGCCGCGGACCCACCAGACCAAATGGGAGACCGGCAGTTGCCAGCCCAGCTGCTCTTCCAGCAGTGCCTCGGGGCTGCTGGCCTCGTAGCGGCCCTGGTTGGCCACTTCCAGCACCACGCCACCGGGGCGGCCGGTCAGGCGTGCGGCGCCACGGCCCAATGGGCCGGCCAGGCGGATGTCGTAGTAGTCCTGGCGTTGCAGCCAGAACAGCGTACCGCTGCCGGAATCACGCGGGGCGCGGATACCGACCTTGCCGTTGATCTGCCAGCCATCGAGGCTGCTCAACTGCTCTTTATGGGCGCGCCACTGCTGCGGGTTGCCGTGGCCCTCCAGGGCCTCGCGGCTACCGAAACCGGCACAGCCGGCCAGCAGGGCGATCAGGGTGAAGGTGATGCAATGGCGCAGGAACATGGCGTTAAAGGGTCTCGGATCCGGTCAGGCGCAGGAGGGTCTTGCGCAGGATGGGGCTGTCGGCCTGGGCGTCGAAGCCCTTGGCCCAGACCTGGCGGGCTTCGCGGCGCTTGCCGTTGGCCCACAGTACTTCGCCCAGGTGGGCGGCCACTTCATGGTCGGGGAAGCTGGCGAAGGCCCGGCGCAGGTACGACTCAGCCTCGTCGAGGTTACCCAGGCGGTAATTGACCCAGCCCAGGCTGTCGAGTATCGCCGGGTCGTCCGGGGTCAGCTGGTGGGCCTTGTCGATCAGCGCCTTGGCTTCGCTGTAGCGGGTGGTGCGGTCGGCCAGGGTATAACCCAGGGCGTTCAGGGCCATGGCGTTTTCCGGCTCGCGGGCGATGATCGCGCGCAGGTCCTTTTCCATCTGCGGCAGGTCATCGCGCTTTTCCGCCAGCATGGCGCGGGTGTACAGCAGGTTGAGGTCGTCCGGGTAGCGCTGGATGGCCTGCTGCAGGACCTGGCTGGCCTGGGCGTCCTTGTTGTTGTTGCTGTAGCTTTCCGACTCGATCAGGTACAGCTGGATGGCGTAGTCCGGCTGGGCTTCGCGGGCCTCGGCGAGCAGGCGCGAGGCTTCGCTGCCGCGGCCGTTGGCAACCAGGATGTCGGCCTGGCGCAGCTGCGCCGGCAGGTAATCGGGGCCTGGGCCGACCAGGGCGTATTCACGCAGGGCGCCGGCGGGGTCGTGGCGTTCCTCGCGGATGCGGCCCAGGTTCAGGTGCGCGGCGTCGACATTGCTGTCGCGCTCGATCAGCTCCTGCAGGTAGCCTTCGGCTTCATCCCAGTCTTTGTTTTCCAGGCATACCAGGGCCAGCGAATAGCGCAGTTCGTCGTCGTCGGGGTATTGCTGGACCAGGCTGAGGAACTCGCCCTTGGCATCGGCAATGCGGTCCTGTTCGACCAGGGTGCGCGCGTAGGTCAGGCGCAGGCGTTTGTCGTCGGGGTTGTCGCGGATCGCCCCGCGCAGCAGTGGCAGGGCTTCCGGACCACGGTCCAAGGCCTGCAGCAGGCGGGCGCGGAGCAGGATGGGGGCGACCTCGCCGTTTTGCGGCGGGTGCGACTCGAGCAGCTCGAGGGCTTCTTCGGCCTTGCCATCCTGGTTCAGCAGCAGGGCCTTGCCGAACACCAGCTGGCTGTTTTGCGGATACTTGACCAGCAGCCGCTCGAAGCTTTGCAGCAGGCCGTCGCGAGTGCTCTGGTCGGTTTCTGCCGCAGACAGGGCGAGGAAGTCGAAATGAGTGTCACCCTGGCCTTGCAGGACCTTTTCCATGTACGCCATGGACTCGTCATAACGGCCGGCGCGCGCCAGCTGGATGGCGGCGGCGCGCTGGGCGTCGAGGTTCTGCGGGTCGTTGCGGGCCCAGACCAGCGCATTTTCCAGGGCCGGCTCGTCGGCGCCGAGGTATTCGGCAATGCGGTAGGCGCGCTCGGAAACTGCGGGGTCCTGGGTTTTCGCGGCCTGGTCGGTGTAGTTGGCCAGGGCGATGTCGAAGCGGTTGCGTTGGCCGGCCAGCTCTGCCACCAGCAGGCTATAGAGTGTTTCCTGTGTGAACGAGCCATACACCACGGGCTTTTCCGCCTCGCGCTTGGCGGCCTCGGCAGTGGGAGGCTCGGCCTTTTGTGGGGCCAGGCTCTGGCAGCCCTGGAGCAGGGCGAAGGCAAGCAGCAATGCGTATGGTTTGTTCATAAAAGGCTTTAGAAAGACTCACCGGCGGTCGGAGCATGATGACACAAGCGCGGGGGCAAACCCACCTGCGAAGGTATGAAGCTATCGCTTCGCTCATGAAGACCGCGCCATGCACGGGTGGTTCGTCCCAGAGCAGTCACGATGGTACCTGGACTGTTGTTTTTGCTCTTGCTTCGGCTCTTGCTCTTGCTCTTGCTCTTGCTTCTAAGCGCGCAGTAGTCCAGGCGCCGCCGAATGCGACTTCAGGAGGCCGAGCGAAGGGCTTGCGGAGGGAGGTGACGGGCATGGATGCCCGTCAAGCGCTGAGGCCCCATGGATGGGGCCTGCAGCGCGTCCTCCCGGGAGCAAGCCCGTAGCGAGGGGACCCCGGAGCGCAGCGTAGGGGCCGGATGATGGGAGCCAGCGTTTTTTGGTTACTTTTTGCCGCGTTTGGCAAAAAGTGACCCGCCGTAAGGGCGGAAAGGTGACTAAGCGCCGCCTTTGAAAATGAATGTTGATTTCATTGTTGAAGCCCACGCTTGAAAACGAAAAGCGAAAAGCGAAAAGCGAAAAGCGAAAAGCGAAAAGCGAAAAGCGAAAAGCGAAAAGCGAAAAGCGAAAAGCGAAAAGCGAAAAGCGAAAAGCTTGAAGCGGGATAGCGCTGGTTTTTATCGCGCGCAAAGTCCATTGGCGATGGCGACGCTGAATCACCTTTTCGCCCTTACGGCGAGTCACTTTTTGCCAAACGCGGCAAAAAGTAACCAAAAAACGCTGCGCTCCCATCATCCGGCCCCTCCGCTTCGCTCCGGGGTTCCCTCACTCCGGCCTTGCTCCCGGGAGGACGCGCTGCAGGCCCCATCCATGGGGCCTCAGCGCTTGACGGGCATCCATGCCCGTCACCTCCCTCCGCAAGGCCTACGTTCGGCCTACTGAAGTCGCGAAGATCAAAAGCAAGATCAAAAGCAAGATCAAAAGCAAGATCAAAAGCAAGATCAAAAGCGGAGCATGCCTGAAATCGCTGCTTGTGCAGGCCTGGAGGCGGCGATAGCCGCAGCGCTACCAGCGCAATAGCGAACGGTGGTTGTCCTGAAACCTGCGAAAGAGGACAATTATCGGCTTCCCGTCACAACCAGCGACCTTGCATGGCCTTTCTTGCACTTGGTATCAACCATAAGACTGCCTCGGTAGACGTACGCGAGCGCGTGGCGTTTACCCCAGAGCAGCTGGTAGACGCCCTGCAGCAGCTCTGCCGGCTGACATCCAGCCGCGAAGCGGCGATCCTGTCGACCTGCAACCGCAGCGAGCTCTATATAGAGCAGGATCACCTGTCCGCCGATGCCGTGCTGCAATGGCTGGCCGACTATCACCGGCTCAGCCTGGACGAGCTGCGCGCCAGCGCCTACGTGCACGAAGAACACGAGGCGGTGAAACACATGATGCGCGTGGCCTCGGGCCTGGATTCGCTGGTGCTCGGCGAGCCGCAGATCCTCGGCCAGATGAAATCTGCCTATGCTGTGGCGCGTGAAGCCGGGACCGTCGGCCCGCTGCTCGGGCGCCTGTTCCAGGCCACCTTCAGCGCCGCCAAGCAGGTGCGCACCGACACCGCCATCGGCGAAAACCCGGTGTCGGTGGCGTTCGCCGCAGTCAGCCTGGCCAAGCAGATCTTCAGCGACCTGGGCCGCAGCCAGGCCCTGCTGATCGGCGCCGGTGAAACCATCACCCTGGTCGCCCGCCACCTGCACGAGCAGGGCGTGCGCCGCATCGTCGTCGCCAACCGGACCCTGGAGCGGGCCAGCATCCTCGCCGAACAGTTCGGCGCACATGCCGTGCTGCTGGCCGATATTCCCCAGGAACTGGCCAACAGCGACATCGTCATCAGCTCCACCGCCAGCCAACTGCCGATCCTCGGCAAGGGCGCGGTGGAAAGCGCACTGAAGCAGCGCCGACACAAGCCCATCTTCATGGTCGACATCGCCGTGCCACGCGACATCGAGACCGAAGTCGGTGAGCTGGACGATGTCTACCTGTACACTGTCGATGACCTGCACGATGTAGTGGCGGAAAACCTCAAGAGCCGCCAGGGCGCAGCCCAGGCCGCCGAAGAGCTGGTGGCGGTCGGGGCGGAAGATTTCATGCTGCGCCTGCGTGAGCTGGCCGCAGTGGACGTGCTCAAGGCCTATCGCCAGCAAAGCGAGCGCCTGCGCGACGAAGAACTGCAAAAAGCCCTGCGCCTGCTGGCCAACGGCGGCAACCCCGAAGACGTGCTGGCCCAACTGGCCCGGGGGCTGACCAACAAACTCCTGCATGCGCCCAGCGTGCAACTGAAAAGGCTCTCGGCCGAGGGCCGCCTCGATGCGCTGGCCATGGCCCAGGAACTCTTTGCCCTCAACGAGGGCTCGACGGACAAATCCCCGCAATGAAAGCGTCGCTGCTGAACAAACTGGAAATCCTCCAGGACCGCTTCGAAGAACTCACCGCGCTGCTCGGTGATGCCGAGGTCATTTCCGACCAGACGCGCTTCCGCGCCTATTCCCGTGAATACGCCGAAGTCGAGCCGGTCTACGCTGCATATAAAGAGTGGCGCAAAGTCCAGGACGACCTCGAAGGCGCCCAGGCGCTGCTCAAGGACAGTGACCCGGACCTACGCGAAATGGCCGTGGAAGAAGTGCGTGAAGCCAAGGAACAACTGCTGACGCTGGAGGCGCAGCTGCAACGCATGCTGCTGCCCAAAGACCCCAACGACGGCCGCAACGTGTTCCTCGAAATCCGTGCCGGTACCGGTGGCGACGAGGCGGCGATTTTCTCCGGCGACCTGTTCCGCATGTATTCGCGCTACGCCGAAAAGCGTGGCTGGCGCCTGGAAATCCTCTCCGAGAACGAAGGCGAGCACGGCGGCTACAAGGAAATCATCGCCCGCGTCGAGGGTGACAACGTGTACGGCAAGCTCAAGTTCGAGTCCGGCGCGCACCGTGTACAGCGCGTGCCCGAGACCGAGTCCCAGGGCCGTATCCACACGTCGGCGTGCACCGTGGCGGTACTGCCCGAACCGGACGAACAGGCCGCCATCGAGATCAACCCGGCCGACCTGCGTGTGGACACCTACCGCGCATCCGGTGCCGGTGGCCAGCACGTCAACAAGACCGACTCGGCGATCCGCATCACCCACTTGCCGACCGGCATCGTGGTCGAGTGCCAGGAAGAGCGTTCGCAGCACAAGAACCGTGCCCGCGCCATGTCCTGGCTGTCGGCCAAGCTCAACGACATGCAGACCAGCGCCGCGCAGAACGCCATCGCCAGCGAGCGCAAGCTGCTGGTGGGGTCGGGCGACCGCTCCGAGCGCATCCGTACCTACAACTACCCACAGGGCCGGGTGACCGACCACCGTATCAACCTGACCCTGTACTCGCTGGACGACATCCTCGCCGGTGGCGTGGAGGCCGTCATCGAACCGCTGTTGGCCGAATACCAGGCCGATCAGCTGGCCGCGCTGGGGGACTGATGACCATCATCGCCAGCCTGCTGCGCAACGCGCAGCTGCCAGAATCGCCCACCGAGCGGCTGGATGCCGAGCTGTTGCTGGCTGCGGCCATCGGCAAGTCGCGCAGCTACCTGCACACCTGGCCCGAGCGGATCGTCAGCAGCGAAGATGCCGAGACCTATGCCAGCTACCTGCAGCGCCGCCGCGACGGCGAGCCGGTCGCCTACATCCTCGGCCAGCAGGGCTTCTGGACGCTCGACCTGGAAGTCGCCCCGCATACCCTGATCCCGCGGCCGGATACCGAGCTGCTGGTGGAAACCGCCCTTGAAGTGCAACCCGCCACGCCGGCCAAGGTCCTTGACCTGGGCACCGGCACCGGCGCGATTGCCCTGGCCCTGGCCAGCGATCGCCCGGCCTGGCAGGTAACCGCAGTGGACCGGGTGGAGGAGGCTGCCGCCCTGGCCGAGCGCAACCGCCAGCGCCTGGGCCTGGCCAACGCCCAGGTGCGGGTCAGCCACTGGTTCGACAGCCTGGTCGGCGAGCGTTTCGACCTGATTGTCAGCAACCCGCCGTACATTGCCGCCGCCGACCCGCACCTGGCCGTCGGCGATGTACGTTTCGAGCCCAGCAGCGCCCTGGTGGCCGGCGCCGATGGCCTGGACGACCTGCGCGTCATCGCCGCCCAGGCCCCCGCCCACCTGGTAGCGGGCGGCTGGCTGCTGCTGGAACACGGCTACGATCAGGCAGCGGCAGTACGCGCCTTGCTGGCTGAACAAGGCTTCACCGAGGTCGCCAGCCGCACCGACCTGGGTGGCCATGAACGCATTACCCTGGGACGCCTGCCATGCTGAGTGATCAGGAACTGCTGCGTTACAGCCGGCAGGTATTGCTGGCCCAGATCGACATTGACGGCCAGTTGCGCCTCAAGCGGAGCAAGGCGCTGATCGTCGGGCTCGGTGGCCTTGGTTCACCGGTCGCCTTGTACCTGGCTGCCGCCGGCGTGGGCGAGCTGCACCTGGCCGACTTCGACACCGTCGACCTGACCAACCTGCAACGCCAGGTCATTCACGACAGTGCCAGCGTCGGCATGAGCAAGGTCGATTCGGCCTTGCAGCGTTTGCAGGCGATCAACCCGGAAATCAGCCTGGTCGCCCATCGCCAGGCACTGGACGAAGACTCGCTGGCCGCAGCAGTGGCAGCGGTCGACCTGGTGCTGGACTGCTCCGACAACTTCAGTACCCGCGAGGCGGTCAATGCCGCCTGTGTCGCTGCGGTCAAACCGCTGGTCAGCGGTGCGGCGATCCGCCTGGAGGGGCAGCTGTCGGTATTCGACCCACGGCGCGACTACAGCCCTTGCTACCACTGCCTGTACGGCCATGGCAGCGAAGCCGAACTGACCTGCAGCGAAGCCGGGGTGATTGGCCCTCTGGTCGGCCTGGTAGGCAGCCTGCAGGCGCTGGAGGCCATGAAGCTGCTGGCCGGGTTTGGCGAACCGCTGGTCGGGCGCTTGCTGCTGATCGATGCCCTTGGCACCCGCATGCGCGAATTGCGGGTGAAACGCGACCCGGCCTGTGCGGTCTGCGGTAAGCGCGATGGCTGAGCGCTCGGCGCCGATCGGCGTGATGGATTCTGGGGTAGGCGGCTTGTCGGTACTCGCCGAGATCCAGCGTTTGCTGCCCCACGAGACGCTGCTGTACGTGGCCGATTGCGGTCACGTGCCGTATGGCGAGAAGACCCCGGACTATATCCGTGAGCGTTGCCGGCGCATTGCCGGGTTCTTCCATGAACAAGGCGCCAAGGCCATGGTGCTGGCCTGCAACACCGCAACGGTGGCAGCGGTGGCCGACCTGCGTGAGTTGTACCCGAGCTGGCCGCTGGTTGGCATGGAGCCGGCGGTAAAGCCCGCTGCGGCCGCCACGCGTTCCGGCGTGGTGGGTGTGCTGGCGACCACTGGTACCCTGCAGAGCGCCAAGTTCGCCGCCTTGCTCGACCGTTTCGCCAGCGACGTACAGGTCATCACTCAGCCTTGCCCGGGCCTGGTCGAGCGCATCGAGGCGGGTGACCTGGCCAGCCCGGCGCTGCACCAGTTGCTGTCGGGTTATGTGCAGCCTCTGCTGGCTGCGGGCTGCGATACCCTGATCCTCGGCTGCACCCATTATCCCTTCCTGCGCCCGTTGCTGGCCGACATGGTGCCTGCCGACGTGGCAATCATCGACACCGGCGCCGCGGTGGCACGCCAGCTGCAACGCTTGCTGGCCGCACATGACCTGCTGGCCGCTGGGCCTGCCGGCGATACCCGCTTCTGGACCAGCGCCGATCCGCGAGCGTTGAGAAAAATCCTACCTTTGCTGTGGCATAAATCCGACAGTGTGCAAAGCTTTGCGTTGTGAAAAAAACGTGAAATCAAGCTGAACTATCGTACTACTGCCGCTTTCTACCGTTTGCCTGCCATGAGGCAGACACTAATAACAGCATCAGGAAGAAGGATGTTTCTCATGAAGAAACTGCTGTGCTTGGCGGCGGCTGCCGTCGTAACCCTGGGGCAAGCATTGTCGGCGCAGGCTGCCGACGTTTCGTTTTCGGTGGGCCAGACCGGCGACTCGACCATGGTCTATCGGCTGGGGCTGCAATCGAACTGGGACGCGAGCTGGTGGCAAACCAGTGTCGGCCGCCTGACCGGTTACTGGGATGGGGCCTACAGCTATTGGGACGGGGATGAGACCGCGAGCAATCACAGCCTCTCGTTCGCACCGGTATTCGTCTATGAATTTGCTGGCGACTCGGTGAAGCCGTACATCGAGGCGGGTATTGGCGTGGCAGCGTTCTCCAGTACCGAGCTGGAAGACAACGACCTGGGCTCGTCATTCCAGTTCGAAGACCGCATCGGCTTTGGCCTGCGCTTTGCCGGTGGGCATGAGATCGGGGTACGGGCGATCCACTATTCCAACGCCGGCCTGAAACAGCCCAACGATGGGGTCGAAAGCTACAGCCTGCATTACCGCATGGCGCTCTGAACCCGCCTGGCAGTCGGGCCCTGCAGGCGCCATGCCGGCTAGCGTGGCAAAGGCCACAAACCGCTTGGGTCCAGGGTTTCCAGGACCAGCTCCGGCTCCCGCTGCGGCCACCGCCGCCGCAGCTCTTCTGCCGCGCTCTGCGCTGCCCACGCCTCCGGTATCGCCTGCACCGGGGTCACCGGTGCCTTGAGCGACTGTGGTCCCACCACGGTCAGCTCGATCCCTTCGGCTTTCAATGCCTGGCGCTGCTTGCGCATCCACTGCGGCATGTTGTTCCAGTCTGCGCTCGGCTGCGTCGGCGCGTACAACTGCAACGCCGAATAACGGTTGAAAACCGCCATCACCTGCGGCGAGTCACCTTGCGCCAGCAATGGCAGCGCATTGGCCAGGCAATTTTCGCCGGCCAACTGGTTGCTGGTGACAATTGCCTCGAACAGTTCGCTGGCTGGCACATTGTCCGCCAGGTAATCGCTGGTCCCGGCATTCAGGATCAGGCCATCCAGCGAGCACCAGGCATGGCAGATCTGCTGGCTGGCCTGTGCCGCCTGCTGTTCTTCATGCAACTGCCAGGGCAAACGCAACAGCTGGCGGCCATAGCGCGCCGCCAAGGCATCCAGCGCCTCGTCCTCCTTGCCACTTGCGGCTACCTGATGCCCTTGCCCAAGTAACCCCTCCACCAACGCCAGGCCTAGTCCGTTGGCGGCGCCCGTCACCCAGATACGACGAACATTATTCACGATACTGCCCTCTGATCCTGCCGACGGGGGAGGTTCTTGAATGCTTCCAGTGCGCGTTGGCGACTACTGTCGAGATCGACAATGGGACTGTGATAGCAATGTGTAGCAAAAAGATCGGCTGTCTTCACCGGCAAGTGAATAGTTTTTTCATTCAGCCCCTGCAATTCAGGCAACCAGTGGCGAATGAATTGCCCCTGGGGGTCGAAACGCTGCGATTGCGAAACCGGGTTGAACAGGCGGAAATAGGGTACGGCGTCGGTGCCGGTGGACGCGCTCCACTGCCAGCCGCCGTTGTTGGCAGCGAGGTCGCCATCGATCAGGTGGCGCATGAAGTGCCGTTCGCCCTTGCGCCAGTCGATCAGCAGGTTCTTGCTGAGGAACATGGCCACGATCATGCGCAGGCGGTTGTGCATCCAGCCGGTGTGCAGCAGCTGGCGCATTGCCGCGTCGATGATTGGAAAGCCGGTGCGGCCCTGTTCCCAGGCAGCGAGGTCGCCCGGTGCGTCGCGCCAGGGCAACGCTTCGGTATGGGCGCGGAAGGCGCGGTGGCGCGAGACCTGTGGATAACCGGTCAGGATGTGTTTGTAGAATTCGCGCCAGAGCAGTTCGTTGATCCAGGTCTGCACGCCGCTGCTGCCGCTGTCGAACTCGCCTCGGTTGCTGGCCAAGGCGGCGTGCAGGCACTGGCGCGGCGAGATCACGCCGGCGGCCAGATAGGGGGACAGCTGGCTGGTGCCAGGCTTGGCCGGCAAGTCGCGCAGCTGGTGGTAATCGTCGATGGTTTCGTCGACAAAGCGGGCCAGCCGCGCCTGTGCCTCGGTTTCACCGGCAGGCCAATGTTCGCGCAGGGAGCGCCCCGGCTGTTCGAAGCCATTCACTTGCTCGGGTATGGGGTCGCTGGCGACCTGGAGCGGTGCCTGACGCTGCACCCGCCGGGCCAGGGCCGGCAGGCTGCGGTGCAGGTGCTCCAGGCAGCTCTTCTTGAACTGGCTGAACACCTGGAAGTAGTCACCACTGCGGGTGAGGATGCTGCCCGGACGGAACAACAGCTGGTCGAGATGGCTGTGAACCTGGATGGCCGAGCGTTCCAGCAAGGCCCGTGTGGCGTCGTCACGGCGCTGCTCGTTGAGGCCGTACTCTTCGTTCCAGTGCACACCTTGCACCCGATGCTGGCGGCAAACCTTGAGCACGGCCTGTGGCGCCTGTTCCCAGCTGTCGACCGTGCGAATCAGCAGGGGGATGTTCAAGCGCGCCAGTGACTGGCTCAGGTCGCGCAGGTTACGCAGCCAGAAGTCGACTTTGCAGGCTGCATCGTCATGTGCCAGCCACTGCCCGGGGCTGACCAGCCACAAGGCGATGGTCGGGCCGCGTTCAGTGGCGGCACTGAGTGCGGTATTGTCATCGATGCGCAGGTCGCTGCGCAGCCAGGTCAATTGCATGATGAGTCCAGTCCTGCAGGCGGCCGCTCATTGCCCTGAAGCAACCGCAGGGCGGCCTGGGGGGTGTCGAACAAGGAGAGGTCGGGGTGGTCGAGGTTACCGAGCTGCGCTTCGTGCATGGCCACTGTCGGTCCGCCCAGCAGGGCGGGCGTTGGCAGATTGCGTAGCATGCGTTGCAGCGCCTTGGCATCGATGCGCGGGCCAAGGTACAGGATGACGGCGCGCACTTTCAGGGTGGTGGCGGCATGGCTGAGTTGAGCACCTGCGATGGGGTGTTCCAGCACTTCCACGGCGATACCGTTATTGGTCAGCAGCCAGGCGCATAACCACAGTTCAGGGTTGAAGCCGCGCTCGTGATCATCGGCCAATAGCACCGCAGGGCCTTGCAGCAACTGGTTGTCGTGATAGACCCGGGCACCGAGCTTGCTGCGCAGCCATGTGTTGAAAAAGATCTGTTCCAGCCCTGCATTGAAGTAGTTGCGCCAGCGCAGCTCGAGTATGTCGAGCAGCGGCAGCAGCAATTGCTCGCACAGGGTCACTGCCGGGTACAGCGCCATGGCCTGGTTGAGCTGCTGGTCGAGCGCACGCTGGGATAGATTGGCGATGGCTTCGATCAACTGGAACTGCCTGGCCTGCCAGTCGCCTTTGGGGGGCGTGGCAGTGGGCTTGTCGAGTAGCTCGCCTACCTGGCTGACCGATGCACCGCGCTGCAGCCAGGCGAGGATCGTCTGTACCCGCTCCACCTGGTCCAGCGGATACAGGCGATGGCCCTTGGCTGTGCGCTGAGGCTTGAGCAAGCCGTAGCGCCGCTCCCACGCCCGCAGGGTAACCGGGTTGACGCCGGTGCGACGGGCCAGCTCGCCGATGGGCAGCAAAATCTCAGACAGCATTGCGCAACCCCAGGCGCTCGGGATGCGGCTGCAGGTAGGCCTGTTGCAACAGGTACGGGTCGGGGTGCTTGCGCAAGTGGTGCTTGAGCAAGGTCAGCGGCACCACCAGTGGCACCACGCCTTGCCGGTACTGGCTGATGATGCTCTGCAGCTCGGCCTTGTCCTGCTGCGTCAGGGCATCCTTGAAATAGCCGCTCAGGTGCTGCAGCACATTGCCATGGGTGCCACGGCTGGCGCAGCGGCGCAGCGCCTGCATCAGCTGGCTGAAGTAGCGCGGGCCGATGCTTTGCGGGTCGTCATCACGGCGCATGCTGCCGAGCATGCGCCCCAGGGTGCGGTAGGCCTGGGGGTTGTTGGCCATCAGCAGGTACTTGTAGCGCGCATGGAAATGCACCAGCGCCCCACGGCTCAGGCCCTCGGCCAGCAGGCGCTGCCAGTCGGCATAGGCGTATACCCGGCTGATGAAGTTCTCGCGCAGCACGGCATCGTGCAGGCGGCCTTCTTCTTCCACGGGCAGGTCCGGGCGCTGTGCGCAGAACGCCTGGGCGTACACACCACGCCCGTTGTGGAAGGCCGGGCGGCCGTTGTCCTGGTAGACCTTGACCCGCTCCAGCCCGCAGGACGGCGACTTTTGCATGAAGATGTAGCCGCAGATGTCATCGAGTTCCGCGGCCATCTGCTGGCCATAACTGCGCAGCGGGCCGGTCAGGTCGATGTCGGGGTTGCGTGTGCCGACCACTTCCGGTTGCTCGGGGTCGCCGACCAGGCGAATCGGGTCGCGCGGTACGCCCAGGCCGATGGCCACTTCAGGGCATACCGGCAACCAGTCGAAATGTTCCTCGAGCTGCGTTCGACACAGGTCGGAGGCCTTGTGGCCGCCGTTATAGCGCACGCTGTGACCGGTCAGGCAGGCACTGATGGCAATGCGCGGCTTGCGATGCGTGGAGGGGTCGTGCATGGCTGTCTCCATAAACCTGTACATGGTCAAAAACTTGTACAGGTCAATTCCAGCACAGCCAAGAAATTATGCAAACTAGTTTTTTTGTATAACTCTGTCACTCAAGGTGTTCAAGCAACCGCCGCGCTGCTTCCTGGCCACTCAGCCAGGCGCCCTCGACACGCCCGGACAGGCACCAGTCGCCACAGGCGTACAAGCCTTGGTCGGCATCGGCCAGCGCGCCCCATTCATGGTTGCTGGTCGGGCGGGCATACAGCCAGCGGTGGGCCAAGGCAAAGGTCGGTGCCGGTACCACGCAGCCGACCAGCTCGGCGAATTCGCCCCACAGCTGTTCGATCACCTCTTCCTTGGCCAGGTCGATGTGTTGCCGGCTCCAGGCTGAGGTGGCGTGCAGCACCCAGGTGTCGAGCTGCTCGTCACGGCCTGGTTTGCTGCGGTTGCGCGCCAGCCAGTCGAGTGGGTTGTCCTGCACGAAGCAGCCTTGCATCGGGGTGTCCAGCGGGGTCTGGAAGGTCAGGGCGACGGCCCAGGTGGGCTCCATCTGCACGCCAGCGGCAACGGCAGCCAGCTTCGGGGTAGCGGCCAGCAGCGGTGTGGCTTGTGGGGCCGGCACGGCGATGACCACGCGGCTGTACGGGCCGTGGCTGCAGCCTTCGGTATCCTGCAGGTGCCAGTACTGCTTGCCACGGAACACTTCGGCGATGCGGCAGCCGAAGTTGACGGTCACATCCTTGAGCAGGCCGCGGGTGATGGCGCTCATGCGCGGTACCCCCACCCAGCGCGTCTGCTCGTCGGGCGAGGGGCTGAGTTCGCCATCGCGGTAGTTGTACAGCTGCGGTTTCCATTGCTCGGCCCAGCCGGCGGCAACCCACTGTTGCACCTGCTCGACGAAGCGCCGGTCGCGCGCGGTGAAGTACTGGGCACCAAGATCCAGCGCGCCAGCCTCGCTGCGCTTGCTGGCCATGCGCCCGCCACTGCCATGGCCTTTGTCGAACAAATGCACGGATTGCCCGGCCTTCTGCAAAGCCTGGGCGGCAGACAGGCCGGCGATACCGGCCCCGATGATGGCGATTGGTACTGTCATGATGGCCTCTTTAAACCTTGCTGTAAGCAGACTACGCTGTCAGGCAAACCTGTACAATGCACAATTTTTGTATAAGGTTATACCGCTTTGGCGGGCAGGTTGGCCTATGTTTATCCGAGAGCGTCGGGTCAAAAAAGTGCCTTGTTGTTAAAAATAGACCACCGCCGCAATCTGCGAGGACACTGCCATGCATATATTACTGACAGGCGGCACCGGGTTGATTGGCCGGCACCTGTGCCGCTACTGGCTTGGCCAGGGACATCGGCTGACGGTGTGGAGCCGCCGACCTGAGCAGGTGCCGACGATCTGCGGGGCGGGCGTGCGTGGCATCGCCCGCCTGGAGCAACTGGAGCCGGGCGATCAGCTCGATGCGGTGGTCAACCTGGCCGGTGCACCGATCGCCGACCGCCCCTGGACGGCGACTCGGCGCAACCTGCTGTGGGCCAGCCGTATCGCCCTCACCGAACAATTGCTGAGCTGGCTGGGCAGCCGTGAGC
The DNA here is from genome assembly GCF_016620375.1 of Pseudomonas sp. LAM2023. NCBI lineage: Bacteria > Pseudomonadati > Pseudomonadota > Gammaproteobacteria > Pseudomonadales > Pseudomonadaceae > Pseudomonas > Pseudomonas sp. LAM2023. The sequence continues at coordinate 373,650 of NZ_JAENHV010000017.1, read as the reverse complement.
AGCGCCCGGAAGTGCTGATCTCGGGTTCGGCGGTGGGCTGGTACGGGGATGGCGGCGAACGCGAGCTGAGCGAGGCTTCACCCCCGGTGCGAGAGGATTTCGCCAGCCAGTTGTGCATTGCCTGGGAAGAAACCGCCCTGCGTTCGCAGGCCCAGGGCATCCGCGTGGTGCTGGTACGGACCGGGTTGGTGCTGGCCAGCGATGGCGGCTTTTTGTCGCGCCTGCGCCTGCCCTTCAAGCTGGGACTGGGCGGGCCCCTGGGCCACGGGCGGCAATGGATGCCCTGGATCCATATAGACGACCAGGTGGCCCTGATTGATTTTCTCTTGCAGCACAAGGACGCCAGCGGTCCCTATAATGCCTGCGCCCCAGAGCCGGTGCGCAACCGCGAGTTCGCCAGGCGCCTGGGCCGCACCTTGCATCGCCCGGCGCTGCTGCCGGTGCCGGCGGTGCTGCTCAAGGCCCTTCTGGGCGAGCTGTCGATCCTCCTGCTCGGCGGCCAGCGCGCGCGCCCGGTACGCTTGCTGGCGGCAGGCTTCACCTTCCGCTTCAACGATCTGCAATCGGCCCTGGACAACCTGTCCAGCCAACTTTGACATAGGACGCTGCATGACCGATCACGCTCTGCTGCTGGTCAACCTGGGTTCCCCTGCCTCCACTTCGGTGGCCGATGTGCGCCGCTACCTCGACCAGTTCCTCATGGACCCGTATGTGGTCGACCTGCCCTGGCCGCTGCGGCGCCTGCTGGTGTCGCTGATCCTGATCAAGCGGCCGGAGCAGTCGGCGCACGCCTATGGCTCGATCTGGTGGGACGAGGGCTCGCCGCTGGTGGTGCTGACCCGGCGCCTGCAGGCGGCCATGGTCGAACACTGGCCCCACGGCCCGGTGGAAATCGCCATGCGCTACGGCCAGCCGGCCTTGCCTGAGGTGCTGGAACGGCTTGCCCGACAAGGCGTGCGCAAGGTGACCCTGGCGCCGCTTTACCCACAGTTCGCCGACAGCACGGTGACCACCGTGGTAGAGCAGGCCAGGCGGACCATCGAAGAGCAGCGGTTAGCGCTGCAGATGCGCGTGCTGCAACCGTTCTACCAACACCCGGCGTACATCGAGGCGCTGGCCGCCAGCGCCCGTCCTTACCTGGAACAGCCGTATGACCACGTACTGCTCAGCTTCCATGGCCTGCCGGAGCGGCACCTGAAGAAGCTGTTCCCCAAAGGCAGCCGGCACGACCTGCGGGCTGCCGATTGCTGCCATGATGCGTCCGCCGAGGTACGGGCGGTTTGCTACCGTGGGCAGTGCCTGGCCACGGCCAGGGCTTTTGCGCAGAAAATGGGCATCGCCGAGGGTAAGTGGTCGGTATCGTTCCAGTCGCGGCTGGGCCGGGACAAGTGGATCGAGCCCTACACCGAGACGCGGCTGGATGAGTTGGCCAAGGCTGGGGTGAAGAAGTTGCTGGTGATGTGCCCGGCATTCGTCGCCGATTGCATCGAGACGCTGGAAGAAATCGGCATGCGTGGCAGCGAGCAGTTTGTCGAGGCGGGTGGGCAGGAGCTGGTGCTGGTGCCGTGCCTGAATGACCACCCGGAGTGGGCGAGGGTGCTGGCTGACATGTGCGAAAAGGCTTGAACAGCTGGGGCTGCGTTGCAGCCCTGCCGCGACACAAGGCTGCTTCTACAGGGGCCGGAATTCCGGGCAGGGGCGGCCTTGTGACCCGACCGGGCTGCAAGGCCGCCCCAGGACCTCAAGGCATCTGATCATCCAGCTTCTTGTGCTTCCAACCAACGTTGCCCGGCAGGATCAGGTTCAGGGCGATCGCCACGATGGCGCACAGGGCAATGCCTTTCAGGCCCCAGTCATCCGGGCCATCGCCGCTGCCGATGAGCACGCCGCCGATACCGAACACCAGAGTGACCGAGACGATCACCAGGTTGCGCGCTTCGGCCAGGTCGATCTTGTGACGGATCATGGTGTTCATGCCCACCGCTGCGATCGAGCCGAACAGCAGGCACAGGATGCCGCCCATCACCGGCACCGGGATGCTCTGCAGCAGCGCGCCGAACTTGCCGATGAAGGCCAGGGTGATGGCAAAGATCGCCGCCCAGGTCATGATCTTCGGGTTGTAGTTCTTGGTCAGCATCACCGCGCCGGTCACTTCGGCGTAGGTGGTGTTGGGCGGGCCACCGAACAGGCCGGCTGCGGTGGTGGCCAGGCCGTCGCCGAGCAGGGTGCGGTGCAGGCCGGGTTTCTTCAGGTAGTCACGGCCGGTCACGCTGCCGACGGCGATCACCCCGCCGATGTGCTCGATCGCCGGTGCCAGGGCAACCGGGACGATGAACAGGATGGCCTGCCAGTTGAACGCCGGCGCGGTGAAGTTGGGCAGTTCCAGCCACGGGGCGGCGGCGATTTTGGCCGTGTCGACCACGCCAAAGGCGAACGACAGGGCAAAGCCTACCAGCACGCCGGCAATGATCGGCACCAGGCGGAAGATGCCTTTGCCGAACACGGCGACGATCAGTGTGGTCAGCAGGGCGGGCATGGAGATCATCATCGCCGTCTTGTACGGCAGCAGCACGCTGCCGTCCCCGGCCTTGCCCATGGCCATGTTCGCCGCGATCGGTGCCATGGCCAGGCCGATGGAAATGATCACCGGGCCGATCACTACTGGCGGCAGCATGCGGTCGATGAAACCGGTGCCTTTGATTTTCACCATCAGGCCCATGAAGGTGTAGACGAAGCCTGCGGCCATCACCCCGCCCATGGTCTCGGCCAGGCCGAACTGGCCCTTGGCGAGGATGATCGGGGTGATGAAGGCAAAGCTCGAGGCCAGGAACACCGGTACCTGGCGGCCGGTGACCAGCTGGAACAGCAGGGTACCGATGCCGGCGGTGAACAACGCGACGTTCGGGTCGAGGCCGGTGATCAGTGGCATCAGCACCAGCGCGCCGAATGCCACGAAGAGCATCTGCGCGCCCGAAACGACCTGGCGCCAGAGCGGGTCGTTGAAGCCGTCCTGCATGGTCAGGCGTCCTTTTGCTTGGTGCCGAAGATCTTGTCACCGGCATCGCCCAGGCCAGGCACGATATAGCCGTGTTCGTTCAGGTGCTGGTCGATCGACGCGGTGTAGATCTGCACGTCCGGGTGGGCTTTTTCCACCGCTTCGATGCCTTCCGGCGCGGCCACCAGGACCATGGCACGGATTTCCTTGCAGCCGGCCTTCTTCAGCAGGTCGATGGTGGCGACCATCGAACCGCCGGTGGCCAGCATCGGGTCGATGATCAGGGCCAGGCGCTGGTTGATGTCCGGGGCGAGCTTTTCCAGGTAGGTGTGGGCTTCGAGGGTTTCTTCGTTGCGGGCAACGCCGACCGCGCTGACCTTGGCCCCGGGGATCAAGCTGAGCACACCGTCGAGCATGCCGATGCCGGCGCGCAGGATCGGCACCACGGTAATCTTCTTGCCAGCGATCTTTTCAACCTGCACCTTGCCGCACCAGCCGTCGATCTCGTAGGTTTCCAGCGGCAGGTCCTGGGTCGCTTCGTAGGTCAGGAGCGCGCCGACTTCCTGGGCGAGTTCGCGAAAATTCTTGGTGCTGATATCGGCACGGCGCATCAGGCCGAGCTTGTGGCGGATCAGCGGATGGCGGATCTCACGAGTGGGCATAGGGGGCTCCGAAAGGCGGGCAAAAAAACCGGGCTAGATTAATCTATTCAGCCTGTGCTGTCGTCTGGTCATTTTGGACGTTAGTCCATAAATGCTTGATCTGTGACGAGCGGATGCGTACCTTTGCCCGCTTTTCCAAAGTGCCACCCGGAGAGCGCCATGTCCGCCGATCTCGAGCATATCCGTCAAGTCATGCGTGAAGCTGACTGCCTGTACACCGAAGCCGAAGTCGAAGCGGCCATCGCCAAAGTCGGCGAGCAGATCTGCAAGGACCTGCACGACAAGAATCCGGTGGTGTTCTGCGTAATGAACGGCGGCCTGATCTTTTCCGGCAAATTGCTGACCCACCTGCAGTTCCCGCTGGAGGCCAGCTACCTGCACGCCACCCGCTACCGCAACCAGACCAGCGGCGGCGAGTTGTTCTGGAAGGCCAAGCCGGAAGTGTCGTTCATCGACCGTGACGTGCTGATCGTCGACGACATTCTCGATGAAGGCCATACCCTCAGCGCCATCATCGAGTTCTGCAAGCATGCCGGCGCGCGCTCGGTGCACACTGCAGTGCTGATCGACAAGGACCACGACCGCAAGGCCAGCCCGGACCTCAAGGCCGACTACGTGGGCCTGCCCTGCGTCGACCGCTACATCTTCGGCTACGGCATGGACTACAAAGGCTACTGGCGCAACGCCAACGGCATTTTCGCGGTCAAGGGGCTGTAACCATGCGCCAGCCTGCGTTCATCGACCAAGCGTTGTTCGCCGGGCTGGCCGCGCAGGCTGCCGCCAACCCGCGCGGGCGCCAGCACCATAATTTCCACGAGATGGAAGAACCCTGCCACCGCATGGCAGTCGGCCTGCAACCGGGTACCTACATCCCGCCGCACCGCCACCTCAGCGCCGACAAGGCGGAAACGCTGCTTGCCCTCAAGGGGCGCTTCGGCCTGCTGTTGTTCGATGAGCAGGGTGCGGTGACCGGCAAGCGGATATTGCAGGCTGGCGGCGACTGCCTGGGCGTGGACCTGGCGCCTGGCACCTACCACGGGTTGGTGGTACTGGAGCCGGACAGCATCCTGTTCGAGTGCAAGGCCGGGCCGTACCGGCCGGTGGGCGAGGGCGAGCACGCGCACTGGGCGCCGCGCGAAGGTGACGAGGGCGTTGCCGAGTACCAGGCCTGGATGCTTGCGCAGTTCGATTGATGCCAGGCCGGCGTACTCAGCTGTAGGAGCGGCCTTGTGTCGCGATGGGCCGCAAAGCGGCCCCGACCTTGTTGGTGCGAAGCTTCAATCGAGGAGCTGCGGCGCAGCCCGATCGCGACACAAGGCCGCTCCTACAAGAGGCTGTGCACGCCGTGCTAGAGTGCCCCTTCATACAAGGAGCCTCACATGCGTGCGATTCTTCCCCTGCTGCTGGCGGTCAGCCTGCCACTCGCCGCCGCACCGCTGCACAGCCAGTTCCTGCCACCTGACGACCTGTCCCTGCGCCAGGAAGCGCCGACCGGCCAGCAATTGCTGCAAGTGACCGATTATTCGGTGGTCGTCGGGGCCCAGCGCCAGTCCGACCAGCAGCCGATCCCGATCACTTCATCATTGCAGGTGCGCCTCAAGGGCAAGCCACTGAGCAAGGGCGCCACCATCACCCAGGTGCTGCTGACCTTCGATGGAGAAGCGGCCAAGAGCCTGAAAAAGCCTGTGTATGACGAGAAGACTCGCACCCTGAGCCTGAATTACCCGGTCAGCGACTATCGGGTGATCATGGACCTGCTGCGCAACGAGACGCTGTATGTGCAGTTCCTCACCTACGGTAACGGCCATATCTGGGCCGACCTGCACACCGGCACCGTACGTACGCGTTGAGGCGCGCGGCCTGCGGGGGGTACACTGCCGGCCTTCGAAATCCCGTGATGGTCCAGTTGGAGTCGGCAATGCGTAAAGACAAGAAACAGGTAATCGGCGACGAGATCAGCGACGACTACATCAAGACGTTCCTGCAATTCGAGCCTGCCGACGGGGTGACCTCGCCGTCGCTGCACAAACTGGTCAAGGCCTACCGCGGCCTGCGCGTCGACGATTTCGAGCGCTTTGTCGGCTTCTTCGTCGAAGCGGGCCTGGACCTGGATGGCAAGGACGAGCATGGCAAGACCTTCGTCGAGCAGATTGCCGACCAGCGCAATGCGGCAGAGTACCTCGAGATCATCGCCAACGCCCGTGGTTGATCGTTAGCCTGCACCGGCCTCTTCGCGGGCGCGCCCGCTGCCACAGGGATAGCACAGAGCCTGAGGGCGGCGCCGAACCTGTGGGAGCGGGCATGCCCGCGAAGAGGCCGGCACAGGTTGGTGAGTATCCAGGCACAAAAAAACGCCCCGAGGGGCGTTTTTTCGTTACCGGTTCAATCAGGCGTAATGCTTGGCCGCCGGGCTGCTTTCCACCAGGTCCAGCGCCACGTCGTTGTCGGCACTGATCTTGTGGTACAGGGCCGCGTCGGTCGCCAGGGTCTTCTCGCGAGCCGGGAAGATTTCCTTGAGCTTGGCAGCCCAGGCACCTTTGGCCTGCTCGGGGAAGCAGCGCTCGATCAGTTCCAGCATGATCGACACGGTCACCGAAGCACCCGGGGATGCGCCGAGCAGTGCGGCCAGGCTGCCGTCCTGGGCCGAGACCAGCTCGGTACCGAACTGCAGCACACCGCCTTTCTTCGGGTCTTTCTTGATGATCTGCACGCGCTGGCCAGCCACTTCCAGGCGCCAGTCTTCGGCCTTGGCCTGCGGGTAGAAGCGACGCAGGGCTTCCAGGCGCTGTTCCATCGACTGCATCACTTCACTGACCAGGTACTTGGTCAGGTCCATGTTGTCGCGGGCCACGGCCAGCATCGGGCCGATGTTGCCCATGCGCACCGACAGCGGCAGGTCCATCAGCGAACCGTGCTTGAGGAACTTGGTGGTGAAGCCGGCGTATGGCCCGAACAGCAGCGACTTCTTGCCGTCGACCACGCGGGTGTCCAGGTGCGGTACCGACATCGGCGGGGCGCCGACCGCAGCCTGGCTGTAGACCTTGGCCTGGTGCTGCTTGACGATTTCCGGGTTGTCGCAACGCAGCCACTGGCCGCTGACCGGGAAGCCACCGAAGCCTTTGCTTTCCGGAATGCCAGACAGCTGCAGCAGCGGCAGGGCCGCGCCACCGGCTCCGAGGAAGACGAAGCGGGCGTCCACTTCGCGGCTGCCGCCGCTGTTGACGTCCTTGATGCTCACGGTCCAGCCGCTGCCGTTACGGCGCAGGCCAACGACCTTCTTGCTGTACTTGACCTGTGCATGCTCGGCGTCGCCCAGCAGCTTGAGCAGCTTGTTGGTCAGTGCGCCGAAGTTGACGTCGGTGCCCTTGAGTACGCGGGTGGCGGCGATGCGCTGGTCGGCCGGGCGGCCTGGCATCATCAGCGGCATCCACTCCTTCATCAGCGCCTTGTCTTCGGTGTATTCCATCTCGGCGAAGGCGTGGTGCTGCTTGAGCAGCTCGAAGCGCTTCTTGAGGAAGGCAATACCCTTGTCACCCTCGACGTAGCTCAGGTGTGGGACAGGGTTGATGAAGGCACGCGCCGAGCCGAAGTTGCCCTTCTTGCTCAGGTAGGCCCAGAACTGGCGCGAGACCTCGAACTGGGTGTTGATGTGCACGGCCTTCTTGATGTCGATGCTGCCATCGGCGGCCTGCGGCGTGTAGTTAAGCTCGCACAGGCCGGCGTGGCCGGTACCTGCGTTGTTCCAGGGGTTGGAGCTTTCCGCGGCTCCGGAGTCCATCGCCTCGACGACCTCGAGTTTCAGGGTCGGGTCGAGCTCCTTGAGCAGTACGGCCAGGGTGGCACTCATGATGCCCGCGCCTACCAGTACCACATCAACCGATTCGTTCTGCGCCATTTAACGCGTCTCCACAATCTACAGCTACCTAATTGACAGCATAGGACCTGGGGTCGCCAGGATCGCCATGTCCGACTTATCGCAGTTCTTGCAACTTCCGCGGGCACCGCCAATCAGTCTTCGGGTTCGCTATTGAACGCCGTTTGCCACGGGTGCGGCAATTCGACTTATGGTCAAGGTGTCGTGCGTGCGTTATGGAACGGCTCAGATACTCATCCGCGATGAGCGCATTTGCCGCCTGTTCAGGGCTGTTCGGGACACATCTGCCGCTTTTGCACATGCCAGACTGTTCATTTGCTCGCCACACTCTTGTGAAGTTGTGAAAACCGTTTTTTCACGCTCTTTTGGAGACGTGAACCTCAAAAGGGGACTGCGCGATGGCAACCCGCAGGTTCATGCAGTGTGAAGGGCCGGAAAGCAGGCACGACAGCCGATGCAAGACCTGAGTGGAAGGCTCTCTGTGGGCGAAGCGGTGAAGTTGCCGGGGTCAAGCGGCGATGCGGGGCCCGATCAGGAGACGTCCTTATAATCGGGGGGAGATTATAGCGATGTCGCGCGCAGAAATGTCGCCATTCGTGGTTTTTATTGCAGCGTTTGTCAGGCCGTGAGGATGCGCTGGTGCCAGCGGCGGCTTGCGCGTGCGCAAACCCGGGCGCTGGCGGGCAGCTCGCGGCCCAGCCAGGCGAGCTGGATTTCCCCGACCCGGACCCAGCCGCTGCCGCTGGGGGCCTGGCTGCATTGCTTGAAGGCCAGGCATTTGCCGTCGGCGTCGAGGCGGGCATAGGCGTTGTGGCGCGGGCGTCGGAAGAGCAGGGTCCAGAGCGAGGCCATGGCAGCAGGTCCTGTGCGTTGGGGCTTGGCGCAAGGATAAGGGCGCGGCGATGAAACCATTGTGACAACCGGGCCAGGCCGATGACTGGTCGATGTGTCGCTGGGTATACTGTGGGCCTTCGCCGCATTTTCTGGAGTAACGCGCATGTTGCAACGTCTGTTGTTCGGTTTGATCACCGTGGCCAGCCTCAGCCTGGTTGGTTGTGCCCACAGCCCGCAACAACTCAACCCGCAACCCACGCTCAAGGCCCAGCTCGCCCCGGTCGGCCATGGCCAGCCGGTGGTGGTCCGGGTGGTTGACGGCCGGGCGTCGCAGTCCCTGGGCACTCGTGGTGGCATGTACCCCGAAACCAGCACCATCAGCGTCAGCGGTAACGACATCGTGCCCAAACTGCAGGCCCAGGCCGAAGCCGCCGTGCGTCTGCTCGGCTTCACCCCGACGCCCAACGCCTATAACGCGCCGCAGCTGACCGTGACCCTGGCCGAACTGAAGTACCAGTCGCCGAAAGACAACCTGTACGTCACCGAGGCGACCATCGGCGCTACCTTCCGTGCCGACGTCGCCAACGGCGGCCGTACCTACAGTGGCCGTTACGGCGCCTCGCTGGACCAGCGTTTCGGCATGGCGCCGAACCAGGAAACCAACAACCAGTTGGTGGGTGATGTGCTGAGCGATGCCCTGACCCGCCTGTTCAAGGACCCGAGCATCGGCCAGGTGCTGGGGCAGTAAGCCTTCAGCCGCACGAAGAAAACCCGCTGCCTGGTTTCAGGTAGCGGGTTTTTTGTTATCTGGACTTTTTGCCGGCGCGCCCGCGAACAGGCCGGCGCAGGGTTACGCAGCTTCTATCTGGAAATCCAGCACGCTGAGGCCGGTATGGGGATCGATATCCGGCAGGCTTTCATGCGCGTGCCCGCCCAATGCGCAATACACCAGCCACTGGCGGTCCTGCACGTTGATGGCAAAACCATCGATCAGCGCCTGCTGGTCATCGCTCTGGGCGACCAGATAGAGGCGGTCCTGGTTTTCGGCATGCAGCATGAACAAGCTCCGGGTCATGGAAAGGCCGACAGGGTGGCCTGTTCAGATGACGAGCTCATGACAGATGAAATTTAATGACACTTTGTCGCCCGGGCCGGGCGTGAGGGCTTGACTTGGGTAGAATGCGGGCCTTTGCCGTCGCTCACACCGAGGTTGCGTGATGTCCTTGCAAGTGCTCTGGGGGTTCCTGGCCGCCCATCCGACCAAGCTGATCAATCTGCTGGCGCTGTTGCTGACCTGCCCGGGCGGGTTGCTGCTGCACAGTGCACGGCGCCGCGAGGCGGAAACCCGCGAGATGCTGGCGCTGGAGGATGTGCTGGTCGACGCGTTCGACCTGCGGGTACCGCGATACTTCTACATTCTGGGTTTTTCGTGCCTGGCGATGGCGTTGCTGCTGTCCTGGCTCAGTACCTGGGTCTGATTTCGACACCGCCTTGCGCCCATCGCAGGCAAGCTCGGCCGCTGTGGCAGCTGGCTTGCCTGCGATGGGCTGCAAAGCAGCGCCGGCGTTCCTTCAGGCGACCGATGCCTGCTGCCTGACCTGATACTGGTTACGCACCGGCGTTGCATATTGCAGCACCAGATACGGCCGCTGCTCCTCAGGGCAGGCCTCCAGGCGGCGTAGCCATTCCTCCCTGGCCCGGGCCAGCTCATCAGCCGGGAATACCTTTTCCGCACTCGGCACCTGCAAGGACTCATCCTTGCCGTCCCACATCGCATACGCCAGGTAATGGACCGGGAACAGCCGGTAGCCACCGAGGATCTGACGGTCGATTTCGGCAGCCAGTTGCTTGGTGTCCTCGTAGTACTCGGTCACCGGTGGGGCGAAGTTGATATGTACCCGGCCTTTGTAGCCGGTAATGCCCTTGGCAATGCTGTTGTCGTCCTCGCCCGGCGCCTTCTTGTAGGTGCCGGTGGTAGCGCGGATGTACAGCTCGCGGGCCTTGGCCTGGTCGCATGGGTCGTATTCGTAGCTGATCGACACCGGCGTCAGGTTCAGGCTCTGGATCACCGCGCCGAACGGTTCGTCCTTGCGGCTCATGTGGAACATCTTGAGGATCGCCGAATCGGTGCGATCGTCACCATCCTTGGCGCGGCCTTCGGCCTGGGCGATCCAGATCGAGGTAACGTCGTTGCGGATCGAGTGGTTGATGTACGCCGAAAGCAGCTGGTAGGCGGCCAGCTTCTCGCGCCGCCCACTGATCGAGCGGTGCACGATGAAGCTCTTGTTCAGGCGCATCATGTCGCTGACAAAGGGTTTTTGCAGCAGGTTGTCACCGATGGCGATGCGCGGCGTGGGCAGGCCGGCGTGGTACACCGCATAGTTGACGAAGGCCGGGTCCATGACGATGTCACGGTGGTTGGCCAGGAACAGGTAGGCCGTGCCGGCCTTGAGCTGCTCGACGCCAGAATAGGTAACGCCGTCGGTGGCGCGATCGATCGTCTGGTCGACGTAGTACTCGACTTTGTCCTGCAAGGTCGAGACACAGGTAACGCCGGCGAATTCCTTGCGCAGGCGGCGGGCGATCAGCGGCTTGAGCAACCAGCCCAGGGCGCCGGCGGCACGCGGGAAGCGGAAGTGGGTGAGGATATCGAGGAATGCCGGGTCGCTGAGCAGGCGTGCCAGAACGGCAGGGACCTCAGCGTCGTCGTACGGTCGGATGGCATCGAATTCGCCCATCATGCTCTCTTGTTGGAAACGGCTAGGGTAATAAGGTAGGGACGGGCTCCGAAAAACGGCTCGGACGCACGCAGGCCCTGTAAACAGACCGGCAATTATACGCATAAGTCACTGCGGAGACCGCGATGCTGGAAACCGACTTCTACGATTGCCCTTATTGTGGCGAACGGGTGGAAACTACCGTCGATCTGTCTGCTGGCGACCAGGTCTATACCGAGGATTGCCAGGTGTGTTGCCAGCCTGTGGTGTGCATTCTGCAGGTGCATGGTGACGAATGGCTGCTCGAAGTCCGCCGTGAGGATGACACTTGATGCAGCGCATCTACGAACCGGAAAGCCTGCTCGAGGCGGAAATGCTGGCGGGTATGCTTGCCAGCGAAGGGGTCGTGGTGCACGTGGTTGGCCGTGACCTGGTCGGTGCTGCCGGCGAGCTGCCGCTGCAAGGCCTGCTGGGGCTGGCCGTGGCTGATGAGCAGGCCGAATACGCACGACAGCTGATCGATGCGTACAATGACGCCCAGCCACTGGTTGGCGACGAACCGGAGAGTTTCCCCGGTACCTTGATCTGTTAGGTTCTGAATTCGCCCATGTGTGGACGTTACGCGCTGTTTCGCTGGCCCCAGGCGCTGGCCTGCCTGCCGGGCTTTCCTGCCGGGCAACCGGCCCAATGGAACATCTCGCCCGGGGCTTCGGTGCTGATCCAGCGCCAGTTGGACGGCCAGTTGCAACTGGCCAAGGCGCGCTGGGGGCTGACCCCGGCCTGGCTCACCGACCTGTCCCGCACCCCCGCCCATGCCCGTGCCGAGACCTTGGCCGAACAGCCGATGTTTCGTGATGCGTTCCGCCAGCGGCGCTGCCTGATGCCGGCCAACGGTTTCTACGAATGGCGTGGCAATGTGCGCAAGCGCCCGTATTGGTTGACCCCAGGGGAGGGCGCATCGCTATACTTTGCCGCCGTTTGGGAGGCTTACCCCGTGCAAGACCAGGTGTGGCTGAGCTGTGCAGTGGTGACCCAGGCGGCAATGAACCAGCGCCGGCCGCTGATCCTGGACGAAGCAGGGCAGGCGGCCTGGCTTGACCCGGACACGCCGCTGACGCGCCTGCACGAGCTGCTGGCCAGCCCGTCGGCACAGTTGCGTGAACGGGCGTTGGCCAACTTTGTCAATGACCCGAAGCTGGACGCCCCGGAGTGCCTGACCCCGGCCTGATGGCCGGTGTGCACCCGAGGTTGTCTGGCTTCAGTGTGAAATCTTATCTACGGCTATGGCGGCCCACGGGCCAGTCAGCCTAGGATACGGCGCATGTAGTAAAGGGAGTGTTTTCATGCGTAAGTCTTTTGTCGTCAGCCTGTTGAGTGCTGGCATCCTGCTAGCTGGCTGCCAGGCGGTGAATACCACCAGCGGCGGTGCTGTCGGCGTCGAACGCCAGCAATACATGTTCAGCATGCTGTCGGCCGATGAGGTCAACCAGATGTACGCCCAGTCGTACCAGCAGACCCTCGGCGAGGCGTCCAGCAAAGGCGTGCTCGACAAGTCCAGCAGCGATGCCAAGCGCGTGCAGGCCATCGCCGACCGCCTGATCGCCCAGGCCCCCAAGTTCCGCCCGGATGCCGCGCAGTGGGACTGGCAGGTCAACGTGATCAAGAGCGACGAGCTCAACGCCAACTGCGGCCCGGGTGGCAAGATCATCGTCTATACCGGGCTGATCGACCAGCTCAAGCTCACCGATGCGGAAATCGCCGCGGTGGTCGGCCACGAGATCGCCCACGCCTTGCGTGAGCACAGCCGCGAGGCGATGTCCAAGGCGTATGGCGTGGAAATGGCCCGCCAGGGTGCCGGTGCCATCTTCGGCCTGGGCCAGAGCAGCATGGCCCTGGCCGACACGGTGGTGAACTATGCCATGACCCTGCCCAACAGCCGGGCCAACGAGAACGAGGCCGACCTGATTGGCCTGGAACTCTCGGCACGTGCCGGTTACGACCCGAATGCCGCGATCACCCTGTGGAACAAGATGACCAAGGCTTCCGAAGGTGCGCCGCCCGAGTTCATGAGCACCCACCCGGCGTCATCGAGCCGTATCGCTTCGTTGCAGGCGGCGATTCCGAAGGTGATGCCGCTGTATCAGGCGGCCAAGAAGTAATTGCTGGTCATGGGGCCGCTTCGCGGCCCTGTCGCGACACAAGGCCGCTCGTACAGCAGGCGCGTACTGCTTGTAGGCGCGGCCTTGTGTCGCGATGGGCTGCGCAGCAGCCGCGCCTTGCGGGTTACCCGACCCAGCCACTGGCCTTCATCGCCGAGTAGACGGCCACGATCGCCAGCACGAAGAACGCTGTCGCTGCCAGGCGACGAATCAGCGTCAGCGGCAGTTTGTCTGCTGCGAAGTTACCTGCCAGGACCACCGGTACGTTGGCAATCAGCATGCCCAGGGTGGTGCCGATGATGACCATGATCAGGTGCGGATACTGAGCCGCCAGCATCACCGTGGCGACCTGGGTCTTGTCCCCGATTTCCGCCAGGAAGAACGCGATCAGCGTCGTCAGGAACGGCCCGAAGCGGCGCGCCGGGCTCTCGTCGTCATCCATCTTATCCGGCACCAGGGTCCACAGCGCCGTGGCGGTGAAGCTCGCGGCCAGCACCCAGTGCAGCGCCGCAGCGCTGAAGAAACTGCCGACCCATGCCCCCACGGCACCGGCTGCGGCATGGTTGGCCAGGGTCGCCGCGATGATGCCGGCGATGATCGGCCATGGCTTGCGGAAGCGGGCCGCGAGAATGAGCGCGAGCAGTTGCGTCTTGTCGCCAATTTCGGCGAGCGCAACGATTGCGGTGGGGACCAACAGAGATTCCAGCATCAGGATTCCTACGGGGGCGGGTCGACACGGCTATGACACGTACAGCCTCCCCGCCCCGGGTAAGGTGTGCGTGTCATAGGTCTTGTCAAACCCTGGATCCGTCTATGCGGATCTCGCCATGCAGCCTGCATGGTGGGTCGCACGCGCCATGGCCTGTGGGCCAAGTATGTTGACGCGTACCGGGCGAGCTGGGCGCTCGCGGGAGACTACTCCCCTAGGACGGTGCGGATTCTGCCTAGGCAAAACGCTTTCGGCAAGCGCTGTTTTTATCCGTGTGTTGCCTGGTAGATGCGGAAGCCATCGGCTTCGTCGCGCACCCGGCAGTTGCCCAGCGCGCCTTCGATCAGCGGCTGGTAGCGCAGGAAGCTGTTGGCCACCAGGCGCATTTCGCCACCTTTTCGCAGATGAATTGCCGATTTTTTCAGCAAGTTTTCCGATGCCTGGTAGTTGGTGTGGACCCCGGTGTGGAATGGCGGGTTGCTCAGGATCAGGCTCAGTTCGGTAGGGGCCGCGTCGATGCCGTCGCCGCTGATCACTTCGCCTTCCAGGCCGTTGGCCGCCAAGGTCAGGCGGCTGGCGGCCACGGCGAAGGCATCCACGTCGAGCAGGGTCACGCGGCTTTGCGGATAACGGCGTTTCACCGTGGCGCCGAGCACCCCGGCGCCGCAGCCGAAGTCCAGCACATGCCCGCTTGGCAGGTTATCGAGGTGCTTGAGCAGCAGGGCTGTACCGCGATCGAGGCGACCATGGCTGAACACCCCGGGCAGGCTGACCACGTGCAACGGGCCGTCTTCCAGGGCGAGTTCAAAGCGTTCGGCCAGGCTTTCCAGGGGTTTGGCTTCTGGTGCCTGGTCGATGCTCACTTGCCACAGCTGGCAATGGCGGGCGCTGTCGAGTTTGCGTGGTTTGCCGAACGCCTGCAGCTGCCTGGCTGCGCCTTCGATGCCGCCACGTTTCTCGCCGACCAGGTACAGCTCGCGGCCGCCCAGGCGCGCGGCCAGGGCATTGAGCAGGTAGGTTGCCAATTCGCGGGACTTGGGCAGGAACAGCACGGCACTGTCGAACGCCACCTGTGGCGGCTCGACCCCGTAGTGGCTGCGGCCGGCGTAACGGCTTTCGAGGATGCCCTGATCGCCGGCATGCCAGGTCCAGGCCTGGGCCTGGGGCAACTGGCCGAGCAGGCCGTCGGCGGGGGCGCCGGCGAGCAGCAGCGGCCCCTGGAACAGCTCTGCCTGGCGGAGCAACACTTCACTGCGCGGGTCCATGGACGACGCCTCCTGAAAAAGTGGCGCAGTGTAGCAGAGCCGGGCGCCGCGCTCAGCTGACCACGCGGCGCGGCTGCCCGGCGAAGAAGGCCTGGGCGTTCTCGCTCAGCTGGCCGACGATGCGCTGGCGCGACTCCACTGCGCCCCAGGCACTGTGCGGGGTGATGATCAGGCGCGGAATACCGGGTTCAAGCAACGGATTGCCGTTGACCGGCGGCTCCACGCTCAGCACGTCGGTGGCGACGCCGCCGAGGTGGCCGCTGCGCAGGGCGTCGGCCAGCGCCTGCTCGTCGATCAGGCCACCGCGAGCGGTGTTGACCACCAGTGCATTGGGCTTGAGCATCGCCAGTTCGCGGGCGCCGAGCATGTGCCGGGTGTGCTCGTTCAGCGGGCAGTGCAGGCTCAGGGCGTCGACCTGTGGCAGCAGCTCGTCCAGCGGCAGCCGGTCGGGGCGTTCCGGGCGGCCGGGGATCTGCCCGCTCAGTACGCGCATGCCAAAGGCTTCAACCAGCCGCGCCACCGCGCCACCCAGCTCGCCGTGGCCGAGCAGGCCGAGGGTCTTGCCTTCCAGTTCGACGATAGGGAAATCCAGCAGGCAGAACTGGCTGGCCTCGGCCCAGCGGCCGTCGGCCACTGCCTGGTTGTAGTCGCACAGGCGGGTGGCCAGGGCCAGCAGCAGGGCGAGGGTGTGCTGGGCCACAGACGGGGTGCCGTAGCCCTGGCAGTTGCAGACGGTGATGCCCTGGGCACGGGCCGCCGCCAGGTCGACATTGTTGGTGCCGGTGGCGGCAATCAGGATCAGCTTCAGCTGCGGATTGGCGACTAGCGCCGCGGCGTCGAGCACGACCTTGTTGCTGATTACCGCCACTGCGCCCTGCAGGCGTTCGGCGACCTGGTCCGGGCGGGTTGCGGCGTAGAGCTCGAATTCGTCGAACTGTTGCTTCAGGGGCGAGAGGTCGAGATCGCCCAGGTCCAGGGACTGGTGATCGAGAAACACGGCACGACGCGGGCTGGGCATGGGGCTCTCCGGTGCAGGGCAGGGGTATCGGTGTTCTGGCCCGCGAAAGGGCCTGCAGATCCAGCACAAATCCTGAAGCTGTCAGCGCAGTGTCTAGCCCGCGGTTACCGCCCGTCAACGCCCGTCACTCATACCTTTGGCGCACAAATCATTCCTTCGGCTGATTTGGCCGTCACATTGGCGGACTACAGTAGTTGCCAGAGTTGTCCGGCCCGCCTTTTCCAGAAAGGGATACCCATGTTGCAGACCCGCATCATCAAGCCCGCCGAGGGCGCCTACGCCTACCCGCTGCTGATCAAACGCCTGCTGATGTCTGGCAGCCGCTATGAAAAGACCCGTGAAATCGTCTACCGCGACCAGTTGCGGCTGACCTATCCACAGCTCAACGAGCGCATTGCGCGCCTGGCCAACGTGCTGACCGAGGCGGGCGTGAAGGCGGGTGACACCGTGGCCGTGATGGACTGGGACAGCCACCGCTACCTGGAATGCATGTTCGCCATCCCGATGATCGGTGCGGTGGTGCACACCATCAACGTGCGCCTGTCGCCCGAGCAGATCCTCTACACCATGAACCACGCCGAAGACCGCGTGGTGCTGGTCAACAGCGACTTCGTCGGCCTGTACCAGGCCATTGCCGGGCAATTGACCACTGTCGACAAGACCCTGCTGCTGACCGATGGCCCGGGCAAGACCGCCGAGCTGCCCGGGCTGGTCGGCGAATACGAGCAACTGCTGGCCGCTGCCAGCCCGCACTACGCCTTCCCGGATTTCGACGAAGATTCGGTGGCCACCACCTTCTACACCACCGGCACCACCGGTAACCCCAAGGGTGTGTACTTCACTCACCGGCAACTGGTGCTGCATACCCTGGCCGAAGCTTCGGTGACCGGCAGCATCGACAGCGTGCGGTTGATGGGCAGCGACGACGTGTACATGCCGATCACCCCGATGTTCCACGTGCACGCCTGGGGCATCCCCTACGTTGCCACCATGCTCGGCATGAAGCAGGTGTACCCGGGGCGCTACGAGCCGGAGATGCTGGTCAAGCTGTGGCGCGAGGAAAAGGTCACGTTCTCCCATTGCGTGCCGACCATCCTGCAGATGCTGCTCAACTGCCCGACCGCCCAAGGGCAGAGTTTTGGCGGCTGGAAGATCATCATTGGCGGCAGCGCGCTCAACCGTTCGCTGTACCAGGCCGCCCTGGCGCGTGGCATCCAGCTGACTGCGGCGTATGGCATGTCGGAAACCTGCCCGCTGATTTCCGCCGCCCACCTGAACGACGAGCTGCAGGCCGGCAGCGACGATGAGCGCGTCACCTACCGCATCAAGGCCGGCGTGCCGGTACCGTTGGTGGAAGCGGCGATCGTCGACGGTGACGGCAACTTCCTGCCTGCCGACGGCGAAACCCAGGGCGAGCTGGTGTTGCGTGCACCTTGGCTGACCCTGGGCTATTTCAAGGAGCCGGAGAAGAGCGAGGAGCTGTGGCAGGGGGGCTGGCTGCACACCGGTGATGTCGCCACCCTGGACGGCATGGGCTACATCGACATCCGCGACCGCATCAAGGATGTGATCAAGACCGGTGGCGAGTGGATTTCCTCGCTTGATCTGGAGGACCTGGTCAGCCGTCACCCGGCGGTGCGCGAAGTGGCCGTGGTGGGGGTGGCCGACCCGCAATGGGGCGAGCGCCCGTTTGCCCTGCTGGTGGTGCGCGAAGGCCAGGCCATCGACGCCAAGGCACTCAAGGAGCACCTCAAGCCCTTTGTCGAGCAAGGGCATATCAACAAATGGGCGATTCCAAGCCAGATCGCCATTGTTACTGAAATTCCCAAGACCAGCGTCGGCAAGCTCGACAAGAAACGCATCCGCCAGGACATCGTCCAGTGGCAGGCCAGCAACAGCGCCTTCCTTTCCACCCTGTAACCGCCCTGCGGGTCGCCTTGCACAGCATGCGACCCGCATTCTAGAGCGCTCCAACCTTGCCAAACGGCGAAAATACGCCATCCTTTAGCACCGCCAGCGCGCCACCGACAGCACACGGCAGCGCGTTGGCAGCACGGAGCGCAAATCACACTTTAGAGGGATCAAGCGCCTGTGCCTTGCTGGCTATAGTCGGGGCCAGGGGATTTTCAGGAATGGGGGTGGCGACATGCGCAAGCCATGTCGTCGCGGGCGCAAGCCTGCAAACCGGTCGCTCGGGCCGTTCTTGAAAGGACTCACTGCCATAACAAAAAAAGTACATGGAGTAGCGTCGATGAAATCTGCAAACCCGTTCTGGCGCCGGGCCAAGTTGCCCTTGGCCGTCAGCCTTGCTTCCACGCTCGCAAGTCCTGCTTTCGCTGTCAGTTTCAACATTGGTGAAATCGAAGGCCAGTTCGACTCGTCGCTCTCCATCGGCGCCAGCTGGTCGACGGCCAACCCCAACAAGAACCTGATCGGGGTGAACAACGGCGGCAAGGGCCTGTCGCAGACATCGGACGATGGCCACCTGAACTTCAAGAAGGGCGAAACCTTCTCCAAGATCTTCAAGGGCATCCATGACCTGGAGCTCAAGTACGGCGACACTGGCGTATTCGTGCGGGGCAAGTACTGGTACGACTTCGAACTGAAAGACGAAGGCCGCGAATCCAAGGACATCAGCGACTCCAACCGCAAGGAGGGGGCCAAGTCGTCCGGTGCCGAGCTGCTCGATGCCTTCGTCTACCACAACTATTCCATCGGCGATCAGCCAGGCTCGGTACGCCTGGGCAAGCAGGTGGTGAGCTGGGGTGAAAGTACCTTCATCGGTGGCGGCATCAACTCGATCAACCCGATCGACGTGTCGGCGTTCCGCCGCCCGGGGGCCGAGATCAAGGAAGGCCTGATTCCGGTCAACATGTTCTACGTCTCGCAGAGCCTGACCGACAACCTGTCGGCCGAGGCCTTCTACCAGATCGAGTGGGACCAGACGGTCGTCGACAACTGCGGCACCTTCTTCTCCCAGCCGGACATCATTGCCGACGGCTGTACCGACAACCTGCGCGTGCTCAACAGCAGCCGCACGGTGCCGGGCGCGGCGCAGCAGTTCCTGGCCAGCCGGGGCGTGAACATCAACGAAGAGGGGGTGATGGTACGCCGTGGCGCTGATCGTGATGCGCGCGACAGCGGCCAGTTCGGCGTAGCGATGCGTTACATGTTCGAGCCGCTGGATACTGAATTCGGCGCTTATTTCATGAACTACCACAGCCGTGCGCCAATCTTCAGCGCCACAGGCGCACCGCCTTCCGTGTTTGGCGGGTTGAGCGCCCTGCCTGCACAACTGCGTGCGCTGGCACCGCTGATCGTGGCTGGCAATTCCGAGTACTTCGTCGAGTATCCCGAAGATATTCGCCTTTATGGCTTGAGCTTCTCCACCACCTTGCCCACCGGGACCGCCTGGAGCGGCGAACTCAGCTATCGCCCCAACGCACCCGTGCAGCTCAATACCACGGATATCCTGTTCGCCGGGGTGCGTCCGATTGGCGGCGCGTTGAGCAATGCATCGTTGCTGAGCGGTACGCCAGGGCAGGACCTGCACGGCTACCGCCGCAAGGAAATCACGCAGTTCCAGACCACCCTGACGCACTTCTTCGACCAGGTGATGGGCGCCAGCCGCATGACGGTGGTCGGTGAGGTGGGTGTCACTCATGTCGGCGGCCTGGAGAGCGCACACGATACCCGTTACGGTCGTGACCCTGTATTCGGCCCCGGCCCGTTGCCATCCACGGGCGGTGCCAATACTTGCCAGGCGCTCAATGCCAGCACCATCGCGGGCGCAGGCGCTGGGGCCTCTACCGCCAACCTGTCGCGCAACTGCGAGAACGATGGCTTTACCACCAGTACTTCCTGGGGTTACCGCGCTCGGGTCATCTGGGACTACAACGACGTTTTCGCCGGGGTCAACCTGAAACCCAGCGTGGCCTGGTCGCATGACGTCTCCGGCTACTCGCCAGGCCCGGGCGCCAACTTCGAGGAAGGCCGCAAGGCGGTCAGCCTGGGACTCGACGCCGAGTACCAGAACACCTACACGGCAAGCCTGTCGTACACCAACTTCTTCGATGGCAAGTACACCACCGTGGATGACCGTGACTTCGTCGCGCTCAGCTTCGGCGTGAACTTCTAAGCACACAGATCCAGGACGACACGACATGAACAAGACCAGAAGTCTGCTGCAGGCCGGTGTACTGGGCCTGTCCCTGCTGGCCACCAGCGTCATGGCTGCGGTATCCGCCGACGAGGCAGCCAAGCTGGGCAGTACCCTGACCCCGATGGGGGCCGAAAAGGCCGGTAACGCCGATGGCTCGATCGGCCCATGGGAGCCGCTGGCGAAGAGCGCCGGCAGCGCCGACGGCAAGGGCTTCCTGTCCGACCCGTACGGCAGTGAAAAACCGCTGTTCACCATCACCGCGCAGAATGCCGAGCAGTACAAGGACAAGCTGTCGCCGGGCCAGCTGGCCATGCTCAAGCGCTACCCGGACACCTTCAAGCTTCCGGTATACAAGACCCATCGCGGTGCCACGGTACCGGCCGATGTGTTCGCCGCCATCAAGGAAAACGCCACCAAGACCACCCTGGTCGAAGGCGGCAACGGCCTGAGCAACTTCCGCACCGCCGTACCGTTCCCAGTCCCGAAAAGCGGCCTGGAAGTGATCTGGAACCATATCACCCGCTACCGCGGCGGCAGCGTCAGCCGCCTGGTGACCCAGGCCACGCCGCAGCAGAACGGGTCTTTCAACCCTGTGTACTTTTCCGACCAGTTCGTCTTCCGCGACAAGATGAAGGACTACGACCCGAACAACCCGGGCAACATCCTGTTCTACTTCAAGCAGGAAGTGACCGCGCCTGCGCGCCTGGCCGGTACCGTGCTGCTGGTACACGAAACCCTCGACCAGGTGAAGGAACCGCGCAAGGCGTGGATCTACAACGCTGGCCAGCGCCGCGTGCGCCAGGCACCGCAAGTGTCGTATGACGGCCCGGGTACCGCCGCCGACGGCCTGCGCACCTCGGACAACCTGGACATGTTCAACGGCGCCCCGGACCGCTATGACTGGAAGCTCGAAGGCAAGAAGGAGCTGTATATCGCTTCCAATGCCTTCAAGCTCGACGATCCCAAGCTCAAGTACACCGACATCATCAAGGCCGGCCACATCAACCAGGACCTGGCCCGTTACGAGCTGCGCCGTGTGTGGCACGTGGTCGCCACCTTGAAGCCGGGCCAGCGGCACATCTACGCCAAGCGTGACTTCTACATCGACGAAGACACCTGGCAGGCAGCGGTGATCGACCAGTATGACGGCCGTGGCCAGCTGTGGCGGGTGTCCGAGGCCCATGCCCAGCCGTACTACAACGTGGAAGTACCGTGGTACACCCTGGAGGCGATCTACGACCTGCAGTCAGGCCGTTACCTGGCCCTGGGCATGAAGAACGAAGAGAAGCGCGCCTACGACTTCGGCTTCAGTGCCAGCAAGGCGGATTTCCAGCCTGCGGCACTGCGCCAGTCGGGCATTCGCTAGGTTGTGCAGCCCCAGAACGCCCCGGCTTGCCGGGGCGTTTCCATTTGCCTGTTCCGCGCGCTTCGCGGGTAAGCCCGCTGCTACCGGGATAGCGCAGTTCAGGTGGCAGCGGGTTTACCCGCGAAGCGCCCGGAACAGCCGATAAACCTGCTGAATATCTCTCCAAACCCCCGCTCCAGCTCCTGTCCATCAGCCTTGTTGCTTTTTGTCGTAGTCTTTTCCGGCCCGGTGGCGCCCATCATCTTCAAATACGCAGCGTTACCCGCTAGTCTCGCAGGCATCCATATCGCCGTAGTCTTCCAACCAGAACGAGCCGGCCATGACAGATCTGTCCCGTACGCATGGATTCACCAGCCAGGCCCTGGGCCTGCTGGACGGGCGTTTCTTCCGGCCGCCCTTGCCGGACGGCCATGTCCCGCGCCTGCGCCTGTGCCAGCGGCTGCAGGCCGGCCTCGGCGGGCGGCTGCTGCTGGTCAACGCCCCCGCAGGGTTCGGCAAAAGCTCGCTGGCCATCGAATTTTGCGAAGCGCTACCCGAACACTGGCGCAGCCTGTGGCTGGGCCTGAGCCAGCGCGATGCCGACCCTGGCCGCTTCCTCGAGCGCCTGCTCGAAGGCCTGCAGCAGTATTGCCCGGCGCTGGGCGGCCAGGCCATGGGCCTGCTGAAAATGCGCCAGCGCCACCAGCCGTTCGCCTTCGAGGAATGGCTCGATGGCCTGCTCGACGAGCTGGCGCAGTACCTGCAAACCGATACGCCGCTGTTGCTGGTGCTGGATGACTATCACCTGGCCCAAGGGCCGGTACTCGACCGTTGCCTGCAGTTCTTTCTCAATCACCTGCCGCCCGGCCTGGTGCTGCTGGTCACCAGCCGCCAGCGCCCGGACTGGCACCTGGCGCGCCTGCGCCTGTCGCGGCAGCTGGTCGAACTCAATGAGCAGGACCTGCGGCTGACCGCCGAAGAGTCACTGGCGGTGATCGGCCGCCAACCCACCGGCCTGCGTGGCCAGGCGCTGGACAACCTGATCCAGCGCAGCGACGGCTGGGTGGCCGGGTTGCGCTTCTGGCAGCTGGCGGCCAGCGAGTCCGCTGACGAGCAGGCCTTGCCCCAGGCTTTGCATGGCGGCGAAGGCTTGATCCGCGATTACCTGCTGGAAGAAGTCATCGACAGGCTACCGGCCGACGTGCAGGCCTTCCTCTACGACACCGCCTGCCAGGAACGCTTCTGCGCCCCGTTGTGCGATGCCGTGCGTGGTCGCCACGACAGTGCCGCGATCCTGCGCTTCCTGCAGGCGCACCAGGTGTTCCTGGTACCGCTGGACGAGCATGGCCACTGGTTTCGCTACCACCACCTGTTCTCCGACCTGTTGCGCAGCCGCCAGGCCAGCCAGCCGCTGGCAGCGCTGCAGTTGCGCGCCTGCCGCTGGTTCGAAAGCCAGGGCCTGCTGGACGAGGCGGTGGAACAAGCCCTGCGTGCCGGCCACCTGGATGTCGCCGCCAACCTGGTGCAGAGCTTGTCCGAGGAACAATTGCTGGCCGAACAGAACGTCGGCATGTTGCTGCGCTGGAAGATGGACCTGCCCGACAGCCTGCTGATCAGCACGCCGCGGCTGATCGTGCTGTACAGCTGGGCGTTGGGCCTGGCCTGCCAACTGGACGCGGCCGAGGAGCTGGCAGGCTACCTCAGCCGCTTCCTGCCGGCGCCTTCGGCGACCGCGCAAAAGTCCATGCTGGCGCAGTGGCTGGCGCTCAGCGGTGTGATCGCCCGGGGCCGTGGCGACCGCGAACGCACCCTGGCCTATTGCAGTGAAGCCCTGCAAAGCCTGCCGAACAAGCGTTATGGCCAGCGCCTGGTGTGCCTGTCGACATTGTCCAACCTGGCGATTGCCGATGGCGACTTCTGGCGCGCGCGGGGCTGGAACCGCGAGGCCCTGGAGCTGGCGCAGCGGGTCGGCAACCCGTTGTTCGAGGCCCTGGCCCATTACGACCGCGCACGCGTCCTGCACGCGCGTGGCGAGGTGCTGCGGGCACTGGACGAAGTGCGCCAGGGGCTGCAACGCCTGCAAGGGCTGTCGGCGCAGCGCCTGTATGCCGTGCGCGCGCGCCTGACCTTGTACGAAGGCTACCTGCTGGTCTCGCGCCTGCAACCGGCCCAGGGCCGTGCCCGCTTGCGTGCGGGGCTGGGCGAGGCACGGGCGTGCCGTGACATCAGCGTGCTCATCGGCCACTGCGTGATTGCCACCCTGGATGGCCGCGAAGGGCATTTTGCCGAGGCCTTTGCCGAACTGGCCGAGGCCGAGCGGCTGATGCACATCTGGGACGTCCCGCCGGTCTACTACCTGGCCATGATCACCCTGGTCAAATGCGAGTTGTGGCTGGCCCAGGGGCGCATGGACCTGGCCGAATCCTGGCTGCTGCGCCTGGGCCAGACCTATGGCGGCGAACACCCGGCGGCGGCGCCGGAATTCCACCCGTTGCTGCCGCTGCACATTGCCTTGCAACAGGCGCTGCTGGAGCGCACCCAGTCGCGTGGCGACGCTGCGGAGCAACGCCTGGCCGGCCTGGTGGAGCGCGGCCAGGCCAATGGCGGCATGCTGCTGGCCGTCAACGCCCTGTGCCAGTGGCTTGCCTTGTTGTTGGGCGAAGGCCGGGAAGGGCAGGCCGCCCAGTTGCTGCCCAGGCTGCTGGAAGCTGCCCGTGGCGGCGTGCTGCAACCGTTTCAGCCGTTGCTGGAGCAGCACCCGCAGTGGCTTCACGAGCACTTGCAGGCAAGCGCCGCTTGCCCGGTGCAGGCCGAGCTGCTCAAGCGCCTGCCGCAGATGCCCTGCAGCGGCAGCGGCGAAGCGCTGAGCGGCCGTGAGCTGGCGGTGCTGGAGCTGATTGCCCAAGGCTGTTCCAACCAGCAGATCAGCGAGCGGCTGTTCATTTCCCTGCACACGGTAAAAACCCACGCCAGCCATATCAACAGCAAGCTGGGGGTAGAGCGGCGTACCCAGGCGGTGGCCAAGGCCAAAACCCTGGGGCTGCTGGCCTGAAGCTGGCTGCGCAGGGCATTGCCCGCTAGCGTCATGACCGAGGCCAGGGCTGATGGCCGCCAACGCGCTGCCCTCATCTTTCCCGAGCCGCTGCCGATACAGCTAGCGGTGGCATCGCTTCGCGCGATTTTTCAATTATTCCAAGGCAGGCCGTGTTGATGCTGCAGTACGGGCAAAAGAGCTTTCTGATCGTCGACGACTTTACCGACTTTCGCACGTCGACCCGGTCCATGCTGCGCGAGCTGGGTGTGCGTGACGTGGACACCGCCGACAGCGGCGAGCAGGCGCTGCGCATGTGCGCGCAGAAGCGTTATGACGTGATCCTGCAGGACTTCCACCTGGGCGACGGCAAGAAGAATGGCCAGCAGGTGCTCGAAGACCTGATCCTCGACAAGCACATCAGCCATGAGTGCATATTCATCATGGTCACGGCCGAGAGCAGCCAGGCCATTGTCCTCAGCGCCATCGAGCACGAGCCCGATGCCTACCTGACCAAGCCGTTCAACCGGGTTGGCCTGGCCCAGCGCGTCGAGAAGCTGTACCAGCGCAAGAACCTGCTGAAGCCGATCCTGCAGGCCCTGGACCGCGATCGCCCGGCCGAAGTGCTGGCTGCCTGCGCCGAGCTGTGCAAGCGCGACCCGCGCCTGGCGCCGCTGTGCCTGCGCTATCGGGCCGATGCCCTGCGCAATCTCAATCGCTTCGAGGAACTGGAGAAATTCCTCAAGGCCATCCTCGCCAGCCGCCCGCAGCCGTGGGTGTACGCGGCCCTGGGCAGCCTGATGCACAAGCGTGGCCAGAATGCCCAGGCCCAGGGGGTGTACGAGCAGGCGCTCAAGGCCTTCCCGATCATGCCAAGCCTGTACGATGGCATGGCCGAGGTGCTGGTGGCCCAGGGCGAAACCAGGCGTGCGCAGAGCATGCTCGAAGAAGCCGTGCGGCTGTCACCGTTGTCGGTGCGCCGGCAGTCGACGCTGGGCAAGCTGGCATTGGAAAACGACGACTTCGAGAGCGCCTCGAAGGCGTTTCGCCATGCGGTGAACCAGGGCCAGAGCTCGCGCTACAAGGACCCCGAGAACAACCTTGGCCTGGTGCAGTCGCTGATGAACAAGAATTCCGGTTTTGGCCTGGATGCACGCACCCGGGTCGAGATCAACGCCACGCTCAGCGAGGTGGCCAAGGACAACCCCGAGGACCAGGGGTTGCAGGTGCGCGCGCGCATGATGAAGGCCGCCAGCCTGCAGCAGGCCGGCGACCCGGAAACCGCGGCCAAACTGACCGAGCAGGCTATCCAGCGCCTGGACAAGATGAACCAGTTCTTCTCGGTCGATTCGGCCCTGACCGTCGCCGCACAGTTGCAGGCCATGGGCCAGGAAGCCGCCGCCGCCGGTGTGCTGAAGGGCTGTGTGGAAAGCTACGGTGATGACCCCAAGGTCATGGAAAAGGTGGGCAAGCTGACCAGCGACCCGGGCGTGCTCAATGCCATTACCGAAGCCGTCAGCCTCAATCGCCAAGGCGTGCGCAGTTACCAGGAGGGGCAGCTTGGCGAGGCGTTGCAGCTGTTCCGCAAGGCGTTGGGCTTGCAGCCGAAAAACATCAGTATCGCCCTGAACACCGCCCAGGCGCTGCTGCGCATCGGCGGTGAGAACCCCCAGCCAGCGATCATGCAGGAATGCCGCGACGCCCTGACCAGCGTGGCCGGCATCCCCGCCAGCGACAACCGTTACGACCGTTACCGCAAATTGCACATTCGGGTGTTCGGCGCATGAATCAAGACAATCAAGGGCTGGATTTTTCCACGGTGATCGCCTCCACCGTGCATGACCTGAAGAATTCCCTGTCGGCGCTGATCCAGGCCCACAACCAGTGGATGGAGCGTTTGCCCGAAGAACTGCGCGGTGGTACCGAGCAGGGGGTGATGGAACATGAGTTTCGCCACCTCAACGGCATGCTGGTGCAGCTGTTGGGGTTGTACAAACTGGGCGTCAACCAGCTGCCGGTATGCCCGGACTACCACGAGCTGGACGACTTCATCGAAGCCCAATTGGCCGCCCACGAGGAAGTGCTCAGGCACAAGGACATCCTCGCCACCTGGCGCGTCGACACCGACAACCCACTGGGCTTCTTCGACCGCGAGCTGGTGGCCTCGGTGGTCGCCAACGTCATCACCAACGCCACTCGCTTTGCCGCGCATGCCTTGCTGATCACCATCGAGGAAGCCGACAACCAGCTGGCCATCTGCGTCAACGATGACGGGCCAGGTTATCCACAGCGCATGCTCGAACGCCAGGAAGAATTCATCCAGGGCATCGATTCGACCAGCGGCAGTACCGGCCTTGGCCTTTACTTTGCCGCACGCATCGCGGCGTTACATGAAAGCGGCGGGGTGCGCGGGCGCATCGAGATCGCCAATGGCGGGGCGCTCGGCGGGGGGCTGTTCAAGCTGTTCTTGCCTTGAAACTGGCAGGGTTTGCATTTCGGACGGGCACGCATGCAAACTCTTCCGATCAACCAGCTGCCGTATTCCCCCATGCATAGTCCATCGCCAGCGCTTATTCGCGAAACCTTCCCCGTAGGCCCCTTGCAATGCAATTGCACCCTGATTGGCGACCCGCTGAGCAAGAAGGCCATCGTCGTCGACCCGGGCGGTGACCCGGAGAAGATCCTGGCCCGCCTGCAGGCCCATGGCCTGACGCTGGTGAGCATCATCCATACCCACGCGCACTTCGATCACTTCCTGGCCTCTGGCAAGCTCAAGGCGCTGACCGGTGCCACCCTGCACCTGCACAAGGACGACCAGGCGTTGTGGGACAACCTGGAGATGCAGTGCCAGATGTTCGGCGTGCCATATACCCCGGTACCTGCGCCAGACCGCTGGCTGAATGACGACGAAGAGCTGGCCTGCGGCTGCGGCGTGGCCCTGCATACCCCAGGCCACACGCCGGGCTCGATGAGTTTCTGGTTTGCCGATGCCAAGCTGCTGATCGCCGGCGACACCCTGTTCCGTCGCGGTATTGGCCGCACCGATTTGTGGGGCGGCGACCAGCGGGCTATCGTGCGTTCG
The DNA here is from genome assembly GCF_016620375.1 of Pseudomonas sp. LAM2023. Lineage (NCBI taxonomy): Bacteria > Pseudomonadati > Pseudomonadota > Gammaproteobacteria > Pseudomonadales > Pseudomonadaceae > Pseudomonas > Pseudomonas sp. LAM2023. The sequence goes on along the minus strand of NZ_JAENHV010000017.1, from coordinate 345,797 downwards.
ATCCGGGAGCGGCTTTACCGGCTGGATGAAGAGGCCATCGTGGTGACCGGCCATGGGCCTGATACCCGGCTGGGTGACGAGATGCGCGAAAACCCCTTCGTGCGGGCCTGATGGCACATGAAGGCACTTTCACGGAATTTTTCGTTGCCTGCGCAATCCAAGGCTGGCATAGATCCGTTTGCGATCTCTCGCATTCATGAATTCAGTAGGAGCTTGTCCATGTTCACCATGCGTCGTCTGATTATCGTCGCAACCGCCGCTGCCCTGATGACCGGCTGTGCCGGCCAGAACCCGTATGACAGCCAGGGTCAGGCGCAGGGCTCCACAGGGATGAGCAAGACCGCCAAGTACGGTGGCCTGGGCGCGCTGGCCGGCGCTATTGCCGGTGCCGCCATCGACCACAACAACCGCGGCAAGGGTGCGCTGATCGGCGCCGCCGCCGTGGGTGCCGCCGCCGCCGGTTATGGCTACTACGCCGACAAGCAGGAAGCCGAGCTGCGCGCGCAAATGGCCAACACCGGCGTGGAAGTGCAGCGCCAGGGTGACCAGATCAAGCTGATCATGCCGGGCAACATCACCTTCGCCACCGACTCCGCGAATATCGCGCCAAGCTTCTATTCGCCGCTGAACAACCTGGCCAACTCGTTCAAGCAGTTCAACCAGAACACCATCGAGGTGGTCGGCTTCACCGACAGCACCGGCAGCCGCCAGCACAACATGGACCTGTCCCAGCGTCGCGCGCAGGCGGTCAGCACCTACCTGACCTCGCAGGGTGTGGATGCCTCGCGTATTTCGGTACGTGGCATGGGCCCGGACCAGCCGATCGCCAGCAACGCCGATGCCAATGGCCGTGCGCAGAACCGTCGGGTGGAAGTGAACCTGAAGCCGATTCCGGGTCAGCAGTATGACCAGCAAGGCCAGGTTCAGCAGTATCCCTGATCGACCCTTGGGGCCGCCGCAAGGCGGCCCCAGCTTTTAGCGCGCCACGCTGGCCTGAATCGCCGTCAGGGCGATGGTATGCACGATATCGTCTACCTGGGCCCCACGCGGCAAGTCGTTCACCGGCTTGCGCAGCCCCTGCAGCATGGGCCCCAGGCTGACCCCGTCGGTACTGCGCTGCACTGCCTTGTGCGTGGTGTTGCCGGTATTCAGGTCGGGGAACACGAACACCGTGGCACGCCCGGCCACCGGGCTGTCTGGCGCCAGTTCACGGGCAATCGCCGGGTTGGCTGCTGCGTCATATTGCAACGGCCCGTCGATCAGCAGCTCCTGTGCCGCCCCCTGCGCCAGGCGGGTCGCTTCGCGCACTTTCTCGACTTCTTCATCGCTGGCCGAATCGCTTGAATAACTGATCATCGCCACGCGCGGTGCGATGCCGAAGGCCTGCGCCGATTCGGCACTCTGCCGGGCGATTTCGGCCAGTTCGGCAGCGCTCGGGTGCGGGTTCATCACGCAGTCGCCGTACACCAGCACCTGCTCGGGGAACAGCATGAAGAACACCGACGACACCAGGCTCGAGCCTGGGGCAGTCTTGATCAGCTGCAGGGCCGGGCGGATGGTGTTGGCGGTCGAGTGCACCAGGCCTGATACCAGGCCATCCACTTCATCCAGCGCCAGCATCATGGTACCGATCACCACCGGGTCTTCCAGTTGCTGCTCGGCCATCGGCGCATTGAGATTCTTGCTCTTGCGCAGCTCGACCATCGGCTCCACGTAGCGCCCGCGAATCAGTTCCGGGTCAAGAACTTCCAGGCCCGGTGGCAGGGTGATGCCCTGCGCGCGGGCCACCGCATCGACCTCCTCTGGCCTGGCCAGCAGCACGCAGCGGGCGATGCCACGGGCCTGGCAGATGGCTGCAGCCTGCACCAGCAGTGGCTCGGCGCCTTCCGGCAGGACGATGCGCTTGTTGGCCTGCTGCGCCCGCTGGATCAACTGGTAGCGGAACACCGCCGGCGACAGGCGCAGTTCGCGCGGGGTACCACAACGCTGGTGCAACCAGGCGGCGTCGAGGTGGCTGGCGACAAAGTCGGTAATGAATTCGGCGCGCTCGCGGTCGTCCACCGGGATTTCACGGTTCAGCGAGTTGAGCTGGTTGGCGGTGTCGTACGAGCCGGTACTGACCGACAGGATCGGCAGGCCGGCCTGCAGGGCGCCACGGCACAGACCGAGGATGCGCGCGTCTGGCTTGCTGTCGCTGGTCAGCAGCAGGCCGGCCAGCGGTACGCCGTTGATCGCCGCGAGGCTGACGGCGAGGATGATGTCGTCGCGGTCGCCCGGGGTGACCACCAGGGTGCCCGAGGTCAGCAGCGGCACCGTGTTGGCCACCGTGCGTGCGCAGATGATGATCTTGCTCATGCGCCGCTGCTCGTAGTCGCCAGCGTTGAGCACCTGGGCACCGAGCAGTTCGGCCACGTCGCGGGTGCGCGGGGCGTTCAGTTCCGGCTGGTAGGGGATGCAGCCGAGCAGGCGGAAGTCATTGCCGCGCAGCAGCGGCGAGTGCTCACGCAGGCGGGCGGAGAATTCCGCCATGCTCTCGTCGGTGCGCACTTTGTTGAGGATCACCCCGAGCACTTTCGGGTCGCGCGGGCCACCGAACAGCTGCGCCTGCAATTCGACCCGGCCAGACAGCTCGCTGAGCACTTCGTTTTCCGGCGCCGAGACCAGGATCACCTCGGCATCCAGGCTCTTGGCCAGGTGCAGGTTGACCCGTGCCGCATAGCTGGCGTGGCGGGTAGGCACCATGCCCTCGACCACCACCACGTCGTTGCCGATGCAGGCTTGCTGGTACAGGCGGATGATTTCCTCAAGCAGTTCGTCCAGCTGGCCTTCGCCGAGCATGCGTTCGACGTGGGCCAGGCTCAGCGGTACTGGGGGCTTGATGCCGTGGGTGCGGGCGACCAGTTCGGTGGAGCGCTCGGGGCCGGTGTCGCCCGGGTGCGGCTGGGCGATCGGCTTGAAGAAGCCGACCTTCAGGCCGGCGCGCTCCAGGGTGCGCACCAGGCCCAGGCTGATGGAGGTCAGGCCGACACCGAAGTCGGTCGGCGCAATGAAAAATGTCTGCATGCGTGCTTCTCGAAATAAGCGGTGCAAGAAATTAGCGGCCAAGGGTAGCGCTATCGGCCCCCTGTGCGCACCAGCCGCAAGCGAAAGGCTGGCCGATGCGCTGCGCGCGCTGGGCCGGGTCCAGCACCCACGGGCGCGCCTGCCACGGCGGCTGGTGGCGCAGATGCTGGGTATGGCCGCAGGACAGTTCGACCACCCAGTGGCCTTGTTCGTCCTGGTGAAAGCCGATGATCCGACTGATGGGCCGCTGCTCATCCGCAGTGCGGTCGCAATCGGGCGATGGCTTGGTTACACTTGTCCGCTCTACATTCTTTTGCAAAAGGTCTTGCCCCATGCTGATCGCCGCCAACAAGGCTGTCTCCATCGACTATACCCTGACCAACGACGCCGGGGAGACCATCGACAGCTCCGCCGGTGGCGCGCCGCTGGTTTACCTGCACGGTGCCGGCAACATCATCCCGGGCCTGGAAAAAGCCCTGGAAGGCAAGCAGGCCGGTGACGAGCTGAACGTTTCCGTCGAGCCGGAAGACGCCTACGGTGAATACCTGGCCGAGCTGGTCAGCACCCTGAACCGCAGCCTGTTCGAAGGCGTCGACGAGCTGGAAGTGGGCATGCAGTTCCACGCTTCGGCGCCGGACGGCCAGATGCAGATCGTCACCATCCGCGACATCGACGGCGACGACATCACTGTCGACGGCAACCACCCGCTGGCCGGCCAGCGCCTGACCTTCCAGGTCAAGGTAGTCAACGTGCGTGACGCCAGCGATGAAGAAATCGCTCACCGTCACATCCACGGTGAAGGTGGCCATCACCACTGATTTTCTGCGCTAAGCTCAGAAAGTCGCCAGGCGCTCGGGCAAGCCGACTTGCCTTCCTTCGGGAGGTGGACGGCTTGGCCGGGCGCCTTTTTAGTGGGTGGAATTCGCCTGCGCGGCAACCGGCAACCTGAGAGGGATTCATCATGAGTGCATTTCACGACCTGAAACTGGAGGGGCTGGACGGCAAGGAGCTGCCTCTCGCCCCCTTCAAGGGCCAAGTGGTGCTGGTGGTCAACGTAGCCTCCAAGTGTGGCCTGACGCCGCAGTACAAGGCCCTGGAAAACCTCTACCAGGACTACAAGGACAAGGGCTTCAACGTGCTGGGCCTGCCGTGCAACCAGTTTGCCGGCCAGGAGCCGGGCAGTGAAAAGGAAATCCAGGCGTTCTGCAGCCTCAATTACGGGGTGAGCTTCCCGCTGGGCGCCAAGCTGGAAGTCAACGGGCCACATCGCCATTCGCTGTATCGCCTGCTGGCGGGCGAGGGCGCCGAATTCCCCGGCGACATCACCTGGAACTTCGAGAAATTCCTGGTCGGCAAGGACGGGCGGGTGCTGGCGCGTTTTTCGCCGCGCACGGCACCGGATGATCCTGCGGTGGTGCAGGCAATCGAGAAAGCCTTGGCCTGAAGCGCCTGACGCGATGTATGCAGGATTGCCACACTATCGAGGGGCTGCTCTGCAGCCCGGTCGCGACACCAGGCCGCTCCTACACAGATCGCGTGGAACCCAGCCTCGAAGCTGGTGCACTCGCAGCCTGGTTCCGGGCTGCATGGAGATACCCCTCGAACTGCTCGACAATCGCCGGCCAGCCCTGGCGGCTGGCATGCTGCCGTGCATTCAGGCGCACCCGGCGCAAGGTTTCCGCTTCTTCCAGCAGCCAGCAGGCGGCATCGACAAATGCCGCCTGGTCGCCCGGCATGGCCAGTGCACCGCTGTGCCCGTGGCGAATATGCTGCGCTGCGGCCGCCTCGTCATAGGCGACTACCGCCAACCCCGAAGCCATGGCTTCGAGCACCACATTGCCAAAGGTCTCGGTCAGGCTCGGGAACAGGAACAGGTCACCGCTGGCATAGTGCTCGGCCAGCACCTCGCCGCGCTGGGCGCCGCAGAACACGGCATCGGGCAACTGCTGGGCGAGGGTGCTGCGCTGCGGGCCATCACCGACCACGATCAGGCGCAGGCGCTTTTGCGGATAAGCCTTGTGCAACGCATCAAGGCATGGGCGCAATAAGCTCAGGTTCTTTTCCACTGCCAGCCTGCCGACGTGCAGTACGGCGATATCGTCCGGGCCAAGCCCCCAGCTGTCGCGCAATGCCTGGCTGCGGCGTGCCGGATTGAACAGGCCGGCATCGACCCCCCTTGCCAGCAGTGCCAGGCGTTCGAAACCACGGCGTTCAAGTTCCAGGCGCTGGCTGAGGCTGGGTACCAGGGTGGTGGCCGTGCGCCGATGGAACCAGCGCAGGTAATGGGTGAGCAAGCGCGTCAGCAGGCCCAGCCCGTACTGGCCGGAATACTGCGGGAAATTGGTGTGAAAACCGCTGACCACGGCCACCCCAAGGCGCCGCGCGGCGCGCAAGGCGCTGAGCCCCAGCGGCCCCTCGGTGGCGATGTACAACACATCCGGGCGCTGCCGACGCCAGCGACGCAACAGCTTGTGCATCGACACCTCGCCCCACTGCAAACCCGGGTAGCCGGGCAGTGGCCAGCCACGGCACAGCACCAAGGCCGGGTCGTTGTGCTGTGGTCCTTCACCGGCCTGGCGCGGGCGCACCACCTCGACCGTGTGGCCGCGTTGACACAAGCCTTCGCTGAGCCGGCCAAGGGTGTTGGCCACACCATTGATTTCGGGTGGGAAGGTTTCGCTGACCAGCGTGATACGTAGCGCGGGTGTATTCATGACAAAAAGTTTCCGCCCCCTGAGTTGCGCCGATGTGACGGCGTTGTGACAGATGCATGACGCCTGATCGCTGACGTTCCGGGTTTGTGAAATTTTCCTTGCAAGGCACTCAAGAAGCTGTGGCCGGCAGCCGATGCAGAAGCATTCGACGACCTGATGCGCTCCAGGAGAGCGGTGATGTTCAACAACAAGCTCAAGCAAGAAATCCGGCAACTGCGTGAAGACCTGATGTCCATCGAACAGGTCAAGAGCAGCCTCGACAGCGAGATGTTGGTACTGCAACTGGACCCTCAGGGGCGGATCGAGATGGTCAACGGCAACTTCGAGAGCGAGATGCTCTACCGTGCCGAACAACTGCTTGGCCGCAACATCGAGGAAATCGTCCCTGCGCACGTGAAGACGCTGGACTTCTACCAGCGCATGAAAAGTGCGATCAGCCGCGGTGAGCACCTGAACGGCGCCTTCCGTCTGCTGCGCGGCAATGGCCAGGAAGCCTGGCTGCGGTCGATCCTGCAACCGGTCAAGGACAGCCAGGGGCGCATCAAGTACTTCACCCTGCACTCCAGCGACCTGACGCGTACCATCGAGACCTCTCGGGAGCACGAGAGCCTGATCAAGGCATTGATGCGTTCCACTGCGGTGATCGAATTTTCCCTCGACGGCACCATTCTCACCGCCAATGATCGGTTTTTGTCCGCGCTCGGCTATCGCCTGGAACAGATCCGTGGCAAGCATCACCGCATGTTCTGCGAGCCGGAGGAGGTCAACTCGGCGGGCTACCAGGCGTTCTGGGACAAGCTGCGCCGTGGCGAATACGTTGCCGACCGCTTCAAGCGTATCGATGCCCACGGCCGGGTGGTCTGGCTGGAGGCTTCGTACAACCCGATCTTCGACGCCCATGACGTACTGTACAAGGTGGTCAAGTTCGCCACCGTCATCACCGACCAGGTGAACCAGGAGCAGGCCGTGGCCGAGGCGGCGGACGTGGCGTTCAACACCTCGCTTGGCACCGATGCCAGTGCCCGCAAGGCGACCGATGTGGTGACCCAGACGGTCAGCGTGATGCGTGGGCTGGAAGCCTCGATGCAAGAAGCCGCCGAGGGCATCCAGGCGCTGGACACCCAGTCGCGGGTGATCGGCTCGATCATCAAGACCATCAGCGACATCGCCGGGCAGACCAACCTGCTGGCGCTCAACGCGGCCATCGAAGCGGCCCGCGCTGGTGAGCAGGGCCGTGGCTTTGCCGTGGTTGCCGATGAAGTGCGCCAGCTGGCCTCGCGCACCAGCACCGCCACCGAGGAAATCGCCCGGGTGGTGCAGCAGAACGAGCAGCTGGCCCAGGCGGCGGTGGCCATCATCGACACCAGCAAGCGCCAGGCCGAGCAGGGGCTGGCGCTGGCCGATGAGACGGGCGAGGTGATTGTCGAGATCCAGGACGGGGCGAAGCGGGTAGTGGATGTGGTGGGGCAGTTTTCCAGCCGGTTGGGGCAGTGAAACCCAAGCCGGACCTGGTTCCTGTAGAAGCGGCGTGGTATCGCGACAGGCCGCAACACGGCCCCGGCATTGCAGCGCTGAGGCATACAATCGACTGGGGCCGCTGTGCGGCCCTATCGCGACACAAGGCCGCTCCTACCGGGAATGCGTACGGCCTTGGCGTCAGTTGCGCTCCCGCACCCAGAACAACGTGGCGCCGGCCACCGCTGCCGGCATCATCAGCACGTTCACCAGCGGTATCATCAGCGCCAGATAGGTGATGCCGCCAAAGCCCAGCGACTGCCAGCGCTTCTGGCGCAGCCAGGCGAGCATGTCCTGCCAGCTCATCTTGTTGTTGTCTGCCGGGTAGTCGATGTACTGGATGGCCATCATCCAGACCCCGAAGATCAGCCACAGCGGCGCAGCCACCACGTTGACCACCGGGACCAGCGACAGGATGAACAGGCCGATGGCCCGTGGCAGGAAGTAGCCCAGCTTGCGCATTTCGCGGCTGAAGGTACGTGGCACCATGGCCACCAGCTCGGCCCAGCTGAAGGCCGGGAAGGTGTCTTCGCCACGCAGCACCACCTCGACCTTTTCCGCCAGGAAGCCATTGAACGGTGCGGCAATGATGTTGGCCACCAGGGTGAAGGTGAAGAACACCATCAGCACCACCAGGGCGACGAACAGCGGCCAGAGGATGTAGGTGAGGAAGCTCAGCCAGCTCGGCAGGGTGGGCATCAGGGCATCCACCCACAGGCTGAACTGGTGGCCGGCGAAGTAGATCAGGCCACCGAACAGCAGCAGGTTGACCGCCAGCGGCAGCAGCACGAACAACCGCAGGTTGGGGCTCAGCACCAGTTTCAGGCCTTCGCGCAGGTACTGGGGGCCAGACAGGACAGGGGCTTGCATCGGGAGACTCCGCAGAGAAGGTAAACGCGCTGACCTTACCGAGTTTGCCGCGCCGACGAAAGGCGGGCAGCGGCAGGGAAACGGGGTGTAACAAAAGCGCCAGCCCATGGCTATCCGAACAAATCGATGGATAGGCGATGCCTATGAGGTGGATTGTCTAAGGATATTTCCTTAATCTTTGCCACCTCGCTACAGTGCGTTCAACTTTCCGCTTTTCGGGCCTGCGCGTTGTAGCCTTCCCCAAGTGCTGCGTGGGTCCCTTTTAAATTCCAGCTGGCGCAGCCGGTGCACACGATGCCGGCCCGTGCGGCCCGCTCGACAGGAGTTCGACATGTCTGAAGTACGTCATTCGCGCGTCATCATTCTCGGTTCCGGCCCTGCCGGTTACAGTGCCGCGGTGTACGCCGCCCGCGCCAACCTCAAGCCGCTGCTGATTACCGGCATGCAGGCCGGCGGCCAGCTGACCACCACCACCGAAGTCGACAACTGGCCGGGCGACCCCCATGGCCTGACCGGCCCGGCGCTGATGCAGCGCATGCAGGAGCACGCCGAGCGTTTCGAAACCGAAATCGTCTTCGACCACATCAATGCCGTCGACCTGGCCAACAAGCCCTTCACCCTGCAGGGTGACAGTGGCAAGTACACCTGCGATGCGCTGATCATCGCCACGGGTGCCAGCGCCCGCTACCTCGGCCTGCCGTCCGAAGAAGCGTTCATGGGCAAAGGTGTCTCGGCCTGCGCCACCTGCGACGGCTTCTTCTACCGCAACAAGCCGGTTGCCGTGGTCGGCGGCGGCAACACTGCCGTTGAAGAGGCGCTGTACCTGGCCAACATCGCCAGCAAGGTCACCCTGGTGCACCGTCGCGATACCTTCCGCGCCGAGAAGATCCTGGTCGACAAGCTGCACGCCCGTGTCGCCGAAGGCAAGATCGAGCTCAAGCTCAACGCCACCCTGGATGAAGTACTGGGCGACAACATGGGTGTGACCGGTGCGCGCCTGAAGAACAACGACGGCAGCAGCGACGAAATCAAGGTCGACGGCGTGTTCATCGCCATCGGCCACACCCCGAACACCTCGCTGTTCGAAGGCCAGCTGACCCTGAAGGACGGCTACCTGGTGGTCAACGGTGGCCGTGAAGGCAATGCCACCGCCACCAACGTCGAGGGCGTGTTCGCCGCCGGTGACGTGGCTGACCACGTTTACCGTCAGGCCATCACCTCGGCCGGTGCCGGTTGCATGGCGGCACTGGACGTCGAGCGTTACCTGGACGGTCTGGCCAACGCCTCGTTCTGATCCGGGAATGCCAGGGCCGCTTTGCGGCCCATCGCGACACAAGGCCATTGCAACAGAATGGCTACGCCCCAGATGTCGCATGAAAAAACCGGCCAGAGGCCGGTTTTTTCATGCCTGCAATTCGATTACAGGCTCAGTCGCATCGACAGGTCCACTGCCTTCACGTCCTTGGTCATGGCACCAATCGAGATGTAGTCCACCCCGGTCTCGGCAATCACGCGCAAGGTCTGCTCGTTGACCCCGCCGCTGGCCTCGAGCTTGGCCTTGCCGGCGGTAATGCGCACCGCTTCGCGCATTTCCTCCAGGTTCAGCTCGTCGAGCATGATGATATCCGCACCGGCGACCAGCGCCTGGCGCAGTTCGTCCAGGCTTTCCACTTCGATTTCCACCGGTTTGCCCGGTGCAATACGGTGCGCGGCTGCCACTGCCTCGGCCACGCCGCCACTGGCTGCAATGTGGTTTTCCTTGATCAGGAAGGCATCGTACAAGCCAATGCGGTGGTTGTCGCAGCCGCCACAGGTCACTGCGTACTTCTGCGCCAGGCGCAGGCCGGGCAAGGTCTTGCGGGTGTCCAGCAGGCGTACCTGGGTGCCTTGCACCAGGTCGGCGAGAAAGCGTGCTCGGGTGGCCACACCCGACAGCAACTGCAGGAAGTTCAGCGCACTGCGTTCACCGCTGAGCAGCGAGCGTGCCGGGCCTTCCAGGTGGAACAACGCCTGGTTGGCCGTGGCGCGTTCGCCGTCGGCCACCTGCCAGTGCACCGCCACCCGCGGGTCGAGTTGGCGAAACACCGCATCGACCCAGGCGGTGCCGGCAATCACGCAGTCTTCGCGGGTGATGATGGTCGCCTTGGCCAGGCGCTCGGCCGGGATCAACTGCGCGGTTATATCGCCACTGCCGATGTCCTCCAACAGCGCGCGGCGCACGTTGGCTTCGATTTCAGCGGTCAGATCGGCGAGGCGTAGGTTCGGCATGGTCGGCTCCACAAGCTAGATGCCCGCGATTATAGGGCAGGGGGCCGGTGTGTACAGCCGCCTTGGCAGCGACCTTCGGTCGGGCGCATTGAGCAACCGGGGCAAATCGGGGTCACTAGCCAGCGAGTGAAACGGCGCTGGCAGCGGTATGGTTTTTTGCCGATAATAGCGACCAGTATTTGGCGTCATAGCTTTGACGATCTTCAGCCCCTTCGGGCGAGACACCCTGCAAGGAGTCCAGGATGCAAAAAGAAGGCAAGGTGGTGCCCTTGGCGGCCGCCATCGACCGAGGGGGGCGTGCGCCCCTGCCTTGCCTTCCGGTATTGCTTCTGCAAGTGCGCGACAAAGCCGCCTTGCAGTTGCGCCAGGGCTTGCAAGGCTTGTTCGACAACGCCGACGACACCCTTTTCGAAATGGCCGACAAGGCATTCGACCGTGGGGACCAGAACCTCTACTTCGAGGCCATGCGCGACCTGCGCCTGAAGCGCAAGAGCATCGAACGGGGCTTTCTCGACACCTTCTACGACGCCTTTTCCCGGATGGGCCAGGTCGACCTGCTGGCCCACCTGGGCGATCCTCGCGACCTGCGCAGCAAGGCCCAGGCCGAGCGGGCCGCCGCGATCGAAGGCATGGTCGCGCGGGTGCTGTCGCGTGACGGCATTGCCCTGCAGCAACTGGGCCTGCGCTTGCAGGCACTGCTCGATCGCCCGCTGCATGAGCAGCACAACCCATTGGGGCCGGCTGCACTGTGTGGCTACTTCCTCGATGCCGGGCGTAACCTGGGGGTTGGCCTGCGGGTAAAGCTGGTGCTGCTGAAACTGTTCGAGCGCTATGTACTGCGCGATGCCGACGTCATCTATGGCGAAGCCAACCAGTTGCTGGCTGCAGCAGGCGTGCTCCCCGAGTTGCCGCCGGCACCGCGCCGGCGTGCCGAAGACCGGCGTATGGGCGCTCGACGTGGCACGGCGAACCTGGCGCAGGAGGTTGGCGCCGACGCGGCAGGGCAGGCCTTCTTTGCCGCGTTGCAGCCCCTGCTGGCGCCGTTGCGCGGGCAGTTTGCGCCGCGTCTGCAAGCGGTAGCCGCTGCCCAGCCGATCAGCACCGCCGACCTGCTGCGGTTGCTGTCCCATTTGCAGCACTACGTGCCCGCTACCCACGAAGACGAGGATTTCGAACTCGGCCAGCAGCTTGAACAGTTGCTCTTGCGGGTCAGCGTGCGCAGCGGCACACGCCGGCGCATCGAAGTGGCCGACGAGGACATGATCAACCTGGTAGGCCTGTTGTTCGGCTACATCCGCAACGACGACAATTTGCCGGCCAGCCTGCGCGCGCTGATCGTGCGCCTGCATATTCCGCTGTTGAAAGTCGCCCTGCTGGACAAGGGGCTGTTCAGCCGGGCCAGCCACCCGGCCAGGCGGCTGCTCAACGAGATCGCCGGTGCCGCCATCGGCTGGGAATGTGCCGGCGATGGTCTGCGCGACAGCCTGCATCTGCGCGTGGAGCGGACCATCCAGCGCCTGCTCAACGATTTTGCCGAAAATACCAGCCTGTTCGCTGAACTGCTGGAAGACTTCCTCGCTTTCAACCAGGACGAGCGGCGGCGCAACGAACTGCTCGAACAACGCACCCGCGATGCCGAAGAAGGGCGTGCCCGCGCCCAGCAGGCCAGGCAACAGGTGCAGCATGCGCTGAACCAGCGCCTGCGAGGCCGGGTATGGCCGCAGGTGGTGGTGCAGATGCTGGTGCAGTCGTGGAGCCAGGTCATGCTGCTGGCCTGGCTCAAGCAGGGCGAGGCTTCCCAGGCCTGGCGGGATGCAGTGCAGACCATGGACGCGCTGCTGGCCAGCATCACCCCACCGCATGAAACACAAGCCTTGTTGCAGCAGGTGCCTGGCCTGCTCAAGGCACTGCGCGATGGCCTGGCCAGCGTGGCCCCGGACTCGGCCGCGACCCGCGAATTCTTCCTGCAACTGGAGCAGTTGCACTTGCGCGCCTGCGCCGGCACCGAGCTACAGCCTGGCGCAGAGGGCCAACGCCTGGGCGAGGTGCTGGTGGCCGAGGATATCGTGTTGGCCATTGCCGAAGAGCCCGCCTGCGCGCCGTTGCATGTCGCCCATGGCCAGGCCGCTGCGCTGCGTCAGGTCCAACGCCTGCGTATCGGTACCTGGGTCGAGGTGCTCGACGAGGACGAGCCGCTGCGCTGCAAGCTGGTGGCGCGCATCGACAGTAGCGACAGGCTGGTGTTTGCCAACCGCACCGGCATGAAAGTGCGCGAGTGGAACGGCGCCAGCCTGGCCCGGGCCCTGCACCGGGGCGAGGTGCGGGTGCTGGACGACGGCCTGCTGTTCGAGCGGGCGCTGGACGCGGTGCTCCAGGCGTTGCGACAGTAACCAGGCCTGTAGGCGCAAACATTACAATCATTCACATGCAAACGGCCTTGGCCACAGGGCATACTGATGCCCTGTTCACGGCGCTTTCAGGATCTGCCCCCATGCAATTGGACCGTGCCACTGGCTGGTTCCACGGAATCGGAATCACCCACTGCCCCTCGCCGAACTTCAATGCCCGCCCCCAGGGCGAATCGATTTCCCTGCTGGTGATCCATAACATCAGCCTGCCTCCGGCCTGTTTCGGCACCGGCAAGGTCCAGCAATTCTTCCAGAACCGCCTGGACCCTGACGAGCATCCGTATTTCGCCAGCATCAACCACCTGACCGTGTCGGCGCACCTGTTCGTCGAGCGCGACGGCGCGGTGACCCAGTTCGTGTCATTGCACGACCGTGCCTGGCATGCCGGTGTGTCATGCTTCGACGGGCGCGAGGGTTGCAACGACTTCTCCATCGGTATCGAGCTGGAAGGCACTGACGAGCTGCCCTATACCGATGCCCAGTACGCAGTGCTGGAGCAACTTACCCGGCATATCCGCAACGCCTGGCCGGCCATCGACCTCAGCCGTATCCAAGGCCACAGCGACATTGCCCCGCAGCGCAAGACCGACCCTGGCCCGGCCTTCGACTGGCCACGCTACCGCAAGGCGCTGCTGCACAACGAGGACAAGGCATGAGTTTTCTGGTGTTGTTGCTGGCGCTGTGGGTCGAGAAGTTCTCGGCGTTGCGCCATCAGGTGCAGCGTGACGGGTTCTTCCTTGGCGAACTGGTGCGCCTGGAGCGCAGCGGCAAGGTGCACCCGTGGTGGACGCTGGCCATTCTGGTGTTGGCTCCGGTCGCGTTGCTGGTGTTGCTGCTGCATGTGCTGGACCCTGTGGCGTATGGCCTGCTGGCCTTGCCGGTGCATCTGCTGGTGCTGATCTACAGCCTGGGCCGCGGCGATGCCAAGGCATCGCTGGGGCCGTTCCGCGACGCCTGGCGCCGGGGCGATGACCAAGCCGCGCTGCACGTGGCAGAACGTGACCTGGGGCTGGCTGCCGACAATCCCCGCAGCTTGCTGGTAAGCGTTCAGGGCAACCTGTTGTGGCAGGTATACCAAGGCTTTTTCGCGGTGATCTTCTGGTACTTCGTGCTCGGCCCGGGCGCCGCGCTGGCCTATCGTCTGCTGGCACTGTGTGGCGAGCACAGCAAGCAGCCAGCGCTCAAGGCCCGTGCCGAGCAGCTACGGCATGTGATGGACTGGTTACCGGTGCGGGTGTTGGCATTGAGCTTTGCCTTGGTGGGCAATTTTGTCGCGGTCACACGGGTGATGCTGCATGAGTTGCTGAACTGGCACATCAGCGCCGCGCATCTGGTGGCTCGGGTCGGGCGCATTGCCGATGACATTCCAGAGGAAGAAGACGACCAGCGTGGGCTGGGGCGGCTGGACAGCCTGTGGGAATTGCTGCTGCGCTGTGCGGTGCTGTGGTATGCCGGGTTTGCGCTGTGGACGGTACTGGTCTGACGTAGACGCGTTCCTTTGTAGGAACGGCCTTGTGTCGCGATGGGCTGCGCAGCAGCCCCGGGGGTGCAGATTCGCCACCTGATGGTCGGGGCCGCGTTGCGGCCCTTCGCGACCCAAGGCCGCTTCGGCAAAGATCATGAAATCCTGGGGCCGAGGCGATCCAGCTGCTACCAGCCAAACACCTCGCAAGCATTGCGGCTGCTGGCTGCGGCCAGCTCCCCGACGTCCACCCCCATCACCTCTGCCAGCACCGTGGCGATCTCCGGCAGGTGCTCCGGGCTGTTCCGTTCCCCCGGGTACATCACCGGTGCCATGTCCGGTGCATCGGTCTCCAGCACCACGCTGTCCAGCGGCAACCGTGCCAGGGTCTTGCGCAGCCGCAGCGCCTGCGGCCAGGTACCTGCTCCTCCCAGCCCAAGCCGGAAGCCCAGCTTGATGTATTCCCGGGCTTCTTCGTAACTGCCAGCGAAGGCATGAATCACCCCCGCCCGCGCCGGCTTGTAGCGCTTGAGCGTGGCGATCACCTGGGCGTGGCTGCGGCGCACATGCAGCAGGGCCGGCAGCTCGAAGTCGCAGGCCATTTGCAGTTGCGCTTCGAACAGGTCCTGTTGGCGCGCCTTGTCCAGGTTTTCGAGGTAATAGTCCAGGCCGAACTCACCAACGGCACATAACCGAGGGTGGCCACGCAGGCGCTCCAGCCACTCGCGCAATTGCGCCAGATGCTCCGGGCGATGTTGGTCGAGGTAGACCGGGTGCAGGCCGAGCGCGGCGAACAGGCGCTGATCGCTGCAAGCCAGGTCCCACACGCGTTGGAAATTGGTCTGATAAACGCCCAGCACCACCATTCGTTCCACCCCGCGCGCCGCCGCATTGGCCAGCAGGCGCGGGCGGTCGGCGTCGAAATCGGGGAAGTCGAGGTGGGTATGGGTGTCGATCAGGCGCATGTTCAGGCCGCTGCGATGCGTTGCTTGAAGGTTCGACCGACCGCGTGCACGCCAGGTTCGTAACGTTTCTCCTCGATCGCGGCCAGTGCCAGTTCCAGCGCGGTGGCGGCAATCAGGCCATGCTGCTGGGCCATGGCGTTCACCGGCAGCGGCAGGAAGTCGAGCAGCTGGTTGTCGCCGAAGGTGCCCAGCTGCAGCTGGCGTGAGTCGGCCGGGCGCGCCTGAAGGGCGTCGAACACCCCTTGCAGCAGCACGTAGGAGGTGGTCACCAGGGCGTCCGGCAGGCCGCCGAGGTCACCAATCAGCTGTTGCATCAGGCGTTGGCCGCATTCACGGCTGAAGGCTTCGCCCTGGTAGCGGCGAACTTCGCCGGCATAACCGTGCAGGGCCTCGTCGAAGCCGCCGGCACGCGCCTGGCTGACCGAAAGCTCCGGGCGTGCGCCGATCAGAGCGATGCTGCGCGGGGCCGCGCTGAGCAGGCTGGCGGCCAGTTGGCGGCTGGCATCGCGGTCGTCGCTGATGACCGAACAGAAGTGCGCCGGGTCCAGGCGGCGGTCGATGGCGATCACCGGCAGGCCTTTGTCCTGCAGTTCGCGGTAGCTGTCGTCTTGCGGTGGCAGGCAGCTGGCGACGAACAGCGCATCGCAACGGCGCGCGCGGAACAGCTGCTGCAACTGGCGCTCGCTGTCGGGCTGGTCATCGCTGCTGGCGATCAGCAACTGGTAGCCACGGGCTCGGGCGCCTTGTTCAAGCTGTTTGGCGATGCGCGCGTAGCTGGGGTTCTCCAGATCGGGGAGAATGAAGCCCAAGGTACGCGTATGCCGGCTGCGCAAGCCAGCAGCCTGCGGGTTGGGGGTGAAGCCATGGGCTTCGACCACCGCACGCACCCGCTCGACGGTGCTGTTGCTGATGCGCTGTTGTTCGGCCTTGCCATTGATGACGTAGCTGGCAGTGGTCACGGACACACCGGCCAGACGGGCGATATCGCTGAGTTTCACCGAATTTTCCTTGTTATTACCGGGGCTGGCTGTGAAGCCTGACCGGGTAGTTTGACCCGGCAGCGGCGCCACGCGCAGACGACCATTGTCGCAATTGTCCGACAGGATGGGGCTTTTTCCCTGGCAGATTATCGAGTAACGTGGCCGCCTGGTCAGATTAAACGTTTCAGCTGCCGATTTTTCTGCCTCGGCTGCCATCGTGCAAGGCTGTCGAACTGGCCGTTCATGTGAATTCCACAACAATACTCCAGTACCCGACCGGGAACTGCAAAAGGAGAAGGTCATGCTCGAGCTCGCCAAGGAGCAGATAGCCATGGGCCAGAAGGCCGCCACCAAGGCCGAGGCCTTGTGCCTGCTGGCCGACCGGTTGGTCGCCGACGGCCTGGTCGCCGAAGGGTACCTGCAAGGGCTGCAGGCCCGCGAGGTGCAGGGCTCCACCTTCCTTGGCCAGGGCATCGCCATTCCCCACGGCACCCCGCAGACGCGCGACCTGGTGTACGCCACCGGCGTGCGTCTGCTGCAGTTTCCCGAGGGTGTGGACTGGGGCGATGGGCAAATGGTCTACCTGGCCATTGGCATCGCCGCCCGTTCCGACGAACACCTGCGCCTGTTGCAGCTGCTGACCCGCGCCCTGGGCGAGACCGACCTGGCCGAAGCGCTGCGTCGCGCCGGCTCCGCCGAGGCGTTGCTGAAACTGTTGCAAGGCGCGCCCCAGGAACTGGCCCTGGATGCGCAACTGGTCGGCCTGAACCTGCCTGCTGAAGACTTCGACGAACTGGCCTGGCGCGGCGCTCGCCTGTTGCAGCGGGCCGAGTGCGTCGACAGCGGGTTCGCTGCCGTGCTGCAGCAGGCCGAACCGTTACCGCTGGGCGAGGGCCTGTGGTGGCTGCACAGCGAACGCCAGGTGCGTCAGCCGGGGCTGGCCTTCATCACCCCGCAACAGCCATTGCGCTATCGCGACCAGCCGCTCAACGGCCTGTTCTGCCTGGCCAGCCTCGGCGCAGCCCACCAGGCCTTGCTCGAACGCCTGTGTGAAGTACTGATCGAAGGGCGCGGGCAGATGCTCTACCAGGCCACCAGCAGCCGCGCAGTCCTGGAAGTGCTGGGCGGAGAGGCGCCGGCGGACTGGCCCAGCGCGCGTATCGTGCTGGCCAACCCGCATGGCTTGCATGCCCGCCCAGCCAAGGTGCTGGCGCAGTTGGCCAAAGGTTTCGAGGGGGAAATCCGCGTGCGCCTGGTCGACAGCGCGCAGCCAGCGGTGTCGGTGAAGAGCCTGAGCAAGTTGCTCAGCCTCGGCGCCCGTCGTGGCCAGGCGCTGGAACTGGTGGCTGAACCCACTATTGCCGCCGATGCCTTGCCGGTGCTGTTGGCTGCCATCGAACAAGGTCTGGGCGAGGAGGTGGAACCGTTGCCGCAGGGCAGCGCGGCTGCCGTCAGCGCCACCGCCGAAGTGCTGCAGGCACCGCCGGCCGGTAGCCGTGTCCAGGGCGTGGGCGCCGCCCCGGGTATTGCCAGCGGCCCGGCCCACGTGTGTGTCGAGCGCGAGTTCGACTACCCCCTGCGCGGCGAGTCGTACGCCCAGGAGCGGCAGAGGCTGCGTGAAGCCGTGGCGACTGTGAACAGCGAATTGCAAGCCTTGGTCCAGCGCAGTGACAAGGCCATTGGCGAGATCTTCGTGACCCACCAGGAAATGCTCGCCGACCCGGCCCTGAGCGACGATGTCGAGCAGCGCCTGACCCAGGGCGAGAGCGCCGCGGCGGCGTGGATGGCGGTGATCGAGGCGGCGGCACGCCAGCAGGAGTCGCTGCACGATGCCTTGCTCGCCGAACGTGCCGCTGACCTGCGCGACATCGGTCGCCGGGTGCTGGCGCAACTGTGTGGCGTGCAGGCGCAAGCCGAACCGCAACAGCCTTACGTCCTGGTGATGACTGAAGTCGGCCCGTCCGATGTCGCCCGGCTGGACCCGAGCCGTGTTGCCGGTATCGTCACTGCCCAGGGCGGCGCCACCGCCCACAGCGCGATTGTCGCCCGTGCCCTGGGCATCCCGGCGGTGGTCGGCGCCGGTGCCGCGATCCTGCTGCTGGAGGCGGGCACGCCGTTGCTGCTCGATGGCCAGCGCGGCGTGGTCAGCGTGGCGCCACCGGCAGATGAACTGCAACGTGCCCTGGCCGAGCGGGACCTGCGCGAGCAACGCCTGCAGGCGGCCTGGGCCAACCGCTTCGAGCCGGCAGTCACCCGCGATGGGCATGCCATCGAGGTGTTCGCCAACATCGGCGAAAGCAGCGGCATCGCCAAGGTGGTGGAGCAGGGCGCCGAAGGCGTGGGCTTGCTGCGCACCGAGCTGATTTTCATGGCCCACCCCCAGGTGCCGGACGTGGCCACCCAGGAGGCGGAATACCGGCGCGTGCTCGATGGCCTCGACGGTCGCCCGCTGGTGGTGCGTACCCTCGATGTCGGCGGCGACAAGCCGCTGCCGTACTGGCCGATCGCTGCCGAGGAAAACCCGTTCCTCGGCGTGCGTGGGGTACGCCTGACCTTGCAGCGCCCGCAGGTGATGGAGGACCAGCTGCGCGCCTTGCTGCGGGCCGCCGACCAGCGCCCGCTGCGCATCATGTTCCCGATGGTGGGCCAGGTGCACGAGTGGCGCGAAGCGCGGGCCATGGTCGAGCGCCTGCGGGCGGAAATCCCGGTGGCCGATTTGCAATTGGGCATCATGGTCGAAGTGCCGTCGGCAGCCCTGCTGGCCGCGCAACTGGCGCGCGAAGTCGACTTCTTCAGCATCGGCACCAATGACCTGACCCAGTACACCCTGGCCATCGACCGTGGCCACCCGAGCCTTTCGGCCCAGGCCGATGGCCTGCATCCGGCGGTGCTCAGCCTGATCGACATGACCGTGCGCGCCGCGCATGCCCATGGCAAGTGGGTGGGCGTGTGCGGCGAACTGGCGGCCGACCCGCAGGCGGTGGCGGTGCTGCTCGGCCTGGACGTGGACGAGCTCAGCGTTGCGGCGCGCAGCATTGCCGAAGTCAAGGCCCTGGTCCGCCAGGCCGATCACCAGACGGCCCGCGCCCTGGCGCGCGAGGCCCTGCAACAGGACAGCGCCGCAGCGGTTCGCGCGCTGGTGGAGCGTTACTGAATGGCCAAGATCCTCACCCTCACCCTGAACCCGGCGCTGGATATCACCATCGGCCTGGGGACCCTGCGCCCGGGGCAGGTCAACCGCAGCCAGACGCAGCACAGCCACGCCGCGGGCAAAGGGCTGAACGTTGCCCAGGTACTGGCCGACCTGGGGCACAGTGTCACGGTAGGCGGCTTCCTCGGCCGCGATAACCTGCAGCCGTTCGAAGCGCTGATCCAGTGGCGTGGCTTTGCCGACTGCTTTGTCCGTGTGCCCGGCGAGACCCGCAGCAACATCAAGCTGGTCGAGGCCGATGGTCGTGTCACCGACGTCAACGGCCAGGGCCCGGAGGTCGACGAGGCGGCCCGCAGCGCCTTGTTGCGCCTGCTGGAGCAGGTTGCGCCGGGGCATGACGCGGTGGTGGTGGCGGGCAGCCTGCCGCGCGGCATCAGTGCCGAGTGGTTCTGCCAGTTGCTCGAACGATTGAAAGCCCTGGGGCTGAAGGTTGCCCTGGACAGCAGTGGCGAAGCCCTGCGTGCTGGCTTGCAGAGCATCCCCTGGCTGGTCAAGCCGAATACCGAAGAGCTGGGCGAAGTGCTGGGCCTGGCTGTGGATAACCCGCAACAGCAGCGTGCCGCCGCCGCCCGCCTGGTGGCCAGTGGCATCGAACACGTGGTGGTGTCGGCGGGCGAGCAGGGTGTCAGCTGGTTCACCCGCGAGCTCGCCGTGCATGCCCGCCCGCCCAAGGTGCAGGTAGCCAGCACGGTTGGGGCGGGGGATTCGCTGGTAGCCGGCATGGTCCATGGCCTGCTGCAGGGCGAAGCCCCGGCACAGACCTTGGCCCGCGCCACCGCTATCGCCGCCCAGGCCGTTACCCAGGTGGGGTTCGGCATCTGTGACCGGGAGCAACTGGCGCGCCTGCAAGCCGCCGTGCAACTGACAGAACAACAAGAGGGTTGCCGATGAACATTGCCATTGTCACCGCCTGCCCCAACGGCCAGGTGTCGAGCGTGCTGAGCGCGCGTTTGCTGTCTGCCGCGGCCCAGCGGCGCGGCTGGAGTACCAGCGTCGAGGTACAGGACGCAGAGCACCCCGAGCGGAAACTGAGCGCCGCGCAGATCGCCGAGGCCGACTGGGTACTGGTGATCAGCACCGGGCCGGTGGAACTCGCCCGCTTCGTCGGCAAGCGGGTCTACCAAAGTACGCCGTCCCAGGCTTTGACCGACCGCGAGGGCTTTCTCGACGAAGCCGCCGCCAATGCCGAGCTGCTGACTTCAGTGGCAACCGGCCCGGCCGAGCTGGCCGGTGCCGGTGCACGCATCGTCGCGGTCACCGCCTGCCCGACCGGCGTCGCGCACACGTTCATGGCCGCAGAAGCACTGCAGCAGGCCGCGCAGCAACTGGGCTACCAGCTCACCGTCGAGACCCAGGGTTCGGTCGGCGCGCGCAACCCTTTGTCTGCCGAAGCCATCGCCGCCGCCGACGTGGTCCTGCTGGCTGCCGACATCGAAGTGCCCACCGCGCGTTTCGCCGGCAAGCGCATCTACCGCTGCGGCACTGGCATCGCCCTCAAGCAGGCCCGTGCCACCCTGGACAAGGCCCTGGCCGAAGCCAAGGTGGAAAGCGGCGCCGATGCCTCGGCAGCGGCTACGCCAACCAAGGGCGAGAAGACCGGGGTGTACAAGCACCTGCTTACCGGTGTGTCGTTCATGCTGCCCATGGTGGTGGCGGGCGGGCTGCTGATCGCCCTGTCGTTCGTGTTCGGTATCGAGGCCTACAAACAGCCGGGGACCCTGCCAGCGGCGTTGATGCAGATCGGTGGCGAGGCGGCATTCAAGCTGATGGTGCCATTGCTGGCGGGCTACATCGCCTGGTCGATCGCCGACCGCCCGGGGCTGGCCCCCGGCATGATCGGCGGGCTGCTGGCCAGCACCCTGGGTGCGGGCTTCATCGGCGGCATCGTCGCCGGCTTCCTCGCCGGTTACAGCGCCAAGGCCATCGCCCGCTGGGCACGCTTGCCCAGCAGCCTGGAAGCGCTCAAGCCGATCCTGATCATCCCGTTGCTGGCCAGCCTGTTCACCGGGCTGGTGATGATTTACGTGGTTGGCCAGCCGGTGGCGGCGATGCTCGACGGCCTTACTCACTTCCTCGACAGCATGGGCACCACCAACGCCATCCTGCTGGGGCTGTTGCTGGGCGGCATGATGTGCGTCGACCTGGGCGGGCCGATCAACAAGGCCGCCTATGCCTTTTCGGTGGGGCTGCTGGCCTCGTCGAGCTACGCGCCGATGGCGGCGACCATGGCCGCGGGCATGGTGCCGCCGATCGGCCTGGGTATTGCCACCTTCGTGGCCCGTCGCAAGTTCGCCCAAAGCGAGCGCGAGGCGGGCAAGGCAGCCCTGGCGCTGGGCCTGTGCTTCATTTCCGAAGGGGCGATACCGTTTGCCGCCAAGGACCCGCTGCGGGTCATCCCCGCCAGCATCGCCGGCGGCGCGCTGACCGGGGCCTTGTCGATGTACTTCGGCTGCAAGCTGATGGCGCCGCATGGCGGCCTGTTCGTGCTGCTGATCCCGAATGCGATCAACCATGCGGCGCTGTACCTGCTGGCGATCGTGGCCGGTAGCTTGCTGACGGCGGTGGTGTATGCGCTGATCAAGAAGAGCGAAGGGGTAGAGCTGGCGGTAGCACCGGCGAAAGTCTAGAGGCCTGGGTTGGCGCACTGGCCGCTTCGCGGATTCAACCGCGAGGTGGCCGCTGCCGGCTAGCGTCGATGCTTCTGCCGCAGTGGCACCAGCAAGTCGCCCAACCCGTTATGGTCGATCTCGTGCATCAACGCCAACAACCCACCCAGTTCCCCTGCCGGGAAGCCTTTGCGGGCGAACCATGCCAGGTAGTCCCCCGGCAGGTCGGCGATCAGCCGGCCCTGATACTTGCCGAACGGCATGCTGCGGGTCACCAGCAGTTCTAGGGTTTCCGGCTTCATCATCGGCGCACCTGGCAGGAGAGAGTGCCGACCATACTGCAAAGTGCACGAACGCCCAAGCGGCAATCATGCAGAACGCCGCTTGCCGGGCTTCCGTTAATCAAGCTAACTATTTGATATTTGGTGTGTTTTGTTTTTGAAGCGGGTTGGCACGATCACTGCTCCCATCTAGTGGACTATCACCTGCCAAGGAGTATTGCCATGAGCAACCCGAACAAAGATGTGATCGACGTACTGAACGACCTGATCGAGTACAGCAAGGACGGCGAAAAGGGTTTTCGTGAATCGGCCGATGATGTCAAGAACCCGGAGCTGAAAGCCTTCTTCGTGCAACGTGCCGGCGAGTGCGCCAATGCTGCTGGTGAGCTGCAAAGCGAGGTGCGGCGCCTGGGCGGTGATCCGGAAACCTCGACCAGCCTGAGCGGCGACCTGCACCGTGGCTGGGTCAACTTCAAGTCGATGCTTACCGGCAAGAGCGAAGAGGCCGTGTTGAACGAGGTCGAGCGTGGTGAAGACTACGCACTCAAGGCCTACAAGGACGCCCGGGAAAAACTGGTAAAACTGGGCCGCACCGCCAGCGACCAGACCTACAACCTGGTGGAAAAGCAGCTGCAGGGCGTGCAGCGCAATCATGACCAGGTCAAGGCACTGCGCAACGCTGTACGCGCCAGTTCCTAATCGGCCGGCCCCTCTACCCGGTTGCGGCCCTTGGCCTTGGCCCGGTAGAGGGCTTCATCCGCAGCACCCAGCACCCTTGCCAGGTCGTGCTGGGTGCCGGAAACGCCGATGCCGATGCTCACCGTGACCGAGTGGGCATCATCGGCGAACGGCGTCAGTGCTTCGACACTGGCGCGGATACGTTCGGCCAGCCAGTGTGCGCCTGCCAGGTCGGTTTCCGGCAGCACCACCTGGAATTCCTCCCCACCATAGCGCGCCGCCAGGTCGGCAGGGCGGCGGATACAAGCCTCGATGGTCTTGGCCACTTCGCGCAGGGCATGGTCGCCTCCCGCGTGGCCATGGCGCTGGTTGAAGGCCTTGAAATGGTCCACATCCACCATCAATACCGCCAACGGCTTGCGGTTGCGTTGCGCGCGCGCCCACTCCTGGCGCAACACCTGGTCCAGGCGACGGCGGTTGGCCAGGCCGGTCAGGCTGTCGGTGGAGGCCAGTGTTTCCAGGCCTTGTTCGGCCTCGTGCCGGCGGCGTAATTCGCGGCCCAGCAGCAGGGTCAGCCAGAGGATGCCCACGCACAGTACGCCGGTGGCGACGCTGACCATGATCGCGGTGCGGCGCCAGGACTGGAACACTTCGTCGGCCGAGTGCGCCACCAGTACGATCAGCGGCAGCTGCGGGACCCGGGCAAAGGTATAGATGCGCAGTTTTGCACTACTGCCGGAGCGGGCGGTGAAGCTGCCGCTCTGTTCGTTGAGGATGCGTTTGAAATTGGGGCGGTCGGCGAAGTTGGTGCCAATCAGCGGGTCCTGTGCACGTGATGGCTGGCGTGCGAGCAGTTGGCCGTCGGTGTTGATCAGGTTGATGCTGCTGTCGTCGCCAATGTCCAGTCGCTGAAATAGTTCGCTGAAGTACGACAGGCGCAGCGCGCCAGCTGCCACCCCGGCAAACTCGCCATCCGCGCCGGAGATGCGTCGGCTGAAACTGATGCACCAGTCCAGGTCGCCGAGCTGCGCCTTGAACGGTGGGCCCACCAGCAGGCCGAGGTTGGCATCGCGCTGGTGCGCCTGAAACACCCCGGTAGCGCCGAAATTGGCTGTACGCGGTACGCTGCTGGTGGAGTCGCCTACCACATTGCCCTGTTTGTCCAGCCACAGCACATCACCGCGCTTGCGGTCGACGAAGGCTTCATTGAAAAGCAGGCGCTGGCGCAGCGGGCCGGGTATGTTTGGCAGCTCCTGGCGCCCGACTGCCCAGATCAGGCCCTTCAGGGACTGGTCGTAGAGTTCGACATTGCGCAGGATATCGCTTTCGATCAGCTGGACGATGTTGTTGGACGAGCGGATCGCCGACAGCTCGACGCTATCGCGCTCACGGGCCAGCAGGTAGCTGACGATGGCCACGATGGCGAGCACGGCAAGGCAACTGCCCAGGTTGAGGAACAGCTCGGGGTGTGACCTGTAAAGTGCGAAACGCGGGGGTCGGGGGGTCATGCTCGCTACTGCGTGGGCAGGGCCATTCGCGGCGGCCACATTCTAGGGAAGTGGGGATTGTCGAACAAGATTTGTCCGACGGAATTACGCAGGCGAGTCTGCGCAGCCCATCGCCGGCAAGCTCCCACAGCTACCGCGTTGCCTGCTTCGCGGATAAATCCGCTCCTACAGATGTGAACTGCCCTGTAGGAGCGGCTTCAGCCGCGATCACCGGCGAAGCCGGTGCCATCCACCGTCTTAGCGAACCGAGGGCAAAGCCTTCGCTGGCGGTTTCGAATCAGAACACGTTCAACGGGTAATCGACGATTACCCGCAATTCATCGTTGTCGCTGTTGCTGTCGATCGAGGCATAACCCTGGCTGCCACGGTGCACGGCATAGCGCAGCAGCACCGACAAGTCCTTCAGGTCACCTTCCTGGAATACGTACTTCAGGTCCAGGTCCCGCTCCCAGTGCATGGCGTTTTTGCCATCGGCACGGTAGTAGTCGTAGTGGCTGGTGTCCTGGGTGGCCTTGGTCAGGTCGGCCTCACCGCGCGAGTACGACAGCGCGCTGGTCAGGCCCGGGACGCCCCAGCCAGCGAAGTCATAGTTGTACTGCAGCTTCCACGAACGCTCGTTCGGCGCGTTGAAGTCGGAGTACATGCGCGAGTTGTCCAGGTAGATGCTGTCGCCAAGGTTGATGTAGTCGAACGGCGTGTTGCCGTTGACCCGCTGGTAGGCGGCAGTGACGCTGTGGTACCCGGCGTTGACGGTGAAGTGCACGCTGTAGGTATTGTTGTCGATCTTGCCCAGCAGCGCCTGGCCGGTGTCCTGGGTGTGATAGAAATGCACGCCCGGGTTCAGGCTGACCAGGTCGTTGACCACATAGGTGTAGTCGAAATCGGCGTAGTACTGGTTCCAGATGTCCTTCAGCTCGGCGGCATACAGGTTGGCCGTAATGTTCGGGGTACCGCTCCACGACGCGCCGGCCCAGTTCAGGTGCTTGCTCTTGTCGTGCTCGTCCAGCGTGCCGTAGTAGGTGTCGATACGGCGGTGGCCGCTCTGGTTATAGGGCTTGGTGAAGCTTGCCTGGCCGCCTTCGAGCAGCAACCCGTCGATGCTGGTGTTGGTCAGGCTTACGCCACGGAAGGTCTGCGGCAGCATGCGGCTTTCGCCACCGGCGATCACCGGGTTGGTGAGGAACAGGTCACCGGCTTTGAGCTCGGTGTCGAATGCCTTAAATTTGATCGCGGCCCCGGCAGTGGAGAACGAATGCGGCGCTGCACCCAGCTCGCCATCGTCCTTGATGTGCTCGGGCAGGATGCTGGTGCCGGCGTGGCCGCCACCGCCATCGAGCTTCAAGCCCAGCATGGCATGGGCATCCAGGCCAACGCCAAGCACCCCTGGGGTGTAGCCAGATTCGAAGCGCGCAACCGCGCCCTGGCCCCACTCGCGGGTGTCACGCACGCCAGCGTTGTGGTTGTCGCGGTTGAAATAGGCATTACGCAAATGCAGGTTGAGCGACGACCCTTCGATGAAGCCATCAGCCTTGTCTTCATCTGCCTGGGCGGCGAAAGGGATCGTTGCAGTCAACGCAATGAACAGCGGGGTAAAACGAAACGCGGAAGGCACCGGTACTCGCTCCTTTGGTCTGGCGGTGGGGCAGTTTTTATTTTCGAATGTGCGTCTTTTTATTGATGTACGTTACAGCCGGGCTGGTAGTTGAAGCACATAAAAAAAGCCGCTGATCGGCAGCGGCTTTAAAAGGCTAACATATCGGCACCGGTGGTGCCCATGGCGTAGCCAAGGGAAAACGGGAGCAGCGACAGCGCTTGCTCAACTGTCGGCATTGGCATCGACTTCAGCTTTCGAAGCTGTCTGGTTTGCGCTTTTGGCGGCATCAGCCTTCTGTGCGGCTACGGCTTCGCGGGCCTCTTGATGAATGGCGGCAAGCTCAGCGTTACGGGTGATGAAAGCCTGGGATTCTTCGGCCATGGCCAGCGGCGACAACAACAGGGACGACAGGACGAAGAGGCTGGCAATACCCTTACTGTTGGACATTTGAAACTACCTTCTTGCAGTGCAAGTGCTAATGAGGACAGGGCTAAAGTTAGTCCTTTCAATGCATTTGAAACAGAGCGAAGCGCGATAAGCACTGTTGCGCAAAAGGTAATTATTGGGCAAAAAGCAATTGGACTTTCGCCGGAAAGCCCCGTGCTAGACAGGCCCGTGCACGGGGGCGCGTACGGCCTGGTCAGAAGCCGATGAAGGCGTAGTACACCGGGGGCTTGTGGGTGGTGCGCAATCCCTGCTGTCGCAAGTCCGCCAGCAACGCTTCATCCTCCACGTGCAGGGTCCACTGTGCTCCGGCATCGTCCGGCATTTGCCCCAGCGCCGCGGCAAATACGTGCATGTCGGGCAGGTAAGCAGTAAAACCATTGCCCTTGAGCGCACTGGTGGTCATGCCCAGCGCCTGGCATAGCGCCACCTTGGTCGCGATGTCATCCCGGTCAGCCTGACGCGAGGCTTGCACCAGCGCCTCCAGCTCGGTGTCGACCAGGCGCGTGCCGTGGATCAGCACAGGCCCCTGCTGCCAGGCTTGTGGCGGGCAGTCCTTGCTGCCTGGGCGCAGCGGGATATGCGGGTTGATCTCTACCGGGTAAATGCGGCAGACCAGCGGGCGCTGGTCATAGATAGTGCAGCGGTCGTTGGCGTCGAGGTTGCGGCAGCGGCCAGGGTTGAACGCGGCAAAGGTCACCGCGACGCGTATTTCGCCTTCGCCGCAGCGCACGGGATGGGAGCGGGGTAGTACGTGCTCGCGCTGCTCCTGCGGCATGCCTGGGCCGTCGGTCACGAACGCTTCGAGCAACACGATCACCTGGCCGTTGTCTGCCGCCCAGCGACGGGTTTCGGCCAGGGTCAGTGGCACGTGGTGGCCGGTGCAACACTTGCCGCAGCCAGTGCAGGCGAAACGCAAGCTGCCGGTCACCTGGCCTCGGGGCTCCATTCGCTGACGAAGGCGCGCTGCTGACGGCGGTCGTACAGGCACAGTTCGCTGCCGGTACGCTGCTGCATGTGCTGCTGTGGGTAGACGCCTTCGATCAGCAGGGCGCTCATGCCGACCTGGTCATCGAACTCGGCGGGCTTGCCGCGGGCGTGGGCATCCTTGAACTGGCTGGCGGCCAGGCAGGCTTTGAGCATCTGCTGGCGCTGCTCGTTCCAGGCCTGGCTGGTCGAGGCCTGGGCGGCTGCGCTGAACAGGGCGTAGACGACCAGGATGGAGCTGAAGCATTTCATGGCGATACCGGCAAATTGCATGCGTAGGCCGCGATTATGCCTGGCTCGGCCCCGGCGGCAAGCCGGTGATTTTGTCGCTGAATTTATCAGCGCTCGGCAAACACCACGGTACGCGCCGCCACCACCAGGCAATCGGTCAGCTCCGGCGAGGAGAACTTGGTGAGGATGGCATTGGCTCCGGCCAGCCTGGCCTTCTCGGCGCTC
Source organism: Pseudomonas sp. LAM2023 (assembly GCF_016620375.1). NCBI lineage: Bacteria > Pseudomonadati > Pseudomonadota > Gammaproteobacteria > Pseudomonadales > Pseudomonadaceae > Pseudomonas > Pseudomonas sp. LAM2023. Next base: position 317,787 of record NZ_JAENHV010000017.1, on the reverse strand, counting down.
ATGGTGCTGTCCAGCGAAGTATGCAGCAGGATGTACAGGTGCTGGAAATCCGGGGTCTCGCGCAGGGTGCGGGTGAATGCGTAGCCATCCATCTCGGACATTTCGATGTCGGATACGATGATGTTGATTTCCTGCGCGGTGCCCTGCAGTTCCAGCAGCACGTTGATGGCGTCCTTGGCGCTGCGCGCGGTGTGGCATTCGATGCCGAGGTTGCGCAGGGTATGCACCGACTGCTGCAGGGCCACCTGGCTGTCGTCCACCACCAGGATGTTGGCGGCGGCCAGCAGGCTGATGTCTTCTTCACTCAAGGTTTTTTGCGGCGGCTCAGGCAGCGGCGGGGCAATGGCGTGGATGACTTTTTCAATGTCCAGCACCTGCACCAGGGTGTTGTCGACCCGGGTCACGCCGGTAATGAACGAGCGGTTGCCCGAGCCATAGGGTGGCGGTTTGATGTCAGTGCTCAGGCAATGCACGATACGGCTGACCGCCTGCACATGCAGGCCCTGGCGCGAGCGGCTGATCTCGGTGACGATCAGGCAGCCGCCGTCCGGGTCGGTCAAAGGCTGTTCACCGATGGCGCGGGACAGGTCGATGACCGACAGCGAATGGCCGCGCAGGGTCGCCACGCCTTTCACGTGGGGGTGCGATTCGGGCAGCTTGGTCAGCGCTGGGCAGGGGATGATCTCGCTGACCTTGAGCAGGTTGATTGCCATCAACTTGCCGCTGCGCAGCGTGAACAGCAGCAGGGACAGCGAGTCCGCGCGGGCATTTTGCGTGGCCATGGTGACCTTCGTCGGGAACAGGGGTAACCGGTTATCGGCCTGATCTGTTCGGGCTTTAGGCTCTGTACGAAAAGCCTTGATACTTGTTCATGCTGCGTTGAAAACAGCCTCGGAATGCTCATTCACTCCAGTACACTCCGCTTCCTCGGCTGTTTTCGCCTTGCCTGACCTGCGTCTCAAGACTTTTCGTACAGAGCCAAGGGGCAACCCCTCAGCGTAATCCCAGGCGGTGCGCCAAACGGCTGAGATTGGCCCGATCCAGTCCCAGCTCTCGGGCTGCGGCCGCCCAGTTGTGCTGATGCCGCTGCAGGCAGGCTTCGATCAGCTGGCGCTGGTAGACGTCGACGGCTGCGCGCAGTCCACCTTCGGCCAGGGCCGCCGCCTGTATGGGGGCAGCAGGGGAGGGCGGGGTGCCGGGCGCGGCGTTTGCGCGCAGGTCGAGGTCGATGGCTTCCAGGGTGAGGATGCGTGGCCTGTCTGGGTGCTGGCCCAGCGCCTTGAGCGCCGAGCGGCCGATCAGGTGTTCCAGTTCCCGCACGTTGCCTGGCCAGTCGTAGGCCAGCAGTGCCGCCTGGGCGCCGCTGCTCAGGCGCAGGCTGTTCAGGCCCAGGCGCGAACGGTTCTGTTCGAGGAAGTAGCCAGCCAGCAGCAGCACATCGCGCCCGCGTTCGCGCAACGGCGGCACGTGCAGCGGGTAGACACTGAGGCGGTGGTAGAAATCGGCGCGGAAGTTACCGCTGCGCACCTCCGCCGCCAGGTCGCGGTTGGTGGCGGCGATCAGGCGCACATCCACCCGGTGCTCGCGGTCCGAGCCAAGGCGCTGCAACTGGCCGCTCTGCAGGACACGCAGCAACTTGGCCTGCACCGTCAGCGGCAGTTCACCCACTTCGTCGAGGAACAGCGTGCCGCCATTGGCCAGCTCGAACTTGCCGCGGCGCTCGCCATGGGCGCCGGTGAAAGCGCCGCGGACATGGCCGAACAGTTCGCTTTCAACCAGCGTGTCGGGCAAGGCGGCGCAGTTGAGGCTGACCAGCGGTTTGTCGGCGCGGTTGCTGGCCTGGTGCAAGGCCTGCGCCACCAGTTCCTTGCCAACCCCGGTTTCACCGGTGATCAGCACGGTCAGGTCGCTGCCACCAACCAGGCGGATTTCCTCCACCAGGCGCTTGTGGGCGGGGCTCTGGCCGATCAGTTCTCTATCCTGGCCGCTGGCCTGGCGGTAGATCTCGGCGCGGTGGTGCTCGTCTTCGGCACGCAGGGCCAGGTGCTCGATTCGTTCGGCCACGGTAACCGTGGCGGCAGCCAGGCTGGCGAAGGCCTGCAGGGCATCCAGCTCCAGGCTCTGGAACTGCCCGGGGGTGAGGGCGTCGAGGGTGACCAGGCCCCAGGGGCGCTCATCGACCATCAGTGGGCAGCCCATGCAGTCATGTACTTCCAGGTTGGCATGGGCGGCGTTGACCAGGCCATCGTAAGGGTCGGGCAGCTCGGAGTCGCTGGCGAAGCGGGTGGGCTCCGGGCGGCTGAGCAGGATCTGGAAGCGCGGGTGCTCGCTGACCCGGAAGCGCCGGCCAAGGGTATCCGGGCTCAGGCCGTCCACCGCCAGCGGCACCAGCCACTCACCGTCCAGGCGCAGCAGCGCGGCGGCATCGCAGGGCAGTAGCCCGCGCATGGCCTGTAACAGGCGGCGGTATCGTTCCTGGTCCGGCAAGTCGCGGGACAGGTCACTGACCAGGGGCAGCAGGGCGGTGAGCAGTGGCTTTGTAGTCATATGGACTCCTGTGGGTCGTTATGACTATACGCGCGGGCGGGTCGTTTTGACATGACGCCGGTCAAAGCCCTGATTTTGCTGGGAATAAAAGTTGGCACGATTGCTGTAATAACCGCGGCAGTCATTCGAAGCCACAGGCTCAGGAGTTGTCGCAATGCTCAATGCCGAACAACGTGCAATCATCAAGGCCACTGTCCCCCTGCTGGAAAGCGGCGGCGAAGCGCTGACCACCCACTTCTACAAGATGATGCTCAGCGAGTACCCGCAGGTACGCCCGCTGTTCAACCAGGCCCACCAGGCCAGCGGTGACCAGCCGCGTGCCCTGGCCAACGGCGTGCTGATGTATGCCCGCCACATCGATCAACTGGAGCAGCTGGGCGGCCTGGTCGGTCAGATCATCAACAAGCATGTCGCCTTGCAGATTCTGCCGGAGCACTACCCGATCGTCGGCAGCTGCCTGCTGCGCGCCATCGAGGAGGTGCTGGGCAAGGACATCGCCACCCCCGCCGTCATCGAGGCCTGGGGCGCGGCCTATGGCCAACTGGCCGACATTCTGATCGGCGCTGAAGAAAATCTCTACAAGCAGAAGGAAGAAGCCGAAGGTGGCTGGCGCGGTACCCGTGAATTCCGCCTGGTACGCCGGGAGCAGGAAAGCAGCGAGATCGTTTCGTTCTACTTTGCCCCGGTTGATGGCAAAGCGGTGCTCAAGGCCGAACCTGGCCAGTATATCGGCCTGAAGCTGGACATCGACGGTGCCGAGCAGCGCCGCAACTATTCCCTGTCGGCCCTGTGCGATGGCAAGGAATATCGCATCAGCGTCAAGCGCGAGCAGGGTGGCAAGGTTTCCAATTACCTGCATGACCAGTTGGCCGTGGGCGATACCCTGCAGCTGTTCCCGCCGGCTGGCGACTTCACCCTGGCCGCAGGTGACAAGCCGCTGGTGCTGATCAGTGGTGGCGTTGGCATCACCCCGACCTTGGCGATGCTGCAGGCGGCCCTGCAAACCCGGCGCGAGGTGCATTTCATCCATTGTGCGCGTAACGGCGCCGTGCATGCCTTCCGTGACTGGGTCGATGGCCTGGCCGAGCGTTATCCTCAGCTCAAGCGCTTCTATTGCTATGCCGAGCCGGAAGGTGCTGCTGCAGCCGATGCGGTGGGCTTGCTGAGTGAAGACCTGCTGGCCGAGTGGCTGCCGCAGGAGCGCGATGTGGATGCGTACTTCCTCGGGCCGAAGGGCTTCATGGCGGCGGTCAAGCGCCAGCTGAAAGGCCTGGGCGTGCCGGAGCAGCAGAGCCGCTACGAGTTCTTCGGGCCGGCGGCGGCGCTGGAGTGATGTAGCGCCGGTATCGGCCTCTTCGCGGGTTTACCTGCGAAAGGTCCGGTACGGGCTTGCGAAACTCGTCATCCCAGCCGCTGGCAAGCCAGCTCCCTTGCAGCATTGCTCCCGCCCGTGGGTAATCGAGAACGAAACGGTCGACAGCATTCGCCGCCTGGGGGCTGGCTTGCCAGCGGCTGGGCCAGCCACCTTGTGCCTATATATATGGAACGATTAAAACCTTCGTGTAGTTTTCATCGTTAATTCTCCTTTAATCACGGTATCCTTCACTCCCGGGTGTCGAGGGGCTTGGCCCTGCGCGGCACCTGGGCAGCCGCTTTTTGCTGCCCGACGTTGAACCGACGTCGTCGCGGCCGGTCTCAGCCACGCTGGATAGCCCTGCGCCGCGCTATCACGCTGCTTCCTCGGCATGCTCACAGGCCCTGCCCAGCGTGTAGACTTGCGCCCAGGCAGGCGGACCACGCTGCCACTATCCATCGAAGGAATCGGCAATGAACGAACAAACATCGCGCCTGAATCGGGAACGGCGCTTTCTGGTGCTGTTGGGCCTGATCTGCATTTCGCTGATCGGCGGCGCCCTGTACATGCAGATCGTGCTCGGCGAGGCGCCGTGCCCTCTGTGCATCCTGCAGCGTTATGCGCTGCTGTTCATTGCCCTGTTCGCCTTGATCGCGGCTGCGATGCCCGGGCGCCGCAGCCTGACCTTCTTCGAGGCACTGGTAGTGCTCAGCGCCATTGGCGGAATCGTTGCGGCCGGCAACCATGTGTATATACTCGCCAACCCCATGGTCAGTTGTGGCATCGATACCCTGCAGCCAATCGTGGACGATCTGCCGCTGGCCAAGCTATGGCCGCTGGTGTTCCAGGTCGATGGTTTCTGCAGCACGCCGTATCCGCCGATCCTCGGCCTGTCCCTGGCGCAGTGGGCGTTGCTGGCGTTTGTCCTGACGGCCGTGCTGGTTCCGCTCGGGATCTACCGCAACCGACGCCAGGCTTAGACAAAAGTACCGAATGGCATGGGGTCTTTTGCACCCCATGAGAAGAGTGAAAAGTTGCTCCCCGCTTGATCCAGATCAACCCGTAGGCCTTGCAGAATGCGGCTTTGGGGGCTAGCAAGCGGGGTGCGACAAACTGTCGCGAAGTTGAATTTTCGAGCAGTATTGTTGCGGATTCTGTAAAAGACTGTTGCTCAATAAGTCATAGTCAAGGGTTGGCGACCTATCTACAATCGCCCCCAATTTCCGTTCGGCACTGCTTGCGAGTCGCAGGATTGAAGGAAGCCCCAGCGCTCCTTTTTGCTGACTTCGTCAAGTTTCGCCCAACGGCGATACCGGGCGGACCCCCCTCCGCGTTTTCCCGCACCAAATGGACTTGGTCTGAAGTACAGGCCTGTTGCCTACGAAACCATAAGCACCGCTAACCCGCTTGACGCCAAGGTCCTGCAGTCGGACCCGGGCAGGAGCGAGTACGGGCGCGAAATGCCGCACTTGGCAGGACGAAGTGTTGGCTACCAAAACACAAATTGCATTGAAGCAAGCTGATCTAGAGGTCGTGAGATGAGTAAAAAGCGTTACCCCAGACTGTTTGGCATATTGCCCTTTTTAGGCATGCTTTTACTCAGTGGGTGCAACTGGACCCTGCTCGACCCGAAGGGCCAGGTCGGCATTGAGCAAAAGAACCTGATCCTCATCGCTACCGGCCTGATGCTGCTGGTGGTGATTCCGGTCATCATCATGACCGTGGTTTTCGCCTGGAAGTACCGTGCTTCCAACAAGGCCGCCACCTACACCCCCGACTGGTCGCACTCGACCAAGATCGAAGCCGCGGTGTGGATCATCCCGATCCTTATCATCATCGCCCTGGGCTACTTCACCTACCACTCCACGCACAAGCTGGACCCGTATCGCCCACTGGATTCCGATGTGAAGCCGGTGCAGATCGACGTGGTCGCGCTGGACTGGAAATGGCTGTTCATCTACCCGGAGCAGGGCATTGCCACGGTCAACAAGATCGTCTTCCCGGCTAACACCCCGGTCAACTTCCGCGTCACTTCCGACGCCGTGATGAACTCGTTCTTCATCCCGGGCCTGGGCGGCCAGATCTACGCCATGGCCGGCATGACCACCAAGCTGCACCTGATCGCCAACGAAAACGGCGAGTTCGACGGTATCAGCGCCAACTATAGCGGTGCTGGCTTCACCGGCATGAAATTCAAGGCTACTGCCACCTCCCAGGAAGACTTCGACAAGTGGGTCGCCGAGGTCAAGCAGTCGCCGAAGAAGCTGGACAAGGCCGAATACGACGCCTTGGCCAAACCAAGCGAAAACAACCCGGTCGCGCTGTACAGCGAGGCTTCGCCTGACCAGTTCCAGCTGATCGTCGACAAGTACGAAGGCATGAACCGCGGTCGTCCGAGCCACGAAGAAGCAGGCAGCAAAGATCTGGCCACTACCAAGGGTGTGGAATCGAGTATGCAACCAGCTGCCGGTGCAGAGGAGTAAGAGATGTTCGGTAAACTAAGCCTGGAGGCGATACCCTATCACGAGCCGATAGTCATGGTGACACTTGCCATGATCGCGCTCGGTGGTATCGCTGTCGTCGGTGCTATCACCTACTTCCGCAAGTGGACCTACTTGTGGACCGAGTGGTTGACGACTGTCGACCACAAGAAGATCGGGGTGATGTACATCATCGTCGCGATGGTCATGCTGCTGCGCGGCTTTGCCGACGCCATCATGATGCGTACCCAGCTGGCTGCCGCTACCGGTGGCTCCGAAGGCTACCTGCCGCCTGAACACTATGACCAGATCTTCACCGCGCACGGTGTGATCATGATCATCTTCATGGCGATGCCGTTCTTCACCGGCCTGATGAACCTGGCGGTTCCGCTGCAGATCGGTGCACGTGACGTTGCCTTCCCGTTCCTCAACTCGCTGAGCTTCTACCTGCTGCTGGCAGGCGTGCTGCTGGTCAACATCTCGCTGGGCGTTGGTGAATTCGCCAAGACCGGCTGGGTTGCCTATCCGCCGCTCGCGGGCATTCAGTACAGCCCTGGGGTGGGTGTCGACTACTACATCTGGGCGCTACAGCTATCAGGCCTGGGTACGACGCTTACCGGTGTGAACTTCCTCGTCACCGTGATGAAGATGCGCGCACCTGGCATGAAGCTGATGGACATGCCGATCTTCACCTGGACCTGCACCTGGGCCAACGTGCTGATCGTGGCTTCCTTCCCGATCCTGACCGCTGCACTCGCTCTGCTGACTGTTGACCGTTATCTGGACTTCCACATCTTCACCAACGAGCTTGGTGGGAACCCGATGATGTACGTCAACCTGTTCTGGGCGTGGGGTCACCCTGAGGTTTACATCCTGATCCTGCCGGCCTTCGGTGTGTTCTCGGAAGTCACCTCGACCTTCTCCGGCAAGCGTCTGTTCGGCCACCACTCGATGATCTATGCATCGGGCGCGATCGCCGTGCTGGGCTTCGCTGTATGGCTGCACCACTTCTTCACCATGGGTGCCGGCGCCAGCGTCAACACCTTCTTCGGCCTGGCGACGATGCTGATCTCCATTCCGACCGGTGTGAAGCTGTTCAACTGGCTGTTCACCATCTACCAGGGCCGTCTGCGCTTCACCGCGCCGATCATGTGGACCCTGGGCTTCATGATCACCTTCTCCATCGGTGGCATGACTGGCGTTCTGCTGGCTGTTCCGGGTGCTGACTTCGTCCTGCACAACAGCCTGTTCGTAATTGCTCACTTCCACAACGTGATCATCGGTGGTGCGGTATTCGGCTACATCGCCGGCTTCGCCTACTGGTTCCCGAAAGCCTTCGGTTTCACCCTGAACGAGAAGTGGGGCAAAGCTGCCTTCTGGTTCTGGATCTCGGGCTTCTACGTAGCGTTCATGCCGCTGTACGCCCTGGGCTTCATGGGCATGACCCGTCGTCTGAACCACTCCGACAACCCGCTGTGGGAACCCTACCTGTACGTAGCCGTCGTCGGCGCCGTGCTGATCCTGTTCGGTATCGCCTGCCAGCTGATCCAGCTGTACGTATCGGTTCGCGACCGCAACCAGAACCTGGACGTGACCGGCGACCCATGGGGCGGCCGTACCCTGGAATGGTCGACTTCGTCGCCACCTCCGTTCTACAACTTCGCCCACATGCCTGAGAAGGTTGGCCTGGACGCCTGGCACGAAGCCAAGGAAGCCGGTGTTGCCTACAAGCCAGCGGCCAAGTACGAAGCGATCCACATGCCGAGCAACACCTCCACCGGTTTGTTCATGGGCCTGTTCCTGACCGTCTTCGGCTTCGCCTTCATCTGGCACATCTGGTGGCTGGTTGGCGCGAGCCTGGTTGCAACCATCGCTGTCTTCGTTCGCCACGCTGCGCGTGACGACCAGGGCTACATGGTTCCGGCCGAAGAAGTGGCGCGCATCGAAGGCGAGCGCATGAAAGCGTTGGCCAAAGCAGGTGCTCTGCCTGCCGGCGCACGTGTCGAATCGTTTGAGCGGGTGTAATCAATGTCCAGTCAAGTAATGCACGGTGCTGCTCATGGTCACGACCATGGGCATGACGACCACCACCACGACTCGGGCCAGATGACCGTACTGGGTTTCTGGCTGTACCTGATGACCGACTGCATCCTGTTTGCGTCGCTCTTCGCCACCTACGCGGTGCTGTCCGGCAGTTTTGCCGGCGGCCCGTCGGGTCATGACATCTTCCAGCTCGATTTCGTAGCTGTTGAAACGCTGTTCCTGCTGCTGTCCTCGATCACCTTCGGCTTCGCCATGCTGAAGATGTTCGATGGCAAGAAAGCTGGCGTACTGGGCTGGTTGGCTGTGACCTTCCTGTTCGGTGCAGGCTTCATCGCGATGGAAATCTATGAATTCCATCACCTGATCGGCGAAGGCTTCGGCCCGAACCGCAGTGGCTTCCTGTCGGGCTTCTTCGCCCTGGTAGGTACCCACGGCCTGCACGTGACCGCCGGCCTGATCTGGATGGCAATCATGATGTACCAGATCAACAAGCACGGCATCACGCCGACCGCCAAGACCCGCATGAGCTGCCTGAGCCTGTTCTGGCACTTCCTGGACGTGGTCTGGATCTGCGTATTCACCGTCGTCTACCTGTTGGGAGTTCTGTAATGGCTAACGCACACGACACTCATCACGAAGGTAACCACGGCAGCGTCAAGTCGTACATGATCGGCTTCATCCTGTCGATCATCCTGACTGCGATCCCGTTCGGCCTGGCCATGTCGCCAAGCCTGCCGAAGAACCTGACCGTTCTGATCATTGTTGCCATGGCCGTGATCCAGGTAGTCGTACACCTCGTGTACTTCCTGCACATGGACCGCTCGAAAGAGCAACGCAACAACGTTTCGACGTTCCTGTTCACCACCTTGGTGATCGCGCTGCTGGTCGGCCTGTCGCTGTGGATCATGTTCAGCATCCACTTCGAAATGTTGGCCAAGTGAGGTAAGACTGCATGTCCGTTAAGCACTTTATCCAAATCACCAAACCGGGGATCATTTTCGGTAACGTGCTTTCCGTGGCAGGCGGTTTCTTCCTTGCCGCGAAGGGCCATGTGGATTTCGCCCTGTTCCTGGCGGTGGTAGTGGGTACTTCGCTGGTAGTCGCGTCCGGTTGCGTGTTCAACAACTGCATCGACCGCGACATCGACCAGAAGATGGAACGCACCAAGAACCGCGTCATGGTTCAGGGCGGCATGCCGCTGCCCCTCGCGCTGATCTACGCCACCCTGCTCGGGGTGGCGGGTTTCAGCCTGCTGTATGTCCAGGCCAACCCGCTGTCGGCGTTCTGCGCGCTGATCGGCTTCATCGTCTACGTCGGTTTCTACAGCCTGTGGCTGAAGCGTAAATCGGTGCACGGCACCCTGGTTGGCAGCCTGTCCGGTGCCATGCCTCCGGTGATCGGCTACTGCGCCGTGAGCAACAGCTTCGACCTGGCTGCGGTCACCCTGCTGGTGATGTTCAGCCTGTGGCAGATGCCGCACAGCTTTGCCATCGCGATCTTCCGCTTCAAGGACTACAGCGCTGCCAACATTCCGGTCCTGCCGGTGGCGCGCGGTGTCCTCGCGGCGAAGAAGCAGATCGTGCTGTACGTGCTGGCCTTCGTGCTCGCCACCCTGATGCTTACCCTCGGCGGTTACGCCGGCCTCGGCTACCTGGCCGTGGCTGCTGCCATGGGCCTGTACTGGCTGTACATGGCCTGGGGAGGCTACAAGGCCGAGGACGACAGCAAATGGGCACGCAAGGTGTTCGGCTTCTCCATCCTCACCGTCACTGCACTCAGCGTGATGATGGGTGTGGACAGCCAGACCGCTGCGGACGTGCTGATGACCTACGCGCGCTGAGACTGCTGCCTGTTTCACGAAAACCCCGGCCATGTGCCGGGGTTTTTTTATGTGCGTTTTCCTGTGCCGGCCCCTTCGCGGGCTCGCCCGCTCCCACAGGGTTACTCTCGGCCCTGAGACTGCGCCGTATCTGTGGGGGGGGCGGGCGAGCCCGCGAAGAGGCCCGTCCTGAAAACATAAAGTTCAGATTTTCAAAAAATACATCTGAAAAATTCTATGAAAACAGGAAATTACCCTTTACAAAATTCCTGTTTCGGCACTATCTTCTGATCCAGGCCGCCATATCGGCCAACGTCGCTCGGACGGTTCCGGGCGCTTACGTACTCAGAGGAAGCCATGGCCAACCCAGGTTCGCCGCGCCGCTTTGCGCGCATCGATCGTCTCCCCCCTTACGTCTTCAATATCACTGCCGAGCTCAAGATGGCTGCCCGCCGCCGTGGCGAGGACATCATCGACCTGAGCATGGGCAACCCCGATGGCGCCACTCCGCCGCACATCGTCGAAAAACTGGTGCAGGTCGCCCAGCGTGAAGACACCCACGGCTATTCCACCTCTCGCGGTATTCCGCGCCTGCGCCGGGCCATCTCCAACTGGTACAAGGAACGCTACGAGGTCGATATCGACCCGGAAAGCGAAGCCATCGTCACCATTGGTTCGAAGGAAGGCCTGGCGCACCTGATGCTGGCCACACTCGACCAGGGCGATACGGTGCTGGTGCCCAACCCCAGCTACCCGATCCATATCTACGGTGCAGTGATCGCCGGTGCCCAGGTGCGTTCGGTGCCGCTGGTGCCGGGGGTGGACTTCTTCAACGAGCTGGAGCGGGCCATACGCGAGTCGATCCCCAAGCCGAAGATGATGATCCTTGGCTTCCCGTCCAACCCTACCGCGCAGTGCGTGGAGCTGGATTTCTTCGAGCGCGTGGTGGCCCTGGCCAAGCAGTATGGGGTTCTGGTGGTGCATGACCTGGCGTATGCCGACATCGTCTACGACGGCTGGAAAGCGCCGTCGATCATGCAGGTGCCGGGGGCCAAGGATATCGCCGTGGAGTTCTTTACCCTGTCCAAGAGCTACAACATGGCCGGCTGGCGCATCGGCTTCATGGTTGGCAACCCCGAGTTGGTCAGCGCCCTGGCGCGGATCAAGAGCTACCACGACTACGGCACCTTCACCCCGCTGCAGGTAGCCGCCATCGCTGCGCTGGAAGGTGACCAACAGTGCGTTCGCGACATTGCCGAGCAGTACCGCCAGCGCCGCAACTTGCTGGTGAAAGGGCTGCACGAACTGGGCTGGATGGTCGAGAACCCCAAGGCCTCGATGTATGTGTGGGCGAAGATTCCGCCGGAGTATGTGCACCTGGGTTCGCTGGAGTTTTCCAAGAAGCTGCTGGCCGAGGCCAAGGTGTGCGTGTCGCCGGGGATCGGCTTTGGTGACTACGGTGATGACCACGTACGCTTTGCCCTGATCGAGAACCAGGACCGCATTCGCCAGGCGATTCGCGGGATCCGGCAGATGTTTCGGGCCGATGGTCTGACCCGCAAGTAAGCCATTGGTGCCGCTTTGCGCCCATCGCCTCACAGGTATGCTCAATCCCTGGGGCCTGTGATACCCCTGTGGGAAACCGGCGATGGGCTGTGAAGCAGCCCCCGATACCAAGAGGTAAAGGGAGCTGCCTTCCGCCTGCGTTCTCATTGTTCATCGCCCTACCTTGCGCACTCATTTCTCACCACAGAGACCCACAAATGAGTGTATTCACCGCCTACTTCTGCGGCACCGGCTCCCACCGCTTCGACCACGCCAACCCCAATTTCTGGAACGGCGAGCTGGTATCAACCCTGGCCAGCAACGATCTAGGCCGCGAGTTCGCCCATTGGATCGCCGTGGATGGCCCAGGCAGCGGCAACCTGCAGGATGACAACCTGTTCGTCGAGCCCGGTGGCTATTTCAACTGGACCGGCCAGCTGTTCGGGCGTGGCTGGGAAGAGAACGTCAGGCATGTGTTGCAGGTGATAAAAGGCGAAAGCAGCTGGCAGCGTACCGAACTGAGCGAGCAAGAATACCAGCGCCTGAAAGACGCCGGCGTACCGGTTCCGGACCCTTCTTCCACTGCCTCCTGGTTCTGGCGTACCCATTACTATGGTCACCGCCATCCGACACCCCAGCAATTGCAAGAGCGCATTATCGGCATCTTCCGCAAGCCGCGCATTCCGGCCCAGGTCAACCTGATCGGCTGGAGCCGGGGAGGGATCAGCTGCCACATGCTGGCCAATGCCATGGCCCAGGACCCGGTGTTGCGCCACATACCCGTGAACATCTTTGCCATCGACCCGGTGCCAGGCGTTGGCAACGTGCAGACCGAGCGTGTGACGCTGGCGGAGAACGTCAAAGAGTACGTGGGCTTCTACTCGCGGGATGAGCGTTCCAAAGGGTTTGCCTGTGTGATCCCTTCGGTAGCGAGCGGGACGCGGATATGCGTTTACCCCATGCCAGGCCGCCACGCCACGCTGGTCGGCAACGCCTCGGCGGATGGCGCCGGTGCCGGCAAGGTGCTGGTGGAGCCGGGGCTGATCGTGCGTCATTTCGCCGAGGTTTGCCTGACCCGCTGGGGTGTGCAGCTCGACAAGCGCTTGACGCTGGACGACAGCCAGCTGATGAAGCATCACCAGGCCATGGCGACAGCAGATAGCCAATATCAGGCCATGCGCAGCGAGTCCTACACGGTACTCACCGAGGGTGAAAAGGACGACCGCCTGGTGCACTGTGGTGAAGCACGTACCTACTTCAGCAAGGTGCAAGGCAGCCATTATGAGCCAAACGCCGGGCTTGCTCTGCAGCGCGCGGATGCCTCGACGTACAAGGCTATCTGCTAATGGAAACGGGCGGTCGGCGCAGGTGTTGGCCGCCCTCGGCCGGCCGCCGGATCAGCGGCAAATATTTTTGCATTGCCCCCCTATCCAGCAGCCCCGGCTTGGATTGAAAATGGCGCCGCGGGCCAGCCCCGATAACAACAACCTTCCCTCCGTGCCATCATGTCCGAATATAACCCTTGCCTTGACTGCGGCGCCTGCTGCGGGTACTTCCGTGTGTCCTTCTTCTGGGGCGAATGCCAGTCATCCGGCGGCCTGGTACCGGATGACCTGGTGGTACAGATCAACCCCACCCGTGTCGCCATGATCGGCACCGACGCCAAGCCATGCCGCTGCATCAGCCTGCAGGGCGAGATTGGCCAGCAAGTGGCGTGCACCATCTACGCCAACCGCTCCAGCCCCTGCCGCGAGTTCGAGGCGTCGTGGGTGGGTGGGGTACACAACCCCAGCTGTGACGATGCGCGGGCGGCATATGGGCTGCCACCGCTGACGCCGCCAGGGGCCAATGAGCCGCATTGGCCGGATGACGGCGCTGAGGTGGCCTGAGCGCCAGCCTGCGCGGGCCACCCGGATGCCTGAACCGTGCGCTTGACGTTAAACTGTCATTTCCCCAGCCATGGACAGGAGATCCGGCGTGACCCCACCCCGCAGTTTCCCCAGTGACCTCTGCCTTGACAGCCCGCGCCTGCAATTGCGCCCCATGCGCCATGCCGATGCAGCACAGTGGCTGGCAATCATGGCCGACCCCGAGGTCATGCGCTATTGGCACCATGCCCCCTGGCAAGACCTGGCCGAAGCCGAAAGCGCCCTGGCCGCCGATCGTGAAGCCTATGCCAACGGTGACCAGCTCAAGCTGGGCATGTACCGGCGCGACAACGGTGAACTGATCGGCATGGTCCAGCTGTTCAACATCGACGATGTCTCTCGCCGTGGCGAGATCGGTTATTGCCTGGCCAGCGCCATGCAGGGCCGAGGCTACATGGACGAGGCGCTGACCTGCTTCATCGACTACCTCGCCCACACCCTGCACATGCGCCGCCTGGAGGGCGAGATCGACCCACGCAACCAAGGCTCGGCACGTACCCTCGAACGCCAGGGCTTCGTGCTAGAAGGTACCCTGCGTGCGCGCTGGTGTGTGGCTGGCGAACTGTCCGACTCCGGTATCTATGGCCTGCTGCTGGAGCCGCCGGTTGCCTGACCGCATGCCATCCCATCGAAGGTTTGGAAGCGGGGCAGGGGCTGGGTTATGGTCACAGCCTGTTCCTTTCCCCAGGTATGCCCCTTGCCCGTTTTCTACCTGAGCGCCAGCTTGCTGCTGTACCTGCTCGCACTGTTCTTCGATGGCGCGCTGATGAGTGGCGACCGTCACATGCCGGCCTTGCAGATGCTGTTGTATGGGCCATGGGGCCTGCCTTTCGGGATGTATCAGTGGTTCGCCAACCCGTTGCTGGCGCTGGCCGTCCTGGCGCATCGGCGGTTCCGCCGGCTGGCACTCCTGGCCGGCCTGGTGGCGCTGTACCTGGCTGCCAGCAGTTTCGGAATTGACCGCTTGCCGGACAACCAGAGCTACGCGTTTCATGAGCGTACCGGCTTTGGGGCCGGGTTCTACCTGTGGCTGGCGGCGATGATGGTGTTCTGCCTGGGACAGGCCTGGTGTTGCTGGAAGGCGCGCAGTGCCGCCGATATGCCGGGTTGGAGCTGGCTGGACGTGGTGCTGGTTGCGGCGCTGGGTGTGGCGTTCTATGCCGCGACGCAGATGCCGACGTTGCGCTTTGAGCCGGGCAGGGTGCTGATGCCGCAGGAGCAGCCGCAGACGCTTTGAAATCCACAAGGAGAGTTTGCATGATCAAGCATTACCTGACCGGCCTGGCATTGGCCTGCTCGCTGTCATCGGCAATGGCCGATGACTACACGGCCGCCTACGGGCAGTGCATGGACAAGGCGTCCAGTACCGTGGCCATGAGTGAATGCATCAAGGCCGAAACGCAGGTGCAGGACCAGCGCCTGAACCGGGTGTACAAGCAACTGATGGGCAAGCTCGATGCCGGGCAGCAGAAGCGCCTGCGGGATGTGCAGCGTACGTGGCTGGCTTACCGCGATGGCAATTGCCAGTTCCATGTGCAGGCCAGTGGTGGAACCATGGCGGTACTGGAAGGTGGGTCCTGTTTGATGGACATGACCCGCGACCGGGCGGCGGAGCTGGAACGAGTGCTCAGCCCCGGGCAATGAGGTCGTGTCCGGGATGACTGGCCCCGTTGTAGGAGCGGCCTTGTGTCGCGAAAGGGCCGCAAAGCGGCCCCCCGGTTCAACATGGCGAAAACGGCCGGGGCCGCTGCGCAGCCCTTTCGCGACACAAGGCCGCTCCTACAGGTATTGCCGTGCCCTTGGCAGCAGCTTTAGCTGCGCGGTGCGCGTAGTGCCCGGGCCTTGAGGTACTCGCGTACTTCCACGGCATCCCCGGCAAACTCGATACGCTCTGCCTTGGCTGCGCGCTGGTAGGCGTACATCGGGTCGTAGTACTCGTTCAGCAAGCCTTCGATCCAGCCTCGATGCAAGTCCACCGCACCGCTGCGCTGCTGTTCCTCTAGGGCCAGGCGGAGGATGTCCGACAGGCGCTGATAGCGTTCGCCGCCCAAGCGCTTGTAGATGTTGGCCATGCTCTGCAGCAGACGCTCGGCGAACAGCCGGCGGCCGTCCTCTTCGCCATGCACGCTGACGAACTCGGCGCTCAGGTTGATCACATAATCGCGCAGGATGCGCTCCACCCGGTTGGCGAACGTGTCTTCCAGCCACACCAGTGGGTACTGCTGCATACCCTGGTATAGCTCCAGTGGCACCGTGCAGCTGCCGACAATGCGGCCTTCGTCTTCCAATACGAACTGCTCGATGCCGCGGGCACGTTTCTTCAGTACATCGATGGCCAGCTGGTTCTCGAAGTCGATCTGCGCCGGCTGTGCGGTGGCGCGCTTGCCGAAGCTGGAGCCGCGATGGTTGGCGTGGCCTTCCAGGTCGAGCACGTTGTCCAGCTGGTGCAGCACGTCGGTCTTGCCGGTGCCGGTCAGGCCGCCAACCAGCACGAAATCACATTGCTCCACTGCCTGCTGAGTGGTTTCCAGCAGGAAGGTACGCATGGCCTTGTAGCCACCTTTGATCCGCGGGTAATGGATACCCGCTTCATCACGCAGCCAGCCCTGCACGATCTGCGAGCGCAAGCCACCACGGAAGCAATACAGGTAACCCTCCGGGTGAGCCTGGGCAAATGCCGCCCAGGCTTCCAGGCGGGCCTGTTTGCTGGCGCCACTGACCAGCTGGTGGCCGAGGGCGATGGCGGCGGCCTGGCCCTGCTGCTTGTAGCAGGTACCGACCTTCTGCCGTTCCTGATCGGTCATCAGCGGCAGGTTGACGGCGCCGGGGAAGGCGCCCTTGGCAAATTCGATGGGGGCGCGCATGTCCATCATCGGCACGTCATCGAGGAACAGCTGGCGGAAGTCGGTGCAGTCGGGGCGCATCAGATCACCTCGACCGCGTGGCTCTGTCGCTCGACCAACTGGCCGATCGCTGCCAATTGCAGGCCCAGCCCGGCGGCTTCGGCGAGGAACTCGGCTTCCCCGTCCGGGGTGACCGCCACCAGCAGGCCGCCGCTGGTTTGCGGGTCGCACAGCAGGTGCTTCTGGTCGTCAGTGAGGGCGCCGATCTTGTGCCCGTAGCTGTCGAAGTTGCGCAGGGTGCCACCGGGGATGCAGCCCTCGGCCAGGTAGTGTTCGACACTCGGCAGCCGTGGCACAGCGGCGTACTCCAGGTGCGCGGTGAGGCCACTGCCTTCGGCCAGTTCCACCAGGTGGCCGAGCAGGCCAAAGCCGGTGACGTCGGTCATCGCCTTGACCCCGTCGAGCTTGCCGAAGCGGCTGCCGGGGGTATTGAGGGTGCACATCCAGTCACGGGCCAGGCCCTGGTCCTGTGGGCGCAGCTTGGCCTTTTTCTCGGCGGTGGTGAGGATGCCGATGCCCAGCGGCTTGGTCAGGTACAGGCGGCAACCTGCGCTGGCGGTGTCGTTGCGCTTGAGGTGGCGCTTGTTCACCACGCCGGTGACAGCAAGGCCGAAGATCGGTTCGGGGGCGTCGATGGAGTGGCCTCCAGCCAGCGGGATGCCGGCTTCGGCGCACACCGCACGGCCACCGCGGATCACTTCGCGGGCCACTTCCGGCGGCAGCACATTTACTGGCCAACCGAGGATGGCGATGGCCATCAACGGGTCGCCGCCCATGGCATAGATGTCGCTAATGGCGTTGGTGGCGGCGATGCGGCCGAAGTCGTAGGGGTCATCGACGATCGGCATGAAGAAGTCGGTGGTCGAAACCACACCACGCTCGTCGTCCAGCGCATACACGGCCGCGTCGTCACGCGAGGCGTTGCCGACCCACAGTTTCGGATCCAGGGCCTGGGCGCCGCTTTCGGCGAGGATCACATCCAGCACCTTGGGGGAGATCTTGCAGCCACAGCCGGCACCATGGCTGTACTGGGTCAGGCGAATCGGCTCGCTCATGTGTACCTCGGCAGGTCAAATTATTGCGCGATTGTAGCAAAGCTGGCCTTTGCGCCCGCGCCTCTTATAATTCCCGTGGTCGGCCTGACGGTCGGCCTTTCCCCGCTATTGAACCGGAGAACACCCATGCTCAAACGCCCCCTGGCGCTCGCCGCCGGCCTCGTGCTGTCCTGCTGTGCCGTAGTCGCCCAGGCTGCTGAAACCCTGCGGGTCAGCGCCATTCCCGACGAAGCACCGACCGAACTGCAGCGCAAGTTCAAGCCGTTGGGCGAATACCTGGCCAGGCAACTGGGCATGGAAGTCAAGTTCGTGCCGGTCGCCGACTACCCGGCAGTGGTCGAGTCGCTGGCTTCCGGTCGCCTGGACCTGGCCTGGCTGGGCGGTTTCACCTTCGTTCAGGTCCACCTGAAGGACCCGACCGCCACGCCGCTGGTGCAGCGTGAGCAGGATGCGCAGTTCACCTCCAAGTTCATTACCGCCAACCCCGATGTGAAAAGCCTGGCCGACCTCAAGGGCAAGTCGTTTGCCTTCGGTTCCATCTCGTCCACCTCGGGCAGCCTGATGCCGCGTTACTTCATGCTCAAGCAGGACAATATCAAGCCTGAAGACTACTTCAGCCGAGTGGCCTATTCCGGTGCCCACGATGCCACCGTGGCCTGGGTGCAAGCCGGCAAGGTCGATGGCGGCGTGCTCAACGCCAGTGTCTGGCAGAAGCTGGTCGATGCCGGCAAGGTCGATACCGCCAAGGTGAAGGTGTTCGCCACCACCCCGACCTACTACGACTACAACTGGACCGTGCGCGGCAACATGGACCCGGCGCTGAAGGAAAAGATCCAGAAGGCGTTCCTCGACCTCGACCCGGCCAACCCGGAGCACAAGGCCATTCTCGACCTGCAAGCGGCCAGCCGCTTCATCGAGACCAAGCCCGAGAATTACGTGGGCACCGAGCAGGCTGCACGCGAGGCCGGCCTGCTCAAGTGACAGTCTCTTGCGAAGTGGCTATTCAGCTGCACGGCGCCGGCCTGCGCCATGGCCAGGTGCGTGCGCTTGACGCGGTGAACCTGCGTATCTGCCAGGGCGAGCGCGTCGCCATCATCGGGCCGTCAGGGGCAGGCAAGTCCAGCTTGCTGCACCTGATGGCCACGGCGATCCAGCCCAGCAGCGGGCGCCTGGAGCTGCTGGGCGAACAGCCCTGGGCGTTGTCCGCCAGGGCGCGGCAGCGCCTGCGTGCGCGGGTCGGCCTGGTGCATCAGGCCCCGCCATTGCCGCCACGCCAGCGGGTGGTGACGGCGGTGCTGGCCGGCCGCCTGGGGCAGTGGGGTGTGCTGCGCGGCTTGCTCAACCTGTTGTACCCCAGCGATGTGCCTGGCGCGCGCCAGGTCCTGGCCGAGTTGGGCCTGGCCGACAAATTGTTCGTGCAGTGCGGGCAATTGTCCGGCGGCCAGTTGCAGCGCGTGGGCATTGCCCGCGCGTTGTACCAGCAGCCACAGCTGTTGTTGACCGATGAGCCGGTGTCGGCCATGGACCCGGTACTGGCTGACCACAGCCTGGCCTTGCTCAACCGTCACGCCCAGGCCCATGGCATAACCCTGGTGGCCAGCCTGCACGCGGTGGAGTTGGCGCTGGCGCACTTTCCGCGGGTGGTGGGGATCCGCGAAGGGCAGGTGGTATTCGACTGCCCGGCGCACGCGGTGACCGAGCAGTTGCTCGATGCGCTGTACGCCAACGAACAGCTGGTGCCGGCGCCGCCTCAGGGGCCGACGCTGACTGTGCAGATTCCGCGATGCTGAAGGCTGACGTGCGCGACCCGGCCTTGCTGCCGAGGTTGCTGCTGGCGCTGCTGGCGGTACTGCTGCTGTGGCCGGGCGTGCAACTGAGCGAACTGAACCCGAGGGTGCTGCTCCAGGCGCAGAATCGCCAGCAGATCGCCAGTTTTACCAGCGCCTTCTGGCCGCCGGCTCACACAGCAGACTTCCTGGCGCTGCTGTATGAAGCCACCTTGCAGACCCTGGCCGTGGCCACCGCCGGGATGGCGTTGGCCTTGTTGCTGGCGGTCCCTGCCGGGCTGCTGGCCAGCCGGGCCTTGTCGTTGCGCGCGGCCTCGCGTGGCGGTCGTGCCGGGCTAAGGTCACGCGTGCTGCGCCTGCCGGTGCGCTGGCTGCTGATATTCCTGCGCAGTGTGCCGGAAATTGTCTGGGCGTTGCTGTTCGTGCGGGCTGTCGGGCTGGGGCCGACGGCCGGTGTGCTGGCTATCGCCATTACTTACAGCGGCATGCTCGGCAAGGTCTACGCGGAAATCTTCGAGTCGGTCGACCAGCGCCCGGCCCATGCGTTGTTGCAAGCGGGCAGTGGCAGGTTGGCGGCGTTTCTCTACGGCATCCTGCCCAGCGCTGCGTCGGAAGTGGTGTCGTATACCGTGTATCGCTGGGAGTGTGCGGTGCGGGCCTCGGTGGTGATGGGCTTCGTCGGTGCCGGTGGGTTAGGGCAGCAGATCGACCTGTCGATGCGCATGTTCGCCGGTGCGGAAGTGGCGAGCATGCTGCTGACATTTTTGGTGCTGGTGATGCTGGCTGACCTGCTCAGCCGCTTGCTGCGCTGGAGGCTGGCATGAACCGGGCGATCAACCTGCTGCTGCTCGGGGCCATTATCGCCGCAGTGGTGGCCTCGTTCGCCTACCTCGAGCTGGACTGGCAGGCCCTGTTCGGCAATGGCGGGCTGGGGCAGATGGCGGAATATGCCGGGCGTTTTCTGCACCCGGACCTGTCTGCCGGGCATTTGCGCGCGGTCGCGCATGGCGCGTTGGAAACCTTGGCCATGTCTGGGTTGGGTACTTTGTTGGCCATGCTGTTGGGCCTGGTGCTGGCGTTACCCGCCGCGGGCCGCTTCGGGTGGCCGCTGCAGGGCTGTGCGCGGTTGTTGCTCAATGCCCTGCGGGCCATTCCGGAACTGGTGTGGGCCGCGCTGACGGTACTGGCGGCCGGGCTGGGGCCCAATGCCGGTACCCTGGCCCTGGCGCTGCACACCGCCGGCGTGCTCGGGCGGCTGTTTGCCGAGGCCCTGGAGAACGCGCCGCCGGAGCCGGCGGCGGCCATCCGCCTGCAGGGTGGCAGCCAGCTGGCGGCGTTCTGCTTCGGTACCTTGCCTAACCTGTGGCCGCAGTTGCTGGCCTACAGCTTGTACCGCTGGGAGAACAACATCCGCATGGCCAGCGTGCTGGGGTTTGTCGGCGCTGGTGGTTTGGGGCAGATGCTGTACACCACCTTGAGCCTGTTCCAGGAGGCCCAGGCCAGCACGGTGATCATGGGCATGCTGGTGCTGGTTTTGCTGGTGGATGCCTTGAGCGATGTGCTGCGTCAACGCTACGTACGCGCCTGATCGGTAGCCGGGGCTGCTCTGCAGGCTGGCGCTGTACCTGTAGGAGCGGATTCATCCGCGAAGCAGGCGACGCGGTGGCTGGCACCGGCTGTGCCGGTTATCGCGGCTGAATCCGCTCCTACGAGGATCGCGCAAGGCCTAGGATCCCGAGCAAGGCAGATGCTTGCGTGGAGTCGGAATCGTTCACGCACCAACCACTTCGGCACATTGCGCTTCCCGCTGCATCGACTCCAGGTTGCGC
Source organism: Pseudomonas sp. LAM2023 (assembly GCF_016620375.1). Taxonomy (NCBI): domain Bacteria; kingdom Pseudomonadati; phylum Pseudomonadota; class Gammaproteobacteria; order Pseudomonadales; family Pseudomonadaceae; genus Pseudomonas; species Pseudomonas sp. LAM2023. The sequence goes on along the minus strand of NZ_JAENHV010000017.1, from coordinate 296,497 downwards.
TCGATCGTCTCGCAAATGCTGTCCATCTGGATCTGGTGCTCACTGAAGCGGAACGGGCTCTGCAAGTCCGTTCCGATCCGCTCGATCGCCAGCAGCATGAACCCCACCACCGTCGACGCCAGCGGCGTGAACCAGCCCAGCGACTCCACCAGCCCCACCGGTACGATCAGGCAGAACAGGGTGATGAACAGCCGCGGGAAATACACATAGGGGTAGGGCAGCGGGGTGTTGGCGATCCGCTCCATGCCACCCTGGGCATTGGACAGGTCTACCAGCGTCGACTCCAGCCGCGCCAGGCGAATGCTGTCCAGCCGCCCGGCCTGGTACTCCCGCGCCAGCAGGGCCGCCGAGCCGCTGAGGATGTCGTTGGCGAAATTGTTCGAGCGGTTGCGCCGTTCGAACTCTGCGGGCGGGATGAAAGCCATCAGCGCGTCCGGGCAGCTTTCGCCCTTCAAATGCGCTGCCAGGCAGTTCACATAGGCGATATGCCGGCGCAGCAGGGTGGCCTTGACCGGGTTGAGCGCGTCATCCGCGTCGTCGATCAACGTAAGTGTCTGCCGAGCGAAGCTGCGCGAACTATTGACCAGCGCCCCCCACAAGGTGCGTGCCTCCCACCAGCGGTTGTAGGCGCTGCTGTTGCGAAAACTCACCAGCACCACCAGCGCAGAACCCAGCAAGGTCAACGGGATCAGCGGCAGGGTGAACTTGCTGTTGAAGAACAGCATGAAGTCGATGGTGACCAGCACATCCCAGATCAGCAGCCAGAACAGCGACCAGCCGATGTAGCCGATGGTCTTCACGGCCAGGCGGTACTTGCGGACGATGATGTCTTTCACGCGGGGTACCTCGAAAATGGGCAGATGCAGGATCCGACGTCGAGGTAGTGTGAAGGTTCGCTGGATGATTGTTGCAAGGGATTTTGCTTTCCTCGTTCAGCCCCATGCACTGCCACGCTGACTCAGCCGGGCTGAGTCAAGACCTGTTTCATCTGCACCAACGCCACTCGCGAACCCTCCCACGCCTGCCGTTCCTCGATACCGAACGGCACGAAGCCCAGCTGTGGATAAAGCAGCAGGCCCGCGGTGTTGTGGTTGAAGCACGACACCCACACCTCCCGGGCTGCGAACTGTTGGCGGGCCAGTTCGATCATGGCCGTTACCAGGTAGCGCGCCACGCCGTGGCCGCGTGCAGCGGGGGCCACGACCACGTTGCCCAGGGCGCATACACCGCCGTGTTCGGCCTTGTAGAAGTTGGCGAAGGCCAGCACCGTGCCGTTGCCTTCCACCACCGTGGAGCCGCTGCGTTGGGCGATGGCATCGCTCAATTGCGCGGGGGTGAGGGGATAGGTGGCTTTGGGGAACATATAGAACAGCTCGGCCGGGCTTTGCGGGAAGCGGCAGATTGCGGGGATGTCGTCGGGCCGTACCGCGCGGTGGGTCAGGTGCATGGCGAGTCCTTGTGTGCTGGCTGATCGGGCCTATTCGCGGGTTGGGGCAGTATCGGTGTGGGCAGGTGTGCCCGCGAAGCCACATTCTGCCCCACGACGGGTCAATGCTCACTGTCTGGCTATTTCCCCGCTTGGTTCGGGTTGGCGTTTCGCAGCAGCTCTTTGCGCAATTTGCCGGGAGACATGCCGAACAGGTTCTGGAAATGCCGAATGAAATGGGGCGCATCGGCAAAACCGCATTCAAAAGCGATTTCGCCGATATGTCGATCCGAGCTGATCAGCAGCCAGCGGCCAAACCTGAGGCGAACCTGGCGATAGAACTGGGCCGGAGTGCTACTGGTTTCAGCAACGAACAGCCGCTCAAGCTGGCGTTTACTGGTCCCGACCAGGTTGGCGATCGCGTCGATAGCCAAAGGCTCGGTCATGTGCTTTTCCATCAGCATCACGGCTTCGTGCAGGCGCCTGTTCGAAGAGCTGGCGTAGCCCAGCGCCTTGCGCCGGTCGACGAAACTGCCAGAGCTGCTTTTCGCGACGGTCATCTGGTGCACGACCTTGCCGGCCCGATCCGGACCGCAATGCAGCCCGACAAGATGGATGGCCAACTCGATCACCGAGATACCCCCTGCGCAGGTGATGCGATCCTTGTCGATGAGGAAGTCACTGTTGCTGACAAAGCGCAATCGGGGGAACAGGCGTTTCCAGTCATCGCAATGGTAGGCATGCACGCAAGCGGTACGCCCTTCCATCAGGCCATGGCGTGCGAGCACGAAGCTGCCCGTGCACAGGCCGATCAATGGCACGCCAGCGGCAGCCGCCTGATGCAGGAATGCCGGATAAGTCTTCGGCGCTGTCTCCAGGTAGTCCAGTAACCCACCTATCACCACGATGTAGTCGAATTGATGAGGGTCGCTGAGTTCACTGTCGATGGGTACATCCAGCCCGCAACTGGAAACAACCCTTTGCCCAGGGCTACCGAGGACATTCCATCGGCAACGTATCGGGCGGCTCTGATCGCCGGTGTCGGCAGCATGTCGCAACGCATCGGTCAGCCCCGAGAGAGACAGCAAGGGGAAACGCGGCCATAGCACGATCCCGATAGACAACTCGGTGGCGCCGCGTCGGCTTGGCGGATGCCGTGCCTGGCCCTTGTCGAGTGCTTCCACGAGGCTTGCGCTGGAGGTGTTGGGCAGCACATCTCCGAAATGTCGCAAATGTTCAATCATTCCTGCAAACCATCCAACCAGTTATGCCGCTGGTCACCATACGATGAGTGCCTGCCTAACACCATGCTGTTCATAGAAAAACAATCAAGGAGCACGTGATGCAGAAGCCCATTGTTCAACGGTTGGCCGGTATCTACGCGGGTTTGCTGGTATCCATGCTGGCCTCGCTACCGGCGTCCGCACTGGAAACGGTAGAGCCGGGAAGCCTGACTATCGCCTTCACCGGGGACATGCCAGGGACCGGTTATCAAGACAGCCGGATGGTCGGCTACGACGGTGAAATCCTTCAACAAATATCCGAGAAACTGGGTTTGAAGGTCAAACCTGCCTTGATGGACTGGGCCAGCACCATTGCCTCGGTACAAGCCAACCGCGTGGATGTCATGGCCGGCACCATGGGTTGGACCGAGCAGCGCGCGAAGATCATGACCGTGAGCGACCCGATTCACTATTTCAAGAACGGCATCACCCAGACCGACAAGACCAACTGGAGCAGCCTCAAGGATCTGCAGGACAAGAAAGTCGGCACCATCACCGGTTTTTCGTTCATCCCGGAGATGCGCAAGATCGAAGGGTTGCAAGTGGCGCTGTACGACACCTCGGATGCTGCGGTGCGTGATCTGCTCGCCGGGCGCATCGATGCAGTGATTGGCGACCCTCCAGTCATGCAGTACGCCATTTTCCGCAATCCACAATGGCACCTGCGCTTCAACGCATTCACCGACAACGATCCGAAGTTCCCCCTGCTGACCGGCCTGGGGCAGGTGGTGTACGGCTTCAACAAAGAGGCCAGCCCGCAGCTGGTGGCCGCCGTCAACGAGCAGATCCAGACCCTCTGGAAAAACTGTGAAATGCGCAAGATCGGTGCCCGCTACGGCCTGACCCAGGATGTCTGGTATGTGCCGCAAGGCAGCAACCTGAGGCTGGGTGTCGACCGCCCGGCGGACTGGCAACTGCCTGGCTGCAAGTAAGCGCCTGAGCGGATGAATCGGCCACATGCCGGTTCATCGCCACACCTATAACAATAAAGAGGTTAACCAAGATGTCGACCCCGTCCGAACCTGCGTTGCTGCGCGTGCATGACCTGCACAAGAGTTATGGTGATCTGGAGGTGCTCAAGGGCATCAACCTGGAGTTGAAAGCCGGGGAAACGCTGTCGTTGATCGGCCCCAGCGGGTCGGGCAAGTCCACTTGCCTGCGCTGCATCAATTACCTGGAAAAACCCACCCGGGGCGATATCTGGCTGGGCGACGAGCTGATCGGTCAGGTCAAGGACGGCAAGCGCATACGCCTGATGAGTGATCGGGAAATGGCCCCGCAGCGTCGCGAGATCGCGATGGTGTTCCAGCTGTTCTACCTCTGGCCACATTTGACCGTGCGCGACAACGTTGCGCTGGGGCCGATCAAGGCGCAGGGCATGCCACGCAAGCAGGCCTACGAGCTGGCTGATGCCATGCTGGAAAAGGTCCACCTGCGGCACAAGGCCGAGGTCTATCCCGAGCAGTTGTCCGGCGGCCAGCAACAGCGGGTGGCTATCGCCCGCGCGTTGGCCCAGCAACCCAAAGTCATCCTGTTCGACGAGCCGACCTCGGCACTGGACCCCGAGCTGGTGGGCGAAGTACTCGCCGTGATTCGTGAGCTGGCGCAGGAGGGCCGCACCATGATCATGGTGACCCATGAAGTGCGCTTTGCTCGGGACGTGGCGGACCGGGTGATCTTCATGGACGGTGGCCACATTGTCGAGCAAGGGCCCTCGGCGCAGGTAATCGACAGCCCGCGTCATGAGCGTACCCGCAGTTTTCTTGGGCGCATGGCCATGGAGGGCGCTTGATGGCGAACGTCGAGGTGTTTCTCGGGCTGTTGCCCCTGTTGCTCAAAGGCGCGCTCACCGCTCTGGAAATCGCACTATGCACCTTGCTGCTGGCGAGCGCCGGCGGCGTGGTATTGGCTGTGTTGCTGACGTTCAGTCGGTCACGGCTGTTGCATGGGGTGATTGGCTGCTTCATCGAGTGGATGCGCAATGTGCCGGCGCTGGCGCATCTGTTCCTGATCTATTTCGGTCTCTCCTACCTTGGCATCAACCTGCCCGCGTGGCTGGCCGCCATCGTTGGCCTGAGCCTGGTCGGCAGTGCGGTGTTGGCCGATATTTTCCGTAGCGGCTTGCAGTCGCTGCATGTCGGCCAGCATGAAGCCGGGTTGGCTGTCGGCCTGAGCCGGATGCAGATTCTGCGTTGCATTCTGTTGCCCCAGGCCCTGCGAGTGACCTTGCCAGCGTTCGCCAACTACGTCACCCAATTGATCAAGGACACCTCCATCGCCTCGGCCATCGCCGTGCCGGAGATCATGTTCCTGGCGCGCAATCTGGTGACCTCAACCTTCCAGACGTCACTGATCTACCTGGCGGTGATGTGCATCTACGCGGCGATGATCCTGCCGATCGGTGTGGGATTCATTCGCCTCGAACGTCATTTGGGGAGCGCGCGATGATCGGTTTCTTCCAGCAATACCCGGAGTACTGGAGCGACTGGAGCGTTCGCCTGTTGCTCGGTGCACGGATCACTGCCGAACTGTCGCTGATCGGGTTCGCCCTGGCGGTCGTGCTGGGCGCGTTGCTGGTCTGGGCGCTGAGAAGCCCCAACCGCATCCTCAAGCGCCTGGCAGCGTTGTTCATCCAGAGCATGCGGGCAGTACCGCTTCTGGCGTTGCTGCTGGCCCTGTATTTCGCACTGCCCAGCCTGGGGTTGACCTTGTCCGGCTATTGGGCCGGGGCCATCGGCCTGGGGCTGCAGGGTGCCGCGTACGTTGCGGAAATCCTCCGTGGCGGCCTGGATTCGCTGCATCGCGGCCAGCGCGAAGCCGCTATCGCAATCGGCCTGACGCCGCTGAAAGCGTTTACCGCGGTCATCCTGCCGCAAGTGTTTCGGGTCATCTTGCCGCCCCTGCTCAATGCCTACGTGTCGATCCTCAAGGACAGCTCGTTGTGCGCCCTGATTGCCACCGATGAATTGATGCTGGCAGCGCGGGCCATCGCTTCGGAAACCTTCCTGCCAATGCATGTCTTCCTGCTGGTAGGGCTGTTCTATTTCGTTATCGCCTTCCCTCTTTCAATGCTGTCGCGGGTGCTTGAAAAGCACGTTTCACGCGGCCGCAAAACCGTGCGAGGTTGAACCTATGAACACCATGGATCAGGTAACTTTCCACAGCATCGGCCAGTTGCAGCAGGCGCTGCAGGCCGGCTCGCTGACCAGCGAAGCGCTGGTGCGTGCGCAACTGGCGCGCATCGAGCGCTTTGACGAGCAACTGAATGCCTATGTCGAAGCCTATCCCTCGCGTGCGTTGAACGCGGCCATCGCTGCAGATCGCCAGCGTGCTTCCGGCATTCACCTGGGGCCGCTGCATGGCATTCCGTTGGCGATCAAGGATTTGTTCGAGATCCAAGGCCAGGCCATCACCGGTGGCTCATTGGCGCAGCAACCGCGAGTTTCCACGTTGACCGCCACTGCAGTGCAACGCCTGGAGCGGGCCGGTGCGATCATTCTCGGCAAGACCCACACCGTCGAATTCGCTTTTGGTGGCTGGGGCACCAATGCGGTGATGGGCACGCCGTGGAACCCGTGGGACCGTAACGTACATCACGCTCCGGGTGGCTCCAGCAGTGGTTCGGCAGTGGCCGTGGCCAGCGGCCTGGCGAGCGCGGCGTTGGGTACCGATACCGGCGGTTCGGTGCGGATTCCGGCGGGGATGTGCGGCCTGGTCGGGCTGAAAACCACGCGTGGCCTGGTCAGCCGCCATGGCTTGATCGAGCTGTGCCCTTCGCTGGACTCGGTAGGGCCTATCACGCACAAGGTGGAAGATGCGGCGTGGATGCTGGATGCCCTGCTGGGGCCAGACCCGCTGGACCCGGTTTCGGCCCGCGCACCGGTGTTCAGCGCCGCTGCCGGCCTCGAGCGGCCGGTCGCCGGCTTGCGCATCTGGGTGTTGCCCGAGGCGGAACGCGCGCACATCGCCCCCGGGGTACTGAAGGCATACGACCTGGGGCTCAAGCAGTTGGCCGCGCTGGGCATGCAATTGATCGAGCAACCGCTGCCCACGTCGCTGGAGCAGTGCATGCGCATCGCTGGCGGGCTGATGAGCGCCGAGGGTTACGCCAACCTCGGGCGCTTGTTCGAGCGCGACGACCTGCGTTTCGACCCCCATGTCCAACGTCGCATACTCAGCGGGCGCGCCATCGACGCGGCGTCGTATATCCAGCTGCACAATCAGCGCCGCGCCGCCCGGCAAGCCATGCAGGAGGCGATGAGCAACATAGACGCCTGCGTTTTCCCGACCAACGCTATTGGCAGTGTGCCGTTGGAGGAGGTCGACGAATATGGCACGCCACTGGCCTTGTTAGGGCGCTTCGCCAACTTGCTGAACCTGTGCTCGGTGGCGCTGCCCATCGGCTTCGATGAAAAGCGTATGCCTGTCTCGATGCAGGTTGTCGGGCCGGCCTTCGCTGAAGCGCTGGTTCTTCGCATCGGTCATGCCTATCAACAGGTCAGCGACTGGCACACGCTACGGCCTGAGGGCTGGGCGCTGGCGGGCAAAGCGGTGGCATGATCCATGTGACGGTTTGATATATCCCTGAGTATCACTTTGGCAGTATTAAAGTTGCGGGCGTTTCAAACTTCTTGACCCTGTGTTTAGTTTTTTGTCGCTGTTGGTGAAGTTTATTGCTGCACGTCAAGTCAAGCCATTTTCTGCCCCGGTTAATGGCTTGCAGAGGGCAATACATGACTGTAAGCTTCGCCGCCCTCATCAGCTGTATAGTGTACCCGGAGATGTATTGTATGCCTTTAACACGGACTGTTATTGCTCTTTCCCTGGCGATGATCATAGGGCAAGGGTATGTTCAGGCTGCACCGTTGCTTGCTGTGGATAATGCGCAATCTGAACAGGCCGTGGCAACCAGTAACGCCTGGGTTGAAGTTAACCAGGCGGTGTTTGAAAACAATATCCGTATGCTGCAGAGCACCTTGACGAATAAAGCGAAGCTGTGTGCCATTCTCAAGGCGGATGCCTATGGGCACGGTGTCGCTTTATTGATGCCGTCGGTCATGAAAATGGAGGTGCCCTGCGTAGGCGTTGCCAGCAATGAAGAGGCTCGTATCGTACGGGAAAGCGGGTTCAAGGGTGAACTTGTCCGCGTGCGTACAGCGACGTTGGCCGAGGTGGAAGGTGCACTGCCATACCACATGGAAGAGTTGGTCAGTGGCCTCGATTATGCTCGAAAAATGGCCGCCGTTGCGGAAAAGCACGGGAAGCGCCTGAAGGTCCACCTGGCCTTGAACGCAGGTGGCATGAGCCGTAACGGCCTTGAGATGAGCACTGAACACGGTCGGCAAGAAGCCTTGGCTATCACGCGTCTGGCGCCTCTGGAGTTGGTCGGCATCATGACTCACTTCGCGGTGCAGGATAAGGATGATGTTCGCCAAGGGCTCAATGCCTTCAATGAGCAAACGGCTTGGCTGATCAAGGCTGCCGGCATTGATAGAAGTAAAATTACTCTTCATGCGGCGAATTCCTACGCGACGTTGGAAGTGCCAGAGTCGCACCTGGACATGGTGCGTGCCGGTGGTGCCTTGTATGGGATGATGCAACCTTCGCATGCCCAGTACAAACCTGTCATGCAGGTCAAGTCATACGTGGCGTCTGTTAACCAATACCCTAAAGGCAATACCGTGGGGTATGACCGAACAGTGACGCTTAGTCGTGACTCAAGGCTCGCGAATATTCCAGTAGGCTTCTCTGACGGTTACCGTCGCGCGTTTACCAATAAAGGCGTTGTGCTGGTAAATGGACAGCGTGCGCCAGTGGTAGGGAAAGTTTCCATGAATACCGTCATGGTGGACGTGACAGATATTCCGGCTGTGGCGGCCGGCGATCAAGTTGTGCTGTTCGGTAAACAGGGTGAAAGTGAGATCACCCAGGGTGAAATCGAAGAACTCAGTGGGACATTGCTGGTTGACCTTGCTACCGTTTGGGGGAGCAGTAACCCGCAAACGCTGGTGACGGGTAAAACTTCTGATTAACCCATAAGCGTGGCGAGTCGCTACTGCGGCAATGATGCTCCGCAGTAGCGACGTTTGGCCGTGACACATCGTTTCCTGATGTTTATCCCGATGGGCGTCGGGCTGAAGTTACTGCACCGGGTCGCTCACCGGCTTGGCAAAGATGGCCTTGAGTTCGCTGGTCATCGGGAATTCCAGGTTCAAGCCTTTAGGCGGGATTGGCTGTTGGAACCAGCGTTGGTAGATGCCGTTGATTTCCCCTGAGCTGTACAGCTCGCCCAGCGACGCGTTCACCAGAGCGAGGAACTGCGGGTCACCCTTGCGCACCATGCAGCTGTAGATTTCCCGCGACTGCTCTTCCCCGACCACTATCCAGTTGTGCGGATCACGGGCCTTGGCGCGCTCGCCGTAAAGTAGCGCATCGTCCATGTAGAACGCCGCCGCCCGGCCGGACTGCAGCATCTGGAAGGCTTCGCCATGGTCCTTGGCGCTGACCACGAACATGTCCATCTTGTGATCGACGTTGTAGCTTTTCAGGTAGCGTTCGTTGGTGGTGCCGGCGGTGGTCACCACATTCTTGCCGCGCAGGTCGGCGAAACTTTTGATCCCGCTGTCCTTGGCCGTCAGCAACTGACCTTTGACATAGATGAACCCATAGGAAAACGCCACCTGTTTCTGCCGCTCTGCGGTGACGCCGGTCGAGCCGCACTCCAGGTCAACGGTCCCGTTCTGCACCAGGGGAATGCGGCTCTGCGAGGTCACCAGGTTGTACTTCACCTTGAGTTCGGGCAAAGCCAGCTTCTGCCGCACACGCTCGACGATCTTGTTTGCCAGGTCGACCGAGTAGCCCATGGGTTGGCCCGAATGGTCGCCCACGTAGGAGAACGGCACTGAAGCATCGCGATAGCCCAGGGTGATGCTGTTGGCTTTGGCAATCTTGCTTAGCGTGGGCCCCAACGTTGCTTCGTCAGCATGGGCCTGGGCACCTAGCAGCAGGGCGAGGGTGCAACCGATCAACGTGATTTTTTGCATTGTTGTTCTCCGTTGTGGGTAAGAGGGGGTCAGCGGCGTGCCGCGATCACGGATATTTCCACCAGCACCTGCGGGCGTGCCAGTTCGGCCTGCAAGGTGGTGCGGCTGGGGGCCTGGCCGGGCGACAACCAGGCGGACCAGACGTCATTCATCGCGGCGAAATCCCTGCCGATGTCCTTCAGGTAGATGGTCGCGCTGAGCAGATGGTCTTTGTCGCTGCCAGCCTCGGCCAGCAATGCGTCGATTTTTTCCAGTACCTGGGCAGTCTGGCCGGTGGCATCGCTGGCGTCACCCGGCACCTGGCCGGAGAGAAACACCAGGTCGCCATAGGTGACGGCGGCGGACAAGCGTGGGTTGGGCTGGATGCGCTCAATGATCATTGCGGTAGTCCTTCAGAGGGTTGGGGTTCAGGCCGCACGGGGCGTAAAGCCGTGCAGGTCGATGGCGGGGCGGCGCTGGCCGATCAGTTCGCTGAGCAGGCGTGCGCTGGCGCAGGCCAGGGTGAAGCCCAGCGCACCATGGCCAAGGTTCAGCCACAGGTTGCGATACGCCGTTGCGCCCAGCAGCGGTACGCCGCTAGGGGTCGCCGGACGCATGCCGGCCCATTCGATGGCATAGTCGTAGTCGCCGGCATTGGCGAAGGTTTCGCGGGCCTGGCGTTTGAGCAGGGCCAGGCGCTTGGGGTCCAGCGATGGGTCGAAACCGACGATGTCGACCATCGCCGCCACCCGCAACTGCTCGCCAATCCGCGCGTAGACGATCTTGCGGTCGTAATCGGTGATGCTCAGGTCTGGCGCCCGGTGCTGGCTGCCGATCGGTACGGTCAGGCTGTAACCCTTGAGCGGGTACAGCGGCAGGTCGACACCCGGCAGTGCCAGCAATGCACTGCGATGGCCGGCAGCAACCACCAGGTGCTCCACCGGCAGCACTTCGTCACCCAGTTCGATCGCACTTACCGCGCCATGCGCATGGCGAATGCCGGAGACGGCCTGGCCCAGGCGGAACTGGCAACGTCCCGACGCCCGCAGGCGCGCCGCCAGTTGCTGGCAGAACGCGTGGCAATCACCGACTTCTTCATCCGGGGTATAGACGGCGCCGACAAAGGGCGCCTCCGCCAGCGCCGGGTCCAGGCGGGCGCAGTCGGCGTGCGACAGCACCTGTTGTTGCTGAGGCGCGGCAAGGTTGTTGCGTGCGTGTGCGAAGCTGCTGGCCTGGCGGAAGGTGACCAGCTTGCCGTTGCGCCGCCAGTTGAAACCACTCAGGCCATCCTCTTCACGCCAGGCCTGCAAGGTCGACTGGCTCAACAGCGCCAGGCGCAACAGATGGCCTGCATTGGCGCGGTTGACCGAGGAGCGGCAAGCAGCGAGGAACGCGGCCATCCAACGCCACTGTGCAGGATCGAAGCGTGGGCGCAATCTCAGCGGTGAGTCACCGCGCAGCATCCAGCCAATGGCCTGCAACGGCACGCCGGCATCGGCCAGCGGCGCCACGTAGCGATAGGACAACTGGCCGCCGTTGGCGAAGCTGGTTTCACTGCCCAGCGAATCGCGAGCCTCGACCAGCGTCACCTCAACGCCGTCGCGCACCAGTGCGTAAGCCGTTGCCAGGCCAATCACGCCACCGCCGATGATGCATACATGCTTTGCCATGTCAGTCCTTGTTCGTGGTTGGAACAAGCCTGAGGTTAGGGTCAGGTGACAGGTGGCGAAAAATGAATAAAGATCACTGAGCCATAAACAAAGGTTATAGGCTTGCCATGCGCCTTCGCCATATCGAGATTTTCCAGGCCATCCGCCAGACCGGCTCGGTCAGCGGTGCCGCGCAGTTGCTGCACGTGTCCCAGCCTGCCGTGACCAAGGTGCTGCAACACGCCGAGCAGCAGTTGGGCTTCCCGTTGTTTCTGCGAGTGCGCGGCAAGCTGCAGCCGACGCCCGAAGCGCTGGAGCTGGAGCGTGAGGTCGACAAGGTCACGGAGAGCCTGCAAGGGGTGCGCCGCCTGGCGCAAAGCCTGCGTCGTGAGCCGGGCCACAGCCTGCGCATCGGTGCCACCCCGGCGCTGGCCCTGTCGCTGTTGCCGCCGGCGATTCACGAGTGGACCCAGCGTTATCCGGACATCGCCTGTGAACTGTCCAGCGCCCACAGCCGCGAACTGGTGCAGAACCTGCTGATGCGCGAGATCGATGTCGCCCTGACCCTGCAACAGCCCGATCACCCTGCGCTGAAGGCGCAGGCACTGGCCAGTGGGGTGCTGGTGGCGTTGGCACCGGTCGGCTATTGGCCGCCTGCGGATGAAGGCAAGCCGCTGCCATTGACGGCCCTGGCCGATGCGCCGTTGATCGGCCTGAGCAGTGCCGACCCGCTGTCGGCCCGCCTCGACAGCTACCTGAAGGCAGTCGAGCCACCGCCGCGAGTGAGCATCGCGGTGCAGACCTATTCGCTGGCCAGGGCGATGGTCGAATCCGGCGCCGGGCTGGCGGTCATCGACCCGTTCACCGCGCTTGGCGCAGCGCCCGGGGCGACCACGATTCGTCCGCTGGCACCGGCATTGCCGATCAACTTGTATGCGGTGACCCGCGCTGCCGAGCCGTCAGCGCATACCCTGAGCGAGCTGCTGGCCATCTTCAGCAGCCGTGCCCAGGGGCAGTTGGACCGTTGGCGCTGATTGAAAACCGGCTGATTGAAAACCGATAGGCACAAAAAAACCGGCTCAGTGGCCGGTTTTTCTGCTGTTCCGGGTCCGCTAGGGACCGCTTGGAACGATGTGATGGTGCCCCGAGGGAGACTCGAACTCCCACTCCTTTCGAAAACGGATTTTGAATCCGCCGCGTCTACCAATTCCGCCATCAGGGCTTGTGGCGCGCAGTATAGAGAGGCTCCGCTGGTCGGTCAATCGGCTTTCATGGTCAATTTTCACACATTGGGCTAAACTTCCCGGCCCTGCCGAACCGAACATCATCATGCGCGTCGCCGATTTTTCCTTCGAACTCCCTGATTCCCTGATCGCCCGCCACCCGTTGGCCGAGCGCCATGGCAGCCGTCTGCTGGTGCTCGATGGGCCAACCGGCGCGCTGGCGCACCGGCAATTCCCCGACCTGCTCGAGTACCTGCGCCCGGGCGACCTGATGGTGTTCAACAACACCCGGGTGATCCCGGCGCGCCTGTTCGGCCAGAAGGCTTCCGGCGGCAAGCTGGAAGTGCTGGTCGAGCGCGTGCTCGACAGCCACCGGGTGCTGGCCCACGTGCGTGCCAGCAAGGCGCCCAAGGAGGGCGCGGTCATCCTCATCGACGGTGGTGGCGAGGCGGAAATGGTCGCGCGCCATGACACGTTGTTCGAGCTGCGCTTCAGCGAAGAGGTGCTGCCGCTGCTCGACCGCGTCGGCCACATGCCGCTGCCGCCCTATATCGACCGCCCGGACGAGGGCGCCGACCGCGAGCGCTACCAGACCGTGTACGCCGAACGCGCCGGTGCGGTCGCCGCGCCGACGGCGGGCCTGCACTTCGACGAGGCGCTGCTGGAGAAGATCGCCGCCAAGGGCGTCGAGCGCGCCTTCGTCACCCTGCACGTGGGCGCAGGTACCTTCCAGCCGGTGCGGGTCGACAAGATCGAAGACCACCACATGCATAAAGAGTGGCTTGAAGTGAGCCAGGATGTGGTGGATGCCATCGACGCCTGCCGCGCCCGTGGCGGCCGGGTGATCGCGGTTGGCACCACCAGCGTGCGTTCGCTGGAAAGCGCAGCGCGCGACGGCGTGCTCAAGGCCTTCAGCGGCGACACCGACATCTTCATCTACCCGGGCCGGCCGTTCCATGTGGTCGACGCCCTGGTCACCAACTTCCACCTGCCGGAGTCCACGCTGCTGATGCTGGTCTCGGCCTTTGCCGGCTACCCCGAGACCATGGCCGCCTATGCGGCGGCGGTGGCGCAGGGGTACCGCTTCTTCAGTTACGGTGATGCCATGTTCATCACCCGCAATCCGGCGCCACGCGGGCCCGAGGATCAAGCATGAGTCGCACCTGTCGAATGTCCTTCGAACTGCTGGCCACCGACGGCAAGGCCCGTCGTGGCCGCATCACCTTCCCACGTGGCACCGTGGAAACCCCGGCGTTCATGCCGGTGGGCACCTATGGTACGGTCAAGGGCATGCTGCCGCGCGATATCGAGGCCATCGGCGCCGAGATGATCCTGGGCAACACCTTCCACCTGTGGCTGCGCCCGGGCACCGAGGTGATCAAGAAGCACAACGGCCTGCACGACTTCATGCAGTGGAAAGGCCCGATCCTCACCGATTCCGGTGGTTTCCAGGTGTTCAGCCTGGGCGCCATGCGCAAGATCAAGGAGGAGGGCGTGACCTTCGCCTCGCCGGTCGACGGCGCCAAGGTGTTCATGGGCCCGGAAGAGTCGATGCAGGTGCAGCGCGACCTGGGCTCGGATGTGGTGATGATCTTCGACGAGTGCACCCCGTACCCGGCCGAGCACGATGTGGCGCGCGCCTCGATGGAGCTGTCGCTGCGCTGGGCCCAGCGCTCGAAGAACGCCCATGCCGACAATACCGCGGCGCTGTTCGGTATCGTCCAGGGCGGCATGTACCAGGACCTGCGCATGCGCTCGCTGGAAGGCCTGGAAAACATCGGTTTCGATGGCCTGGCCATCGGCGGCCTGTCGGTCGGCGAACCCAAGCACGAAATGATCAAGGTGCTGGATTACCTGCCGGGCCAGATGCCTGCTGACAAACCTCGTTACCTTATGGGGGTAGGCAAACCGGAAGATCTCGTTGAGGGTGTGCGCCGCGGCGTCGACATGTTCGACTGCGTGATGCCTACGCGTAACGCACGCAACGGCCATCTGTTCGTCGATACCGGGGTGATCAAGATCCGCAACGCGTTCCATCGCCACGATGATTCGCCGCTGGATCCGACCTGTGATTGCTATACCTGCAGCAACTTCTCCCGCGCCTATCTGCATCACCTGGACAAGTGCGGCGAAATGCTGAGCAGCATGCTGAATACCATCCACAACTTGCGCCATTACCAGCGCTTGATGGCCGGTTTACGCGAGGCTATTCAACAAGGTAAATTGGCCGCCTTTGTCGACGCCTTCTACGCCAAGCGCGGGCTTCCGGTACCGCCCTTGGACTGACTGTTCGCATCCATTATTAGAAAATTACATTAGGAGTGCCCAATGAGCTTCTTGATCCCCGCCGCATACGCGGACGCCGCAGCACCCGCCGCCGGCCCAGCCGGTACCGGCTTCGAGTGGATTTTCCTGGTCGGTTTCCTGGTCATCTTCTACCTGATGATCTGGCGCCCGCAGGCCAAGCGTGCCAAAGAGCAGAAGAACCTGCTAAGCAACTTGCAAAAGGGTGACGAAGTTGTCACCAACGGCGGCATCGCCGGCAAGATCGTCAAGGTTTCCGATGATTTCGTGGTCCTGGAAGTTTCCGACAGCGTCGAGCTGAAGTTCCAGAAGGGTGCCATTGCGGCCACCCTGCCAAAAGGTACGCTCAAGGCTATCTGAGTTACCAGTTTCATTTTTCCAGTCGGGGCGCGCAAAGCGCCCCGCGTCTTGAACGGGCGGCGTGATGCTGAACAAATACCCTCTGTGGAAATACGCACTGATCGTGCTGGTACTGGCGATCGGTTTTATTTATTCCGCTCCCAACCTCTACCCGGATGATCCGGCGGTACAGATCAGCGGTGCCAGCTCGGCGCTGCACGTGAGCCAGGCCGACCTCGATCGCGTCAGCAAGGCGCTGGTCGATGCCAAGATCGCCGTCAAGGGCGCGAGCCTGGGTGAAAAGGGCAGCGGGCTGATCCGCCTGACCAGTCAGGAAGACCAGCTGCCAGCCAAGGATGTAGTGCGCAAGGCACTTGGCGATGACTATGTCGTGGCCCTGAACCTGGCCCAGACCACCCCGCAATGGCTGCGCAGCCTGGGCGCCAGCCCGATGAAGCTGGGCCTGGACCTGTCCGGTGGTGTGCACTTCCTGCTGGAAGTGGACATGGACAAGGCCATGAGCGCGCGCATGAAAGTCTACGAAGGCGAGGTCAAGACCTTGCTGCGCAAAGAGCGCGTCCGCTACCGCAGCCTGCCTCAGCAGGATGGCGGCATCATGCTGGGCTTCGCTGACGATGCCACCCGCGAGCAGGCACGTGCCCTGATTCGCAAGAATTTCAATGATTTCGACCTGACCACCACCGAGCGCAACGAGCTCGCCGTGCTGCGTCTGGCGCTGACCCAGGCGAAAGTCGCCGAGATCCGCGAATACTCGATCAAGCAGAACCTCACCACCGTGCGCAACCGGGTCAACGAGCTGGGCGTGGCCGAGCCGCTGGTACAGCGCCAGGGCGCCAACCGCATCGTGGTCGAGCTGCCAGGCGTGCAGGATACTGCCGAAGCCAAGCGCATCCTCGGCAAGACCGCCAACCTGGAATTCCGCTTCGGTGCCGAGCCGGGTGCATCCAAGGCCACCACCGAAGTGTTCGAGTTCCGTGAAGGCGGCCGCTCCGCCGCGGTCGAGCGCGGCCTGATCATCACCGGTGACCAGGTCACCGACGCCCAGGCCAGCTTCGACGAGCACGGCCGCCCGCAGGTGAACATCCGCCTCGATGGCCATGGTGGCGAGCTCATGAGCCGCGCTACCCGCAGCAATGTCGGCCGCAGCATGGCGGTGATCTTCATCGAGCAGAAGCCGGTTACCCGCTACGTCAAGCAGACCGTCGACGGCGTCGAGAAGGACGTTGCCGTACAGAGCTTCCAGGAAGAGAAGAAGATCATCAGCCTGGCGACCATCCAGTCGCCGCTGGGCAGCCAGTTCCGCATCACCGGCCTGAACGGCCAGGGCGAATCGTCCGAACTGGCCCTGCTGCTGCGTGCCGGTGGCCTGGCCGCGCCGATGTACTTCGCTGAAGAACGGACCATCGGCCCAAGCCTGGGTGCCGACAACATCACCAAAGGTATCGATGCGTCGCTGTGGGGCATGCTGTTCGTCTCGCTGTTCATCATCGCCATCTACCGCGGCTTCGGCGTGCTGGCGACCATCGCCCTGGCTGGCAACATGGTATTGCTGCTGGCGTTGATGTCCTTGCTGGGGGCCACCCTGACCCTGCCGGGTATCGCCGGTATCGTACTGACCATGGGTATGGCGGTAGACGCCAACGTGCTGATCTTCTCGCGTATCCGTGAGGAACTGGCGGCGGGCATGTCGGTGCAGCGTGCCATCCATGAAGGTTTCAACCGCGCCTACTCGGCCATCGTCGACGCCAACCTGACCACCTTGCTTGTAGGTGGCATCCTGTTCGCCATGGGCACCGGGCCGGTGAAGGGCTTTGCGGTCACCATGTCCCTCGGGATTTTCACATCGATGTTCACTGCCGTGATGGTGACCCGTGCGCTGGTCAACCTGACCTGCGGCGGGCGTGACATCAAGAAGCTGTGGGTTTGAGGGGAGCTGCGATGAAAACCATCAACTTCATGGGCGTGCGCAATGTCGCGTTCGCCATTACCTTGCTCCTCACTGTGCTGGCGCTGTTCAGCTGGTGGCACAAGGGCCTGAACTTCGGCCTGGACTTCACTGGCGGTACGCTGATCGAGCTGACCTACGAGCGCCCGGCCGACCTTGAGGCGGTGCGCACCGAGCTGGTCGGTTCCGGCTTCCACGAGGCAGTGGTGCAGAGCTTCGGCGCCACCACCGACCTGCTGGTGCGCATGCCGGGCGATGACCCGCAGTTGGGCACCAAGGTCGCCGAGGCCTTGCAGAAGGCTGGCGGCGACAACCCGGCCACGGTCAAGCGGGTCGAGTTCGTCGGCCCGCAAGTGGGTGAAGAGCTGCGCGACCAGGGTGGCCTGGGCATGCTGCTGGCCCTCGGCGGCATCCTCATCTACCTGGCCTTCCGCTTCCAGTGGAAGTTCGCCGTGGGCGCGATCGTCTCGCTGATCCACGACGTGGTGGTGACCCTGGGGATCCTGTCGTTCTTCCAGATCACCTTCGACCTGACCGTGCTGGCAGCGGTGCTGGCGATCATCGGCTACTCGCTGAACGACACCATCGTCGTGTTCGACCGGGTGCGCGAGAACTTCCGGGTCATGCGCAAGGCCTCGCTGATCGAGAACATCAACGTTTCCACCACGCAAACCCTGCTGCGCACCGTTGCCACCTCGGTTTCGACCTTGCTGGCGATTGCCGCGCTGCTGTTCTTCGGTGGTGACAACCTGTTCGGCTTCTCGCTGGCGCTGTTCATTGGCGTCATGGCCGGTACCTACTCGTCGATCTACATCGCCAACGTGGTGCTGATCTGGCTGAACCTGAACAGTGAAGACCTGATCCCGCCGGCCAAGACCGACGGCGTCGACGACCGCCCATAAGGCATGCAGCATGCCGCCCGGCGGCCCAAAAGGCGCAAGTGTTGAACTTGCGCCTTTTTTTTTGCTCCAAGGCTGGGAGAAGGCGGGTCGGACCCGCGGGTATGATCAGGAGGTTCATGTGAACAAATCAATGCTGGTGGGTGCGGTACTGGGTGCTGTCGGTGTGACTGCCGGAGGTGCTGTCGCGACCTACAGCTTGGTCAACAAGGGGCCTGAGTATGCGCAGGTCACCGACGTGCAACCGATCAAACAACAGGTAAAAAACCCGCGTGAGGTCTGCAAGGACGTCACCGTGACGCGCCAGGCGCCGGTCAAGGACCAGCACCAGATCGCCGGTACCGTGGTGGGTGCCATTGCCGGTGGCCTGCTGGGTAACCAGATCGGCGGTGGTACCGGCAAGAAGATTGCCACCGTGGCCGGTGCGGTCGGTGGCGGTTATGCCGGTAACAAGGTGCAGGAAGGCATGCAGGAGCGTGATACCTACACGACCACGCAAACCCGCTGCAACACGGTCAATGACATCAGCGAGAAGGTGGTGGGCTACAACGTCAAGTACACCCTCGGCGACCAGGTAGGGCAGGTGAAGATGGATCACGAGCCTGGTTCGACCATTCCGGTGGACAAGAATGGCAAGCTGATCCTCAGCGAAGCCGGGCAGTAAGTCCCGGCGCGGTCTGTTCTTTGTAGGAGCGGCCTTGTGTCGCGAAAGGGGTGCGAAGCAGCCCCGACAATCTCTGATATGGCACAGATCGTGGGGGCGCTTCGCACCCCTTTCGCGGCACAAGGCCGCTCCTACACGGATCGCGAAAGCCCTGGGATATGGGTACAGGCACAAAAAAAGCACCCCGCGGGGTGCTTTTTCGTATCTGCAATTCGCGCTTAGCGCTTCATGCTTTCTGGCAGGTGCGGCTGGATGGCGGTCAGCACCGCCTTGAAGCACTTGATGTTGCCAGCAACGATATGGCCTTTCTCGAGGAAGTCATGGCCACCGTTGAAGTCGCTGACCAGGCCGCCCGCTTCCTGGATCAGCAGCACGCCGGCCGCCATGTCCCACTCGGACAGGCCCGACTCCCAGAAGGCGTCGAAACGGCCAGCGGCAACGTAGGCCAGGTCCAGGCTGGCGGAGCCGGCGCGGCGGATGCCGGCGGTCTGGCCGGTCAGCGCGCGGAACATCCCCAGGTAGTTGTCCAGCTCGGCCATCTGGCTGTCACGGAACGGGAAGCCGGTGCCCAGCAGGGCGCCTTCGAGGCTGGTGCGCGAGCTGACGCGCAGGCGGCGGCCATTGAGCTGGGCGCCACGGCCACGGCTGGCGGTGAATTCTTCCTGGCGAACCGGGTCGACGATTACGGCGTGCTCAAGGCGGCCACGGTATTTGCAGGCGATGCTGACCGCGAAGTGTGGGATGCCACGCAGGAAGTTGGTGGTGCCGTCCAGCGGGTCGATGATCCACAGGTAGTCCTTGCCTTCTTCGCCACTACCCACGTGCAGGCCGGTTTCCTCGCCCTGGATGGAGTGGTTCGGGTAGGCCTTGCGCAGGGCGTTGACGATGCTCTGCTCGGCGGCGCGATCGACTTCGGAAACGTAGTCCTTGGCCTCTTTCTCATCGACCTTGATGCTATCCAGGCGTTCGATGGAGCGGAAAATCAGTTCACTGGCGCTGCGAGCGGCGCGCAGGGCGATATTCAGCATAGGCTGCATGGGCGGGTCACCTGGAGATGTTAAAGAAGAAAGCCGATCATTCTAGCAGAAATCTTTGGCGGCAGAAGTGTCACATTTGCTTTCGTGGCGTTACGTCTGTCGGTTCTGTAAGATCGGAAGCCCTGATTCCTGCATCTGTGAGCACAACACCTTGCTGCAAAATATTCGTGTTGTTCTGGTCAATACCAGCCACCCCGGCAACATCGGCGGCGCTGCACGAGCCATGAAAAACATGGGCTTGTCGCGTCTGGTGCTGGTGCAGCCGAAAGAATTTCCCGCCGTGGATGCAAGCGCCCGAGCCTCCGGGGCCGACGATGTGCTGGACAGCGCCCAGGTGGTCGACAGCCTGGAGCAGGCGCTGGTCGGCTGCAACCTGGTGATGGGCACCAGCGCCCGCGAGCGGAGCATCCCCTGGCCGCTGATCGGCCCACGTGAATGCGGAGCCAAGGCAGTGGAGCATGCCAATGGCGGCGAGGAGATCGCCCTGGTGTTCGGGCGCGAGCACGCCGGCCTGACCAACGAAGAACTGCAGCGATGTCACTTCCACGTGCACATTCCCTCCAGCCCCGACTTCAGCTCGCTGAACCTGGCTGCGGCTGTCCAGGTGCTCGCCTACGAGGTGCGCATGGCCTGGCTGGCGGCCGGCGAAGCGCCGGGCAAGGTCGACAAGGTTGACGCCAGCGAACTGGCGACCATGGACGAAATGGAGCTGTTCTACGACCACCTGGAGAAGACCCTGGTCGGTATCGGCTTCCTCGACCCCGAAAAGCCCAAGCACCTGATGCCGCGCCTGCGCCGGCTGTATGGGCGGGTCGCGGTCGAACGTTCGGAAATGAGCATTTTGCGCGGCATCCTCACCGAGACCCAGAAAGTGGTCCGCGGCGAGCCGCATAAACGGAAGGACTGACAGATGTTCGAACGCCTGCGTGAAGATATTCAAAGCGTATTCCACCGCGACCCGGCCGCGCGCAATGCCTTCGAGGTGCTGACCTGCTACCCCGGCATGCACGCCATCTGGCTGCACCGCCTGGGCCATGCCCTGTGGAAGCGTGATTTCAAATGGCTGGCTCGCCTGGTGTCGAACTTCGGGCGCTGGCTGACCGGCATCGAGATCCACCCCGGCGCCACCATCGGCCGGCGCTTCTTCATTGACCATGGCATGGGCATCGTCATCGGTGAAACCGCCGAGATCGGCGATGATGTCACCCTGTACCAGGGGGTGACCCTGGGCGGCACCAGCTGGAACAAGGGCAAGCGCCACCCGACCCTGGAAAACGGCGTGGTGGTAGGGGCGGGGGCCAAGGTGCTGGGCCCGTTCACCGTCGGCGCCGGGGCCAAGATCGGCTCCAATGCGGTGGTGACCAAGGCGGTGCCGGCAGGCGCCACGGCGGTGGGTATCCCGGGGCGTATCATCGTCAAGAGCGAAGACACTGAAGTCGAGGCCAAGCGCAAGGCCATGGCCGAGAAGATCGGCTTCGATGCCTACGGGGTCAGCGGCGACATGCCCGATCCGGTGGCCCGTGCCATCGGCCAGATGCTCGATCACCTGCAAGCGGTCGACGAGCGGCTTGAGGGGATGTGCGGCGCCCTGACCAAGATGGGCAGCGATTATTGCGCCAAGGAGCTGCCGGCCCTGCCGGAAGATGACTTCAAGGATGTCGCCCAGGTGGCCCAGCGCGACACCCAGCCGCATTGATTGCGCCGTGCCCGCGGTGCCGTGACATACGGGGCGTGTGCTCACGCCCCTGGTCTGCTACAATCGCGCCCGCCTCCCCGATGCAAACCCGACTAAAGCACTAGGTCTAATAGTTGACTTAAATGCTCGGGAATCGCATACTCGCACACATCCCGAAACTCCCGTGGTACCCAATAGCCATGCGACTGACTACCAAAGGCCGATACGCCGTGACCGCCATGCTCGACCTGGCGTTGCACGCGCAGCATGGGCCGGTGTCTTTGGCCGACATTTCCGAGCGCCAGGGCATTTCCCTCTCTTATCTGGAGCAGCTGTTCGCCAAGCTGCGCCGCAGCAGCCTGGTTTCCAGCGTGCGCGGTCCAGGCGGTGGCTACCAGCTGTCGCGGGGCATGGAAACCATCCGGGTGGCCCAGGTCATCGATGCGGTCAACGAATCGGTCGATGCCACCCGCTGCCAGGGCCTCGGGGACTGCCATGCCGGTGATACCTGCCTGACCCACCACCTGTGGTGCGACCTCAGCCAGCAGATCCATGAATTCCTCAGCGGCATCAGCCTGGCCGACCTCGTCATGCGCCGTGAGGTGCAGGAAGTCGCCCAGCGCCAGGACCTGCGTCGTGTCGCAGGCCGAGCCGCCCAGCTGGACAAGATTGAGACGTCCGCCGTCGATTGATCCCCTTGGGACGACGAGCGACGCCACCGCCTGATAGGAGAGACAAATGAAGTTGCCGATCTACCTCGATTACTCCGCGACCACCCCGGTCGACCCACGCGTGGCCCAGAAGATGGCCGAGTGCCTGCTGGTCGACGGGAACTTCGGTAACCCGGCTTCGCGCTCCCATGTCTTCGGCTGGAAGGCCGAGGAAGCGGTCGAGAACGGTCGCCGTCAGGTTGCCGAACTGATCAATGCCGATCCGCGCGAAATCGTCTGGACCAGCGGTGCCACCGAGTCCGACAACCTCGCACTGAAAGGTGTCGCGCACTTCTATCAGACCAAGGGCAAGCACATCATCACCTCCAAGATCGAGCACAAGGCGGTGCTGGACACTGCTCGCCAGCTGGAGCGTGAAGGGTTCGAAGTCACCTACCTGGAGCCGGGCGAAGACGGCATCGTCACCCCGGCCATGGTCGAGGCGGCGCTGCGTGACGACACCATCCTGGTCTCGCTGATGCACGTGAACAACGAAGTCGGCTCGATCAATGACATCGCCGCCATCGGTGAACTGACCCGCTCGCGCGGCGTGCTGTTCCACGTCGATGCCGCGCAGTCGGCCGGCAAGGTCGAAATCGACCTGCAGAAGCTGAAGGTCGACCTGATGTCGTTCTCGGCGCACAAGGTCTATGGCCCCAAGGGTATCGGCGCGCTGTACGTCAGCCGCAAGCCGCGTGTGCGCCTGGAAGCCATCATCCACGGCGGTGGTCATGAGCGCGGCATGCGTTCGGGCACCCTGCCGACCCACCAGATCGTCGGCATGGGCGAAGCCTTCGCCATCGCCAAGCAGGAAATGGCCGCTGAAAACGCGCGCATCAAGGGCCTGAGCGAGCGCTTCTTCAAGCAGGTTTCCAACCTGGAAGAGCTGTACGTCAACGGCAGCCAGACCGCCCGCGTACCGCACAACCTGAACCTGAGCTTCAACTACGTCGAAGGCGAATCTCTGCTGATGTCGCTGAAGGACATCGCCGTATCGTCCGGTTCGGCATGCACCTCCGCGTCGCTCGAGCCGTCGTACGTACTGCGCGCCCTGGGCCGCAACGACGAGCTGGCGCACAGCTCGATCCGCTTCTCCTTCGGCCGTTTCACCACCGAAGAAGAAGTCGACTACGCCGCGCAGAAGGTCTGCGAGGCAGTGAACAAACTGCGTGAGCTGTCGCCGCTGTGGGACATGTACAAAGACGGCGTTGACATCTCCAAGATCGAGTGGGCCGCCCACTAAGCAGTCGCCGGCAAGAGCGGCTCCCTGATGAGGAAGGAATTGCACCATGGCATACAGTGAAAAGGTCATCGACCACTACGAAAACCCGCGCAACGTCGGCAAGATGAATGCCGAAGACCCGGACGTCGGCACCGGCATGGTCGGCGCCCCGGCCTGCGGTGACGTGATGCGCCTGCAGATCAAGGTCAACGAACAGGGCGTGATCGAAGACGCCAAGTTCAAGACCTATGGCTGCGGTTCGGCCATCGCTTCCAGCTCCCTCGCCACCGAGTGGATGAAGGGCAAGACCCTGGACGAAGCCGAAACCATCAAGAACACCCAGCTGGCCGAAGAACTGGCGTTGCCGCCGGTCAAGATCCACTGCTCGGTACTCGCCGAAGATGCCATCAAGGCAGCGGTACGCGATTACAAGCAGAAGAAAGGCTTGATCTAAGTCGCCTGTTGCGAGGTAAGGATTGCAGATGGCTATCAGCATGACAGAAGCCGCCGCCAACCACGTGCGGCGTTCCCTGGAAGGGCGCGGCAAGGGTGAAGGCATTCGCCTGGGCGTGCGCACCACCGGTTGCTCGGGCCTGGCCTACGTGCTGGAGTTCGTCGACGAACTGGCGGAGGAAGACCAGGTGTTCGAGAACCATGGCGTCAAGGTGATCATCGATCCCAAGAGCCTGGTCTACCTCGACGGCACCGAGCTGGACTTCGTCAAGGAAGGGTTGAACGAAGGCTTCAAGTTCAACAACCCCAACGTGCGCGGTGAGTGTGGCTGCGGCGAAAGCTTCAACGTTTGAGGCTGGCTGTGGGTACTCCTTGTCATTTCGCATTGTTTGACCTCCAGCCAGGCTTCCGTCTGGATCTCGACAAGCTGGCCACTCGCTATCGCGAGTTGGCCCGCGAAGTCCATCCCGACCGCTTTGCCGATGCCTCCGAGCGCGAGCAGCGCGTAGCCCTGGAAAAGTCCGCAGCTCTCAACGACGCCTACCAGACCCTGCGCAGTGCGCCGCGTCGCGCCCGCTACCTGCTGGCCATCAGCGGCCACGAAGTGCCCCAGGAAGTCACGGTCCATGACCCGGACTTCCTGTTGCAGCAGATGCAGTGGCGCGAGGAGCTCGAAGAGCTGCACGACGAAGCCGACCTTGACGGTGTCGGTGTGTTCAAGAAGCGCCTGAAGGTCGCCCAGGACACGCTGAACGAGGATTTTGCCGCCTGCTGGGACGCCCCGGGCGAGCGCGACAAGGCAGAGCGCCTGATGCGCCGCATGCAATTCCTCGACAAGCTCGCCCAAGAAGTGCGCCAACTGGAAGAGCGCCTCGACGACTAACCCGGTGCTGCCCGTGATGGCACCTAAGGTATTCAGATAAGCATGGCCCTACTGCAGATTGCCGAACCCGGTCAAAGCCCTCAGCCGCATCAGCGCCGCCTGGCGGTGGGGATCGACCTGGGTACCACCAACTCCCTGGTCGCCGCTCTGCGCAGCGGCCGTAGCGAGCCCCTGCCCGACGCGCAGGGCAACGTCATTCTGCCGTCCGCGGTGCGCTACCTCGAAGGGCGCAACGAAGTGGGGCAGGCTGCGCGTGACGCTGCCTCCAGCGACCCGCTGAACACCGTGCTGTCGGTCAAGCGCCTGATGGGGCGCGGCCTGGCCGACGTCAAGCAATTGGGCGAGCAGCTGCCCTATCGCTTCGTTGGCGGTGAATCGCACATGCCGTTCATCGATACCATACAGGGGCCGAAGAGCCCGGTTGAAGTGTCCGCCGACATCCTCAAGGTGCTGCGCGAGCGTGCCGAAGCCACCCTGGGTGGTGAGCTGGTGGGCGCGGTGATCACCGTGCCGGCCTATTTCGACGACGCCCAGCGCCAGGCCACCAAGGACGCTGCGCGCCTGGCCGGCCTCAATGTGCTGCGCCTGCTCAACGAGCCGACCGCGGCCGCCGTGGCCTATGGCCTGGACCAGAACGCCGAGGGCGTGGTGGCCATCTATGACCTGGGTGGTGGCACCTTCGATATTTCCATTCTGCGCCTGACCGCCGGCGTGTTCGAAGTGCTGGCCACCGGTGGCGATACCGCCCTGGGTGGAGACGACTTCGATCACGCGATTGCCGGCTGGATCATCGAGCAGGCCGGCCTGTCGTCCGACCTGGATCCCGCCACCCAGCGCGCATTGCTGCAAACCGCCTGTGCCGCCAAGGAAGCCCTGACCGACGTTGACGTGGTCAGTGTCCGCCATGGCGCCTGGCAGGGCGAGCTCAGCCGTGCCGCTTTCGAAGCCATGATCGAACCGCTGGTCGCCCGCAGCCTCAAGGCCTGCCGCCGCGCCGTGCGCGACAGCGGCATCGAGCTGGAGGAAGTCAGCGCCGTGGTCATGGTCGGTGGCTCGACCCGCGTGCCGCGTGTGCGCGAAGCGGTGGGCGCGTTGTTCGGGCGCACCCCGCTGACCTCGATCGACCCTGACCAGGTAGTGGCCATCGGTGCCGCGATCCAGGCCGATACCCTGGCCGGCAACCGCCGTGAGGGTGGCGAACTGCTGCTGCTCGATGTCATCCCGCTGTCGCTTGGCCTCGAGACCATGGGCGGGCTGATGGAGAAGGTCATCCCGCGCAACACCACCATTCCGGTGGCGCGGGCCCAGGAGTTCACCACCTACAAGGATGGCCAGACGGCCATGATGATCCATGTGCTGCAAGGTGAGCGCGAGCTGATCAGCGACTGCCGCTCGCTGGTGCGTTTCGAGCTGCGCGGCATTCCGGCCATGGTCGCCGGTGCGGCAAAGATCCGCGTCACCTTCCAGGTCGACGCCGACGGCCTGCTCAGCGTGGCTGCCCGCGAGCTGGGTTCGGGCGTGGAAGCCAGCATCCAGGTCAAGCCGTCCTACGGCCTGACCGACGGCGAAATTGCCCGCATGCTCAAGGATTCCTTCGAACACGCAGGTTCCGACAAGCAGGCCCGCCAGTTGCGCGAGCACCAGGTGGACGGTGAACGCCTGCTCGAAGCGGTACAGGGCGCCCTGGACGCCGATGGCGAACGCCTGCTCAGCAGTGACGAACGCGAAGCCATCGAATTCCAGATGCAAGAACTACGTGATTTGCTGGCCGGCACCGATGGCGCTGCCATCGAGCAACAGACCAAGCGTCTGTCGCAGGTGACCGACGCATTTGCCGCCCGTCGCCTTGATTCGACGGTCAAAGCCGCACTGGCCGGGCGCAACCTGAATGAGATCGAGGAGTAACCGATGCCGCTGGTGACATTCCTGCCGCACGAGAAATTCTGCCCCGACGGGCTGACTGTGGAGGTTGAGCCCGGGACCAACATCCTGGAGCTGGCCCACGACCATCACATCGAGATGGAAAGCGCCTGCGGCGGCGTCAAGGCCTGCACCACCTGCCATTGCATCGTGCGCAAGGGCTTCGACTCGCTGCAAGAAGCCGACGAGCTGGAAGAGGACATGCTGGACAAGGCCTGGGGCCTGGAGGCTCAATCGCGGCTCGGCTGCCAGGTGGTCGTCGCTGACCAGGACCTGGTCATCGAAATCCCCAAGTATTCGCTCAACCACGCCGCCGAAGCGCCGCACTGAGGTTTGTTCCATGAGCCTGAAATGGATTGATGTACTTGAGATCGCCATCCAGCTTGCAGAAAGCAAGCCTGACGTCGATCCTCGTTATGTGAATTTCGTCGATCTGCACCGTTGGGTGCTGGCCTTGCCAGAATTCAGCGACGATCCGTCACGCGGCGGTGAGAAGGTGCTCGAGGCCATCCAGGCGGCCTGGATCGACGAAGCCGACTGAACGCGTCCTGCAGGTTAGGCAATCCCCTGGAACCCGCGTATAATTCGCGGGTTTAATTTTTCGCAACACTCATTTTTCTGGAGTTTTCCATGGCTGTTCAACGTACTTTCTCCATCATCAAGCCTGACGCCGTCGCCAAGAACGTCATCGGCGAGATCACCACTCGTTTCGAGAAAGCCGGCCTGCGCGTCGTCGCTTCGAAAATGAAGCAGCTGTCCAAAGCCGAAGCCGAAGGCTTCTACGCCGAGCACAAAGAGCGCGGCTTCTTCGCTGACCTGGTTGCCTTCATGACTTCCGGCCCGGTCATCGTTCAGGTTCTGGAAGGCGAAAACGCCGTTCTGGCCAACCGCGAGCTGATGGGCGCCACCAACCCGAAAGAAGCTGCTGCCGGCACCATCCGTGCTGACTTCGCCGTTTCCATCGACGAGAACGCCGTTCACGGTTCCGACTCGGAAGCTTCGGCTGCCCGCGAAATCGCTTACTTCTTCTCCGCTACCGAGCTGTGCGACCGCATTCGCTAAGCGAAGCAGGTCTTGGGTGATTCCATGAGTGACATGACTGGCAAGATCAACCTGTTGGGCCTGACCCTGCAGGAAATGGAAAAATTCTTCGAGTCGATCGGAGAGAAGCGTTTTCGTGCCGGTCAGGTCATGAAATGGATTCACCACTATGGCGTCGACGATTTCGCCGCCATGACCAATGTCGGCAAGGCCTTGCGCGAAAAGCTCGAGGCCGTTGCCGAGATTCGGGGCCCGGAAGTGGTCAGTGAAGACATTTCCGCCGACGGCACCCGCAAGTGGGTGGTGCGCGTTGCTTCCGGCAGCTGCGTCGAAACCGTCTACATCCCCACCGACGACCGCGGCACCCTGTGTGTCTCGTCGCAAGCCGGCTGTGCCCTGGATTGCAGCTTCTGCTCCACCGGCAAGCAAGGCTTCAACAGCAACCTCACCGCCGCCGAAGTGATCGGCCAGGTGTGGCTTGCCAACAAATCCTTCGGGACCGTTCCGGCCAAGATCGACCGCGCCATTACCAACGTGGTCATGATGGGCATGGGCGAACCCCTGCTGAATTTCGACAATGTCATCGCCGCCATGAAGATCATGATGGAAGATCTCGGCTATGGCATTTCCAAGCGTCGCGTCACCCTCTCGACATCAGGCGTGGTGCCGATGATCGACGAGTTGGCCAAGCATATCGACGTGTCGCTGGCCCTGTCGCTGCACGCGCCGAACGACGAACTGCGCAACAAGCTGGTACCGATCAACAAGAAGTACCCGCTGAAGATGCTGCTGGAATCGTGCATGGGCTATATGTCCACCCTGGGTGGCAAACGCGTGCTGACCATCGAGTACACCCTGCTCAAGGACGTCAACGACCAGCCCGAGCACGCTGCGCAAATGATCGAGCTGCTGCGCGACGTGCCGTGCAAGATCAACCTGATCCCGTTCAACCCGTTCCCGCATTCGGGCTACGAGCGGCCGAGCAACAACGCTATCCGCCGCTTCCAGGACCTGTTGCACCACGGTGGCTTCAACGTCACTACCCGTACTACCCGTGGTGATGACATCGACGCCGCCTGCGGCCAGCTGGTTGGCCAGGTCAACGACCGCACCCGCCGCAGCGAGCGCTATATCGCTGTGCGCCAGCTTTCTGCGGACGCCGACCTGCAAGACAGCGCTGCGCAGCACTGACCGGGACCTTGCCCATGAGCCTGCGCGCCGCGCTGTCGATCCTTGCGCTTTCGCTGCTGGCCGGCTGCGTGTCGGGCGGCGCGGGCGACCCCCTGGCCAGCCGCCAGGGCAGGGCAGAGGCAGGGCGGGCTTATGTGCAGCTTGGCCTGGGCTATTTGCAACAAGGTTTGACCGAGCAGGCCAAGGCGCCGCTGGGCAAGGCCTTGGCCCTGGACAACGACGACGCCGATGCGCATGCCGCCCTGGCGCTGGTGCTGCAGGCCGAAGGCGAGGCCGAAATGGCCGAAAGCCACTACCGCAAGGCACTGCAGGCGCGCCCTGGCGACACGCGAATTCGCAACAATTACGGCAGTTTCCTTTATGCTCGGGGACGATTTGCCGAGGCCGAGCAGATGTTTCGCCTGGCCAGCGCCGATACCCTGTATCCTGAGCGTTCACGCGTTTACGAGAACCTGGGCCTGACTGCCCTGAAGCTCGAGCGCCGCGACCAGGCGCACGCCTATTTGCTGAAAGCTTTGCAACTCAACCAGCGGCAACCGAAAGCGTTGTTGGAAATGGCTGAGTTGTCCTACGAAAACAGGCATTATGTGCCGGCCCGGGACTACTACGATCGTTTCAGCCAGCTGAGCGAACACGATGCCCGTAGCCTGCTGCTGGGCAGCCGCCTTGCCAGGGTGTTCGACGAGCAGGGCAAACTGGCCGAGCTGGGTCAGCAATTACAACGACTTTATCCCGGTACGCCGGAATATCAGCAATACCTGTCGGAGCAACGATGAAAGCCGCGCATCCCGAAGTAGCCGTAGCGCCTGGCCAGAACCCCGGTGAGCTTTTGCGTCAGGCCCGTGAGAACCGGGACTGGTCACAAGCCGAGGTGGCCCGCAAGCTCAACCTCACTGTCAGTTCGTTGAACCACGTGGAAACCGGCGCCTTCGACAAGCTGCCCGGGCATACGTTTGCCCGTGGCTACATCCGCGCCTATGCCAAGCTGATGGAGCTGGACCAGGCCGCCCTGGTAGATGCCTTCGACCGCTACACCGGTACCCACGCCAAAGGCAGCGACGTGCACTCGCTGGGCCGTATCGAAGAGCCGGTGCGCCTGTCGCACAACATCCTGCGTGGCGTCAGCCTGCTGTTGCTGGTGGCCGTGGTCGGTGGCGGCTTTGTCTGGTGGCAGGACCAGGGCAGCCTGCGTGGCAAGGACCTGGCCAAGATCGCCCTGGAACACGTCGAAGTCGAGAGCGCCGACGGTACCACCCAGATTCACCCGCTCGATGAGCCTGAAGACCAGGCCGTTTCGGCTGGCCAGCAGCTCGAGAGCGCGCCGCTGCCGCTGGAGCAGGGCGCTAGCGGGCAGCCCGCCGCTGTCGCCGAACAGGCCCCGGCAAGCCCCGCCGCCGCCGCTGCCGCAGCACCTGCCCCGGCGCCCGCGCAGCCGGCTCCGGCGCAGCCTGCGGTCAGTGCACCGGTGGTGGCGCCTGCGCCGGCAGCGCCGGTTGCTCCGGCCCCGGCGGCTGCTCCGAGCGCCCCGGCGGCGACCGTAGCCGCCGCCGAGCCTGCCACGCCCGCCGTGCCCGCCGAAGTGCCGGCCGGCAGTGGCAAGGTGGCCATCCAGTTCAGCGCCGATTGCTGGACCCAGGTCAGCGACGGCAATGGCAAGGTGCTGTTCAGCGCCATCAAGCGCAAGGGGGACAACCTCGAGCTGACCGGCAAGCCGCCGTTCGCGGTACGCCTGGGCTTTGCCCGTGGCGCCCAGGTCAGCTACAACGGCCAGGCCGTCGATGTTGCCCCGTTCACCAGTGGCGAAACCGCTCGCCTGAAGTTGGGACAGTAAGTCATGCACGGCGAATCTCCGATCAAACGTCGCGAATCCCGCAAAATCTGGGTCGGCAATGTGCCTGTGGGTGGTGATGCGCCCATCGCGGTGCAGAGCATGACCAACACCGACACCAACGATGTGGCCGCCACCGTGGCGCAGATCCAGCGCCTGGTCGATGCCGGCGTGGACATCGTGCGGGTCTCGGTGCCGGACATGGACGCCGCCGAGGCGTTCGGCCGCATCAAGCAGCAGGTCAGCGTGCCGCTGGTTGCCGACATTCACTTCGACTACAAGATCGCCCTGCGCGTAGCCGAACTGGGCGTCGACTGCCTGCGTATCAACCCGGGCAACATCGGCCGTGAAGACCGCGTGCGCGCGGTGGTCGATGCGGCCCGCGACCGTGGCATCCCGATCCGTATCGGCGTCAACGCCGGCTCCCTGGAGAAGGACCTGCAGAAGAAGTATGGCGAACCGACCCCGGCTGCGCTGGTCGAGTCGGCGCTGCGCCACGTCGAACACCTCGACCGCCTGGACTTCCAGGACTTCAAGGTCAGCGTCAAGGCCTCCGACGTGTTCATGGCCGTCGAAGCCTACCGCCTGTTGGCCAAGCAGATCGTGCAGCCGCTGCACCTGGGCATCACCGAAGCCGGTGGCCTGCGTTCCGGCACGGTGAAATCCGCTGTCGGCCTCGGTATGCTGCTGGCCGAAGGCATTGGCGATACCATCCGTATCTCGCTGGCGGCCGACCCGGTCGAAGAAGTGAAGGTCGGCTACGACATCCTCAAGTCGCTGCACCTGCGCTCGCGTGGCATCAACTTCATCGCCTGCCCGAGCTGCTCGCGGCAGAACTTCGATGTGGTCAAGACCATGAACGAGCTGGAAGGGCGCCTGGAAGACCTGCTGGTACCGCTGGACGTGGCGGTGATCGGTTGCGTGGTCAACGGCCCGGGCGAAGCCAAGGAGTCCCATGTGGGGCTGACCGGCGGTACGCCGAACCTGGTCTACATCGACGGCAAGCCGGCGCAGAAGCTGACCAACGACAACCTGGTCGACGAGCTGGAAAAGCTCATTCGCCAGAAAGCGGCCGAAAAGGCCGAAGCCGACGCGGCGCTGATCGTCCGTGGCTGACACCCGAATTCGTAAGGACTTTTCGTGAGCAAATCGCTGCAAGCCATCCGTGGCATGAACGACATCCTGCCTGAACAGTCGCCTTTGTGGCGCTACTTCGAAGGCACCGTGGCCGGCCTGCTGGATACCTACGGGTACAGCCAGATCCGCACGCCGATCGTCGAGTTCACCGAGCTGTTCAAGCGCTCCATCGGTGAAGTGACCGACATCGTCGAAAAAGAGATGTACACCTTCGAGGACCGCAACGGCGATTCGCTGACCCTGCGTCCAGAAGGTACTGCTGCCTGTGTGCGTGCCGTGCTCGAGCATGGCATCACCGGCAACGGCCAGGTACAGAAACTGTGGTACATCGGCCAGATGTTCCGCCACGAGCGCCCGCAGAAAGGCCGTTACCGCCAGTTCCACCAGATTGGCGTGGAAGTGTTCAACCTGGACGGCCCGGACATCGACGCCGAGCTGATCATGCTGACCTGGCGCCTGTGGGGCCTGCTGGGCATCCAGGACGCGGTCAAGCTGGAGCTCAACAGCCTGGGCACCAGCGAAGCCCGTGCGCGTTACCGCGATGCGCTGGTCGAGTTCCTCTCGGCACGCCTGGAGCAGCTGGATGAAGACAGCCAGCGCCGGCTCAAGAGCAACCCGCTGCGCATCCTCGACAGCAAGGACCAGAACACCCAGGCGGTGCTGGTTGGCGCGCCGAAGCTGGAAGACTACCTGGACGAAGAATCGCGCGTGCACTTCGAGGGCCTCAAGGCCCGCCTGGACGCTGCCGGTATCCCGTTCGTGATCAACACCAAGCTGGTGCGTGGCCTGGACTACTACAGCAAGACCGTGTTCGAGTGGGTGACCGACAAGCTCGGCGCCCAGGGCACGGTCTGCGCTGGTGGCCGCTACGACGGCCTGGTCGAGCAGATGGGCGGCAAACCGACCCCGGGCGTCGGTTTCGCCATGGGTATCGAGCGCCTGATCCTGCTGCTGGAAACCCTGGGCAAGGTGCCCGAGTCCATCAGCCGACAGATCGACGTCTACCTCTGCGCCTTCGGCGAACCGGCCGAACTGGCAGGCCTGCGCTTGTCCGAGGGCCTGCGCGACCGCCTGCCGGGCCTGCGCCTGGCGGTCAACGCCGGTGGCGGCAGCTTCAAGAGCCAGTTCAAGAAAGCCGACAAGAGCGGCGCGCTGTTCGCGCTGATCCTTGGTGATGACGAGCTGGCCAAGCAAGAGATCGGCTTCAAGCCCCTGCGTGGGCAGGGCGAACAACAGAACATTGCCTGGGATGCTCTGGCTGAGCACCTGGAAACCGCGATCGCGCAGGCGTAACGCGGTTCAACAAGCGAATAGGCGAAAAGGAGTATTGGGGTGTCGAGTACCGATGATGAACTGGCAGGGGTCAAGGACTGGTGGAACCGCAACGGCAAGCCGCTGCTGACCGGTGCCCTGCTGGCTGGCGTGGTGGTGTTGGGCTGGAATACCTGGCACAAGTACCAGAACAATCAGTCGCAAGGTGCCTCGCAGCTGTACCAGGCCTTGCTGGAAACCAGCCTGACGCCCACTGGCCAGCCTGACGCGACCAAGGTCGCGGAACTGGCCGGCAAGCTCAAGAGCGAGTTCGGCGGTACCGCCTACGCCCAGTACGGCAGCCTGTTCGTGGCCAAGGTCGCGGTCGAGAGCGGCAAGCTCGACGACGCCGCTGCCGAGCTGAAAAGCGTGCTGGACAAGCCGGCCGATGCCACCCTGGGCGAAATTGCACGCCAGCGCCTGGCTCGCGTACTGGCTGCCCAGAACAAGGCCGAGGACGCCCTCAAGCTGCTCGACGGGGATGCCGACCAGGCCTTCCTGGCCAGCCGTGAAGAGTTGAAGGGTGACCTGCTGGTGCAGCTGGGTCGCGCCGACGACGCGCACAGTGCTTACGAGAAAGCCAAGGCTGCGTTGTCCGATGAGGCGGCGGTCGGTGGCCTGCAATTGAAGCTGGATGACTTGGCCAAAGGGGACGCGTAAGTGATCGGTTGGAAACATGCAGCAGTGCTGACCCTGGCCGTACTGGCCGCGGGTTGCAGCAGCAACAGCAAGAAGGAACTGCCCCCGGCCGAGCTGACCAAGTTCACCGAGGAAGTGGTGCTGAAGAAGCAGTGGAGCCGTTCGATCGGTGACGGCCAGGGCGAAACCTACAACACCCTGGTGCCGGCCATCGAAAACGACCGCATCTACGCCTCCGACGTCAATGGCGAAGTCTTCGCCCTCGACCGCATCACCGGCGACGTGGTGTGGAAGAAGGACCTCGAGCTGCCGGTTTCCGGTGCTGTCGGCGTCGGCTATGGCCTGGTCATGCTGGGTACCCTCAAGGGTGAAGTGATTGCCCTGGACTCCAGCACTGGCGAGGAGCGCTGGCGCTCCCGGGTGACCAGCGAAGTGCTGGCCCCGCCTGCCAACAATGGTGATGTAGTAGTCGTGCAGACCCAGGACGATCGCCTGATCGGCCTGGATGCCGCTACCGGTGACCGCCGCTGGATCTACGAGAACAGCCCGGCCGTGCTGACCCTGCGTGGCACCGGCGCGCCGATCGTCACCAACCGCCTGGCCGTCGCCGGCCTGTCCACCGGCAAGGTGGTGGCGGTAGACATCAACAACGGTGTGCCGGTGTGGGAAAGCCGTGTGGCGATTCCGCAAGGCCGTTCCGAGCTGGACCGTGTGGTCGATATCGACGGCGGCCTGCTGCTGTCGGGTGGTACCCTGTACGTCAGCACCTACCAGGGCCGCGTCGCGGGCCTGGACCTGGAAAGCGGCCGGGTGCTGTGGCAGCGTGATGCCTCCAGCTACGTGGGTGTCGCCCAGGGCTTCGGCAACGTCTACGTCAGCGAAGCTTCCGGCACTGTCGAAAGCGTCGATGAACGCTCTTCCAGCGCGCTGTGGAGCAACGACACCATGGCGCGTCGCCAGCTGACCGCGCCGGAAGTGTTCTCCAGCTACGTGGCGGTGGGTGACTTCGAGGGCTACCTGCACCTGCTGAGCCAGGTCGATGGCCGCTTCGTCGGCCGTGAGCGTATCGACAGCGATGGCCTGCGTGCCCGCCCACTCGTGGTCGGCGACACCATCTACGTCTTTGGCAACAGCGGCAAGCTCGAGGCACTGACCATCCGCTGAAGCTATGCTTGAAGCCTTGGCGGGCTTCAAGCCGCGGCGTAGGACACGCCGCCCGAACTCCGGCCGCTGCCTTGCAGCGGCCTTTGCATTTTCAAGAATTCAAGAGTGGAGAGCCGAATGGTTCCCGTAATCGCCCTGGTGGGCCGCCCGAACGTCGGCAAATCCACCATGTTCAACCGCCTGACCAAGACCCGCGATGCCATCGTTGGTGACCTGTCGGGCCTGACCCGTGACCGCCAGTATGGTGATGCCAGCTGGCAGGGTCGTTCCTTCATCCTGATCGACACCGGCGGTATTACCGGTGACGAAGTGGGCATGGACGAGAAAATGGCCGAGCAGTCGCTCATGGCCATCGAAGAAGCCGACTATGTGTTGTTCCTGGTCGATGCCCGTGCTGGCATGACCGCCGCTGACCAGATGATCGCCGAGCACCTGCGCAAGCGGAACAAGGAAGCGATCCTGGTTGCCAACAAGATCGACAACATCGATGCCGATGTCGCCCGCGCCGAGTTCTCGCCGCTGGGCATGGGCAATGCCATTCCGGTGGCGGGCTCCCAGGGCCGTGGTATCAATGCGTTGATGGAGGCCGTGCTCGGCCACCTGCCGCGCGACCAGGTCGAGGAAGCGCTGGACGCCGAAGTCGCCGAAGGCGAAGAAGCGGTGCGCATCCCTGGCCCGAGCGAGAAGGACGGCATCAAGATCGCCATCATCGGCCGCCCCAACGTGGGCAAGTCGACCCTGGTCAACCGCATGCTCGGCGAAGAGCGCGTGGTGGTGTACGACCAGCCGGGCACCACCCGCGACAGCATCTACATCCCGTTCGAGCGCGATGACGAGAAGTACACCTTCATCGACACCGCCGGCGTACGCAAGCGCGGCAAGATCCACGAGGAAGTCGAGAAGTTCTCGGTGGTGAAGACGCTGCAGGCGATCAAGGACGCCAACGTGGTGATCTTCGTCATGGATGCCCGCGAAGGCGTGGTGGACCATGACCTGAACCTGCTGGGCTTCGCCCTGGAAGCCGGCCGCGCCATTGTCATCGCCCTGAACAAGTGGGACGGCATGGAGCCGGGCGAACGCGACTACGTGAAGACCGAGCTGGAGCGCCGGCTGTTCTTCGTCGACTTCGCCGACATTCACTTCATCTCCGCCCTGCACGGCACCGGCGTAGGCCACCTGTACAAGTCGGTGCAGGCCGCGTTCAAGTCGGCCGTGACCCGTTGGCCGACCAGCCGCCTGACGCAAATCCTCGAAGATGCCGTGAGCGAGCACCAGCCGCCGCTGGTCAATGGCCGCCGCATCAAGCTGCGCTATGCCCACCTCGGTGGTGCCAACCCGCCGCTGATCGTGATCCACGGTAACCAGACCGACAAGATTCCGAAGTCGTACTCGCGTTACCTGGAAAACACCTACCGCCGCGTGCTGAAACTGGTCGGTACGCCGATTCGCATCGAATACAAGGGCGGTGAGAACCCGTACGAGGGCAAGAAGAACACCCTCACCGATCGTCAGGTCAACAAGAAACGCCGCCTGATGTCGCACCACAAGAAGGCCGAGAAGAAGCGTCGCGACAAGAAACGCTGATTCCGCGTCAGCTTCTTCGCGGGCTTGCCCGCTCCCACAGATACGGTACGACCCTTGAGCTACGTGCAGTACCTGTGGGAGCGGGCAAGCCCGCGAATCGCCCTTTGACCCAGCGCAATGCCCCCAGCGTTTCAACCTTTTTCCTGACCGCTCGATCCGCTATGCTCGGACTCCAACCCGTGCCGGATACACCCCAGGAAAGAGGGCTTCATGATCCGCAGCAAACTGCCGAATGTCGGCACGACCATCTTCACCAGCATGTCCCAGCTCGCCGCGCAGACCGGTGCGCTCAACCTGTCGCAAGGCTTCCCCGACTTCAATGGCCCGCAGGCGCTGCTCGATGCAGTGGGCCGGCATGTGGCTGCCGGGCATAACCAGTATTCACCGATGACCGGCCTGCCGGCGTTGCGCCAGCAGGTGGCGGCCAAGGTCGCGCGGCTATACGGTGCACAGGTGGATGCCGACCAGGAAGTGACCATCACCCCCGGTGCCACCGAGGCGATTTTCTGTGCCATCCAGGCGCTGGTCCACGCTGGCGACGAGGTGATCGTCTTCGACCCGTGCTATGACAGCTACGAACCGTCCGTGGAACTGGCCGGTGGCCGTTGCGTGCATGTGCGCCTGAGCGATGGCGACTTCCGTATCGACTGGCAGCAGTTCGCCGATGCGCTCAGCCCGCGCACGCGCATGGTCATCCTCAACTCGCCGCACAATCCCAGCGGTGCGCTGATCACTCGCGCAG
Organism: Pseudomonas sp. LAM2023; assembly: GCF_016620375.1. Classification (NCBI taxonomy): domain Bacteria; kingdom Pseudomonadati; phylum Pseudomonadota; class Gammaproteobacteria; order Pseudomonadales; family Pseudomonadaceae; genus Pseudomonas; species Pseudomonas sp. LAM2023. Next base: position 259,185 of record NZ_JAENHV010000017.1, on the reverse strand, counting down.
ACCTGGACCAGCTGGCGCAGCTGATCGCCGGCCGCGATATCCACCTGATCAGCGATGAAGTGTACGAACATCTGGTCTATGACGGTGTGCGCCATGCCAGCGTACTGGCCCATGAGCAGCTGTACTCGCGCGCTTTCGTGGTCAGCTCGTTCGGCAAGACCTATCACGTTACCGGCTGGAAGACCGGTTATGTGATCGCGCCGCCGGCGCTGAGCGCCGAGCTGCGCAAGGTGCACCAGTACGTCAACTTCTGCGGGGTGACGCCGCTGCAGTGCGCCTTGGCCGAGTTCATGGCCGAGCATCCCGAGCATATCGATCAATTGCCTGCCTTCTACCAGGCCAAGCGCGACCTGTTCTGCGGTTTGCTGGACGGCTCGCGGTTTCGTTTCACCCGCACGGCGGGTACCTATTTCCAGCTGGTGGACTATTCGCAGATCCGCCCGGACCTGAACGATGTCGACATGGCACTGTGGCTGACCCGTGAGCACGGAGTGGCGAGCATCCCGGTGTCGGTGTTCTACCAGCAGCCCATCCCCGAGCAACGCCTGGTCCGCCTGTGCTTTGCCAAACGAGAGGAGACGCTGCGTCAGGCAGCGGAAAGACTATGCGCGATCTGAGCACACTGCCCAACCTGAAAGTCGCCCTGGTGCAAACCACCCTGGCCTGGCACGACCGCGAGGCCAACTATGCGCACTTCGAGGAGCTGCTGGCGCAGGTCGGCGAGGTGGACCTGGTGATTCTGCCGGAAATGTTCACCACCGGTTTCTCGATGCAGTCGGAGAGCCTGTGCGAGCCTGAGAATGGCCCGACCTACAAATGGTTGAAGGCCCAGGCGAAGAAGTGCAACGCGGTTGTCACCGGCAGCGTGATCATCCAGGCCGCCGATGGCAGCCACCGTAACCGCCTGCTGTGGGCACGGCCGGATGGCGAGATCCTGCACTACGACAAGCGCCACCTGTTCCGCATGGCCGGTGAGCACAAGCATTACACCCCGGGCGAGCGCCAGGTGCAGTTCGAGCTCAAAGGCTGGCGGATTCGCCCGCTGATCTGCTACGACCTGCGCTTCCCGGTGTGGAGCCGCGATGCCCAGGACACCGACCTGCTGCTGTACACCGCCAACTGGCCGGCTGCGCGGCGCCAGCACTGGAACCGCCTGTTGCCGGCACGGGGCATCGAGAACCTGTGCTATGTGGCGGCGGTGAACCGGGTAGGCACCGATGGCAAGGGCTTCGCCTATTCTGGCGACAGCCAGGTGCTGGACTTCCAAGGCGAGAGCCTGCTCAGTGCCGGGGAGGCGGACGGGGTGTTCACCGCCGTATTGAGCGCGGCGGAACTGGCGGCGTACCGGGCCAAGTTCCCGGCCAACCTGGATGCCGATACCTTCGAACTCCGTTGAGCTGCCACTGGCCCCTGTAGGAGCGGCCTTGTGTCGCGAAGGGCCGCAGAGCGGCCCCAGGGTTCTGGTGGCGATGCGAAGATTGCCGGGGCCGCTTTGCGGCCCTTCGCGACACAAGGCCGCTCCTACAGAGGTTGCGTTATCAGTACACATCCCGTCGGTAGCGTCCATCCTCGATCAGTTGCTGCACTACTGCTTCGCCCAGGATGCCATTGAGCGCCGTGTCGACACCCGCCGCCATCCCTTGCAGGCTACCGCAGACATATACACAGGCGCCGTCGTGCATCCAGCGCTTGAACTCATCGGCCTGTTGCCACAACACATCCTGCACATACACCTTCTCGGCCTGGTCCCGCGAAAACGCCAGGTCCAGGCGCGCCAGGTCGCCGCTGGCCAGCCAGCCTTGCAGTTCGTCGCCACACAACAGGTCGTGCGCCCGGTTGCGCTCGCCAAACAGCAGCCAGTTGCGCTGCTCACCTGCATTCACCCGCGCGCGGATCAGGCTGCGCAGGCCGGCCAGGCCGGTGCCGTTACCGATCAGCACCAACGGTGCCGCCGTTTCCGGCAGGTGGAAGCTGCTGTTACGCCGCACCCGCAGGCTCAGCGTGCCGTTCAGCGGCAGGTACTCGGTCAGCCAGCCGGAGCCCAGGCCCAGGTGGCCATCGGCGTGGCGTTCCTGGCGCACGATCAGTTCCAGCACGCCATCGCTGGCGATCGAGGCGATCGAGTATTCGCGGCTGCCGATCGGCACAAGTGCATCGACCAGCGCTTGCGGCTGCAAGCCGACCAGATGCTCGCGATGGGCCGGCAACTGCCGGCCGGCCAAGGCTTGGACGAGGGTTTCAGCCAGGCCGTTCACCTGCACCTTGGCCCCGGCATCCAGCGCCATGCCAGCGAGGAAGGCGTCGATCCGCGGCTGGCGATTGAGTGGCAGGATCTCGACCAGGTCGCCGGCTTCCCAGCTGGCGGGCTGTTGCGGCTGCAGGCCGAGCAGGTACACCGGTTGGCCCTGACTGCCCGGGTTGAGCAGTACCCGGCGCACCAGTGACCAGTTGCCGAAGCTCGGCGGCTGCCAGGCAGCCACTGGCTGGGCGCCAGTCAGTTGCGCCAGTTCCTGCTGCCACTGCTGCAGGGCGGCCTGGTCGGCGTTGTCCACTTCCACCGGGCTGAATGCGCTGCTGGCACCGCGCTCACCCAGCCACGCCTGCAGGCGCCGGGCGAAGCCGCAGAAGTGCGGGTACTGGCGGTCGCCGAGGGCGAGCAGGGCATAGCTGAGGTTGTTCAGCGCCCACGGCTGGCCGAGCACCTTGCGCTCGAACACGCGGGCGCTGTCCGGGGCTTGGCCGTCGCCGAAGGTGCTGACCACGAACAGCGCACGGCGGGCCTGGCGCAAGTCGTTTTCACCCAGTTCGGCCAGGGCGCGCACCTGTACCGCCAGGCCGGCAGCCTGCAACTGACCGGCGCTCTGCCAGGCAAGCTGCTCGGCCAGGCCGCTCTGGCTGGCAAACCCGATCAGCCAGCTGTCGCCGCTGCCATGGCTGTCGGCGACCTTGCCACGTGCGGCGCGCACCTGGCGCTTCTTGCGGCGGCGGTCGAGGTACAGCAGCCAGCCGGTGACGAAGAACAGCGGCATGCTCAGGCTGGCGAGGGTGACGATGATGCGCCCCGGCAGGCCGAAGTATTCGCCGACATGCAGGGCGTAGACGCTCTGCAGCAGTTGCGCCTTGAAGGATTTTTCGCTGTAGCGGTCATGCTTTTTTACCTGGCCGGTGGCCGGGTCCAGCACCAGGGTGTTGAAGGCACGCGGATGGTCGGCGTTTTCCAGCAGGTAGAACAGGTTGGCCGGTTGGCCGCCCACCGGTGGCAGGCGCAGGTTGTACATGGCCAGGCCCGGGCCCGCAGCGTCCTTCAGGTTGGCCCAGATCGCGTCATAGTCGACCACCAGCGGCGGGGCGTTCTTGTCGCTGTGCTGCGGCCCGTGGCGGCCACGGCCTTCGCCACGTTGCTGCTGCTGGCCGCTGGCTGGGGCGTCGGCCAACAGCCGGTTCAGGCCTTCGCGGTACCACTCGTAGGACCAGAACAGCCCGGTCAGGGCGAACAGCAGGTAGAACAGCAGGCACCAGGTGCCGGCCACGGCGTGCAGGTCCCAGTTGAACGCACGGCCCGTCTTGGCCCAGTCGAGGGTCAGCCAGGCGCGCCAGTCCAGCGCCTTGCGCGGCCAGCGCAGGTACAGGCCGGACAGGCAGAAGAACACCAGCATCAAGGTGCAGGCACCGGTAATCTGCCGGCCAGTGTCGCCCATGGCCAGAAAACGGTGCAGGTTGAGCATGAGGTTGAAGAAGCCTTGGCCGGCTGCTTCACCCTTGAGTTCGCCGGTGTAGGGGTCGGCATAGCGCAGCTGGCCACGGCGCTCGCCCGGTGGCGGCGTGAAGAAGATACGTGCGGCATTGCCGTCGCGCACGTCAACCCACAGCATTGCCACCTTGTCGTGTTGCTGGGCCTCCACCCGCCGTACCAGCTCGGCCGGCGGCAGCACGCCTTCGGTGCGCACTTCTACCTTGAGGACATCGGCATTGAAGGCACGCAGCAGTTCGTCCTGAAACGAATACAAGGCCCCGGTAATGCCCATCAAGGCCAGCACCAGGCCGGCGCTGATGCCGAACAACCAGTGCAACTGGAACAGCGTCTTCTTCACCACCTGATCACCTTGTGTTTCTGCCGCATACCGCGCGGCGTGCATTATGCCTTGATACGCGAACGCCCCGCTCACGGCGTGTGAACGGGGCGGGGGCTTATCGGTCATTGGTTGCCCGTGCCGGCCTCTTTACGGGTAATCTCGCTCCCGCCGTTGCTCCACTAAACTCGGGGCTGGTGACACCTGTGGCAGCGGTTTACCCGCGAAGAGGCCAGCACAGATGCATCAACCCCGCCCGGCCATCAGAAGTGCACGCTGGTGGTCAACAGCGCAGTCCGCCCGGCTGCCTGGTTGGCGAAGTGGGTCGAGAACGCCTTGTCGTAGTACACCTCGTTGGTCAGGTTCTGCACGTTCAGCTGCAGGTCGACATTCTTGGTCAGCTTGTAGGCGGCCATGGCGTCGTAGCGCACGTAGCTGTCGACCATCGTGGTGTTGGCCACGTTGCCATACACGTCATCCACGTAGAACGCGCCACCGCCGACGGTCAGCTTGGGCGTAATGGCGTAAGTGGTCCACACGCTGGCACTGTTGTTCGGCGTGTTCGGCAGCTGGTTGCCATCGTTGGCCTTGCCCATCGGCCCGCCGTCGATCTGGCGGGCTTGCAGGTAGGTGTAGCCGGCGAACACCTGCCACTTGTCGGTCAGCTTGCCGCTGGCCGACAGCTCGATGCCTTGGACCCGGGTTTCGCCGACGTTTTCGTAACTGGTGGTGTCCACCTGCACACGGGCGTTTTCCTTCTCGGTGCGGAAGATCGCGGCCGCCAGCGACAGGCGTTCGTCCAGCAAGTCCCACTTGGTACCGATTTCGTAGTTGCTGGTTTCTTCCGGTTCCAGGTCGCTGCTGAGAATGTTGCCGCCGCGGTCAGTGGTGCCTGACTGTGGGTTGGTCTCGGTACCTTCGCCGAGCATGGCGCCAGGCGGAGTCGCGGATGTGGCGTAGGAAACATAGATGCTGCCGTTCTCGGCCGGCTTCCAGACCAGACCCAGCTGGCCGGTGAAGAATTCGCTCTTGTCGCGGCCTTTGAGAGGGACGCCATTCTTGTTCACGCTGGTTGCGCCATTGGCGTTGTAGGTGCGGAAGCGGGTATCGAAGTGGTCGTAACGCAGGCCCATGTTCAACAGCCACTGGGGCGTCAGCTCCAATGTGTCGAACGCATAGATCGCCCGGGTCTTGCCGCTGGTCTTGGTACCGGCGTAGTTGCGCGTGACGGTGCCGTCCCAGGCGTCGTCCGGGTTCGGGTCGCTCAGCGAGGTGCAGCTACCGCCATTGCCGGGCCCGCTGCAGGTGAGCTTGCTGTTGGGCGTGACGGTGTAGCTCTGGCGGTCGGAGTCTTCCTTGCTGAGCTCGATACCGGTGGAAAAGCTGTTCTTGAAACCTGCCACGAAGAACTCGCCGAACAGGTCGGTCTGGTTGGTGGTGGTAGCGGTATTGCCCACACGGCTGTTGGCACGACGCCATACACCGTTGTTGTTCACGTTGCCGGCACTGTCGTCAGGCTGGGTCAGCACATAGTCCTGCATGCTGTTGCCGTGACGCAGGGTGTTCTTGATGGTCAGCGAATCGCTGAGGTCATGCTCGATGGCGATGGTCGCGATATCGGTGCGGGTCTTGCGGAAGTCGCGGCCGGTGAGGCCGTAGAAGTTGTCGCTGTCACCGCCATCGATTGGCTTGCTCGGATGGGCCGAAGTACGCGCGTTGCTGCCGCCAGCCGGAATGCTGTAGGGGATGCCGGAATCCGGCAGGTCGTCGCTTTCCAGGTGGTAGTAGTCGAGGTTGACGCGGGTCGGCGTGCCCAGGCCGAAGGCCAGCGATGGGGCGATACCCCAACGGTCGTAGTTGACCTTGTCGCGGCCGGCGACGTTGCTTTCGTGGGTCATCAGGTTCAGGCGCCCGGCCGCGCTGTCGCTGAACTGGTAGTTGCCATCGAAGGTGTAGCGCTGGGTCTGGTCGCTGCCCCAGGTCCAGGCGCCGTCCAGCGAGTTGCCCAGGTGCGCGCGCTTGCTCACCAGGTTGATGGTGCCACCCGCGGCGCCGCGGCCACCGATGGCAGAGTTCGGGCCCTTGGCCACTTCCACCGATTCGATGGCGAAGATCTCGCGGGTTTGCGCGCCGGTATCACGTACACCATCCAGGTAAGTGTCGCCCTGGGCATCGAAGCCGCGGATGAACGGGCGGTCGCCTTGCGGGTTGCCACCTTCGCCAGCACCGAAGGTGATGCCCGGCACGGTGCGCAGGGCGTCCTGCAGGGTCAGGGCGGTGGTGTCCTTGATCACTTGCTGCGGGATCACGGTGACCGAGCGCGGGGTGTCCACCAATGGCGCGGTGTACTTCTGCGAGGAAGCTTTCTCAACCTTGTAGTCGGTGCTGGCCTGTTCGGCCTTGCCCTGGACGCTGGTGGCATCCAGGGTGATCGCGTTGCTGGCGGCCGGGTCGGCGGCGTAGGCCGTCGAGGCGCTGAGGGCAACGCCGATGGCGGAGGCGATCAGGCGTGGTGAACTCACTGCAGTTGGTACGGATTGGCGCATTGCTCAGGACCTTCCCCAAGGTTTCAAGGCCGCGGATCTTAATGTAAGCAATTAGGAGTCTCAATTGAGATCGGTTACCATTCGCGAATAATTTACAAACTTTACAATTTGCCTTTACGGTTTCATCCGCCTGTAGCGTCTTGCCGGGTGGATAGGGCTTGTGAAGCGCAAAAGGGAATCAATATCATTGGTCCCCCTTTCTGTTGCCAATGGTGCTGACGCCATGCTGCTTCACATCCCCGGCCTGTTCGACGCCGATGAACTGGCCCGTATCCGCGAGGCGCTGGAACAGGCCGACTGGGCTGATGGCAAGATCACCGCTGGCTATCAGTCGGCCAAGGCCAAGCACAACCTGCAGCTGCCGGAAGGCCACCCGCTGGCCAAGGAGATCGGCAGTGCGCTGATCGAGCGCCTGTGGAAAACCCCGCGCTTCATGTCGGCGGCCTTGCCGCACAAGGTGTTCCCGCCACTGATCAACTGTTACCGCGAAGGCGGCAACTTCGGCTTCCACATCGATAATGCCCTGCGCCAGCCCAAGGGCAGCCCGGAGCGGGTGCGCACCGACCTGTCCTCGACGTTGTTCCTCAGCGACCCGGAAAGCTACGACGGCGGCGAGCTGGTGATTCAGGACACCTTTGGCGAGCAGCAGGTCAAGCTGGCCGCCGGTGACCTGGTGCTGTACCCGGGCACCAGCCTGCACAAGGTCAACCCGGTCACTCGTGGCCAGCGTTACGCCGCGTTCTTCTGGACCCAGAGCCTGGTCCGCGAGGACAGCCAGCGCGCCTTGCTGTTCGAGATGGACAATGCCATCCAGCAACTGACTGCCGATGTGCCGGACCATCCTGCGTTGCTGCAGCTGACCGGCACCTACCACAACCTGCTGCGCCGCTGGGCGGAGGTCTGAAACGTGTCCTACCCGTTGCGACGTGAGGAAGTACTGGATGTGGCCGGGTTGCAGGCCATGCTCGAACAGCGTCCTGGCAAGGCCGCCCAGGCGATCCTGGCGGCGGCGGGGCAGGGTGTGGTCGAGGCCCAGTTGCTGCTGGGGCAGATCCTGCTCGACGGGCGGGGTATCGAAACGGATGCCGGCGTGGCCCGGCGCTGGTTCGGCATTGCTGCCCAAGGCGGCAGCGCCATGGCGCACAACATGCTGGGGCGGTGCCTGGAGCATGGCTGGGGCGGCAGCGTAGACCTTGCGCAAGCTGCCATCCACTATGCCCGGGCAGCCGATGCGGGGTTGGACTGGGGGCTCTACAACCTTGGCAACCTGTTGGCCACCGGCCGTGGCGTACCGGCCAACCAGGCGCAGGCACTGCTGTGCTACGAGAAGGCCGCACACATGGGGCATGCCAAGTCGATGAACCTGTATGGGCGTTACCTTGAACAGGGCATTGCCACCGCGCCCAGCCCGGCGCGGGCGGTACGCTGGTATCGGCGTGCGGCCGAGGCGGGGGATTTCCGCGGCATGTTCAGCCTGGGCCTGGTGCTGGTCGAACGCGGGCAGATGGTCGAGGCCGGGCGTTGGCTGGAGCAGGCTCGGCTCGAGGGCAACATGAACTTCCTGCGCAGTGCGCTGGCGACCTTGCAGGGCGCGGGGCCGGTGCTGATGGCTGTTGCGGCGCGCTATGCCGAAGAGATCGAACGGCGCGGGAAATGAGGTTTGGCTGTGCTGGCCGGATCGCCGGCGCCGCACTGCACAAATGAAAACGGGGCCTCGCGGCCCCGTCGTGCATTACAGGTAGTAAGCCTTCAGCGGCGGGAAGCCGTTGAATTCCACTGCGCTGTAGCTGGTGGTGTAGGCACCGGTCGACAGCCAGTACAGGCGGTCACCGATTGCCAGGTTCAGCGGCAGGCCGTACTTGTAGTGCTCGTACATGATGTCGGCGCTGTCGCAGGTCGGGCCGGCGATGACCACTTCTTCGGTTTCGCCTTTTTTCTCGGTCCAGATCGGGAACTTGATCGACTCGTCCATGGTTTCGATCAGGCCGGAGAACTTGCCCACGTCGGTGTAGATCCAGCGCTCGACGGCGGTGCGCGACTTGCGCGCCACCAGCACCACTTCGCTGACCAGGATCCCGGCGTTGGCAATCAGCGAACGGCCCGGCTCGAGGATGATTTCCGGCAGGTCGTCACCGAAGTCTTCCTTGAGGAAGCGGATGATTTCTTCGGCGTAGGTTTCCAGGCTGTTGGTACGGGTGATGTAGTTGGCCGGGAAACCGCCACCCATGTTGATCAGCTTCAGCTCGATGCCGTCTTCGTCCTTCAGGCGTTCGAAGATCACCTTGACCTTGGCGATGGCGGCGTCCCACACGCTGATATCGCGCTGCTGCGAGCCCACGTGGAAGGAGATGCCGTATGGCACCAGGCCCAGGTCGCGGGCGAGGATCAGCAGGTCCATGGCCATGTCGGTCTGGCAGCCGAACTTGCGCGACAGCGGCCAGTCGGCAGTGGTGGAGCCTTCGGTAAGGATGCGCACGTACACTTTCGAACCCGGTGCGGCCTTGGCGATGTTGCGCAGGTCGGCTTCCGAGTCGGTGGCATACAGGCGCACGCCCTTCTCGTAGAAGTAGCGGATGTCCTTGGACTTCTTGATGGTGTTGCCGTAGCTGATGCGGTCGGCGCTGACACCGCGGCCCATTACCTTGTCCAGCTCGTAGATCGAGGCGATGTCGAAGCTCGAACCTTTATCCTTGAGCAGGTCGATGATCTCGACGGCCGGGTTGGCCTTGACCGCGTAGTACACCTTGGCGAACTCGAAGCCGGCGCGCAGGTCGTCATAGGCCTGGCTGATCATCTGGGTATCGATGAGTACGAACGGGGTTTCCTGCTTGTCGGCGAACGCCTTCATCTTCTGGAAGGTGTCACGCGCGAAATAGTCTTCGACCTGGATCGACATGCTCAGGGACTCCATGGGCAAACTGAAAGATTAAGTGGCTGCAAACTGAACGTCCTCCGTATCCCCACTTTGGTTCGCCTACTCAGTACTTGAGCCGGATGGATCGTTTCCAGCATGGACGTTCGGCGCGCACTTTAGGGCGTGAAGAATGCAGAATCAACAGGCAATCCGGGCGTGATCGACGCGGATCGACGACCAGCCATTTGAATAACCGACTCGTGTGACCGGCTGATGTTCCCCAGCGTGTTTCAAACGTAAAAAATAGTGGAATGGAATGCGTTGGCTCCTTCGCGGGCACGCCCGCTCCCACAGGCATCTCGCGGTTCCTGTGGGAGCGGGCATGCCCGCGAAGGGGCCTCAGGTGTTCATATTTATGGCCACATTTCCCTGGCACTGCCGTGCATGAAAAAGACGATAAATTTTTTGTTACCGACTGGCGGAATTGCCGTTCTTGATGAGAAACATTACTATTCGCACCCTCATCCGCCTCCCTGACGACCACCGACCGTGTCCGGACCCAAAGGCTTCCTAGACCACTACCATGAGCTGATCGGCACCTGGACGCGCAAGCTGCGCAGTCGTCAGCAGGCCGAGGACCTCGCCCACGATGCCTTCGTCCGGGTCCTGGAAAGCCCGGGCGAGCAGGTCGAGCAGCCACGCGCCTACCTGCACCAGACCGCACGCAACATTGCCGTGGATGGTTTTCGTCGCGAGGATCGGCGCCAGGCCCTGGAGCTGCAGGCCTGCGACGAAAGCCCGGCCGGCGGTGGCGACCCCGAGGCCTACGTGCACGCCCTGGAACTGGCCGACAGCGTCGAGCGGGCGCTGGCCGAGCTGCCGCTCAACTGCCGCCAGGTGTTCATCTGGCAGAAGCTCGAAGGCCGCACCCAGGCGGAGATCGCCGCGCGCATGGGGTTGAGCAAGAACATGGTCGAAAAGTATATGATCCGCACGCTCCGGCATCTGCGTGAGCACCTGGATGTGTCGGCATGATGAGTCAGGAGGCCTTTTCGATGGAACAGCACGGTAGCGAAACCGTCCGCGAGCAGGCGGCCGCATGGTTCGCCCGCGTGCAGGATGCGCCGCGGGATGCCGGGCTGCAGGTGCAGTTGCGGGCCTGGCTGGAGGCTGACAGGCAACACCGTGACGAGTACGAGCAACTCGCCCGCCTGTGGCACGCCGCCGATTTCATCCCCCGCCAGCGCCTGGAAGCGCTGGCCCGGCCAGCCCCGGTACCCCAGTTGCCACGGCGGCGCCTGGTGCGCATGGCGTTGGCCGCCACGCTGGGCGCCGTGGCGGTGGGGCTGGGCTGGGGCGGCTGGCAGTACCAGCAGCTCAATCACCAAGGCAGCCTGCAAACCGCCTTCAACGAACGCCGCCAGGTCGAATTGCCGGATGGTTCCTACCTTGAACTCAACGGCAGCAGCCATGTGCAGGTCGCGTTCAGCGCCGGCCAGCGTCATGTCCGGCTGATGGCGGGCGAGGTGATGTTCACCGTCGCCCACGACAGCGGCAGGCCGTTCGTGGTCGACACTGCCCAAGGCCGCGTGACGGTCACCGGTACCCGTTTCGACGTCCGTCAGGATACGGCCAGCACCCGCGTGGCGGTGGAGCAGGGTTCGGTGCGCGTGCAGGGCAAGGGCGCTTCGCTGGCACAGCTTACCGCTGGCCAGGGCTCGCACATCGACGCCCAGGGCCAGGTGGCTGCGCCCTATGCGGTGAATGCCGCCGCGCTGACGGCCTGGCGCCAGGGCAAGCTGGTGTTCGACAACGCCACCCTGGCCGACGTGGTGGCGGAAGTTTCCCGCTACCGCAGCCAGCCGCTGCGGGTCGCCCCCGGCAAGGTTGCCCAGCTACGCCTGTCCAGCACGTTCCGCACCGACGACAGCGACGCCTTGCTGCGCGCCTTGCCGAGCATCCTGCCGGTGGCCATCAAGGCCCATGCCGATGGCTCCAGCGAAATAATCGCGAAATAGATTCAGGTTTTTTTCCGCTCGTTCGTCTTCCCCGCCAGCTGCAACTGCCAAGCATTTCCATTTGCATGCAATTGGCGTTTATTCGGTTTTCCAGGAAGTTTCGACGACGTGAACAACAACAAGCCCTTCCCACGCTTGCGCGCCCTGGCCCTGACCCTGGCGGTCAGTGCCGTGGCCGCCGGCAGCCAGGCCGCAGAAACTGGCAACACCATCCAGATCCAGGCACAACCGTTGGCTTCGGCACTGAACCAGCTGGGTCAGCAGAGCAACCTGCAGCTGTTCTTCAGCCCCGAGCTGGTGACCGGCAAGCAGGCCCCGGCGGTGTCTGGCCAGCTGACGCCCGAGCAGGCGCTGCAACAGTTGTTGCAAGGCAGCGGCCTGACCTATGAAATGTCCCAGGGCACCGTGGTGCTCAAGGCGGCCCAGGCCGATGGCACTGCCACGCCTGGCAGCCTGGAGCTGGCGCCCACCGACATCAAGGTGGTGGGTGACTGGCTGGGCGATGCCCAGCAGAGCGTGGTGCAGAACCACCCCGGTGCGCGGACCGTGGTGCGCCGCGAAGCGATGGTGGAGAAGGGCGCGATGAACGTGCGCGATGTGCTGCGCGGCATCCCGGGGGTACAGGTGCAGGACTCCAACGGCACCGGCGGCAGCGACCTGTCGCTGAACGTTGGCGTGCGTGGCCTGACTTCGCGGCTGTCGCCGCGCTCCACGGTACTGATCGATGGCATCCCGGCCGCTTTCGCGCCGTACGGCCAGCCGCAGCTGTCGATGGCCCCGATTTCCTCGGGCAACCTCGACAGTATCGACGTGGTGCGTGGTGCCGGCTCGGTGCGTTATGGCCCGCAGAACGTCGGCGGGGTGATCAACTTCGTGACCCGGGCGATTCCGGAAAAGCCTTCGGCAGAGCTGGCCACCACCCTGGAAACCTCCCAGCATGGCGGCTGGAAGCACACCGAGTCGGCGTTCGTCGGCGGTACGGCGGACAACGGCATGGGCCTGGCGCTGCTGTACACCGGGGTAAATGGCAACGGCTACCGGGAAAGCAACAATGGCAATGACATCGATGACGTCATCCTCAAGACGCACTGGGCGCCCACCGAGGTCGACGAGTTCTGGCTCAATTTTCATTACTACGACGGCCGTGCCGACATGCCGGGCGGCCTGACCCAGGCCCAATACGACAGCAACCCGTACCAGTCGCTGCGCGACTACGACTACTTCGCTGGCCGGCGCAAGGATGTCTCGTTCAAGTGGCAACGCCAGCTCGACGAGGCCACTCAGTTCGAAGTGCTGACCTACTACACCGACAGCTTCCGCGGCAGCGCCATTGCCTCGCGGGACATGAAGACCCTGTCGACCTACCCGCGCAACTACCATACCTTCGCCATCGAGCCGCGGCTGTCGCGCATCTTCTTCGCCGGGCCGACCACCCAGGAAGTCAGCGTGGGTTACCGTTACCTGAAGGAAGCGATGCGCGAACAGTCGACGCGCCTGGGCCTGGTCGACAACGTGCCGACCCCCGTGCCGGGCTCCGACGGCCATGTGTTCCAGGACCGCAGCGGCGGCACCGAGGCCAGCGCCTACTATATCGACGACAAGATCGACGTGGGTAACTGGACCATCACCCCCGGCCTGCGCTTCGAGCACATCAATACCGACTGGCGCGACCGCCCGGTGCTCGGTGCCAACGGCAAGCCGGTGGCGGAGAAGAAGCGCAGCATCACCAGCAACGAACCGCTGCCGGCGCTGAGCGTGATGTATCACCTCTCCGATGCGTGGAAGCTGTTCGCCAACTACGAGACCTCGTTCGGCAGCCTGCAGTACTTCCAGCTGGGCCAGGGCGGTACCGGCAACAGCACGGCCAATGGCCTGGAGCCGGAAAAGGCCAAGACCTACGAAATCGGTACGCGCTATGACAATGGCGGTTTTGCCGGTGAGCTGACGGCGTTCTACATCGACTTCGACGATGAGCTGCAGTACATCAGCAACGACGTGGGCTGGACCAACCTGGGCGCGACCAAGCACCAGGGTATCGAGGCCTCGGTGCGCTATGACCTGGCCGGGCTGGACCCGCACCTGGACGGGCTGTCGGTGAGCGGCGGCTACACCTATACCCGCGCGACTTATGAAGGGGACATTCCCGGCTTCAAAGGCCGTGACCTGCCGTTCTATTCACGCCAGGTGGCCACCGCCGGGGTGCGCTATGCCGTCAACCGCTGGACCTGGAACCTGGATGCCTATGCGCAATCCAGGCAGCGCGCGCCGGGAACCGGGATCAATGCCGATGGCAGCTTCAATGGTGACTACATCACCGAGCCGAGTGCCGATGGGCAGTATGGCGACATTCCCGGCTATGTGACCTGGCATGCCCGTGGCGGCTACGAGTTCGGGCCACAGCTGTCCAACCTGAAGCTGGCGGCGGGGGTGAAGAACCTGTTCGACAAGCAGTACTTCACCCGCTCCAGCGACAACAATGCCGGCCTCTATGTGGGTGAGCCGCGGACCTTCTACGTGCAGGCCAGTGTAGGGTTCTGATCGGCATTGCCGGGGCCGCTTTGCGGCCCACCGCGACACAAGGCCGCGCCTACAGGAGATCGCATTCCGCTGTAGGCGCGGCCTTGTGTCGCGATGGGGCGCAAAGCGCCCCCAGCGTTCAGGAAGTCACCACCTCAGCCGGCGAGACAATGCTGGTCTTGGCCCCGCGCGAGCGCCCCGAACTCAGGTAAGCCGCAATCGACTCTTGGGTCACCTCACCCAGGAACACCTGCCCGGCATCCAGCACCGGCAACCATGCCCGGTTGTACTCGTACATCCGCGACAACAGGATACGCAGGTGCTCGTCATGTGACGCCGTGGCATTGAAGGGCCGCAGGAACTCGCCACAGCTGCCCTGCTGGCGATGCATGTCGCGCCGGCGCACATAGCCCAGCGCCTTGTTCTGCCCGTCGGTCACCACCACATAACGGCGGTCGTGCTCGTCGAGCAGTTCCAGCGCCTCGCCCACCGGGGTTTCCGGGCTCACCGATGGCGCGTTGTCCGCCGCATCCTCGGCCCGCACCAGCAGCAGGCGCTTGAGGGTGCTGTCCTGGCCGACGAAATTGCTCACGAACTCATCCGCAGGATGGGCCAGCAAAGTGTCCGGGTGGTCCAGCTGCAACAGCTTGCCGGCACGGAAGATGGCGATCTTGTCGCCCAGCTTGATCGCTTCGTCGATATCGTGGCTGACCATGATCACGGTCTTGTTCAAGGCCCGCTGCATCTCGAAGAATTCGTTCTGGATCAGCTCGCGGTTGATCGGGTCGACCGCACCGAATGGCTCGTCCATCAACAGCACCGGCGCTTCGGCAGCCAAGGCACGGATCACGCCGATACGCTGCTGCTGGCCGCCGGACAGCTCGCGCGGGTAGCGCTGCAGGTACTGCTTGGGCTCCAGCTTGATCATGTGCATCAGCTCGCGGGCGCGTTCGTGGCACTTTTGCCGGTCCCAGCCGAGCAGGCGCGGGACCACGGTGATGTTCTCCTCGATGGTCATGTTCGGGAACAGGCCGATCTGCTGGATCACGTAGCCGATGTGTCGACGCAGGGTCACTTCGTCCAGCCCGGTGGTGTCTTCGCCATTGATGAACACCTGGCCAGAGGTGGGCATGATCAGGCGGTTGATCATTTTCAGCGTGGTGCTTTTGCCGCAGCCCGAGGGGCCGAGGAACACGCAGATCTCGCCTTCATTGACGGTGAGGCTTACCGAGTCGACGGCTTTGACGTCCTTGCCGTTGACGTTGAAGGTTTTGCTGAGGTTCTTCAGTTCGATCATGGGCGCAGTCCTTCTGGAGTCAGGGCACGTTGCAGGGTTTGCAGGAGCAGGTCGGCGACGATCGCCAGCAGGCTGACCAAGACCGCACCGACCAGCAGCATCGACATGTCGCTGCGGCTGATGGAGGTGAGGATGAGCACGCCCAGGCCGCCAGCGCCGATGGTGGCGGCAATGGTCATGACGCCAATGTTCATCACCACGGCGGTGCGCACGCCGGCGAGGATCACCGGCACCGCGATGGGCAGCTCGACCATGCGCAGGCGCTGGCCGAAGGTCATGCCGATACCGCGCGCGGCCTCGCGAATGCCGGGTTCGACGTTGGTCAGGGCGAGGTAGGTGTTGCGCAGGATGGGCAGCAGCGAATAGAGGAACACGGCGGTGATCGCCGGCAGCGGCCCCAGGCCCTGGCCGAACTTCGAGTAGAACGGCAGCAGCAGGCCGAACAGGGCGATCGAGGGGATGGTCAGCAGCACCGTGGCGCTGGCTTGCAACGGCCCGGCGACGGCGGGGAAGCGGGTCATCAGGATGCCCAGTGGTACGCCGACGAGGATGGCCAGGCCCACGGCGACGCCCACCAGCATGATGTGCTGCCAGGTGAGCTGCAGCACCTGGGCCCAGTCCAGGTGGCTGAAGGTATTGATCAGGTTCATGGCTGGCCCTCGCTGTTCAGTGGGTGCTCACGCAGGAAGGCCGCCGCCACGGAGGAGGGGTTCTGGTGTTCGACATCGACCTTGGCGTTGAGCTGGCGCATGGTTTCATCGTCCAGTTGCTCGGCCAGTGGCTTGAGCAGGCCGGCCAGTTGCGGGTTGGCGTCGAGCACGGCCTTGCGCACCACCGGGGCGGCGGTGTAGTCGGGGAAGTAGTGCTTGTCGTCTTCCAGCAGCTTGAGCTTGAACGCGTTCAGGCGGCCGTCGGTGGTGTACACCAGGCCGGCGAACACCTGGTTGTTGTGCATGGCGGTGTAGACCAGGCCAGCGTCCATCTGGCGAATGTTGGCGCGATCCACTTGCAGGCCGTACATGGCCTTCAGGCCGACCAGGCCATCCGGGCGGTTGGCGAACTCGGTGTCCAGTGCCACCAGGTGCTGGCGGCTACGTTCGCTGCGCAGCACCTGGTTGAGGTCGCTGATCGAATTGATCTGCGGGTAGGCCTCGGCGACCTGGCTGGGCAGGCCAAGCGCGTAGGTGTTGCTGAACTTCGACGGGGTCAGCCAGATCAGCCCCTTCTGCGCATCCAGTTGCTTGACCTTGGCATAGGTTGCGGCAGCACTGGGCATGCGTTGCTCGACGTGGTTGTACGACACCAGTGACACACCGGTATATTCCCACATCAGGTCGAGCTGGCCGGTTTCCTGGGCCTGGCGCGCGATATTGCTGCCCAGGCCGCCGGTGACACGCACGTCAAAGCCATTGGCGCGCAGGTATTGCGCAGTGATTTCGGCGAGTACGGTCTGTTCGGTGAACACCCGCGCGCCGATGCGGATCAGTGGTTTTTCTGCCGCTTGGGCAAATCCTGCGAACAGCAGGGCCGCGCCCAGCAGCAAGGCGATTTTCTTGTTCATCGGTTCCCTCTCGTTATCCGGCCAGGCCGCGTTCCAGCCAGCGTTTGCTGGCGAAGCTCACCGCAGCGTCCAGCGCCAGTGCCAGCAGCGCGGTGCAGGCGGCACCCAGCAGCAGCTGCGGCTGGTTGTTCAGGGCGATGCCGGGGAAGATCAGGCTGCCCAGGCTGTTGGCGCCGATCAAAAAGGCCAGCGGTGCGGTGCCCACGTTCAACGCCAGGGCCACGCGCACACCGCCGACGATGATCGGTACGGCATTGGGCAGTTCCACCTGCCACAGTTGCTGGCGCGGGGTCATGCCGATGCCGGTGGCGGCTTCCTTGAGCGAGGCGGGGACGTTTTTCAGGCCCTCGTAGGTGTTGCGTACGATGGGCAGGAGCGAGGCGAGGAACAGGGCGAAGATTGCAGGCCCGGCGCCGATGCCCAGGATACTCAGGGCGATGGCCAGAACGGCCAGGGGAGGGATGGTGTTGCCAACATTGAACAACTGCATGAAGCGCTCGGCCTTGTCGACCCGTTGCGGTCGACTCAAGGCAATGCCGGCGGGGATGCCCACGGCCAGCGCCGCCGCCATCGAAGCCAGCACCAGTACCAGGTGCGCTTGCAGGTAGAACCCGAGATCGTCGCGATAACGGGCGATCGTGTCGATGCCGATCCAGTGGACCAGCAGGGCCAGGATGACGAGCACGGCGGCCCATCCCAACAGCCCTTTTCCGTAGCGTTCAGCCACAGGCGGACTCCTTGTGTAGTCGGCGAGCACACTTCTTGATAGCCGGCCAGTCCTGGCGGCGGGTGGTGTGTTCGCGAGTAGCAGCGTGACGCATGCCGAAGGCAGCGATCAGGCCATGAGCCGAACCCCGTCGGGTCCGAAAATGCTGATGAAACCAGTCCCCAACCGAAGCGGGTTACGGGGGAGTGGACGTCTCCGAAGGGATAAAGGTTCCCATGGAAAGCGGCATGTGGCCAGCCCGGGTTGCCCCGACGTGCGCTCTTTCCTTGTGCCAATCGCTCGTCCATTGGGTTTGGATACGAGGCCTGTGGGATACCCGTGGGCATTTATTTCAAGGAGCCAATCTGATGCTTGTTCATAACTATGATCGATCTTTCGTTGCACATGTCGCATGCACCACACCGGAGTTCGAGGGCTACCTGGATTGCGCCAAGCTCTCCGAACGGGAGGGCCAGGCAGCGCGCATAGCCGATGATTTTCTAGTGGTTTCCTCGCTGCTGGGCAGAGAGCCTCATCGTTTCTGGTTCCGTTGCATGGTGGACGAGACCCGGGGGCGTCGCTACTACGACATTCAGTCCTGGAGCCGGCGCACCGGTCGTGATTTCAATTCCAGAAAGCGCTACCTGGATCGTGACGGCAATGGCTACGCTTGCCTGTATGACACAAAGGTCAGCGACGACAGGTTATGGAAGGTGATGACACGCAACGATCAAGGGCAGTTTGTCAGCATGGATCAGGACCTGCACGCGGGTGACAAGCTGGCCGTGCGCATCTGGACCCGCACCACCAACATCCAGTTGTGCGCGATGGGCCGGATGGACGTGCTTGATCATTGGTTTGCCTACGGCTGTGCCGGCACGGGCGAACCGCTCGACCTGGAAGTACAGATCACCGACATCGGCGAAGAATTGCTGGACGACCATTGATCCGCAACCGGCATGCGGCTTCGATGGGGGGCATGCCGGTGCTTTGGTCTGCCTGCGGTTTCGGGTATAATCTTGGCCCTTTTTGATCCCCAGTCAGGCGATTTCCCATGACCAACCAGGCCGCCGAAGTCGCGAAGCGCCGCACTTTCGCAATCATTTCCCACCCCGACGCCGGTAAGACCACCATCACCGAGAAGCTGCTGCTGATGGGCAAGGCCATTGCCGTCGCCGGTACCGTGAAGTCGCGCAAGTCTGACCGCCACGCCACTTCCGACTGGATGGAGATGGAGAAGCAGCGTGGCATCTCCATCACCACCTCGGTGATGCAGTTCCCGTACCGCGAGCACATGATCAACCTGCTCGACACCCCCGGCCACGAAGACTTCTCGGAAGACACCTACCGCACCCTGACCGCGGTGGACTCGGCGTTGATGGTGCTCGACGGTGGTAAGGGTGTAGAGCCGCGTACCATCGCCCTGATGGACGTGTGCCGCCTGCGCGACACGCCGATCGTCAGCTTCATCAACAAGCTCGACCGTGACATCCGTGACCCGATCGAACTGCTCGACGAGATCGAAGCCGTACTGAAGATCAAGGCCGCGCCGATCACCTGGCCGATCGGTTGCTACCGCGACTTCAAGGGCGTGTACCACCTGACCGGCGACTATATCGTGGTCTACACCCCGGGCCACGGCCACGAGCGTACCGAGGCCAAGATCATCCAGAAGCTGGACTCGGACGAAGCCCGCGCCCACCTCGGCGACCAGTACGACGCGTTCGTCGAGCAGCTGGAGCTGGTGCAGGGGGCCTGCCACGAGTTCAACCAGGACGAGTTCATCAACGGCCAGCTGACCCCGGTGTTCTTCGGTACCGCGCTGGGCAACTTCGGTGTCGACCATGTGCTCGATGCGGTGGTCGACTGGGCGCCGCGCCCGCTGAGCCGGGTCGCCCACGAGCGCACCGTGGAGCCTGTGGAAGAGAAGTTCAGCGGCTTCGTGTTCAAGATCCAGGCGAACATGGACCCGAAACACCGCGACCGCATCGCCTTCATGCGCATCTGCTCCGGCAAGTACGAGAAGGGCATGAAGATGCGCCACGTGCGTATCAACAAGGACCTGCGCATCGGCGATGCGCTGACCTTCTTCTCCTCCGAGCGTGAGCAGCTGGAAGAGGCCTACGCCGGCGACATCATCGGCCTGCACAACCACGGCACCATCCAGATCGGCGACACCTTCACCGAAGGCGAGGCGCTGGGCTTCACCGGTATTCCGCACTTCGCCCCGGAACTGTTCCGCCGTGTGCGCCTGAAGGACCCGCTGAAATCCAAGCAGCTGCGCCAGGGCCTGCAGCAGCTGGCCGAAGAGGGGGCGACCCAGGTGTTCTTCCCCGAGCGCAGCAACGACATCATTCTCGGTGCGGTCGGTGTGCTGCAGTTCGACGTGGTCGCCAGCCGGTTGAAGGAAGAGTACAAGGTCGAGTGCGCCTACGAGCCGATCACCGTGTGGTCGGCTCGCTGGATCACCTGCGACGACAAGAAGAAGCTCGAGGAATTCCAGAACAAGGCCATGGAAAACCTGGCCATCGACGGTGGCGGGCACCTGACCTACCTGGCGCCGACCCGGGTCAACCTGTCGCTGATGGAAGAGCGCTGGCCGGACATCAAGTTCCGCGCTACCCGAGAGCACCACTGATTTCGCAAGCTTGCTCCTGATTTCCAGGGCCTGCTCCTGCCCCTTGTGGGAGCGGGTTTACCCGCGAATGCGTCGGTAAACTAAACATCGCATTCGCGGGTGAACCCGCTCCCACAGGGACCGTGTTACGGTCGAAATCAATTCCCTGCCTTGATACTGGTCCAGATCCGCGTCCGGATACGGTCGATCTTGGCCGGCATCGCTTGCAGCGCATACAACTTGCCCATCACGTCGTCGCTCGGGTAGATCATCGTGTTGCTCTTCAGCGCCGGGTTCACCAGTGCGTCCGCCTCGCGGTTGCCGTTGGCGTACTGCACGTGATTGCTGATGTTGGCCATCACCTCTGGCTGCAGCAGGTAGTTCATGTAGGCATACGCAGCCTTCTCGTCCGGTGCATCGGCTGGCATGGCGACCATGTCGAACCACATCGGCGCACCTTCCCTGGGGATCGAGTAGCCCACTTTCACCCCGTTGTTCGCTTCTTCGGCACGGTTCTTCGCCTGCAGTACATCCCCCGAGAAGCCCACCACCACGCAGATGTCGCCATTGGCCAGGTCACCGGTGTACTTCGAGGAGTGGAAGTAGCTGATGTACGGGCGCACCTGCATCAGCAGCGCCTTGGCCTTGTCGTAATCCGCCGGGTCCTGGCTGTGGTGCGGCAGGCCGAGGTAGTGCAGGGCGATCGGCAGCAGTTCGGGGCCGTTGTCCAGCACCGCGACGCCGCAGCTTTTCAGCTTGCTCATGTATTCGGGCTTGAAGATCAGGTCCCAGGAATCCACCGGCGCATTGTCGCCAAGCACGGCCTTGACCTTGTCGATGTTGTAGCCGATGCCGGTACTGCCCCACAGGTAGGGGAAGCCGTACTGGTTGCCCGGGTCGTTGACTTCCAGTGCCTTCAGCAGCACCGGGTTGAGGTTGTGCCAGCCGGGCAGTTGCGCCTTGTCCAGGCGCTTGAGGGCCTTGCCCTGGATCTGCCGGGCCATGAAGTGGTTGGAAGGGAACACCACGTCGTAGCCGGAGTTGCCGGTCATCAACTTGCCATCGAGTGTTTCGTTGCTGTCGTACACGTCGTAGGTGGGTACGATGCCACTGGCCTGCTGGAAGTTCTTCAGCGTGTCGGGGGCAACATAGCTGGACCAGTTGTAGATCTTCACCGTTTCGGCGGCGCTGGCCACGCTGGCAGCCAGCATCAGGGGGGCGAGAAGGTGCGTGCGCATGTCGGGTTTACCTTGCTTTGTCTGTTGTTATCGAAGGCAGGCGATCAGCGGATCAGAAGATAAGGACGTAGGTCTTGCGCACCGTCTCCTGGATGTCCCAGGTGCCGGTGCTGTTGGCCGGTAGCATCAGTGCGTCTCCGGCTTCTATATGCAGCGGCTCGCCGTCGTCGGGGGTGAAGGTGCAGCGGCCCTTGATGAAATGGCAGAACTCCTGCTGCACGATTTGCCGACGCCAGCGCCCGGGGGAGCACTCCCAGATGCCGGTCTCGACGCCGTCGTTGCGAGCCACACAGGTGACCGAGGTCACTGCCACGGGGTCGCCGAGGGGGACCGCGACCGGACTGGAACTGTCGAGCACGGCGATGTCGGTGTTCTTGAACTGGGTGATGCTCATGACCGCTTGATCCTGTGTCGGGTGATGGGAAATCAGTGCATGAAGCCTTCCATGAAGTCCGCCAGCGCGCCGGCCAGACGCCGCCGCCAGGGCGCGCTGGCGGGGTTGGCGAGGGTACGGTCCTCGTGGACGAAACTCTGGATGATCGCGTTGTAGCCCAGCCAGCGGCAGGGCTCGGCGGGCCAACTGGCCAGGCTCGACAGCGGGCGGTTGTCGAGCACCCAGGGTTGCCCGGTCAGTTCGTTGTGCTGGTTGAGGATCAGCGCCGCCAGGGTGCGCCCGCCGAGGTTGCTGGCGCCGACGCCTTCGCCACCGTAGCCACCGGCCAGGGCGATGCCACGCTGGCGGTCGCAGAGCATGTGTGGACGAAAACGCCGGGCCATGCCCAGGTTGCCGCCCCAGGTGTGGGTGATGCGCACATGCTTCAGCTGCGGGAACAGCTCGCTGAACAGGTAGCGGCGCAGTTCGACTTCGTGTTCGCCAAGGGTGAAATTTTCTCGCAGGCGGCCGCCGAAGCGGTAGCCGCCACGCGCACCGAACACCAGGCGGTTGTCGGCCGTGCGTTGGCCGTAGGTGACCTGGCGGCTGCTCTCGCTGAAGGCCTGGCCCTGGCTCAGGCCGATCTGTGCCCAGGTGGCCTCTGGTAGCGGTTCGGTAGCCACCAGCAGGCTTTGCACCGGTAACTGGTGTTTGTCCAGTGGCGGCAGGGTGACGGCATAGCCTTCCACGGCAGGTACGGTCCACTGGCAGCGGATACGTGCCAGCGGGGTACGCACCTCACCGGGCTGCCAGTCGATGGCCGGGGTATTTTCATAAAGCTGCACGCCCAGCGCTTCCACCGCCCGAGCCAGGCCGCGCACCAGCTTGGCCGGCTGAATGGTGGCGGTGTGCGGGCTGTAGATGGCGCCATAGGCGTTGCTGACCCGCAGCTGGGTGTCCAGTTGCTCGGGGCGCAGCCAGCGGTAGTCGTCTTCGGTCATGCCCTGGCGGTACAGGTCGTCCAGATAAGCGCGCAGGCTGCGCTCCTGCTCCGGATAACGCGCGGCGCAATACAGCACGCCGCCCTTGCGGTAGTCGCAATCGATGCCTTCGCGTTGCAATACGCGGTGCACTTCATCGGGGATGCCGTGCAGCAGGTCGATGCTGGCCCGGCGCTGCTGCGGCGACAGGCTGGCCAGCAGGCGGTCTTCACCGAGCAGGTTGCCCATCAACCAGCCGCCATTGCGCCCCGAGGCGCCGAAGCCGGCGATGTTGGCCTCGATCACCGCGATGTTCAGCTGTGGTGCCTGGCGCTTGAGGTAGTAGGCAGTCCACAGCCCGGTGTAGCCGGCGCCGAGGATGCACACATCGACTTCGAGGTCCTGGCGCAGGGCCGGGCGCGCGCACAGTGGCTCGTCGAGCTGGTCCATCCACAGGCTGAGCGTGCGCAGGGGTTGCATCGGGTTTTGCTCCACATCCGTCGAGGTCTGTGGGCGATGCTAGTCGTGTCGGTCGGCGCCTGTCTTACGTGCGTGCACGCAGGGAATTTTGCTTCAGATAGGCCTTGGGAGTCAGGCCGGTGTGTTCGCGGAAACACTTGTAGAACGCCGAGAGCGAGTTGAAGCCGGCGTTGAACGCCAGGTCATCGATCGTCGCCTCGACGCTGTCGTGGTCGAGGCTGGCCATCAGGTGTTGCAGGCGAGCCTGGTTGACGTAGCGGTAGAAGCTTTGCCCGAGCACCTGGTTGAGCAGGTAGGAAATCTGGTTGCGGCTATAGCCACTCGCGTCCGCCACCTGTTGCAAGTCCAGTTGCGGGTCCAGGTAGGGGCGCTGGCGCTGGAAGTAGTGCTCCAGGTCCTGGGCCATGGTCGACAGCTGCCGCGGTGACAGGCCCAGGCGGCTGGTGGCCGGGCGCGGGCCGCTGCTGGCCAGGCCGTTGCCGTTCTGGCGCACCAGGGTGGCGTACTCGTTGACCTGCCAGATCAGGCCGTCCTTGACGGTAATCGCCTCGCTGGACTGGAACGCCACCAGGCCGTCGCCGCCCTGCACCGTGACCTGGTACTGGATGAACGCCGTGTTGCCGTCGACGCGGATGCGGTCGCTGTGGACGATGTCTTCGCCGGCTTCATGGGGCAGGCAGGCGCGTACGTAGTCGCGCAGTTCCTGGTAGCGGAGCACGCGGTTCTGGAAAAAATCGTGGTAGTGGATGTCGGGGTGGTAAAGCGCGATGACGCCGTCGAGGTCACGGTGCTTCCAGCACAGGTGGTAGCGCAGCACGGTGTCGGCGGTGAGCGAGGTCTGCTCGGGGCCGTCGGGGAGGGTGGTGGCGGTCATGAGGCCGATAGTGCATTGCAGAACACCCAGGTGCAAGGGTGGGGATCTGGCATATTGCATGGTTCTGGCAAGCGGCTTGGGGAGTAAGCCTTTGATTCGGTTGGGTGTGATTCTTTGACAAGGATGGCATGGCAAGTGCACCGAACTGTTCAACATCGAACAAGGAGAAAGGCCATGCGCTCGATACTGCTGTGGATGATTGGGGTGCCGATTCCGGTGATTATCCTGATCTGGTTGTTCATGCATTGAGAATTCAGGGGGCCGCTTTGCGACCCTTTCGCGACACAAGGCCGCTCCTACAGGATGAGGTGCGCCTCATTTGTTGGACAAAAAATCCAACCTAGGGGCGCAGTTCAGGAGATCGCGGTCCCTTGTAGGAGCGGCCTTGTGTCGCGAAAGGGCTGCAAAGCAGCCCCGGCAATCCAAGGGCTAAAGAAACTGCTCGGCATAATGACAAGCCACCTGCCGCGTACCCACCTGCCTGAACGCCGGCACCTCCTTGGCACAGCGCTCGGTCGCATACGGGCAGCGCTTGTGGAACGCGCACCCGTCCGGTGGATTGAGCGGGTTGGGCAGCTCCCCGGCAATGCGGATCTTCGGTTTCAGCGGATCAGGATGGATCGCCGGTGTCGCCGACAGCAGCGCCTGGGTATACGGATGCAGCGGCTTCTCGTAGATGTCCTCCTTCGGCCCCATTTCCGCCGGTCGGCCCAGGTACATCACCAGCACCTGATCCGCCACATGCCGCACCACTGCCAGGTTGTGCGAGATGAACACATAGGCGGTGTTGAACTCCTTCTGCAAGTCCATGAACAAGTTCAGCACCTGGGCCTGGATCGACACGTCCAGCGCGGAGGTCGGTTCGTCGGCGACCAGCACCTTGGGTTGCAGCATCATCGCCCGGGCCAGGGCAATACGTTGGCGCTGGCCACCCGAGAACATGTGCGGGTAGCGCTGGTAATGCTCGGGGCGCAGGCCGACCTGTTCCATCATCTTCTGCACCTTTTCGCGCCGCTCGGCCTTGCTCAGCGAAGTGTTGATCAACAGTGGCTCGGCGAGCTGGTCGCCAATCTTCTGCCGCGGGTTGAGCGAGGCGTAGGGGCTCTGGAACACCATTTGCACGTCGCGACGCAGTTGCTTGCGTTCGGTTTTGCTGGCGCCTTTCACCTCGGTGCCGGCGATCTGCAGCGAGCCGGACGACGGCTCTTCGATCAGGGTCAGGGCGCGGGCCAGGGTCGACTTGCCACAGCCGGACTCGCCGACCACGGCCAGGGTCTTGCCCGCCTCCAGCTCGAACGACACGCCATTCAATGCACGCACCAGGGCATGGCCCTTGAACAGCCCGCGGGAGACTTCGTAATGCCGGGTAAGCTCCCGGGCGGAGAGAACGACGGCCATTACGCCACCTCCTGGTTCAGCGGGTAGAAGCAACGTGCCAGGCTGTTGGCCTGGGGATCGAGGGGGGGGCGCTGGTGCCGGCAGTTGTCCTGCACGTAGGGGCAGCGCGGCGACAGCAAGCATCCCGCCGGGCGGTCGTAGCGACCGGGGACGATGCCGGGCAGGGTAGCCAGGCGTTCGGCACCGATGCTGTGCTCGGGGATCGCCGCCAGCAGCGCTTCGCTGTAGGGGTGGGCGGGCACGTCGAACAGCTCTGGCACCTGGCCGACTTCCACAGCCTGGCCGGCGTACATCACGCACACCCGCCTGGCGGTTTCGGCTACCACGGCGAGGTCATGGGTAATCAGGATGAGCGCCATGTTGCGCTCCTTCTGCAGGTTGACCAGCAGCTCCATGATCTGTGCCTGGATGGTCACGTCCAGCGCCGTAGTCGGTTCGTCGGCGATCAGCAGCTTGGGTTCGCCAGCGATGGCCATGGCGATCGCCACACGCTGGCTCATGCCGCCGGACAATTGATGCGGGTAGGCGTCCAGGCGGCTTTCCGCCGCCGGGATCTCGACTTTCTTCAACAGCTCCAGGGCCCGCTGGCGCGCGGCCTTGCCCTTCAGGCCCAGGTGCTGGCGCAGCACTTCCTCGATCTGGTAGCCCACGGTGTAGCTGGGGTTGAGCGCGGTCATCGGGTCCTGGAAGACCATGGCGATGTCCTTGCCCACCACCTTGCGCCGCTGGCGCCCGCTGAGCTTGAGCATGTCGGTGCCATCGAAGGTCAGTGCGTCGGCGGTGATGCGCCCGGGGGCGTCGACCAGGCCCATCAGAGCCATCATGGTGACCGACTTGCCCGAGCCGGATTCACCGACGATGGCCAGGATCTCGCCGGCTTCCACCGCCAGGTCCAGGCCATCGACCACCGGTACGGCATTGGCGTCGCCGAAGCGCACGTTCAGGTTGTTGATCTGCAACAGTGACATGGCGTTCTCCTCAGGCGGCGTTCTTGAGTTTCGGGTCCAGCGCATCGCGCAGGCCGTCGCCCATCAGGTTGATTGCCAGCACACTGAGCAGAATGGTCAGGCCGGGCAGGCTCACCACCCACCAGGCGCGCTCGATGTAGTCACGGGCCGATGCCAGCATGGTGCCCCACTCGGGGGTCGGTGGTTGTACACCGAGGCCGAGGAAGCCCAGGGCGGCGGCGTCGAGAATGGCCGAAGAGAAACTCAGGGTGGCCTGCACGATCAGCGGTGCCATGCAGTTGGGCAGCACGGTGACGAACATCAGCCGTGGCAGGCCGGCACCGGCCAGGCGCGCGGCGGTGACATAGTCGCGGTTCAGCTCGCCCATCACGGCGGCGCGGGTCAGGCGCACATAGGAGGGCAATGAAACGATGGCGATGGCGATCACCGTGTTGATCAGGCCAGGGCCGAGGATGGCAACGATGGCCACTGCCAGCAGCAGCGAGGGCAGGGCCAGCATCACGTCCATCAGGCGCATGATCGACGGGCCGAGCAGTTGCGGGAAGAACCCTGCCAGCAGGCCCAGGAGGATGCCCGGGATCAGCGACATCACCACCGACGACAGGCCGATCAGCAGCGACAGCCGCGCGCCCTGGATCAGCCGCGAAAGCAGGTCGCGGCCCAGCTCGTCGGTGCCGAGGATGAACTGCCAGCTGCCGCCTTCCAGCCATACCGGCGGGGTCAGCAGGAAGTCGCGGTACTGCTCGCTCGGGTCGTGCGGGGCGACCCACGGCGCGAACAGCGCGCAGAACACCACCAGGCACATGAAGGCCAGGCCCATCACCGCGCCTTTGTTGCGCGCGAAGGCTTGCCAGAATTCTTTGTACGGCGAAGGGTAGAGCAGGCTCTGGTCCACCGGGCTGGCCGGTGTGACGGATTTCGGAATCGGGCTAGTCATGGCGAAGGCCTCAGCGCTGATGACGGATGCGTGGGTTGGCCAGGCCGTAGAGGATGTCCACGACGAAGTTGACCAGGATCACCAGGCAGGCGATCAACAGGATGCCGTTCTGGACCACGGGGTAGTCACGGGCACCGATGGCTTCGATCAGCCATTTGCCGATGCCCGGCCAGGAAAAGATGGTTTCGGTCAGCACCGCACCGGCCAGCAGCGTGCCGACCTGCAGGCCGAACACGGTCAGCACCGGGATCAAGGCATTGCGCAGGCCGTGCACGAACACCACGCGGGCTGGCGACAGGCCTTTGGCGCGGGCGGTACGGATGTAGTCCTCGCGCAGCACTTCGAGCATCGACGAGCGGGTCATGCGGGCAATCACCGCCAACGGGATGGTGCCGAGCACGATGGCGGGCAGGATCAGGTGCATCAGCGCGTCCTTGAACGCGCCTTCCTCGTCGCTGAGCAGGGTGTCGATGAGCATGAAGCCGGTTTTCGGCTCGATGTCATAGAGCAGGTCGATGCGCCCGGATACCGGGGTCCAGCCCAGGCTTACCGAGAAGAACATGATCAGGATCAGGCCCCACCAGAAGATCGGCATGGAGTAGCCCGCCAGGGAAATCCCCATCACCCCATGGTCGAACAGCGAACCGCGCTTGAGCGCGGCGATCACCCCGGCCAGCAGGCCGACGATGCCGGCGAACAGCAGGGCGGCGAAGGCCAGTTCGAGGGTAGCCGGGAACAGGGTGAGAAACTCGTGCCAGACACTCTCGCGGGTGCGCAACGATTCACCCAGGTCGCCCTGGGCCAGCTTGCCAACGTAGTCCAGGTACTGGACCGGCAGCGGCTTGTTCAGCCCCAGACGCTCCATGGCCTGGGCATGCATTTCGGGGTCGACCCTGCGCTCGCCCATCATCACTTCCACCGGGTCGCCGGGGATCAGGCGTATGAGCGCGAAGGTCAGCAAGGTGATGCCGAAGAACGTCGGTATCAACAGGCCAAGGCGCCGGGCAATAAAACTCAACATTGTCGGGGTTACCTCATCAGGCCGTGGGGCGATCAGCCCGTTACGGCGGGGCCGCCGGGCCCCGTGTGGGCGGCCGGCGGTCGTTGTTGTTCTACTTCACCTTGGTAGTGGCGAAGTTGTTGTTGGTCAGAGGGTTGATCACGTAGCCCTCCACGTTGTCACGCATGGCGGTGAACATCTTCGGATGGGCCATGCTGATCCAGGGTTGTTCGTCATCGTACACTTTCAATGCCTCGTTATAGAGCCTTGCACGCTCGTCGTTGTCGATCACTTCGCGGGCGCGGCTGATCAGCTCCTGGAACTTAGGGTTGCACCAGCGCGCATAGTTCTCGCCGCTCTTGACGGCATCACAACTGAGCATCGGCGTGAGGAAGTTGTCCGGGTCGCCGTTGTCGCCGGCCCAGCCGGCGGACACCAGGTCGGCTTCGCCCTTCTTGGCCCGGCGCAGCATCTCGGCCCACTCCATGACGCGGATATCCAGCTTGAGGCCGATCTGTTTGAGGTCGCCCTGCAGCATCTCGGCGGACAGCCGCGGGTTGGGGTTGGTCGGGCCACCACCGTTGCGGGTGAACAGGGTGAACGTCGTGCCCGGCGGTACGCCAGCTTCGTTGAGCAGTTGGCGTGCCTTGGCCAGGTCGCGGGGCGGGTTCCTGTTCTCGTTGTTGTAGCCGATCATGGTCGGCGGATAAGGGTTCACGCCCACCAGCGCATTGCCCTTGCCGAACAGCTGGTCGACGTGGGTCTGGCGGTCGAAGGCCATGTTGATGGCTTTGCGTACCCGCACGTCGCTCAGGTATTTGTGTTCGGTGTTCATCGAGATGTAACCGGTGACCAGGGCCTCGATTTCCTCGACCTTGAGTTTCGGGTCCTGCTTGATCGACGGCACATCATCGGGCTTGGGATAGAGCGCCACCTGGCACTCGTTGGCGCGCAGTTTCTGCAGGCGCACGTTGCTGTCGGTGGCGATGGCGAACACCAGCGCATCGGCCGGCGGCTTGCCACGGAAATAGTCCGGGTTGGGCTTGAAGCGAACCTGGGCGTCCTTGTTGTAACGCTGGAAGATGAACGGGCCGGTGCCGATCGGCTTGCTGTTCAGCTCGGCGGTCTTGCCAGCCTTGAGCAACTGGTCGCCGTACTCGGCGGAGTAGATCGAGGTAAAGCCCATGGCCATGTCGCGCAGGAACGGCGCTTCCGGTCGGGTGAGGGTAATCACCACGGTGTGCTCGTCAGCCTTGCTGACCGACTTGAGCAGTTGCTTGAACCCCATGCTCTCGAAGTACGGGTAGCCGACGCTGGTCTTGTCATGCCAGGGATGGTTCGGGTCGAGCTGGCGATTGAGGCTCCACAGCACGTCATCGGCGTTGAAGTCGCGGGTCGGCTTGAAGTAGTCGGTGGTGTGGAACTTCACCCCCTGGCGCAGGTGGAAGGTGTAGGTCAGGCCGTCGTCGGAAATGTCCCAGCGCTCGGCCAGGGCCGGCTGGATTTCGGTAGTACCGGGCTTGAAGTCGACCAGGCGGTTGAACACTGTCTCGGCCGAGGCATCGGCGGTGACCGCAGTGGTGTACTGGACGATGTCGAACCCTTCCGGGCTGGCTTCGGTGCACACCACCAGCGGTTTGGCCGCCAATTGCGTGGCGCCACCCAGAAGCAGCGCGGCCAGGGCCAGGCGCAGTGGTCGCGATTTGGTGAACGTTCTCTGCATGGGGTGAAACTCCCTGCTTGCATTGGTTCCAGCGTAGCCGCCCCGGCCCGCAGCGAAGCAGGCCGGGGCGCCGACGGTCAGAGGATGTTGAACGGAATGGTGGTGACCACCCGGAACTCGTCCAGGCTGCCATCGCCCTGGGCCTTGCTGGCGCGGTGCGCGGTGTAGGTGGCGCGGATGCTGGTGTCCTTCAGCGGCCCGCTCTGCACCGCGTAGCTGGTGCCGATGCCCCACTCGTAGTGGGTTTCGCCATCCAGGCCGTTGACGTCATAGGCGGTACCACGGTAATGGGTGCCGTCGATACCCCAGCCGCGGGCGTTGTACAGGTTGAATTTCAGCCCCGGCACGCCATACGGCGCCATGTTCAGCACGTAGGAAAGCTGCAGCGATTTCTCGTTGGGGCCGTTGAAGTCCGACAGCAGCGAGTTGGCCAGGTAGATGCCATTGGTTTCGTGCAGGTAGTCGAAGTACTCGTTGCCGTTGACCTGCTGCCACGAGGCGCTGACGGTGTGGGCCTGGTGGGTCAGGCCGAATGACAGGCTGTAGGTGTCGTTGTCGATTTCGCCCATCTTCTGGCTGCCGGCGTCGACGGTCTTGTAGTAGTTCAGGCCGGTGCTCAGGCTCAGCACTGCGCTGTCGCCGAGCACGTGGTTGGCGCCGAAATAGTACTGGTTCCAGAAGTCGTCGACCTTGGTGGCGTACAGGCTGGTGGTCAGGCTCTTGAACGGCTGGTAGTTGATGCCGGCGGTGCTGGCGCGGTCGGTTTCAACGCCAGTGGCGCTGTACTCGCTGCGGAACTTGCTGAGGCTCTGCTCGGTGCGTGGCGAGACGCGGTCGAAGGTGCCCAGGTCGAAGCTCAGGTTGTCGAATTCGGCGCTGTGCAGGAATGCCCCCTGGAAGCTCGAGGGCAGGGCGCGGTTGCCGATGTAGGCGATCATCGGTGTGTCCACCGATTGGCGGCCGACGGTCAGGGTGGTGTTGGACACGCGTGCCTTGACGTTGGCCAGGCCCATCTTGCTCCACTGGCCGACCGGGTCGCCATCGCTGTGGGTCAGGGTGCGGTTGTTGGGGCCTGCGACCGCCTCGCGGCTTTGCTGCAGGGCGATGGCGTTGTAGCCAGCGGCTTCGACGGCGAAGCCGACGGTGCCCTGGGTGAAGCCGGAACTGTAGTTGAGGATGGTGCCCTGCACCCAGTTTTCGCGGCTGTGGGTGTCATGACGGGTGCCGTCGCTCTTGTAGTACTTCCACAGCGGTGCGCGGGCGGCGCGTTCGTGGGCATACCAGTTGCGGGTGCTGCCCGACAGGCTCTGGCCGTCGATGAAACCGCTGGCCTGCTCCTGCTCGCTGCTGCCTTTGAGGGTGACGGGCACATAGTCCTGGCTTTGCGGGTCGGCCAGGGTCACGGTGGATAATGCACTGATGGATAACGCCAGTGCGGTCAAGGTGAATAGTCTCAAGGTTAAAGCTCCCTTTCTGTTCTTCTAGTTATTCCCTGGCCTTGTGGGCCGGGCTTCTTGCTGCGGTGTTGCCAGGGTTGCCCGGGGTCACCGGGCAGAAT
The DNA here is from genome assembly GCF_016620375.1 of Pseudomonas sp. LAM2023. Taxonomy (NCBI): domain Bacteria; kingdom Pseudomonadati; phylum Pseudomonadota; class Gammaproteobacteria; order Pseudomonadales; family Pseudomonadaceae; genus Pseudomonas; species Pseudomonas sp. LAM2023. The sequence goes on along the minus strand of NZ_JAENHV010000017.1, from coordinate 227,470 downwards.
CGGGGCGTTGTGTTGGCTGTGCCGGCCTCTTCGCGGGCGCGCCCGCTCCCACAGGTTTGGTGAACCTGAGGAGAACCCTGTGGGAGCGGGTTTACCCGCGAAGAGGCCGGTACCGGCTAATGCTCAATCAACACTCACACCGGAAAAATCGTTGCGCCCGAAAGGGCTGACCTTGAATTCGGAAACCTTGATGCTCAGCGGTTGGTTGACCGTTGAATGTGCCACGGGGGTAATCGGCACCTGTTGCTTGAGCCGCTGCTGGGCCTGCTGGTACAGGGCGGTGCGCTGGGAGCGGTCGGTGACCTGCTTGGCCTGCTTGACCAAGCTGTCGTACTGCGGGTCGCACCACAGCGAATAGTTGTTGCTGCCAATCGCATCGCAGTTGTAAAGAGTGCCCAGCCAGTTGTCCGGGTCACCGTTGTCACCGGTCCAGCCGATCAGGGCGATATCGTGTTCACCGCTTTTCATGCGCTTGAGGTATTCACCCCATTCGTAGCTGACGATGCGCACCTTGAAGCCGAGCTTGCTCCAGTCGGCCTGGAGCATTTCCGCCATCAGCTTGGCGTTGGGGTTGTACGGACGCTGTACCGGCATGGCCCACAGGGTGATTTCGCTGCCGGGCTTCACGCCGGCCTGCTGCAGCAGCTGCCGGGCCTTGTCCGGGTCGTACGGCGCATCCTTGATGCTGCTGTCATAGGACCACTGGGTCGGCGGCATGGCGTTGACGGCCAGCTGGCCGGAGTCCTGGTACACCGCCTGGAGGATCGCCTGTTTGTTCACCGCCATGTCCATCGCCTGGCGCACTTCCAGGCGGTCGAATGGCGGGTGCTTGGTGTTGTAGGCGATGTAGCCGAGGTTGAAGCCCGGTTGCTGCAGCACCTGCAGCTTGCTGTCGGCCTTCAGCGCCGGCAGGTCGGCCGGGCGCGGGTGCAGGGTGACCTGGCATTCGTTGCGGCGCAGCTTCTGGATGCGCACCGACGGGTCGGTGTTGATCGAGAACACCAGGTTGTCGATCTTCACCTCGTCTGCTGCCCAGTAAGCCTGGTTGCCCTTGTAGCGAATCTGCGAATCCTTCTGGTAGCGCTGGAACACGAACGGCCCGGTGCCGATCGGTTGCTGGTTGATGTCGCTGGGGCGCCCGCTGGCCAGCAACTGCCCGGCGTATTCGGCAGAGAGAATGGAGGCGAAGCTCATGGCCAGGTTCTGGATGAAGGCGGCATCGACCGCGTTCAAGGTGAATACCACGGTCATGGGGCCGGTTTTCTCGACACGGGCGATGTTCTTGTCCAGGCCCATGCTGACGAAATAGGGGAACTCGGTCGGGTAGGCCTGGCGGAACGGGTGGCCCTTGTCGAGCATGCGGTTGAAGGTGAACAGCACGTCGTCGGCGTTGAACTCGCGGCTGGGTGTAAAGGCCTTGTTGCTGTGGAACTTCACTCCCTCGCGCAGGTGAAAGGTGTAGCGCAGGCCATCGTCAGACACCTCCCAGCGGGTTGCCAGCGCAGGCTGCACGGCGGTGCCACCGCGCTCGAACTCGACCAGGCGGTTGTAGATGGGCTCGGCGGCATCGTTGTCGGTGGCGCTGGTGTACTGCGCGGTGTCGAAGCCGGCCGGGCTGCCTTCGGAGCAGAACACCAGGTTGTTGGCCAGCACGACCGGGGTCTGGCTGACCAGGCCGAGGGCCAGCAGGGCGGAAAGGCGGGTGGTGTAGCGCATGAACAAGTCCTTTTACGTCTGTTTGCGCCGCCGCGTGCAAAAAATGCCGGCAACAGCGCGCCGCCCCCGCAGTGCTGGCGGCGGGGCGACATGAAGGGGGAGGCGAGGTTGGCAGGGGCACCCGCACTTCAGCGGGTGCCACAGCTAGCCTATTTGTCCACGCTGACGCCGTAGAAGGAGTTCAGGCCGAACGGGCTGATCTTGAAGTCCTTCACTTTGGCGCTCATGGGCTGGTACACGGTGGAATGGGCGATCGGGGTGATCGGCACCTGCTCCTTGAGGATGTGCTGCGCCTGCTTGTACAGCTCGGTGCGCTTGGCCTGGTCGGGAGTGGCCTTGGCCTGCTTGATCAGATCGTCGTAGGGTTTGTAGCACCATTTGGAGAAGTTGTTGCCGTTCATGGCATCGCAGCCGTACAGGGTGCCCAGCCAGTTGTCCGGGTCACCATTGTCACCGCTCCAGCCGATCAGCATGGCGCCCTGTTCGCCACCCTTGGAACGTTTGATGTATTCCCCCCATTCATAGCTGACGATCTTCGCCTTGATGCCCACCTTGGCCCAGTCCGATTGCAGCATTTCGGCCATCAGCTTGGCATTGGGGTTGTACGGGCGCTGCACCGGCATGGCCCACAGGGAGATTTCGGTGCCTTCCTTGATGCCGGCTTCCTTGAGCAGCTGCCGGGCTTTCTCCGGGTCGTACGGGGCGTCCTTGATACTGTCGTCGTAGGACCACTGGGTGGGCGGCATGCCATTGACCGCCAGCTGGCCGGCGCCCTGGTAGACCGACTCGATGATCTTTTTCTTGTCCACAGCCATGTCCAGCGCCTGGCGGACTTTCAGCTGGGCCAGCGGGTTGGCTTCGTTGCTGCCCTTGACCTTGTCCATCACGTTGTAGGCGATGTAGCCGAGGTTGAAGCCGGCCTGGTCAGGCATCTGCAGCTTGGGGTCCTGCTTCAGCGGCTGGATGTCGGCCGGGCGCGGGAACAGGGTGACCTGGCACTCGTTCTTCTTCAGCTTCTGCATGCGCACCGAGGCGTCGGTGGTGATGGCGAAGATCAGGTTGTCGATCTTCACGTCATCCGGTTGCCAGTAGTCCTTGTTGCCCTTGAAGCGGATCTGCGCGTCTTTCTGGTACTTGCTGAACACGAACGGGCCGGTGCCGATCGGCTTCTGGTTGATATCGGCAGCCTTGCCCGCCTTGAGCAACTGGTCGGCGTATTCGGCGGACTGGATCGAGGCAAAGCTCATGGCCAGGTTCTGGATGAAGGCGGCGTCGACCTCGTTGAGGGTGAACCTCACCGTGTGGTCGTCGAGCTTCTCCACCTTGGCGATGTTCTTGTCCATGCCCATGTCGGTGAAGTACGGGAACTCGGTGGGGTAGGCCTTGCGGAACGGGTGGTCCTTGTCGAGCATGCGGTCGAAAGTGAACAGCACGTCGTCGGCGTTGAATGCACGGGTGGGCTTGAAGTAGTCGGTGCTGTGGAACTTGACCCCTTCGCGCAGGTGGAAGGTGTAGGTCTTGCCGTCATCGGACACTTCCCACTTGGTCGCCAGGCCCGGGATCACGGCGGTGCCGCCGCGTTCGAACTGGGTCAGGCGGTTGAACACGGTCTCGGCCGAGGCGTCGAAATCGGTCCCCGTGGTGTATTGCCCCGGGTCGAAGCCGGCCGGGCTGCCTTCGGAGCAGAACACCAGGTTGGACGCGGCGAGGGCCGACGGTGCGCCGGAGAGCAAGCCTGCGCCTAGCAGGAACGGAATGACTGCGTGTTTGAGCATGGTGGCCTCATTGTTGTCATTTTTCGATTTGAGGTGGCCTCGTGAGCCGACCTGCGGATACTTATGCAGGGGGTGTACCCAATGCAATACGGGAAGGGTTCCTTGGCGCCAGAAAAGTGGTACGGCCGTACATGGATGTCGCATTGGTGTAACTTTTCGCGAAGTTGAACGTTTGCGCGGGCAGAATGATGGCTTTTTGCGGGATATTTCGGGGCGGGGAAAGCTGTAGGAAGCACCTGAATGGTGCGTAGGAGTGTTCTGAAAAGCTTGAAGTTGACGCGATCCTCAAGGAGCGGGCTCGCCCGCTCCCATCGGTTGGATCAAGGCATTTGCACTTCGATCAGGCCATCGGCATTCATGCTGACTTCGCTGGTGCCAGCCTCGATATCCGGTGCCGGCGCCGCTTCATCGGCTGCCATCGCCTTCATCGGCATCGGCGCGCTGCGCATGTAGGGGTGGGGGTAACCACTGCTGTTGAGGTTCAGGCTGACCACCTTGTAGCCTTTGCCGCCCAGCGCCTCGGTGGCGAGTTGCGCGCGTGCCTTGAAGGCATCCACCGCATCCTTGAGCAGCGCATCCTCACTGGCCTTGCGCGTGGCCGGGGCAATGGAGAAGTCCATGCCGCCCATCTTCAGCTCCTGCAGCAGGTCGGCGGTCAACTGCGACAGGGCCGGGAAGTTGGCGCTTTCCAGGCGCAGCTCGGCGCGCTCGCGCCAGCCGGTGATCTTCTGCCCCTTGCTGTCATACACCGGGTAGCTGTTGCGGCTGCCCTGGCTGATCTTCACGTCCTTGACCTGGCGCGCCTGCTTGACGGCCTTGTTCATGGTTTCGGTGATCTGCTGGGCGAGCTTGCCCGGGTCGGTGTTCTGCGCTTCGCTGTAGAGGGTCACCACCATCAGGTCGCGCGCCACTTCCTTGCTGACTTCAGCACGCAGCGATACCTGGTTGTAGCGCGGTTCATCGGCAGCCAGCGCCGGCAGGCTGGCGAGCAGGCCGCAGGACAGGATCAGCGCGGCGCCGCGACGAGGGTTTTGCATGTGGGATACTCCTTGGCAATAAAAGGCGTGGGCTTTGGCCATCCATTCCACGCATGGGCCATCAGACCGGCAACAGTGTAGTGGGTTCAAAAGTGCCATCATGGACTTGTGACAAAGTGTGGCGCTTTGCCGCATCACTGCAGCGCGGCGCCAGGCTTCGGTATACTCCAGCCGATTTTCTGGAGCACTCATCAGGAGAGCTCATGCTCGCCGCCGTACAACCGCTGTCCGCTACCCGCCAGAACCTCTGGCGCCTGACCGTCATTCGGGTCCTGGTCCTGGCTGCCCAGGCCGGCTCCGTAGGCGTCGCCTACTGGACCGAACTGCTGCCGCTGCCCTGGCTGTCGCTGGCTGGCACCTTGGCCTTGTCATCGCTGCTGTGTGCTTTCACGGCCCTGCGCCTGCGCCTGTCGTTGCCGGTTACCGAGCTGGAATACGCCCTGCAGCTGGCCTGCGACCTGCTGATCCACAGTGCCTTGCTGTACTACTCCGGCGGTTCGACCAACCCGTTCGTCTCGTATTACCTGGTGCCGCTGGCGATTGCTGCGGTGACCTTGCCGTGGCTGTATTCGCTGATTCTTTCCGGCATCGCGCTGACCGCCTACAGCTTGCTGCTGGTGCAGTTCTACCCGCTCGAAGGCTTGCCGATGGCGCGGGACAAGATGCAGGTCTATGGCATGTGGCTGAGCATCGCCCTGGCCGCTGCCGTGATCACCTTCTTTGCGGCGCGCATGGCCGAAGAGCTGCGTCGCCAGGAGCAGTTGCGCTCCGAGCGGCGCGAAGAAAGCCTGCGCGACGAGCAGCTGCTGGCCGTGGCCACCCAGGCTGCCGGCGCAGCCCATGAGCTGGGCACGCCGTTGGCGACCATGAGCGTGTTGCTCAACGAAATGCGCCAGGACCACGCCGACCCGCTGCTGCAGGAAGACCTGCAGATCCTCCAGGACCAGGTGAAGCTGTGCAAGGAGACCTTGCAGCAGCTGGTGCGCGCCGCCGAGGCCAATCGCCGCCTGGCGGTGGTGGAGCAGGACGTGACTGCCTGGCTCGACGAAGCGCTCAACCGCTGGCACCTGATGCGCCCGGAGGCCAGCTACCGCTTCCAGCGTCTGCGCGATGGCCAGGTACCGCGCCTGACCCCGCCACCCGACCTGACCCAGGCGCTGCTGAACCTGTTGAACAATGCTGCCGATGCCTGCCCCGATGACCTTGAAGTGCGCCTGGACTGGGATGCCCACGACATCGTCATCAGTATCCGCGACCATGGCCCCGGCGTGCCGCCGGCCATTGCCGAAGCCATCGGCAAGCCCTTCATTACCACCAAAGGCAAAGGCTTCGGCCTGGGCCTGTTCTTGAGCAAGGCCAGCGTGACCCGTGCGGGCGGTTCGGTGAAACTCTATAGTCATGAACAGGGTGGCACCCTGACCGAACTGCGCCTGCCCCATGGCAAGCGAGGAGATGAATGATGAGCGAAGAAAACCAGGTCGAAGGCGAAGAGCTTCCGCACCTGCTGCTGGTGGATGACGATGCCACCTTCACCCGGGTCATGGCCCGTGCCATGAGCCGCCGCGGGTTCCGCGTAAGCACCGCCAGCTCGGCCGAGGAAGGCTTGCTGCTGGCCCAGCAGGACCTGCCGGACTACGCCACGCTGGACCTCAAGATGGACGGCGACTCCGGCCTGGTGCTGCTGCCCAAGCTGCTGGAGCTGGACCCGGAAATGCGCGTGGTGATCCTGACTGGCTATTCGAGCATTGCCACCGCCGTGGAGGCGGTCAAGCGTGGTGCCTGCAACTACCTGTGCAAACCGGCCGATGCCGATGACGTGCTGGCGGCGCTGCTGTCGGAACACACCGACCTGGATACCCTGGTGCCGGAAAACCCGATGTCGGTCGACCGCCTGCAGTGGGAGCACATCCAGCGCGTGCTGAACGAGCACGAAGGCAATATCTCGGCCACTGCGCGGGCGCTGGGCATGCACCGCCGGACCTTGCAGCGCAAACTGCAGAAGCGCCCGGTCCGGCGCTGATTCCTGCCGGGCTTGTACCGGCCCTTTCGCGGGCTCGCCCGCTCCCACAGGTACTGCACAGGTCTTGGGCTTGTGGAATACCTGTGGGAGCGGGCAAGCCCGCGAAGAGGCTGGTACTGACAGAGATTTCTCTGTATTACCCCGCGATCCCCGCAAGTCCCGGCCGTTGGCGTATCATTAGCCGCCTAACGGCAACCCCTCCAGGATCGCTTGCGCATGCTCGCCCTTCTTATCCAGACGCTGAACATCACGGCACCGGTCTTCGCCATGCTGTTCATGGGTGTGCTGCTCAAACGCATCCGTCTGATCGATGACAATTTCAACCGCGTCGCCTCGCAGCTGGTATTCAACGTATGCATGCCGGCGCTGCTGTTCCTCGGCATCTACCACGCCGACCTGGGCGCTGCGGTCAAACCCGGGGTCCTGCTGTATTTCACCGCCGCCACCCTGGTCGGCTTCGCCATCGCCTGGGGGCTGGCCATCTGGCGTTGCCCCGAAGCGGACCGGGGCATCTACACCCAAGGCGCATTCCGTGGCAACAACGGTGTGATCGGCCTGGCCCTGGCCGCCAGCCTGTACGGCGACTACGGTATTTCCCTGGGCGCGGTGCTCGCCGGCCTGGTGATCCTGCTGTACAACTCGCTGTCGGCGGTGGTGCTGGCGGTGTACAGCCCGGACCTGAAGTCCGACCCATGGAGCATCTGCAAGAGCATCTTCAGCAACCCGTTGATCATCAGCGTACTGGTGGCCACGCCGATGGCCTACGGCCAGGTGCCGCTGCCCAACTGGCTGCTCACTTCAGGCGACTACCTGGCGCAGATGACCCTGCCGCTGGCGTTGATCTGCATCGGCGGCACCCTGTCGCTGGCGGCGTTGCGCGACAGCGGCAGGCTGGCCATCGACGCCAGCCTGGTGAAGATGGTCTGGCTGCCGCTGGTCGGCACCCTGGGTGCCTGGCTCTGCGGCTTTCGCGGTGCCGAACTGGGCATCCTGTTCCTGTACATCGGTAGCCCGACCGCAGCAGCCAGCTACGTGATGGCGCGGGCAGCCAACGGTAACCATGAGCTGGCGGCGTCGATCATCGTGGTTACCACGCTGATGGCGGCAATTACCACCAATATTGGTATTTTCATCTTGCAGTGGGGCGGATGGATCTAGATCCTTCACTGCAAATAACACAACAACACTGCCTCACTGAGCTAAAGGACACTTCATGCAAGACCAGAGCACGCCCGAGCGGTTGCAGCGCGGGCTGAAGAATCGCCATATCCAGCTGATTGCGCTGGGTGGGGCTATCGGCACCGGTTTGTTCCTGGGTATCGCCCAAACCATCCAGCTGGCCGGCCCCTCCGTCCTGCTGGGCTATGCCATCGCCGGTCTGATGGCCTTCCTGATCATGCGCCAACTCGGCGAAATGGTGGTGGAAGAGCCAGTGGCCGGCAGCTTCAGCCACTTCGCGCACCAGTACTGGAGCGAGTTCGCCGGTTTCGTCTCGGGCTGGAACTACTGGGTGGTGTACGTGCTGGTCGGCATGGCCGAACTCACCGCGGTGGGTATCTATGTGCAGTACTGGTGGCCGGGCTTCCCCACCTGGGCGACGGCAGCGATCTTCTTCGTGGTGATCAACCTGATCAACCTGACCCAGGTGAAGGTCTATGGCGAGATGGAATTCTGGTTCGCCCTGGTCAAGGTGGTAGCCATCGTCAGCATGATCGGTTTCGGCGCCTGGCTGCTGACCAGTGGCCATGGTGGCCCGGATGCCAGCGTGGCCAACCTGTGGCAGTACGGCGGCTTCTTCCCCAACGGTGTCACCGGCCTGGTGATGGCATTGGCGGTGATCATGTTTTCCTTCGGCGGCCTGGAACTGGTGGGTATCACTGCTGCCGAGGCCGACAACCCGCGCCAGAGCATCCCCAAAGCCACCAACCAGGTGGTGTACCGCATCCTCATCTTCTACATCGGTGCCCTGGCGGTGCTGCTGTCGCTGTACCCGTGGCAGAAGGTGGTGCAGGGCGGCAGCCCGTTCGTGATGATCTTCCACGAACTGGACAGCGACCTGGTGGCGACCATCCTCAACATCGTGGTGCTGACGGCCGCGCTGTCGGTGTACAACAGCTGTGTATACGCCAACAGCCGCATGCTGTTCGGCCTGGCCAGCCAGGGCGACGCGCCGCGGCAGTTGCTGAAGGTCAGCCGCAGCGGCGTGCCGCTGACCGCGCTGGGCGTGTCGGCGCTGGCGACCGGGCTGTGCGTGTTGATCAACTACCTGATGCCAGGTGAAGCGTTCGGGTTGCTGATGGCGCTGGCGGTCTCGGCGCTGGTGATCAACTGGGCGAGCATCAGCATTACCCACCTGAAATTCCGCAAGGCCAAGCTGGCGGCCGGGATCATCCCGTTCTACAAGAGCTGGGGGCACCCGTTGACCAACTACCTGTGCCTGGCGTTCATCGTGCTGATCCTGGTGGTGATGTACCTGACTCCGCCGATTCGCATTTCGGTGATGCTGATTCCATCGTGGATTGCTGCGCTGTGGGTGGCCTTCAAGCTGAAGAAGGCGCGCCAGGCCAAATAGGCAAGGCAGGCCTGGCCTCTTCGCGGGCACGCCCGCTGCCACAGGTACTGCACAGGTTTCGGAGCCTGTGGGGTCCCTGTGGGAGCGGGCGTGCCCGCGAAGAGGCCGGGCCTGAAAAAGGCTGAATCAGCCCTGATAGCTGTCAATCACTTCCTGCGCGGCCCGGAACGCATCGATCGCCGCCGGCACCCCGGCGTACACCGCGCAATGCAGCAGCGCTTCACGAATCTCCTCCACCGTACAGCCATTGTTCAACGCCCCGCGTACATGCCCCTTGAGTTCCTGCGGGCACTTGAGTGCCGTCAGCGTGGCCAGGGTAATCAGGCTGCGGGTCTTCAGCGGCAGGCCATCGCGCGCCCACACGCTGCCCCAGGCATGTTCGTTGACGAAGTCCTGCAGCGGCTGGGTAAAGTCGGTGGCATTGCCCAGGGCGCGGTCGACGAACGCGTCGCCCATTACCTGGCGGCGAATCTGCTCGCCGGTCTTGTTGCTATCAGCCATGTTGTTTTCCTTAGTGTTGGCGGCGCCAGGCACGCACGGTGGTGTACAGCAACACCACGGCGAGCACTGGCAGTACGTAGAACAGCATCAGCCGCTCCAGGCGGCCGGCCAGCGGCAGGCCCATGGTAAACGCCGCCACGTGCAGCCCATAGGCCAGATACAGGCAGAGGAACACCAGGCCTTCGGCGCGGGTAATGCGGTAGCCGGAATAGAACACTGGCAGGCTCAGCGCGGCAACGCCAAGCATCACTGGCAGGTCGAAGGCCAGGGCGTTGGGTGAAATCGACAGCGGCTGCGGGGTGACCAGTGCGGTCAGGCCCAGTACGGCCAGCAGGTTGAACAGGTTGCTGCCGATCACCGTACCCACGGCGATTTCTCGTTCCCCGCGCAGTGCGGCGATCAGCGCGGCGGCCAGTTCCGGCAGGGAGGTGCAGATGGCGACCACGGTCAGGCCGATGATGCGCTCGGACAGGCCGAGGTCGGTGGCCACTTCCACCGCGGCTTCCAGCAGCAGGTGGCCGGCCAGGCTCAGCAGGCCCAGGCCGGCCAGCACCTGCAACAGCGTGCCCGACCAGAAGCGTCCGGCGCTGGTGACGAGCGTGGCCGGTGCAGGGTAGGTGCGTGCATAGTGGCGGGACTGATGCCACAGCGTGGCCAGGTAGCCGGCCAGGCCAAGCAGCAGCAATGCCCCTTCGATGCGGCCCAGGTGGCCGTTGGCGGCTAGCCCGAAGACCAGCCCGCTGGCGGCGATCATCAGCGGAATGTCCAGGCGCACCAGTTGCCGTGACACGCGCAGCGGAATGATCAGCGCGGCCAGGCCGAGGATGACCAGCACGTTGAAGATATTGCTGCCGACCACGCTGCCCACTGCCACGTCCGGCGCCCCCTGGTAGGCGGCCTGCAGGCTCACCGTCAGTTGCGGCGCGGTGCTGCCGAAGGCCACCAGGCTCAGGCCGATGATCAGCGGGCGTACATGCAGGCGCTGGGCCAGGCGCAAGGCTGCGCGCACCAGCAATTCGGCGCCAGCAACCAGCAACAGCAGGGCGATGCCCAGTTGCAGAAGGCTGAAGGTAGCAAGGGTGGCCAGGTCGAAAATGGTCGGACTCCTGTCGCGTCAGTCGCTAAGCCCTTGTACTCGCACCTGCGCGGTTCCGCTACGGATCATGCCGATTTTTTCCGCCGCGGCACGTGACAGGTCGATGAGGCGGCCACGCGTATGTGGCCCACGGTCGTTGATGCGCACTACCACGCTGCGCTGGTTGGCGGTGTTGGTGACCCGTACCCGGGTGCCGAAGGGCAGGCTGCGGTGGGCGGCAGTGAGGCCGTTCTGGTTGAACGGTTCGCCGCTGGCGGTGCGTTTGCCGTGGTGGCGCGAGCCGTAGTAGGAGGCGGTGCCTGTCTGGTCGTAGCCGCGCGGGTCGATGTCATGGCTGGCGCAGCCGGCCAGCAGGGAATAGAGGGCGAGGGTGCTCAGGGATCGTTTTAGCAATTCAGATGCTCCGATGCTGCATTTGGGGCCGCTGTGCGGCCCATCGCTGGCAGGCCGGCTCCCACAGGGGCCCCACAGCCCTCGAGAGCGCTGCTGTACCTGTGGGCGCTGGCTTGCCGGCGATCGAGGGCGGGGCCCTCGCCGATGTTCAGATCACCCTTCGAGCTTGGCCTTGAGCAGTTGGTTCACCTGCCCCGGGTTGGCCTTGCCTTTGGAGGCTTTCATCGCCTGGCCGACGAAGAAGCCGAACATCTTGCCACGCTTGGCCTCGTCGGCTGCGCGGTACTGTTCGACCTGCTCGGCGTTGGCCGCCAGCACTTCGTCGAGCATCTTGTCGATCGCGCCGGTATCGGTGACCTGCTTGAGGCCTTTGCTGTCGATGATGCTGTCGGCATCACCTTCACCGGCAGCCATGGCCTCGAACACGGTCTTGGCGATCTTGCCGCTGATGGTGTTGTCGCGGATACGCAGCAGCATGCCACCCAGTTGCGCGGCGCTGACCGGGGCCTGGTCGATCTCGATGCCCAGCTTGTTCAGCAGGCTGCCCAGCTCGACCATGACCCAGTTGGCGGCCAGCTTGGCATCGCCACCGATCTTCACCACTTCTTCGAAGTAATCAGCCTGTTCGCGGCTGGATGCCAGCACGTTGGCATCGTAGGCCGACAGGCCGTATTGCTGCTGGAAGCGCTCGACCTTTTGTGTTGGCAGCTCGGGCAGGCTGGCGCGGACGGTTTCCAGGAAGCTGTCCTCGATCACCACCGGCAGCAGGTCCGGGTCGGGGAAGTAACGGTAGTCGTTGGCTTCCTCCTTGCTGCGCATGGAGCGGGTCTCGTCCTTGTTCGGGTCGTACAGGCGGGTTTCCTGGACCACCTTGCCGCCGTCTTCGATCAGGTCGATCTGGCGCTGGATCTCGCTGTTGATCGCGCGCTCGATGAAGCGGAACGAGTTGACGTTCTTGATCTCGCAGCGGGTGCCGAACTCGGCCTGGCCTTTTGGCCGGATCGACACGTTGCAGTCGCAACGCAGCGAGCCTTCGGCCATGTTGCCGTCGCAGATGCCCAGGTAACGCACCAGCGCATGAATCGCCTTGACGTAGGCCACGGCTTCCTTGGCGCTGCGCATGTCCGGCTCGGAAACGATCTCCAGCAGCGGGGTGCCGGCACGGTTGAGGTCGATGCCGGTGGAGCCGCTGAAGTCTTCGTGCAGGCTCTTGCCGGCATCTTCTTCGAGGTGCGCACGGGTTACCCCGATGCGCTTGATGGTGCCGTCTTCCAGGGCGATGTCGAGGTGGCCCTTGCCGACGATCGGCAGGTCCATCTGGCTGATCTGGTAGCCCTTGGGCAGGTCGGGGTAGAAGTAGTTCTTGCGCGCGAACACGTTGCGCTTGCCGATTTCGGCGTCGATGGCCAGGCCGAACATGCACGCCATGCGCACGGCTTCCTGGTTCAGCACCGGCAGAACGCCTGGCATGCCCAGGTCAATCAGGCTGGCCTGGGTGTTCGGCTCGGAACCGAAGGTGGTGGCGCTGCCGGAGAAGATCTTCGACTGGGTGGCGAGCTGAGTGTGGATTTCCAGCCCGATCACAACTTCCCATTGCATGTGTGAATTCCTCAGAAGCCGTTGGGGGCGCGGGTGTGCCAGTCGGTCACTTGCTGGTAGCGGTGCGCGACATTGAGCAGGCGGCCTTCCTGGAAGTACGGCGCCAGCAGTTGCACGCCGACCGGCAGGCCGTCGACGAAGCCGGCTGGCATCGACAGGCCCGGCAGGCCTGCCAGGTTGGCGGTGATGGTGTAGACGTCTTCCAGGTACGCGGCGACCGGGTCGCTGCCCTTGGCGCCGAGTTTCCAGGCCGGGTTCGGCGTGGTCGGGCCGAGGATCAGGTCGACGTCGTTGAACGCGGCCATGAAGTCGTTCTTGATCAGCCGGCGGATCTGCTGCGCCTTCACGTAGTAGGCGTCGTAGTAGCCAGCCGACAGGGCATAGGTACCGACCATGATGCGGCGCTGCACTTCGATGCCGAAGCCTTCGCCACGGGAACGCTTGTACATGTCGGTCAGGTCTTTCGGGTTTTCGCAGCGGTAGCCGAAGCGCACGCCGTCGAAACGCGACAGGTTGGACGAGGCTTCCGCCGGGGCGATCACGTAGTAGGCCGGAATGGCGTGCTGCATGTTCGGCAGGCTGATTTCCTTGACCACCGCGCCGAGCTTTTCCAGCTCCTTGACGCTGGCCTGGACCAGGTCGGCAATGCGCGGGTCGAGGCCGGCACCGAAGTATTCCTTCGGCAGGCCGATACGCAGGCCCTGCAGCGAGGCGTTGAGGCTGGCACTGTAGTCCGGCACCGGCTCCTCGATGCTGGTGGAGTCCTTGGCATCGAAGCCGGCCATGCTTTGCAGCAGCAGGGCACAGTCTTCGGCGGTACGCGCCAGCGGGCCACCCTGGTCGAGGCTGGAGGCATAGGCGATCATGCCCCAGCGCGACACGCGACCATAGGTCGGCTTGAGGCCGGTGAGGTTGGTCAGGGCCGCCGGCTGGCGGATCGAACCGCCGGTGTCGGTGCCGGTGGTGGCGGGCAGCAGGCGCGCGGCCACGGCTGCGGCCGAACCGCCCGACGAGCCGCCCGGGACGTGCTCGAGGTTCCACGGGTTCTTCACCGCGCCGTAGTGGCTGGACTCGTTGGCCGAACCCATGGCGAATTCGTCCATGTTGGTCTTGCCCAGGGTGACCATGCCGGCTTCGGCCAGCTTGGCCACCACGGTGGCGTCATACGGCGCCTTGAAGTTGTCGAGCATCTTCGAGCCGCAACTGGTGCGTACGCCGTTGGTGCAGAACAGGTCCTTGTGGGCGATCGGGGCACCCAGCAGCGCGCCGGTTTCGCCAGCGGCGCGACGGGCGTCGGCAGCCCGCGCCTGGCCCAGGGCCAGGTCTTCGGTGACGCTGATGAAGCTGTTGATCTGCGGGTCGAGCTGCTTGATGCGCGCCAGCAGGGCGCCGGTCAGCTCTTCGGAGGAAAACGACTTGTCGGCGAGTCCGCGGGCGATCTCGGCCAGGGTCAATTGATGCATGGCAGGCTCTATCCCTTACTCGATGACTTTGGGTACCAGGTACAGACCGCTTTCGGTCGATGGCGCGATGGCCTGGTAGGCGTCGCGCTGGTTGCTCTCGGTGACCTGGTCGGGGCGCAGGCGCTGGCTGGCCTCCAGGGGGTGGGCGAGGGGCTCGATGCCCGTGGTATCGACCGCTTGCATCTGGTCGACCAGCCCGAGAATGCTGTTGAGGGCGTCGGTAATTTGTGGCAGTTCGCCATCATTCAGCCCCAGACGGGCCAGATGGGCGATCTTTTCCACGTCGCAGCGTTCAAGCGCCATGGGGATCTCCAGGGGAAACAAAGAACGGAATTTGGGTCCGCAGTGAGGAACATGTCAGCTTTCTGACGGTCTAACGGCCGCGATCATCTGCTGGCTTGCTCGGAAAAACAGCCAATTTAACATATTGGCTCCTTGCCCAAAATCCCTGCCATTGTTAGAGTTTGCCGCACTTTTTTACCCACGCTTTCCCCAGGGTCACTTTCCCATGTTCAAGAAACTGCGTGGCATGTTTTCCAGCGATCTGTCCATCGACCTGGGTACTGCCAACACCCTTATTTACGTGCGTGAGCGCGGTATCGTCCTGAATGAGCCCTCGGTTGTTGCCATCCGTACCCATGGCAACCAGAAAAGCGTCGTCGCCGTCGGTACCGAAGCCAAGCGCATGCTGGGCCGCACGCCTGGCAACATCGCTGCCATTCGTCCGATGAAGGACGGCGTGATCGCCGACTTCAGCGTTTGCGAAAAAATGTTGCAGTATTTCATCAACAAGGTTCACGAGAACAGCTTCCTGCAGCCGAGCCCGCGCGTGCTGATCTGCGTGCCGTGCAAGTCGACCCAGGTAGAGCGCCGCGCCATCCGCGAGTCGGCCCTGGGTGCCGGTGCCCGTGAAGTGTTCCTGATCGAAGAGCCGATGGCTGCTGCCATCGGTGCCGGGCTGCCGGTTGAAGAAGCCCGCGGCTCGATGGTCGTCGATATCGGTGGCGGTACCACCGAAATCGCGCTGATCTCGCTGAATGGCGTGGTCTATGCCGAATCCGTGCGCGTTGGCGGCGACCGCTTCGACGAAGCCATCGTCACCTACGTGCGCCGCAACTACGGCAGCCTGATCGGCGAATCCACCGCCGAGCGCATCAAGCAGGAAATCGGTACCGCCTACCCGGGCGGCGAAGTACGCGAAGTCGATGTCCGTGGCCGCAACCTGGCCGAAGGCGTCCCGCGTGCCTTCACCCTGAATTCCAACGAAGTGCTCGAAGCGCTGCAGGAATCCCTGGCGACCATCGTCCAGGCAGTCAAGAGTGCCCTGGAGCAATCGCCGCCCGAGCTGGCCTCGGACATCGCCGAGCGTGGCCTGGTGCTGACCGGTGGTGGCGCGCTGCTGCGCGACCTGGACAAGCTGCTGGCCCAGGAAACCGGCCTGCCGGTGATCGTCGCCGAGGACCCGCTGACCTGTGTTGCCCGTGGCGGCGGTCGCGCCCTGGAAATGATGGACAAGCACGCGATGGACCTGCTCTCCAGCGAGTGATTCAGCTCGCTGTTCACGAGCGCCCGGTTTACAGGTAGCACGCACAGTGCTACCTGTATGTGCTGGGCTGGCGCCTGTTCGCGGCGCCGTATCCATCAACCCGCAACCAGGCTGGTGCGTTGTCCCATGTCCAATGACCTCCTGAGTCGTCCACGAGGAACGGCCCATTAAACCGCTTTTCTCCAAGGGCCCTTCGCTGGGCGTTCGCCTGCTCGTTCTGGTGGTGCTGTCGGTCGCGTTGATGGTGGTCGACGCGCGCTTCGACGTGCTCAAGCCGGTGCGCAGCCAGATGGGCCTGGTACTCATGGAGTCGTACTGGATCACCGACCTGCCGCAGCGTGCCTGGCAAGGTGTGGCCGGCCAGTTCGGCAGCCGCACCGAACTGATCGCGGAAAACGAAAAGCTCAAGACCGAAGCCCTGCTGCTGCAGGGGCGCCTGCAGAAGCTGGCCGCCCTGACCGAGCAGAACGTGCGCCTGCGCGAGTTGCTCAACTCGTCGGCGCTGGTCAACGAAAAGGTCGAAGTGGCCGAGCTGATCGGGGTCGACCCCAACCCCTTCACCCACCGCATCCTGATCAACAAGGGCGAGCGCGATGGCGTGTTCCTTGGCCAGCCGGTGCTCGATGCGCGCGGCCTGATGGGCCAGGTGGTCGAGTTGATGCCCTATACCTCGCGGGTGCTGTTGCTGACCGATACCACCCACAGCATCCCGGTGCAGGTCAACCGCAACGGCCTGCGTGCGATCGCCAGTGGCACCGGTAACCCGGAGCGCCTGGAGCTGCGCCATGTGGCCGACACCGCCGACATCAAGGAAGGCGACCTGCTGGTCAGTTCCGGCATGGGCCAACGGTTCCCCGCCGGCTATCCGGTCGCCACGGTCAACGAAGTGATCCACGATTCTGGCCAGCCGTTCGCCATCGTGCGTGCCATCCCGACTGCCGCGCTCAACCGCAGCCGCTACATGCTGCTGGTGTTCAGTGACCGGCGCAGCCCGGAGCAGCGTGCCACCGAAGCTGCCATCGCCCAGGAAGAAGCCGACCGCAAGGGCTCTGCGGCGCCTGGCCAGCCGGCCAGCGCGGGTGCGCCGGGGGCAGCCGCCGGTAGCGTGCCGGCCAACCCGGCGACCCCGGCAGCACAGCCTGCAGCACCGGCGGCCGCGCCTGCCACGCCTGCCGCAGCGCCTGCCGCACCTGCTCACACCCGGAGGCAATGATGGCTGTATCACGCCGCAACAATGGCTGGGTCATCTGGCTGACTTTCGCCCTCGGCCTGCTGCTCAGCGTCTCGCCCATGCCTCAGTTCATGGAAGTGTTCCGGCCAATGTGGCTGGCCTTGCTGGTGTCGTTCTGGACCCTCGCCGTACCGGGCAAGGTCGGCATGACCACGGCGTTCGTACTGGGCCTGGCCGAGGACGTGCTGTATGGCACCCTGCTTGGGCAGAACGCGCTGATCCTCACCCTCATCACCTTCCTGGTGCTGTCCTTGCAGCAGCGCCTGCGCATGTTCCCGATGTGGCAACAGAGCCTGGTGATCCTGGTGATCTTTGGTATTGCCCAGTTGATCCAGCTGTGGCTCAGCGCGCTGACCGGCAATCGCCTGCCCACCCTGGCGCTGGTCTGGTCGGCGGTGATCAGTGCCTTGCTCTGGCCGTGGATCAGCTTCGCCCTGCGCGACCTGCGCCGACGCCTGCATATCAACTGACGGCCGCCACGCCTGACAGGGAGATGTCTGCATGACCCCGCTATTCCTGGCCTCCGGCTCGCCCCGCCGTCGTGAACTGCTGACCCAGATCGGCGTGCCGTTCAGCGTCGTCAATGCCCCGATCGATGAAACCCCGCTACCCGCCGAAGGCGCCCCGGCCTATGTCGAGCGCCTGGCCAGGGCCAAGGCTGGCGCCGGCCTGGCCAGCATCGCAGGCCCGGCCGTGGTGCTCGGGGCGGACACCGCCGTGGTGCTCGATGGTCGCATCCTCGGCAAGCCAGAAGATCGCGAACAGGCCCTGGCCATGCTCGCCGGCCTGTCGGGCCGCGAGCACCAGGTACTGACCGCAGTCGCCGTCGGCGATGGCCAGCGCATGCACAGCGTGTGCGTTACCAGCACGGTGCGTTTCCGCCCGATCAGCGCCGATGAAGCGCAACGCTACTGGGCCAGTGGCGAACCCTTGGACAAGGCCGGCGGCTATGCCATCCAGGGCCTGGGTGCGGTATTCGTCACCGGCCTTTCCGGCAGCTACTCGGCGGTGGTCGGCCTGCCGCTCAGTGAAACGGCCCAACTGCTTGGCCTATTCGGCATCGCCTGCTGGCAATCCCCCGCGCATACGCCAGAGGTAACAAACCAGCGGTAGCCAGCACTGCATACGCCGTCCATCATTACCAGATACCTTTGACGAGAGCCTGCCATGAGTGAAGAGATCCTGATCAACATCACCCCGATGGAGTCACGCGTGGCGGTGGTGGAAAACGGGGTACTGCAGGAAGTACACGTCGAGCGTACCCAGCGCCGGGGCATCGTCGGCAATATCTACAAGGGCAAGGTGGTGCGCGTGTTGCCAGGCATGCAGGCGGCGTTCGTCGACATTGGCCTGGAGCGCGCGGCGTTCATCCACGCCTCGGAAATCTCCCAGCGCGAAGGCTCGGCGGTGGAGAACATCACCGCCCTGGTGCACGAAGGCCAGGCGCTGGTGGTGCAGGTTACCAAGGACCCGATCGGTACCAAGGGCGCGCGCCTGACCACCCAGCTGTCGATCCCGTCGCGCTACCTGGTATACATGCCGCGCAGCAGCCATGTCGGTATTTCGCTGAAGATCGAAGACGAAGCCGAGCGTGAGCGCCTCAAGCAGGTGGTCAGCGACTGCATGGAAAGCGAAAACATCAAGGATGCCGGCGGCTTCATCCTGCGCACCGCTGCCGAAGGTGCGCGCGCTGAAGAGATCCTGCAGGACATCCGCTACCTGCGGCGCCTGTGGGAGCAGATTGGCACGCAGATCAAGACCTGTGGCGCGCCAATGGTCATCTACGAGGACCTGGGCCTGGCCCTGCGGACCTTGCGCGACCTGGTCAACCCGAAGATCGAGAAGATCCGCATCGATTCGCGGGAAACGTTCCAGAAGACCACGCAGTTCGTCGGCGAGCTGATGCCGGAAATCGCCGACCGCCTCGAACACTATCCGGGCGAGCGGCCGATCTTCGACCTGTACGGGGTCGAGGATGAAATCCAGCGCGCCCTGGAGCGCAAGGTGCCACTCAAGTCCGGTGGCTACCTGGTGGTCGATCCGGCCGAAGCGATGACCACCATCGACGTCAACACCGGCGCCTTCGTTGGCCATCGCAACCTTGAAGAGACCATCTTCAAGACCAACCTCGAGGCTGCCACCGCCATCGCCCGGCAGCTGCGCCTGCGCAACATCGGCGGCATCATCATCATCGACTTCATCGACATGGAAGATGAGGAGCACCAGCGCCAGGTGCTGCGCACCCTGGAAAAGCAGCTCGAGCGCGACCATGCCAAGACCAACATCATCGGTATCACCGAGCTGGGCCTGGTGCAGATGACCCGCAAGCGCACCCGCGAGAGCCTGGAGCAGGTGCTGTGCGAGCCCTGCCTGGCTTGCCAGGGGCGCGGCAAGCTGAAGACCGCCGAAACCATCTGCTACGAGATTTTCCGCGAGATCCTGCGCGAGGCCCGTGCCTACCAGGCCGAAGGCTACCGGGTGCTGGCCAACCAGAAGGTGGTCGACCGGTTGCTGGACGAAGAATCCGGTAACGTGGCCGAGCTGGAGGCTTTCATCGGCCGAACCATTCGCTTCCAGGTCGAGTCGATGTATTCGCAGGAACAATACGATGTGGTGCTGCTCTGACACCTTCTGAAATGCATTGCGGGTGGGCCGGGCTGGCAGAACCGGTGCTACCGCCGATCATGGATAAACGACCTGGAGGGCCATGGCCGTGGGACGTCTGAACCGCGTTCTTGTCGCCTTGACCCGCTGGGGGCTGGGCATTTGCGCCCTGCTGGCAGTCCTGGTGGCGCTGTATGTCAGCCTCGGCCGCGAGCTGGTGCCGTTGGTGGCCGAGTACCGTGCCGATGTGCAAAGCAAGGCCGAAAAAGCCCTGGGCTTGCCCGTGCACGTCGGTGCCCTCGAGGGCCGCTGGAGCGGCCTGGCGCCGGTGTTGCAGGTACGCGACCTGCAACTGGGCGAGGGCGCCACGGCCCTGCGCCTGGATGACGTCAAGGTGGTGCCTGACATCTGGGCCAGCCTGACGACAGGCGAAGTACGCCTGGCCCGCATACAGCTGGGCGGCCTGCAACTGATCCTGCGCGAGAACGAGCAAGGCAACTGGGCCCTCGAAGGCCTGCCGAAGAAGGACGATGCGCCGCTCGACCCCGCCGAACTGCTGCAGCGCCTGCGCCAGCTGGGCCGCATCGATGTGTTCGACAGCCAGGTCACCTTGCACCCCTGGCAGCGCGACCCATTGACCCTCACCTATGTCAGTGCCGGCTTGCAGGCCGGTGCTTCGCGGCAGTCCCTGGAGCTGCGTGCGACCTTGCCTGATGGCCAGCCCCTGGCGCTGAACCTGCGCAGCCGCGCCTCGGCCAGTGCCTGGCGCGACGGCCAGGTCGAAGCCTACCTCAGCTTGCCGCAGAGCGACTGGGCACGTTGGCTGCCGCCACGCCTGCTCGGCCAGTGGCATGCCGACAGCTTGCGGGCGGGGGGCGAGTTCTGGGTCGACTGGCAGCAAGGGCAGTTGCAGCAGGCCGTGGTGCGCCTCAATGCCCCCGAGCTGCATGGCGCCTATGCCGGGCGCAAGGCGGCCAAACTGCACAACCTTGCCCTGGGGGCCTGGTTCCAGCGGCGCGAGCAAGGCTTCGACGTGGTGCTCGATTCGCTGGCCATGGATATCGGCAAGACCCGTTGGGAGTCGCACCTGCAGTTGCAGCAGCGTCCTGGCGAGAGCGCTGCCGATGAGCGCTGGCAGTTGCAGGCCGACCGCCTCGACCTGACGCCGCTGACCCCCTTGATCGACGCCCTGGCGCCGTTGCCGGACAAGGTCATGGCGGTGGTCGATGGCCTCAAGGTGACTGGCGCATTGCGCAACGTGCGGTTGGAAGCCAGGCCCAAGGCCGAGGGCGACCAGCGCCTGCAGTTCGCAGCCAACCTGGAGAAGGTCGGCTTCGACGCCTATCACAATGCGCCGGCTGCCGGTAACGTCAGCGGCAGCATCAGCGGTGACCTTGGACATGGCGAGCTGCGCCTGGACACCGACGCGTTCATGCTGCATCTGTACCCGATCTTCGCCAAACCCTGGCACTACCAGAAGGCCAATGCACGCCTGACCTGGACTTTGGACCAGCAAGGTTTCACCCTGGTCGCGCCGTACCTCAAGGTACTGGGCGAGGAAGGCAAGATCGCCGGCGACTTCCTGATCCGCCTGCTGTTCGAAGAAGGGCGTGAGGACTACATGGACCTGCGGGTCGGCCTGACCGAAGGCGATGGCCGCTATACCGCCAAGTACCTGCCCGAGGTGCTCAGCCCGGCCCTCGATGAATGGTTGCGCAGTGCAATCGTCAAAGGCACGGTGGACGAAGGCTACTTCCAGTACCAGGGCTCGCTGAACCATGGCGCGGCGCCGGAAGCGCGCAGCATCAGCCTGTTCTTCAAGGTGCGTGATGCGGCGCTGGACTTCCAGCCCGGCTGGCCGCAGGTGCAGCACGTGGATGGCGATGTGCTGATCGAGGACAGCGGGGTACGGATCAAGGCCCAGCGTGGCGTACTGCTCGATACCAAAGTCAGTGATGTGAGCGTCGATATCCCGCATGCCGAGGCGGGCCAGCCCAGCCACCTGTACCTCGATGGCGCCTTCGACGGCAGCCTCGGCGATGGCCTGAAGATTCTCAAGGAAGCGCCTATCGGCACGGGCGAAATGTTCGCCGGCTGGGAGGGCGAGGGGCCACTCCAGGGCAAGGTCAGGCTCGACATCCCGCTGGCACATGGGCAGCGGCCGAAAGTGCAGGTGGACTTCGCCACCCACGATGCACAGCTGAAAGTGGCGCCACCAAGCCTGGAGCTGAGCAACCTGAAGGGCGACTTCAGCTTCGATTTCGACAAGGGCCTCAGTGGCAAGGGCATCAGCCTGCAGGCTTTCGGCAAACCGGTGACGGCGCAGATCACCGCCGAAGGCCAGCCAGGGCAGATACAGTCGCGCATCAATGCCAATGGCCGGGTGTCGCTCAAGGCGCTGACCGACTGGCTGCAGTTCAAGCAGGCTTTGCCAGCCTCCGGCGAGCTGCCGTACCGCTTGCAGCTTAGCCTGGGGGGCCGCGACAACCGGCTGAGCGTCAACTCCAGCCTCAAGGGCCTCGCCATCGACCTGCCGGCACCGTTCGGCAAGGCAGCGGCGGAAACCCGTGACGGTCGGTTCAGCATGACGCTGCAAGGTCCGGAGCGGCGCTTCGATGCGGCATACGCCGACCTTGCCCGCTTTGCCTATGCGGCGCCGGCCGACAAGTTGGCCCAGGGGCGTGGCGAGCTCGTGCTGGGCGGCGGCGATGCGCAGCTGCCTGGCGGCCAAGGCCTGCGTGTGCGCGGTCGCCTGGACACGCTGGACCTGGCGCCCTGGCAAGATCAGGCTGCACGTCTGGGCGGCGACGACCCGGGCGGCAGCGCGCGGCAGAATCTGCAGGGCGTCGACTTGAGCATCGGCCAGTTGAAGGCGTTCGGCATGGACCTGAACCAGGCCGTGGTGCGCCTGGCCCGCGGCGGCCCAGCCTGGGACCTGCGCCTGGACAGCAAGGAGGTCATCGGCAACGCCCGGCTTGCGGATGCCAAGGGTGCGCCGCTGCTGGTGCGGCTGCAGAGCTTGCGCCTGCCGGCTGCCAGCGCTGCCGAGCAGCAGGCAGAAGACGGCGTGGACCCGCTGGCTGCCTTCGACCCACGCAAGGTCCCGGCGTTGGACCTGAGCATCGACAAGCTGTATCGCGGTAACGACCTGTTCGGCAGCGCATCGCTCAAGTTGCGGCCGACCGCGCGTGGTGTAAACGCCAGTGATATCGACCTGGCCTTCAAAGGCCTGCATATCAACGGTGGTGGCGGCTGGGAAGGCGAACCGGGCAGCACCGGCAGCTGGTACAAGGGGCGTCTGGACGGCAAGAACCTGGCAGACGTGCTCAAGGCCTGGGGCTTTGCCCCTACCGTGACCAGCCGCGAATTCCGCCTGGATGTGGATGGCCGCTGGCCGGGTTCGCCGGCAGCCGTCGGCCTCAAACGCTTCTCCGGCAGCATGGACGCGGCGCTGCGCACCGGCCAGTTCGTCGAGGTCGAAGGCAGCGCCCAGGCGCTGCGGGTATTCGGCCTGCTCAATTTCAACTCGATCGGCCGACGCCTGCGCCTGGACTTCTCCGACCTGTTCGACAAGGGCCTGGCCTACGACCGGGTCAAAGGCCTGCTGGTGGCCAGCGATGGCGTCTACGTGACCCGCGAGCCGATCGCGGTGACCGGGCCGTCGAGCAATTTCGAGCTGGATGGCACGCTGGACATGGTGAACGACCGGGTCGATGCCAACCTGCAAGTGAGCCTGCCAGTGACCAACAACCTGCCCCTGGCGGCGCTGATTGTCGGCGCGCCAGCGGTAGGCGGGGCGCTATTCCTGGTCGACCGGCTGATTGGTGACCGGGTGTCGCGTTTTGCCAGTGTCCACTACCGTGTCGAAGGGCCATGGAAAGAGCCTAGAATCACATTTGTGAAACCTTTCGAGAAATCCCGCCAGGAGTAACCATGAAGGCAGCGGTCATCCAGATGGTCAGCCAGGACGATGTGCTGGCCAACCTGCAACGCGCCGGTGCCCTGCTGGAGCAGGCAGCATTCGGCGGCGCGCGTCTGGCCGTGCTGCCAGAAAACTTCGCCGCCATGGGGCGCAAGGATGCCGCTGCCCTCGGCCGCGCCGAAGCATTGGGCGAAGGGCCCATCCTGCCATGGTTGAAACGCACCGCCCGCGACCTCAGGTTATGGATCGTCGCCGGTACCCTGCCATTGCCGCCGGTCGGGCAGCCTGAGGCGAAGGCCCATGCCTGCTCGCTGCTGATCGACGAACACGGTGAGGTGGCGGCACGCTATGACAAGCTGCACCTGTTCGATGTGGACGTTGCCGACAACCGTGGCCGTTACCGGGAGTCTGACGACTACGCCCATGGCGGCCAGGTGGTGGTAGCCGATACGCCGGTAGGGCGAGTGGGGCTGAGCGTATGCTACGACCTGCGCTTTCCCGAGCTTTACAGTGCACTGCGTGCCGCAGGTGCCGAGCTGATCACGGCGCCGGCCGCCTTCACCGCGGTAACCGGGGCGGCGCACTGGGAAGTGCTGGTGCGCGCCCGTGCCATCGAAACCCAGTGCTACCTGCTGGCAGCAGCGCAGGGCGGGACCCACCCGGGGCCACGGGAAACCCATGGCCATGCGGCGATCGTCGACCCCTGGGGGCGCATCGTCGCGGAACAGGCGCAAGGCGAAGCAGTACTGCTGGCCGAGCGCGACATCGACGAACAAGCGTCCATCCGGGCGCGCATGCCGGTGCTGTCGCACCGGCGCTTCTTCTCGCAGGACGCGTTGCGGCCTGCGCACACCTCGGAGTGACTATGAGCCAGATGTTATCCACCGTCAGCGAACATCTCCTGGCCCCAGGCGGCTTGACCCTGGACAGCCTGCAGAGCGTGCTGGGTGAGTTGGCCGGCCCCGGCATCGATGCCGCCGACCTGTATTTCCAGGAGCAGATCTCGGAAACCTGGGCGCTGGAAGACGGCATCGTCAAAGAAGGCAGCTTCAACCTGGACCAGGGCGTGGGCGTGCGTGCCCAGTCCGGCGAAAAGACCGGCTTTGCCTATAGCAACGCGATCAACCTCGAGGCACTGACCTCGGCGGCCCGTGCCGCCCGTTCGATTTCGCGCGCCGGGCAGAACGGCAAGGTGCAGGTGTTCCATAGCCAGGATGTGGCCGCCCTGTACCCGGCGGACAACCCGCTGGATGTGCTGAGCCGCGCCGAGAAGGTCGAGCTGCTCAAGCGTGTCGACGCCGCCACCCGCGCCCTCGATCCGCGCATCCAGCAGGTCAGCGTGAGCATGGCCGGGGTCTGGGAGCGCATCCTCATCGCCGCCGCCGATGGCAGCCTGGCCGCTGATGTGCGCCCGCTGGTGCGTTTCAACGTCAGCGTCATCGTCGAGCAGAACGGCCGTCGCGAGCGCGGCGGGCAGGGCGGGGGCGGGCGTACCGACTACCGTTTCTTCACCGACGAACGGGTAATGGGCTATGCCCGCGAGGCGCTGCGCCAGGCCCTGGTCAACCTCGAGGCTATCCCGGCGCCGGCCGGTACCCTGCCGGTGGTGCTCGGGTCGGGCTGGTCGGGCGTGCTGCTGCACGAGGCTGTCGGCCATGGCCTGGAAGGCGACTTCAACCGCAAGGGCAGTTCGGCGTTCAGTGGCCGTATCGGCGAAAAAGTGGCGTCGAGCCTGTGCACCATCGTCGACGACGGCACTCTGGAAGGCCGCCGTGGTTCGCTGAGCGTGGATGATGAAGGCACACCGACCGAGTGCACCACGCTGATCGAAAATGGCGTGCTCAAAGGCTACATGCAGGACAAGCTGAACGCCCGCCTGATGGGCATGGCGGTGACCGGCAACGGCCGCCGCGAATCCTACGCCCACCTGCCGATGCCACGCATGACCAATACCTATATGCGGGCTGGCGAAAGCGACCCACAGGAAATCATCGCCTCGGTGAAAAAAGGCATCTACTGCGCCAACCTGGGCGGTGGTCAGGTGGATATCACCAGCGGCAAGTTCGTGTTCTCGACCAGTGAGGCCTACCTGATCGAAGACGGCAAGATCACCGCGCCAGTAAAAGGGGCGACCCTGATCGGCAATGGCCCGGAGGCGATGAGCCGGGTGTCGATGGTTGGTAACGACCTGGCGTTGGACAGCGGGGTAGGGACCTGCGGCAAGGACGGGCAGTCGGTGCCGGTCGGGGTCGGTCAGCCGACCTTGAAGCTGGATGCGATCACGGTTGGCGGTACCGGGGCGTGATGGCTTCGGGGACCGTTGTGGGAGCGGGCGTGCCCGCGAAGCAGGCGACGCGGCGCATGGCACCGGCTTCGCCGGTGTTCGCGGGCTTGCCCGCTCCCACAGGAGCCCGGGCTGTCAGCGCAAGCCGCGCTGCAATTCGTCGAGGTCGCGGATGTACTTGAACACCTTGCGCGCAGCGGCAGGTGGCTTGTTCCGCGCTTTTTCATGCTGGGCATGGCGCACCAGCGAGCGCAACTGCTGGCGGTCGGTATCGGGGTATTCGTTGACGAAGCGTTCGAGGTCTTCGTCGTTACCGTCGATCAGTCGGTCGCGCCAGCGCTCCAGGCTGTGGAAACGCTCGTTGTACTGGCGCGTGGAGCTGTCCATCTGTTCGAGCAAGGCGTGGATGGCATCCAGGTCCTGCACACGCATCAGCTTGCCGACGAACGACATGTGCCGTTTGCGCGCGCCGTGAGCAGTGTGCTTGCTGGCCTCGGCCAGGGCCTTGCGCAACTCGTCGGTCAACGGCAGGCGGGCCAGGGTATCGGCCTTGAGCGTGGTAAGGCGCTCGCCGAGTTCGACCAGCGCATGCAATTCACGCTTGATCTGGGTTTTGCTTTTTTCGCCGTCGAAGGCGTCGTCGTTTGAATCAACCATGGTGGCAGTCCGCTAGAAATCGCCGCCATGATAACCAGTCGGGGGCCGCTTGTCCGGCCCGGTCGTAGAATGATCCTTGCCGAACGCAGAATTTGAGTGGAGAGAACCATGAGTGCAGTCCAGAGCGTAGGTCCGAAGGACCTGCCAGCATTGCAGGAGCAGGTCGAGGCGATCATCGCCGAGGCGCGCCGCCAGGGGGCCAGTGCCTGCGAAGTGGCGGTGTCGCTGGAGCAGGGCCTGTCCACCACGGTACGCCAGCGCGAGGTCGAAACGGTCGAGTTCAATCGCGACCAGGGCTTTGGCATCACCCTCTATGTCGGCCAGCGCAAAGGCTCGGCCAGCACCTCGGCCAGTGGCCCGGAGGCGATTCGCGAAACCGTTGCCGCTGCCCTGGCGATTGCCAGACATACGTCCGAGGATGCCTGTGCCGGCCTGGCCGATGCGGCCCTGATGGCCCGCGAGTTCCCGGACCTTGACCTGTACCATGACTGGGATCTGGAGCCCGAGAAGGCCATCGAGATGGCGCTGGCCTGCGAGGCGGCGGCATTCGATGCCGACCCACGCATCCTCAACGCTGACGGCACCACCCTCAATACCCATCAGGGGTGCCGCGTGTATGGCAACAGCCATGGCTTCATCGGTGGCTACGCCTCGACCCGGCACAGCCTGAGCTGTGTGATGATCGCCGAAGGCGACGGGCAGATGCAGCGCGACTACTGGTACGACGTGAACCGCCAGGGCCAGCTGCTGGCCGACCCGCGTAGCATTGGTGTGCGCGCTGCCCAGCGTGCCGCCAGCCGCCTGGGCGCGCGGCCAGTACCGACCTGTGAAGTGCCAGTGCTGTTTTCCGCCGAGCTGGCGGGTGGCCTGTTCGGCAGCTTCCTGTCGGCCATTTCCGGCGGCAACCTGTACCGTAAGTCGTCGTTCCTTGAGGGGACCATCGGCCAGCGCCTGTTCCCCACCTGGCTGACCCTCGACGAGCGCCCGCACATTCCGCGTGCGCTGGGCAGTGCCGCGTTCGATGGTGATGGCCTGGCGACCTATGCCAAGCCGTTCGTCGACAAGGGCGAGCTGGTCTCCTACCTGCTGGGTACCTATTCCGGGCGCAAGTTGGGGCTGCCAAGCACGGCCAATGCCGGCGGCGTGCACAACCTGTTCGTCAGCCATGGCATCGAAGACCAGGCGGCGCTCATCCGGCGCATGGGCCGCGGGCTGCTGGTGACCGAACTGATGGGGCACGGTCTGAACATGGTAACGGGCGATTATTCGCGTGGTGCGGCGGGCTTCTGGGTCGAGAATGGCGAGATCCAGCAT
The DNA here is from genome assembly GCF_016620375.1 of Pseudomonas sp. LAM2023. NCBI lineage: Bacteria > Pseudomonadati > Pseudomonadota > Gammaproteobacteria > Pseudomonadales > Pseudomonadaceae > Pseudomonas > Pseudomonas sp. LAM2023. The sequence goes on along the minus strand of NZ_JAENHV010000017.1, from coordinate 199,740 downwards.
GCGGTGCAGGAAGTGACTATCGCCGGCAACATGAAGGACATGTTCCAGCAGATTGTGGCGATTGGCAGCGATCTTGAAACCCGCAGCAATATCCACACCGGTTCGGTGCTGATCGAGCGGATGACTGTGGCGGGTAGCTGATTCGCTGCGGGTGGCGGCCTCTTCGCGGGTGAACCTGTGCACAGGCCCAGTCCAGACGGAAGACAATCCAATCCCGGCGCTCACGCCGGGATTTTTGTTTCCGCCCCTGCCCCTTGAAGTGATATAGATTCTCAATTAATAATGAATGTCATTATCTGGCAACCCGGCGATGATGTTCATGAAACCCGCTCTCCGCGAACTGCCCTACCTGGACAACTGGCGCTGGCTCAGTCGACGCATACGCTGCGCGCTCGACCCCGACGAGCCGCGGCTGATCGAGCATTACCTGGCCGAAGGCCGCTACCTGGTGTGCTGCACCGAAACCTCGCCATGGACCGTGGCCCTGACCTCGTTCCGCCTGCTGCTGGATACCGCCTGCGATCGCATGTTGCCCTGGCACTGGCGCTGCCAGTGCCTGGACCAAGCCTGGCGCCCGCTGCTGGACCTGCGCAACCTCGATCGCCAGGCGCACAACCAGCGCTGGCAACCCTATGCCCTGCAGTTGGCCAATTGCCGCCTGCTGCCGTCGTATTCCCCCGATGAACTGATGCAAGGATTGTGAACATGAGTGATACCCGTATCGAGCGCGACAGCATGGGCGAACTGCAGGTGCCGGCCCAGGCCCTGTACGGTGCCCAGACCCAGCGCGCGGTCGACAATTTCCCGATCAGCGGCCAGCGCATGCCGGCCCAGTTCATTCGGGCGCTGTTGTTGGCCAAGGCCGCGGCGGCCAAGACCAACGTCGAGCTGCAACAGCTGTCTGCAGCGCAGGGCCAGGCGATCGTCACGGCAGTCGAACAACTGTTGGCGGGGGAGTTCATCCAGCATTTCCCGGTGGATGTGTTCCAGACCGGCTCTGGTACCAGCTCGAACATGAACGCCAACGAGGTGATTGCCACCTTGGCCAGCCGTGTCCTGGGTGATGCTGTCAGCGCCAACGACCACGTCAACTGCGGCCAGAGCAGCAACGACATCATCCCTACCACCATTCATGTCAGCGCGGCGTTGGCCCTGCATGAGCAACTGCTGCCGGCCCTGGCGCATCTGGTGGAGGTCATCCAGGCCAAGTCGCAGCAAGTGCATCAGTACGTCAAGACCGGCCGTACCCACCTGATGGATGCCATGCCGGTGCGCATGAGCCAGGTGCTGGATGGCTGGGCCGCGCAACTCAACGGCGCCAAGGCGCATATCGAAGCTACCCTGCCGAGCCTGCAGGCGCTGGCCCAGGGCGGCACTGCGGTGGGTACCGGCATCAACGCCCACCCGCAATTCGCTGTCGGCTTCGCCCGCCAACTCAGCAGCCTGACCCGGGTCGAGTTCACCCCCGGGCAGAATCTGTTCGCCTTGATCGGCTCGCAGGACACCGCCGTGGCCCTGTCCGGTCAGCTCAAGACCACCGCGGTGGCGCTGATGAAAATCGCCAACGACCTGCGCTGGATGAACTCCGGGCCATTGGCCGGCCTGGGTGAGATCGAGCTGCAAGGCCTGCAACCGGGCTCTTCGATCATGCCGGGCAAGGTCAACCCGGTCATTCCGGAAGCCACCGCCATGGTCGCCGCCCAGGTGATCGGCAATGACGCCACCATCGCCATTGCTGGCCAGTCCGGTAACTTCGAGCTGAACGTGATGCTGCCGGTGATCGCCCGCAACCTGCTGGAAGGCATCGAGCTGATGGCCAACGCCAGCCGCCTGCTGGCTGACAAGGCCATCGCCAGCTTCAAGGTCAACGAAAGCAAACTCAAGGAAGCCTTGGCGCGCAACCCGATCTTGGTCACGGCGCTGAACCCGATCATCGGTTACCTGAAGGCTGCTGAAATTGCCAAGACCGCCTACAAGCAGGGCCGACCGATCATCGACGTGGCCCTGGAGCACACCGACCTGTCGCGTGAGCGACTGGAAGCGCTGCTGGATCCGGAGAAACTCACCGCTGGCGGCCTCTGATCCTGCGTCATCGCCCTGGTGGCCGGCGTCGAGCGGCTCCCTGGGCGGGTATACCGTACTTCGAGGTTATCCGACGTGGGCTTATTCGCCTTCGTCGAAATAGTTGTTGATCAGTTCGACCAGCGCCTCCATGGCTTCGTTGTCCTGGTCCCCTTCGGTATGCAGGTGCACCTGGGTGCCTTTGCCAGCCGCCAGCATCATCACCGCCATGATGCTTTTGCCATCCACCAGCTTGTCTGGCGCGCGGCCCACCCTGACCTGGCAGGGGAAGCGGCCGGCCACGCCAACGAACTTGGCTGCCGCCCGGGCGTGCAGCCCCAGCTTGTTGATGATGGTGATTTCACGGGCGGGCATCGTGGGGCGGATCCTTGGGCTAGAGGTCGCGGTGACGGACCTGGACGTTTTTCAGGGATTGCTGCAGCAACTGGCCGAGGCGCTCGGTGATGTATACCGAACGGTGATGACCACCGGTGCAGCCGATGGCGATGGTGACGTAGGCACGGTTGCTGGCGGCGAAGCGGGGCAGCCACTTCAGCAGGTAGCTGGAGATGTCGTTGAACATTTCTTCGACGTCCGGCTGTGCGGCCAGGTAGTCGATCACCGGTTGCTCGAGGCCGGAGTGTTCACGCAACTCGGGCTTCCAGTAGGGGTTGGGCAGGCAGCGTACGTCGAACACCAGGTCGGCATCGACCGGCATGCCGCGCTTGAAACCGAACGACTCGACCAGGAACGCAGTACCAGGCTCGGGCTGGTTGAGCAGGCGCAGCTTGATGGAGTCGCGCAGCTGGTACAGGTTCAGGCTAGTGGTGTCGATCTTCAGGTCGGCCAAGTCGGAAATCGGCCCCAGCAGCTCGCTCTCAACGCGGATTGCCTCGGCCAGCGAACGGTCGGCATTGGTCAGCGGGTGGCGCCGGCGGGTTTCCGAAAAGCGCTTGAGCAGCGTGTCTTCGTCGGCATCCAGGAACAGTACGTCGCACTGGATATGCCGGGCACGGGCTTCTTCGAGCAATTGAGGGAAACGGCTCAGGTGGCTGGGCAGGTTGCGTGCGTCGATCGACACGGCAACCTTGGGTTGCAGCAGCTCGGTGTTGATCAGCGCGTTTTCCGCCAGTTGCGGCAGCAGCCCGGCGGGCAGGTTGTCAATGCAGTAGAAACCGTTGTCTTCCAGGACATCGAGGGCGGTGCTCTTGCCGGAGCCGGACCGGCCGCTGACGATGATCAGGCGCATGTTCAGTGCTCGTTCTGTACGTCCAGGACAACCTGGAACAGGGCCTCGCTGCTGGTGGCCGCACGCAGGCGGTCACGCACTTCCTTGCGATCAAGCATGCTGGCAATCTGCCGCAGTAATTCCAGGTGAGCATCGGTCGCGGCTTCCGGTACCAGCAGGACGAACAGCAGGTCCACCGGAGCGCCATCGATCGCGTCATAGTCGATGGGGGCTTCCAGGTGCAGCAGGGCGCTGACCGGAGCGGAGCATCCTGGGAGCCGGCAGTGCGGGATGGCAATGCCATTACCGAAACCGGTCGAGCCGAGTTTCTCCCGGGCGACCAGTTTTTCGAAGACGTCCTGCATCTCCAGTTCTGGTACTTGGTCGGCGATGACGGTGGCGACCTTTTCAAGGGCGCGCTTCTTGCTGCCGCCCGGCACGTTCACCAGGGAACGGCCGGGGGTCAGGATGGTTTCAAGTCGGATCATGGATGAGGGGGATCAGCGGGCAGCTGCACCTTGCAGCAGGCTTTGCTGTTTTTCCTTGTGTTTTTTCAGTTGGCGGTCGAGCTTGTCGGCCAAGGCATCGATCGCTGCATACATGTCTTCGTGTTCGGCGTTGGCAACCACTTCGCCGCCGGGAATCTGCAGGGTCGCCTCGACCTTCTGTTGCAGCTTCTCGACCTTCATGATGACCTGCACGTTGGTGATCTTGTCGAAGTGACTTTCCACCCGAGCGAGTTTTTCAAGCACGTAATCGCGCAGTGGCTGGGTGACTTCTACATGCTGTCCACTGATATTGACTTGCATACAGCTTCTCCTTTGTTGCCCGTGCATAAAGAGGCAGGTCTTGCACCTGCCCCACAAACGCTGTGGCGCATCTCAGGGGCTACATCAGTCGCTTGCGTTCGCTCGACGGTGCGATGCCGAGAGACTCGCGGTACTTGGCGACGGTGCGACGGGCTACCTGGATGCCTTGTGCCTCCAGTAAACCAGCGATCTTGCTGTCACTCAATGGCTTTTTCTGATTTTCCGCCGCAACCAGTTTCTTGATGATCGCGCGGATCGCCGTGGACGAGCATTCTCCGCCTTCGGAGGTGCTGACGTGGCTGGAGAAAAAGTATTTCAGTTCGTAGATGCCACGTGGCGTGTGCATGTATTTCTGCGTGGTAACCCGCGAAATGGTCGATTCGTGCATGCCGACCGCCTCGGCGATGTCATGCAGCACCAGGGGTTTCATCGCTTCGTCGCCGTGGTCGAGGAAGCCGCGCTGATGCTCGACGATCTGCGTGGCCACCTTCATCAGCGTCTCGTTGCGGCTTTGCAGGCTCTTGATGAACCAGCGCGCTTCCTGCAGCTGGTTGCGCATGAAGGTGTTGTCGGCACTGGTATCGGCCCGGCGCACGAAGCCGGCGTACTGCGGGTTGACGCGCAGGCGCGGGATGGCTTCCTGGTTCAGCTCCACCAGCCAGCGGTCATTGTCCTTGCGCACGATGACGTCGGGCACCACGTATTCAGGTTCGCTGGACTCGATCTGCGAACCGGGGCGCGGGTTCAGGCTCTGCACCAGCTCGATGACCTGGCGCAGCTCGTCTTCCTTGATTTTCATGCGCCGCATCAGCTGGCTGTAGTCGCGGCTGCCGAGCAGGTCGATGAAATCGGTGACCAGGCGCTTGGCTTCGGTCATCCACGGGGTATTGGCTGGCAGTTGGCGCAGTTGCAGCAGCAGGCATTCGCCCAGGTTGCGGGCACCGACGCCGGCCGGTTCGAACTGCTGGATGCGGTGCAGCACCGCTTCGACCTCGTCCAGCTCGATATCCAGCTCGGGGTCGAAACCGGCACAGATCTCCTCGAGGGTGTCTTCCAGGTAACCCTGGCCGTTGATGCTGTCGATCAAGGTGACCGCAATCAGCCGGTCGGTATCTGACATCGGTGCCAGGTTCAACTGCCACAGCAGGTGGCTTTGCAGGCTTTCGCCGGCCGATGTCCGCGTGGTGAAGTCCCATTCGTCATCGTCGTTGCTGGGTAGGCTGCTGGCGCTGGTCTGGTAGATGTCTTCCCAGGCGGTGTCCACTGGCAGCTCGTTGGGAATGCGCTCGCTCCACTCACCGTCTTCAAGGTTGTCGGCACTGGTGGTGCTTTCCTGGAAGCTGTTGTCCTGGACTTCGGCGGCCGGTTTGTTCTCGGCGTTGTCCGCCATCGGGTCGCTGTTGTCGAAGTCGTCGCCGTCTTCCTGACGTTCGAGCATCGGGTTCGACTCCAGCGCTTCCTGGATTTCCTGTTGGAGGTCCAGGGTGGAGAGCTGGAGCAGGCGGATGGCCTGTTGCAACTGCGGCGTCATCGTCAGTTGCTGGCCCATTTTTAGGACGAGCGATGGTTTCATGGCTGGGGCTTAATACCTTGTTCGCCGGCGCGCATGCGCCATCCACTACACGAGGGCGCCAGGGCGCCAGATCAAGCAAGTTTTATGCCTTAAATTGTAGCGTTTGCCTAGAGTACCGTAACAACTTTACCCGCGATTGCAGGGTGAATTGCCGGCACTCCAGGCGCGCACTGGGTTCAGAGCCGGAACTCGTGGCCCAGGTAAACCTCTTTGACCAGGTCGTTGGCCAGGATGGTCTCGGCATCGCCTTCGGCGATGAGCCGACCATCATTGACGATATAGGCGGTTTCGCAGATATCCAGGGTTTCGCGGACGTTGTGGTCGGTGATCAGCACACCGATGCCCTTGGCCTTGAGGTGGTGGATGATCTGCTTGATGTCGCCGACGGAAATCGGGTCGACACCGGCAAACGGTTCGTCCAGCAGGATGAACTTGGGGGCGGTCGCCAGCGCACGGGCGATCTCGACGCGACGGCGCTCGCCACCGGACAGGCTCATGCCGAGGTTGTCGCGAATGTGGCTGATGTGGAACTCCTGCAGCAGGCTTTCCAGTTCCTTGCGGCGGCCTTCGCGGTCGAGGTCCTTGCGGGTCTCGAGAATGGCCATGATGTTGTCGGCCACCGACAGTTTGCGGAAGATCGAGGCTTCCTGCGGCAGGTAGCCGATACCGGCGCGGGCGCGACCGTGCATGGGCTGGTGGCTGACATCGAGGTTGTCGATCAGCACGCGGCCCTGCTCAGCCTGGACCAGGCCGACAATCATGTAGAAGCAGGTGGTCTTGCCGGCGCCGTTGGGGCCGAGCAGGCCGACGATCTGGCCGCTGTCGATCGACAGGCTGACGTCACGTACGACTTGCCGCCCCTTGTAGCTCTTGGCCAGGTGCTGGGCTTTGAGGGTTGCCATTTACTCGGCCTTCTTCTTGGGCTGGATCACCATGTCGATACGCTGACGCGGCGAAGTCACGTTGCCACCACGACCGGCGGTCGCCACCTGGGTCTTGGTGTTGTAGACGATCTTCTCGCCTTCGGTGGTGTTGCCTTCGTTCTCGACCTTGGCGCGATCGGTGAGGACCACCATGTCCTTCTGCGCCTGGTACTGGATGGTAACTGCCCAGCCTTTCATCTTGTCCGGCTTGGCTGCGCTCTGCTGCTGCTCGAAGTAGGCCAGGTTGCCCACCGAGGTCACCACGTCGATGTCGCCAGAGGCGGAACGGGTGATGGTCACGGTGTTGCCTTTGATCATCATCGAACCCTGGGTGATGATCACGTCGCCGGTGTAGGTGGCCACGCCCTGCTTGTCGTCCAGGTGGGCGTTGTCGGCCTGGATGCGGATAGGCTGGTCACGGTCATTCGGCAGGGCGAGGGCGCTCGCGCTTCCCAGTGCTGCGCTCAGGCTGAGCAAAAGGGGGAGGGTTTTAACGAGCCTCATACTGTCCTCTTACGTTAGAGAGCAAGTCCATCTTGCCTTCTTTCAAATACGCTTTCATTCCTTTACCCGTAGTCGTGCCACCGGCGCCGTCGATTCTAACGGCTTGCTCGGTCTGCGCATATTGCTTCTGCGGGAACACGGTCATGCGTGAGCTGGTAATGATGGTTTCGCGCTGTTTTTCGTCGGTGCGGGCAACCCGCACGTTGTCGATCAGTTCAACTTCGCTGCCGTCCGGGTTGACCTCGGCGCGGGTGCTCTGCACGTGCCAGGGGAACGCGGTGCCGCGGTACAGGTGCAGGTCCGGCGTGGTCAGCAGGGTGATTTCGCTGGCCTTGAGGTGCTCGACCTTGTCGGCGGTCATTTCGTACTGCAGCTTGCCGTCGGGCAGGAACTGCACGCTGTGGGCGTTGACTGCGTAGTAGTCGATGGCGCTCTTGTCGACCTGCGCTACCGGTTTGTCGAGGAAGCTTTCCGGGCTGACATTCCAGTAGCCGATCGCCACCAGCAGGGCGGCGATCACCGCGAGCAGCGCAATGTTGCGGGCTTTCTTGCTGAACATGGGCAGCCTTACAGGTAGTTGGCGTTGGCAGCGTCCAGGGTGCCCTGGGCCTGCATGATCAGTTCGCAGAATTCACGGGCCGCGCCTTCGCCGCCACGTGCCTGGGTCACGCCATGAGCGTGCTGGCGAACGAATGGGGCGGCGTTGGCCACCGCCATGCCCAGGGCGACCCGGCGAATCACCGGCAGGTCCGGCAGGTCGTCGCCGAGGTAGGCCACTTGAGCATAGCTCAGGCCCAGTTCGGCGAGCAGGCCGTCAAGCACCACCAGCTTGTCCTCGCGGCCTTGATAGAGGTGCGGGATGCCGAGGTTCTTCGCCCGGCGCTCGACCACCGGGGTCTTGCGCCCGCTGATGATCGCGGTGGTCACGCCCGAGGCCATGAGCATCTTGATGCCCTGGCCGTCGAGGGTATTGAAGGTCTTGAATTCGCTGCCGTCCTCGAGGAAGTACAGGCGCCCGTCGGTGAGCACGCCGTCCACGTCGAACACTGCCAGCTTGATGTGCTTGCCGCGTTGCATGAGGTCCTGGTTCATTCCATCGTTCCTTTACATTACGCCGGCGCGCAGCAGGTCGTGCATGTTCAGGGCGCCGGTCGGGCGGTCCTCGCGGTCTACCACCACCAGGGCGCCGATCTTGTGGTCTTCCATGATTTTCAGCGCCTCGGCCGCGAGCATGTCGGCGCGGGCCGTCTTGCCGTGCACGGTCATGACCTGGTCGATCAGGGTGGTGTGGACGTCGATGTTGCGGTCCAGGCTGCGGCGCAGGTCGCCGTCGGTGAAGATCCCGGCCAGCTTGCCGTCGGCTTCGACGATCACGGTCATGCCCAGGCCCTTGCGGGACATTTCCAGCAGGGCGTCCTTGAGCAGGGTGCCGCGCGGCACCTGGGGCAGGTCGTCACCGGCGTGCATCACGTTCTCGACCTTCAGCAGCAGGCGGCGGCCCAGTGCCCCACCCGGGTGCGAGAAGGCAAAGTCCTCGGCGGTGAAGCCACGGGCCTCGAGCAGGGCGATGGCCAGGGCGTCGCCAAGTACCAGCGAAGCGGTGGTGGAAGAGGTGGGGGCCAGGTTGAGCGGGCAGGCCTCTTGCTCGACGCGCGCGTCGAGGTTGACCTCGGCAGCCTGGGCCAGGGGCGAATCCGGATTGCCGGTCAGGCTGATCAGCTTGATGCCCAGGCGCTTGATCAGCGGCAGCAGGGTGACGATTTCGGCGGTGCTGCCGGAATTCGACAGGGCCAGGATGACATCATCGCGGGTAATCATGCCCATGTCGCCATGGCTGGCTTCGGCGGGGTGCACGAAAAACGCCGGCGTACCGGTGCTGGCGAGGGTGGCGGCGATCTTGTTGCCGATGTGCCCGGACTTGCCCATGCCGACCACGACGACCCGGCCCTTGCTGGCCAGGATCAGTTCGCAGGCCTTGACGAAATTGTCGTCGATGCGCGCCAGCAGGGCCTCTACGGCCTCGACTTCCAGGCGCAGGGTGCGTTGGGCGGATTGGATCAGCTCGCTGGATTGGCTCATGTCGAAAAAGCAATGCCTGATGAAAAGGCGGCGATTATAGCTGCAATGAAAGAAACCCTCACGCTTTCGATTGCCCTGGCGAATCTCGCGCCAGCCTGTCACCGGGCTGAACGACTCGTTAGCCGACCTTGGGGCGGCGGGGTCAGCGGTGCTATAGTTCGCCGCTATTCGGCCTGCCAGGGGCGCGTGTGCCTTCCAGATCGAGGCCGGCGTCCATTAGGACGAGGCTGCATCAGCAAGGAGTCTAGATGAGTGTGGATAGCGCCTACGCGGTCGAGTTGAAGGGGGTTACCTTCAAACGCGGTTCGCGCAGCATTTTCAGCAACGTCGACATTCGCATCCCGCGCGGCAAGGTCACCGGTATCATGGGGCCATCGGGGTGCGGCAAGACCACGTTGCTCCGTCTGATGGGCGCGCAGTTGCGCCCTTCCAGCGGTGAGGTCTGGGTTGCCGGGCAGAACCTGCCGACGCTGTCGCGCAGCGACCTGTTCGACGCCCGCAAGCAAATGGGGGTGCTGTTCCAGAGCGGCGCGCTGTTCACCGACCTCGATGTGTTCGAGAACGTCGCGTTCCCGCTGCGCGTGCACACCCAGCTGTCGGACGAAATGATCCGTGACATCGTGCTGATGAAACTGCAGGCCGTGGGCCTGCGTGGCGCCATCGACCTGATGCCGGACGAACTGTCCGGCGGCATGAAGCGCCGCGTGGCGCTGGCCCGGGCGATTGCCCTGGACCCGCAGATCCTCATGTACGACGAACCGTTCGTCGGCCAGGACCCGATCGCCATGGGGGTGCTGGTGCGCCTGATCCGCCTGCTCAACGATGCGCTGGGTATCACCAGCATCGTGGTCTCCCATGACCTGGCGGAAACCGCCAGCATCGCCGACTACATCTATGTGGTGGGTGACGGCCAGGTACTTGGCCAGGGGACCCCTGACGAGCTGATGGGGTCGGACAACCCGCGCATTCGCCAGTTCATGAAAGGCGACCCGGACGGTCCGGTACCTTTCCATTTTCCCGCGCCTGACTACCGCGCCGACCTGCTGGGGGCGCGTTGATGCGCAGAAAATCCTTACTCGAACGTGTGCGCCTGCTCGGGCGTTCGGCAATCGACGTGCTGGCGGTGCTGGGGCGTTCCTGCCTGTTCCTGTTCCATGCCCTGGTCGGCCGTGGCGGTATCGGTGGCGGATTCCAGCTGCTGACCAAGCAGCTGTACTCGGTGGGTGTGCTGTCGCTGGCGATCATCGTCGTGTCCGGGGTGTTCATCGGCATGGTGCTGGCGCTGCAGGGCTACAGCATCCTGACCAAGTACGGCTCGGAGCAGGCCGTGGGGCAGATGGTGGCCCTGACCTTGCTGCGTGAACTGGGCCCGGTGGTGACCGCCTTGCTGTTCGCCGGCCGCGCCGGCTCCGCGCTGACCGCTGAAATCGGCAACATGAAGTCCACCGAGCAGCTGTCGAGCCTGGAAATGATCGGCGTCGACCCGCTCAAGTACATCGTCGCACCGCGCCTGTGGGCCGGTTTCATCTCGCTGCCGTTGCTGGCGCTGATCTTCAGCGTGGTGGGCATCTGGGGTGGCTCGTGGGTCGCCGTGGACTGGCTGGGCGTCTACGAGGGCTCGTTCTGGGCCAACATGCAGAACAGTGTTTCGTTCACCGACGACGTGCTCAACGGGCTGGTCAAGAGCCTGGTATTCGCCTTCGTCACGACCTGGATCGCCGTATTCCAGGGGTACGACTGTGAGCCCACCTCAGAAGGGATCAGCCGTGCCACCACCAAGACCGTGGTCTATGCCTCGTTGGCAGTGCTGGGTCTGGACTTTATTCTGACCGCCTTGATGTTTGGAGATTTCTGATGCAAAACCGCACCCTGGAAATCGGTGTCGGCCTGTTCCTCCTGGCCGGGATCCTGGCGCTGCTGCTGCTGGCCCTGCGTGTCAGCGGCCTGTCGGCCAGCCCGAGCAGCGATACCTATAAAGTTTATGCGTACTTCGACAATATCGCCGGTTTGACGGTCAGAGCTAAAGTGACCATGGCCGGTGTGACCATCGGCAAGGTGACCGCCATCGACCTGGACCGTGATTCCTATACCGGTCGGGTGACGCTGCAGCTGGACAAGTCGGTGGATAACCTGCCGGTCGACTCCACTGCCTCGATCCTGACCGCTGGGTTGCTGGGCGAGAAGTACATCGGCATCAGCGTGGGCGGTGAAGAGCAGGTGCTCAAGGATGGCGCGACCATCCATGACACCCAGTCTGCCCTGGTGCTGGAAGATCTGATTGGCAAGTTCCTGCTCAACTCCGTTGGCAAGGAACCGAAAGAAGCGCAACCGGCTAATTAAGGAGTTTCCATGATTTCGATCCTGCGACGTGGCCTGCTGGTCCTGCTGGCGGCCTTCCCCCTGCTGACCATGGCCGCACAGACACCCCATGATGTGGTTCAGGGCACCACCACCGAACTGCTCGGCGACCTGAAGGCCAACAAGGAACAATACAAGTCCAACCCCAACGCCTTCTACGATGCGCTGAATCGCATTCTCGGCCCGGTGGTTGACGCAGACGGTATTTCCCGCAGCATCATGACCGTCAAGTACTCGCGCAAGGCCACCCCGGAGCAGATGCAGCGCTTCCAGGAAAACTTCAAGCGTAGCCTGATGCAGTTCTATGGCAACGCCCTGCTCGAATACAACAATCAGGGCATCACCGTCGACCCGGCCAAGGCCGATGACGGCAAGCGCGCCAGTGTCGGAATGAAGGTCACCGGCAACAACGGTGCCGTGTACCCGGTGCAGTACACCCTGGAAAACCTCGGCGGCGAGTGGAAGGTGCGTAACGTGATCGTCAACGGCATCAACATCGGCAAGCTGTTCCGCGACCAGTTCGCCGACGCCATGCAGCGCAACGGTGGCGACCTGGACAAGACCATCGACGGCTGGGCCGGTGAAGTGGCCAAGGCCAAGCAGGCTGCCGACAACTCCCCGGAGAAGACCGTCAAATGAGTGAGGCTGCCGTAAGCATGGCCGAGCCGGGCGTGCTGCGCCTGGCCGGCGTGCTGGACTACCGCAGCGGGCCGCTCCTGCGCAAGCAGGGCAAGGCGCTGATCGGCGCCTGCGGCGAGGCGCAGGTAGTGCTCGATTGCGCGGCGGTGCAGCGCTCCACCAGTGTCGGCCTGTCACTGCTGCTGGCCTTCATGCGTGATGCCCAGGCCGCTGGCAAGGGTTGTCAGGTGCGCAAAATGCCCGACGACATGCGCGAAATTGCCGAGGTCTATGACCTCGACGAAGTGCTGGCAACCTGATGGCGTGACAGGAATGATGGCCCCTCGGTCAGTGAAGCCCTCGTTGGGCTTCGCAGGCGAGGGGCTTTTTTGTATGATGGCCGACCCGTGCGCATCGGGCGCCGATTGAGGTTGAGCATGCAGGCCGTAGAAGTTAAAAGCTTCCTTGAAGAGAAATTGCCGGGTTCCCGGGTCGAAGTTGAAGGCGAAGGCTGCAACTTCCAGTTGAACGTGATCAGCGACGAGTTGGCTGGCCTGAGCCCGGTCAAACGCCAGCAGGCGATCTATGCTCACCTGAATCCGTGGATCGCCAATGGCAGCATCCATGCGGTAACCATGAAATTTTTCAGCAGCGCAGCCTGGGCTGAGCGCACCTGAGCCAACGTGGCGGCGAGATTCCAATGGACAAACTGATTATTACTGGCGGCGCTCGCCTTGATGGCGAGATCCGCATTTCGGGCGCGAAGAACGCAGCCCTGCCGATCCTGGCGGCGACCCTGTTGGCCGACGGCCCGGTCACCGTAGGCAACCTGCCGCACCTGCACGACATCACCACCATGATCGAGCTGTTCGGGCGCATGGGCATCGAGCCTGTGATCGACGAAAAGCTGGCGGTGGAGATCGACCCGCGCACCATCAAGACCCTGGTCGCGCCGTACGAGCTGGTGAAGACCATGCGCGCCTCGATCCTGGTCCTTGGCCCGATGGTCGCCCGCTTCGGCGAGGCCGAAGTGGCCCTGCCTGGCGGTTGCGCCATTGGCTCGCGCCCGGTCGACCTGCACATCCGTGGCCTCGAAGCCATGGGCGCCAAGATCGAAGTCGAGGGCGGCTACATCAAGGCCAAGGCGCCTGAAGGTGGCCTGCGCGGTGCGCACTTCTTCTTCGACACCGTCAGCGTGACCGGTACCGAGAACATCATGATGGCCGCAGCCCTGGCCAAGGGCCGCAGTGTGCTGCAGAACGCTGCGCGCGAGCCGGAAGTGGTCGACCTGGCCAACTTCATCAACGCCATGGGCGGCAAGATCCAGGGCGCGGGTACCGACACCATCGTCATCGATGGCGTCGAGCGCCTGGCCTCGGCCAACTACCGCGTGATGCCAGACCGTATCGAGACCGGTACCTACCTGGTTGCCGCTGCCGTGACCGGTGGCCGCGTCAAGGTCAAGGACACCGACCCGACCATCCTTGAAGCGGTCCTGGAAAAACTCAAGGAAGCCGGCGCCGACATCAACACCGGCGAAGACTGGATCGAGCTGGACATGCATGGCAAGCGGCCGAAAGCCGTCAACCTGCGTACCGCCCCGTACCCGGCGTTCCCGACCGACATGCAGGCGCAGTTCATCTCGCTCAACGCCATTGCCGAAGGCACTGGCGCGGTGATCGAGACGATCTTTGAAAACCGCTTCATGCACGTCTATGAAATGCACCGCATGGGCGCGCAGATCCAGGTCGAAGGCAACACCGCAATCGTCACTGGCGTGAATACGCTCAAGGGCGCCCCGGTCATGGCCACCGACCTGCGTGCGTCGGCCAGCCTGGTGCTGTCGGCACTGGTTGCCGAAGGCGATACCCTGATCGATCGCATCTACCACATCGACCGTGGTTACGAGTGCATCGAAGAGAAACTGCAGATGCTGGGCGCGAAAATCCGTCGCGTACCGGGCTAGTTATCTGCCTGGCACATCCTGTGGGAGCGTGCATGCCCGCGAAGAAGCCTCCGCGGTGCATGGCACCGGCTATGCCGGTGTTCGCGGGCTAGCCCGCTCCCACAGGCTGGGCCTGATGAATTGAATGCGGTCGGGCCCGTGGCCCGGCCGGCAGTAGCCGCTTGAGGACCGACGTTCCAATGTTGACCATCGCGCTTTCCAAAGGCCGTATTCTCGACGATACCCTGCCGCTGCTGGCGGAAGCCGGTATCGTGCCGACCGAGAACCCGGACAAGAGCCGCAAACTGATCATCCCCACCACGCAGGACGACGTGCGCCTGCTGATCGTGCGTGCCACCGACGTGCCGACCTATGTCGAGCATGGTGCCGCCGACCTGGGTGTGGCCGGCAAGGACGTGCTGATGGAGTATGGCGGCCAGGGCCTGTACGAGCCCCTGGACCTGCAGATTGCCCGTTGCAAGCTGATGACTGCCGGCGTGGTCGGTGCAGCCGAGCCCAAGGGCCGTCTGCGCGTGGCGACCAAGTTCGTCAACGTAGCCAAACGCTATTACGCCGAACAGGGCCGTCAGGTCGACATCATCAAGCTGTACGGCTCGATGGAGCTGGCACCGCTGATCAACCTCGCCGACAAGATCATCGACGTGGTCGACACCGGCAATACCCTGCGTGCCAACGGCCTGGAGCCCCAGGAACTGATCGCCACGATCAGCTCGCGCCTGGTGGTCAACAAGGCCTCCATGAAAATGCAGCACGCCCGTATCCAGAGCCTGATCGACACGCTGCGCCAAGCAGTCGAGTCGCGACACCGCGGTTGACTCCTGCGCGCGACCTTCGCTGTCGCGCCCGTCTATCCGCGTCATAGCCTTTTTTCTTGGGTGCCCGCGCGGATCGACTGGTAGCCTAGGGCGCCTGAGCATTCGCCAATAATCGAGGCCCTCGCCATGACCGTGTCCACTGCAATTGCCCGTCTCAACGCTGCTGATCCGGATTTCGCCCGACATCTGGATCATCTGCTGAGCTGGGAAAGTGTGTCCGATGACGCGGTCAACCAGCGCGTGCTCGACATCATCAAGGCTGTGCGCGAGCGCGGCGATGCGGCGCTGGTGGAGTTCACCCAGCGTTTCGATGGTGTTGATGCCAAGTCGATCGACGACCTGATCCTCAAGCGCGACCGCCTGGAACTGGCTCTGACCCGCATTACCCCGGCCCAGCGCGAAGCCCTGGAAAAAGCCGCCAACCGTGTGCGCCTGTACCACGAGCGGCAGAAGCAGGACTCCTGGCAATACACCGAAGCCGACGGCACCGTGCTCGGCCAGAAGGTCACCCCGCTGGACCGCGCCGGCCTGTACGTGCCGGGCGGCAAGGCGTCGTACCCGTCGTCGGTGCTGATGAATGCCATCCCGGCCAAGGTTGCCGGCGTGGCCGAAGTGGTCATGGTGGTGCCCACCCCGCGTGGCGAGGTCAATGAGCTGGTGCTGGCGGCGGCCTGCATCGCCGGGGTCGACCGGGTGTTCACCGTCGGTGGCGCCCAGGCCGTTGCGGCGCTGGCCTACGGTACCGAGAGCGTGCCGCAGGTAGACAAGATCGTCGGCCCGGGCAACATCTACGTCGCCACGGCCAAGCGCCACGTGTTCGGCCAGGTAGGCATCGACATGATCGCCGGCCCATCGGAAATCCTCGTGGTGTGTGACGGCCAGACCGACCCGGACTGGATCGCCATGGACCTGTTTTCCCAGGCCGAGCACGACGAAGACGCCCAGGCGATCCTGGTCAGCCCGGACGCCGCTTTCCTTGACCGCGTTGCCGCCAGCATCGACAAGTTGCTGCCGACCATGGAGCGTGCCGCGATCATCGAGAAATCGATCAATGGCCGTGGCGCGTTGATCCAGGTGCGTGACATGCAGCAGGCCATTGAAGTGGCCAACCGTATCGCGCCGGAGCACCTCGAACTGTCAGTGGCCGACCCGCAGGCCTGGCTGCCGCAGATCCGCCACGCGGGCGCGATCTTCATGGGCCGCCACACCAGCGAAGCGCTGGGTGACTACTGCGCCGGCCCCAATCACGTGCTGCCCACTTCCGGCACCGCGCGTTTTTCCTCGCCGCTGGGGGTGTATGACTTCCAGAAGCGTTCGTCGATCATCTTCTGCTCCGAACAGGGCGCGTCCGAACTGGGCCACACCGCTTCGGTCCTGGCCCGTGGCGAGTCGCTGACCGCCCACGCCCGCAGCGCTGAATACCGTATCCTGACCCAACAGAAGGGGAACTGAGCATGAGTCGATTCTGGAGCCCCTTCGTCAAGGACCTGGTGCCTTACGTGCCGGGCGAGCAACCCAAGCTGGCCCGCCTGGTCAAGCTGAACACCAACGAGAACCCCTATGGCCCATCGCCGAAGGCGCTGGAGGCCATGCGTGGCGAGCTGAACGACAACCTGCGCCTGTACCCGGACCCGAACAGCGACCGCCTGAAGCAGGCGGTGGCCGAGTATTACGGCGTCACCCCGGCGCAAGTGTTCGTCGGCAACGGCTCCGACGAGGTGCTGGCACACATCTTCCACGGCCTGTTCCAGCACGCTCGCGGCCCGTTGCTGTTCCCCGACGTCAGCTACAGCTTCTACCCGGTGTACTGCGGCTTGTATGGCATTGCGTTCGAGCAGGTGGCGCTGGATGAGCAGTTCCAGATCCGCATTGCTGACTACAACAAACCCAACGCCGGGATCATTTTCCCCAACCCTAACGCGCCGACCGGCTGCCTGCTGCCGTTGCAGGCGATCGAGCAGTTGCTGCAAGCCAACCGCGACTCGGTGGTGGTGGTGGACGAAGCCTACATCGACTTCGGCGGTGAAACGGCCATCAGCCTGGTGGATCGCTATGACAACCTGCTGGTGACCCAGACCCTGTCGAAGTCCCGCTCGCTCGCCGGTTTGCGTGTGGGCCTGGCAGTCGGTCACCCGGACCTCATCGAGGCGCTGGAGCGGATCAAGAACAGCTTCAACTCCTACCCGCTTGACCGCATGGCGATCGTGGGCGCTGCGGCTGCCTTCGAGGACAAGGCCTACTTCGAGGCAACCTGCCGCAAGGTGATCGACAGCCGTGAAGCATTGGTGGAACAGTTGGTCGGCAAGGGCTTCGAGGTATTGCCATCGGCGGCCAACTTCATCTTCGCCCGCCACCCCCAGCAGGATGCCGCACAGCTGTCGGCGCGCCTGCGTGAGCAGGGCGTGATCGTGCGTCACTTCAAGCAGGAGCGCATTGCCCAGTTCCTGCGTATCACCATTGGCACGCCGGAGATGAACCAGGCGCTGCTCGATGCCTTGAACTGAGCCGAGGTCTGCAGGAGTGGGGACATCCGCTCCTGCAGGGCCGCCCCGCTCAGTACCTGATTTTCTCGATACTCAATCGCGCGCTGGCTGGCCGGGTGCGCACCGCGACCGGCGTGCCATCAAGTTCGAGCACGTAGTCGTCGGCCTGGCGCATGCCTTCGGGATCGGTCCACTGCTGCAGGTAAGCCTGCGCATTGGCGACGACCTGGCCATTCTTGTGAATGATCACGGTCCCTGGCGAGTCGCTGTTCCACAACAATTTGCCTTCGGCTTCGATGGCCCGTGCCTTGCGTACGCCGGTAGCGCCCAGCAGCGGCGTACCGTCGAGCCGCCATTCCGGCAGCAGGTCGAGCCCCATGTGCCTGAGCACGGTTGGGGCTACCGAGGTCTGCGCTGCGTAGCCATACAAGTTGTTGGGCCCCGGGTTGTCTTCTGGAATGCTGGGTTGGTTCAGCTCTTCATTCAACGGCTTGTTGCTGGCAATGAACACGGTCTTCTCCTGCTCGGTCACA
The DNA here is from genome assembly GCF_016620375.1 of Pseudomonas sp. LAM2023. Lineage (NCBI taxonomy): Bacteria > Pseudomonadati > Pseudomonadota > Gammaproteobacteria > Pseudomonadales > Pseudomonadaceae > Pseudomonas > Pseudomonas sp. LAM2023. Next base: position 181,790 of record NZ_JAENHV010000017.1, on the reverse strand, counting down.
CCGCCATGGCCAGTGCCCCAGTAATCCCGACCGTGGTCAGTGCAGACAATCACCAGCCAATCCTCCTGCGGATACTGGGTCATGCGCTGTTCCACCTTGTCCAGCAGGCGCCCCAGGCGCGCGTCAGCTTCGCGCAGGGCTGCCTGGTAGGCCGGCCCGAAGCCACTGGCGTGGCCGGCCTGGTCGGGTTCGTCGAGCTGAATGAAGGTGAAGTCGGCCGGGGTATTGCCCAGTATCTCCAGGGTTCGCGCGGTGACCTGCTCATCATTCAGGCCGCTTTCGCGCAGGTTATTGCCCTGCGCGTCCACCAGCAGGTAGGCAGTGTTGATCGGCGACCAGTTGACGATGCTGGCGATGTAGGCGTTTGGCCGTGCATCGCGTAGCCGCTTGAACAGGCTGGGGAACTCGGGAGCGATGCGCAAGGTTTCGGAGTTGGAGACCACCTTGTGCTTGTTGGCCCACACACCTGACAACAGGGTGATCCACCCCGGGCCGCTGACCGTGGCCTGCTCGCTGGCCCGCCCGGTTATGCCGCCGGCATAGGCCTTGCCATAGAACAGGCGCTTGTGCAGGTTGGTATCGGCGCCCAGCTGTTCGTAATGCTGAAGTTGGACGCCGTCCATGCCGATGATCAGCGTCTTCGGTTGCGTTTGCAGCGGTTTGACGTCGCAGCCATTGACCAGCAGCGCAGCCAGCAGCAGGGCGGTCCAGCGTAGGGCTCTGATGATCGACATAAGTCATGCCTTGATGAGGTCGGGCTCAAGCGTTGCAACAACCCCACGCGCTGACAACTGGTAGAAATGCCAGTTGAATTGCCGTGCGCAAGGCTTTCCATTAAGCTGCACGAATTCATCGGATGATTGGTTGAGTGAAATGAGCAGCGAATTGACCAGGCGCTCACTGGTCGAACTTGCCGTCGAGCGCATGCGCGAACGCATCCTCCAGGGCGACTGGCAAATCGGCCAACGTCTGCCCACCGAACCGGTGCTGGCCGTGGAGCTGGGCATCAGCCGTAATACCGTGCGCGAGGCCATGCGTGTGCTGGCATTCAGCGGCCTGGTGGAAATTCGCCAGGGCGATGGCAGTTACCTGCGCACCGCCCAGGATCCGCTGCAGGCCGTGCAGGCGATGTCACGCTGCTCACCTGAACATGCCCGTGAAACCCGGCACATTCTGGAAGCAGAGGCTATCGGCCTGGCCGCGCTGCGGCGTACCGATGCCGACCTGCAGGCGTTGCGTGATGCTCTGGCGGTCAGTGCCGGGCATTTTCATGGCGATGTTGCCGCCTACGTGGCCTGCGACCTGGTGTTTCACCAACGGCTGGTCGATGCCGCCCACAACCCGGCACTCAGCGAGTTGTACCGCTACTTTTCCGGGGTGGTGGCTGCCGCGCTGCAGCACAACATGACCACCGTTCCGCGCTGCCAGGCCACGTTCGACCTGCACGGGCAGATTCTCGAGGCCATCGAGCAACGCGACGCGGAGCGGGCCAAACGCCTGAGCCGTACCCTCATCGAATCCTGACCCGAGAACGCCATGGCTGAATCCATCACCCGTAACACCCCGCCACCTGAGCGGGAACTCGATGAGCTGCTGATCGATGCCGAGGCTGACGACGAGCAGGTCCAGCAGCAGCCTGTGCTGCTGCGGCGGCCGTGGCTGCTGTTGCTCGGCCTGGTGCTGGTGGCGCTGAACCTGCGCCCGGCGTTGTCGAGCATGGCGCCAGTGCTTGGCCAGGTGTCCGCGGGCCTGGGGCTGAACGCCTCGCTGGCTGGCTTGCTGACCACCTTGCCAGTGTTGTGCCTGGGTTTGTTCGCCCCGTTGGCGCCAGTGCTGGCGCGTCGCTTCGGCAGTGAGCGGGTGATCCTCGGCATCCTCGCCAGCCTGGCGCTGGGCATCGTGGTGCGCAGTAGCTTCGGTGCTATCGGAGTGTTCCTCGGCAGCCTGGTGGCCGGGGCCAGCATCGGCATCATCGGCGTGCTGTTGCCGGGTATCGTCAAGCGCGACTTCCCGCAGCACGCCGGCACGCTGACCGGCGTGTACACCATGGCGCTATGCCTGGGCGCGGCCATGGCAGCGGGGGCCACCGTCCCGCTGGCGCAGCACTTCGACGGCAGCTGGGCGCTGGGGCTGGGCTTCTGGGCGCTACCGGCGCTGCTGGCCATGCTGGTCTGGCTGCCCCAAGCCCGCCAGGGGCATGGCTTGCACAAGGTGGCCTATCGCGTGCGTGGCCTGTGGCGTGATCCCTTGGCCTGGCAGGTGACCTTGTACATGGGCCTGCAATCGTCGCTGGCCTACATCGTGTTCGGTTGGTTGCCGTCAATCCTGATTGGTCGCGGCCTGAGCCCGACCGAGGCGGGGTTGGTGCTGTCGGGGTCGGTGATCGTGCAGTTGCTCAGTTCGCTCAGTGCGCCGTGGCTGGCCACGCGCGGCAAGGACCAGCGGCTGGCGATCGTGCTGGTCATGCTGACCACCCTGGCCGGCTTGTTCGGTTGCCTGTATGCGCCGCTTGGCGGGCTGTGGGGCTGGGCGGTACTGCTGGGCCTGGGGCAGGGCGGTACCTTCGCCCTGGCGCTGACCTTGATCGTGCTGCGTTCGAAAGACGCCCATGTCGCGGCCAACCTGTCGAGCATGGCCCAGGGCGTGGGCTACACCTTGGCGTCGATGGGGCCGTTTGCGGTGGGCCTGGTGCATGACCTGAGCGGTGGCTGGGCCGCCGTAGGCTGGATTTTTGCCGTGCTGGGGGTTGGCGCCATCGTGTTCGGGCTGGGGGCTGGGCGAGCTTTGCATGTGCAGGTGACCAGCGAGAAGGTTTGAAGGGGAACCTGGCCAGTACCGGCCTCTTCGCGGGTACTGGTATAAGCCTGTGGGGCAGATTATCGTGCAGCTTTCCACCCCAGGACGGACCAGCCCTCATGAGCGACGCCAACCGCGAACTCATCACCCGCTTCTACCAGGCCTTCCAGCGCCTTGACGCCGAGGCCATGGTGGCCTGCTACAGCGACGATATCGTCTTCAGCGACCCGGTATTCGGTACCTTGCGTGGCAGGGACGTGGGTGACATGTGGCGGATGCTCACTACCCGGGCGAAGGATTTCACCCTGACGTTCGACGGCGTACGCGCCGATGAGCGCAGCGGTGGCGCACACTGGGTCGCCACCTACCTGTTCAGCCAGACTGGCCGTACTGTGGTCAACGATATCCAGGCGCGTTTCGTGATCCGCGATGGGCTGATCTGCCAGCATGACGACACCTTCGACCTGTGGCGTTGGGCGCGGCAGGCGCTGGGTGCTCCAGGCCTGCTGCTTGGCTGGTCGCCGCTCGTACAGAACAAGGTACGCCAGCAAGCGTTCAAGGGCTTGCGGGCGTATCAGCATGCTCAGGGCAGCGCCACGGCCTGATCACTGTCGTGGTAGCTGAAGATGGCACGCTCAGTGGTGTTGTCCGGTAGGCGGATGCGAATCACCGGAATGAAACTGCCATAGGTCTGGTGCCAGTCCTGCTGGTCGGCCTGAGCCTGCTGCAGGGCACCATGCTCGCCCTCGATGTGGAAAAACGACTGGATCGGCAGGCGATTGGCGCTCGCTTCGTCCCAGGCGCCAATCACCACTTCGTTCCAGGGAAATGGCAGCTCGCGGGCGAACAGTTGTTTGGCGCGCAGGCTTTGATGGAAGGCCTCGGCCCGTTCCGGCACCCTCGCGCGGCGGATGTCGAAGGCGCATTGGCGTTTATAATCCCCGCTCTGCCTGAAGCGCGCGATCCATTGCTCGGCAGTGAACACCTCCTGTTCATGGCAGGCTGCCTCGGTTTCGGCCGTTTGCCGGTTATTGCCGCAACCGCGATTATCGCGTTCCCAGGTGTCGCCGTCGGTGGGCCAGGCGCACAGCATCTCGTAGCGTAGGGAGCCTTGCGGGCGTTGCAGTATCGGGTACAGGGTGAAGCCACTACGGCCATCGGCAGCCAGCCGGGTGGTGGGGATATCGCTGCGCAGGTAGGAGAACGATACGCCGCCCTTGTCCTTGCTGTTCTGGCTATGATGCCAGGTGTGGTAATGCGGTGACGGCCTGGTCGAGCGAAGCAGCACACCCGAGCAGGCGTGGGCAGGTACGGCTTTGCCCTCGCACTGGGCGGGGGTGGCGTCGTAGTTGTCTTGCATTTGTCTGGCGGTTTCCTTTCCAGTCGACGCCTGTGCGGCGAATGCAGCCACAAGCAGTGCTGCACCCAAGCCAATGTGTGGAAGCGAATCAAGCATGATGAAGCCCTCGATGAGTGGGCTCACCAAACTAGTGATGAAAAGAGCAGGCGTCGTGAGTGAACAAGTGCCGGATCAGGCAGTGAAACCCTGGTATGTCTACCTGGTACGGGCTGCCAATGGTTCGTTGTATTGCGGCATCAGCGATGATCCGCAGCGGCGCTTCCTGGCCCACCAGAAAGGGCAGGGCGCACGTTATTTCAAGACCAGCCCGGCCCAGGCGCTGGTGTATATGGAGCAATGGCCGGACAAGGGCGAGGCGTTGCGCCAGGAACGGCTGGTGAAGCGCCTGCGCAAGTCGGCGAAGGAGGCGTTGGTGGCCGGCTATGACAGCGCTTCGTCGCCCTAGGCTCTGTACGAAAAGCCTTGATACTTGTTCATGCTGCGTTGAAAACAGCCTCGGAATGCTCATGTACTCCAGTACACTCCGCTTCCTCGGCTGTTTTCGCCTTGCCTGACCTGCGTCTCAAGACTGTTCGTACAGAGCCTAGGGTCGCTTCGCGATGGGGCTGCGCAGCAGCCCCTTGGGCCATCAGTCCTTGCGCCGCTTCAGCTGGTCCACCAGGGTGGTCGGCAGCCCCTTGATGATCAAGGTCCCGGCCGCTTCGTCATATTCCACCCTGTCCCCCAATAGATGCGCTTCGAAGCTGATCGACAGCCCCTCGGCACGCCCGGTGAAGCGGCGGAACTGGTTGAGGGTGCGCTTGTCCGCGGGGATTTCCGGTGACAGGCCGTAATCCTTGTTACGGATGTGGTCGTAGAACGCCTTCGGCCGGTCCTCGTCGATCAGGCTGGACAGCTCTTCCAGGGTCACCGGCTCGCCCAGCTTGGTCTGGGTGGTGGCATAGTCCACCAGGGTCTGGGTTTTTTCGCGGGCGGACTCCTCCGGCAGGTCTTCGCTCTCGACGAAGTCACTGAAGGCCTTGAGCAGGGTGCGGGTTTCGCCCGGGCCGTCGACACCTTCCTGGCAGCCGATGAAATCGCGGAAGTAGTCGGAAACCTTCTTGCCGTTCTTGCCCTTGATGAACGAGATGTACTGCTTGGAGTTCTGGTTGTTCTTCCATTCCGACAGGTTGATGCGCGCCGCCAGGTGCAACTGCCCGAGGTCAAGGTGGCGCGAAGGCGTCACATCGAGTTCGGCGTTCACCGCCACGCCTTCGCTATGGTGCAGCAGGGCGATCGCCAGGTACTCGGTCATGCCTTGCTGGTAATGGGCAAACAGGATGTGGCCGCCGGTGGACAGGTTGGACTCTTCCATGAGCTTTTGCAGGTGTTCCACGGCCACGCGGCTGAAGGCGGTGAAGTCCTTTTCCTGGTCCAGGTACTGCTTCAGCCAGCCGCTCAGCGGGTAGGCGCCGGACTCACCGTGAAAGAAACCCCAGGCCTTGCCTTGCTTGGCGTTGTAGCTGTCATTGAGGTCGGCCAGCAGGTTTTCGATAGCATCGGAGGCGGCCAGCTCGGAGTCGCGGGCATGCAGCACGGCGGGGCTGCCATCGGGCTTTTTGTCGATCAGGTGAACGATGCAATGACGGATTGGCATGGAATTCTCGGCGGGCTGCAAAAGGTGCCAAGTTTACCCCAGACGCCAGGTGATGCAGTGGCCGGATGTTGGCAGAAATGCCGGTTGTTCGTTTTTTGTGCAAATTCGCGCGTTCGAGGCTAAAACCCCCGAAAAACCTGCATTTAATCGAAGTGCGCAGCGGATATTTATCCGTTCCTGTGGTAGCTTTGCGCGGTCTTGCGCCCAGCATGTGGCGCATTGCTGGCAACGTGCTGCCGGCGTGTCGAACCAAACGCCGATTTGCGTATCTACATACGCGATTGGCGCGGCCCTCCACTTTCAGGGGCTGGCCCGATAACGTCGTTAGTCCGCTGCATAACCATCGAATTTGATAGGGAAGGAACACCACCATGGCATTGACCAAAGACCAACTGATTGCCGACATCGCCGAATCGATCGCCGCGCCAAAAGCCACCGCCAAGAACGCTCTGGAGCAACTGGGCCAGATCGTTGCCGACCAGCTGGAAAACGGCGCTGAAATCACTCTGCCAGGCATCGGCAAGCTGAAAGTCACCGAGCGTCCTGCCCGTACCGGCCGCAACCCGTCGACTGGCGCTGCCATCGAAATCGCTGCCAAGAAAGTCGTCAAGTTCGTTCCAGCCAAAGTGCTGACCGACGCCATCAACAAGTAATTGTTGAAGCTTTGACGAAACCGCGCCCGGCTTGCCCGGGCGCGGTTTTTTCATGCCTGTTGTCTACGCCGGGCGTGCCAGGCCTGGCGTGCCGCCTCGTCGAGGAAGCTCCAGGCGACCATGCGGCTCTGTTTCTGCCCCTGGCCCATTTCGGCAACGCGCACGGCCTTGGCGCCGGCCTTCTTCAGCGCGGCCTCGATCCCTGGCAGGTTGCTGGCCTTGGACACCAGGCTGGTGAACCACAGCACCCGTTCTGCGTACTGCACGCTTTCGCCAACCAGCTGGGTGACAAAGCGGATCTCGCCACCTTCGCACCACAGTTCATTGTTCTGGCCACCAAAGTTCAGCACCGGCAACTTGCGCTTGGGGTCCTGCTTGCCGAGGTTCTTCCACTTGCGCTGGCTGCCGCGCGTGGCTTCGTCGCGCGAAGCGTGGAAGGGCGGGTTGCACAGGGTCAGGTCAAAGCGTTCGTCCTCCTGCAGCAAGCCGCTGAGGATGTGGGCACGGTTGGCCTGGTGGCGCAGGGTGATGGCCTTGTCCAGGCGGTTGGCCTGGACGATGGCCTTGGCCGAGGCCAGGGCCACCGGGTCGATGTCCGAACCGAGGAAGCGCCAGCGGTAGTCGCTGTGGCCGAGCAGCGGGTAGATGCAGTTGGCGCCGACGCCGATGTCCAGTACGCGAACCTGCGCGCCCTTGGGGATCTCGGCGGCATTGTCGTCGGCCAACAGGTCGGCGGCCACGTGGAGGTAGTCGGCGCGGCCGGGGATCGGCGGGCACAGGTAGTCGGCCGGGATGTCCCAGTGCTGGATGCCGTATTGGGCCTTGAGCAGGGCGCGGTTGAATACCCGTACGGCTTCGGGGTTGGCGAAGTCGATGCTGGGCTTGCCGTAAGGGTTGGTGATGGTGAAGCGCGCCAGCTCGGGGAGGGCCTTGATCAGGCTGGGGAAGTCGTAGCGGCCCTGGTGGCGGTTGCGCGGGTGCAGGGTGGGTTTGTTCGGGGTCATGACAGTGTCCAGCCCTATACGAGCGGTGGCTGATAGAGTCTGGGGCTGCTGTGCAGCCCTTTCGCGACACAAGGCCGCTCCTGCAGGATAGCGGCGCCCTTCAAACCGGCGCCGTCCCTGCAGGAGCGGCCTTGTGTCGCAAAAGGGCCGCACAGCGGCCCCAGCTGTTTCTCTAGTGATTAAAGCGCCGCAATCCGCGCGTGCTGCTCGGTGAAGTTGGCCAGGGCCTGTTCGGACTCGGCCAGCTTGGCGCGTTCCTTCTCGATCACCGCAGGCGGAGCCTTGTCGACGAAGGCAGCGTTGGACAGCTTGCCGCCCACGCGTGCCACTTCACCTTGCAGGCGCTGGATTTCCTTGTTCAGGCGCGCCAGCTCGGCATCCTTGTCGATCAGGCCGGCCATCGGCACCAGCACCTGCAGGTCACCGACCAGGGCGGTGGCCGACAGCGGTGCTTCGTCGGCATCACTCAGCACGGTGAACGACTCGACCTTGGCCAGCTTCTTCAGCAGGGCTTCGTTTTCCTGCAGGCGACGCTGGTCGTCGGCGTTGGCGTTCTTCAGGAACAGCGGCAGCGGCTTGCCCGGGCCGATGTTCATCTCGGCGCGGATGTTGCGCAGGCCGACCATCAGCTCCTTGAGCCATTCGATGTCGCCTTCGGCGGCCGGGTCGATGCGGCTTTCATTGGCCACCGGCCATGGCTGCAGCATGATGGTCTTGCCGCTGATGCCGGCCAGCGGCGCGATGCGCTGCCAGATTTCCTCGGTGATGAACGGCATGAACGGATGCGCCAGGCGCAGTGCCACTTCCAGCACGCGCACCAGGGTACGGCGGGTGCCACGGGCGCGCTCGACCGGTGCGTTTTCGTCCCACAATACCGGCTTGGACAGTTCCAGGTACCAGTCGCAGTACTGGTTCCAGATGAACTCGTACAGTGCCTGGCTGGCCAGGTCGAAGCGGAACTGCTCCAGCTGGCGGGTCACTTCGGCTTCGGTGCGCTGCAGCTGCGAGATGATCCAGCGGTCGGCCAGCGACAGTTCGACGGCCTCGCCGTTCTGGCCGCAGTCCTCGCCCTTGTCCAGCACGTAGCGGGCGGCGTTCCAGATCTTGTTGCAGAAGTTGCGGTAGCCTTCGACGCGGCCCATGTCGAACTTGATGTCGCGGCCGGTGGAGGCCAGCGAGCAGAAGGTGAAGCGCAGGGCATCGGTGCCGTAGCTGGCAATACCATCAGGGAACTCGGCCTTGGTCTGCTTGGCGATCTTCTCGGCCAACTTAGGCTGCATCATGCCGCTGGTGCGTTTTTCCAGCAGGGCGTCGAGGGTGATGCCGTCGACGATATCCAGCGGGTCCAGCACGTTGCCTTTGGACTTGGACATCTTCTGGCCCTGGCCGTCCCGCACCAGGCCGTGCACGTACACGGTCTTGAACGGTACCTGCGGGGTGCCGTCTTCGTTCTTGATCAGGTGCATGGTCAGCATGATCATGCGCGCAACCCAGAAGAAGATGATGTCGAAGCCGGTCACCAGCACATCGGTGGAGTGGAACTTCTTGAGGAATTCGGTCTGCTCCGGCCAGCCCAGGGTGGAGAAGGTCCACAGCCCGGAACTGAACCAGGTGTCGAGCACGTCGTCGTCCTGGCGCAGGGCAACGTCGGCGCCCAGGTTGTGCTTGGCGCGCACTTCTGCCTCGTTGCGGCCGACATAGACCTGGCCGGCCTCGTCGTACCACGCCGGGATACGGTGGCCCCACCACAGCTGGCGGCTGATGCACCAGTCCTGGATGTCGCGCATCCAGGAGAAATACATGTTCTCGTACTGCTTGGGCACGAACTGGATGCGGCCGTCTTCCACGGCAGCGATGGCAGGTTCTGCCAACGGCTTGGTGGAGACGTACCACTGGTCGGTCAGCCATGGCTCGATGACGGTGCCCGAACGGTCGCCTTTCGGCACCTTCAGGGCGTGGTCGTCGATGCTCACCAGCAGGCCCTGGGCGTCCAGGTCGGCGACGATCTGCTTGCGCGCGACGAAGCGGTCGAGGTTGGCGTACTGGGCGGGCAGGCGGGTGTCGACCTGCTCGTTGACGCTGCCGTCGAGGTTGAAGGCCTGGGCGCTGGCCAGCACGAAGGCGTTCTTGTCGAAGATGTTCAGCAGCGGCAGGTTGTGGCGCTTGCCGACTTCGTAGTCGTTGAAATCGTGGGCCGGGGTGATTTTCACGCAACCGGTACCGAACTCGGGATCGCAATAGTCGTCGGCGATGATCGGGATGCGACGGCCGACCAGTGGCAGTTCGACGAACTTGCCGATCAGCGCCTGGTAGCGCTCGTCGTTCGGGTTGACCGCTACCGCGGCGTCACCCAGCAGGGTTTCCGGACGGGTGGTGGCGACGACCAGGTAATCCTTGCCTTCGGCGGTCTTGGCGCCATCGGCCAGCGGGTAGCGCAGGTTCCACAGGTGGCCCTTCTCGTCGTGGTTTTCCACTTCGAGGTCGGAGATGGCCGTGTGCAGCTTGGTGTCCCAGTTGACCAGGCGCTTGCCGCGGTAGATCAGGCCGTCCTCGTGCAGGCGCACGAAGGCTTCCTTGACCGCTTCGGACAGGCCGTCGTCCATGGTGAAGCGCTCGCGGCTCCAGTCTACCGACGAGCCCAGGCGGCGGATCTGGCGGCTGATGTTGCCGCCGGACTGGTCCTTCCATTCCCAGACCTTTTCCAGGAACTTTTCGCGGCCCAGGTCATGGCGGTTCTGGCCCTTGGCCTCGAGCTGGCGCTCGACCAGCATCTGGGTGGCGATACCGGCGTGGTCGGTGCCAGGCTGCCACAGGGTGTCGCGGCCTTGCATGCGGCGGAAACGGATCAGGGCATCCATGATCGCGTTGTTGAAGCCGTGGCCCATGTGCAGGCTGCCGGTCACGTTCGGCGGCGGGATCATGATGGTGTAGGACTCGCCTGCACCTTGTGGGGCGAAATAATTCTCGGACTCCCAGGTGTTGTACCAGGAAGTTTCGATGGCGTGCGGCTGGTAGGTCTTATCCATGCGCGGCGGGACCCTGTGCATTTATTCGGGAAAGCCGGGAAGTATAACCAAGCTGGGGGCCGCAGGCGACAAGCTGCTGCTATCTGGCACGGCAGGGATGGCCTATTCGCGGGTAAACCCGCTCCCACAGGACCGGCGCAAGTCTCAAAGCTTGCGCCGGTCCTGTGGGAGCGGGTTTACCCGCGAAGAAGGTACCGCCGAATTTCGGTTTTACTCGGAACGCTTGATCAACCGCTCGATCCGCGCATCCAGCCGGCGTTTGATCTCGTTCTCGATATGCGGGGTAAAGTCGTTGATCACGTCCTGCATGATCATCTGCGCCGCGGCACGCAGCTCGCTTTCCAGGTGCAGCAGGGTATCCTGGCGGCGGGTCTGCGGATCGTCTTCGGGCTCGACCGGTTCGGCCGCAGGCGCGGGGTTGCCGGGCGCTTCTTCCAGCAGCAGTGGGATCTGCTCCACTGTCTCGGTCAGCAGTGGCGGTTGCAGGTCGGCATCGCCAAGCAACTGGCGGATCGACTCGAGGTCATCGAGCAGATGGGCGGAATCGGGTAGCGGGGAGGGTTTGTCCATCGTCGTCAAAGTCGCTGTAAGCGGTGGTCTTGCAGAGCATAGCCCTGTTCACGGTAGAAACGGAATCGCTCACGTGCCGATTGGCGGATGCCAGGTTCTTCGACGACGATCTCGGCGATGCGCTCGAACTGGCCGACGAAGCCCGGCACGCCGGCGCCCAGGTTGATCAGCAGGTCGCGATGGTCGCCGGCGTCGTCGGCCAGGCCTAGGGCCACGCGCGCGTCGGCGTGCACCTCTGCCAGGTCGTGAGGCACGAAAGCTTCGCCCTTGAAGTGCCACAGGCGTTGGTCCAGCTGGTCGCGCTGGTCGGCATCCTGGCAATGCAGGTAGACCCGGTGGCCGAGGCGCCAGGCCTTTTCACACAGCTTGCAGGCGAAGTCCAGGCGCGCCGACAGTGCGTCGGTGGGCAGGATGTAGAAATCGACTTTGCTCATGGTGGTATCGCCGGCCGATGGCGCACGAGGCGCCACCGGCTGCACGGCGTCAGGCGCCAGCGCGGTCCAGCAGGTACTGGGTCAGCAGGGGCACCGGGCGGCCGGTGGCGCCCTTGTCCTTGCCACCGCTGACCCAGGCCGTGCCGGCGATGTCCAGGTGCGCCCAGTCGTAGGCCTTGGCGAAGCGCGACAGGAAGCAGCCGGCGGTGATGGTGCCGGCTTTCGGCCCACCGATGTTGCCCATGTCGGCGAACGGGCTGTCCAGCTGCTCCTGGTATTCATCGAACAGCGGCAGCTGCCAGGCGCGGTCGTCGGCGCGCTTGCCGGCGTCGAGCAACTGGCCGACCAGGTCGTCATTGTTGCCCATCAGGCCGGAGGTGTGGCTGCCCAGGGCGACGATGCAGGCGCCGGTGAGGGTGGCGATGTCGATCACCGCCTGGGGCTTGAAGCGTTCGGCGTAGGTCAGGGTGTCGCACAGCACCAGGCGGCCTTCGGCGTCGGTGTTGAGGATTTCCACGGTCTGGCCGCTCATGGTGGTGACGATGTCACCCGGGCGGGTGGCGCCGCCGCTCGGCATGTTTTCGGCACAGGCCAGCAGGCACACCAGGTTGATCGGCAGTTGCAGCTCGAGCACCGCACGCAGGGTGCCGAGCACGCTGGCCGCACCGCACATGTCGTATTTCATCTCATCCATGCCGGCACCTGGCTTGAGGCTGATGCCGCCGGTGTCGAAAGTAATGCCCTTGCCAACCAGCACGAACGGCTTTTCGGCTTTCTTGCCGCCCTGGTAGTTGAGCACGATCAGGCGTGGCGGCTGGTCGCTGCCCTGGCCGACGGCGTAGAACGCGCCCATGCCCAGGTCCTTGATCTTCTTCTCGTCCAGTACCTCGACCTTCAGCGCCTTGTGCGCCTTGCCCAGGTCCTTGGCCTGTTCGGCGAGGAAGCTTGGGTGGCACAGGTTGGGCGGCAGGTTGCCGAGGTCGCGGGTGAAGGCCATGCCGGTGGCGATGGCACTGGCGTGCTTGACCGCGCGCTCGACGTCGGCCTGGCCGGCCTTGTCGGCCAGCAGGGTGACCTTTTTCAGGGCGCGAGGCTCGGCCTTCTGGCTTTTGAAGCGGTCGAACGTGTATTCGCCATCGAGCAGGGTTTCGGCCAGCAGGCGGTATTTGCCGTAGTGGGCGTCGCGGTTGTTGACCGCAATGTCATCCAGGGCCAGCACTGCATCGCTGCCGTTCAGGCCCTTGAGCACGCCGGCGACGCTGCTGACCAGTTTGCGCCAGGCGCGGTCGCCCAGGGCTTCGTCCTTGCCGCTGCCCACCAGCAGCACGCGTTCGGCCTTCAGCCCGGGGACACTCTGCAGCAGCAGGGTCTGGCCCGGCTTGCCGGCCAGGTCGCCACGCTTGAGCACGGCACCGATAGCGCCTTCGCTGGCCTGGTCGACGGCCTTGGCCACGGCGCCGAGCTTGCTGTTTTCACCTACCGGAATGACCAGGGTGGCGGTTTTTACGGATGCAGCAGCTACGCTTTTTACAACCAGTTCCATGTCAGGATCCCCGAATGATCGATGCAGTTGGCGCTGTGTGCTCCAGCGCTCTGGACGGGCCTGGCTGCGTTATCGCGCGCCAGCGGAAAAGCTGCCAGTTTGAGCCTGCGGCAAGCGTGCTGACAACCCCGTTGTACGCCTTCATGCGCAGCGAAGTGACAGGGGCGTTCAATCACAGGATAATGCGCGCACTTTACATGGAGGTTCGCCTTTGGCGAACCGGCATTGGTCTTGGATGTACTAAGTCATTGTCTGGCGCCATTGCTTGGCAGTCCGCCCTGACAACCCAGGAGTGTCTGGTTTGATCGTCTTTCGTTATCTGTCCCGCGAGGTCCTGGTGACCTTGAGCGCCGTCAGCGCCGTGCTGCTGGTGATCATCATGAGCGGGCGCTTCATCAAGTACCTGGCCCAGGCTGCCCAGGGTGTGCTCGACCCGAGCGTGCTGTTCCTGATCATGGGCTTCCGCCTGCCGGGTTTCCTGCAGCTGATCCTGCCTTTGGGGCTGTTCCTCGGCATTCTCCTGGCGTACGGGCGCCTGTACCTGGAAAGCGAGATGACCGTGCTGTCGGCCACTGGCATGAGCCAGCAGCGCTTGCTCGGCCTGACCATGGCGCCGGCCGCCCTGGTTGCCCTGCTGGTGGCCTGGCTGAGCCTGAGCCTGGCGCCGCAGGGCGTTGCCCAGGTGCAGCAGATCATCAGCCAGCAGGATGCCCTGACCGAGTTCGACACCCTGGTGCCGGGCCGCTTCCAGACCCTGCGCGATGGTTCGCGGGTGACCTACACCGAACAGTTGTCTGACGATCGCATCAACCTGGCCGGGGTGTTCATCTCCGAGAAGCGCTTCAACCAGGACAAGACCAAGGACCGCGCTCCATCGGTGCTGGTCGCCGAAAAAGGCCACCAGGAAATCCAGGCCGACGGCAACCGCTACCTGGTGCTGGAAAACGGCTACCGTTACGACGGTAACCCCGGCCAGGCCGACTACCGCGCCATCAAGTACGACACCTACGGCGTGCTGCTGCCCAAGCCGGAGGTCAGCGAGGAAGTGACCGAGCGCGAAGCCATCCCCACCTCCGAGCTGATCGGCAAGCCGGGCCTGCGTGAGCGTGCCGAGCTGCAATGGCGCCTGTCGCTGCCCATCCTGGTGTTCGTGGTCACCTTGCTGGCGGTACCGCTGTCCCGCGTGAACCCGCGCCAGGGCCGCTTCCTCAAGCTGCTGCCGGCAATTCTTCTGTACATGGCCTACCTGACAATGCTGATTTCCACACGCGGCGCCCTCGAAAAGGGCAAGTTGCCGATCGCCCTGGGCATGTGGTGGGTCCACGGCCTGTTCCTGCTGATCGGCCTGGGCCTGATGTACTGGGAGCCGCTGCGCCTCAAGCGCGCCGCCCGCCGTGCGGAGGTGGCCCATGGCTAAGCTCGACCGTTACATCGGCCAGAGCGTGCTGCTGGCCATTCTCGCCGTACTGGGCATCATCCTTGGCCTGGCCTCGCTGTTCGCCTTCATTGATGAAATGAGCGACCTGAGCGATACCTACACGGTGATGGAGGCGGGCAACTTCGTTTTGCTGACCGCCCCACGGCGCCTGTACGAAATGCTGCCGATGGCCGCCCTGATCGGTTGCCTGATTGGCCTGGGCAGCCTGGCCAGCAGCAGCGAACTGACCATCATGCGTGCTGCCGGGGTATCGATCGGCCGCATCGTCTGGGCGGTGATGAAGCCGATGCTGGTGCTGATGCTGGTCGGCCTGCTGATCGGCGAATACGTGGCACCGGTGACCGAGAACAAGGCCCAGGCCGACCGTTCGCTGGCCCAGGGTGGGGGTGAGGCACAAAGCTCCAAGCGTGGCATGTGGCACCGCCAGGGTGACGAGTTCGTGCACATCAACGCCGTGCAGCCCAACGGCCTGCTGCTGGGCGTGACCCGCTACCGCTTCGACAGCGAACGCAAGATCGTCACTTCGAGTTTCGCCCGCCGAGCCCAATACCAGGACGATCACTGGCTGCTTGCCGACGTGCGCACCACCTTCTTCCGTGGTGACCATACCGAAGTGGTGAACACACCGCAGGAGCGCTGGGACGTTTCGCTCACCCCGCAATTGCTCAATACCGTGATCCTGGCGCCTGAGTCGCTATCGATTACCGGCTTGTGGGATTACATCCACTACTTGTCCGACCAGGGCCTGAACAACGCCCGTTACTGGCTGGCGTTCTGGACCAAGGTGCTGCAACCGATGGTGACCGCGGCGCTGGTGCTGATGGCGATCTCGTTCATCTTCGGCCCGCTGCGTTCGGTGACCCTTGGCCAGCGCGTGTTCACCGGTGTGCTGGTGGGCTTCGTGTTCCGCATTGCCCAGGACCTGCTGGGGCCATCGAGCCAGGTGTTCGGCTTCCCACCGCTGTTGGCGGTGGTGATCCCGGCCGGCATCTGTGCGTTGGCAGGGATGTGGCTGTTGCGCCGGGCGGGGTAATGGCCTGAACCGTACAAAAAAAGCCGACCTCAGGGTCGGCTTTTTGCTGGCATTTGTGTTGGCTTCTTCGCGGGCGTGCCCGCGAATAGGCTGGAAGCAGGCAATACAGGTCTCAGCTCATTTGTTCTGCTTCGGCACCCGCACCAGCTGGCTTTCCGAATAGATGTCATGCCAGCCGCGCTTGCGCTTGTCGATCAACGCCCAGAAGAAACCCAGCCCCAGGCACAGCCATGAGGCGATCGACACCACGAAGCGCAACAGCGCCTGCCACAGGCTGATGGCCGTGCCATCGGCGTTCTGCACCCGCACCCCCCACACCTGCATGCCCAGGGTCTGCCCGCCATGGGTCCAGAACTTGGCAAAAAAGCCGAACAGGGCAAACAGCAGTAGCGTCGACAGCAGCGGGTCGCCATCCAGCGCACCGGCCTCGGTCAGCTCGCGCATGCGTGCTTCGCCGATGATTGCCATCTGGATCATCTTGTAGGCGCCAGCGGTCACGATCAGTAGTGCCGTGCACAGCAAAAAGTCGTAGAACATCGCCGCCAGGCGCCGGCCCAGGCCGACCGGCGGAAAATCACCCTGGGGTGTGAGCAGAGGCTTGGACATGCAGAACGGCTCCAGAAGACGAAGCCGATATTCTACGGGCAAAAAAAAGCCCCTGCACTTGGCAGGGGCTTTTTCGAAGTCGGGCTCAGCTTAGCCGATGACCTGAACTTTGTCAGCTTGTAGGCCTTTCTGGCCCTGCACTGCTTCGAAGGAGACCTTCTGGCCTTCTTTCAGGCTCTTGAAGCCGTTGCCTTCAATAGCGCGGAAGTGCACGAACAGATCAGCACCGCTTTCTGGGGTGATGAAACCGTAACCTTTTTCGTCATTGAACCACTTGACGGTACCGTTCTGACGCTCAGCCATTGTCTTATTTCCTATGAAGCTTGAATTTTGATGACAGTTTCTTTTGCAATAAATAGTAAGCAAAAGATTACTGGGCTGGGTTGCAGGAAAGTAAGAGACGTCAAACGGGTTGTAGCAGATTGCGGCTACTGGCCCAGGTCACGAACTGTTGCGACCCATGCAAACACAGTGCAGTGACTCTACGCCAACTCCCGAGCGAAAAACAAGCCCTTGGTCGTCTGGAAAATCGGCCGTTTGCCGATAACCGACCAGTTTGTCGGAAACGGCATGGCGCCTGGCCTGGCGCCATGTTCAAAAGTTATTAGGCAGGTTCGGAAACGAATAAGCCGAACCTGGCTGCACGCTTCACAAAACGGCTTCAGCCTCGGTAGTAACGTTGCGCCACGAAAGGCATTTTACTGACTTTCAAAGCCACCTTCTTGCCACGCACCACGGCAAACAGTGGCGTGTCGATTGCTGCATGTTCGCTATCGATATAACCCATTGCGACCGGTGCGCCGAGTGTCGGGCCAAAGCCGCCACTGCACACTTTGCCTACCGGGTGATCGTTGGCATCGACAATGTCAGCGCCTTCGCGTACTGGCGTACGTTCCTGCGGCAACAGGCCCACGCGTTTGCGCGGCACGCCATCGCGCTGCTGGGCGAAGATGTGCTCGGCCCCAGGGAAGCCACCGGCACGCGCGCCATCGGCACGGCGTACCTTGGAAATGGCCCACAGCAGGCTGGCTTCGACCGGGGTGGTTTCGCTGTTCATGTCGTGGCCGTACAGGCACAGGCCGGCTTCCAGGCGCAGCGAGTCGCGCGCGCCCAGGCCGATCGGCTGCACTTGCGGCTCGGCCAGCAGGCGACGGGCCAGGGCTTCGGCAGCGTGTGCCGGTACCGAAATCTCGTAGCCGTCTTCGCCGGTATACCCCGAGCGGCTGACGTAGCAGTCTTCACCCAGCAACTTTACTGTGCGGAACTGCATGAAGGTCATGCTGGCTACTTCCGGGGCCAGGCGCGCCAGCACCTCGGCTGCCGCCGGGCCTTGCAGGGCCAGCAGGGCACGCTCCTCGAACAGCGCTTGCACCTCGCAGCGGCCACCGATATGCGCTCGCAGGTGGGCCAGGTCCTGGTCCTTGCAGGCAGCGTTGACTACCAGGAACAGGGTGTCGTTGCCCAGGTTGGCGACCATCAGGTCGTCGAGGATACCGCCTTGCTCATTGGTGAACATGGCATAGCGCTGCATGCCTACCGGCAGGTCGAGGATATCCACCGGCACCAGGCTTTCCAGGGCCTTGGCGGCGTCGCTGCCGTGCAGCTTGATCTGGCCCATGTGCGAGACATCGAACAGGCCGGCCTGCTCGCGGGTGTGCAGGTGCTCCTTGAGCACGCCCAGCGGGTACTGCACTGGCATGTCGTAGCCGGCGAACGGCACCATGCGCGCACCCAGTTCCAGGTGCAGGGCGTGCAGCGGGGTCTTGAGCAGTGTTTCGGACATCGGTGACTCCTTGCTGTAGTTGTCGGGTCAACATTCGATGATGTTGACGGCCAGGCCGCCTCGGGCGGTCTCTTTGTATTTGCTTTTCATGTCGGCGCCGGTCTGGCGCATGGTACGGATCACCTTGTCGAGCGACACGTAGTGCTGCCCGTCGCCGCGCAAGGCCATGCGCACCGCATTGATCGCCTTCACCGAGCCCATGGCGTTGCGCTCGATGCAAGGCACCTGGACCAGCCCGCCAATCGGGTCGCAGGTCAGGCCCAGGTTATGTTCCATGCCGATTTCGGCGGCGTTTTCCACTTGCTGCACGCTACCACCCATCACCTCGCACAGCGCCCCGGCGGCCATCGAGCAGGCCACGCCGACCTCGCCCTGGCAGCCCACTTCGGCGCCGGAGATGGAGGCGTTTTCCTTGTACAGGATGCCGATCGCCGCGGCGGTGAGCAGGAAGCGCACCACCCCGTCTTCGCTGGCGCCTGGCACAAAGCGCATGTAGTAGTGCAGCACCGCCGGCACGATTCCCGCGGCACCATTGGTGGGCGCGGTGACCACGCGCCCGCCGTTGGCGTTTTCCTCGTTCACGGCCAGGGCGTAGAGGTTGACCCAGTCGAGTACCGACAGGGCATCGCGCAGGCTGGCTTCCGGGTGGCCGCTCAACTGGCGGTACAGCGCCGGTGCCCGGCGCTTGACCTTCAGCCCGCCCGGCAGGATGCCTTCATGCCGGCACCCGGCGTCCACGCAGCCCTGCATCACCTGCCAGATGCGCAGCAGGCCGGCACGGGTTTGCGCCTCCGGGCGCCAGGCCGCTTCGTTGGCCAGCATCACCTGGCTTATCGACAGGTTTTGCGCGGTGCAATGGCCGAGCAGCTCCTTGGCGGTCTTGAACGGGTAGAGCAGTGGCGTACTGTCCTCGACGATGCGGTCGTGGCCGGCGGCATCCTCGTCAACCACGAAACCACCGCCCACCGAGTAGTACTCGCGGCTGCGGATCTGCAGGCCGGCTTCGTCGAAGGCGCGGAAGATCATGCCGTTGGGGTGGTAGTCCAGTGGTTTGCGGATCATCGCCAGGTGCTGTTTTTCGACGAACGCGATGCTGCGCTCGCCGAGCAGGTTGATCCGGCCGCTGTCGCGGATCGCCTGCAGGCGGGCGGGGATGGTGTCGGTATCGACGCTGTCGGGGTGTTCGCCTTCAAGGCCCAGCAGCACGGCCTTGTCGCTGCCGTGGCCCTTGCCGGTGGCGCCCAGCGAGCCATACAGCTCGGCTTTGACGCTGCGGGTACGGGCGAGCAGGCCATCACGGCGCAGCCCCTCGGCGAACCGTGCTGCAGCGCGCATCGGGCCGACCGTGTGGGAGCTGGAGGGGCCGATGCCGATCTTGAACAGGTCGAAGACGCTCAGTGACATGGGAGACCTCCAGCCAGGAATATTGGGCGGATTTGGTGAACCCTGTGGGAGCGGGCACGCCCGCTCCCACAGAGGCCCACACCTCAAGCAAGGTAGCGGGCCCGAGGGCTATCAGGCGTCCTGATAGCTCTCGATCGACGGGCAGGCGCAGACCAGGTTGCGGTCGCCGAACACGTTGTCGACCCGACCGACCGGCGGCCAGTACTTGCCTTCCACCAGGCTCGGCAGCGGGTACACCGCCTGCTCGCGGCTGTAGCCGTGGGCCCATTCGCCAACCAGCTCGGCCGCCGTGTGCGGCGCGTTCTTCAGCGGGTTGTCGTCCTTGTCCAGGCTGCCGTTCTCGACCGCGCGGATTTCTTCGCGGATCTGGATCATCGCGTCGCAGAAGCGGTCCAGTTCTTCCTTGGACTCGCTTTCGGTCGGTTCGATCATCAACGTACCGGCCACCGGGAAGGACATGGTCGGGGCGTGGAAACCGAAGTCGATCAGGCGCTTGGCCACATCGTCGACGCTGATGCCGCTGGTGTCCTTCAGCGGGCGCAGGTCGAGGATGCACTCGTGGGCCACCAGGCCATTGCCGCCGGTGTACAGAACAGGATAGTGCTCTTCCAGGCGGCGAGCGATGTAGTTGGCGTTGAGGATCGCCATCTGCGAGGCACGCTTGAGGCCGGCACCGCCCATCATGCGAATGTACATCCAGGTGATCGGCAGGATGCTGGCGCTGCCGAACGGTGCGGCACATACCGCGCCTGCGGTGTTGTCGAGCTGCGCGTGGCCGGGCAGGAACGGTGCCAGGTGCGACTTGACGCCGATCGGGCCGACACCTGGGCCGCCGCCGCCGTGCGGGATGCAGAAGGTCTTGTGCAGGTTCAGGTGGGAAACATCGCCACCGAACTTGCCCGGCGCGCACAGGCCGACCATGGCGTTCATGTTGGCGCCGTCGATGTACACCTGGCCGCCGTTGTCGTGGATGATCGCGCAGATTTCGCCGATCGCTTCCTCGAACACGCCGTGGGTCGACGGGTAGGTGATCATGATCGCGGCCAGGCGCTCGCGGTGTTCGATGGCCTTGGCGCGCAGGTCCTCGACATCGACGTTGCCGCGGGCGTCACAGGCGGTGACCACTACGCGCATACCGGCCATGTGCGCAGTGGCCGGGTTGGTGCCGTGGGCCGACGACGGGATCAGGCAGATGTCGCGGTGGCCTTCGCCACGGCTGCGGTGGTAGGCGCGGATGGCCAGCAGGCCGGCGTACTCGCCCTGCGAACCGGCGTTGGGCTGCAGCGACACGGCGTCATAGCCGGTGGCGGCGCAGAGCATGGCCTCCAGCTCGGTGGTCAGCTGCAGGTAGCCCTGGCTCTGCCCGGCCGGGGCGAACGGGTGCAGGTTGCCGAACTCGGCCCAGGTGACCGGGATCATTTCGCTGGCAGCATTGAGTTTCATGGTGCACGAGCCCAGCGGGATCATGCTGCGGTCCAGCGCCAGGTCCTTGTCGGCCAGGCGGCGCAGGTAGCGCATCAGCTCGGTTTCGCTGTGGTAGCGGTTGAATACCGGGTGCTGGAGGATGGCCGACTGACGCAGCAGCGCCGCAGGCAGCAGCGAGCCGGTGCTGCTGGCCAGGGCGTTGAAGTCTGGCTGCGCCTGGTCGCCACCGAGCAACTGCCACAGGGCTTCGACATCGGCCTGGCTGCTGGTTTCGTCAAGCGACAGGCCGAGGTGCTCGGCGTCGATCTGGCGCAGGTTGATACCCTGGGCACGGGCCTTTTCATGCAGGCTGGCGGTGGCACTGCCGGTGGCCAGGGTGAGGGTGTCGAAGGCGCTGCTGCCGACTACCTGGAGGCCCAGTGTCTTCAGGCCGGCGGCCAGGATCGCGGTCAGCGCATGGGTGCGTTCGGCGATGCGCTTGAGGCCGGCCGGGCCGTGGTACACGGCGAACATGCTGGCGATGTTGGCCAGCAGCACCTGGGCGGTGCAGATGTTGCTGGTGGCCTTCTCGCGGCGGATGTGCTGCTCGCGGGTCTGCATGGCCAGGCGCAGGGCGGTCTTGCCGAAGCGGTCGATCGACACACCGACCAGGCGGCCCGGCATGTCGCGCTTGAACGCATCGCGGGTGGCGAAGTAGGCCGCATGCGGGCCGCCGAAGCCCAGTGGCACGCCGAAGCGCTGGGCGCTGCCGATGGCCACGTCGGCGTCGAACTCACCCGGCGGGGTCAGCAGGGTCAGGGCCAGCAGGTCGGCGGCCACGGCGACCAGCGCATTGGCTGCGTGGAAGCGCTGCACCACCTCGCGGTAGTCGAACACTTCACCATTGCTGGCCGGGTATTGCAGCAGGGCGCCGAAGAAGGGGCTGACATCACCCAGTTCGCGCTCGTCGCCGACCACGATCTCGATACCCAGCGGCTCGGCACGGGTGCGCAGCACGTCGAGGGTTTGCGGGTGGCAGTGCACCGAGGCGAAGAAGGCATGGCTGGCCTTGTTCTTCGACAGGCGTTTGCAGAAGGTCATGGCCTCGGCCGCGGCGGTGGCTTCGTCGAGCAGCGAGGCGTTGGCAATCGGCAGCCCGGTCAGGTCGCTGATCAGGGTCTGGAAGTTCAGCAGCGCTTCCAGGCGGCCCTGGGAGATTTCTGGCTGGTAGGGGGTGTAGGCGGTGTACCAGGCCGGGTTTTCCAGCAGGTTGCGCAGGATTGGCGCCGGGGTGTGGGTGTTGTAGTAGCCCTGGCCGATGTAGCTCTTGAACAGCTGGTTCTTGCCGGCAATGGCCTTGAGCGCAGCGAGCGCGTCGGCTTCGCTGTGGCCGCCGTGCGCACCCAGCACGCTGGTGCCCTTGATGCTGGCGGGGATGACTGCGTCGGTCATGGCGTCCAGCGAGTCGAAGCCGAGGGCGGCCAGCATGGCTTGTTCGTCAGCGGCACGCGGGCCGATGTGACGGGCGATGAATTCGTTGGCGGTGCCGAGGTTGATCGTCATGGCGCAGGTCCTCAGGCGTCGTCGTTGGCTTTGATCAGGCGGTTGTAGGCGTCCTGGTCGAGCAGGGCGGCTACGGCGCTGGCATCGGCGGGAATGAAGCGGAAGAACCAGCCTTCACCCAGCGGGTCTTCGTTGACCAGTTCCGGGCTGTCTTCAAGCTGGCCATTGACCTGCACCACTTCACCGGTCAGCGGCATGTACACGCCGCTGGCGGCCTTGACCGACTCGACGGTGGACGCTTCGCTGCCTTTCTCATACTGCTGCAACTCTGGCAGTTGCACGAAAACCACATCGCCAAGGGCATTCTGCGCGTAGGCGGTAATGCCCACGGTAACGCTGCCATCGGCTTCGACGCGCAGCCATTCGTGATCTTCAGTGAAACGCAACTCGCTCATGGGGAATCCTCGGGAAGCAGGGGCGTTGGGCGCGGTGGTTCCGCGCTCTTGGGTTGGGATTCCCTTAGCAAAAATGCGGCCAATCAAATAAAAACCTTTTAAATCAATTGGTTATGTTTTTTGTTGGCGCTTGTTGTGTTCACGGTGGAATGAAAACGCTACACGCAATCGTTACGGGAAAAGCGTTGGAGGATCAAACCCTTGTCCAGCGCCTTCCAGGCTAGCCTGTAGCGAATCCAATACAGTGTAATGAAATGGATACAGTGGTGCCCGTCAGCACCACAGGCCGTCGCGCCTGAACTACCCGGCAGGCGCGTCTCAGGTGTGCCTAGAAGCGCCAGAATGCGGGCGCGATGAGTACCAGCACAGTAAGGATTTCGAGCCGGCCCAGCAGCATTCCGATCGTCAGCAACCACTTCGCTGCATCGGGTAGCGAAGCAAAATTGCCGGCCGGTCCAATCAGATTGCCCAATCCGGGCCCGACATTGCACACGGCGGTGGCGGCACCGCTCAAGGCCGTGGTCCAGTCGAGGCCGATCAGGGTCAGCAGCAGGGCGATCACCGCGATGGTGATGAAGAAGAAAAACGAAAAGGTCAGCAGCGAACGCACGATATCTTCGTCGATGGGGTGGCCATTGTACTTCTTCGAAATCGTCGCGCGCGGATGGATCAACTGCTTCAGGCTGCTGACCAGCAACGATGCCGCCACCTGGAAGCGGAAGATTTTCAGGCCCCCGGCCGTCGACCCTGAACAGCCCCCGACGAAGGTCAGGTAGAAGAACAACAGCACGGCAAAGCTGCCCCACAGCGTGTAGTCACCGACCGCAATCCCCGTCGTGGTGACCACCGAGGTGACATTGACCGCCACGATCCGCAACGCGTCCCACCACGACAAGTCGCTGTGCCAGCAGAGCCACGTGCCCACCGTGACCGACACGAAAGCCAGAAAGCCGAGGAAGCCGCGTACCTGATGATCCTTGATCAAGGCCCGGCGGTGGCCGCGCAAGGTCGCCACATACAAGGTGAAGGGCAGGCTGCCGAGGATCATGATGACCACCGCCACCCAGTGCACTGCGGGCTGGGTCCAGTGCCCGAGCGATGCATCGGAAGTCGAGAAGCCACCGGTCGAGATCAGTGACATCGCATGGTTGATGGCTTCGAACGGGGTCATCCCGGCGGCCCACAGCGCCAGCGTGCCGACTGCGGTGAGCCCCAGGTACACCGCCAGAATCATCTTCGCCGCGACGTGCGAGCGTGGTGTGACTTTGTCCGACCAGTCCGAAGATTCGGTCTGGAACAGGCGCATGCCACCGACGCGCAACAGCGGCAAGACCGCGACGGCCATGCCAATGAAGCCGATGCCGCCGAGCCAGTGCAGCATCGAGCGCCAGATCAACAGCCCGGGCGAGGCGCTGTCGAGGCCGGTCAGGACCGTGGAACCGGTGGTGGTGATGCCCGACATGGTTTCGAAGAATGCATCGGTGTAGCTGATGTGCCGGATCAGCACCATGGGCAAGGCGGCGAACGCGCAAACCACGATCCAGCTCGCGGTGGTCAGGAAATACATGTCCCTGGCGCGGATCTGCGGCGCCTCAGGTACGCCGCGGGCTACCAGCACCAGGCCAGCGCACAGCGCGATCAGGCTCGACCAGAGAAATGCGCCAAGATCGTCGCTGCGGCTGTACAGGATCAGCGTGGCCATGGGCACGACCATGCTGAGGGACAACGTGATCAGGAAGACACCGATGATGAAGGCGATGAAGCGCAGCGCGGGGAGAGGCATCGAACAAGCTCGCTTGGAATATGCCGGGCAGTATTTACAGCGCCACGGCATTGTCGAGTAAAAAAACCGTAAAGGTCCTGACCCGGCCGGCGCATCGTAAGGGTTGTTCGACAGTGTATCAGCGCTGCGTTTGTGTCATCGGGCTTTCCCTTTTCAGGTTGGGCCGTCAATGCGCTTGGCGAGCACAACTGCGCTCCAGTAGTGGCTGCCGTTGTGGCTCCGGCGAGTCCACCCCTGAGCCATCAGTTGCCTGGCGATCATCCGGTTCATGAGCCCATGACCCAGCAGCATCACCGGCCCCTCGCTGGCAAGTGACAGTAACCGTTGCGCTGCGATGCTGGCACGGAGCCTGGCAGCGCTGACGGTTTCGACATCGCGCGAGTAACCGCACAACCACAGCAGGCGAAGAATGAATGCCCAGGTAAACGGTGAAAGTCGAGGTAACCTCCATTGGCCAAACGGCAGCTGCGCTTCACAAAAAAGTGCATCGACGTGGCTGGGCGCAAGACCAAGCGCCTGTAGCGAGCTCAGTGCACGTGGCGCTGTGCTCGACACGATCACCCGTGCCCGCGTGGCAAGCTGCAGGCTGGCGGCCGGGACGGGCTGGTCGGTGATTCCGGCGCGGTCGTAGCCGTCGATCCAGCCCTGCATATCCCGTGCGGACACTTTTTTGCCGGCAACCAGTGCCGGCTGGCCGTGGCGCATCAGGATTATTTCCCTGTCCATGGGCTATTGACTTTCCTGTTTCGTGAGCGAGCCGTGTCGTGCAAACCAGCCGTGGTCTCGATACCACGCCACGGTATCGGCGACAGTCAGTTCCAGCGCCCTGAAACTCAGGCCGAGCGCGTGTTCGCTTTTGCTGTGGTTGAAGCGCGTACGGTCCTTTTCCCGCACCAGCAGGCGCAGCGTGGCCAAGCTTAGCAGGATGGGCTTGCCGGTGAGCCGCGCATACATTTCCTGGACTGCGGCCAGGCAGAACAGCAACGGCAACGGCAAATGCCGAGTAGGCGTCGGTACGCCGGCCAGACGGCCGACTATCGGTACCAGTTCGGCCATGGTCATATGCCGCCCTGCGGCCAGGTAGCGTTCACCGCTGCGTCCCTGGGTGGCTGCGGCAATCTGCGCCAAAGCCACATCGCGGGCATCCACCACCGAAAAACTACCCGGGATCAAGCCAGGCAGCTTGCCCTGCACCACATCGTTGACCAGTTGCCCGGCCGACGTCGGGCCGATGTCGCCAGGGCCCCACATCCAGCCTGGGAGTACCATGCAGGCGTACATGTCGGGGTGGGCCTGGAGAAACGCAGCCACCACACGGTCAGCGAGGATCTTGCTGCGGTAGTAGTCATCGGCATCTGCTTCGGCCCGCAGGCATGTCTCATCGATGGCTGTGCCAGGTGCGCCGTCGAGCACCGCAATGGACGAGGTGTGAATGAACCGGCGGATACCGGCCTGGTAGGCCTGTTCCAGCAGACGGCGGGTGCCGCTCACATTGATCTGCTCAAGTGCCTGCCAATGGCTGCCGCCCTTGTAGTTGTCGCGAAAGAATGCCGCCGTATGGAATACCGTATCGCAGCCGTGCAACGACGCCGCGAAGGCATCGACATCGGCCATGTCGCCCTCGACCAGCTCCACTTCGGGCAGATCGGCAAACTGCTGTCGGCCCTTTGCGCTCGACCGCACCAGCCCTTTGACCGTGTAGCCACGTGCGACCAGTTCACGCACCAGGTTGTTGCCCAGCAAGCCGGTTGCGCCGGTCACGAACACATTGCGCATGGCTCAACCCTCGCCCTGTTCGGCAGATGGCCGCAACGTGGCACTGTCGAAAAACACCGTTTCGCGAACCGCCAGGCCGTTTCTGAAGGTGAAGTGGGCCGCATACTGCAGGCAGACCCGGCGCCCATGGGCCGGAACGATCACCCCTGCCGGCAGCCACAGCGGCGAGCTGAAGGTGCCGGTCAGGACGGCGCTCATGGCCAGCCGATCGTCCGCGACCATGAACGGGGTCAGGGCCACCTGGGCATCAGGGAAAGCGCTGAACAACGCCAACTCGCGGGCGCGCATGGCTTCGCGCCCGGTTTGCCTGGTCATGCCATCCAGGTACACGAAGTCTTCGTCAACCAATGCCAGCAGCCCTTGCACATCACGCTGGTTGAAGGCGTTGGCGGCACGCTGGGCATAGTCCTTGGGGCCAGTCATCATGCATTGCATTCCATTCGTTCAGGGAGGGCCCAAGGTACTCCCGGGCTTGCTGTCGAAAAACAGCGGCTATTGCATAATCGCTTTGCATATTCGCAAAGCGTGGAGAAGCCGGCACAGATGGCGTTGCAGGAAAACTGGGATGATCTTCGGCTGTTGCTGGCGGTAGCGCGGCGTGGCAGCTTTCTTCGCGCTGGCGAGTTGCTGGGCATCGCGGCGTCGACCGTGTCGCGTCGCCTGACCCAGCTTGAGGCCGCACTGGCCGAGCCGCTGGTCGAGCGGGGCGTAGAAGGTTGCAGGCTGACTTCGCGCGGCCAAGCGCTGGTAGAGGTGGCCCTGGCAGCAGAAGCTGGCCTGCGCCGGCAAACTCGAGGCGGCGACGACGATCTGCCTTGTGCACTCTCTGGCACTGTCCAGGTGAGTGCAGGGGACGGCTTCTCGACGAGCGTGCTGGAGGCGGCCGATCGCTTTACCAGCCTGCACCCGGGTTGTTCGGTGGAGCTGACCGTGACCGCTGACTTTCACAAGATTGCCCGCGGCGTGGCGGACATTGCCGTGCGCACGGTCCACCTGGGGGAACCCTCACTGATCTATCGGCCCGTGGGCCGGCTTGGCTATGGCGTGTTCGCCGCTGCTGGTTACCTGCAGCGCTACCCGGGCGTTACCCCGGCGACGGCGGTCAATATCGGCCTGCTGCCGCCGCTGGATGCGTTACCGCAACTGCGTGCGGCCAAGGCAGGGGGGCTGGACCGGGCGCCCATCCGCGTGAGTTCGTTCATCGCACAACTCGAATCGGTGAGACGGGGCATGGGCGTTGCCGTACTGCCGAGGATACTGGCGAACGATCTGATCGAGCTGTTCCCGGACCTGCGCCTGCCAGACATGGAGGTCTACATGGTTACCCGGCCGCAGGCCTTGAAGCAGGCCCACATAAGGGCGTGTTTCGTAATCCTTGAGCAGGTGCTGCAGGAAGCCCTGGGAACCGGCTGAACAACATCCGATCAAGCCTTGCCGGGTATGCCATATTTACGCAGGCGCTGGGCAATGGCGGTGTGCGAGGTTTGCAAGCGCCCGGCCAGTTGCCGTGTAGATGGGTAGCTGGTGTACAGGCGTTGCAGCAGCTCGCGCTCGAAATCGGCCACCGCCTGCTCCAGGCTGGCCACTTCGCCGTCCTGGCCACGCGCCACCGAGGTGCCGGCGATGTCCAGGTCGCCGATATCCACCAGGTTGCCCTCGCAGATGGCCGCAGCGCGAAAGATCACGTTCTGCAACTGGCGCACATTGCCTGGCCAAGGGTTGGCCAGCAGTGCGCAATGGGTGGCCGGGGCCAGCCGGCAGGGCGGGCGCTGGATCTGCGTGCAGGCCTGTTGCATGAAGAAATGCGCCAGCATCAGGATGTCCTGGCCTCGGTCGCGCAGCGGCGGTACCTGCAGGTTGAGCACGTTGAGGCGGTAGAACAGGTCTTCACGGAAGCTACCGTCGGCGACCATGCGTTCCAGGTCACGGTGGGTGGCGCTGATGATGCGTACATCCACCTTCACTTCCCGGTCGCCACCTACCCGGCGGAAGCTGCCATCGCTGAGAAAGCGCAGCAGCTTGGCCTGCAGGTAGGGCGACATCTCGCCGATTTCATCGAGAAACACCGTGCCCTGGTTGGCCAGCTCCATCAGCCCGGGCTTGCCGCCTCGTTGCGCGCCGGTGAAGGCGCCCGGGGCGTAGCCGAACAGTTCGCTTTCGGCCAGGCTCTCGGGCAGCGCAGCGCAGTTCAGCGCCAGGAAGGGCGCCGCGTGGCGGCTGCTGATGGCGTGGCAGGCGCGGGCTACCAGCTCTTTGCCGGTGCCGGTTTCGCCGTGCACCAGCAGCGGCGCATCGAGCGTCGCCACACGCAGGGCTCGGGCCTTGAGGGTACGGATGGCCGGCGACTCGCCGAGCAAGGCATCGAAGCCTTCGGCATGGTCGTGGTGCAGGGCCGACAGGCGTTCGCCCATGCGTGTGGGTGGGTACAGGGTCAGCAGGCCACCGGCGTTGGTGATCGGCGTGGCGTCCAGCAGCAGGCTCTGGCCGTTGAGCTGCATCTCGCGCATCGGCAGGTGGAAGTTGTTGTCCAGCAGTGCCTGCAGCAGTGCCGGGTCGCCGAACAGCTCACCCACCGAGCGCCCCGCGGATTCGCGGCCGCACAGTTCGATCAGTGCCGGGTTGGCCAGCAGTACCTTGCCGGCACTGTCCACCGCCAGTACCGGGTCGCTCATCGCCGCGAGCAGGGCGTCGAGCTGCAGGTGGCGGCGTTGGCCGGGAAGGATGTCGACCACCTCCACCGATTGCACGCCCTGTACCTCGAATAGCGCGTCGTGCAGTTCTTCGAGCACGGCGGGGCTGAGGGTGGGGGCGTCGATGTAGACGTTCGGCGGGACCATCTCCACTGCGTCCAGGTTGAGGTTGCGGGCACCGAGCAGGGCGAGGACTTCCTGGGTGATGCCGACGCGGTCGATGAAGCTGACGTGGATGCGCATGGGGACGAAGAGGTGGTGGCTGGGGACGGCGGTAGTATGCCTCAACAACGCCGGGGCCGCTTTGCGGCCCATCGCGACGCAAGGCCGCTCCTACAGGGGAATGAGCTGCGCCCCAATGTCGGACATATGTCCCACCATCTGGGCGCAGCTCAAAATACATCACCTTTGTAGGAGCGGCCTTGCGTCGCGATGGGCTGCACAGCAGCCCCAGAAGGGTGGCATCACTCCAGATGTTCAGGCTTGATCGGGTCGCCCGACTTCACATCGAGTTTTTCACGGATGTCCGAGAACATATGGTCGTAGAGTTTGTGCGGCGAACCCAGGCTTTCGAATTTCTTGGGCGGCGCCAGGTATGACTGGGCCTTGCGGCTCAGGACCATGAGAAAACTGGGTAGCACCTGGTCCTTGGCCAGGAAGAACTTTTCTTCCACTGGCTTGCCCTCGATGCTGCCATGCATACGAAACTGGATGCCTCTGCCTTCCTTGGGGTCCGACGCAGCCTCGTATTCGATGTTCAGGTCATAGCTGTGGTCGTTCTTGTTCAGCGCGGTGCGCTCGATATGTACATGACCGGGTTGGTACTGGGCCATGGCAAGCTCCTTTGGAAGGTCGAAAATGGCGGGCATCAAGCGCCCGCCCACTGCATTCAACGGTAGCTGATACCCGGCTTCGCGGTGGAAACGCGCGTACCGGCGGTGCCTTTGACGATGTCCTCGATGTTTTCCAGCGAACTGATCACCGCCACCTTGCCGGTGTGGCGGGCAAAATCGCAGGCGGCCTGCACCTTGGGCCCCATGGAGCCGGCGGCGAAACCCAGGCGTTCGAGTTCGTCGGGGTGGGCCTGGGCGATGGCTTTCTGCGTGGGTTTGCCCCAGTCAATATAGGCGGCATCGACATCGGTGGCGATTATCAGAAGGTCGGCATCCAGCTGCTCGGCCAGCAGGGCTGAGCACAGGTCCTTGTCGATCACCGCCTCGATACCCTTGAGCTTGCGGTTTTCGTCGTACATGGTGGGGATGCCGCCACCGCCGGCGCAGATCACGATGCTGTTTTTTTCCAGCAACCACTTGATCGGGCGGATCTCGAAGATGCGCTTGGGTTTCGGGCTGGCCACCACGCGGCGGTACTTGTCGCCGTCGGCCTTGACTACCCAGCCTTTCTCCTTGGCCAGGCGCTCGGCCTCTTCCTTGGCATACACCGGGCCGATGAACTTGGTCGGGTCCTTGAAGGCGGGGTCGTTGGCGTCCACCTCCACCTGGGTCAGCAGGGTGGCGAACGGCACTTCGAAGGCCAGCAGGTTGCCCAGCTCCTGCTCGATCATGTAGCCGATCATGCCCTCGGTCTCGGCACCGAGCACGTCCAGCGGGTAGGCCTCGTCGGGCTTGTAGGAAAGCCCTTGCAGCGACAGCAGGCCGACTTGCGGGCCGTTGCCGTGGGCGATGACCAGTTCGTTGCCAGGGTGGATCTTGGCGATCTGCTCGGTGGCGGTGCGGATATTGGCGCGCTGGTTGTCAGCGGTCATGGGCTCGCCGCGACGCAGCAGGGCGTTGCCGCCCAATGCAACAACGATACGCATGGGGAATGTCCTTTAACGAAAAGAATGAGCTGCCGCTACACGGGGGTTGCAGGGTTCCCTGTGGGAGCGGGCGTGCCCGCGAAGAGGCCAGGCACCATCACTGGTGCGGCTGACGCATTCGCGGGCATGCCCGCTCCCACAAGTACAGCGCAGTCCCCCGGTAGGCGGGCGAGGCTTACAGGTCAGCCAGGGTCGACACCAGGATCGCCTTGATCGTGTGCATGCGGTTTTCCGCCTGCTCGAAGGCGATGCAGGCCGGCGACTCGAACACGTCGTCAGTCACTTCGATACCGTTGGCCAGGTCCGGGTATTGTTCGGCGATCTGCTTGCCCACCTTGGTTTCGGAGTTGTGGAACGCCGGCAGGCAGTGCATGAACTTGGTCCGCGGGTTGCCGGTGGACTTCATCAGCTGCGTGTTGACCTGGTACGGCTTGAGCAGCTTGATGCGCTCGCCCCAGGCCTCGATCGGCTCGCCCATCGATACCCAGACGTCGGTGTGCACGAAGTCCACGCCTTTGACCGCGGCCACCGGGTCCTCGGTGAGGGTGATGCGCGCGCCGCTTTCCTCGGCGTACTTGCGGCAGCGCTCGACCAGGTCGTCATGCGGCCACAGTGCCTTGGGCGCGGCGATGCGCACGTCCATGCCGAGCTTGGCACCGATCAGCAGCAGCGAGTTGCCCATGTTGTTGCGGGCATCGCCCAGGTAGGCGTAGCTGATGTCGTGCAACGGCTTGTCGCTGTGCTCGCGCATGGTCAGCACGTCGGCGATCATCTGGGTCGGGTGGTATTCGTCGGTCAGGCCGTTGAACACCGGCACGCCGGCGAACTTGGCCAGCTCCTCGACGATTTCCTGCTTGAAGCCACGGTACTCGATGGCGTCGTACATGCGCCCGAGCACGCGGGCGGTGTCCTTCATGCTTTCCTTGTGGCCGATCTGCGAGGAGGTCGGGTCAATGTAGGTGACGTTGGCGCCTTGGTCATAGGCGGCCACTTCGAAGGCGCAGCGGGTACGGGTGGAGGTTTTTTCGAAGATCAGGGCGATGTTGTTGCCCTTCAGGTGCTGTTGCTCGGTGCCGGTGTACTTGGCGCGCTTGAGGTCGCGGGACAGGTCCAGCAGGTAGCGCAGCTCGCGGGTGGTGTGGTGTTCCAGGCTGAGCAGGTTGCGGTTGTGAATGTTGAACGCCATGACTTATCTCCTTGAGTTTGGTGAACGCACCGGCCGCCGCTGGGTATGGGCGGCCGGGGGTATGGTCGTTAGTAGTCGATCGGGTCGCGTACGATCGGGCAGGTCATGCAGTGGCCGCCGCCACGGCCGCGGCCCAGTTCACCGGCGCTGATGGTGATGACTTCGATCCCGGCCTTGCGCAGCAGGGTATTGGTGTAGGTGTTGCGGTCGTAGCCAATGACCACGCCCGGCTCGATGGCCACCACGTTGTTGCCGTCATCCCACTGTTCGCGTTCGGCGGCGAAGCTGTTGCCGCCGGTTTCGACCACGCGCAGCTTGACCCCCAGTTGCTCGCCCACCACCTCGATGAACGACTTGTGTTCGCGGCGCACGTCCATGCCATATGGCTTGCTCTCGTCCGGGCGAATGATGAACGGCACGATCTCCTTGACCACTTCCGGGAAGACCGTGACCAGGTCGCGATCGCAGAAGCTGAACACGGTATCCAGGTGCATGGCGGCACGCGATTTGGGCAGGCCGGCAACAATGACCTTTTCCACCGCGCCCTTGGCGAACAGGTTCTGCGCCAACTGGCCGATGGCCTGGCGCGAGGTGCGCTCGCCCATGCCGATCAGCACGATGCCCTTGCCGATTGGCATGACATCGCCGCCTTCGAGGGTGGACTGGCCGTGCTCCTTGTCCGGGTCGCCGTACCACACCTGGAAGTCGGCGTTGGTGAACTGCGGGTGGAACTTGTAGATGGCAGTGGTCAGCAGGGTTTCCTGACGTCGCGCCGGCCAGTACATCGGGTTCAGTGTCACGCCGCCGTAGATCCAGCAGGTGGTGTCACGGGTGAACTGGGTGTTGGGCAGCGGTGGCAGGATGAAGCTGGAGTGGCCCAGATAGTCGTTGTACATCTTGACCACCTCGGCACCTTCGCTTTGCGGCAGGTCCTGGCCAGCCACGCCGCCAATCAGGAACTCGGCCAGATGGCGCGGTTCGAGGCCTTCGAGCCAGCTGCGCACTTCGTTGGTCAGGCCGACACCGACAGTGTCGGGGGTGATCTTGCGATCGAGAATCCACTTCAGCGCTTCGGGTTGCTGGACGATGTCGGTCAGCAGGTTGTGCATCTCCAGCACATCCACGCCCCGTTCGCGCATCTTGGTGACGAAGTCGAAATGGTCACGCTTGGCCTGGTCGACCCAGATCACATCGTCGAACAGCAGCTCGTCACAGTTGCTCGGCGTCAGGCGCTTGTGCGCCAGGCCCGGCGAGCAAACCATCACTTTGCGCAGTTTGCCGGCTTCGGAGTGGACACCGTACTTCTGTTTTGCAGCGGACATGGTTCATTCCTCCAATTGAACGAAGACGTGGATCACAGGGTCAGGAAGCCGTCGTACAGGCCGAAGGCTGCCACCAGGGCACCGATGACCACGGCTGCGAAGATCAGTTTTTCCACGTTGGTGAAGACAGGCTGGCCAACCTCACGCTTGGCCTTGGCGAACAGGATCGCGCCAGGTGCGTAGAGCAGGGCCGAGAGCAGCAGGTATTTCACGCCGCCGGCGTACAGCAGCCAGATCGCGTACACCAGGGCGATGCCACCGATGATCAGGTCCTTCTGCCGTTCGGCCAGGGCCTGTTCGTAGGTTTCGCTGCGCACTGCCAGCAGCACGGCATAGGCGGCCGACCACAGGTAGGGCACCAGGATCATCGACGTGGCCAGGTAGATCAGCGACAGGTAGGTGCTTTCGGAGAACAGCGTGATCACCAGGAAGATCTGCACCATGGCGTTGGTCAGCCACAGGGCGTTGGCCGGTACCTGCTTGGCGTTCTCGCGGCGCAGGAACTCCGGCATGGTGTGGTCCTTGGCGGCGGCGAACATGATCTCGGCGCACAGCAGCACCCACGACAGCAGGGCCCCGAGCAGCGAGATGACCAGGCCGACGCTGATCAGCACCGCGCCCCAGTGGCCGACTACATGTTCCAGCACGGCGGCCATCGACGGGTTCTGCAGCTTGGCCAGTTCCGGTTGGGTCATGATGCCCAGCGACAGCACGTTGACCAGTACCAGGAACAGCAGCACGGTCACGAAGCCGATCACCGTGGCCTTGCCCACGTCGCTGCGTTTTTCCGCCCGCGCCGAGAAGATGCTCGCGCCTTCGATGCCGATGAACACCCACACGGTGACCAGCATCATGTTGCGCACCTGGTTCATCACGCTGCCCAGCTCTGGCGTGCCCAGGCCCCAGATGTCGGCGGTGAAGATGTCGAGTTTGAAGGCGAACAGGCAGATCAGGGCGAACAGCACCAGCGGCACCACTTTGGCGATGGTGGTGACCAGGTTGATGAATGCCGCTTCCTTGATGCCGCGCAGTACCAGGAAGTGCACCGCCCACAGCAGCACCGAGGCGCCGATGATGGCGGCCGGGGTGTTGCCTTCGCCAAAGATCGGGAAGAAGTAGCCCAAGGTGCTGAACAACAGCACGAAGTAGCCGACGTTGCCCAGCCAGGCACTGATCCAGTAGCCCCAGGCCGAGGAGAAGCCCATGTAGTCACCAAAACCGGCCTTGGCGTAGGCATACACCCCGCCATCCAGGTCAGGCTTGCGGTTGGCCAGGGTCTGGAACACGAACGCCAGGGTCAGCATGCCGACCGCGGTAATGGCCCAGCCGATCAGCACTGCGCCGACCCCGGCGCTGGCCGCCATGTTTTGCGGCAGCGAGAAGATCCCGCCACCAATCATCGAACCGACGACAAGTGCAACTAACGCGCCGAGTTTTAGTTTTCCGGACGAATCAGACATTTAACAACTCCTGCCAGGAGAAAGTTGACGACAGAGTAAATCCGACGCCGCTGCCATACGCTGACTTAGGTCAGTTCATGGCGACGTGAAGTGGGAAAAATCCTTCACGGTACTCCTGGAGAGTGCCGACAGCTTCTGCTGCAGGCCTTGCGCGCTGGCACCTCCATGTCCTTCTAGAGCAAACGCTCTGTTCTGCCTGCGATGCTTGAAGCTAGTCGCTTTTGCCGCTTTCGCAAATTTTTGACAAGAATTTTGAGTTTTATCAGGCGCTTTCCTAGTTGCCCCGGCAGGTGCTAGTTTTCCCGTAGCTGCGTTATAGACAGAGCAGTTATGAGTACTGTAGCTTCATCGATCTCTAACATTATAAGTAACAATATTTATATAGCCCGCTTGGCTGTTTCAAACCTGTGACAGTGGGCAAAAAAACAGGAGGCACATGAGCGAACCGGGACAGAAGCTGCGCCTCGGCGCGCTGATCGCGCTGGTGGTCGGCTCGATGATCGGTGGCGGGATCTTCTCGCTGCCGCAGAACATGGCGGCGCGTGCTGAAGTGGGGGCGGTGCTGATCGGCTGGGCCATTACCGCGGTCGGCATGCTGGCGCTGGCGTTCGTGTTCCAGACCTTGGCCAACCGCAAGCCGGCGCTGGATTCAGGTGTGTACGCCTACGCCAAGGCCGGCTTTGGCGACTACATGGGCTTTTCCTCGGCCTGGGGCTACTGGATCAGCGCCTGGCTGGGCAACGTTGGCTACTTCGTGTTGTTGTTCAGCACCCTGGGGTTCTACTTCCCTGTGTTTGGCGAAGGCAACACGCCGATCGCCATCGGCTGTGCCTCGCTGCTGCTGTGGGCGGTGCATTTTCTGGTGCTGCGCGGCATCAAGGAAGCGGCGTTCATCAACCAGGTGACCACCGTGGCCAAGGTCGTGCCGTTGCTGATTTTCGTGGTGATTGCAGCGTTCGCCTTCCGTGCCGATATCTTCACCCGGGACATCTGGGGCCTGGGCAACCCGCAGTTCGGCAGCGTGTTGGAGCAGGTGCGCAACATGATGCTGGTTACCGTGTTCGTGTTCATCGGCATCGAAGGTGCCAGCGTGTATTCCGGGCGTGCCCAGCGCCGTGCGGATGTGGGCAAGGCCACGGTGATCGGCTTTCTCGGGGTGCTGGCGCTGCTGGTACTGGTCAACGTGCTGTCCTTGGGCACCATGACCCAGCCGGAGCTGGCCGGGTTGCAGAACCCGTCGCTGGCCTCGGTGCTGGAGCATATCGTCGGGCCCTGGGGCGCCCTGCTGATCAGCCTCGGCCTGGCGGTTTCGCTGCTCGGCGCGCTGTTGTCGTGGGCGCTGCTGTGTGCCGAGATCCTCTACGCCACGGCGCGCGACAAGACCATGCCGCGTTTCCTGGCCAAGGAAAACGCCAACCATGTGCCGGCCAACGCCCTGTGGCTGACCAACTGCATGAT
This sequence comes from Pseudomonas sp. LAM2023, assembly GCF_016620375.1. NCBI lineage: Bacteria > Pseudomonadati > Pseudomonadota > Gammaproteobacteria > Pseudomonadales > Pseudomonadaceae > Pseudomonas > Pseudomonas sp. LAM2023. Next base: position 145,648 of record NZ_JAENHV010000017.1, on the reverse strand, counting down.
CCAGGGGTTTCTGCTGATCACGCTGTTTTCCGCCGGTACCTATACCAGCCTGATCTACCTCGCCTCGTCGATGATCCTGGTGCCCTACCTGTGGTCGGCGGCCTACGCCGTGCTGCTGGCGGTGCGCGGAGAAACCTACGCCGGGCAGCCGGCGCTGCGCCGCAAGGACCTGCTGGTGGCGCTGGTTGCCTTGCTGTATGCCATCTGGCTGCTCTATGCCGGCGGCCTCAAGTACCTGCTGTTGTCGGCGTTGCTCTACGCCCCGGGGGTGATTTTGTTCGCCAGGGCCAAGCGTGAGCAGGGCCAGACCTTGTTCAGCCATTGGGAAAAGCTGATATTTGCCGCCGTGCTGGCAGGCGCCGCATTGGCCGCCTATGCCCTGTACTCAGGGCTGCTGAGCCTGTGAAGGGGCAGGGCTGGGATGCTCGGGGCGTGACCAGATCCACAGGTTGCCCAGGGTCATGCCGGCAATGGCCAAGTATACCGGCCAGTGGTGTTGCAGCAGCGTCAGCATCAGCCCTGCGCACAGCAGCATGCTGAGTGTCGCGCTCACTTTCGCCCGCCGCTGGATCACCTTGCCATTGCGCCAGTTGTACAGGATCGGCCCGAACAGCCGGTGGCTTTCCAGCCAGGCCGACAGCCGCGGTGAACTGCGGGTAGCCGCCCAGGCCGCCAGCAGGATGAATTCGGTGGTCGGCAGGCCGGGAATGACAATCGCCACCAGGCCCACGCCCAGGCTGACATAAGCCAGGATCGCATACAGCAGGCGGGCGAGTTTCGAGCGGGCGGGTCGGGTCATGGTCTCACTGCATAAAAAGCGGTCGGCCACCGACAGGGTGGCCGGGTATGGCCTGTCAAGCCAGCGCGGCATGCGTAGCATAGGCGTGCCTGAGCAGTTCGGTGAAGCGCTCGAAGGCAGCCACTGCGCCGCGTTCGGCAGCAGCCTCGTCGTCGGCCGACAACGCCAGGCCATCAATAATACGGGTGAACTGTTTCCAGCCTTCGGCGCGGCCCCCGGCCGGCTCGCCGAGGTGGCGGGCACCGAAGCTGTCGGACAGGCCCAGGGCCATGGCGCGCTTGATCAGAAACGCCGCGCCCAGTTTGGAGCCTTCGGAGACGAAGATCCAGCCCATTGCCTCGCCCAGGCCTGGATTGCGCAGGGCACCTGGCACGGCGGGTGGCACTTCGGTGTCGAGGTCGGCGAGGTCCAGGCGGGCCTGTTCGGCGCGGCAGCGCTCGGCCAGGTCGGGGACGATGGCGATCAGTTGCGGGTCGTTGTACAGGGCCTGCAGCTCGGCCTGGAACAGGTACTGGGCGATCACGAAGCGGGCGAAGCTTTCGCGGCTGTCGAAGGGTGCGTGGGCTTTGACCAGGGCATCCAGTTCGGCATGGGGGGCGTGGGTGATCTGGTTGAGGCGCTGGGAGCGCAGGGCTGGGCGGTCGGTCATGGGGCAGTCCTTGGAAAGGGGGCATCTAGAGACAAGACGAAACAGCGGGGACGGAACAGTAAAAAATCGGGTTTTCGTGTTGCCTGTACTGGCCTCTTCGCGGGCATGCCCGCTCCCACAGGTCCAGCGCAGGCCCAAGGCTTGCGCAGTACCTGTGGGAGCGGGCGAGCCCGCGAAGAGGCCGTTACAGGTGCAAAGGGTCAGATATCCCAGACCACATTGATGCCGAAGTTGCGCCCCGGCATGCTCAGGCGGTCGATGTTGGCTGGCTGGGTCACTGCCGCTTCACCCTGGCCGTCGTAGCTGCGCACCGAATCCCACTGCCAGTACTTCTTGTCGGTGAGGTTGTACAGGCCAGCGTTGATGGTGACGTCGTCGCTGACCCGGTAGTAGCCGGTCAGGTCCAGTACGCCGTAGCCCGGGGTGCGGAACTTGCTGGCGGAGCCGTCGGGCGAATGGAAGCTGCTGTCGTCGACGCGGGTCTTGCGCTTGACCAGTGTCCAGCTCAGCAGGCCACCATATTGCTGTTGCTCGTAACCCAGGCCGAACACACCCTTGAGCGGGTTGACGCTGTTCAGCGGTGCGCCGCTGTCATCGTTGCGGCCGTAGGTATAGGCAAGCGAGCCCTGGCCATACAGGCCCTGCGGCGCGCCGAAGCGGTCGAGGTTCAGGCGGCCCTTGAACTCGGCGCCCTTGATGGTGGCGTGCTCGATGTTGCTGGCGCGGAAGGTCTGTTCCAGGTTGGCGCTCTGCACCGCGTCTTCATCGATGAAGTCGCGGTACTTGTTGTAGAACACCGCCACATCGAAGCTGCCGGCGTCGAAGTTGCCGCGCAGGCCGGTTTCATAGCTTTTGCTCTTTTCCGGTTCCAGGCCTGGGTTGCCTTCCACGCGGTAGCCCTGGTCGAGGTTCTGGAATTTGCCGAACATGGCTTTGGCGGTCGGCGTGCGGAAGCCTTCGGCGTACTGGCCGTACCAGGTGTAGTTATCGTTGAAGGCATAGGTGAGGCCGAACTTGGGCGAGACACGGTGCCACTTCCTGGTGGAATCGTCCTGGGAGGTGGGCGCCGCACCGGTGGATTCCAGGCCGCGCAGGTATTCCTCGGTGAACCTTGGCTCCATGCGCGTGTAGTCATAGCGTGCACCGGGCAGGAAGGTCCAGTCGTTCCAGCGGATTTCATCCTGCACGAACAGGCTGTAGGTGTTCACGGTCGGGTCGGGGAAGTCGCTGACCAGGGCCTGGCCATCGGCCGGGCGATCAGCACCGGCGGCAGGGCAACCTGCGCCAACGGCCAGGCAGGTACCGGTGCCGCTGCGCGAGCCGGTGACCTTCTCATGCCTTAGGGTGGTGCCGTAGGTCAGCAGGTGGTCGCTGGCGCCAATGCTGAAGGCCTTGTCCAGCTGCGCATCGAACACCCACTGGCGATCCTTGTAGAGGGTATCGCGGGTGCGCAACACCTGGCGGGTAAACGGGGCGTAGATTTCCTCGGTATGCTGGTCGGTCTTGGCAACCTGGTAGTTGAGGCTCCACTTCAGGTGGTCGGCCACCGGCGATGCCAGGCCCAACTCATGGCTGATGCCGAAGCGCTCACGGGTGATGACGTCGTTGCCGCTACGCGCCTTGTAGAACCCCATGCCCTTGCCGCCGCCGATGAACGGCCCGCCCACCGCGCTGAGGATATTCTGCTCGCGGTCATCCTTGTAGTGTTCGTAGGTAAAGCCCAGGCGAGCATCCTCGGCGTAGTCCCAGCCCAGCTTGGCCAGCACGTTGGTGGTGCGTGCGTCCATCGGGTTGGCTTCGCTACGCGACAGCCCGGCGCCGCTGTGGCCGCCGTGGGTCTCGGTCTCATGGCCGTTGCGCTGGCTCAGGTGCAGCAGGCCGTCGACGTCACCTTGGCGAGCGGCGACAGTGGCGGAGGTCAGCCAGCTTTCGTCGGCCGAGCTGTAGCCGCTCTTCAGGCGTGCGCCGGCGTCCTTGCCGGGCTTGATGATGTCGTCCGGGTCGAGGGTGAAATAGCTGACCGCGCCACCGATGGCGTTGCTGCCATACAGCACCGAGGCTGGGCCGCGCAGGATTTCCACGCGTTTGACGATTTCCGGGTCGACGTAGTTGCGCTGGGTCTGGGCGTAGGGGCCATAGAAGAAACTGTCGGGGATCGACACGCCGTCGACCTGGGTGAGGATTCGCTCGCCGTCGATGCCACGGATGTTGTAGCCGTTCAGGCCGCTGCGCTGGCCGGTGCCGGCCACTGACACCCCTGGCTCATAGCGCACCAGGTCGTGGATAGTGTTGACGTTCTGCCGGTCCAGTTGTTCGCGGGTCTGCACGCTGACGGTGCTCGGCACCTGGCTGACGTCCTGGGCGCTGCGGGTGGCGCTGACGGTGACCTGCTGCAGGGCGACCACGTTATTGCCGGCCTGGCGTTCGAGCACCACATTGCCGTTGCCGATCTTGCGCACGCCCAGGCCGGTGCCGTGCAGCAGGCGCTTGAGTGCGGCTTCCGGCAGTAGCGCGCCGTGCACGCCTGGCGAGACTACGCCGTCGGCCAGCTCGGCGCTGAAGCCGACCTGCCAGCCGGTGACCTGGCTGAAGGCATTGATGGCCGTCACCAGTGGTTGCTGGCCGATGTTGAAGCGGTATTCACCCATGCGCGGGCTGCTGGCCTGGGCCGGCTCGGCGGCCAGCGTCGGCAGGCTGCAGGTGCCGCTGGCGAGCAGGGCCAGGGTCAGCAGGGACAGTGGCACTGTACGGCGGGGAAGGGTGGAGGGGCGGGTAGGACCTGTGGACATCGAAAGCGCTCCCTGACGCGCGGACTGTTATAGGTGTTGGCTGTTCCTGTTTTGAAACAAGAATCGGTCGCATTGGCTATAACGAGACGGGCGAGGTGACGCGACCGCGTAAAAATAAATACAAGACCGTGCGCCCTATCGCCGGCAAGCCAGCGCGTTACCTGTAGGAGCGGATTTATCCGCGATGCAGGCGGCGCGGTGTGTGCGGGGTCGCCAGCGATCAAGCCGGCCTAGGCAAAAGATCAGTTCAGGATGACCAGCGCCGGGTACTCATGCAGCCGGGCCGAGGTGATGTGGGCCAGCGCGCGCAGGGTCTGCAGGGGCTGGTCGAGGCGGTAGTTGCCAGTCACCGTCACGTTTTCCAGCTGCGTATTGCGGTTGATGATCCAGCCTGGGTAGTAGCGCCGCAGCTCTGCCAGCACCTGGCTCAGCGGGCAGTCTTCAAACACCAGGCGGCCCTCCACCCAGGCCAGGTCCTTGCGCATGTCGGGGCGCTGGCGCTGGCCAAAACCATGGGGGCCGATGCTGATGCTTTCGCCGGCACTCAGGCGGATACGCTGGTCGCGGGCGCCCTGCAAGTCGACATCGCCGCGTTGCACCCGCACTTGTGCTTCGCCGCCAAGGTAGCGCACGGCAAAGTCGGTATCGCCCACCTGGGCGCGCAGCGGCCCGGCCTGTACTTCCAGTGGCAACCGTGCTTCTCCGGCAACCTGGAAATAGGCCTCACCTTGCAGCAGGCGGGCGACCTGGCGGCCGTCACGGTACTCGCTGGCGAATGCCGAATCGGTGTTGAGCAACACTTTCGCCCCGTTGTCCAGTTGCAGGCGCTGGCGTTCGCCGACCAGCGTCAGGTGATCGGCCTGCAGGCGCAGGGGCAGGTTGCCAAAGGTGCACAGCCCGACCAGCAGCAGCGCGGCGGTAGCCAGCGGTTTCCAGTGGCTGCGCAGGCGCCCACGCCACGACCGGCGCTGTTGCAGATGCATCTGCACGGCCACCTGGCGCAGCGGTGCGCCGTGCCACAGGGCTTCGGCCTCGACATAGGCTTCGGCGTTTTCCGCTGCTGCGCTCAGCCAGGCTTCGAAGGCCAGGGTCTCCTCGGCATCGGCGCATTGCAGGCGTACCAGCCAGTCCAGCGCCTCGTCCATGGCACGGGCACGGGCGTCTGGGCCGGCGGGTGACGGGCGGGGGGCGGGGCTGTCGGTCACGGTGAATCCCTGAATGGTCTTTTCTGCGAATGATCAAGGCTGGGGCGGGTGGGTAGCAAGGGCTTTGCGTCGCCTCACTTGAGGCGGTCGGCAACACCCATGCAGATCGCCATGATCAGTTTCAGTTCCTTCTGGACCGTGCTGGGCGAAACTTTCAGTTGTTCGGCAATTTCCAGGTAGGTGGCGCCATGCAGGCGGCTGAGGATGAAAATGCGTTGCTGGCGTTCGCTCAGCTGGCCAAGGCTGACGCTCAACTGCTTGAGCAACTGTTCGGCATGCGCGGCATCCTCGCTGCTGGAGGCCGGCGCGGCCACGCTATGCAGCACCTCGTCGGGCACATCGTCGACCAGCATGCGCGATTGCACCCGGCGTGCGCGCAGGTGGTCGAGGGCCAGGTTGCGCGCGGTCTGGAACACGAACGGTTCGATGTGTTCGACGCGCCGCTCAGCGAGGGCGCGGGATACCCGCAGGTAGGTCTCCTGCAACAGGTCCTCGGCCGTGTTCGGGTTGCCAACCATGCGCTGCAGGGTACGCAGCAGGCTCAGGCGCTGGACGAGGAAGACGGAATTGAACCGGGACTGACTCACGAGGGGACCTGGGCGACAAGGGGTTAATGATAATGCTTATCATCCTTGTCGAAGGTCAAGCTTGGAAATGTTAGGAAAAGGTAAAGTTTGTGAGTGCCGCGCCTTGCGCGATCCCTGTGTAGGAGCGGCCTTGCGTCGCGATGGGGCGCGGAGCGGCCCCTGGATCGCGACCCCAGCACATTTGGCCGGGGCCGCTTTGCGGCCCATCGCGACGCAAGGCCGCTCCTACCCGGCACTCAGCCGGCCCGGCACAGCGCCAGGCAGTTATCCAGCATGCGGTTGGAGAAGCCCCACTCGTTGTCATACCAGGCCAGCACCTTGAGCATGCGCCCGTTGGCCCGGGTATGGTTGGCATCGAAGATCGACGACAGCGGATTGTGGTTGAAATCGCAGGAAACCAGCGGCAAGGCGTTGTAACCCAGCACCCGCGAATGCTTGCTGGCTTCGAGGAACAGCTGGTTGACCTGCTCGGCCGTGGCCTCGCGCCGGAGGTTGACAGTGAGATCCACCAGCGACACGTTGATCACCGGCACGCGCACCGCCATGCCGGTCAGCTTGCCGGCCAGTTCCGGCAGCACCAGGCCTACCGCCTCGGCGGCCCCGGTCTTGCTGGGGATCATCGACTGGGTCGCCGAGCGTGCGCGGTACGGGTCGCCGTGATACACGTCGGTCAGCACCTGGTCGTTGGTATAGGCATGGATGGTGGTCATCAGGCCCTGCTCGATACCGAACTCGCGGTGCAGCACCTGGGCAATCGGCGCCAGGCAGTTGGTGGTGCAGGAGGCGTTGGAGATGACCTGGTGCGAGGCCCGCAGGACATCATGGTTGACGCCGTATACCACCGTGGCATCGGCGCCTTTGGCGGGGGCCGAGACGATTACCTTGCCTGCCCCCGCAGCCAGGTGCGCGGCGGCCTTGGCGCGCTCGGTGAACAGCCCGGTGCATTCGAACACCACGTCGATCGCCTCGGCCTTCCACGGCAGTTCGGCCGGGTTGCGGATGGCGCTGACGGCGATACGGTCACCATTGACCGTCAGGCTTTCGTGGTCGGCCTCGACGCTGGCGTCAAAGGTGCCATGCACGCTGTCGTATTTGAGCAGATGGGCGTTCATGGCGCTGTCGCCCAGATCGTTGATGGCGACGACCTGCAGGTCCTGGCGGTAGCCTTGGGTATACAGTGCGCGCAGGACGTTGCGCCCGATGCGGCCGAATCCATTGATGGCGATGCGTAAAGTCATGGCAGTACCTCTGGCAGTCCGAGTGAAACCTGTGGCACAAAGGAGCTTCACTGAAACGGTTTTGTTGTTGGAATTACAAGATTATTCACTGGCCGATAGAAAACAAGCCTTTTTAGTGGCAATATTTTGTTTAAACATACAACGAGTGGTCGGGCGACGTGCCTCCACCGATGCAGCGGGCTCCTCTACCTTGAGCCTAGGCCGCAATCGTTTGGAGGGGAAATGCCTGGTAAACCGCCCTTACAATTAGCCTGGAGTCCAGTACATGCATCCGCGCATCCTTGAGGTCACCCAGCGGCTGGTCGAGCGCAGCCGTGCCACCCGCGAACGCTACCTGCAGCTGATTCGCGGCGCGGCCAGTGAAGGCCCCATGCGTGCCAGCCTGCAATGCGCCAACTTCGCCCACGGCGTGGCCGGTTGCGGCAGCGAGGACAAGCAGACCCTGCGCCTGATGAACGCGGCCAACGTGGCCATCGTCTCGGCCTACAACGACATGCTCTCGGCGCACCAGCCGTACCTGCACTTCCCCGAGCAGATCAAGCAGGCCTTGCGCGAAGTCGGTTCGGTCGGCCAGTTCGCCGGTGGCGTGCCGGCCATGTGCGACGGCGTGACCCAGGGCGAGCCGGGCATGGAGCTGGCGATTGCCAGCCGTGAAGTGATCGCCATGTCCACCGCCGTGGCGCTGTCGCACAACATGTTCGACGCTGCGCTGATGCTGGGCATCTGCGACAAGATCGTCCCCGGGCTGATGATGGGCGCATTGCGCTTCGGCCACCTGCCGACCATTTTCGTCCCGGGCGGGCCGATGGTGTCCGGCATCTCCAACAAGCAGAAGGCCGACGTGCGCCAGCGCTACGCTGAAGGCAAGGCCAGCCGCGAGGAGCTGCTGGAGTCGGAGATGAAGTCCTACCACAGCCCGGGTACCTGTACCTTCTACGGCACGGCCAACACCAACCAGCTGGTGATGGAAGTGATGGGCCTGCACCTGCCCGGCGCCTCCTTCGTCAACCCGTACACGCCGCTGCGTGACGCGCTCACTGCCGAGGCCGCGCAGCAGGTCACGCGCATGACCAAGGCCAGCGGCAACTTCATGCCGCTGGGCGAAATTGTGGATGAGAAGGCGCTGGTCAACTCCATCGTCGCCCTGCATGCCACTGGCGGTTCCACCAACCACACCTTGCATATCCCGGCAATTGCCCAGGCGGCGGGGATCCAGCTGACCTGGCAGGACATGGCCGACCTGTCCGAAGTGGTGCCGACCCTGTCCCACGTCTACCCCAACGGCAAGGCCGACATCAATCACTTCCAGGCCGCTGGCGGCATGGCCTTCCTGATCCGCGAGCTGCTCGATGCCGGGCTGCTGCACGAGGACGTCAACACCGTGGCCGGCCATGGCCTGCGTCGCTACACCCAGGAACCGTTCCTCGACGAGGGCAAGCTGGTGTGGCGCGAAGGGCCGCAGCACAGCCTGGACGAAAGCATCCTGCGCCCGGTGGCCCGACCATTCTCGGCCGAAGGCGGCCTGCGGGTAATGGAAGGCAACCTTGGCCGCGGCGTGATGAAGGTGTCGGCGGTCGCCCCGGAGCACCAGGTGGTCGAAGCCCCGGCACGGGTGTTCCACGACCAGCAGTCGCTGGCCGATGCCTTCAAGGCCGGCGAGCTGGAGCGTGATTTCGTTGCCGTGGTGCGCTTCCAGGGCCCGCGCTGCAACGGTATGCCGGAGCTGCACAAGCTCACACCGTTCCTCGGTGTGCTGCAGGATCGCGGCTACAAGGTGGCGCTGGTCACCGATGGGCGCATGTCCGGTGCCTCCGGCAAGATCCCGGCAGCTATCCACGTCTGCCCCGAGGCGTATGACGGTGGCCCGCTGGCGCGGGTGCGCGACGGTGATATCGTGCGCGTCGATGGTGTCGAAGGCACGCTGCGGGTAATGGTGTCGGCCGAAGAACTGGCCAGCCGCGACCTGCCACCCGCACCCCAGGGCAACGACCTGGGCTGCGGGCGCGAGCTGTTCGGCTTCATGCGCATGGCGTTCAGCCCGGCAGAGCAGGGCGCCAGCGCCTTCACCGCGACCCTGGAGAACCTCAAATGAAAGACCTGCTGGTTGGCGACATCGGCGGCACCAATGCCCGTTTCGCGTTGTGGCGTGACAACCAGCTACATGCGGTGAAGGTCTTCGCCACCGAGGACTACACCAGCCCGGAACAGGCCATCGAGGCTTACCTGGAAGGCCTTGGCATCGCTCGCGGCGGCGTGACTGCTGCCTGCCTGGCGGTGGCCGGGCCGGTCAATGGCGACGAGTTCCGCTTCACCAACAACCATTGGCGCCTGAGCCGTCAGGCGTTCTGCCAGCGGCTGCAGATCGAGCAGTTGCTGCTGATCAATGACTTCACCGCCATGGCGCTGGGCATGACCCGTCTGCGCGATGGCGAGTTTCGCGAGGTGTGCCCGGGCCAGGCCGACCTTTCGCGCCCGGCGTTGGTCATCGGCCCGGGTACCGGTTTGGGTGTCGGCTCGCTGTTGCGAGTGGGTGAGCGTTGGTGCGCCTTGCCGGGTGAGGGCGGGCACGTCGACCTGCCGGTGGGCAATGCCCGCGAAGCGGCAATATACCAACAGATTCACGCCCAGATCGGCCATGTCAGCGCCGAAACCGTGCTCAGTGGCGGTGGCCTGCTGCGCCTGTACCAGGCAATCTGTGCACTGGACGGCGACACACCCCGACACAACACCCCGGCGCAGATCACCGATGCTGCGCTGGGCGGCGAACCACGGGCGCTGGCGGTGATCGAGCAGTTCTGCCGGTTCCTCGGCCGAGTGGCGGGTAACAATGTGCTGACGCTGGGCGCGCGCGGTGGGGTCTATATTGTCGGCGGTGTGATCCCACGGTTTGCCGAGCTGTTCCTGCGCAGCGGGTTCGCTGCCAGCTTTGCCGACAAGGGCTGCATGAGCGGTTATTTCGCCGGGGTGCCGGTATGGCTGGTGACGGCGGAGTTTTCCGGGTTGCTGGGGGCTGGAGTGGCCTTGCAACAGGCGCTGGATCACGGCTAGGTGATTGAGGGCCGCTGCGCGGCCATCGCGACCCAACGCCGCTGCTGCACCGGGACCTGGGATTTCCGGCCCGGCGCAGTCGCTGTAGGAGCGGCCTTGGGTCGCGATGGGCTGCGCAGCGGCCCCGATAGCAGGCAACGAAGACCTGTAACCAGACAAAAGGAAAGACCACCTTGAGCACTGCCGGTAAATCGATCCTGATGGTCGACGACGACCAGGAAATCCGCGAACTGCTGCAAACCTACCTGAGCCGTTCCGGCTTCCAGGTGCATGCCGAAGCCGACGGCAAGGGCTTTCGCCGCGCCCTGGAAACCACCCCTTGCGATCTGGTCATCCTCGACGTCATGTTGCCCGACGAAGACGGCTTCAGCCTGTGCCGTTGGGTACGCCAGCACCCGCGCCAGGCACGGGTACCGATCATCATGCTCACCGCCAGCTCGGACGAAGCCGACCGGGTCATCGGCCTGGAACTGGGCGCCGACGACTATCTGGGCAAACCGTTCAGCCCGCGCGAATTGCAAGCACGGATCAAGGCCCTGCTGCGCCGTGCCGAGTTCGGCCAGGCGGCGCCGGGCAGTGCCGTGCTGGCTTTCGACGACTGGCGCCTGGACACGGTCAGCCATCGCCTGTTTCATCGCGACGGCGAGGAGGTGATGCTCTCCGGCGCCGACTTTGCCCTGCTCAAGCTGTTTCTCGACCACCCCCAGCAGATCCTCGACCGCGACACCATCGGCAACGCCACCCGAGGTCGCGAGCCGATGCCGCTGGACCGCATCGTCGACATGGCGGTGAGCCGCCTGCGCCAACGCCTGCGCGATACCGACAAACCGCCCCGGCTGATCCGCACCGTGCGCGGCAGTGGCTACCTGCTGGCTGCCCATGTCTGCAGTGGCTCCTGAGCGGCGCTGGCGGCTGCTGCCGCGCTCGTTGCTGGGGCGCATGCTGCTGCTGACCTTGCTGGTGGTGCTGCTGGCCCAGGGCTTGTCCAGCATCATCTGGGTCGCCCAGTTGCGCGCCAGCCAACTGCAAGGCCTGCGCGCCAGTGCCAGCAGCCTGGCCCACTCGATGAGCGCCAGCGTCAGCTACTTTCGTTCGTTGCCGGTGGGCTACCGGCCCATGGTGCTCGATCAGCTGCGCAGCATGGGCGGCACGCGCTTCTTCGTATCGCTCAACGCCAAGCCACTGGACATGCCGGTACTGCCGGTCACCCCGCGCAAGCAGGTGGTGATCGACGTGTTCCAGCAAGTGCTGCATGAGCGCCTGGGTTCGCAGATGGAAATTTCCGTGGCGTTCGTCAGCCCCGACGACCTGCGCATCTTCAACAGCGGCCTCAAGCTCGACGAGCTGCCGCGCTCGTGGGCGCACTACTCGTTGACCCTGGAACCGCTCAACCCGCCGGTGCTGGTGACACAGATCCGCCTGGGTGAGGGCGAGTGGCTGTACATCGCCTCGCTGCTGCCCGAGCCCTATACCAGCCTGGAGGCCGAACGCCTGCCGCGCCAGCAGATCGGCTTCATCGTGCTGACCACCGTGTTGCTGCTGCTGTTCATCGGCCTGCTGGTGCACTGGCAGAGCTGGCCGCTCAAGCGCCTGGCACGGGCGGCGCGCGAAATGTCGCTGGGTGCCGATGTGGCGCCGGTGGCCGAAGGCGGTGGCAGTGAGGTGGTGGAAGTGGGCCGGGCGTTCAACAGCATGCGCGAACGTATCAGCCGCTACCTGACCGAACGTAGCCAGCTGTTCAGCGCTATCTCGCACGACCTGCGCACGCCGATCACTCGCCTGCGGCTGCGGGTCGAGCTGCTGGAGAACGAACGCCTGCAGGCCAAGTTCAGCCAGGACCTGGATGAGCTGGAGTTGCTGGTCAAAGGGGCCTTGCAGTGCGTGAAGGACACCGACATTCATGAAAACATCGAGCCGGTCGACCTCAACCAGGTGCTGGAAATCCTCGCCGAGCCCTACCTGGGCGATGGTCGCATCACCCTCGAAGGCCGGGCACTGGCACCGTATCCGGGCAAGCCGCTGGCGTTGCGACGGTGCATCGGCAACCTGATCGACAATGCCATCAAGTACGGCGAGCGGGCACGGTTACGCATCATCGACAGTGCCGAGGGCTTCGTGCTGCAGGTCGATGACCAGGGGCCGGGGGTGCCCGAGCAGCAGCTGGAACAGGTGTTCGAGCCGCACTTCCGCCTGGCGGGGCAGCAGCAGGGCTATGGGCTGGGGTTGGGCATCGCGCGCAACATCGCTCATAGCCATGGCGGCGAGGTGAGTCTGCTCAACCTGCGCGAGGGCGGGTTGCGGGTGACCTTGTACCTGCCGCGGGGCATGGACTGAGAGCCGGTGCCGGCAAGCGAAATGTCACTGCGCGGTGACAATCCACCGGCCCTTCGTGACATCCCACCCGACCGCGCTGACTAGAATTCGCCCACGACTGGCAAGGATCAAGCTGGCCCATGAATACGCATAACCTGCCTGCCACCCGTTGGCTCGATGCCCCGGCTCACACCGCCTGGCGCCTGGCCGAAGCACAGCGCCTGCTGGCGTTCGCCAAGGCTGCGAAACTGCCCGATGGCTTCGGCAGCCTGGATGCCAAGGGGCAGCTTGCCCCCGGTGCCCGTGCCGACACCCTGAACACCGCCCGCATGACCCACTGCTTCGCCCTGGCCCAGCTGCAGGGCTTGCCCGGTTGCCTGGCCTATGTCGAACACGGTGTGGCTGCCCTGCGTGGCGCCATGCAGGACGCCACCCATGGCGGCTGGTTCGCCCACCCCGATGGCGCTACCGACAGCGGCAAGGCCGCCTACCTGCATGCCTTCGTCGCCCTGGCCGCCAGCTCGGCGGTGCTGGCCGGCGCTGCCGACGCGCCCGCCCTGCTGGAAGACGCGGTGCAGATGCTTGTCGCGCATTTCTGGAGCGAAGCGGAGGGCGCCCTCTGCGAATCCTTCTCCCGTACCTGGCAGTCGCCCGAGCCGTACCGTGGCGCCAACAGCAACATGCACGCGGTCGAAGCCTTCCTCGCCCTGGCCGATGTCACTGGCCAGCGCCTGTGGCTGCAACGCGCCCTGCGCATCGCCGAACGCGTCATTCATGGCCATGCCGCCGCCAACGGCCATCGCGTCATCGAGCACTTCGATGCCTTCTGGCAGCCACTGCCGCATTACAACCTGGAGCGTCCGGCTGATCCTTTCCGGCCGTATGGGACCACCCCCGGGCATGCGCTGGAGTGGGCGCGGTTGCTGCTGCACCTGGAGGCCAGCCTCGAACGGGCCGGCCTGCCTGCGCCGGGCTGGCTGGTGGACGACGCGCGCGCGTTGTTCGACGCGGCCTGCCAGCACGCGTGGCACGTCGATGGCGCGCCGGGCTTTGTCTATACCCTGGACTGGGCCGATCGGCCGGTGGTGCACGCGCGCCTGCATTGGGTGCACGCCGAGGCCTGCGCCGCCGCAGCGGCGCTGTTGCAGCGTACTGGCGAGGCACGCTACGAGCAGTGGTACCAGCGCTGCTGGGATTTCATTGCCAAGCATTTCATCGACCTGGTTGCGGGCAGCTGGCACCACGAGCTCGATGCACATAACCAGCCAGCCGGGATGCTGTGGCCGGGCAAGCCCGACCTCTACCACGCCTACCAGACATTGCTGCTGCCGGGCTTGCCGCTGGCACCGAGCCTGGCCAGCAGCCTGGCCGCCAATGTAACCAGATGATGACATTCACGCGTCGCTTCGTTACCTGACGAGGCGCGCACGCTGTTTAGACTCAATGCAACGCAAGCGACCGACTTGCACGGCATAACAACAAGAAAGGTGCTTCGATGAACTCTACGCTTCGTCTCGCTGCCGCAATCTCCATTGCCTCGCTAGGGGCCTCCCTGTTCCCGCTCACTGCCCTGGCTGCCGATTCCAAAGGCAGTATCGAGGTGGTGCACTGGTGGACATCCGGTGGTGAAAAAGCGGCAGTCGATGTGCTCAAGGCCCAGGTCGAAAAAGATGGCTTCACCTGGAAGGACGGCGCAGTCGCTGGCGGCGGTGGTGCCACGGCCATGACCGTGCTCAAGAGCCGCGCCGTGGCGGGCAACCCGCCGGGTGTCGCACAGATCAAGGGCCCGGACATCCAGGACTGGGCAGCCACCGGCCTGCTCGACGCCGATGTGCTCAAGGATGTGGCCAAGGAAGAGAAGTGGGACACGCTGCTCGACAAGAAGGTCGCCGACACCGTGAAGTATGACGGTGACTACGTCGCCGTACCGGTGAACATCCATCGCATCAACTGGCTGTGGATCAACCCCGAAGTGTTCAAGAAGGCCGGCATCGACAAGGCGCCGACCACCCTCGACGAATTCTACGCCGCCGCCGACAAGCTCAAGGCCGCCGGTTTCATCCCGCTCGCCCATGGTGGCCAGCCGTGGCAGGACAGCACCGTATTCGAAAGCGTGGTGCTGGCCGTGATGGGGGTCGATGGCTACAAGAAGGCCCTGGTCGACCTCGACAGCGAGGCGCTGACCGGCCCGCAGATGATCAAGGCGCTGACCGAGCTGAAGAAGGTCGCCACCTACATGGACCCGGATGGCAAGGGCCAGGACTGGAACCTCGAAGCGGCCAAGGTCATCAACGGCAAGGCCGGTATGCAGATCATGGGCGACTGGGCCAAGAGCGAATGGACCCTGGCGAAGAAAACTGCCGGCAAGGACTACCAGTGCGTGCCATTCCCTGGCACGGACAAGGCTTTCCTCTACAACATCGACTCGCTGGTAGTGTTCAAGCAGAACGACGAAGGCACCGCCGCCGGGCAGCGGGACATCGCACGCAAGGTGCTGGGCCAGGACTTCCAGAAGGTGTTCAGCATCAACAAGGGCTCCATCCCGGTACGCAACGACATGCTCGCCGACATGGGCAAGTACGGCTTCGATGCCTGCGCGCAAACCTCCGCCAAGGACTTCCTCGCCGATGCCAAGAGCGGCGGGCTGCAGCCGAGCATGGCGCACAACATGGCCACCACGCTGGCCGTGCAGGGCGCGTTCTTCGATGTGGTGACCAACTACATCAACGACCCGAAGGCCGACCCGGCCGATGCGGCGAAGAAGCTGGCGGCGGCGATCAAGGCTGCCCAGTAAAGCAGACGCGATTCCGTTGTAGGAGCGGCCTTGTGTCGCGATGGGCTGCGCAGCAGCCCCATAACCTGCGCACTCGATCTTCAAGGTAGGTAATCGTCCTTGAGTCCTTTGGGGCTGCTGTGCAGCCCATCGCGACACAAGGCCGCTCCTACAGGGGAGTGCGGCGCCTTCGAGGTGAACCATGACTACAGCAACCGCCCAACTGCGGGCCTCACCCCTGGACGCGCTTCAGCGCTGGCTGCCCAAGCTGGTGTTGGCGCCGAGCATGTTCATCGTCCTGGTGGGCTTCTACGGCTACATCCTCTGGACCTTTGTCCTGTCCTTCACCACGTCGACCTTCCTGCCGACCTACAAGTGGGCCGGCCTGGCCCAGTACGCCCGGCTGTTCGACAACGACCGCTGGTGGGTGGCGAGCAAGAACCTGCTGCTGTTCGGCGGCCTGTTCATCGCCATCAGCCTGGTCATCGGCGTGCTGCTGGCGGTCCTGCTGGACCAGCGGATCCGCCGCGAAGGCTTCATCCGCACCATCTACCTGTACCCCATGGCGCTGTCGATGATCGTCACCGGCACTGCCTGGAAGTGGCTGCTCAACCCGGGCATGGGCCTGGACAAGCTGCTGCGAGACTGGGGCTGGGAAGGTTTCCGCCTGGACTGGCTGATCGACCCGGACCGGGTGGTGTACTGCCTGGTGATTGCCGCGGTATGGCAGGCATCGGGCTTCATCATGGCGATGTTCCTCGCCGGCCTGCGCGGGGTCGACCCGTCGATCATCCGCGCCGCGCAGATCGACGGCGCCAGCCTGCCGCGCATCTACTGGCGTGTGGTGCTGCCCAGCTTGCGCCCGGTGTTCTTCAGCTCGCTGATGATTCTCGCGCACATTGCCATCAAGAGCTTCGACCTGGTGGCGGCAATGACCGCCGGCGGCCCGGGCTATTCGTCCGACCTGCCAGCGATGTTCATGTATTCGTTCACCTTCAGCCGCGGGCAGATGGGCATGGGCTCGGCCAGCGCCATCCTCATGCTCGGGGCGATCCTGGCGATCCTCGTGCCTTACCTGTACTCGGAGCTGCGGAGCAAACGCCATGCATAGCCCTGTCGACAAACCGGTGCTGAGCCTCAGCCGCATCGCCATCCACGCGGTGCTGTTGCTGGCCGTGTTGCTGTACCTGGTGCCGCTGGTGGTGATGCTGCTGACCAGCTTCAAGACCCCGGACGATATCAGCACCGGCAACCTGCTGAGCTGGCCGGCGGTGTTCAGCGGTATTGGTTGGGTCAAGGCCTGGGCCACGGTCAGCGGGTACTTCTGGAACTCGATCATGATCACCGTGCCGGCGGTACTGATCTCCACTGCCATCGGCGCGCTGAACGGCTACGTGCTGTCGATGTGGCGCTTCCGTGGTTCGCAGCTGTTCTTCGGCCTGCTGCTGTTCGGCTGCTTCCTGCCGTTCCAGACCGTGCTGCTGCCGGCCTCGTTCACCCTCGGCAAGCTCGGCCTGGCCAGCACCACCAGCGGCCTGGTGCTGGTGCACGTGGTCTATGGCCTGGCCTTTACCACGCTGTTCTTCCGCAACTTCTACGTGAGCGTCCCCGATGCGCTGGTCAAGGCTGCGCGGCTGGATGGCGCCGGGTTCTTCACCATCTTCCGCCGCATCATCCTGCCGATGTCCACGCCGATCATCATGGTCTGCCTGATCTGGCAGTTCACCCAGATCTGGAACGACTTCCTGTTTGGCGTGGTGTTCTCCAGCGGCGACTCGCAACCGATCACCGTGGCCTTGAACAACCTGGTCAACACCAGTACCGGGGCCAAGGAATACAACGTCGACATGGCGGCGGCGATGATTGCCGGCCTGCCAACCCTGCTGGTCTACGTGGTGGCAGGCAAATATTTCGTCCGCGGCCTGACGGCTGGCGCGGTAAAGGGGTAAGTCATGGCAACGCTCGAACTTCGCAATGTGAACAAGACCTACGGCAGCGGCTTGCCGGACACCCTCAAGGACATCCAGCTGTCGATCAAGGATGGCGAGTTCCTGATCCTGGTCGGCCCGTCGGGCTGCGGCAAGTCGACCTTGATGAACTGCATTGCCGGCCTGGAGCAGATCACCGGCGGGGCGATCCTCATCGACCAGCAGGATGTCAGTGGCATGAGCCCCAAGGATCGTGACATCGCCATGGTGTTCCAGTCCTACGCGCTGTACCCGACCATGAGCGTGCGCGAGAACATCGAGTTCGGCCTGAAGATCCGCAAGCTGCCCCAGGCTGCCATCGACGAAGAGGTGGCGCGGGTGGCCAAGCTGCTGCAGATCGAGCACCTGCTGGCGCGCAAGCCGGCGCAGCTGTCCGGTGGCCAGCAGCAGCGCGTGGCCATGGGCCGGGCGCTGGCGCGGCGGCCGAAGATCTACCTGTTCGATGAACCGCTGTCCAACCTCGATGCCAAGCTGCGTGTCGAGATGCGCACCGAAATGAAACTGATGCACCAGCGCCTGAAGACCACCACCGTGTACGTCACCCATGACCAGATCGAGGCCATGACCCTGGGCGACAAGGTAGCGGTGATGAAGGACGGCATCATCCAGCAGTTCGGCACCCCACAACAGATCTACAACGACCCGGCCAACCAGTTTGTCGCCAGCTTCATCGGTTCGCCGCCGATGAACTTCATCCCGGTACGCCTGACCAAACAGGATGGCCGCCTGCTGGCGCTGCTGGACAGTGGCCAGGCGCGCTGCGAACTGCCTTTGGGCCTGGCTGCCGACGAACTCGAGGGGCGCGAGATCATTCTGGGCATCCGTCCCGAGCAGATCGCGCTGGGCACCGGGGAGGGCAACAGCTTGCCGGGCATCCGCGCCGAGGTGCAGGTGACCGAACCTACCGGGCCGGACCTGCTGGTGTTCGTCACCCTCAACCAGACCAAGGTTTGCTGCCGCCTGGCGCCGGATGTGACGTGCCAGGTAGGTGACAACCTGAACCTGCAGTTCGACCCGGCCCGGGTGCTGCTGTTCGACGCCGACAGCGGCGAGCGCCTGCACCTGGCCAGCTCCGCCGCAGCAGTAAAGGACAACGTGGCTCACTTCAAGGGCCGTTGACTCGTCTACACCACCAATAAGAAAAAAGAGGACGCAAAGGGATGGAACAGCGCAAACGCATCAGGACATTGGGCTCGCTGGCCTTGCTTGCCATCGTTGGCAGCAGCGGGGCGCAGGCTGCCGAGGCCTTTTCCAGCGAATCGAAGTGGATGACCGGCGACTGGGGCGGCACCCGCACCGAACTGCTGGAAAAAGGTTACGACTTCACCCTGGATTATGTCGGTGAGGTAGCCGGCAACCTGCACGGCGGCTACAACGACGACAAGACCGCGCGCTACAGCGACCAGTTCGCGCTGGGCGCACACCTGGACCTGCAGAAAATCCTCGGCTGGCACGATGCCGAGTTCAAGCTGGCGATCACCGAGCGCAGTGGCCGCAACCTGTCCAACGACCGCATCAGCGACCCGCGCGCCGGGCAGTTCAGCTCGGTGCAGGAAGTGTGGGGCCGCGGCCAGACCTGGCGCCTGACCCAGATGTGGGTCAAGCAGAAGTACTTTGACGGTGCGCTGGACGTCAAATTCGGCCGCTTCGGCGAAGGCGAGGACTTCAACAGCTTCCCTTGCGACTTCCAGAACCTGGCCTTCTGCGGCTCGCAAGTGGGCAACTGGGTCGGTGGCATCTGGTACAACTGGCCGGTGAGCCAGTGGGCACTGCGGGTCAAGTACAACATCACCCCGGAATTCTTCGTCCAGGTCGGTGCCTTCGAGCAGAACCCTTCCAACCTGGAAACCGGCAACGGCTTCAAGCTCAGCGGCAGCGGCACCAAGGGCGCGATACTGCCGGTGGAAGCGGTGTGGTCACCCAAGGTCAATGGCCTGCCGGGCGAGTACCGCCTGGGTTACTACTACAGCACGGCCAAGGCCGATGATGTATTCGACGATGTCAACGGCAACCCGCAGGCGTTGACTGGCGAAGCCTTCAAGTCACACTCCAGCAAGCACGGCTGGTGGGTCGTGGCGCAACAGCAAGTCACTGCCCATGCTGGCGATGTCAACCGTGGCCTGAGCCTGTTCGCCAACTTCACTGTGCACGACAAGGCCACCAACGTGGTCGACAACTACCAGCAGGTAGGCCTGGTCTACAAGGGCGCCTTCGACGCCCGGCCCAAGGACGATATCGGCTTCGGTGTGGCACGTATTCATGTGAATGACGACGTCAAGAAACGCGCCGAGTTGCTCAATGCCCAGAGCGGTATCGACGATTACGACAACCCCGGCTTCGTGCCGCTGCAACGCACCGAATACAACGCCGAGCTCTATTACGGCTTCCACGTCACCAACTGGCTGACCGTGCGGCCCAACCTGCAGTACATCAAGAGCCCCGGCGGGGTCGATGAGGTGGACAATGCGTTGGTCGCAGGCTTGAAGATTCAGTCGTCATTCTAAGGGCAATTGTTGTAAATTTACGCCAATCCAATTTCGGCTCCCGGCACCCACTGGCCTGCAGTGGGTGCCAGGGATAGGCCGAGACAGCGCTATCTCAAACAACAAGAGCCCTGAACATGCCCGAACATCCGCTTCATCGCTTCTTCACCTCGCAGCGGCCCCGGCCGACATTCGAGTGGGAGCGTTACCAGCAGCGCGATGTGCTGATCATCGACCACCCACGTTGCCAGGCGGTGTTCAGCCGCCAGGGCGCGCAACTGCTGCATTTTCAGCCGGCCGGCGAACGGCCCTGGCTGTGGTGTGCCGAGCAGTGGCCGCAGGTTGGGGCGATCCGCGGTGGCGTGCCGGTGTGCTGGCCCTGGTATGGCCGTCACCCCAGCGAAGACCTGTGGCCAGCCCATGGCTGGGCGCGCCTGTTGGACTGGAAGCTGGTCGACAGCCGCGAGGACGAGGAGGGCGTTACCCTGAAATGGCGGCTGGACCTGTGCGACTGGCAGGTCGACCTGCATGCCCGGCTGGGCAGCCGCATGGAGCTGAGCCTGAGCACCGAGCACCAGGACAGCGAACCCTGCCAGCTGAGCCATGCTCTGCTGGCCTACTGGTGTATCAGTGACGTGTCCGAGATAGCGCTGTCCGGGCTCGAGGACATCGAAGGCTACGACCGCCTCAACCGCCAGGCCTGCCGTGAGGATGGCGCGCTGAAGCTCAAGGGCGGCTGCCAGAAGGTCTACCCCGGCACGCCACGGGTGCAGCTGCAGGACCCGGCCTGGCAGCGTGAGCTGTGCATCGACACCGGCGACAGTGACGACACCGTGGTCTGGCACCCGGGCAACCGCCCGCTGATGGGCGTGACTGGCCGCGAATGCCAGCGCTTCGTCTGCGTCGAGGCCGCCAGTGGCAGTGGTGAAGGCCTGAGCCTGGCGCCGGGGCAGCGGGTACACCTGCGTTTGCAGGCGCACCGGCTCAGTTGAGTTCGTCGTCCTCGATCGGGTAGCGGCTGGCGTTGAGGCTTTCCTTGATCTTGCGCAGGTGCGGCTGGAAGTCCACGCCACGGCGCAGGGTCATGCCGGTGGCCAGCACATCGAGCACGGTCAGCTGGATGATCCGCGAGGTCATTGGCATGTAGATGTCGGTGTCTTCCGGCAACGGAATATGCAGGCTCAGGCTGCAGGCATTGGCCAATGGCGAACCGGCGGCCGTCAGGCCCAGCACCGAGGCGCCATTTTCCCGGGCAAGGCGCGCCACTTCGACCAGTTCGCGGGTGCGTCCGGTGTAGGAAATGATCACGAACAGGTCGCCGGTGTGGGCGACCGAGGCCAGCATGCGTTGCATCAGTACGTCGGCGTGGGCCGACACCGCCAGGTTGAAGCGGAAGAACTTGTGCTGGGCATCCAGCGCCACCGGGGCAGAGGCGCCGAGGCCGAAGAAGTGGATCTGCCGCGCCTGGATCATCATGTCCACGGCACGGCTGACCTGCTGCGGGTCGAGTTGCTGGCAGGCGCTGTCGAGCGAGGCGATGGCGCTGGCGAAGATCTTCTGGGTATAGGCTGCCGGATCATCGTCGGCCTCTACCGCGCGGCTGACATAGGCGGCGCCGCTGGCCAGGCTCTGCGCCAGCTGCAGCTTGAGTTCGGGGTAGCCGCTGACGCCGAACGAGCGGCAGAAGCGGTTGACGGTCGGCTCGCTGACCTTGGCCGCCTGGGCAAGCGCAGCGATGCTGAAACGGGTGGCTTGTTGTGGGTTGAGCAGGATGACTTCGGCGACTTTGCGTTCGGCCTTGTTCAGCTCGTCGAGGCGTCCCTGGATCTGTTCCAGGAGGTTTCGCACGCGGTCCATGGGTGTGTCCTTGGGTCGGGAAGACAGCCGGCTGTGGGAGCAGCAGGCTTTTTGCACGGTCGTCTATCGTACTGTTGGCGCGGTTGGCGTACCACTTGTCTGTAACACTTGTGTCGAATGTTGTGGTTTTTACTACATTATCCCTTGAAAACCGTATGTGAAAGCGGTATTCCTAGACCAACTTTAGGAAAGAACCAACATCATGGCTGCGATCAGTGTCGAACCTTGCACCTTTGCCCTGTTTGGCGCCCTCGGCGACTTGGCATTGCGCAAGCTGTTTCCTGCGCTTTATCAGCTCGACCGGGCCAACCTGTTGCACCCGGATACCCACCTGCTGGCCCTGGCCCGCGAGGCCGGTACTGCGCAGGAACACCTGAACAGTATCGAAGCGCACCTGCGCCGGCATGTACCCGAGGCTGACATAGAGCCTGCAGCGCTGGGCCGCTTCCTTGCCCGGCTGAGCTACCAGCACCTCGACTTCCTCCAGCCCGAGGGCTATCAGGCCTTGGCCGAACAGGTGCAGGGCGAGCAGCCGCTGATCGCCTATTTCGCCACGGCGGCGGCGGTGTACGGCGCCATCTGCGAAAACCTCGACAAGGCCGGTTTGGCTGCGCGCACCCGGGTGGTGCTGGAGAAGCCCATTGGCCACGACCTGGAGTCGTCGCGCCGGGTCAACGACGCCGTGGCACGGTTCTTCCCCGAGAACCGGGTCTACCGCATCGACCACTATCTGGGCAAGGAGACGGTGCAGAACCTGATCGCCCTGCGCTTTGCCAACAGCCTGTTCGAAACCCAGTGGAACCAGAACTCCATCTCCCACGTGGAGATTACCGTTGCCGAGAAGGTCGGTATCGAAGGCCGCTGGGGCTATTTCGACAAGGCCGGCCAGCTGCGCGACATGATCCAGAACCACCTGCTGCAGCTGCTGTGCCTGATCGCCATGGACCCGCCCAGCGAACTGTCCGCCGATGCCATCCGTGACGAGAAGGTCAAGGTGCTCAAGGCCCTGGCACCGATCACTGGCGAAGGGCTGAGCACCCGTGTGGTGCGTGGCCAGTACATTGCCGGCTACAGCGATGGCAAGCCGGTGCCCGGTTACCTCGAAGAAGACAACGCCAACGCCCAGAGCGATACCGAAACCTTCGTCGCCCTGCGTGCCGACATCCGCAACTGGCGCTGGTCGGGCGTGCCGTTCTACCTGCGTACCGGCAAGCGCATGCCGCAGAAACTGTCGCAGATCGTCATTCATTTCAAGGAAACGCCGCACTACATCTTTGCCCCGGAACAGCGTTTGCAAATCGGTAACAAGCTGATCATCCGCCTGCAACCGGACGAAGGCATTTCCCTGCGGGTGATGACCAAGGAGCAGGGCCTGGACAAGGGCATGCAACTGCGCAGCGGCCCGTTGCAGCTGAATTTTTCCGACACCTGGCGCAGCGCGAGGATTCCGGATGCCTACGAGCGGCTGTTGCTCGAGGTGATGCGCGGCAACCAGAACCTGTTCGTGCGCAAGGACGAAATCGAATATGCCTGGAAGTGGTGCGACCAGTTGATCGCCGGCTGGCGTAACGCGGGCGATGCACCGAAACCTTATGCGGCCGGTTCCTGGGGGCCGATGAGCTCGATTGCTCTGATCACACGCGACGGGAGGGCGTGGTATGGGGATATCTGAACTGAAACTGCCCGGCTCGGTGAACGTGCACGAGCTGGCCAACGCCAAGGCCCTGGCCGTGCGCCAGGCACATGACGTGGCTGTTCGCCTGCGCGAGGCGATCGCCAGCAAGGGCCAGGCCTGCCTGGTGCTGTCGGGCGGTCGCAGCCCGGTACCGTTCCTCGAACAGCTGGCCAGCGAAGACCTCGACTGGGCCAGGGTCACCGTCAGCCTCGCCGATGAGCGTTGGGTGCCAGTGGAACACGCCGACAGCAACGCCGGTCTGCTGGCTCGCCACCTGTTCAAGGGCGCCGCGGCCAAGGCCCGTTTCGTTGGCTTGTACCAGCAGGCGCAGAACCTCGACGCCGCTGCCAACAAGGCCGACCAGGCGCTGGCCGAGCTGCCGCCGATCGATGTGCTGGTGCTGGGCATGGGTGACGATGGCCATACCGCCTCGCTGTTCCCCGCCAGCCCCAACCTGGACGCCGCCCTCGACCTGGCCAACCCACGCCGCTGCCTGCCCTTGCTGGCACCGAGCGTACCGCGCCAGCGCCTGTCGATGACCCGCTCGCTGCTGGCCAGTGCCGCTTTCACCGCGCTGTCCGTGCAAGGGCAGGGCAAACTCGCTACCCTGCGCGCCGCGCTGGCTGGCACCGACCTTACGGAAATGCCGATTCGCGCTTTTCTTCACGCCCCCCTGGACATCTACTGGTGCCCATGAGCCAAGGATCCACAGTCATGACCACCCTCGAACGCCCACAGCCCAAGCTCTCGATGGCCGACAAAGCCGCACGGATCGATGCCATTTGCGAACAGGCGCGCATCCTGCCGGTGATCACCATCGCCCGCGAGGACGACATCCTGCCCTTGGCTGATGCCCTGGCCGCTGGCGGTATCCGTACCCTGGAAGTGACCTTGCGCTCCCAGCATGGCCTGAAGGCCATCCAGGTACTGCGCGAGCAGCGCCCGGAGCTTTGTGTCGGCGCCGGCACCGTGCTCGATCGCAGCATGTTCGCGGCGGTTGAAGCTGCAGGGGCGCAGTTCGTCGTTACCCCAGGCATCACCCAGGACATTCTCGAAGCGGGTGTAGACAGCGAGATTCCGCTGTTGCCGGGTATCAGCACGCCCTCCGAAATCATGATGGGCTACGCCCTGGGTTATCGCCGTTTCAAGCTGTTTCCGGCGGAAATTTGCGGCGGCGTTGCGGCGATCAAGGCCTTTGGCGGCCCGTTCGGCGACATTCGCTTCTGCCCGACCGGCGGGGTCAACCCGGCTAACGTGCGCAACTACATGGCGCTGCCCAATGTGATGTGCGTGGGCGGGACCTGGATGCTCGACAGCAGCTGGATCAGGAATGGCGATTGGGCGCGGATCGAGGCATGCAGTGCGGAGGCGATTGCGCTGCTGGACGCCAACTGAATTTGTTGTGTGCTTTACGGCTTATGGGGCGCTTGGTCAGCGCCCCTTTTTTTTGCCTGGAATTCGTCTGCTGTCTGTACCGGCCCTTTCGCGGGCTTGCCCGCTCCCACAAGTATCGCGCTGCTCCAGGTGCCGTGCAGTACCTGTGGGAGCGGGCGAGCCCGCGAAAGGGCCGGCACAGGCCAACAAAAAAGCCCGCATCAAACGATGCGGGCTTTCTTGTTCATCGGGGTACGGTTCAGGCGGCCTTGGCTTCCTGCTGGCTCAGCGAGCGGTTCAGTGCGCTGAACAGCGCCTTGAAGCTGGCGGTGGTGATGTTTTCATCGATACCCACGCCATGCACCGGACGACCGCCGGCTACGCGCAGCTCGATGTAGGCGGCAGCCTTGGCATTGGTGCCTGCGCCAATCGCGTGTTCGTTGTAGTCCATGATCTCGACGGCAATCGGCAGGCCGGCCACCAGGGCTTCCAGCGCGCCGTTACCCTTGCCGCGCCAGTGCAGGGTGGTCTCGCCTTCGCCGGCGACTTCCACTTCCACGGCGCTGTGGCCGTTTTCTTCCTGCAGGCGGTGGCTGACCAGCGCGTACGGCGCGTTGGCCTGGAGGTATTCCTTGTGCAGCAGGTTGTAGATCTGCTGGGCAGTCATTTCCAGGCCCAGGCGGTCGGTTTCACCTTGCACCACCTGGCTGAACTCGATCTGCATGCGGCGCGGCAGGCTGATGCCGTATTCCTGCTCGAGCAGGTAGGTGATGCCGCCTTTGCCCGACTGGCTGTTGACGCGGATCACCGCTTCATAGCTGCGGCCGATGTCGGCCGGGTCGATCGGCAGGTACGGCACTTCCCACAGCTCGCCTTCCTGTTGCTTGGCGAAGCCCTTGCGGATGGCGTCCTGGTGCGAGCCGGAGAATGCGGTGTGGACCAGGTCGCCCACGTACGGGTGACGCGGGTGCACCGGCAACTGGTTGCACTCTTCGACCACCTTGCGCACGCCATCGATGTCGGAGAAGTCCAGCAGCGGGTCGATGCCCTGGGTGTAGAGGTTCAACGCCAGGGTCACCAGGTCCACGTTGCCGGTACGTTCGCCGTTGCCGAACAGGCAGCCTTCGGCGCGGTCGGCACCGGCCATCAGGCCCAGCTCGGTGGCGGCGATGCCGGTGCCACGGTCGTTGTGGCAGTGCAGGCTGATGATCACGCTGTCGCGGCGGTTGATGTTGCGGCAGAACCACTCGATCTGGTCGGCGTACACGTTCGGCGTGGAGACCTCCACGGTGGCCGGCAGGTTGAGGATGATCTTGTGCTCAGGCGTGGGGTTCCATACCTCGATGACCGCGTCGCAGACTTCCTTGGCGAACTCCATTTCGGTGGCGCTGAAGGTTTCTGGCGAGTACTGGAAGGTCCACTGGGTTTCTGGCTGCTGCGCGGCGTATTTGACGAACAGCTTGGCCGCGTTCACCGCGATGTCCTTGACGCCTTGCTTGTCCTGGTTGAAGACGATGCGGCGGAACGACGGGCTGGTGGCGTTGTACAGGTGGACGATGGCCTTCTTCGCGCCGCGCAGCGACTCGAAGGTGCGGGCGATCAGGTCTTCACGGGCCTGGGTGAGCACCTGGATGGTGGTGTCGTCCGGGATGTGGCCGTCTTCGATCAGCGTGCGCACGAAGTCGAAATCGGTTTGCGAGGCAGACGGGAACGAGGCTTCGATTTCCTTCACGCCTACCTGCACCAGGGTCTTCCAGAAGCGCAGTTTCTTCTCCGAATCCATCGGCTCGATCAGCGACTGGTTGCCATCACGCAGGTCGGAGCTGCACCAGATCGGCGCGGCGGTGATGGTCTTCGACGGCCAGGTACGGTCAGGCAGGTCGATGGTCGGGAAAGCACGGTATTTCTTCGAAGGGTCTTTGAGCATGGTCATGGAAGCAATCCTTTTGTGTGCGGCCGAGATCGGGCCTGCCGAGCGATAACGAGATGAATAGGCGAGGCGATGCGATTCAGCCTGGTAGTCGGGCGCTGACCAGGCAGAGGCTGCGATGTTGTCGGAGCAGGATGAGGGTGCTGAAGGTTTTCATGCCTTCAACCCTAACCAGTGGGGTGGGGGATGGCAAGCGTTCACAAAAAATTGAGAGGAATGCTTAAAAAAAGCGCTTCGGCGAGATTTTATAGCTTGATTGAGCTGAGTACTTATTTATTTTTGCGTGGTATTTTTCGATGGCGCAACACGGTTGAACTGATGTCGACTGTGTTGGCCTCTTCGCGGGCGCGCCCGCTCCCACAGGTACGATGCAGCCTCAAGACGCAGCGCAATACCTGTGGGAGCGGGCATGCCCGCGAAGCAGACACGCGGTCTCAGGGCTGGAATGCCCCAATGAAAATCGCCGGATCCACCCGCGCATCATTCAGGCTGACATTCCAGTGCATATGTGGCCCGGTAGCCCGCCCGGTCGAGCCCACCCGGCCGACCACGTCACCCCGGCGCAGTGGTTGGCCCACCTGCACGTCGATCTTGGACATGTGGCAGAACATGCTGATGAAGCCCTGCCCATGGTCGACGAACACCGTGCGGCCATTGAAGAAGTAATCGCCCACCAGGATCACCTTGCCATTGGCCGGGGTCTTGATCGGCGTGCCGGCCGGCACCGCGAAGTCCAGCCCGGCATGCGGGTTGCGTTCTTCGCCATTGAAGAAGCGCCGCACGCCGAACTTGCTCGACAGCGGGCCATTGACCGGTTTGTCGAGGATCAGGTTGCTCGGCAGCGCTGGACTGAAGCTGCGGTAGGCCGCGATCTGCTCGGCCAGTTCGCGGTCGATGCGTTTGAGGTCGGCCGGGTTCGGGTTGACCTGGCGGGTGTTCTTCAGGGTAATGCGCTGTTCGGGGTATTTCTTGCTGGTGACGGTGAAGGGCAGGGTGCGGTCGCCCTGGCTCAGCAGCGCAGTACCCGGCTTCTGGGTCAGCGGGATACCGACGATGGCCAGCCAGTTGTCCTGCTCCTTCACCACCAGCACCGGCTTGCCGTCGAAGCGGGCGCTGGGCGCGCTGGCGGCGGGGCCGAGGTCGACCACTGCAACGCCGCCGGGTACCGGCTTGTTCAGCGTGCGGGTGATATAGCTGGCCTGGGCGCCGCCGGCCAGCAGCAGGAGGGAAAGGGCAAGCAGGGGCGCGAGCAGGCGAGGCATGTGTCAGTCCAGAAGTGAGAGGGTGACCGGGGTCAGGTGGTTGTCTTCGACCCGCACCAACAGCTCGCCTTCGTTCAGGCGCGCGGTCAGGCGCTGGCCATTGCGGGTTTGTCCGGCGCTGCGGATAGCCTGGCCCTGCTCGTCCAGCAGAATGCTGTAGCCGCGGGCAAGCGTGGCCAGGGGGCTGACCACCTGCAGCGTCTGCAGTTGGGCCTGGAAGCGCTGACGACGGTCCTTGAGCACCTCGCGCATGGCCCGTGGCAGGCGTTCGGCCAGGCTGTCCAGGCGCTGGCCCAGCAGTTTCAGGGTGCGACCGGGGTGCTGCGCAGCCAGGCGGGTATCCAGCCGTGCCAGGCGTTCGTGGCGCTGGTTGAGGCTGAGCATGAATGCCCGGCGCAGACGCATGTCCAGGTCATCCAGGCGCTGCGCCTGCTGGCGCAGGCGCTCGCCCGGGTGACGCAAGCGCCGGGTCAGCGATTCGAGGCGCAGGCGGTCGTGGCTCAGGCGGTTCTGCATGCGTAGCAACAGGCGCCGTTGCAGGCCATCCAGGCGTTGCTGCAGGCCGCTGTTGTCGGGTGCCAGCAGCTCGGCGGCGGCCGACGGCGTGGGGGCGCGCACGTCAGCGACGAAATCGCTGATCGAGACATCGGTTTCATGGCCCACGGCGCTGACGATCGGCGTGACGCAGGCCGCCACGGCGCGCGCCACGGCTTCTTCGTTGAAGCACCACAAGTCTTCCAGCGAGCCGCCGCCCCGGGCCAGGATCAGTGCATCGAAACCGAGGCTGTCGGCCAGGCGGATGGCGCGCACGATCTGGGCAATCGCTTCGCGACCCTGCACGGCGGTGGGGATCAGGTTCAGTTCCACTTGCGGGGCGCGGCGGCCGAACACGCTGATGATGTCGCGGATCACTGCGCCGGTGGGCGAGGTGATGATGCCGATGCGCTGCGGGTGGGCGGGCAGCGGTCGCTTGCGTTCGGCGCTGAACAGCCCTTCGGCGCCGAGCTTTTCCTTCAGCGCCTCGAAGGCCAGGCGCAAGGCGCCGTCACCGGCCGGCTCGACGGTATCGAGGATCAGTTGGTAATCGCCACGCCCCTCGAACAACGACACCTTGCCACGTACCCGCACCGCCAGGCCATCGCGCAGGGCCTGGCGCACCCGCGTGGCGTTTTGCCGGAACAGCGCGCAGCGCACTTGCGCGCCGCTGTCCTTGAGGGTGAAGTACATGTGGCCGGACGCCGGGCGGGCGAGGTTGGAAATCTCGCCTTCCACCCACACGCTGCGGAACACGTCTTCCAGCAGCACGCGAGCGCGGCCGTTGAGTTGGCTGACGGTGAGGACCTCGCGGTCCAGGCCGAGTCGTTCGAAAGGGTCTCTGATCATGCCGGGCATCATAAAGGACATCGGCCCCGGTTGTCTGTCCCGGCCCTATCGCCGGCAAGCCGGCTCCTACCGCTATCGCGCTGGCTTGGGCGCCATGCTGTCGCTGTGGCGGCCGGCTTGCCGGCGATGGGGCCGTTCAGGCCTGCATCGCCGTCACGAACTGGCGCACCAGCGGCCCTGCATCACGCCGGCAGGCCAGCGCCACGGTACTCTCACATTCCCCCGCCAGCGCCACGAAGCTGACCGAAGCCGGTGCAATCTCACGCATGCATTCCGGCAACAACGCCACGCCGAAGCCCGCCTGTATCAACTGCAACTGCGTGGTCTTGCGCGACAGCACCTGCGCCGCCTGCGGAAAGAAACCTGCCGCCATGCACAACGAGGCCGCCAGGTAGCTCAGCCCGCCACGGTCCCGATGCGGGATGGAAATGAAACGCTCCTCGCGCAACTGCTCCAGCTGCACCTGTACCGCGCTGGCCAGGGGATGCCCGGCGGCGACCGCCAGCAGCAGGGGCTCACTGAACAGTGCCTGCAGCATCACCCCTTCATGCTGGCGCAGTACTGGCAAGCGCAGCAGGCCAACATCCAGCCGCCCCGCGGCGATATCCTCCAGCTGTGCCTCCGACGATTGCTGGGCGATCTCCAGCGAAATGCCCGGGTTGCCGCTCAGGTAGCTGCCCAGGCGAGCCAGCAGCAGGCCGCTCAGCGGCACCGTACTGGAGTGGTTCAGGCGCAGGCTGCCTTGCCGCCCCTCGCCAATGTCGCGGGTTACCCGCTCGGCCTGCGCCAGTTCCGCCAGCAGCCGGCGCGCCCGTTGCAGGAAAACCTGGCCAGCCAATGTCAGGCGCGGCAGACGTGCCGTGCGCTCGAACAGCGGAGTGGCCAATTGCTGTTCCAGCTCCTTGATTTGCCGGCTCAGTGCCGACTGGGCGATGTACAACCGCTCGGCCGCGGCACTGAAGCTGCCGCATTCGGCGATTTCCACGAAGTAACGCAACTGGCGGATCGACGTCATGTCATGCCTTTTCGAGATGGGTGTGGCAACAAAGGCATATTAGTCGGCATGACTCGTCGCTGGCTAACCTTTGCCTGTATTCCTCGGAACCGCTGCCATGCTCGCTCAATTGTCGTTTTCCGGCCTCGACTGGCTACCCGTCCTGCTGGGTGTAGGCGCCGCCTACATCGTGTTCGGCATTGCCGGGTTCGGCACCGCGCTGGTGGCCGGGCCGATCCTCATCCACTTCATGCCGTTGTCGCGGATCATCCCGTTGCTGGTGCTGCTCGACTTCGTCGCCGCCTTCGGCAACCTGCTGCCCTCGCGCCGCGACGTGGTGCGCGGCGAGCTGCTGCGGTTGCTGCCGTTCATGGCCATCGGTTGCACGCTGGGCGTGGTGTTCCTGTTGCAGTTGAAGTCCGACCTGCTACTGCTGCTGATGGGGCTGTTCGTGACCGCCTATGCCCTGTACGAGCTGGCGGTGAAGGTGCGGCCGGCGAGCCTGTCCGGCGTGTGGGCGGCACCGATGGGCACGGCGGGCGGAATGTTCGGCGCCTTGTTCGGCAGCGGTGGCTTCCTTTACGCGCTGTACCTGAGTGCGCGGCTGGAGGCAAAGGAACAGGTCCGCGCCACCCAGAGCGCGTTGATCAGCTGCAGTACGCTGGTGCGCCTGACGCTGTTCCTGGTCGCCGGCGTGTATGCCGACCAGAGCCTGCTGCTACTCGCCGCCTGCCTGCTGCCGGTGATGGGCGCCGGGCTCTGGGCCGGGCGCAGGCTGACCCACCGCCTGTCCCGTGAAGCCTTCGTGCGCCTGGTCACCTGGCTGGTGCTGGCCAGCGGCCTGGCGCTGATCGGTCGCTACCTGAGTACCTGAGCAGGCGGTAGAATTGCAGCACAACCGCAGTTTTCAGGCTTGCCCCGTTCATGAACACCCAAAGCATCATCGTTCCCAAACTGTCCACGGTCCCGGTGCACGAAGCCCGGGCTCGCGCCATCCTGCGCTGGCTGGTGCGCGAAAAGATCGTCGAGGAGCAACTGACCACCTGTGGTCGCACCGGCAACCGCATGGGCCATGCCTTGGCCGAAGGTGCCCGCAAAGTGGCCCTGCACCCGGAAAGACTGCCCTTCGGCGAGCCGGTCAACGGCCTGGAAGTGATGCTCAAGCGCTGCATCTATACGCCCACCGAAGGTTTCCTCGAAGAAGCCGGTTGCCCGGAATGCCGGCGCGAGGTGGGCGAGCCGCTGTTCGAAAGCCTGGAGGAATGGATGCCGGCGGTGAGCGACAACTTCACCTGCCCGCTGTGCGGCTTCGAAGACGACATCAACGGCTTCATTTTTCTGCAGCCATGTGCCTTTTCCAACCTGGGGTTCATCTTCAACAACTGGGGCGAGGCCGGGTTCACCCCGGCCTTTCTCGACAGCTTCGCCGACTGGCTCGACCAGCCGGTGGCGGTGGTACAGGTAAAACTGCCACAAGGCTGACCGAAGGCCCTTATTTTGCATTGAGCGGCGCGCCGTGCATGAGTATAATGGCGCGCTTCCATTTTTCCCGCCCGGGAGCCCCCGCGATGCTGCGTATCAGCCAAGAAGCCCTGACCTTCGACGATATCCTCCTTGTACCTGGCTATTCCGAGGTACTGCCCAATGAAGTCAGTCTCAAGACCCGTTTGACCCGTGGCATCGAGCTGAACATTCCGCTGGTTTCCGCCGCCATGGATACCGTGACCGAAGCGCGCCTGGCCATTGCCATGGCCCAGGAAGGCGGTATCGGCATCATCCACAAGAACATGACCATCGAACAGCAGGCCAGCGAAGTCCGCAAGGTCAAGAAGTTCGAGGCTGGCGTGGTCAAGGACCCGATCACCATCGACGCCGACGCCACCGTGCGCGACCTGTTCGACCTGACCCGCCTGAACAACATCTCTGGTGTTCCGGTGCTGGCCAATGGCGACCTGGTCGGTATCGTCACCTCCCGTGACGTGCGCTTCGAAAGCCGCCTGGACGCCAAGGTGCGCGACGTGATGACCCCGAAAGAGCGTCTGGTCACTGTCCGCGAAGGCGCCGACAAGAACGAAGTCCGCGAGCTGCTGCACAAGCACCGCCTGGAAAAAGTCCTGATCGTCGACGACAAGTTCAACCTCAAGGGCATGATGACCGTCAAGGACATCGAAAAGGCCAAGGCCTACCCGCTGGCCAGCAAGGATGACCAGGGTCGCCTGCGCGTCGGCGCCGCCGTCGGTACCGGCAAGGACACCGGCGAGCGCGTTGCCGCCCTGGTTGCCGCTGGCGTTGACGTGGTGGTTGTCGACACTGCCCACGGCCACTCCAAAGGCGTTATCGACCGCGTTCGCTGGGTGAAGGAGAACTACCCGCAAGTGCAGGTGATCGGCGGCAACATCGCCACCGGCGCTGCGGCCAAGGCCCTGGCCGAAGCCGGTGCCGATGCCGTCAAGGTCGGTATCGGCCCAGGCTCGATCTGCACCACCCGTATCGTTGCCGGTGTCGGCGTGCCGCAAATCAGCGCCATCGCCAACGTTGCCGCAGCACTGGAAGGCACTGGCGTGCCGCTGATCGCCGATGGCGGCATCCGTTTCTCCGGTGACCTGTCCAAGGCCATCGTCGCCGGTGCTTCCTGCGTGATGATGGGTTCGATGTTCGCCGGTACCGAAGAGGCCCCGGGTGAAGTCGAACTGTTCCAGGGCCGTTCCTACAAGGCCTATCGCGGCATGGGCTCGCTGGGTGCCATGGCACAGGCGCAAGGCTCGTCCGACCGCTACTTCCAGGACTCCTCGGCCGGTGCCGAGAAGCTGGTACCGGAAGGCATCGAAGGCCGCGTTCCCTACAAGGGTGCCCTGGCGGCGATCATCCACCAGCTGATGGGCGGCCTGCGTTCGTCCATGGGCTACACCGGCAGCGCGACCATCGAAGAGATGCGTACCAAGCCGGAGTTCGTGCGCATCACCGGTGCCGGCATGGCCGAGTCCCACGTGCATGACGTGCAGATCACCAAAGAAGCCCCTAACTACCGCGTAGGCTGAGGCTTCCGGCAATACCTGTTAGCGGGGCTGTCACGACAGCCCCGCGTCGTTTCCGATTTCCACTGACGAGATTGAGTCATGGCCCTCGACATTCACGCTCACCGCATCCTGATCCTCGATTTCGGTTCCCAGTACACCCAGCTGATCGCCCGCCGCGTGCGCGAGATCGGCGTGTACTGCGAACTGCACCCGTTCGACATGGACGATGAAGCGATCCGTGCATTCAACCCGCGCGGCATCATCCTCGCCGGCGGCCCCGAGTCGGTCCACGAAGCCAACAGCCCACGTGCCCCGCAGGCGGTGTTCGACCTCAACGTACCGGTGCTGGGCATCTGCTACGGCATGCAGACCATGGCCGAGCAGATGGGCGGCAAGGTCGAAGGTTCCGACCTGCGTGAATTCGGTTATGCCCGCGTGGACGTGGTCGGCAAGAGCCGCCTGCTCGATGGCATCGAGGACCACATCGACGCCGACGGCCTGCTGGGCCTGGACGTGTGGATGAGCCACGGCGACAAGGTCACCCAGATGCCGAGCAACTTCCACGTGCTGGCCAGCACCCCGAGCTGCCCGATCGCCGGCATGTTCGACGACGCGCGTGGCTACTACGGCGTGCAGTTCCACCCGGAAGTGACCCACACCAAGCAGGGCGGTCGTATCCTGTCCCGTTTCGTGCAGGACATCTGCGGCTGCGAAGCCCTGTGGACGCCTTCCAA
Source organism: Pseudomonas sp. LAM2023 (assembly GCF_016620375.1). Classification (NCBI taxonomy): domain Bacteria; kingdom Pseudomonadati; phylum Pseudomonadota; class Gammaproteobacteria; order Pseudomonadales; family Pseudomonadaceae; genus Pseudomonas; species Pseudomonas sp. LAM2023. The sequence continues at coordinate 111,550 of NZ_JAENHV010000017.1, read as the reverse complement.
CATCGTTGAAGACGCCATCGCCCAGGTACGTGAGCAAGTCGGTTCGGCCAACGTCCTGCTGGGCCTGTCCGGCGGTGTCGACAGCTCGGTGGTTGCCGCACTGCTGCACCGCGCCATCGGCGACCAGCTGACCTGCGTATTCGTCGACAACGGCCTGCTGCGCCTGCACGAAGGCGACCAGGTGATGGCCATGTTCAAGGAGAACATGGGCGTCAAGGTGATCCGCGCCGACGCTGAAAAGCAGTTCCTCGACAACCTGGCCGGCGAAGCCGACCCGGAGAAGAAGCGCAAGATCATCGGTCGCACCTTCATCGACGTGTTCGACGCCGAAGCCAGCAAGCTGGAAAACATCCAGTTCCTGGCCCAGGGCACCATCTACCCGGACGTGATCGAGTCGGCTGGCGCCAAGAGCGGCAAGGCCCACGTGATCAAGTCGCACCACAACGTGGGTGGCCTGCCAGAGGAAATGAACCTCAAGCTGGTCGAGCCCCTGCGTGAACTGTTCAAGGACGAAGTGCGCAAGATCGGCCTGGAGCTGGGCCTGCCGTACGACATGGTCTACCGCCACCCGTTCCCGGGCCCGGGCCTGGGCGTGCGTATCCTCGGTGAAGTGAAGAAGGAATACGCCGACATCCTGCGTCGCGCTGACCACATCTTCATCGAAGAGCTGCGCAAGGCCGACTGGTACCACAAGACCAGCCAGGCCTTCGTGGTGTTCCAGCCGGTCAAGTCGGTGGGTGTCGTCGGCGATGGCCGTCGCTACGCCTGGGTCGTGGCCCTGCGTGCCGTCGAAACCGTGGACTTCATGACCGCGCGCTGGGCGCACCTGCCATACGAGCTGCTGGAAACCGTCAGCGGCCGTATCATCAACGAAATCGACGGTATCTCGCGCGTGACCTACGACGTGTCGAGCAAGCCGCCGGCGACCATCGAGTGGGAATGATCCCGCCTCGCGGTTGAACGAAACGGGCCTGCATTGCAGGCCCGTTTTGTTTTATCCGGCAAACCTACTCGGCCCCGGGCGGATGCCCGAAATACGCCTTGTAGGCATGGCAGAAGTTAGCCGGGTTGGCGTAGCCGACGTGATAGGCAATTTGCGAAACCTGCCAGCGACGTTCCAGCAGCAGGGCACGGGCCAGTTCCAGGCGCTGTTGCCGCACGTATTGCAGGATCGAGCGGCCAAATTCCTGGCTGAATGCGCGGCGCAAGGTGGTCTCGCTCACGCCCAGCTGGCGGGCCAGGGTTGCAGCCGTCGGTGCGGCGCTCAGGTTGGCATCGAGCTGGCGGCGCGCTTCGATGGCCAGGTCGCGCCAACCCCGGTCCCGGGTTTTTCCGCTGAACCGGTGGCCGATGAGCTGGTTGGCCAGCTCCAGCACGATGGCCAGGCTCAAGCTTTCGCAATGCAGGCGCCGGAGCCCGCCGGTGTAGGGCGACAGATACAGCTGCTGGAACAGGCGACTGACCGTTGGCCACTGCGGCAACTGGTCGAAACGCATGCCATCCGCGGACAGCGCCAGCAATGGCTTGAGCTGCAGGTCGTCGCGGACCAGTTCGACCAGGTAATCACCAGCAAGACGGACCCCGGCCATGCGGGCGTGGCTGTTGGCGGGTAACTGGTCCTGCGCTTCCAGGCTTTCACCCAGGCACAGCATGTGCAACCGGCCAGGGGCATAGCTGTTGAGCTGGCCGTCGATCTTGTGCTGCCACGCGCCGTCGAAAACCTGCACGAAACACAGGCTTTGTGGCAGCACCTTGTCGATCCTCAGCGGTTCGGGGAACTGCAGGTTGCAGTCGAAGTACTGCAACCCGCCATGCACCGTCTGCGCCTGATAATGGCCGGTCGCGCTGCCCATCACCCGCGCGCTGCGTGCATCCAGCACCCCGGCCTCGGCAAGTGAGCCGGGGCTGTCGAAGGAAAAGGCGGTGTCGAGGTAAGGGCTGTTCGATCGCATGTGCGCTTCGCATCCTTGGCTGAGGGCGGCATGGCCGCAAATGGTAACGCGTGCACATATTCAGCGACAGCCATTGTGCGCAAGGCGTTGTCTGTTGTGCGAACCGGTCAGCGGGGTTGGCAGCGCGGACAAGGCTTATTTCAATGTGCGTTTGTTCCAATTCAGGATGAAAAGACATGCTCGCTTATCGCAAATTCGCAGCCCTGCTGGTGGCTTCGCTCACCCTGTGGCTGGGCCAGGCTCACGCTGAACAACGGCCGCAAGTGGCCGACCAGGTAGTGGCTTACACGAGCACGCAAGGGGCCAAGGTATGGACGCTGCGCATTGGTGAACGCGCCGCCAACGAGGCGCTGGTACAGGTTGAAGGCGTCGACCACGACTGGAACATGCGCATTCAGAAAATGCAGGTGGAGAAGACCAGCCGGGATACCCGTTATTCCACCACCGTGGATGGCAAGAAATTCGTCGTGCTGATCGTCCAGGGCAGCTGGGGTGGCGAACTCTACCTGCCGGGCGAGGCGCAAGCGCTGCAAGTCGGCTATTCGCAAGAGCTGTCGCAGCAGGGTAATGCGCAGGCATTCCTTACCGATTACCTGGCGGCACAGAACCAGGAGGGGCAATGACCATGGGCGAATTCACCGACCCGATGTCTGACCTGTCCGGTTCGCTCGGCCAGGACTACGAGCATAGCCGTGCCGCCCAGCGCGACCGGGTGATCGCCGAGCTCAAGCAAGTGATCGAGCGCGTGCCCGAGCAGAGCGAGTTCACCAACTCCCGACGTTACCGGGTGTGGGGGCCGATACTGTTGCTGGGGGCCCTGATTATCACGGCCGTCACCTTCAACCCAGAGCGCTTGGGGGCGGTGGCAGCGGGGGTCTTCATCACCCTGATTGCTGCAGCGGTAACCTGGCAACACCGCAATGCCGGCACCCAGGTATTCATGCGCCTGACCCGCCGGCAGTTGTTCGTCGATACGCTGGATGCGCCGGTAGACCTGGCGGAAGTGGAAGATGTTTCGGTCAAGGATGAAGGGCTGGTCACGGTGCAGACGCTGGAGATGAGCAGCGAAGCCGCCCTGCCGAAGCATCATGTGGTGAAACTGCAGTTCTTCGGCAACCAGGCCATGGTGCTGAAAAAACCGCGCCCGCAGATCCGCATCATGTCCGCAGGCCTGGCCAGCAACGGGCGCAAGCTGGACAACGAGGAAGTGCTTGCGGTGCTGGCGGCCTATCGCGATGCGGCACATGCACAACGGCAACTGGAGCTGCTGCAGGCTGATGGATAACGACGAACGCGAAGCTCACCTGACGTACCTGCAGGCGCAGGCCGACGGCCCCACCGACAGCTTCGAACTGCTGGAACACTCGCTCGGCAAGGCGCTGGCCTGCGCCGTGATTGGCCTGTTGCTCGGCGGACTGGGGGCCTGGCTGGTCGCCCTGGCGGTGCAGTTCAGTGCCAATGCCAGCCGCGGTGCCATCTGGCTGCTGGCTGGTTTCGGCCTCGCCTTGGTCGGTGCCGGGGTGGCGGCGCTGGCCTGCGCCGCCGTGCTCTACCGCCGGCACGGCAAGCGGGTGCTGAGCGTGACGCCCGATACGCTGTGCTTTGCCAACGCACAGGCACCGACACCCCTGCATGACTTTGACGGCTTCGAGGTCGAGCAGGGTTATTTCACCACCCGGCTGATCTTTACCGTGTCGGCGTTCAGCCACGCGCCCGCCCTGGCGCCGGCCTGTTTCAAGGCATTGGCCTCGCCTGACGCGGTGGCCATCGCGGGCGGCTTGCGGGTCAGGCTGTGGTTGTGCACGCCCGTGGTGGGCGGGCGCCGCCTGAGCCTGCAGGAACTGGTGGATTTGCTTTATGCCTATGTGCAGGCGGCCCAGGCCAGGCGGAGCTTGGCGCAGCTGTTTCCGGGCGTGGCGCGCCTGGGCGAAACGGCCAGATGAGCCGGGTCGGGACTAGCGGCGTGTGCTGGCGATGAGGCGCCTGGGTTGGGGCCTGGCCCTGCTGTTGCTGCCACTGGCGCTGTTCGGCTGGGGGCAGCTGCAACATTGGCGCGCCGACACGGCGCAGGAGCAGGCACGGATCATCCGCCAATGGCTGGCTGCACCCAGCGATGCCTTGCTGCAAAGCCTGCCTTGGGCCGCGCGCAAGCAGCTCAACGGGCGCCTCGACAGGCGCGAAGCGCTGCAGGCGCAGTTAGCCGTGCTCGACGCCGACCGTCACTGGCTGGGCGTGCGTAAATGGATGGCCAGCCTCAGCGGCTGGTTGGCACTGGGGGCTTTGTTCACCGGTATCGGCGCCTGGCTCAGGCTGAGGATCGACGCCTGGCGAGCGCTACGCTCAGCGCAGTACCTGCACGGCCACATGACCGCCAACTGGCTGGTGCTGGGCCGCTGGCTGAGTGCCTACCTGGTCCTGCTCGCCGGCTCGCTGAGCCTGTCATTGCTCTATGAGACCAGCCTCGGGCTGAGCCAAGCCGCGCAGGGCGGCCTGACCGTTCTGATCGTGGTGCTGCCGCTGACGTCTGTGCTCTTCGTCTGCATGCGCACCCTCTGGCGCTTGCGCCAACAGTGGCCGGGCATGGGCGCGCCGAGTGCGAGCTTTCTTGGCCGGCCACTCCACAGGCAGGCGGCGCCAGCGCTGTGGCGCTGGGTCGAGGGCCTGGCTGCGCAACTGCATGCGCCTGTGCCCGACCATATCGTGGTCGGGCTTGATCAAGGCTTTTTCGTCACCAGCGTGCCTGTCGTGCTGCAGCCCAGCGGCAGCCAGCTCAGCGGGCGGACCCTGTATCTGCCGCTGCCTTGCCTGACGGCCATGAGCCAGGCGGAGGCGGCTGCGCTGATCGGCCATGAGCTGGGCCATTTCCGCCGCCGTGACACTGAGCGAGGGAGTGAGATCTGCGCGCGTTTCAGCCTGATGTATGCGCACTATCAGGCCATGCTCGGCGCCGACAGCGCCCCGCCTTGGGCGGTGCGCCCGATCCTGTGGATGGCCGGGCAGTTCCTGCATCACTTCCAGGTTGCGGTGCACCATTGGGGGCGGGCGCAGGAATTGCTGGCCGACCGGGCGGGTGCCGAGGTCGGTGGGCCGAAGCTGTTCATCCAGGCGTTGCTGCGGGCGATTGCCCTGGGCCGGGTGATCGATGGGTTACTGCATGCTCGCGGTGGCGAAGGCCTGCCGCAGGCGTTGGCGTTGCACTTGCAACGCGCCCCGTTGCAACTGGGTGAAGAGGCGCTGGCGCTGACCATTACCCATCCGTTCGATACCCACCCCGACACCGCCACGCGCTTGCAGAACCTGAACGTCCTGCTCGACCCGCAATTGCTGCAGGCGGCCTTGCGCGCGCCGTCCAGCGATGACCAGCGGTGGTTCAACGAGCTTTGCCTGGCCCCCGATGGCAGTGCCGATGGCAAGGCTGCGGGCGGGGTTGCCAGAGACTTCACTTAATCTTTCCCATTTGCAGGTGTATCGTATTCGCCCTTCATCGCCAGCCATGCTGGCAGCTTGATTGCGCAGAACATGAGGTACCCGCACCGATGTCCTTCACCCGTCGACAAATGCTCAAAGGCCTGACCGGCCTGGTTGTGGTTGGCCTGGGCGCCGGTGGCGCGGCGCGTTACTGGCTGGGCCGGGTCGAGGACGACAATGCCGGGCATGATTACGAATTGATCGCCGCGCCGCTGGATGTCGAGCTGGTACCGGGGTTCAAGACCGAGGCCTGGGCGTTTGGCCCCTCGGCCCCGGGCACCGAGCTGCGGGTGCGCCAGGGTACCTGGCTGCGGGTGCGCTTCATCAACCACCTGCCGGTGGAAACCACCATCCATTGGCACGGCATTCGCCTGCCGCTGGAAATGGACGGCGTGCCTTATGTGTCGCAGCTGCCGGTCAAGCCGGGCGAGTACTTCGACTACAAGTTCCGCGTGCCGGATGCCGGCAGCTACTGGTACCACCCGCATGTCAGCAGCTCCGAGGAGCTGGGTCGCGGCCTGGTCGGCCCGCTGATCGTCGAGGAGCGCGAACCCACCGGGTTCCGCCATGAACGTACCCTGAGCCTGAAGAACTGGCACGTGGACGAGCAGGGCGCCTGGCTGCCGTTCAGCATCCCCCGCGAGGCCGCGCGCAACGGCACCGCCGGGCGGTTGATCACCATCAATGGCCAGGCCGATTCGGTCACCGAGCTGCCGGCCGGGCAAGTGGTGCGTGTGCGCCTGTTGAACCTGGACAACACCTGGACCTACCGCATCAACCTCAAGGGCAATTGTGAGGCAATGATCTATGCCCTGGACGGCAACCCGGTGACGCCACGGCCGCTGGACGACGACTACTGGCTTGGCCCAGGCATGCGGATCTGCCTGGCCATCCGCATTCCCCAGGCAGGCGAGGAGATCTCCCTGCGTGACGGCTTTGTCCGCCTGGGCACGCTGCGTTCGCTGCCCAGCAGCGATGCACCAAGCGACTGGCCGCCGGCGCTGCCGCCCAACCCGATTGCCGAACCGGATCTGGAGAACGCCGAAAAGCTCAACTTCAATTTCGAATGGGCGGCCAAGGTTTCTGTCAGCACAGACCAGGACAAACCCTCGAGCATGTGGCAGATCAACGGCCAGGCCTGGGACATCACCGACAAGACCTGCGCCGACCGGCCGATCGCCACGTTGAAGAAGGGCAAGAGCTACATCTTCGAGCTGAAGAACATGACCCAGTACCAGCACCCGATCCACCTGCATGGCATGAGTTTCAAGGTGATTGCCTCGAACCGCCACGACATCAAGGAGCCGTGGTTCACCGACACCTACCTGCTGGGCCGTAACGAGCGCGCCCAGGTGGCGCTGGTGGCGGATAACCCGGGCACCTGGATGTTCCACTGCCACGTCATCGACCACATGGAAACCGGCCTGATGGCCGCGATCGCGGTGGTCTGATGCGCCCGCAGATCATCGACCGCAGCCGCGATCAGGAATTCATGCGCCTGGCCCTGGCCCTGGCCGCCGAGGGCGCGGCCCTGGGCGAAGTGCCGGTGGGCGCGGTACTGGTACAGCATGGCCAGGTGATCGGCCAGGGTTTCAACCGGCCGATCATCGACAGTGACCCCAGCGCGCATGCCGAGATGGTGGCGATCAGGGCGGCGGCCAGGTCGGCCAGCAATTACCGCCTGCCTGGCAGCACCCTGTACGTGACCCTGGAACCCTGCAGCATGTGTGCAGGGCTGATCGTGCATTCGCGGGTCATGCGGGTGGTGTATGGCGCGCTGGAACCCAAGGCGGGGATCGTGCAAAGCCAGGGGCAGTTCTTCGGGCAGGGTTTTCTCAACCACCGGGTGATGGTGGAGGGCGGGGTGCTGGCCGAGGAGTGCGGGCAGATCCTGACTGAGTTCTTCAGGGCGCGCCGGGCAAAGGGCTGACCTGCACCGGCCGCTACAGGAATACCCTTCGTTGGGGCCTGTGGCTGCACCTGTGGGAGCGGGCACGCCCGCGAAAAGACCAGTACAGGCCTACATCGGTGGCGACTGTTCCGCCGGCTTGTCCTTGTTCACCCCCGGCACATGCAGGTTGCCCTCGGCCATCTGGCCTTCGAGCTGCGGCTGGGTCACCCAGGTGAGAATGTCGTAGTAACGGCGGATGTTGGCCACGAAATGCACCGGTTCGCCGCCACGGGCATAGCCGTACTTGGTCTGCCGATACCACTGCTTCTGCGACAGGCGCGGCAGCATCTTCTTCACGTCCAGCCACTTGTTCGGGTTGAGCTTCTCGCGCTTGGCCAGGGTGCGCGCGTCTTCCAGGTGGCCGGTGCCGACGTTGTAGGCGGCCAGGGCGAACCAGGTGCGGTCCGGCTCCTGGATGCTGTCGTCGAGTTCTTCCTTGATCTTCATGAAGTACTTAGCGCCGCCCTGGATGCTCTGCTTCGGGTCCAGGCGGTTGGACACGCCCATCGCCTGGGCGGTGCGCTGGGTCAGCATCATCAGGCCGCGTACGCCGGTCTTGGAGGTGACTTCCGGCTGCCACATCGACTCCTGGTAGCCGATGGCCGCGAGCAGGCGCCAGTCCACCTGCTCGACCTTGGCGTAGCTCTTGAAGTGCTTCTCGTACTTGGGCAGGCGCTGCTGCAGGTGCTGGGCGAAGGTGTAGGCGCCGACATAGCCCAGTACATCGACATGGCCGTAGTAGCGGTCTTTCAGGCGCTGCAGGGTGCCGTTCTTCTGCGCCTTGTCGAGGAATTCGTTGATCTCGTTGAGCAGGCTGTTGTCTTCGCCGGCGGCGACTGCCCAGCGCTGGTCGCGGGTGTCGCCCAGGTCGAAGGCCACCCGCACGTTGGGGAAGTACACCTGGTTCATTGCCAGCTCGTTGGAGTCGACCAGGGTCAGATCGATCTGCCCTTCGTCGACCATGCGCAGCAGGTCGACCACCTCGACGGCGTCGGATTCTTCGTATTCCAGGGCCGGATACTGCTTTTTCAGCTCGGCCAGCTGGTCGGCATGGCTGCTGCCCTTGAGTACCATGATCTTCTTGCCGATCAGGCCGTTGGCGTCGGTAGGGCGGGGGCGGCCGTTGCGGTAGATGACCTGGGGGGTCACGTCCAGGTAAGGGTGGGAATACCTGACCTGGGCCTTGCGCCGTTCGCTGCTGACCAGGCCGGCCGCCGCCAGCACCGGGCCGGAGGGCTTGCCGAGGGCGTCGTACAGTTCGTCTAGGTTGTCGGCGGTCTCGATCTGCAGCTTCACGCCGAGATCGTCGGCGAAGTGCTGGACCAGCTCATACTCGAAGCCGGTTTCGCCGTTGCGGTCCTGGAAGTAGGTGGCCGGGCTGTTGCGGGTGATCACGCGCAGCACGCCATCCTCCTTCACGCGCTCGAGGGTGCTGGGTTTTTCAACGCAGGCACCGAGCAGCAGAAAGAGTCCGGTTGCGAAAAGCCATCTGGCGCAACGCTGGCGCAAAGCAGTGTGGGCGAACATAGGTTGCAGTATACGCAAAGGACTGGCCCAACCATATCTCGACAACTGTTAGCTTGTCTGGTAGCGCATTGTGTGCTGCGGGTGTCGGCCTGAAGATGTGGAGTGCCGGTGAGATCGAGCGCCGCCCGCGCGGCGCTTCGCGAGCTGCGCGTGCGGCGCTCGATCTCACAGGCGCTGAATCTGTCATGCCGGGCCCCCTGGAAATCTGACCCCGAAGTCCGGTTCCACCGCCCGGCAGTCGTGGCTTAGAGCGGGTGCCGAAACCCTTCGAATTAGGCTAGAATGCACGGCCTCTAAGCACACCCCTTCCTGAGGCTGTCCCGACGATGTTGATCCTGCGCGGCGCTCCTGCCCTTTCTGCCTTTCGCCACGGTAAATTACTCGAGCAACTGAGCCAGAAAGTCCCCGCTGTTACTGGTTTGTATGCCGAATTCGCCCACTTCGCCGATGTTGACGGCGAGCTGACCGCCGACCAGCAGCAGGTGCTGGGCCGTCTGCTCAAGTACGGCCCGAGCGTGCCGGTACAGGAGCCGAGCGGCCGCCTGTTCCTGGTCGTACCGCGCCTGGGCACCATTTCGCCGTGGGCCAGCAAGGCCAGCGACATCGCCCACAACTGCGGCCTGCAGGCCATCCAGCGCCTGGAGCGCGGTATCGCCTACTACGTCGCCGGCGACCTGAGCGCCGCCGATGCCGAGCTGATCGCTGCCGAACTGCACGACCGCATGACCCAGCGCGTGCTCGGCCAGCTGGAGCAGGCCGCTGACATGTTCAGCCACGCCCAGCCCAAGCCGATGACCTCGGTGGACATCCTGGCCGGCGGCCGTGACGCCCTGGCCAAGGCCAACATCGACCTGGGCTTGGCCCTGGCCGAAGACGAGATCGACTACCTGGTCAACGCCTTCCAGGGCCTCAAGCGCAACCCGAACGACATCGAACTGATGATGTTCGCCCAGGCCAACTCCGAGCACTGCCGCCACAAGATCTTCAACGCCAGTTGGGACATCGACGGCCAGGCCCAGGAAAAAAGCCTGTTCGGCATGATCAAGAACACCTACCAGATGCACAGCGAAGGCGTGCTGTCTGCGTACAAGGACAACGCCTCGGTGATCGTCGGCAACGTGGCCGGCCGCTTCTTCCCGAACCCTGAAACCCGCCAGTACGGCGCGGTGCAGGAGCCGGTGCACATCCTGATGAAGGTGGAAACCCACAACCACCCGACCGCCATCGCGCCGTTCTCCGGTGCGTCCACCGGCTCGGGCGGCGAAATCCGCGACGAAGGCGCCACCGGCCGTGGTGCCAAGCCCAAGGCTGGCCTGACCGGTTTCACCGTGTCCAACCTGCGCATCCCGGGCTTCGAACAGCCGTGGGAGCAGAACTACGGCAAGCCCGGCCGCATTGTCGACGCCCTCGACATCATGGTCGAAGGCCCACTGGGTGGCGCCGCGTTCAACAACGAATTCGGTCGCCCGGCCCTGACCGGCTACTTCCGTACCTTCGAGCAGGCCATCAACACCCCGCGCGGTGAAGAAGTACGCGGCTACCACAAGCCGATCATGCTCGCCGGCGGCATGGGCAACATCCGTGAAGACCACGTTCAGAAGGGCGAGATCACCGTCGGCGCCAAGCTGATCGTGCTCGGTGGCCCGGCCATGCTGATCGGCCTGGGCGGCGGTGCCGCTTCGTCGGTGGCCACCGGTGCCAGCTCGGCCGATCTCGACTTCGCTTCGGTACAGCGCGAAAACCCTGAAATGGAACGCCGCTGCCAGGAGGTCATCGACCGTTGCTGGCAGCTGGGCGACAAGAACCCGATCGCCTTCATCCATGACGTTGGCGCTGGCGGTATCTCCAACGCCTTCCCCGAGCTGGTCAACGACGGTGGCCGTGGCGGCCGCTTCGAACTGCGCAACGTGCCCAATGACGAGCCGGGCATGGCCCCGCACGAAATCTGGAGCAACGAGTCGCAGGAACGTTACGTGCTGGCCGTCAGCGCCGAGGACTTCGAGCGCTTCCAGGCCATCTGCGAGCGCGAGCGCTGCCCGTTCGCGGTAGTCGGCGAAGCCACTGCAGAACCGCACCTGACCGTTACCGACAGCCACTTCGGCAACACCCCGGTGGACATGCCGCTGGACGTGCTGCTGGGCAAGCCGCCGCGCATGCACCGTTCGGTTACCCGCGAAGCCGAGCTGGGCGATGATTTCGACCCGAGCCAGCTGGACCTGGACACAGCCGTACAGCGCGTGCTCAGCCACCCGGCTGTGGCCAGCAAGAGCTTCCTGATCACCATCGGCGACCGCACCATCACCGGCCTGGTGGCCCGCGACCAGATGGTCGGCCCGTGGCAGGTACCGGTGGCCGACTGCGCCGTCACCGCCACCAGCTTCGACGTCTACACCGGTGAAGCCATGGCCATGGGCGAACGTACCCCGCTGGCCCTGCTGGACGCCCCGGCGTCGGGCCGCATGGCCATCGGCGAGGTGCTGACCAACCTGGCCGGCGCGCGTATCGAGAAACTTTCCGACATCAAGCTGTCGGCCAACTGGATGTCCGCTGCCGGCCACCCCGGTGAAGATGCCCGCCTGTACGACACCGTCAAGGCCGTCGGCATGGAGCTGTGCCCGGAGCTGGGCCTGACCATTCCGGTCGGCAAGGACTCCATGTCGATGAAGACCAAGTGGAGCGAGGACGGTGTCGAGAAGAGCGTCACCGCGCCGATGTCGCTGATCGTCAGCGGCTTCGCCCCGGTGGTCGACATCCGCAGCACCCTGACCCCGCAACTGCGCATGGACAAGGGCGAGACCGACCTGATCCTGATCGACCTGGGCCGCGGCAAGAACCGCATGGGCGCCTCGATCCTGGCCCAGACCTACGGCAAGCTCGGCGCCGAGGCTCCGGACGTCGACGATGCCGAAGACCTGAAGGCATTCTTCGCCGTGATCCAGGGCCTGAACGCCGACGGTCACCTGCTGGCCTACCACGACCGTTCCGATGGTGGCCTGATCACCACCGTGCTGGAAATGGCTTTCGCCGGCCACTGCGGCCTCGACCTGCACCTGGACCCGCTGACCGACAGCAAGGCCGACGTGGCGGCCATCCTCTTCAACGAAGAGCTGGGCGCGGTCATCCAGGTTCGCCAGGATGCCACCCCGGACGTGCTGGCACAGTTCAGCGCCGCTGGCCTGGGCGAAGAATGCGTTGCCGTGATCGGCAAGCCGGTCAACAACGGTGAGGTGTCCATCAGCCTGAACGGCGAAGTGCTGTTCGACGACGACCGCCGCATGCTGCAGCGCCAGTGGGCTGAAACCAGCTACCAGATCCAGCGCCTGCGCGACAACGCCGACTGCGCCGACCAGGAATTCGACCTGCTGCTCGAGGAAGACAACCCGGGCCTGTCGGTCAAGCTGGGCTTCGACGTCAACGACGACATCGCCGCACCGTACATCAAGAAAGGCATTCGCCCGCAAGTGGCGATCCTGCGCGAGCAGGGCGTCAACGGCCAGGTCGAGATGGCTGCCGCCTTCGACCGCGCCGGTTTCGCTGCCATCGACGTGCACATGAGCGACATCCTCGCTGGCCGGGTCGACTTCGAGGCGTTCAAGGGCCTGGTCGCCTGCGGCGGCTTCTCTTACGGCGACGTGCTGGGTGCCGGTGAAGGCTGGGCCAAGTCGGCGCTGTTCAACAGCCGCGCCCGCGATGCCTTCCAGGCCTTCTTCGCGCGTACCGACAGCTTTGCCCTGGGCGTGTGCAACGGTTGCCAGATGATGTCCAACCTGCACGAGCTGATCCCGGGCACCGAGCACTGGCCGCACTTCGTGCGCAACCGCTCGGAGCAGTTCGAGGCGCGTGTGGCCATGGTCGAGGTGCAGAAGTCCAACTCGATCTTCCTGCAGGGCATGGCCGGTTCGCGCATGCCGATCGCCATCGCCCACGGTGAAGGCCATGCCGAATTCGCCAGCGAAGAGGCCCTGCTGGCTGCGGACCTGTCCGGCTGCGTGGCCCTGCGCTACGTCGACAACCACGGCAAGGTCACCGAAGCCTATCCGGCCAACCCGAACGGCTCGCCGCGTGGTATCACCGGCCTGACCAGCCGCGACGGCCGCGTGACCATCATGATGCCGCACCCGGAGCGGGTGTTCCGCGCCGTGCAGAACTCCTGGCGCCCGGACGAGTGGCAGGAAGATGCCGCGCTGATGCGCATGTTCCGTAATGCCCGGGTGTGGGTGAACTAAGGCGTGTACAAGCTCGCCTTCTTCGTCCCCGCCAGCCACGTCGAAGTGGTCAAGGCTGCTGTGTTCGCCGCAGGTGGCGGGCGCATCGGCGACTATGACCACTGTGCCTGGCAGACCCTGGGCCAGGGCCAGTTCCGCCCGTTGGACGGCAGCCAGCCGTACCTCGGGCAAACCGGCCAGGTCGAGGTGGTGGAGGAGTGGAAGGTGGAGCTGGTGGTGGCCGACGAGCTGATTGCCCAGGTCGTCGCTGCGCTCAGGCAGAGCCACCCGTACGAGACGCCAGCCTACGAGGTCTGGCGGCTCGCCGAGTTCTAGGTCGCATCAAGGCTCTTCGCGGGTAAACCCGCTCCCACAGGGACCGCACAACCCTCGGAAATTGTGCGATCCCTGTGGGAGCGGGTTTACCCGCGAAGAGGCCCTACAATCCAGCCACAATCTCCTTGCCCTGCCCGGGGCGCTTCAGCCACCCACAAGCCAGCAACCCCACCTCGAACAGCAGCCACATCGGCACCGCCAACATCGTCTGCGAAAACACATCCGGCGGCGTCAGGATCATCCCCACCACAAAGCAGCCGACGATCACGTAGGGCCTGCTGCGCCGCAACGTGGCCACATCGGCCAACCCCACCCAGACCACGATGAAGGTCGCCACCGGGATCTCGAACGCCAGCCCGAACGCCAGGAACAGCGCCAGGATGAAGTCCAGGTACTGGCTGATGTCGGTCATCATCGCTACGCCTTCGGGCGTCACGCTGGCAAAGAAGCCGAACATCATCGGGAACACCAGGAAGAACGCGAAGGCCATGCCGGCATAGAACAGCACGATACTCGACACCAGCAACGGCAGGGCAATGCGCCGTTCGCGGCGATACAGCCCGGGCGCCATGAAACCCCAGGCCTGGTGCAGCAGCAGCGGCATGGCAACGAACAGCGCGCACATCGCGGTCAGCTTGAACGGCGTCAGAAACGGCGAGGTGACACTGGTGGCAATCATGCTGGCGCCTTCCGGCAGAAAGCGCCGCAGCGGTTCGGAAACCAGGGTGTACAGGGTTTGGGCGAAGGGGAACAGGCCGGCGAACAGCAGCGCGACCAGCCCCAGGCAGCGCACCAGGCGTTTGCGCAGGTCGCGCAGGTGCTCGGTCAGCGGCATGCCGGCAAGCGCTTCCGTGGCCATGCTCATCAGGCATTCTCCCTGGGCTGCGTTACCGTGGTCGCGCCTTGGCTGGGGGCTGCACTCAGGCGCACGCCTTGGCGAATTTCCTGTTCCAGGCGCTGCAACGGGGCGTTGTCGAAGCCAGGCAGTTCGATCTCCCGTTCCACCTGCGTGCGCAAGGCCTGCATCGCCCGGCGCGCCTGGCCCAGGCCACGCCCGAGCGTGCGTGCCGCCTGCGGCAGGCGCTCCGGGCCTAGCACCAACAATGCGACGATGCCGACCAGCAGCAGCTCGCTGAAGCCTACCTCGAACATCAGGCCTGGCGTTCCGCTTGTTGCTGCTGCGCCGCCTGGCCGGTCAGCGGGCATTGCTGCTGCACCTGCGGGTGGCCTGCGGCGTTGGCGCCATTGTCGCCGCCCATGGACTTGCGAAAGCCCTGGATCGCCTCGCCCACGTCGCTGCCCAGGCCCTTGAGGCGCTTGGTACCAAACAGCAGGAATACGATCAGCAGTACGATCACCAGTTGCCAGATTCCAATGCCACCCATTGCGACCACTCCTGTAAGGCCATGAAAAGGAAGGGCAATCGTGCCTTGTGTAGATGACGGGCACATGACGGATGGTGGCTGCCATCTCGCTGCAACACCCGAGGTGTTGACTGGCGTTTTCATTCGCGGGTGAGGTGCGCACGGATGGGTGGCAGACAACAGCAGGGGGCGGCCCTGCTGATGGTGATGGTGGTGCTGGCGATGCTGGCGGCGGGCATGGCCTGGCTGGTGGAAGATGGCCGGCGTCAGGTGGATGAGGTGCGCCTGTTGCATCAACGGGTGCAGGCACGGGCCATGGAACAGGCCGGCCTGGCCTATGCCGAGCAGGCCCTGCTTGATCCCGCCTGGCGGCTCAGCCCGTTGTTCTGGCAGGCCTTGCGCGGGCAGCCATTGAACTATGACTTTGGTGGCGGCCAGGCGCAGCTGCAGGTGCGCGACCAGCACAGCTGCTTCAATGTCAACGCGCTGCTCGGGGCGGATGGTGAGCGCGCCGAACGCCAGTTGCGCTACCTGCTGGGCGACGACATGGCGGCCGAACGCCTGGTCGATGCCTTGGCCGACTGGCTCGATGCGGATAGCGATGCCCGCCTGCAGGGCGCCGAGAGTGGCCAGTACCTGCGCCAGCAGCCCGCGCGGTTGGCGGCCAACCAACCGATGCTCGACACCAGCGAGCTGAACCTGTTGCTGGAGCCGGATGCCAGCCGTGAGGGGCGCTACCCGATGCTGTGTGCCTTGCCGCAGACCACGGGCTGGCGGCTGAATGCCAATGCCCTGGGGTTGGCGCATCTGCCTTTGCTGGAGGCGCTGTACGAAGGGCGTTACCCGCGTTCGCTGCTCAGCCGCATCATCAGCGGCCGACCGGCGTCTGGGTATGCGGATGCGGCGGCGCTGCGCCAGGCACTGGGGGCGGTGGATGATGAAACCTTCGAGCGGCTGAGCGAAGGGCTGCTGCTGAACAGCGGGTATTTCCTGTTGCAGCTGTCGTTCGCCGAGGAAGGGCGGGTGATACGTAGCGAGTTCCAGGTGGAGGCGCTGGGCGTTGTGCAATGGCATGCGCGGGTGCCTGCGCAGCAGGTGCGGGTGCGCAGCCGGGAGCCGATTGTTTGGTAATATTCGCCGGCCTCTTCGCGGGTAAACCCGCTCCCACAGAGACCGCACAGTTTTTGAACCCTGTGCAGTACCTGTGGGAGCGGGTTTACCCGCGAAGAGGCCGGCACAGCCAGCACAAGGCTGACTGACCGGCGCTCTTTCAGGCGGTGCCGATCTCGCCGCCATCGATACGCTGGATCACCACCGTCGCCGCTCGCGGCCTTACCGTGGTCCCCGCCGGGGTGGCATCGGTGGCCTTGTCGGTATACGGCCAGTTGTCCGGGTGCTGGATGTTGACGAACAGCGTCTTGTTGTCGGGGGTGAAGGTAATGCCGGTCACCTCGCAACCATTCGGGCCGACGAAAAAGCGGCGCAGGTCCACCTGGTTCTGCGCGTTCACCGGCACCTGCTTGCCGCTGGCATCGACCAGGTTGGTCGGGATCACTGCCAACAGCTGGTCATTGGTGTAGTCGGTCACCGTGCTCTCGCCGTTGTCGGTCTCGAACCACAGCACGCCACGGCTATCGAAGCTCATGCCGTCAGGGCTGGCGAACTGGTTCAGTTCGGTCAGGCCCGAGCGGTTGATGTCGGCGCTGCCGGCCGCGTTGGCGCCGAACACGAAGATGTCCCAGGTGAAGCTCAGCTGGTCGTCGCTGTCGTGCCAGCGAATGATATGGCCGTGACGGTTCGGGCCGCGCGGGTTGGCAGCATCGACCTTGTCCGGAGTGCGTGCGCTGTTGTTGGTCAGGGTCAGGTACACGTCGCCGTTCAGCGGGTTGACCGTGGTCCATTCCGGGCGATCCATCGGCGTGGCGCCTACGGCATCGGCGGCGCCGCGGGTGTTGAGGATGATCCCCGGCAGGTCGCCATACAGGGCGCCCAGGGTGCTGCCGGCAGTGGTCGTGGTGGCGACGTCCAGCAGCAACCATACCCCGCTGCCATCGGCATTGAAGCGCGCCACGTACAGCTTGCCCTGGTCGAGGTACTTGGCGCCGGTGGCCAGGCGGTCGGCCGGGTTGGCGTCGGCGGCATCCCACACGGCGTTGGACACCCACTTGTACAGGTACTCGTTGTTCGAGTCGTCACCCATGTACCACACCAGCGGCTTGCCGGCGACCGCCAGGCCCGGGGCGCAGCCCTCGTGACGGAAACGGCCCAGCGCGGTGCGCTTGGTGGCCAGGGTGGCGCTGTTGTACGGGTCGATCTCGACGATGTAGCCGTAGGTGCTGGCTTCGTTGCGATAGTCGTCGGTGGCGCTGGCACCTTTGACGGTGACGTCGAAACGGGCGAATTCGTCGGCTACCTCGCTGCTGTCACCCGCCGCGGTTTCCCATTTGTACTGGCCGCTGGAAGTGCTCACGCCAATACGGCGCTGGTCTTCGGGGCGGGTACCTTTGTTGACGAAAATACCTGGCCAGTTCTCTTCACAGGTCAGGTAGGTGCCCCACGGGGTGTAGCCGTTGCCGCAGTTGTTGTTGGTGCCGCGGCAGTGGGTGCCGTCCGGCGAATACTTGGTCTTCACGTGATCGGTGCCGCGCAGGGGGCCGGTGATTTCCATGCGCGAGGCCGTGGTGAAGCGGCGGTTGAGCGGGTCGTTGTCGACCACCTGCCAGCGCCCGCTGACCTTCTGCAAGCGCACTACACCGGCGCCGTGGGCGTTGATTTCCTTGCGTACTTCCTCGGCCGGGCGTTTGCCGTCGATATCGGTGGTCGGGCCGGCCGGGTGCAGGGCAGCGGTGTCGATGTACTCGAAGTTGATTGCCAGCAGGCCGTCTTCCGAGCTGCCGTTGATGGGGAAGAAGTGCATGCCGTCGTGGTGCATGCCCATGGCGTTGGCCTGGTCGGTCGAGGTATTGCTGCCGTCGGCCTTCCACGGGTTGCCGTTGCTGTTGATCGGCGTGCCCCATGGCGCCAGCACGTAGGCGCTGTAGCCAGCGGCAACCACGCAGGCATCGGTGCGCGAGCCGGGGATGGACTGGAAGCCCAGCGCCAGTTTTGGCACTTCCGGCTCGGTGATCGGATCATCATGATCCGAACCGCCACTGTCGAAGCAGCCTGTCAGGCCGGTACCGGCAATCATGGCGATGGCAGCGCCCAGGCTGCCGCGCATCACGCTGCGGCGGCTCAGGTAGGCGTCCATGACGCGGGCCATCGGCAGGTTGCCGCTGTGGTTCCGGTCCAGGTTGTCGCCGGTGTCTCGACTCATCAGGGTGTCCTTATGTTGGCTGAGTTGGAGGAAACCGCGACTTTAGTGGGCAAATATGATGATTCATTGGCAGAAATGTGAACGCGCCTTTAAAACACCGGGCGCTTAAAAACATGATCGACAGATCAGTTTGGAATAGTTGTCGGATTTCTGCCATCAAACTGTAATGCCAACGCCGCAACATCCGGTGCCCTGAATGAACATGGAAAAGGATGGCGGGTTCGATGGCAAGCAGTGTGCACAGGCGCGAAGTGATCGGCTGGATGGGTGTCGGTGCCTTGGCGCCGTTGCTCGGCGCCTGCTCCGCCTTTCCTGGGCAAGCGCGCGGTAATGCCGGCCTCGACCTGCTGTACGTGGCTGATACCCTCGATGCCCGCCAGCCTGGCCTGGCCGTGGTGCCGGCCACGCGCCTGGGGCCGGTCAGCCATCTGGGCCGCGCGCCATGGATGACCGGCAGCAACGCCAGCGTCGCCCACCCGCAACTGGCGTCACTGCTCGACGCCGGCCAGGCGGCGTCTGCCCAGCTGGGCGGCTATGCAGTGCTGGCGGCGTTGCTGGAGCAGTTGCGCGGCGAGGCCGGGGCGGGCAACAGCCTGACCCTGGAGAACGGCCAGGGTTGGAATGGCAGTGGCCTGGCCTACCTGACCCAGGGCGAAAGCGGTGTGCAGGGCAGCCAGCTGCTGGGAATCGACGCGCGGGTCAGCAGCGACGAGCGCGTGCTGTGGCCGCAACGTTGCCCAGGCCTGTATCGCCAGGCTAGCGCCATCACCCTGGGGGCCGGGCTGGCAGAGGGGCAACGCCAGGCCCTGGGCCTGGACAACTTGCATATCTTCGAGCGGGGCGGTGCCCGGGTCGCCGTGGTCGGTGTCACCGACCCCTACGCCCAGGACCAGAAAGCGTCGCTCAAGCAGTGGTACCAGGCGCTCCAGCCAGTGTTCGAGCAGGCCCGGCGCGACGCCGACCTGGTAGTGGCCCTGGCCGATGCGGGCACTGGCCCAGGGCTCTGGCTGGCCGAGCGGGTACCGCAGATCGACGTGCTGTTATCTGCCCGTGGCCAGGATTTGTGGCCGGCGCCGGTTGAAGTGACCCAAGCCAGCGGCCGCCGGGTACCGGTGCTGTTCGCCGGTTGCCGAGGGAGCGGCGCCTTCCGTCTACGTTGTCGGCGGGTGGCCGGGGCGTGGCAGTTCGACGGGCGATTCTTCCCAGCCTTCGAGCAGCAGTTGGCCCCCGCGGCGCAGCTGCGTGTCGCGCCATTGCAGGCCGAGCTGCGTCAACAGCGCGCCGGCCATGCGGCCTGGCTCGATCAACCGTTGGCCCGCGCGCCCCAGGCCCTGTGGCGCCGCGATACTCGGGGCGGCAGCTGGGACCGCCTGCTGCATCAAGCCCTGGCCGGCGACAGCGACATGCCGGTGCTGCTGCCCGGCCTGCGTTATGACTACCCGCTGCCAGCAGGGGCGGCCATTACCCGCGAACACTTGATCAGCCTCACCGGTGGCTACCCGGCCCCGGTGGTCGAAGCGCCAGCGCGGCAGGTCGAGCAGGTGCTGGAGAACGCGGCGGAGCAACTGTTCGGCGACCCGTTGCTGCTGGACAACAGCCAGGACCTGCCGCGCTGGCAGGGCCAGCCCTGGCGGGTCAGCTACAGCCCGCAAGGCAAGCGCATCAGCGACCTGGCACCGCTACCGGGCCTGTGCCGCACCTTCGGCCTGCAATTCCAGGCCCAGGCGGGTGAGCCCCTGTGGCAACGCGTTGAGGCCTGGCTCGCCCGCCAGCCTGCGGACTGGCAATTGGCGCCGCTGCAATTGCCCGAAGTGCGCTACGTACAGGGGCACCCGGGTTGGCACCCACGGCAGTTGGCCTCGTGATGCTCATCTCGCGCCTGCTCACTGGCGCTGGCCTGACCCTGGCCGGCTGGCTGGCCGCCCAGTGCGTGCTGCAACTGAGCCGCCAGCCGCAACCAGCGATTGCACCCGGCATGGCCGACACGCCGCTTCCCGGGTTGATGGTCGGCCACTGGCAGCTGCCCGTCGATGACGGCGCCATTGCCCTTACCCGCCTGCCGCTGCACTACCTCGGCGGCCTCAAGGCCCAGCCGTTGGCTGCCAGCGTGGTAGTGCTGCGCTATGGCGAGCAGGTGCGCACCCTGGCCCGTGGCCAGCGCCTGGCACCCGGGATCGTGCTGCAGGACATCGACAGCGATGGCCTGATTTTCAACAACCAGGGGCGGCGTGAACGCTTGCCCTGGCCGCCACGCCCCGTCGTGACCGGCTTCAAGCGGCAAGGATGAACGATGCCTGTCAGATATTGCCTAGCGGCCGCCTTGAGCCTGGCCTTGTCCATGGGCATGCCCGCCGCCAATGCCGAAGAGCCGGTATTCGACGACAACGGCACGCCCCTGTATGAGGTGAACTTTGTCGACACCGATCTGGGCGAGTTCATCGACAGCGTGTCGCGCATTACCGGCACCACCTTCATCGTCGACCCCCGGGTCAAAGGCAAGGTCACTGTGCGCACCGTCGACATGCACGACGCCGATGCGATCTACGACATCTTCCTGGCGCAGCTGCGCGCCCAGGGCTATGCCGCTGTCGACCTGCCCAACGGCAGCGTGAAGATCGTCCCCGACCAGGCGGCGCGCCTGGAACCGGTGCCGGTGGAGCCGGCCGGGCAGCAGGGGCAGGGCAGCGACAGCGTGGCTACCCGGGTTTTCAATGTGCGCAATGCTGCCAGCGAACAAGTGCTCGGTATTCTCAAGCCGCTGATCGATCCACGGGTGGGCGTGATCACCCCTTACCCCGCAGCGCAGCAACTGGTGGTGACCGACTGGCGCAGCAACCTGGATCGTATCGCCAGCTTGCTGCAGCACCTCGACCGCCCAGGCGAAGTGGCGGACAACACCGGCACCCAGGTGATCTACCTGCGCCACGCCAGTGCCAGCGAAGTGGTCAAGGTGCTGCGCGGCCTCAGCCAGGAGGGCATGGTGGCGGCGGAAGGCGCTGCTGGAGCCGAGGCCAAGGACCGGCCGTTGGTGGCTGCCGGTGGTGGCAGTGGTATCCGCCTGGAGTACGAGGAAGGCACCAACGCCGTGGTCATGGTCGGCCCCGACAGCGAGCTGGCGGCCTACCGCAGCATCGTCGAGAAATTGGACATCCGCCGCGCCCAGGTGGTGGTGGAGGCGATCATCGCCGAGGTCTCCGACAGCAGTGCCCAGGAGCTGGGCGTGCAGTGGCTGTTCGCCGATGAGAAGTTCGGTGCTGGCATCGTCAATTTCGGCAGCAACGGGGTCAACATCGCCAGTATCGCCGGGGCGGCCGCCAGCGGTGACAGCGAGGCGCTGGGCGAGCTGCTGTCGTCGACCAGCGGGGCGACGGCTGGCATCGGCCATTTCGGCGGTGGCTTCAATTTTGCCATGCTGGTCAATGCGCTGAAGGGCAAGAGTGGCTTCAACCTGCTGTCCACGCCCACCCTGCTGACCCTGGACAATGCCGAAGCGTCGATCCTGGTCGGCCAGGAAGTGCCCTTCGTCACCGGTTCGGTGACCCAGAACAACGCCAACCCGTACCAGACCATCGAGCGCAAGGAAGTCGGGGTGAAGCTGCGCATCAAGCCGCAGATCAACATCGACAACAGCGTGCGCCTGGACATCGTCCAGGAAGTGTCGTCGATCGCCGACTCCAGCGCGGCCAGCGACGTGATCACCAACAAGCGCGAGATCAAGACCAAGGTGATGGTCGAGGACAACGGCCTGGTCATTCTCGGCGGCCTGATCAGCGACGAGCTGAGCACCAGCAACCAGCGTGTGCCGCTGCTGGGCGACATCCCGTACCTGGGCCGGCTGTTCCGCTCCGATGCCAGCAAGAACACCAAGCAGAACCTGATGGTGTTCATTCGCCCGCGTATCCTGCGCGACGAGCCGAGCCTGGCCGGGCTCAGCGAGGGCAAGTACCGCACCTTGCAACAGACCACGCCGCTGCAACTGCCGGACCTGGCAGCCGGCAGCCCGCAGTTGCTGCAGGTATTCCCTGCCAGCCGCGCGCGCCTGGAAGGCGGTGACTGGTGATGCTGCCATATCGCCAGGCGCGCCAGAGCGGGGTAGCCATGGCCCCGGCCGAGCAAGGCTGGCAACTGTGGCTGCGGCCCGACGCCGACAGTGCGCAACTGCAGGAACTGTTGCGCGTGCATGGCCAGCCCAGCCTGCTCGAATACCTGGAACCCGCGCTGTTCGATGAACGCCTGGGCCAGCTGTACCAGGCAGGTGCCAACGCCACCGAGGCACTGATCGAAGGCATTGGCGAGCAGGTGGACCTGGACAGCCTGATGAACGAGATGCCGCGCATCGAGGACTTGCTGGAAAGCGACGACGAGGCCCCGGTGATCCGCCTGATCAACGGCCTGTTCGGCCAGGCCCTGCGCCTGCGTGCCTCGGATATCCACATCGAAACCTTCGAACAGAGCCTGGTGGTGCGCCTGCGGGTCGATGGCCACCTGCGCGAGGTGTTGCGCCCACCGCGTGCGCTGTCAGCCATGCTGGTGTCGCGGATCAAGGTGATGGCGCGCCTGGACATCGCCGAAAAGCGCCAGCCCCAGGATGGCCGGATCACCTTGCGTGCGGCCGGGCGCGAAGTGGACGTGCGGGTCTCGACCCTGCCTGGCATCCATGGCGAACGGGTGGTGATGCGCGTCCTCGACAAGCAGGCCAGCCTGCTGGCGCTGGGCAACCTGGGCATGCCGCCGGCGGTACTGCAGGGCCTGCGTGGCTGCCTGGCGCGGCCCAACGGCATCGTCCTGTCCACCGGCCCGACCGGTTCCGGCAAGACCACCACCCTGTACGCCAGCCTCAACAGCCTCAACGATGGCAGCCGCAATATCCTCACCGTCGAGGACCCGGTGGAGTACGCCATTGCCGGCATCGGCCAGACTGCCATCAACCCGCGCGCCGGGTTGACCTTCGCCAGCGGCCTGCGCGCGATACTGCGCCAGGACCCGGACGTGATCATGCTCGGCGAAATCCGCGACCAGGAAACCGCGCAGATCGCCGTACAGGCCAGCCTCACCGGCCACCTGGTGCTGTCCACCCTGCACACCAACAGTGCGCTGGGCGCGGTGACCCGCCTGCGCGACATGGGCATCGAACCGTTCCTGATCGCCTCGTGCCTGCGTGGCGTACTGGCCCAGCGCCTGGTGCGGCGCCTGTGCAGTTGCGCCGTGGCGCACCCGCTGCAGGCGGCAGAACGTGAGCTGTGGCCCGAGCTGGCGGCACTCGGCAGCAGTTACCACGCGGTGGGCTGCGAGCAGTGCCAGGGCAGCGGTTACCGCGGGCGCCTGGGCCTGTACGAATTCATCGAGCTGGACCCCGGGCTGGTCGGCCTGTTGTACGACGGGGCCAGCGAACTGGCCATGCACGACTACCTGGCCGGACGCCGGCAGAGCCTGCTGGCGATGGCCAGCGACTGCCTGGCGCGTGGCGAGACCAGCCTGGCCGAAGTGCTGCGCGTGGTGCAGGGCTGAGCATGCCGACCTACCGCTACCAGGCCGTCGACCTCGCCGGCAAGACCCGCAAGGCCAGCCTGCAAGCCGACAGCGAACGCCACGCGCGCCAGTTGTTGCGCGAGCAGGGGCTGTTCGCCCGCCAGCTGCAGCGCCATGAGGCCGGTGCCCGGCAACCCCGGCGCCAGCGCCTGAGCCGCGCCCAGCTGTGCGAACTGACCCGTCAGCTGGCCACCCTGACCGGTGCCGGCATCCCCCTGGTCGACGCCCTGGCCACCCTTGAACGTCAATTGCGCCAGCCCGCCCTGCACAGCGTGTTGGTGGCCTTGCGCGGCTCGCTTGCCGAAGGCCTGGGCCTGGCCCGCAGCCTGGCGCGCCAAGGCGCACCGTTCAGCGGCCTGTACTGCGCGCTGGTCGAGGCCGGCGAGCGCTCCGGGCGCCTGGCCCAGGTCCTGGCCCGCCTGGCCGATCACCTGGAACAGGTGCAACGGCAACAGCACAAGGCGCGCACTGCGCTGATCTACCCCACGGTGCTGATGGGCGTGTCGCTGGCGGTGGTCATCGGCCTGATGACCTTCGTCGTGCCCAAGCTCACCGAGCAATTCGCCCATGCCGGGCAGAGCCTGCCGCTGATCACCTCGCTGTTGATCGGCCTGAGCCAAGGGCTGGTCCAGGCCGGGCCTTGGCTGCTGGGGCTGGCCGTGGTGCTCGCGACGCTCGGCGGCTGGTTGCTGCGCAAGCCGCAGTGGTGCCTGCGCCGCGATCAGCTGCTGTTGCGCCTGCCACGTATCGGCAACCTGCTGCAGGTGCTGGAAAGCGCGCGCCTGGCACGCAGCCTGGCCATTCTCACTGGTAGCGGCGTGGCCCTGCTCGAAGCCCTGCACGTGGCCACCGAAACCGTCGGCAACCGGCGTATCCGCCAGGCCATGGAACAGGTGCGCCTGCAGGTGCAGGGCGGTACCAGCCTGCACCGCGCGCTGGATGCCAGCCAGCAGTTCCCGCCACTGCTGGTGAACATGGTCGGCAGTGGCGAGGCCAGCGGCACCCTGGCCGACATGCTCGAGCGTGTGGCCGACGACCAGGAGCGCGGCTTCGCCCGCCAGGTCGACACCGCCATGGCGCTGTTCGAACCACTGATGATCCTGGTGATGGGCGCCGTGGTGCTGTTCATCGTGCTGGCGGTGCTGCTGCCGATCATGCAACTCAACCAGGGCCTGCAACTGTGAACGCAAGGAGTATTGCCATGCAGCATCGACGCCACCGCCAGCGCGGTTTCACCCTCATGGAAATCATGGTGGTGATCTTCATCATCGGCCTGCTCATCGCCGTGGTCGCGCCCAGCGTGCTCGGTAACCAGGACAAGGCCATGAAACAGAAAGTCATGGCCGACCTGGCCACCCTGGAGCAGGCGCTGGACATGTACCGTCTGGACAACCTGCGCTTTCCCAGTAACGAGCAGGGCCTGGCCGCGCTGGTGAAAAAGCCGGCCCAGGAACCGCTGCCGCGGGCCTGGCGCAGTGACGGCTACGTGCGCCGCCTGCCTGAAGACCCCTGGGGCACCCCTTATCAGTACCGCATGCCCGGCGAGCACGGCCGGGTCGATGTTTACTCGCTAGGCGCCGACGGCCTGCCGGGGGGCGAAGGCCAGGATGCCGACCTGGGCAACTGGGAGCTGTAATCGGTGCGTCGGCAGCGGGGTTTCAGCCTGATCGAGTTGCTGGTGGTGCTGGCCATCGCCGGGCTGATGACTGGGCTGGCGGTGGCCAGTCTCGGCAACGGCCAGGCCGCGGTCGACCAGGCCTTGCAGCGGCTGGCGGCAGAGACCCGCAGCCAGGCCGTGCTGGCCCGGCATGCCGGGCAACTGCGCGGCTTGCGCTGGAACGGCCAGCGCCCGGAGTTCGTGCGTCGCCAAGGCGATGCCTGGGCGCTCGAGACGGTAACCCTGGGCGACTGGCCCAAGGGCCTGCAACCGGATTGGCCAGCCAGCTCGCAACCTCAGCTGCTGTTCACCCCGCACGGCTGGGCACAGCCGGGCAGCGTGCACTGGCGCTGGGCCGATGGTAGCCAACGCTGGGCCTGGAGCCGTGATGGCCGCTTGCACATAACGGTGGCGCCATGAAGCGGCATCAACGCGGCTTCACCTTGCTCGAGGTTAGCGTGGCCCTGGCGATCGCTGCCGTGCTGGCGGTAATCACCAGCCAGGTGTTGCGCCAGCGCCTGGCCGTGCAGGGCAACCTGCAGCAACACCGCCTCGGCCTGCTGTGCGCGCGCGAATTGCAGACCCGCTTTGCCGTCGAGCAGTACTGGCCTGCCAGCAACCAGGTGAGCGGTGAGCTGAGCCAGGGTGGCCAGGCGTGCCACTGGCAGTTGCAGCTGCGCCGCACTGGCGTGCGTGACTTGCGTCGCGGGGAACTACTGCTGTTCGCCGATCGCGACCAGCGCCTGCCGCTGGGCCAGTACACCGTATTCCTGGAGCGCCCATGAGCCGGCCAGCTTCAAAGGCGTGCCTGCCCCCTGTAGCAGCGGGGGACACCGGTCACCCGGGCGGCAAACCTGTAAAGCGCCGCCAGGCTGGCCTGACCCTGATCGAACTGATGGTCGCCCTGGCCCTGACCGCCGTGCTCGGCATTCTGCTCGCCGCCCTGGTCAATGGCTGGCTCAAGGTGCGCGAACGCTTGCAGGACACCACCCAGGAAACCTCGGTGCTGGAATTTTGCCTGGCCTTGGAACGGCGCTTCGACAGCCCGGTGATGCGCCGCATCTACGAGCAGCGCCTGCCCCTGGCCAGCCGCTGGCTCGACTGGCAACCAGCGAGCAACCAACTGCTATGGGTTGCAACCACCGGCCTGCCGCAAGCCGAAGGTGGCTCGCGTCTGCAACGCCAGCGCCTGCGCTTCGAGGCCCGCGAGCAGCGCCTGCTGCTGGAAAGCTCGGCCGACCTGTACGCCGCTGCCGCGCCGCGCTGGCTCGAGCGTGAACGGCTCGAGCGGGTCAGCGCCATGAATGTTCTGTATTACCAGGGCGGCCGCTGGCTGGCCTGGCCTTCTGACCAACCCGCGCACCCCGGCCGTGGCGTGCGCCTGGAATTGCAGCGTGACGGAGCCTCCTATGTCTGCACCTTCGCGCTCCCGTGGGGGCGCTCATGAAAATTGAATGGCGGCGGCGTACACCGGCCCGGCCCTGGTTGTTGCTGCGACCGGGTGCAACCTGGCACTGGGCGCTGGTCGCTGGCGGCCGTGTGCAAAGCCAGGGGCAGGGCGAGCCGCCGCTGAACCTGCAGGCGCGTGTCGCACTGATTCTGCCTGCCGAGGCCTGCAGCCATTTCCGCGTGCCGGCACCACCCGGGCTCAAACGAGAGGAATGGCCACTGTTGCTCGAAGATCGCCTGCTGCAGGCCGCGGACGAAGTGACCTGTGCCTGCCTGGCGCGTGGGCCCGGTTACCTTCGCTTGCTGGTGGTGGCGCGCCAGCAACTGGACAGTTGGCATCGGCAGTGTGCAGAGTGGGGTTTGCCAGCGCAGCGTTGCTGGGCGGAGCTGCAGCTACTGCCGACACCCGAGGCTGGCACTGCCTGGCATTGGCAGCGCACAGCCGATCTGCGCTTGTGCAAAGGGCTGGGCGAAGATGGCCAGGAGCATTGGCTGGCCTGGCCGGATGCATTGGGTGATGCGCCTCGCCAACCGTGGGCGGGGCTGCACAAGGTGCCGCTGAGCGGTGACTGGCCAACGGCGTTGCCGCCGCTGGATAAACTGCCCGGCCTGTTCGAGCATACCCGCAACAGGCGCGTGCTGGCGACGGTATCCCGGCCGCAGCAACGCCTGCTGGCCGCCTGCCTGGCATTGGCTGTGGTCTGGGCTGGGCTGTGGATGACCCAGCAATGGCGCCAGGCGCAACTCTGGCGCAGCCAGGTCATTGCCGTGACCGGCGCCCAGGCCAGCCCGCGTCACGCCGCGCAGGCGCTCAAGCGGCTGCGCGAAGGTGCGTTGCAACAGCAACTGCGCATGCGCCAGCTCGAAGACCTGCAAGCGGCATTGCAGGCCTGGCTGCGTGACCATCCCGGCTGGCACCTGGGCGCGGTGCGCTTCGATGGCCAGCGTTGGCAGGTGCGCCTGGCGGGTGAGGGCAGTGCACCGCCCTGGCAGGACATGGCCACCGCTGCCGGTGCGACTGTTCAGGTTCAAGCTGACCAGGTGCTGTTCGATCTGGGAGCGGCCTCATGAACCGGGACTGGATACAGCGTCATCGTTTCACCTTCGCCTGGGCACTGATTGCCC
The DNA here is from genome assembly GCF_016620375.1 of Pseudomonas sp. LAM2023. Taxonomy (NCBI): domain Bacteria; kingdom Pseudomonadati; phylum Pseudomonadota; class Gammaproteobacteria; order Pseudomonadales; family Pseudomonadaceae; genus Pseudomonas; species Pseudomonas sp. LAM2023. The sequence goes on along the minus strand of NZ_JAENHV010000017.1, from coordinate 83,671 downwards.
TGTTGCTGGCCGTGCTGGCCCTGCGCGCCGGCCTGGCGCAATGGCGCGAACTCAGCCAGTGGCGCGGGCTGGCCGAACAAGCCGCCAGCCTGCACAACGGCCCGGGGTTGAACCTGGAACGGCTACGCCAGTCAGCCCAGGCCCGGCGCATCGAACTGGCCGAAGTCGATGCGCAAGGCGAGGCCTGGCAATTGCGTGGCCAGGTCGGCGACGAGCTTCAGCTGCAGGGCTGGCTGCAGAGCCTGCGGGGCGAAGGCGTGCAGCTACGGCAATGGGGGCTGGAACGCCACGGCAAGGGGCTGCGCTTCGAGCTGGTGGTGCAGCCATGAGCCGAACAAGTGCGGCGTGTGTGCTGCTGGTTTTCGTCCTCACGCTATTGCTGGAGCTGCCGGCCAGCTGGGTGGCGCATGTATTCAAGCTGCCGCTGCGCGAGGCCAGTGGCAGCCTCTGGCAAGGCCAGGCACAGCAGCTGGGGCCGCTCGGGCCGCTGCGCTGGGCGCTACAGCCGTGGCGCTTGCAGGCGAGCGCGCAGGTTGGCTGGCAGGGCCAGGCCTGGCAACTGCGTGCTGAAGGCTGGCCCTGGCAGTGGCAGCTAACGGCGACGGCCCTGGGGCCGCAGCTGACGACAACGACGGATTACCGCCTGGCTGGGCAATGGCAGGGTGCATTGCGGGTCGAGGGCGCTGGGCGCCGATGCCAGGGCAGTGACGGCCGCCTGCAGGTGACCGACCTCGCCTTGAGCGAGCCGTGGTCGCTGGGCCTGGGGCAGGGCTGGCTGGAAATCGACTGCGGCAACGGCTGGCACCTGCGCGGGCAACTGGCACAACAGGGGCAGCATCACCTGGCAATGGAGGCAGACCTGCAGGGGCGTCGGACCCAGCTAGTGTACGAATTGCAGCCCGATGCGGCGCTCACGCCGTTGCTGCGTGGCGCACAGTGGCTCGGGCCCCAGGCGCTGGCCGGCCGGCGAGACCTGCGCTGGTAGGCAATCAGACGCTTGGCAGCCATGGGAGCGGGCAAGCCCGCTCCCACCGAGGACGCTTCACTTGTTCTTGCCCAGCACACTCGAAACCCACTGCTCGCTGCGACTATGCCCGCTGGTCCTCAACAACCCCAGGTCCAGCGCATTCTCCCCGTCCGCCGCGCCTTTGCCCTTGGCTATCTCGGCCAGCGCCGTGCCCAGGTCCACCGGTGAGTTGGACGCATCGATCGACACGTCCCGGCGATAGTCATTGCCGGCAAGCGTCTCGCGGGTCACCGATTGCGCGCCAAGGGCCACATCCCCTTGGGCCGACTGCAAGCGAGCGCCAACCAGTTGAACGCTGCCGCCGACCTGCAGCTCGATGCCTTCGCTGCCTTTGAGCGCAGTCTGTTGGCCGACGCTGTCGCGTTGCATATGGGATACGTCGAGGCTGAAGGTTGGCGAGAAGCCCGGGTCCGCCTTGGTCAGGGCCGAGCCGGCCTTTTCCTTGACCTTGCCGCCCAATGGCCCAGCCACCGCGGTCGCCGCGTTGACGTAGCCTTGCGGGTTTTTCTCCTGGCTCAAGCGGGCATCGCCCCTGACGCTCAGCGTGTTGACGTTGTCCTTGCGGCTGGCGATGTACAGGTCGCCATCGACTACCCCGGCGATGCGTCCTGCCTCCAGGCTGACACCTTCGATACGCGTGTCGCCGCGGCTTTGCAGGTCGATGCGCTCGGCACGCAGGTTGCCGGCGTTCCACTCCAGGTTGTCGCGCTTGTCCAGGTCGACCTTGAGGCGGCCATGCAGGCCACGGCTGTCCAGCTCGCCCTTGGCCATGTCGAAACCGGCGCCGGCGGTGATGTCGAGGTTGTTGCGTTGCTCCTGGTTGGCGGACGCTTCTATGTATATACCGCCGCTGGAGGCCTTGGCCATCAATTCCCGAGCCGAAGCCTGCAGGCCCTGCAAGTGCACTGCGGTGTCTTCCTGGGCGCTGCTGGCCAGGCTCAGCGTGCCCTTGCTGGCGAACTGGGCGTCGATGGCCTGACGCGCCTCTTCGTCCTGCTTGCCGTGGCCGAAGTGCCCGCCGATGGCGCCACCCCTGGTGTCGCCAGCCTTGGCTGCCAGCTCCAGGCCACCGCCCAGCTTGCTGCCGGTCGCTTGCCGGGTGTTGCTGGCCGCCTTGACCGCAAGCTGGCCGCCGCCCTGCAACAGGATGTCGCCAACCTTGGCCTCGCGGCTGCCGATACGGGTACCTTCGAGCAGCAGGTCGCCGCCACTGCTCAGCCGCACCTGGCCCTTGGCGTCGATCTGGGCCACCTGGGCGTTGCTGCTGGTGGCGTGCTGCTGCGCATTGTCGAGATAGCCGCGGCCATCGACACCGGTGCCACCGGGGCGGTTGCCCATCTTGGCCCAGGCGTTGCCTTCTAGCTGGCCGGCCTGCTGTTCGGCCCGGTCGGTCGCCTGCGGCACGGCCAGCGAGCCGGCACTGTCGATGACCACGTCGCCCTCGCCGCCGTCGATGCGCGTGCCTTCGTAGCGGCCTTCACTGCCCAGTTGCACCTGGACACCCTGTTGCCCATACAGGCTGGCGGTTACCGCCGTGCTGGTGGTGTCCCGGGTGGCCTGCGAGCCGCCTTTGCCGGCGGCACGTACATTGAGGTCACTTCCGCTGCTGGTGTCCACACGTGCATCACCGCTGAACGCCAGGCGCTGCACGGAGGTTTGCCGGGTGTCCTGCGCCGCGCGCATGCGGTGTTCCCGTGCCGCGATGCTGAGCGTGCCGGCATTGGCGTGCCAGTTGGTGCCCTGATCGTCAAGGGTATCGGCCTTGACTCGCACCTGGGCTCCGGACAGTTCACTCACCTGGACGAACCCGCGGCGTTGGTTCTCCAGGCGCTTGAGGTGGTCGATGGTCATGTCGCCGCCAACGCTGGGGGCCACCATGGCGTGTTCGGGCGAGGCCTGCTGGAAGCGTGCGGCTTCCTCGCCGAGCACCAGGCGTTCGATGGGGCGGGTGAGGTCACGGTATTCGACGCTGGCGCCCAGAGCGCCTGCCCAGTGGTTGCGGCGCTGTTCTTGCTCCTCGGTCTGTTCGACCGCACGGTTGTCGATGCGTTTGGCCTCCACCTGCAGGCTGTTGCCCGCCGCGACGCGCGCAGCTTCGGTCACCAGTGTGCCGCCTTGCAGCTTCAGGTCGCCGCTGGCCTGCAGGGTGCTGCGCTGTACCTCGCTGGCGCTATCTGTCAGTTGCTCGCGCTGGTGATGGCCTTCGAACAGGCTGCCCACTCGGTCGATGCCACCGGTCACCGTCAGCCCGCCACCGCTGCGGGTGGTGCGGGTGTCCTGGTCGCGCTCGTTGCGGGTAGCCCCCAGCGTGATGTCTCGTGCCTGAACATCAAGGTCGCCAGCGCTGGCGGTTACCGTGGAGCCGTTGACCTGCAGGTTGGCGCCGCTGCTCAGGCCCACCGAGGCCCCGCTGAGCACACTGGGCAGCTGGCTGCTGGTACGTTGCTGGCGAGTCGTGGTCAGCACCTCGTAAGCCACGCCTGCGGCGTATTGCCGGGACTCGGGCTTGCCGTCCTCGGCGTCCTGGGTCTGCCCGGCGCTGGCGCTGAAGTTGCGCTGCTGGTCGCGGGTTTCACGTTCATCGACCGTCTGCACACTGGTAACCAGCAGGTCGCCCTTGGCTTCGACCTGCAGTTGCCCGCCCGCCTCGACCTTGGCGCCCTGGATGCGCATTTCGTCGGCACTGGCCAGGCGCAGGTTGCTCGACGAACCTACATCGCTGACCAGTACCTGCTGTTTGTGCTCGGTGCTTTCATGGCTGCTGCCGATCAGTCCGAACAGCTTGCTGTCGCGGGTGCGGTCGGTCGAGGTGCTGCTGCCCTGGCCTGGCTCGATGGCCAGCGAGCCCTTTTCGCTGAACAGCACGGCGTCCTGCTTGCCATGGACGTTGCTGCCCTTGATGGCGAGCTGGTCGGCTGTGACGGTGAGCTCGCCGTCGCTGGCGATGGTGCTGCCGGCAACGGTCTGGCCTTCATTGTCATTGCCTTTGCGGTCGCCGAAGAAGGCACCGGAGACCAGGTCGCCGCGATAGCCGTCCTGGCTGCCGCGGTGCTTCAGGGTGGTGGTGCCGATGTCGGCCTGCCTGGCGCGAATGGCCAGGTCGCCGCGGCTGCGCAGGCTGCTGCCCTGAATGTCGAGGTTGCCACTGGCCTGGACGCTCACCTGGCCACCCTCGAGTGCGCTGCCCCGGGCATGTTCCTGGCGTACGTCGGTGTCGCTGTCACCACGCCACAAGTCCTTGCGATGGCGCACCTGCTCTTCGGTGCGCTGGCTGTCGATACCGGCGATGATGGTCAGGCCAGCACCGCTGTCCACTGTCAGCGCCTTGCCGGCGGTGACGGTGGCTGCGGTCATGTGCATGTCTTTGCCCGAGTGCAGACTTACGCTGTCGCTGGCAAGCAGTTGCGTGCTCTTCTGTTGTTGGCGGGTGGTGGTGGTGTCGCGGCTGTAGGTTTCGCGGGTAATGAACAGGAACTTGTTGTTCCAGCTGTCCTTGTCACGCTCGATGCTCTCGATCGCCTTGGCGCCGAGGGTGAGTTTCTGGCCGGCCTTGACTTCAATTTGTGGCGCGCGGCCTTCGACAGCTTCCAGGGTGATGTCGTCGGCTGCGCTGAGCCTCAGTATGCCCCGCCCGGCATGCAGTTCGCTGGGGTTGTCGGCGTTGCCGCTGACCTGCAGCCCCCCGGCCGACTGGATGTCGATCCCTTCGCTGCCGACCACCTGCGGCGCTGCCACGCGCACACCGGCGCCTTCGGCGGTGCTCACTATGCGGATACGCCCGGCGCGCATCGCACCGAGAAAGCTGGCATCGATGCTCGACGGCGTGGCTGGCAGGTGCTGGACGATTTCGCCGCTGGCCCGCTCGATACGGTTGCGCCCCACGGTGACATCGAGCGCCTGCCCCGCCATGAGCAGCCCTTTGCTATCGACTTGCGGCGCGATCAGCTCAAGGGCGCCGTTGCCGTTCCTCTGGCCGCGCTCCAGCACTTGCAGGCTGCCACTGGCATTGAGCGTATCGAGGTACTTGAGCTGTTGTTCGTCGAATTGCGGAGTACCCACCACGAAGCCGGCGCGGGTGGTGTTGATGAAACTGCCGCCATTCAGGGTTATGCCATTGGGGTTGGCCAGGATGTAGTCGGCAGGGCGGCCGAAGATTTCCTGTGGCCCTTCGATCAGCGAGGCGTTGCGGCTGACCACTTCGTTGAGGATGGTCGAGGCGGCCTGGCCCTGGAATTGCGGGTTGGCCGCAAGGGCTCCCGCCAGCTCCGAGCGCCCGGCCACGGTGGCGTTGTTCAGCACCACGCCAGGCTTGCCGACGTTGTAGTCGATGAACTGGTTGTGGGACAGCCCGCTGGCGTTGGGCGGCACGATGTCGATGACCGGTACCCCGTGGCCGTTGTTGATGATCGGGGTACCCCCCGGGCCCTGGGTTGCCTCCAGGCCGCCCTGGGCCAGTGCGGCACCGGACCCGAGCAATGCCAGGAAGATGGCCCAACGCAAGGTATCAGGGCGGATCGACGATAGCGGCGAGAGTGTGTGCATTTTCTCGTTCTCATTGTTGTGGGTGAATCAGATGTTCAGGGTCCAGTCCAGCACCCAGAAGCCGGGTTCCAGCAAGCCCTGGGGCAGGTCGCTGGTGTAGAGGGCGCGCTGGTAGTCCAGCCGCAGGCGGCTACTGCCGAGGCCCAGTTCCAGGCCGGCGGCGGCCCCGGCCAGGCGCTGTGACGGTCTGCCTTCGGCGGTGCGGGCCCAGCCCAGGTCCACGCCGATGTAGGGGCGTACCTGCCAGGGGGTGGTCCAGCTGCTAGGCAGTGCCTGGCTGAACGTGTTGCGCCAGGCAGCGGCGCTGGCGCCGGAGTAGGTACGCAGGCGAAAGCCGCGCACGGCCGAATCGTCACTGACCAGCAGTTGCTCCACGGCGGGCAGGGCGTCGCTGCTGTACTGCAGGCCCAGTTCGCTTTGCCAGCGCCATGGGGCGGTGGGCGGGCCCTGGCGCAGGTGCAGCAGGTTGGCGCGGTACTTGCGAAAGTCCGGACGCAAGCGTTCCGCACCGAGTGGCGAGCGGTCGGCGCCGAACGCGTCGAGACCCTGGCCGATCCCGAGGTAGCCATTCCACAGGCCGGCTTCGAGCCACAGCAAATTGATACCTGCTTCGACGCTGCTCAGGGTCGGGCTCTGCTGGATGATGACCGCGCCGGCGCTGCGATTGACCAGTTGCTTGCGGTCCAGCCGTAGACTGGCGCTGAGCATGCCTTGCTGGTTGCGCCACAACACCCGCTCGGCGCTCAGGGCCTGATAGCTGCTGCTGCCATCGGCGCGCTTGTCGCTGCCCGGCAGTGGTGCCTCGTAGCGCAGCTGGCTGGCGCTGAGGGCAAAGGTCCAGGCGCCGTAGGGCACGCTGTAGTACAACGACAGGCCTTGGCTTTCACCGGGGGCATGCAGCACGCTGTTGGTCAGCGCCAGGCGCAGGTCGTCATTCAGGCCCAGCGGGCTGTCCAGGCCGACGCCGAGGCTCAGGCGGTGCCGCCCGCTCAGCTCGCTGCCACGGTTGTCGAAGCGGCTGTCGACATGCCAGCGGGAGGCTACGCTGCGCGGCTGCACGATGACCCGCGTGCCGCCCTGCAGCTCGCCCGGCAGCAGGGCGGCGGTCAGATCGTAGGCGCGCAGGCGGTTGAGTTGGTCGAGGCCTTGCTCCACGTCCGGCAGGTACAGCGGGTGGCCGAGCAGCCCGGGGAAGGCACCCGCCAGCGACAGCGGCAAATCGGCGCCGGCAAGTTCGATGGATTCGACGAAGCCTTCGACGAGGGTGATATCCAGCGTCTCGCCGTCCTGCGGCGGTTGCCGCAGGTAGGGGCGGCTGGCCGGGTAGCCGGCTTGCAGGTACAGCCCGGTGATGGCCTTGAGCAGCTGGTTGATGTCGCTGACGCCCATGCAAGGCGAGACCAGCGCACGGAGGGTTGCTGTCAGCTCCGCGGTATCGAGCTGGCGGTTGCCTTCCACGCGTACGCCGTCGATAGCCCAGCAGTGGTTGTCCTCTGCAACGGGGGCGACAGCGGTGGGGCGTTCGGCCGGGGAGGGCGTACGCTGCCAACGCTCCAGCCGCTGTTGCCGCTCCAGCTGGCGGAGGCTGTGCTGCTGATCGCGCAGTTGTTGGCTGGCGGGGTCGTCGGCCAGTGCCAGGGGGCTGGACAATGCTGCGCCAAGGCAACCAGCTAGCGCCAGGACGGTGACATGGCGAATTCGGCACGGCATTCAGGCACCCCGCAAATGGTGTACGGCTTACGTACTCGTTTGCGTGGATGCTAAGAATTCGGGTGTTGGCCTGGATGCAGTACCCTGCCTAGGCGCCTGTCAGGCGAGTTCTCGGCTGTTTGAAAGATACTTCCTACAGAGTCGCGGCGAAGGCTCTAGATCAGGGGCGGATCTCGATCAGCGTGCCATCGCGCACCAGGTCCCAGACTTCCTGCATGTCGCGGTTACGCATGGCAATGCAGCCATCGGTCCAGTCCAGCGTATGGAAGTACCACTCCGGGTACTCGTCGTTGATCGGCGTGCCATGAATCATGATCATGCTGCCGGCACTCACCCCTTCACGGGTCGCGCGGGCGGCATCGCTGACATTCGGGTAGTTGATGTGGATGGCCAGGTTGAAGCGGTCGCTTTGCTTGCGCCAGTCCAGCCAGTAAAGGCCCTCGGGGGTTTTCTTGTCACCCTCGCGTTCCTTGGGCCCCTTGGGCTGCTTGCCCAGGGAGATGCGGTAGGTTTTCAGGGGTTCGCCACGGCTGATCAATTGCAGGCGCCGCTCGGACTTGATCACCAGCACCTTGTCGATCAGCGGCTGCATGGCCTGTTGCGAAGGCGACTGGGTTTGCGCTGCCGGCTGGGGTTTGCGGATGATCGTCTCGGTGAACGCCGCCTGGGACACCGAGGTAACGCAAAGGCAGAAAAGGGCAAGCAACCAGCGCATGTAACGGTTTCCCTGAAGGCTTCTAGGTAGTGGTCGAGACATGCATCGGCGGCAGGTATTCATGGCCTATGGGGTACTGCTGCCCAATGCGGTCGCGATAGTAGCATTCTAGTGTGCGTGTGACAGTGCGGAAAGCCAGCTCGCCCCACGGTATCTCGTGTTCCTCGAACAGCCGCACCTCCAGGCTTTCCACACCGATAGCGAAATCAAGGTCCGCCAGCTCGGCGCGAAAGAACACATGCACCTGGTTGATGTGCGGCAGGTCGAACAGCTGGTACAGGGTCATGCTGCCGAGGCGGGCGCAGGCTTCCTCGACGGTTTCACGACGGGCGGCCTGGTCGAGGGTTTCGCCATTTTCCATGAACCCGGCAGGCAGGGTCCAGAAGCCCCGGCGTGGCTCGATGGCGCGCCGGCACAGCAATACCTGGCTGCCCCAGGTCGGCAGTACGCCGGCAACGATATTGGGGTTCTGGTAGTGGATGGTCTGGCAGGATTCGCAGACATACCGCAAGCGGCTGTCGCCTGCAGGAATCCGCTGAGTGACCAGCTGGCCGCACGTGCTGCAGAATTTCATGTCGGTTTCCTTTCGCTCTGGCTTATCTTGGCGCGACGGCCGTGCCGCCGCAAGCGCGCGGGGCTTGGGTGCTGCGCGGCTTTGGTGCATCATGCAAGGCAGGCCTTGAATACGAGTGTGCGCAATGCTGGACGAGCTACTTCGCCGAATGAGCAACCACCAACCCGCCTCAATGGAAACCGACCGGCGGTTCCCTGAAGCGGCGGTCCTCTTGCCCATTACCCGTAGCGAAGCGCCCGAGCTGGTCCTCACCCTGCGTGCCCAGGGCTTGTCCACGCATGGCGGCGAAGTGGCCTTTCCCGGCGGCCGCCGCGACCCGGAAGACCCGGACCTGGTGTTCACGGCATTGCGCGAGGCCGAAGAGGAAATCGGCCTGCCGCCTGGCCTGGTGGAAGTGATCGGCCCGCTCAGCCCGCTGATTTCGCTGCATGGCCTGAAAGTGACGCCATTCGTCGGGCTTATCCCGGATTTTGTCGAATACCGCGCCAATGACGCCGAGATCGCGGCAGTATTCAGCGTGCCGCTGGAATTCTTCCGCCAGGACCCGCGCGAACATACCCACCGTATCGATTACCAGGGGCGCAGCTGGTATGTGCCCAGCTATCGCTACGGCGAATACAAGATCTGGGGCTTGTCGGCGATTATGATCGTCGAGCTGGTCAACCTGCTGTTCGATGCCGGCATCAGCCTGCACCAGCCGCCTGAGCGTTACATCGAAAACTGAGTGGGGGCCTACCCCGCCGTCTGCGTCGCAGCCTGAGGAGCAAGCATGAAATACCGCCTGGGCGACCTGCGGGTCGAAAGCCACCCCACCAGTTGGGCCGCACCCACCGCCACCCTGATCGGCAAGGTACGCCTGCAGGCCAATGCCAGCGTGTGGTTTGGCGCGGTGTTGCGCGGCGACAACGAGCTGATCGACATTGGCGAAGGCAGCAACGTGCAGGATGGCACGGTGATGCACACCGACATGGGCTCGCCGCTGACCCTGGGCAAGGGCGTGACCGTCGGCCACAACGCCATGCTGCATGGCTGCACGGTGGGCGATTACAGCCTGGTGGGCATCAACGCGGTCATCCTCAACGGCGCGCGGATTGGCAAGCACTGCATCATTGGCGCCAATGCGCTGATTGCCGAGGGCAAGGAAATTCCCGACGGCTCCCTGGTGATGGGCTCGCCGGGCAAGGTCGTGCGCGAGCTGACCGAGCAGCAGAAGCGCATGCTCGAAGCCAGTGCCGCGCATTACGTGGCCAATGCCCAGCGTTATGCGCGGGAGTTGGTGGTTGACGATGAGTGATGCCGTGGAACGGCCGGTGGCCTCGCCGTGCGTGAGCATTTGTGCGCTGGACGAGCAGGATATCTGCACCGGTTGCCAGCGCAGCGTGGCGGAAATCAGCCGCTGGGGGCGGATGGACAATGACGAGCGTCGTGCGGTGCTGAAGCTGTGTCATGAACGGGCGAAAGAGGCCGGCCTGGTTTTCCACAACTGAATGCCCTGCAGGCTCGCGTCGCCTGTAGGAGCGGCCTTGCGTCGCGATGGGCTGCGAAGCAGCCCCAATGTTTCGGTGCAGTTGCTAACGTTGCTGGGGCTGCTTTCGCAGCCCATCGCGACGCAAGGCCGCTCCTACAAGGAGTACCGTTGCCTGCTCGGGAAGCCAGCGGTAATCTGTGCGGCTTGCCCACAGACTAGCCGCCATGTTCTATCTGCTTGCCTACATCAGCAGCGTAGTGCTGATCAACTACGCCTTCTCCAGCGCGCCGCACCTGGACATCATCTGGTCCGCCTGGGGCGGCCTGGTGTTCATCCTGCGCGACATGGTGCAGACCCGCTTCGGCCATGGCGCCCTGGTCGCCATGCTGGTGGCGCTGGTGTTGTCCTATGTCACCTCGGAGCCGGCCATCGCGCTGGCCAGTGCCACCGCGTTCTTCATTTCCGAACTGATCGACTGGCTGGTATTCAGCATCACCCGCCGCCCCCTGCGCGACCGCCTGTGGCTGAGCTCGGCGTTGAGCATCCCGGTGGACACGTTCATCTTCTTCGGCATGATCGGTGCCCTGGCCCCGGCCGTGATCGGCACGGCCATGGCCTCGAAGTTCGCCGGGGTCACCGCCGTGTGGCTGGCCATGGCATTTCGCGCGCGGCGCGCTGCCGCCGTCGGTTGATGGTGTAGAATAGCGGTCCTTTTTCAGCGGGCGGCGCCATGCCTGGTGCGGCCCCGGACGCCTTCGAGGACCTGAAATGACCCGTATCGGAACCCCCTTGTCGCCCACCGCGACCCGTGTACTGCTGTGCGGCTGTGGCGAACTGGGCAAGGAAGTGGTGATCGAGCTGCAGCGCCTGGGCGTCGAAGTGATCGCCGTCGACCGCTACGCCAATGCCCCGGCGATGCAGGTGGCGCACCGCAGCCACGTGGTCAACATGCTCGATGGCGTTGCCCTGCGCGCCGTGATCGAGGCCGAGAAGCCGGACTACATCGTTCCCGAAATCGAAGCCATCGCCACCGCCACCCTGGTCGAACTGGAAAACGAAGGTTTCAACGTGGTGCCGACGGCCCGCGCCACCCAGCTGACCATGAACCGCGAAGGCATCCGCCGCCTGGCCGCCGAGGAGCTGGACCTGCCGACCTCGCCGTACCACTTCGCCGACACCTATGAAGACTATGCCAAGGCCGTGGCCGATGTCGGTTACCCGTGCGTGGTCAAGCCGGTGATGAGTTCGTCGGGCAAGGGCCAGAGCCTGTTGCGCAGCGATGCCGACCTGCAGCCGTCGTGGGCCTACGCCCAGGAGGGCGGTCGCGCCGGCAAGGGCCGGGTGATCGTCGAAGGCTTCATCGACTTCGAATACGAGATTACCCTGCTGACAGTGCGCCACGTGGGCGGCACCACTTTCCTCGAGCCGGTCGGCCATCGTCAGGAAAAAGGCGACTACCAGGAGTCGTGGCAGCCGCAGGCCATGAGCCCGAAAGCGCTGGCCGAGTCGCAGCGGGTGGCCAAGGCGGTCACCGATGCCCTGGGCGGTCGTGGCCTGTTCGGCGTGGAGCTGTTCGTGAAGGGGGACCAGGTGTGGTTCAGCGAAGTGTCGCCACGCCCGCATGACACTGGCCTGGTCACCCTGATTTCCCAGGACCTCTCGCAGTTTGCCCTGCATGCCCGGGCGATTCTTGGCCTGCCGATTCCGGCCGTGCGCCAGTTCGGCCCATCGGCCTCGGCGGTGATCCTGCCGCAAGGCCAGTCGCAGCAGACCAGCTTCGCCAATCTGGGCGCAGCGCTGAGCGAGCCGGATACCGCCATTCGCCTGTTCGGCAAGCCGGAAATCAACGGGACGCGGCGCATGGGCGTGTGCCTGGCGCGGGACGAGTCGGTCGAGCTGGCGCGGGCCAAGGCGACCCGTGCTGCGCAGGCGGTCAAGGTCGAGTTCTGATCCAGGCCGCATGGGGCCGCTTTGCGGCCCTGTCGCGCCACAAGGCCGTTCCTACAGGGAATCGCGCAAGCTGAAGCGGGGGCGATCTCCTGCAGGCGCGGCCTTGTGGCGCGATAGGGCTGCAAAGCAGCCCCAATCATTCAAAGCGCAGTATTGCGGGTCTCTTTCAGGCACAGCACGGCAAGCAGGCTGATCACTGCGGCCGCCGACACATAGCCGCCGACCCAGCTCAAGCCACCCATGCTCACCAGTTTCTGGGCAAAGAACGGTGCCGCCGAAGCCCCGACGATCCCGCCCAGGTTATACGCAGCCGACGCCCCGGTGTAACGCACATGGGTCGGGAACAGTTCCGGCAGCAGTGCCCCCATCGGCGCAAAGGTCACGCCCATCAGGAACAATTCGATGGCCAGGAACAGCGCCACGCCTGCGGTCGACCCCGAGGTCAGCAGCGGTTCCATGGTAAAGCCCGAGAGCACCGCCAGCAGGCCGCCGACGACCAGCACCGGCTTGCGTCCGTAGCGGTCGCTGAGCCAGGCCGACAGGGGCGTGGCCAGGGCCATGAACACCACTGCGAAGCACAGCAGGCCGAGGAACGTTTCGCGGCTGTAGCCCAGCGTGGTCACGCCGTAGCTCAGCGAGAACACCGTCGAGATGTAGAACAGTGCGTAGCACACCACCATGGCCGCCGCGCCCAGCAGGGTAGGCCGCCAGTGTTTGGCAAACAGGTCGACCACCGGCATTTTCACCCGTTCCTGGCGCGCGACTGCCTTGGCGAACACCGGGCTTTCCTCGAGTTTCAGCCGCACATACAGGCCGACCAGCACCAGCGCCGCGCTGAGCAGGAACGGAATGCGCCAGCCCCAGGCGCGGAACTGCTCGTCGCTGAGCACCAGCGCCAGGGTCAGGAACAGGCCGTTGGCGGCGAGGAAGCCAATCGACGGCCCCAACTGCGGGAACATGCCGAACCAGGCGCGTTTGCCTTGCGGCGCGTTCTCGGTGGCCAGCAACGCCGCGCCACCCCATTCGCCACCCAGGCCCAGGCCTTGGCCGAAGCGCAACAGGCAGAGGATGACCGGCGCCCACACGCCAATGCTGTCATAGCCCGGCAACACCCCGATGGCGGTGGTGGACACGCCCATCAGCAACAGTGAGGCGACCAGGGTCGATTTGCGGCCGATGCGGTCGCCAAAATGGCCGAACAGTGCCGAGCCCAGCGGGCGCGCCAGGAAAGCGATGCCGAAGGTGAGGAAGGCCGCCAGCATCTGCGCGGTACCCGACCCGGAAGGGAAGAACACCGGGCCGATCACCAGGGCGGCGGCAGTGGCGTAGACGTAGAAATCATAGAACTCGATGGCGGTGCCGATGAAGCTGGCAGTGGCTACCCGCGCGGGCGAATTGACCGGCGCGGCAGGCGCTTCGGCATAAGTGCTGCTGGTTGTCATTTGGAAGGTCCCTGACAGTCTGATCCGGCTCCATGGGCGTGGCCTGCGACAGCGTGCTAAGCGAAAGAGCCAGGCACGGCCATGCGGGCGCCGGAGTTTTGTTGTTGTGCGCGCCAGACTGACGATAGCCCAAGGGGGATAGGGGCGGGGGCGGGCACTGTTCGGGGTATTGAAGCAGGACCGCAGGGCGTGTCAGTGGGGCGGACTGGCCGTGGAGCGCCGAGTGCGGATAGCAGGCGGGACGGCTAGGCTGGGTAAGCGTGGCCCGAGTATAGCTAGCGGGTCACGGTCCATACCAGTACCTTGCTGGCACAATTGTCCTCTGTTTCGAGGATTTCCAGGCGATAGCGGCCGATCTTCAGGCAAACGGCGCTTTCCGGGATGCTTTCCAGCGCTTCGGTGACCAGCCCGTTGAGGGTTTTCGGCCCGCCGTCGCAGGGCAGGTGCCAGCCCAGGGTGCGATTGATTTCGCGCAGCGAAGCGGTGCCGTCGATGACGAAGGTGCCATCTGGCTGCGGGTGGACGTGGGGGTTGTCCAGGGTGTGCTCGTCCTCGAATTCGCCAACGATTTCCTCGAGGATATCTTCCAGGGTGACGATGCCCAGTACTTCACCGTACTCGTCCACCACCACGCCCAGGCGGCGTTGCTGTTTGTGGAAGTTCAACAGCTGCATCTGCAGGGGCGTGCTTTCCGGCACGAAATAGGGCTCGTAGCAGGCGCTGTGGAGTTTCTCCAGGGTCAGCTCGGCCTTGGGCAGCAGGTGGCTGATCAGCTTGGTGTTGAGGATCGCTTCAACCTGGTTGATGTCGCTGTGGTACACCGGCAGGCGGGTGTGGCGGCTGACGATCAGTTGCTCGATGATGCGCTCGATCGGATCGTCGAGGTTGATGCCGTCCACTTCGTTGCGCGGCACCAGAATGTCGTTGACGGTGATCTTGTCCAGTGATTGCAGGCCGTCGAGCAGGCCATGGCGCGGCGCTTCGTGCTCGTCGTCCTCATCGAAGTCATCCGCTTCCGGCGGATGCACGGCCACAGCCGTGGGTTGCACGCGGAATGGGCGCAGGATCAACCTGGCAATGCCATCCAGCAGGCAGGCCAGTGGTTGCAACAGGGTCAGCGGCACTTTCAGCAGGCTGACACCGAGGCTGACCAAGGCCTGCGGGTTGCGCCGCGCCAGGCGTCGTGGCAGGTACTCGGCGAACACCAGCAAGCTGAGGGTGGCGGCCAGGCCGGCCAGCCAGAAACCGTGCTCGCCACTGTGGCGCTGGCCGATCAGGCAGGCCAGGCCCAGCACCAGCAACTTGCCCAGGCTGGCACACAGCACCAGGGCCTGGGCGGGCAGCGCGGGGCTGTCCTCGCCGGTGCGCGCACCATTGAGCAGCTGGCGGGCGGCATCCACGGCGGTGAACAGTGCCGACCACAACAGCGCCAGTGCCAGGGTGCCGAATAGCGGTGCGTACGGCAGGGTATCCATGGGCGGCCGTCAGATATGCAGGATGAATTCGCGAACCAGCTTGCTGCCGAAATAGGCCAGCATCAGCAGGCAGAAACCGGCCAGCGTCCAGCGGATGGCCTTGTGGCCACGCCAGCCCAGGCGGGTACGGCCCCACAGCAGCACGCTGAACACCACCCAGGCGACACAGGCCAGCAAGGTCTTGTGCACCAGGTGCTGGGCGAACAGGTTGTCGAGGAACAGCCAGCCGGAGATCAGCGACAGCGACAGCAGGCACCAGCCGGCCCAGAGGAAGCCGAACAGCAGGCTTTCCATGGTTTGCAGGGGCGGGAAGTTGCGGATCAGCCCGGACGGGTGCTTGTTTTTCAACTGGCGGTCCTGCAGCAGCAACAGCAGCGCCTGGAACACCGCGATGGTGAACAGGCCGTAGGCCAGGATCGACAGCAGGATATGCGCGAGGATGCCCGGTTCCTCGTTGATCAGCGGCACCGTGCCGGGGGGCGCGAACTGCGCCAGCAGCGCGGTCACCGCGCCCAGCGGGAACAGCAGCACCAGCAGGTTTTCCACTGGTATGCGCAGGCAGGCCAGCAGGGTCAGGGCGATGACTGCCACGGCGATCAGGCTGGCGGCGCTGAAGAAGTCCAGGCTCAGGCCCAGCGGAGTGATCAGCTGGAAGAACAGCGCGCCGCCCTGGGCGAGCACCGCGAAGGCGCCCAGCAGGGCGAGCAGGCGCTTGTCGGCCTTGCGGTTGCGGGCCAGGAACGAGCCCTGGTAGATGGCCGCAGCTATATAGAGGACGGCGGCGATCAGGTTGGGGATGAGGCTGGGTGAGGAGAACATAAGTCCTGGGTGGCGAGCCTTAAAGAGACGGAGTTTGGCATAGATCGCGCTGGTCTAGGAAGACTGGCAGACCGCGGTGCGGCTTTCGCGGCTGAACCCGCTCTTACAGGTGCGGCGCCGGTCTTGAACGTGGTGCAGACCCTGTGGGAGCGGGTTCACCCGCGAAGAGGCCGGCACAGCCACCGAATATCTATCAGGCCGCCAGCAAGGTGTGCGCCGCCGCCGCACTTCGCTATAATCGCCGCCTTGCTGTGCCTGGCGGGTATGCATTCCCCCTGGGCGCCTGACAAACCTCGGCTTTTACTGGGCCTGAAAGGATCACCATGTTCGAAAACCTGACCGACCGCCTGTCACAGACGCTGCGCCATGTCACCGGCAAGGCCAAGCTGACCGAAGACAACATCAAGGACACGCTGCGCGAAGTGCGCATGGCCCTGCTCGAGGCCGACGTCGCCCTGCCGGTGGTCAAGGATTTCGTCAACAGCGTCAAGGAGCGTGCGGTCGGCACCGAAGTGTCGCGCAGCCTGACCCCGGGCCAGGCCTTCGTGAAGATCGTCCAGGCCGAGCTGGAAAGCCTGATGGGCGCGGCCAACGAAGACCTCGCGCTGAACGCTGCGCCACCTGCCGTGGTGCTGATGGCCGGCCTGCAGGGCGCGGGCAAGACCACCACCGCCGGCAAGCTGGCGCGCTTCCTCAAGGAGCGCAAGAAGAAGAGCGTGATGGTGGTGTCTGCCGACGTCTACCGCCCGGCGGCGATCAAGCAGCTGGAAACCCTGGCCAACGACATCGGTGTCACCTTCTTCCCCTCCGACATCAGCCAGAAGCCCGTGGCCATCGCCGAAGCGGCCATTCGTGAAGCCAAGCTGAAGTTCATCGACGTGGTCATCGTCGATACCGCCGGCCGTCTGCACATCGATGCCGACATGATGGACGAGATCAAGGCGTTGCACGCTGCGGTCAAGCCGATCGAGACCCTGTTCGTGGTCGACGCCATGACCGGCCAGGACGCCGCCAACACCGCCAAGGCATTTGGCGAGGCGCTGCCGCTGACCGGCGTGGTACTGACCAAGGTCGACGGTGACGCGCGTGGCGGTGCCGCCCTGTCGGTGCGGGCCATCACCGGCAAGCCGATCAAGTTCATCGGTATGGGCGAGAAGACCGAAGCGCTCGAGCCGTTCCACCCCGACCGCGTCGCCTCGCGCATCCTCGGCATGGGCGACGTGCTCAGCCTGATCGAGCAGGCCGAGCAGAACATCGACAAGGCCAAGGCCGACAAGCTGGCCAAGAAGCTGAAGAAGGGCAAGGGCTTCGACCTCGAAGACTTCCGCGACCAGTTGCAGCAGATGAAGAACATGGGCGGCCTGGGCGGGCTGATGGACAAGCTGCCGAGCATCGGCGGGGTCAACCTGTCGCAGATGGGCAATGCCCAGGGCGCGGCCGAGAAGCAGTTCAAGCAGATGGAAGCGATCATCAACTCCATGACCCCGGCCGAACGCCGTGATCCGGAGCTGATCAGCGGCTCGCGCAAGCGCCGTATCGCCATCGGTTCTGGCACCCAGGTGCAGGACGTCGGCCGCCTGATCAAGCAGCACAAGCAGATGCAGAAGATGATGAAGAAGTTTTCCGCCAAGGGCGGCATGGCCAAGATGATGCGTGGCCTGGGCGGGATGCTGCCAGGTGGCGGCATGCCCAAGCTGTAACCCCTATTCCGGGTGCCTGCCGTTTGTCCGGCCGGCGCCCTGAACCCCCGCCTTGGTGGGGCAACGGCCGCGAATTTTGCGGCGCAACCGGCGAATCTGGACGGCAGGGCGGGGCCTTGCCGAAAAAGTCATTTGCAAATGTCCGTGTATTCCCCGAGAATATGCGGCCTTTTGGGCACCCGTGTGCCTATTTGGCATTCAGATTTGCAGTACCAGCTGCTGTATCAACTGCAGCACCGACTATAGGAACGATGTTCACATGGTAACCATTCGTCTGGCCCGTGGCGGCTCGAAAAAGCGCCCATTCTACCACCTGACCGTGACCAACTCGCGTAACGCCCGTGACGGCCGTTTCGTTGAGCGCGTAGGTTTCTTCAACCCGATCGCTGCTGGCGCCGAAGTCAAGCTGTCGGTCAACCAAGAGCGCGTCAACTACTGGCTGAGCCAGGGTGCACAGCCGTCTGAGCGCGTTGCTCAGCTGCTGAAGGACGCTGCCAAGGCTGCTGCCTGAGCAGTATGAACGCGACGCCAGAAAAGGCTGACGACCTCATCGTCGTTGGCAAGATTTTTTCGGTTCACGGCGTTCGCGGCGAGGTGAAGGTGTATTCCTTTACCGATCCGATTGAAAACCTGTTGGATTATCCGCGCTGGACGCTTCGGCACGAAGGCAAGGTAAAGCAGGTCGAGCTGGTCAACGGTCGTGGCTCCCAAAAGGGCCTGGTCGTGAAACTGAAAGGCCTCGATGACCGTGATGAAGCTCGTCTTCTGAGTGGTTACGAAATCTGCATTCCGCGGAGCCTTTTGCCCAGCCTGGCGGCCGACGAGTACTACTGGTACCAGTTGGTAGGCCTGAAGGTCATCAACCAGGACGAACAGCTGTTCGGCAAGGTCGATCACCTGCTGGAGACCGGTGCGAACGATGTCATGGTGGTCAAGCCCTGCGCAGGCAGCCTGGATGATCGCGAGCGTCTGTTGCCCTATACGGCGCAATGCGTGCTCGATATCGACCTGGAAGCAGGCGTGATGCGGGTTGAGTGGGACGCGGACTTCTAGACGATGGGTAACCTTCGCGTAGACGTCATCACGTTGTTCCCCGAGATGTTCTCGGCCATCACGGAGTACGGCATTACCAGCCGCGCGGTGAAACAGGGGTTGCTTCAGGTGACTTGCTGGAACCCGCGGGACTACACCACAGATCGTCACCACACGGTGGATGATCGGCCGTTTGGCGGTGGTCCGGGCATGGTGATGAAAATCAAGCCTCTGGAAGACGCCCTGGTTAGCGCCAGGCAGGCGACCGGAGCAGCGGCGAAGGTGATCTACCTTTCGCCACAAGGCCGCAAGCTGACACAGCAGGCGGTCAAAGGCCTGGCCGAACAGGAATCGTTGATCCTGATCGCCGGTCGTTATGAAGGCATCGACGAGCGCTTTATCGAGGCTCATGTCGATGAGGAGTGGTCGATTGGCGACTATGTGCTTTCCGGTGGCGAGCTGCCGGCCATGGTACTGATCGATGCGGTTACACGGCTGCTGCCCGGAGCTTTAGGGCATGTGGACTCGGCGGAAGAAGATTCCTTCACCGACGGTCTGCTCGACTGCCCGCACTACACCCGACCTGAGGTGTATGCGGATCAGCGTGTTCCCGACGTGTTGCTAAGTGGCAACCATGCACACATCCGGCGTTGGAGAATGAAGCAGTCCCTTGGTAGGACCTTCGAACGACGCGCCGATCTTCTGGAAAGTCGCTCGCTTTCTGGAGAAGAGAAGAAGCTGCTCGAGGAATATCTCCGCGAGCGGGACGATAGTTAAACGTATCGATGGTGGATCGCGTATCCATCTTAGGAGCACAGCATGACCAACAAGATCATCCAGCAGCTCGAAGCCGAGCAGATGAGCAAGGAAATCCCGACCTTCGCACCAGGCGACACCGTTGTCGTCCAGGTTAAAGTGAAGGAAGGTGAGCGTTCCCGTCTGCAGGCGTTCGAAGGCGTCGTTATCGCCAAGCGTAACCGCGGTCTGAACAGCGCCTTCACCGTGCGCAAGATCTCCAGCGGCGTTGGCGTAGAGCGTACCTTCCAGACCTACAGCCCGCAGATCGACAGCCTGGCCGTGAAACGTCGTGGTGACGTGCGTAAAGCCAAGCTGTACTACCTGCGCGACCTGTCCGGCAAAGCCGCTCGCATCAAGGAAAAACTGTCCTGAGTGCAGTTTGCCCGGTGGCCGCGGCCGCCTAGCGAGAAAAAAGCAGCCTTCGGGCTGCTTTTTTGCGTTTTGAAACCCGTAGATGTGATTGTCATGACCCCCCGAGACCAGGAAATCCAGCGCCGCACCGAACTGTCGGTGACCCGCGTGACCAAGGCGGTGTTCCCCAACACCACCAACCACCACAACACCTTGTTCGGCGGCACTGCCCTGGCGTGGATGGACGAAGTGTCGTTCATCGCCGCCACGCGCTTCTGCCGTCTGCCACTGGTGACCGTGTCCACCGACCGTATCGACTTCAAGCACCCGATCCCGGCAGGTTCGATCGTCGAACTGGTGGGTTCGGTGATCAAGGTCGGCAATACCAGCTTGCAGGTGCAGGTGGATGTGTTCGTCGAGAACATGTACCTGGACGGACGCGAGCGGGCGATTCATGGGGTATTCAGCTTCGTCGCCATCGACGAGGACAAGCGCCCGGTGCCGGTCTTGCCTCAGGTTTGAGCACATCCTGGGCCTGACCTGGGCCTTGTAGGAGCGGCCTTGTGTCGCGATGGGCTGCGCAGCAGCCCCCAGGATTTTCCGCAGCGCTGTACCATCTGGGGGCCGCTGCGCAGCCCATCGCGACACAAGGTCGCTCCTACAAGGCCCGCGACAACGGGCTGGATGCTGTGAAACACTAGCCCTATCTCAAGCATCCAGCAGCCCCGCATGCCCGCCCTCGACCACCCCCTGATCGACCAGTTCCTCGACGCCCTGTGGCTTGAAAAAGGCCTGTCCGACAACACCCGCGTGTCCTACCGCAGCGACCTGGCCCTGTTCAACGGCTGGCTGCAGGAACGTTCCGTCAGCCTGCCCGACGCCGGCCGCGAGCTGATTCTCGACCACCTGGCCTGGCGCCTCGACCAGGGTTACAAGCCACGTTCCACGGCACGCTTCCTGTCCGGCCTGCGCGGTTTCTTCCGCTACTTGCTGCGGGAAAAGCTGGTGGCCATCGACCCGACCCTGCAAGTGGACATGCCGCAACTGGGCAAGCCCCTGCCCAAGTCGCTGTCCGAAGCCGACGTCGAGGCCTTGCTGCAGGCCCCGGAGCTGGGCGAAGCCATCGGCCAGCGTGACCGCGCCATGCTCGAAGTGCTCTACGCCTGCGGCCTGCGCGTTACCGAACTGGTCAGCCTGACCCTCGACCAGGTCAACCTGCGCCAGGGCGTGCTGCGGGTAATGGGCAAGGGCAGCAAGGAGCGCCTGGTGCCCATGGGCGAAGAAGCGGTGGTGTGGCTGCAGCGCTACCTGCGCGATGGCCGCGCCGAACTGCTCAATGGCCGCCCCAGCGACGTGCTGTTCCCCAGCCAGCGTGGCGAGCAGATGACCCGCCAGACGTTCTGGCACCGCATCAAGCACCACGCCCGGGTGGCCGGCATCGACAAACCCTTGTCGCCGCACACCCTGCGCCATGCCTTCGCCACACACTTGCTCAACCACGGCGCCGACCTGCGTGTGGTGCAGATGCTGCTGGGCCACAGCGACCTGTCGACCACGCAGATCTACACCCATGTCGCCAAGGCCCGCCTGCAGCAGTTGCACGCCCAGCATCACCCGCGTGGATGAATGTTTTTCATGTTCCGCCGACCGGTCCTTGCAGGGCCCTTCATTGGCAGTGTGATGTGGTAGGCTTGAGCGGTTTGCACCAAGGGCCGCATTGTCAGCGCGCATTTTGCGCAGCTGACGCCCTCCGGCCCCTGTCCGCCTTCAGGAGTTCCCATGCGCGTGACCCAGTTTTTCGCCGCCGCCGCGTTGGCGCTGGCCAGTACCCTTGCCGTTGCCGCGGCAACCGATAGCCCTGCCGGCGCCGAGCAGGCCATCCGTAAATCATTGCAGAACCTCGAGCTGGAAGTGCCGGTAGAAAGCGTGGCCAGCAGCCCGGTCAGCGGCCTGTATGAAGTCAAGCTGCAGGGTGGTCGCGTGCTGTATGCCAGCGCTGACGGGCAGTTCGTGATGCAGGGCTACCTGTTCCAGATCCAGGACGGCAAGCCGGTCAACCTGACCGAGAAGGCCGAGCGCCTGGGTATCGCCAAGCTCATCAACGGCATTCCAGCCGCCGAGATGGTGGTTTATCCTGCCAAGGGCGAGACCAAATCGCACATCACCGTGTTTACCGACACCACCTGCCCGTACTGCCACAAGCTGCACGCCGAAGTGCCCGAGCTCAACCGCCGCGGTATCGAAGTGCGTTATGTCGCCTTCCCGCGCCAGGGCCTCGGCTCGCCGGGTGACCAGCAGTTGCAGGCCGTGTGGTGCTCCAGCGACCGCCGTGCAGCGATGGACAAGATGGTCGAGGGTGAGGAAATCAAGGCTGCCAAGTGCGCCAACCCGGTCAGCAAGCAGTTCCAACTGGGCCAGTCGATCGGTGTCAACGGCACGCCGGCGATCGTGCTAGAAAGTGGCCAGGTCATTCCGGGCTACCAGCCGGCACCGCAGGTGGCCAAGCTGGCACTGGCCAAGTAATCCAATTCAGTACGCCGTCGTCATGGGGTGACGGCATGTTTCACGGCCGGCAAAGGTGTCGGCCGTTCAATGGGGAGTTCACAGTGAAACCGGTCAAAGTAGGCATCTGTGGGTTGGGGACCGTCGGTGGCGGAACCTTCAATGTACTTCAGCGCAACGCCGAGGAGATTGCCCGCCGTGCCGGGCGCGGTATTGAAGTGGCACAGATCGCCATGCGCTCGCAGAACCCGAACTGCCAGATTACCGGTACCCCCATTACCGCTGACGTGTTCGAAGTTGCCAGCAACCCGGAGATCGACATTGTCATCGAGCTGATCGGTGGCTACACCGTGGCCCGCGACCTGGTGCTCAAGGCCATCGAAAACGGCAAGCACGTGGTCACCGCCAACAAGGCGCTGATTGCCGTGCACGGCAACGAAATCTTTGCCAAGGCGCGCGAGAAGGGCGTCATCGTCGCCTTCGAAGCCGCCGTGGCCGGTGGCATTCCGGTGATCAAGGCCATCCGCGAAGGGCTGTCGGCCAACCGTATCAACTGGCTGGCCGGCATCATCAACGGTACCGGCAACTTCATCCTTACCGAAATGCGTGAGAAGGGCCGGGCCTTCCCTGACGTTCTGGCCGAAGCCCAGGCGCTGGGTTACGCCGAAGCCGACCCGACCTTCGACGTCGAAGGCATCGATGCCGCACACAAGCTGACCATCCTCGCCTCGATCGCGTTCGGCATCCCGCTGCAGTTCGACAAGGCCTACACCGAGGGCATCACCCAGCTGACCACCGCTGACGTGAACTACGCCGAGGCCCTGGGCTACCGCATCAAGCACCTCGGTGTGGCACGCCGCACCGCCGACGGCATCGAGCTGCGGGTACACCCGACGCTGATCCCGGCCGACCGCCTGATCGCCAACGTCAATGGCGTGATGAACGCCGTCATGGTCAATGGTGACGCTGCCGGTTCCACCCTGTACTACGGCGCCGGTGCCGGCATGGAGCCTACCGCTTCGTCGGTGGTCGCTGACCTGGTCGACGTGGTGCGGGCGATGACTTCCGACCCGGAAAACCGCGTACCGCACCTGGCCTTCCAGCCGGACTCGCTGTCGGCCCACCCGATCCTGCCGATCGAAGCCTGCAAAAGCGCCTACTACCTGCGCATCCAGGCCAAGGACCACCCGGGCGTACTGGCCCAGGTGGCCAGCATCCTCTCGGCGCGCGGCATCAACATCGAGTCGATCATGCAGAAGGAAGCCGAGGAGCAGGACGGCCTGGTACCGATGATCCTGCTGACCCATGGTGTGGTCGAGCAGCACATCAACGATGCCATCGTCGCCCTGGAAGCCCTGCAGGACGTGGTCGGCAAGGTCGTGCGCATTCGCGTCGAACAGCTCAATTAATTTTGCCGTCGGGCCGCCTGCGCGGCTCCGGCCCCAGTATCGAAGGTTTGCACCCATGCGCTATATCAGCACCCGCGGCCAGGCACCGGCCTTGAATTTCGAAGACGTCCTGCTGGCCGGTCTGGCCAGCGATGGCGGCCTGTACGTGCCAGAAAACCTGCCACGCTTCACCCAGGAAGAAATCGCCTCGTGGGCCGGCCTGCCGTACCACGAGCTGGCCTTCCGGGTAATGCGCCCGTTCGTCGAAGGCAGCATCGCCGATGCCGACTTCAAGAAGATCCTCGAAGAAACCTATGGTGAGTTCGCCCATGCCGCCGTGGCGCCGCTGCGCCAGCTGAACAGCAACGAGTGGGTGCTCGAGCTGTTCCACGGCCCGACCCTGGCGTTCAAGGACTTCGCCCTGCAACTGCTGGGGCGGCTGCTCGACCACGTACTGGCCAAGCGCAACGAGCGCGTGGTGATCATCGGTGCCACCAGCGGTGACACTGGCTCCGCCGCCATCGAAGGTTGCCGCCGTTGCGACAACGTCGACATCTTCATCCTGCACCCGCACCAGCGCGTGTCGGAAGTGCAGCGTCGGCAGATGACCACCATCTTCGGCGACAACATCCACAACATCGCCATCGAAGGCAACTTCGATGACTGCCAGGAAATGGTCAAGGCCAGCTTCGCCGACCAGTCGTTCCTCAAGGGCACCCGCCTGGTTGCGGTGAACTCGATCAACTGGGCGCGGATCATGGCCCAGATCGTCTACTACTTCCACGCCGCCCTGCAGCTGGGTGGCCCGGCCCGTTCGGTCGCGTTCTCGGTACCTACCGGCAACTTCGGCGACATTTTCGCCGGCTACCTGGCGCGCAACATGGGCCTGCCGGTCAGCCAGCTGATCGTCGCCACCAACCGCAACGACATCCTGCACCGCTTCATGAGCGGCAATCAGTACGTCAAGGAAACCCTGCATGCGACCCTGTCGCCGTCGATGGACATCATGGTGTCGTCCAACTTCGAGCGCCTGCTGTTCGACCTGCACGGTCGCAATGGTGGCGCGATTGCCGAGCTGATGGCGAACTTCAAGCAGGGTGGTGGTTTCAGCGTCGAACAGGACCGCTGGACCGAAGCCCGCAAACTGTTCGATTCGCTGGCTGTGACTGACGAGCAGACCTGCGAAACCATCGCCGAGGTATTCGCTGCCACCGGCGAGGTGCTCGACCCGCACACCGCGATTGGCGTCAAGGCCGCGCGCGAGTGCCGGCGCAGCCTCGACACGCCGATGGTGGTCCTGGGTACCGCGCATCCGGTGAAGTTCCCGGAAGCGGTGGAGAAGGCCGGTGTGGGCAAGGCGCTGGAACTGCCTGCGCACCTCAGCGACCTGTTCAGCCGTGAAGAACGCTGCACGGTGCTGGCCAATGACCTGAAGGCTGTGCAGGGCTTTGTCAGCCAGCACGGTAACCGCGGCAAGCCGCTGTAATCACCTTGCATCGGGCTGCGCCGCAGCCCATTGCGCCCCAAGGCCACTCCTGCAGAACATCGCGTTGCGTGCAGGCGCGGCCTTGGGTCCCGATAGGCCGCAAAGCGGCCGTAGCACCTCAGCCTTTTCCTTCGCCCCTCTCAGAAACATCCTATTCAGGTCGACCTTCACAACACCTAAATTAGCCGGCTCTCCCTTCAGGAGCGGCTCATGCACCAGCCCTACGTGTTGATCCACCAGGCTCGCCCGTCTCACCAGATTCTCCTGCACCAGGCCCTCAACGCCCAGGGCATCTTCGACGTTCGCGTCAGCGCAAACACCACTGAACTCGATGCGTGCCTTGGCGCCGAGCGTCGTCCCGACCTGCTGATTCTCGACCACGCCATGCCGACCCTGGCCGGCCTTGCCCTGTTCGAGCAGCGGTACCCCGCACGTGCGTTGCTATTCGTCGGCCAGGCTACCGGCAAGCACCATGACCTTGCCCAGGAGGCCAGAAGCCGTGGCCTGTGGGTGCTCGCCGAGCTGCCCTGGCCGCTGTCGATGCCACGCCTGCAGCATGCCTTGCAGGCACTGCAAATGCGCCCCTGGCGGCGTATTCAAACTGTCACCTGCACCCCGCATGCTCACTGACGAAGGCGCGGTGTGACGAACTTTCCGCTGCGTCTGTTGGTCAGTTCCTCTATATCCCACCACGCAGCGAGTGATCCGGATGGAAAGAATCTGCAGACTGCTCAACGAAGCCCTGACCCCTTACCAGGCCCACCTTGGCGTCGCCGATGCCCAGGGTAATCGCCAGTTGACCGTGCGTGACCCGCTCGGCGATATAACCTTGCGGCGTACGGTCAGCGAACGCCAGTTGCAGGAGCAACGCCTGCTGGTCGACCTGGTGGATGGTTTGCACCGTGACTTGCAGATCGCCGAGGGGCGATTGCAGCCCTGCGTAATCGCAGCACTGCAGCAGCGCCAGCAGCCCCCTGGAACCTTTGCCTGAGTGGCTGATCAGACACTGTAGGGCAGCCAGCCAGTGCTTTGCTCCGGCGCTGGCAGGGCTGCCACGGGAAGTCCCCAAGGACTTTCGCTTGGCCCCGGGCGTGTTCCCCAGCGTCCGGGGTTTCTTTTTGGGTGGCCGCAGCAGCCCTGTCAGCGGTCTTTGAAGAAGCGCTTGCTGTCTTCCAGGTAGCCTTCCTGTAGTGCCGGGTCCAGCCAGCGCGCATAGTGTGCCGGCAGTACCTCCTGGCGCAGGGCAGGCAGCAACTGGTCGATATGCGCAATGGCGGTGCGCCCCAGCTCGGTGTCCGAGCACCCTACATGCAGAAACTGGTAGCGGGGCACTCCCTGCACCGGATAGAACCGATAGTCAGCCAGTGACCCGCCTTGCTGCTGGACCAGATAGCGCACTTCGTGCCAATAGCCAAGCACCAGGCGCAAGCGCCCCAGTTGCTGCATCTGCAGCAGGTTGGCAGTGGCGTCGTTGCCGTAGTGGCGGCTGAGGGCGCTGTCGGGCAGCTGGCGCAGGATGGCGTCGATCTGCGTGCCGTAGCTGCGTTCGGCAACCACGCCCAGCTGCAGCGTGGTCTTGCTCAACAGGCCATGCAGGTCCACCTGCTGGCCATCAAGGTAGGGAGCCACCAGCGCCTGGCTGTCCTTGCGCAGCACCAGGCCGCCGCTGAGCACGCCCAGAGCAGGCATGGAAAAGCGTACATACCCGGCGCGCTCCGGTGTCCACAGCAAGGTCGGATCGCAGGTGAAGCTGTTGGGGTCTTGCAGCATCTGGATACCGCGGGCGCGGTTGACCCGCACGATGCTGTGGTCGTATTCGGGCATCTGGCCGATGAGCAGTGGCAACAGCTGGTCGATCACCCCCTGGCCTTTTTCCGGCCCTTCGAAAATGGTGAACGGTGGCAGGTCGCGCACCAGCCAGAACAGGCGCTCCTTGGCGCTGGCCGGTTGCCACAGCAAGGCCGGCAGCAGCCCGCACAGCAGGACCAGGTGACGTAGGCGGCGGGCAGCGCGCATGGGGGGCAGGGCCAGGTCAGACCGTGCCGGCTGAACGCAGGCTGGCGATGGCGGCTGCGTCGTAGCCCAGGGCGCCGAGCAATGCCTCGGTGTGTTCGCCCAGTGCCGGGCCAACCCACTCGGCCGAGCCGGGGGTATCCGACAGTTTGGGGACAATGCCGGGCATGCGGAACGGCTTGCCGTCCGGCAGTCTGGCGTGCAGGAACATTTCCCGCGCCAGGTACTGCGGGTCGTTGAACATGTCTTCGGCCGAATAGATGCGGCTGGCCGGCACTTCGGCGGTGGTCAGCACCTGCATCAGTTGCTCCAGCGGCAGGCTGTTGGCCCAGCGGTCGATCACCCCGTACAGCTCGTCGCGGCGCAGGTCGCGGCCATCATTGGTGGCCAGGCTCGGGTCGTCGGCCAGGTCGGTGCGGCCAATGGCCTGCATGAAACGCTTGAAGATGGCATCGCCATTGGCGCCGATCTGCACATGCTTGCCGTCGGCGCTGGTATGGATGGAGGAGGGCGTGATGCCCGGCATGATGTTGCCGGTACGTTCGCGGATGAAGCCGAACACATCGAATTCCGGGACCATGCTTTCCATCATGGCGAAGATCGCCTCGTACAGCGCCACATCCACCACCTGGCCGTCACCGCCGTTGACCTCTCGGTGGCGCAGGGCCATCAGCGCGCCGATCACGCCCCACAAGGCAGCAATCGAGTCACCGATGGAAATGCCGGTGCGCACCGGTGGGCGATCGTCGAAACCGGTTATATAGCGCAGGCCGCCCATCGACTCGCCGACGGCGCCGAAGCCTGGCTGGTCCTTCATCGGCCCGGTCTGGCCAAAACCCGACAGGCGCACCATCACCAGGCGCGGGTTGAGAGCATGCAGCACGTCCCAGCCCAGGCCGAGTTTTTCCAGCACGCCCGGGCGGAAGTTCTCGATCAGGATGTCAGCCTCGGCCAGCAGCCGCTTGAGAATCTCGCGGCCCTCGGGGTGCTTGAGGTTGAGGGTGAGCGACTGCTTGTTGCGGGCCTGTACGAACCACCACAGCGAGGTGCCCTCGTACAACTTGCGCCATTTGCGCAGCGGGTCGCCGCCATCGGGCGATTCGACCTTGATCACCTCGGCGCCGAATTCGGCGCAGATGCGCGAGGCGAACGGCCCGGCGATCAGGGTGCCAAGTTCGATGACTTTGAGGCCGGCGAGGGGTTTGCTGGGCGTAGGCATGGGGCATCCGTGGCAACTGGGCAGAGCCGTGGTTTTATCATAGGTCGCAAGCGGCAGATACTGCCGCGGCGCAACCAAGGGCAGGATCGGTTAGACTGTGCCACTTTTCTTGCGCAAGAAGCCCGTCGACCATGGCCCAGCCGTCCACCACCTACAAATTCGAACTGAACCTGACCGACCTCGATCGTGGCGTGTACGAGAACGTCCGCCAGACTATCGCCCGCCACCCTTCGGAAACTGAAGAGCGCATGGCCGTGCGCCTGCTGGCCTATGCGCTGTGGTACAACGAGAACCTGGCCTTCGGCCGCGGCCTGTCCGACGTCGACGAAGCGGCCCTGTGGGAGAAGAGCCTGGACGATCGCATCCTGCACTGGATCGAAGTGGGCCAGCCGGATGCCGAGCGCCTGACCTGGTGCTCGCGCCGCACCGAGCGTACCAGCCTGCTGGCCTATGGCAGCCTGCGGGTGTGGCAGAACAAGGTGGTGGACGCGGTCAAGGGCTTGAAGAACCTGAGCATCGCCGCCGTTCCGCAGGAGGTGTTGGCAACCCTCGCTACCGATATGCCGCGTACCATCAAGTGGGACGTGATGATCAGCGAGGGCACGGTATTCGTCACCGATGACCGCGGCCAGCACGAAGTGCAGCTGGAGTGGCTGCTGGGTGAGCGTGGCTGAAGCACTCCATGCGTATCGAACCTCGCCCGCTGCCGCCGACCCTGCCATTTCTCGGTAACCTGCCACCCTTGCTGACCCGCCTGTACGCTGCCCGCGGCGTGCAGAGCGAAGCCGAACTGGACAAAAGCCTGGCGCGCCTGCTGCCGTTCCAGCAGCTCAAGGGTATTGAAGCCGGTGTCGATCTGCTGGTCGAGGCCATCGACCAGCGCCAGCGCATTCTGATCGTTGGCGACTTCGATGCCGATGGCGCCACCGCCAGTACGGTCGGCGTGCTGGGCCTGCGCCTGCTGGGCGCGGCGCATGTCGATTACCTGGTACCCAACCGCTTCGAGTATGGCTACGGCCTGACCCCGGAAATCGTCGCGGTGGCGCTGCAACGCCAGCCGCAACTGCTGATTACCGTGGACAACGGCATTTCCAGTGTCGATGGGGTGGCGGCGGCCAAGGCGGCGGGGCTCAAGGTGCTGGTCACCGACCATCACCTGCCGGGCGAGCAGTTGCCCGCGGCCGACGCCATCATCAATCCCAACCAGCCGGGCTGCAGCTTCCCGAGCAAGGCGCTGGCCGGGGTCGGGGTGATCTTCTATGTGCTGATGGCCCTGCGTGCACGCCTGCGCAGCCTTGGGCGCTACGAGACGCAGCCACAGCCGAACATCGGCGAACTGCTCGACCTGGTCGCCCTGGGCAGCGTCGCCGACGTGGTGCCGCTGGACGCCAACAACCGCATCCTGGTGCACCAGGGCCTCGAGCGTATCCGCGCCGGCCGTGCCCGCCCGGGGCTCAAGGCCATTCTCGAAGTGGCCCGCCGCGACCACCGGCGTATCACCTCGACCGACCTCGGCTTCATCCTCGGCCCACGGCTCAACGCTGCCGGGCGCCTGGACGACATGAGCCTGGGCATCGAATGCCTGCTGTGCGAGGACGCCGCCCTGGCCAAGGACATGGCCCAGCAGCTGGACGACCTGAATCAGGACCGCAAGTCCATCGAGCAGGGCATGCAGCGTGAGGCACTGGCCCAGCTCAAGGACCTGCCGATCGAGTCGATGCCCTACGGTC
The DNA here is from genome assembly GCF_016620375.1 of Pseudomonas sp. LAM2023. NCBI lineage: Bacteria > Pseudomonadati > Pseudomonadota > Gammaproteobacteria > Pseudomonadales > Pseudomonadaceae > Pseudomonas > Pseudomonas sp. LAM2023. Next base: position 53,730 of record NZ_JAENHV010000017.1, on the reverse strand, counting down.
TGTGCCTGTTCGATGCGGACTGGCACCAGGGGGTGATCGGTATCCTGGCCTCGCGCCTGAAGGAGCGTTACCACCGGCCGACCATTGCTTTCGCCGATGCCGGCGAGGGCATGCTCAAGGGCTCGGCGCGTTCGGTGCCGGGCTTCCATATTCGCGATGCGCTGGATGCCGTGGCCGCGCGCCATCCGCAATTGATCAGCAAGTTCGGCGGCCACGCCATGGCCGCCGGGTTGTCGTTGCCCGAGGCTAATTTCCCGGCATTTGCCCAGGCGTTCGACGAAGAAGTGCGGCGTCACCTGGTTGAAGACGACCTGACCGGCCGCCTGTTGTCGGATGGCAGCCTGGCAGTGGAGGAATTCCACCTCGACCTGGCCAAGGCCCTGCGCCATGCCGGCCCTTGGGGCCAGCATTTCCCCGAGCCGCTGTTCCATGGCGTGTTCCAGCTGGTGGAGCAGCGCGTGGTGGGCGAGCGGCACCTGAAGGTGGTGCTCAAGAGCGAGTGCGGCTCGGTGCGGCTGGATGGCATCGCCTTTGGTATCGACCGCGAAGTGTGGCCGAACCCGACGGTGCGTTGGGTTGAACTAGCGTACAAGCTGGACGTGAACGAGTTTCGTGGCAATGAAAGCGTGCAGTTGATGATTGCCCACATGGAGCCGCGCTGACCGTACCGACGCTATCGTCCCTCGAATTTTCAGGGAACCTTCCCCCCAAGCATTCTGGTCTAGTCTGAATATTGACCGGACCCGGGCCAGGGACTTGCAATTGAGTGTCCGGGCCGGATCACCATTGGAGTCCTTGGGAGGTGCCCTCATGAGCCTGCTGCTCGAGCCTTACACCCTGCGTCAGCTGACCCTGCCCAACCGCATCGCCGTTTCGCCGATGTGCCAGTATTCCGCTGTCGATGGCCTGGCCAACGATTGGCACCTTGTTCATCTTGGCAGCCGCGCCGTGGGTGGCGCAGGCTTGGTCATCACCGAAGCGGTGGCGGTGACCGCCGATGGCCGCATCACCGCCGAAGACCTCGGCCTGTGGGACGATGCACAGATCGCCCCGTTGCAGCGCATCACCCGCTTCATCACGGCCCAGGGCGTTGTGCCCGGCATCCAGTTGGCCCATGCCGGGCGCAAGGCCAGTACCTATCGGCCTTGGCTGGGCAAACAAGGCAGCGTCAAGCCGGAAGAGGGTGGCTGGCAGCCGGTAGGGCCATCAAGGATCGCCTTCGACCCGCAGCACACCACGCCTCGCGAGTTGAACCACGACGAAATCCAGGGCGTGATCGACGCTTTCGTCGCCTCGACCGAGCGTGCCCTGAAAGCCGGATTCAAGGTCGTGGAAATCCACGCCGCGCATGGCTACCTGCTGCATCAGTTCCTGTCACCACTGAGCAACCAGCGCCGTGACGAGTACGGCAGCTGTTTCGAAAACCGCATCCGCCTGACCTTGCAGGTGGTCGAGGCCGTGCGCAAGGTGTGGCCGGCCGAGCTGCCGCTGTTCGTGCGGGTGTCGGCGACCGATTGGGTCGAGGATGGCTGGAACCCGGATGAAACCGTCGAACTGGCGCGCCGCCTGCGTGGCCTGGGTGTCGACCTGATCGACGTGTCCTCCGGCGGCACCTCGGTCAATGCCGAGATCCCCACCGGCCCCGGCTACCAGACCCGTTTCGCCGAGCGTGTGCGCAAGGAGTCGGAAATCGCCACCGGCACCGTGGGCATGATCACCGAACCGGCCCAGGCCGAGCACATTCTGCGCACTGGCCAGGCCGACATCATCTTCCTTGCCCGCGAACTGCTGCGCGACCCGTATTGGCCGTTGCATGCCGATGATGACCTGGGCGGCAACAAGGCCACCTGGCCCGCTCAATATCAGCGCGCGACCAGCCGGGCCAACCCGATTCACGAGTCGGATTTACGGGATTAGCATCGTCGGAGTGTGGTGGTGGGCGGAAATAATCGGTAGGGCTGATATCGAGCGCCGCGCGGGCGGCGCTCGATCTCGCAGGCGCCAAGAATCCAGCGACCTACCCCAAAGTTCCCTCAATGCTTGATCATCACATGCCGCACGCAGGTGTAGTCTTCCAGCCCATACATCGACATGTCCTTGCCATACCCCGAATGCTTCTGCCCGCCATGGGGCATTTCGCTGACCAGCATGAAGTGGGTGTTCACCCAGGTGCAGCCATACTGCAGGCGCGCCGCCAGGCGGTGGGCGCGGCCGGTGTCGCGGGTCCATACCGATGAGGCCAGGCCGTAGTCGGAGTCGTTGGCCCATTCCAGCGCCTGCGCTTCGTCGCTGAAGCGGGTGACCGAGACCACCGGGCCGAACACCTCGTTACGCACGATCTCGTCGTCCTGCAGGGCATCGGCCAACACCGTCGGCTCGAAGAAGAAACCGTCACCCTCGATCGCCTTGCCGCCGGTCACCAGGCGAATATGCGGCTGGGCGATGGCCCGCTGTACCAGGCCAGCGACCTTGTCGCGGTGCTGGGCGCTGATCAATGGCCCCAGCTCGGTATCTTCGGCTTCCTGCAGGCCGGGCTTGAGGCTGGCCACCGCTTCACCCAGGCGCTCGACGAAGCGCTCGTAGATGCCGTCCTGCACATACAACCGGCACGCGGCCGTGCAGTCCTGGCCGGCGTTGTAGAAACCGAAGGTGCGGATGCCGTCGACGGCCGCGTCGAGGTCGGCATCGTCGAACACCAGTACCGGCGCCTTGCCGCCCAGTTCCATGTGCATGCGTTTCACGCTGTCGGCGGTGGCACTGATGATGCGCGCGCCGGTGGGAATCGAGCCGGTCAGCGATACCATGCGTACCTTGGGGTGGGTGACCAACGGGGTGCCGACGGTCTGGCCGCGGCCGAAGAGGATGTTCAGCACCCCGGGCGGCAACAGGTCCCGGGCCAGTTGGCCCAGGCGCAGGGCGGTCAGCGGGGTCATCTCGGAGGGCTTGATCACCACCGTGTTGCCCGCGGCCAGGGCCGGGGCGATCTTCCATGCCAGCATCATCAACGGGTAATTCCACGGCGCGATCGAGGCGACCACGCCCAGTGGGTCACGGCGGATCATCGAGGTGTGCCCCGGCAGGTATTCGCCAGCTGCCGAACCGCCCAGGCAACGCGCGGCACCGGCGAAATAGCGAAACACATCGGCGATTGCCGGGATCTCGTCATTCAGCGCCGCGCTCAACGGCTTGCCGCAGTTCTGCGATTCCAGCCGGGCCAGTTCATCGCCATGCGCTTCGATCGCGTCGGCCAGCGCCAGCAACGCCTGCGAACGCTCCTTGGGGCTGGTTTGCGACCAACTGTCGAAGGCCTGGTCGGCGGCGCGTACGGCGCTGTCCACCTGCGCCTCGGTGGCTTCGTTGATCTGCGCCAGGGCGCTGCCCAGCGCCGGGTTGAGTACGGTCCAGGCCGGGCCTTCGCCAGCGACCAGCTGGCCATTGATCAGCATCTGCGTTTGCATCGGGGGACTCCTCCAGGGTCATTTGCCGCTGCCCGCGACGCTTTCGCCGCCACGGGTCAGGTAATAGGCGCCAAGGATTGGCAGCATGGTCACCAGCATCACCAGCATGGCGACCACGTTGGTCACCGGCACGTCACGCGGGCGGCTGAGCTGGTTGAGCAGCCAGATCGGCAGGGTGCGTTCGTGGCCGGCGGTAAAGGTGGTGACGATGATCTCGTCGAACGACAGGGCAAAGGCCAGCATGCCGCCGGCCAACAGCGCCGAGCCGAGGTTGGGCAGGATGATGTAGCGGAAGGTCTGCCAGCCATCGGCGCCCAGGTCCATCGAGGCTTCGATCAGGCTCTGCGAAGTGCGCCGCAGGCGGGCGATGACGTTGTTGTAGACGATCACCACGCAAAAGGTGGCGTGGCCGACCACGATGGTGAACACCCCGGGTTCCAGGCCCAGGCTCTTGAACGCCGAGAGCAGGGCGATACCGGTGATGATGCCGGGCAGGGCGATGGGCAGGATCAGCAGCAGCGAAATGCTCTCCTTGCCGAAAAAGCTGCGCCGATACAGCGCCGCCGAGGCCAGGGTACCCAGTACCAGGGCGATCAGCGTGGCCAGGCAGGCTACCTGCAGCGACAGCTGGATCGCCTCCAGCACATCGGGCCGGGCGAACGCCACGGCGAACCACTTCAGGGTAAAGCCCTTGGGCGGGAAGCTGAACGCCGCATCTTCGGTGTTGAAGGCGTACAGGAAGATGATCAGGATCGGAAAGTGCAGGAACAGCAGGCCGCCCCAGGCGGCCAGGCGCAGCCCGATCGAAGCTTTGTCAGAGTGCATCGAAGGCTCCCAGGCGCTTGACCAAGGACAGGTATACCGCGATCAGCACGATCGGCACCAGGGTGAAGGCGGCGGCCATCGGCATGTTGCCGATCGCCCCTTGCTGGGCATAGACCATGCTGCCGATGAAGTAGCCAGGCGGGCCGACCAGCTGCGGCACGATGAAGTCGCCCAGGGTTAGCGAGAAGGTAAAGATCGAGCCGGCGGCAATACCCGGGATCGACAGCGGCAGGATCACCTGCACGAAGGTTTGCCGAGGCCGCGCGCCGAGGTCTGCCGAGGCCTGCAGCAGGGAAGGTGGCAAGCGTTCCAGCGAGGCCTGGATGGGCAGGATCATGAATGGCAGCCAGATATAGACGAACACCATGAAGCGCCCCAGGTGTGATGTCGACAGGGTACTGCCGCCCACCCCCGGCACCGCCAGCACGGTTTGCAACAGGGCATCCAGGTGCAACTGCTGGACGAACCACTGGGCCACGCCACCCTTGGCCAGCAGCAGGGTCCAGGCGTAGGTCTTGACGATGTAGCTGGCCCACATCGGCATCATCACCGCGATGTAGAAAAATGCCTTGGTCTTGCCGCTGGTGTAGCGCGCCATGTAATAGGCGATGGGGAAGGCCAGCACCGCGCTGGCCAGCGACACCGCCAGCGCCATGCCCAGGGTGCGCAGGATGATGTCGAAGTTCGACGGGTTGAACAGGGCGGCGAAATTGCCCAGGGTCAGCTCCGGGCTCACCGCCATGGTGAAGTCGTCGAAGGTATAGAAACCCTGCCACAGCAGGTTGAGCAGCGAACCCAGGTAGATCGCGCCGAACCAGGTCAGTGGCGGCACCAGCAGCAACGCCAGGTACAGGTTGGGGCGCCGGTACAGCAGGTTGGACAGCTCGCGTAGCGTACCCATGTCAGCGGCTCCCGCTTTCCTGCAGCACGGTCATGGCTTGCCGTGGCCAGTGCGCCTGTAGCCGTTGCCCGGGTTGCCAGGCCTGTGCCTGCACCTGCCAGCGGTCATTGGCCTGGCTGACCGCCAACAGCTGGCCACTGTCGAGCTGCAGTTCGTAACGGGTGGCGCTGCCCTGGTACTGGATATCGCGCAGCACGCCACTGACCTGCACCGCCTGCTCGCCTGCAACCGGGTCACCCAGGCGGATGTGCTCGGGACGGATGGAGAACGGCGCCGGGCTGCCGTTGAGCGCCATCGCCAGTTCGCCGCGCAGCACGTTGGAGGAACCGACGAATTCGGCGACGAAGGGCGTGGCCGGTTGCATGTACAGGTTGCGCGGTGTGTCGACCTGCTCGATGCGGCCGCGGTTGAACACCGCCACCCGGTCGGACATCGACAGCGCCTCGGTCTGGTCGTGGGTGACGAAGATGAAGGTGATGCCCAGCTGGCGCTGCAGCTTTTTCAGTTCGCCCTGCATCTGCTCGCGCAGTTTCAGGTCCAGCGCACCCAGGGGTTCGTCCAGCAGCAACACCCGTGGCCGGTTGACCAGGGCGCGGGCCAGGGCCACGCGCTGGCGTTGCCCGCCGGACAGTTGTGCCGGCTTGCGTGCGCCGTAGCCGGCCAGGGCTACCATCGCCAGCGCTTGTTCGGCGCGAGCGTGGCGTTCGGCCTTGGCCATGCCTTTCACCTTCAGGCCGTAGGCGACGTTGTCCAGTACGTTCATGTGCGGGAACAGGGCATAGTCCTGGAACACCGTGTTGACATCACGCACGTACGGCGGCACGCCAGCGGCTTCGACGCCGTGGATGCGGATCGAGCCGCTGGTGGGCTGCTCGAAACCGGCGATCAGGCGCAGGCAGGTGGTCTTGCCCGAGCCTGACGGGCCGAGCATGGAGAAGAACTCGCCATCGATGATGTCGATGTTGACCTGGTCGACGGCCTTGACCTCGCCGAAGGTACGGGAAACCTGGGTGAACTGGACGGCTAGGGGCATGCGTGGGCTCCAGGCATCAAAGTTTCTCCTGTGCCGGCCTCTTCGCGGGCACGCCCGCTCCCACAGGTATTACACAGCCTTCAAGGCCGGTGCCCTACCTGTGGGAGCGGGCATGCCCGCGAAGAGGTCGGCCCTGACATTCAGACAACTTCAGCGGCCACCCATGATCGCGATGTAATCCTGGGTCCAGCGGCTGTAAGGCACGAACTTGCCGCCCTGGGCCTGCGGGGTTTTCCAGAAGGCGATCTTGTCGAAGTTGTCGAAGCCGTTGGTCTTGCAACCGTCCGCCCCCAGCAGTTCGTTGCCACTGCAGGCGGCCGGTACCGCCGGCAACGAGCCGAACCAGGCCGCCACGTCACCCTGCACCTTCGGTTGCAGCGACCAGTCCATCCACTTGTAGGCACAATTGGGGTGCTTGGCCTCGCTGTGCAGCATGGTGGTATCCGCCCAGCCGGTCGCCCCTTCCTTGGGAATGGTCGACGCCACCGGCTGTTTCTCGGCCTTCAGGCCATTGACCATGTAGCCCCAGGAGCTGGTCGCGACCACGCCTTCGTTCTTCACGTCGCTCATCTGCACCGTTGCGTCATGCCAGTAGCGGTGTACTAACGGTTGCTGCTGGCGCAGCAGCTCGAGCACGGCCTTGTACTGGGCTTCGTTCAGTTCGTACGGGTCGTGGATGCCCAGCTCCGGCTTGGCGGTTTTCAGGTACAGCGCCGCATCGGCGATGTAGATCGGCCCGTCGTAGGCCTGCACGCGCCCCTTGTTCGGCTTGCCGTCGGGCAGGTTCTGCGGCTCGAACAGCACCCCCCAGCTGGTGGGCGCCTGCTTGAACACCTCGGTGTTGTACAGCAGCACGTTCGGCCCCCACTGGTATGGCGTGCCGTAGACCTGCTTGTCGACCACGTACCAGCCTCCGTTCTGCAAGCGCGGGTCGATGTGCTTCCAGTTGGGGATCAACGCGGTATTGATCGGCTGTACCCGCTTGCCTGCGATCAGCCGGAGCGAGGCATCACCGGAAGCGGTGACCAGGTCATAGCCGCCCTTGGTCATCAGGCTGACCATCTCATCCGACGTAGCGGCGGTCTTGACGCTGACCTTGCAGCCGGTTTCCTTCTCGAAACCGCTGACCCAGTCGTAGGCCTTGTCGCTTTCACCGCGCTCGATGTAGCCCGGCCAGGCGACGATGTCCAGGCGCCCTTCGCCAGGGCCCAGGGCCTTGGGCGGTTCGGCAGCCTGCAGGCTGGCGCTGGCGAGCACGGCACCGGTGATGGCGCCGAGCAATGCGGTCTTGTGCACTGACATGGTGTTCCCTCTTCTTGGAGATCTTGTTCGGGGCAGTCATCAAGCAAGCCGTGAAGCATTTGTTATAAGCGTAGTGCGCGTGCGCGGGGTATTGGCGATATCGAGTCTAGTTGGCTTTTTGCCAGCCAATGCAACATCCGGAAGCAAATCCACGGTGGCGTACGTTTGCCCAAGCCTTACTCTGGCGTATGAATTTTCTTGCGTGGAGAGCCGCGAATGAACACCCGCAACCTGCTCGATCAGCTCCTCAAGTCCGGCCAGCAACTGCTCGACAAACAGGGCGCTACCGCTAAGCCCGGCAGCGCTGCCGGTGGGCTTGGCGGGCTGTTGTCCGGTGCCGGTGGTGGCTTGTTGGGCGGCGGTGCCCTGGGGCTGTTGCTGGGTAGCAAGAAGGCCCGCAAGTACGGCGGCAAGGCGCTGACCTACGGTGGCCTGGCCGCGCTGGGCGTGCTGGCCTACAAAGCCTATGGCAACTGGCAGGCCAACCAGCGGCTGGCCGCCAGCGAGCCCCGTACCGTCGACCGCCTGCCGCCGGCCCAGGCCGAACAGCACAGCCAGGCCGTGCTGCGGGCGCTGGTGGCGGCGGCCAAGTCCGATGGCCATATCGACGAGCGCGAGCGGGCCCTGATCGAGGGCGAGTTCAGCCGCCTGGACAGCGACCGCGAACTGCAGCACTGGCTGCACGATGAATTGAACAAGCCGCTGGACCCGGCCGAAGTGGCCCGAGCCGCGCAAACGCCGGAAATGGCGGCCGAGATGTACCTGGCCAGCGTGATGATGGTCGACCAGCAGAACTTCATGGAGCGCGCCTACCTGGACGAGCTGGCCCGCCAGCTGCGCCTGGACCCGAGCCTGCGTCAGGAGCTGGAAAGCCAGGCAAGGCTTGCAGCAGGCTGATATCGAGTGGATGGGGCTGCATGCACGCCCCGCCAACGGCCGGTCTACCGCACGCCTTCCATTCAGCCGCAAAAGCATCGGACGCCTGAGCTATACTTCGGCGATTTTTCCCGCTCGTTGCGAATTCCTGAGGGCTGAATGTGAAGAACTGGACCTTGCGCCAACGGATCCTGGCAAGTTTCGCCGTGATCATCGCCATCATGCTGCTGATGATCGTGGCCGCCTACTCGCGGTTGGGGGCCATCGAAACCGCCGAAGAAGCGGTGGGCAGCGACAGCATTCCAGGGGTTTACTACAGCTCGATGATCCGCAGCGCCTGGGTCGACAGCTATGTCACCAGCCAACAACTGGTGGGCCTGTCCAACCACCGCGCGATCACCTCGGCCGACATGGAGCTGTTCAGAGGTTTCGAGGAGCGTCTGAAGCAGCACATGGCGAGTTACCAGGCCACGATCCAGACCAAGGACGACCAGACTCGCTTCGATTCCTTCGTGCAACTCGAAGAAAACTACATGAAGATCGTCGGCCAGGTACTGGACGCCTATCGTCAGCATGACTACGACGGCGCCCAACGGCTGATCAACGAGGTGCTCACCCCGACCTGGGTCGATGGGCGCAAGCACCTGACCGAAGTCATCGAGGAGAATCGGGCTGCGGCCGAATCCGCCACCAACGACATCGTCAATGCCGTGAGCACGGCCAAGGGCAGCATGGTGGTTTCGCTGTTGCTGGCCATCATCGCCGCGGGCGTGTGCGGCTTGCTGCTGATGCGTGCCATCTCGGCGCCCATGCAGCGTATTGTGCATGCCCTGGACAAGCTGCGCTCAGGCGACCTGAGCATGCGCCTGAGCCTGGAGCGCAAGGACGAATTCGGCGCCATCGAAGGCGGCTTCAACGAAATGGCCGAGGCCCTGGCCAACCTGGTGGCCCAGGCGCAGCGCTCGTCGGTACAGGTGACCACTTCGGTGACCGAAATTGCCGCCACCTCCAAGCAACAACAGGCCACTGCCACCGAAACGGCCGCCACCACCACCGAAATCGGTGCCACTTCGCGGGAAATCGCCGCCACCTCGCGTGACTTGGTGCGCACCATGACCGAAGTGACCTCGGCGGCCGACCAGGCCTCCAGCCTGGCCGGTTCCGGTCAGCAGGGCCTGGCGCGGATGGAAGAAACCATGCACCAGGTGATGGGCGCCGCCGACCTGGTCAACGCCAAGCTGGCCATCCTCAATGAAAAGGCCAGCAACATCACCCAGATGGTGGTGACCATCGTCAAGGTCGCCGACCAGACCAACCTGCTGTCGCTGAACGCGGCCATCGAGGCGGAAAAGGCCGGTGAATACGGCCGTGGCTTCGCCGTGGTCGCCACCGAAGTGCGTCGCCTGGCCGACCAGACCGCCGTGGCCACCTACGACATCGAGCAGATGGTGCGCGAGATCCAGTCGGCCGTGTCGGCTGGGGTCATGGGCATGGACAAGTTCTCCGAAGAAGTGCGCCGTGGCATGTTCGAGGTGCAGCAGGTGGGCGAGCAGCTGAGCCAGATCATCCACCAGGTGCAGGCCCTGGCGCCGCGCGTGCTGATGGTCAACGAAGGCATGCAGGCCCAGGCCACCGGTGCCGAGCAGATCAACCAGGCGTTGGCCCAGCTCAGCGATGCCAGCACCCAGACGGTCGAGTCGCTGCGCCAGGCCAGTTTCGCCATCGATGAGCTGAGCCAGGTGGCCGCTGGCCTGCGTGGCGGCGTGTCGCGCTTCAAAGTCTGACGGCGATGATCGACATGCAACCGCGCGCTGCGCGGGAGGACAACGCCAAGGGGGTGTTGTACCTGCAGTTTCGCATTCAGGAACAGCGCTTTGCCCTGAGCGTGCACGAGGTGATCGAAGTGCTGCCGCGCCAGCCGCTGAAACCGATAGCCCAGGCGCCTGGCTGGGTCGCGGGCGTGCTTGCCCACCGTGGCCAGCTGGTGCCGGTGGTCGACCTGGCGGCATTGAGCTTTGGCCAGCCGGCGGCGCAACGCACCAGTACCCGGCTGGTGCTGGTGCACTATCGAGGCGACCTGCAGCTTGGCCTGATCTTGGAGCAGGCGACCGAAACCCTGCGCTGCCACCCCGACGAGTTCCAGCCCTATGGCGTGGACAGTGGCGAAGCGCCGTACCTGGGGCCGGTACGCCAGGATGAGCAGGGCTTGCTGCAGCGCATCGAGGTCAACGACCTGCTGCCCGACGTGGTACACCAGTTGTTGTACCCGGGCGAGCCGACAGGGATGCCGACATGAACGAACAGCATTTCTTCCGTTTCCTGCGCGAACGTATCGGCCTCGACGTGGAGTCGGTAGGGGCGTCCATGGTCGAGCGTGCGCTGCGTCAGCGTTGCGTGGCCGTGAACGCCACCGACCTGGACGACTACTGGCTGCGCCTGCAGCAATCGATGGACGAGCAGCAGGCACTGATCGAGGCCGTCATCGTCCCGGAAACCTGGTTCTTTCGTTATCCGGAGTCCTTCAGCGCCTTGGCCAGCCTGGCGCAGAAGCGCCTGGCCGAGCTTGCCGGGGCGCGCCCACTGCGCTTGCTCAGCCTGCCATGCTCGACCGGCGAGGAACCCTATTCGCTGGCCATGGCCTTGCTCGACGCCGGTATCGCACCCGCTGCGTTCCTGATCGACGGCATGGACATCAGCCCCAGTTCGGTGGCCAAGGCCGGGCAGGCGGTATACGGGCGCAATGCCTTCCGTGGCAGCGACCTGAGCTTTCGCGAGCGCTACTTCGATGCCGTCGATGAGGGCCACCAACTGCATCAACGGGTGCGTGAGCAGGTCAGCCTGCAGGTGGGCAACGTGCTCGACCCGGCGCTGAGCAGCCGCGATGGCCTCTATGACTTCGTGTTTTGCCGCAACCTGCTGATCTATTTCGACCTGGCCACCCAGCAACGGGTGTTCGAGGTGCTCAAGCGCCTGCTGCACCCGCAGGGCGTGTTGTTCATCGGCCCGGCCGAAGGCAGCCTGCTGGCGCGCCTGGGTATGCGCCCACTGGGCATTGCCCAGTCATTCGCCTATGTGCGCCAGGACGGCGCTGACTCTGCACCGGTTGCCGCACCGGCGCCGCCGCCGCGCCGCCGGTTGCCAGCGCAGCCGACGCCAGGCTATTCGCTGCCGAGTGCCGCGCTGCCACGGCCCGTGCGCGTGCTGCCCGCAGCGGCCAGGCCCGCGCCGGTGCGCGAGCACCAGGGCGAGCAGGCAAGTGAAGTGCTGGCCAACATTGCCCGCCTGGCCAATGCCGGCGCCAGCGAGCAGGCCCGCGCCGAATGCCAGCGTTACCTTGCCCAGTTCGCGCCGTCGGCGCAGGTTTACTACTGGCTGGGGCTGCTCAGCGATACCGAGGGCGATGCGCAGCAGGCTCTGAGCCACTATCGCAAAGCGCTGTACCTGGAGCCGCAGCACCCCGAGGCGCTGGTGCACCTGGCGGCCTTGCTGGCGGCCCAGGGCGACCTGGCCGGTGCCCGGCGCCTGCAGGAGCGGGCCGCGCGGGCGGGACGGGAGTCTGAACGATGAAAGGTGAGTCCGCGATGCAACTGCTCGCCGAAGATGATGCGCACATCGACGACTGCTGGAACCGCATAGGCGTGCATGGCGACAAGCAATGCCCGCTGCTGGCGCGGCACGTGCACTGCCGAAATTGTGAGGTGTATGCCGCCGCCGCCACACGCCTGCTCGACCGCTACGCGTTGATGGATGAGCAGCATGCCGTGCAGGCAGCGCCGGCCGAGGAAACCTCGGGTTGTTCGATGCTGCTGTTCCGCCTGGGGGAGGAGTGGCTGGCGCTGGCCACTGCCTGCCTGGCCGAGATCGCCCCGTTGCAGGCGGTGCATTCGCTGCCGCACCAGCGCTCGCGGGTGCTGCAGGGCGTGGCCAACGTGCGCGGTGCGCTGGTGCCCTGCCTGTCGCTGGCCGACCTGCTGGGCGTGCAGCCCGGCAGTACCGAGCAACGCAGCGGCCGGGCGATGCCACGCATGCTGATCCTGGCCGCCGATGGCGGGCCGGTGGTGATGGCGGTCGAGGAAATCGACGGTATTCACCGGCTCGACCCGCAGCTGCTCGGCAGCGGCCAGGATGCCACCCGCTTCACCGCTGCGGTCCTGCAATGGCGGGGCCGCAGTGTGCGGGTACTGGACGATCAACATTTACTGTCTGCCGTGCAGCGGAGCCTGTCATGACCCCAGAGCAAATGCGCGACGCATCGTTGCTCGAACTGTTCAGCCTGGAAGCCGAGGCGCAGACCCAGATACTCAGTGCCGGCCTGATGGCGCTGGAGCGCAACCCTAAGCAGGCCGACCAGCTCGAGGCTTGCATGCGTGCGGCGCATTCGCTGAAGGGGGCGGCGCGGATCGTTGGGGTGGACGCAGGCGTCAGCGTCGCCCATGTCATGGAAGACTGCCTGGTAGCCGCGCAGGAGGGCCGCCTGCAACTGAGCGCCGAGCATATCGATGCCTTGCTGCAAGGCACCGACCTGCTGATGCGCATCGCCACGCCTGGGGATACCGGGGCGCAAGCGATCCTGCCGGTGTTCCTGGCGCAAATGGCCTGCCTGCTCGACCCGGGGGGCGCAGCCATGCCTGCCGTAGCGCCCGCCGCCCCGGCACTGCCGCAGGCGCCTGCGCCTGCCCAGCAGAGCGAGCCGCTGCCCGCCGCGCCCCTCGAGCCAGACCTCGAGGCCGAGCCCGAACCGCTGGCGCGGCGCAAGGCGGGCAAGCGTGCCGGCGAAGGTGCGGAGCGGGTGCTGCGGGTCACTGCCGATCGCCTCAACAGCCTGCTCGACCTGTCCAGCAAGTCGCTGGTGGAAACCCAGCGGCTCAAGCCTTACCTGGCCACCCTGCAGCGCCTAAAACGCATGCACGGCCAAGGCATGCAGGCGCTCGACGGCCTGCGCATGCAACTGGAGGACAGTGGCCAGAGCAGCGAGGTGCTCGAAGCCTTGGCGCAGACCCAGCGCCTGCTGGCGGAAACCCAGCAGATCCTGCAGCAGCAGGCTGCCGACCTGGATGAGTTCGGCTGGCAGGCCAGCCAGCGCGCACAACTGCTGTACGACACGGCGCTGGCTTGCCGGATGCGGCCGTTTGCCGATGTATTGGCCGGCCAGAGCCGCATGGTCCGCGACCTTGGACGGTCGCTGGGCAAGCCGGTGCGGTTGCTGGTGGAAGGGGAAAAGACCCAGGTCGACCGTGATGTGCTGGAAAAGCTCGAAGCACCGCTGACCCACCTGTTGCGCAACGCCGTCGACCATGGCATCGAACAGCCCGAGCGGCGCCAGTTGGCGGGCAAGCCGGAGGAGGGCGTGATCCGCCTGCGCGCCTCGCACCAGGCCGGCATGCTCAGCCTGGAGCTGATCGACGATGGCGCCGGCATCGACCTCGAACGCCTGCGCAGCAGCATCGTCGAGCGTGCCCTGTCACCGGCCGACACCGTGGCGCGGATGAGCGAGGCGGAGTTGCTGACGTTCCTGTTCCTGCCCGGGTTCAGCCTGCGCGACACGGTCACCGAGGTGTCCGGGCGCGGGGTCGGCCTGGATGCGGTGCAGCACATGATCCGTGAGCTGCGCGGCTCGATCGAACTGACCCAGACAGCCGGGCAGGGCTGCCGTTTCCACCTGCAGGTACCGTTGACCCTGTCGGTGGTGCGCAGCCTGGTGGTCGAGGTGGGTGGCGAGGCCTACGCCTTCCCGCTCGCCCACATCGAACGCACGCTGGACGTGGCTGCCGACGAGATCGTGCAGATCGAAGGGCGCCAGCACTTCTGGCACGAAGGCCGGCACATCGGCCTGGTCGCAGCCAGCCAGTTGCTCAACCGCCCGGCCGGGCAGGCCGAGGAAAGCCGGCTGCGGGTGGTGGTGATTCGTGAGCGCGAGCAACTGTACGGCGTGGCCGTGGAGCGGCTGGTGGGCGAACGCGTGCTGGTGGTGATGCCACTCGACCCGCGGCTGGGCAAGGTGCAGGACATTTCTTCCGGCGCGCTGCTCGACGATGGCTCGGTGGTGCTGATCATCGATGTCGAGGACTTGTTGCGCTCACTGGACAAACTGCTCAGCACCGGCAGCCTGGAACGCATCGCACGCGGCAGCAGCGGTACCCGGGGCGTAGCCCGCAAGCGCATCTTGGTGGTCGATGATTCGCTGACCGTGCGTGAACTGCAGCGCAAGTTGCTCGGCAACCGTGGCTACGACGTGGCCGTGGCGGTGGATGGCATGGACGGCTGGAACGCCTTGCGTGGCGAGGACTTCGACCTGCTGATCACCGACATCGACATGCCGCGCATGGACGGCATCGAGCTGGTCACCCTGGTGCGTCGCGACCAGCGCCTGCAGTCGCTGCCGGTGATGGTGGTGTCCTACAAGGACCGCGAGGAAGACCGGCGGCGTGGCCTGGACGCCGGCGCCGACTACTATTTGGCAAAGGCCAGTTTCCACGACGATGCGTTGCTGGATGCTGTGGTGGAGCTGATCGGGGGGGCGCAGGGATGAAGATCGCCATCGTCAACGACATGCCCATGGCGGTCGAGGCACTGCGCCGGGCGGTCGCCTTCGAACCGGCGCACGAGGTGATATGGGTGGCCGGCAATGGTGCCGAGGCGGTGCGGCTGTGCGCTGAAGCATTGCCAGACCTGATCCTCATGGACCTGATCATGCCGGTGATGGACGGCGTCGAGGCCACCCGCAGGATCATGGCCGAAACCCCCTGCGCCATCGTCATCGTCACGGTCGACCGCAAGCAGAACATGCACCGGGTGTTCGAGGCCATGGGCCACGGCGCACTCGACGTGGTCGACACGCCGGCGCTGGGGGCGGGCGACCCGCGCGAAGCGGCAGCGCCACTGTTGCGCAAGATCCTCAACATAAGCTGGCTGATCGGCCAGCAGAATGCCCCGGCCGCACGCCCGGTCGCCGCGCCTGTACGGGCGCTGTCGCAGCATCGCGGGCTGGTGGCGATCGGCTCGTCCGCCGGCGGCCCGGCGGCCCTCGAGGTGCTGCTCAAGGGCCTGCCGGCGGCGTTTCCGGCGGCCATCGTGCTGGTCCAGCATGTGGACCAGGTGTTTGCCGCAGGCATGGCCGAATGGCTCAGCAGCGCAGCCGGCTTGCCGGTGCGCCTGGCCCGCGAAGGTGAACCACCGCAGCCCGGCCAAGTGTTGCTGGCCGGCACCAACCACCACATCCGCCTGCTACAGAACGGCCAACTGGCCTACACTGCCGAACCGGTCAATGAGATTTACCGGCCCTCGATTGATGTGTTCTTCGAAAGCGTGGCGCGTTACTGGACTGGCGATGCGGTCGGTGTGCTGCTCACCGGCATGGGCCGCGATGGCGCCCAAGGCCTGAAACTGATGCGCCAGCAGGGCTTCCTGACTATTGCCCAGGACCAGGCCAGCAGTGCGGTGTATGGAATGCCCAAAGCTGCCGTGGCCATCGATGCCGCGGTGGAAGTCCGCCCGCTGGAACGCATCGCCGGGCGCTTGATGGAAATTTTTGCAAAATGACGAAGTGTATTGAATCACGCCGCCAGGTCGGTAGTGATCGGGTGAACAGCCATGAATGACTTACCGATCGAAGGTTTCACCACCACCAACGAAAACGCGGCGATGGTACTGCTGGTCGACGACCAGGCCATGATCGGCGAGGCGGTGCGGCGTGGCCTGGCCAACGAGGACAACATCGACTTCCACTTCTGCGCCGACCCGCACCAGGCGGTGGCCCAGGCGGTGCGCATCAAGCCTACGGTGATTCTCCAGGACCTGATCATGCCTGGCCTGGACGGGCTGACCCTGGTACGCGAATACCGCAACAACCCGGCGACCCAGGACATCCCGATCATCGTCCTGTCGACCAAGGAAGACCCGCTGGTCAAGAGCGCGGCCTTTGCGGCCGGGGCCAACGACTACCTGGTCAAGCTGCCGGACACCATCGAGCTGGTAGCGCGCATTCGCTACCACTCACGTTCCTACCTGACCCTGCTGCAGCGCGACGAGGCCTACCGTGCCTTGCGCGTCAGCCAGCAGCAATTGCTCGATTCCAACCTGATGCTGCAGCGGCTGATGAACTCCGATGGCCTGACCGGGTTGTCCAACCGCCGCCACTTCGACGAATACCTGGAGCTGGAATGGCGCCGCGCCATGCGTGAGCTGCAGCAGTTGTCGCTGCTGATGATCGACGTGGACTTCTTCAAGGCCTACAACGACAGCTTCGGCCACCTGGCCGGGGACGAGGCCTTGCGCCAGGTGGCCGAGGCGATCCGCGGCGTGTGCTCGCGGCCGACCGACCTGCCGGCGCGCTATGGCGGCGAGGAGTTCGTCCTGGTGCTGCCCAACACCTCGCAGGGTGGAGCGCGCCTGGTGGCCGAGAAGCTGCGCCAGACCATATTGGGCCTGGGTATCCCGCACACCGCGCCGACGGCCGACTCCTACCTGACCGTGAGCATCGGCCTGGCAACCCAGACCCCGGCCATCGGCAGCCATAGCCGGCAGTTGATCTCTGCCGCCGACAAGGGCCTGTACCTGGCCAAGAATGGCGGGCGCAACCAGGTGGGTATCGCCTGAGCGGCTCGCCATACCCTGTAGGAGCGGCCTGGTGTCGCGATGGGGCGCGCAGCGGCCCCCTGCGATATCTGCTGCAAAACTGAAATCCTTGGGGCCGCTGCGCGCCCCATCGCGACACCAGGCCGCTGCTGCAACGATATTTGCGCCTATTCGGCTGCCCGGCGGGTCTGCCGCCCTGCGGCGGACTCGGTTATACTCGCAGGCTTTTCACCGAATTCGCACGAGAGCCGCCCGCCCATGGAAATCCAACCGATCCTGAACACCATCAAGGACCTTACCGAGCGTTCCCAGTCCATTCGGGGGTATCTTTGACTACGATCACAAGCATGACCGCCTGATCGAAGTCAACCGCGAGCTGGAAGACCCCAACGTCTGGAACAAGCCCGAGTACGCCCAGGCCCTGGGCCGCGAACGGGCCATGCTGGCCCAGGTCGTCGAGACCCTGGACAAGCTGTCCGGCGGCCTGGCCGACTGCCAGGACCTGCTCGACATGGCCGTCGAGGAAAATGACGAAGGCGCCGTCGGCGACGTCGTGACCGAGCTGGAAGGCCTGGAAGAAAAACTGGCCCAGCTTGAGTTCCGTCGCATGTTCAGCGGCGAGATGGACATGAACAACGCCTACCTGGACATCCAGGCCGGCTCCGGTGGTACCGAGGCGCAGGACTGGGCCAACATCCTGCTGCGCATGTACCTGCGCTGGGCCGACAAGCGTGGTTTCGACGCCACCATCATCGAGCTTTCCGAAGGTGAAGTCGCCGGGATCAAGGGCGCCACCGTGCACGTCAAGGGCGAGTACGCCTTCGGCTGGCTGCGTACCGAAATCGGTGTGCACCGCCTGGTGCGCAAGAGCCCGTTCGACTCCGGTGCCCGTCGCCACACCTCGTTCTCGGCGGTATTCGTGTCGCCCGAGATCGACGACAAGGTCGAGATCGAGATCAACCCGGCCGACCTGCGCATCGACACCTATCGCTCCTCCGGTGCCGGTGGCCAGCACGTGAACACCACCGACTCGGCGGTACGTATCACCCACGTGCCGACCAACACCGTGGTGGCGTGCCAGAACGAACGCTCCCAGCACGCCAACAAGGACACCGCCATGAAAATGCTGCGGGCCAAGCTGTACGAGCTGGAAATGCAAAAGCGCAACGCCGCCTCGCAGGCGCTGGAAGACAGCAAGTCGGACATCGGCTGGGGCCACCAGATCCGCTCCTACGTGCTGGACGACTCGCGTATCAAGGACCTGCGCACCGGTGTCGAGCGCAGCGACTGTCAGAAGGTCCTGGACGGCGACCTCGACCAGTACCTGGAAGCGAGCCTCAAGCAGGGGCTGTAAACCGCACACAACTGCCGCGGTACCCGGCCTGGGGCCTGTACCGCGTGCCCTGCCCGACAGGGGCACCGAACACCTGATGGAAAGAATGACGAAATGAGCGACCTCAAGACCGACGTGCAAGACCTGCAACAGGAAGAAAACGCCCTGATCGCCCTGCGCAAGGAAAAGCTTGCCGCCGAGCGCGCCAAGGGCAATGCCTTCCCCAATGACTTCCGTCGCGACAGCTACTGCAACGACCTGCAGAAACAGTACGCGGACAAGACCAAGGAAGAACTGGAAGCTGCAGCGATTCCGGTCAAGGTCGCTGGTCGCATCATGCTCAACCGTGGCTCGTTCATGGTTATCCAGGACATGACCGGGCGCATCCAGGTCTATGTCAACCGCAAGACCCTGCCCGAAGAAACCCTGGCCGCGGTCAAGACCTGGGACCTGGGCGACATCATCAGCGCCGAAGGCACCCTGGCCCGTTCCGGCAAGGGCGACCTGTACGTCGAAATGACCAACGTGCGCCTGCTGACCAAGTCGCTGCGCCCGCTGCCCGACAAGCACCACGGCCTGACCGACACCGAGCAGCGCTACCGCCAGCGTTACGTCGACCTGATGGTCAACGAAGAAACCCGCCACACCTTCCGTGTGCGTTCGCAGGTGATCTCGCACATCCGCAAGTTCCTCATCGAGCGCGACTTCCTCGAAGTCGAGACGCCGATGCTGCAGACCATCCCTGGCGGTGCCGCGGCCAAGCCGTTCGAAACCCACCACAACGCCCTGGACATGGCCATGTTCCTGCGTATCGCGCCGGAGCTGTACCTCAAGCGACTGGTGGTTGGTGGCTTCGAAAAAGTCTTCGAGATCAACCGCAACTTCCGTAACGAAGGCGTTTCGACCCGGCACAACCCTGAGTTCACCATGCTCGAGTTCTACCAGGCCTACGCCGACTACCGCGACAACATGGACCTCACCGAGGAACTGTTCCGCGAACTGGCCCAGCTGGTACTGGGCAGCACCGACGTGCCGTACGGCGACAAGGTGTTCCACTTCGGCGAGCCGTTCGCCCGCCTGTCGGTGTTCGACTCCATCCTCAAGTACAACCCGGAACTGACCGCTGCCGACCTGCAGGACGTCGACCGTGCCCGCGAGATCGCCAAGAAGGCGGGCGCCAAGGTGCTGGGCCACGAAGGCCTGGGCAAGCTGCAGGTGATGATTTTCGAAGAACTGGTCGAGCACAAGCTGGAGCAGCCGCACTTCATCACCGAGTACCCGTTCGAAGTGTCGCCGCTGGCCCGTCGCAACGACGACAACCCGGCGGTCACCGACCGTTTCGAGCTGTTCATCGGTGGCCGCGAGATCGCCAACGCCTATTCCGAGCTGAACGATGCCGAAGACCAGGCCGAGCGCTTCCTGGCCCAGGTGGCCGAGAAGGACGCCGGTGACGACGAAGCCATGCACTACGACGCCGATTTCGTACGTGCCCTGGAATACGGCATGCCGCCGACCGCAGGTGAAGGCATTGGTATCGACCGCCTGGTGATGTTGCTGACCAACTCGCCATCGATCCGCGACGTGATCCTGTTCCCGCACATGCGTCCGCAAGCCTGAGCCGTTTGAATCAGCCGCCTTTCGAGGCGGCTTTTTCTTGCCTGAAGCTTTATGTTGTCTGTACCGGCCTCTTCGCGGGCGCGCCCGCTCCCACAGCTCCTGACTGTTGTGGGGCCCCTGTGGGAGCGGGCGCGCCCGCGAAGAGGCCGGCACAGACGAAACACTGTCCATGAGGTACCCCCGTGACACCCGCAATGCCTCACCAGGGCGCCGCCGGCATCGCCACCGCCGTCGCCGAAAGCGTGCAATACCAGGGCCGCAAGACTGCCCGCCAAGGCAGCGAACAGCGCCGCCAGCTGATCCTCGACGCCGCCATGCGCATCGTCGTGCGCGATGGCGTGCGCGGGGTGCGCCACCGCGCGGTGGCCGCCGAGGCTGGCGTGCCATTGTCGGCCACCACCTATTACTTCAAGGATATCGAGGACCTGCTCACCGATACCTTCGCCCAATACGTCGAGCGCAGCGCCGCCTACATGGCCAAGCTGTGGGCCAACACCGAGGTCGTGTTGCGCCAGTTGCTCGCCCAGGGCGACGGCAGCCCGCAGGCGCGGGCACGGCTGGCCGACGAAGTGGCGCGCATGACCGCCGACTACGTGCAACGCCAGCTGTTGAATCGCCGCGACTACCTGATCGCCGAGCAGGCCTTCCGCCAGGAGGCGCTGCTGTGCCCGCGACTGGCCGAACTGGTGTGCGCCCACGACCAGATCCTGTTGCATGGCACCCGGCAATTGCTGCAAGTGGTCGGCTCTCGGCAACCGGAACAGGACGCCCAAATGTTGACGGCGATTATCGAGCAGATGGAATATCAGGGCCTGCTCAAGGACGCGAACGCGCAAGCCGATGGGCAGATGCTCGCTATGCTTACCCGATACCTGCAGCTGGTGCTGGCATCGGCGTGAGCCGAGACTGACTTTTCAAGGAGAACCGGATGAAAGCCTGGCGTGTGGTGCTGTTGACTCTGTCATTCCTGCTGCTGGGCGGTTGTCTGGTGACCTTCCACGAGCCGTTGCCCAGCAACCAGGCGGCGCCCAAGGCGCTGCTGGGCAAGTGGAGCAGCAAGGATGCCTGGGGCGAGCCGCTGAAGCTGGTGATCAGCCGCAGTAGCGGCGATGCCTACAAGGCGGTGGCCACGGCCAAGGGCAAGGCCCCCGAGGAATACGTGTTCACCGTGTCGCGCCACGGCAACCGCTGGTACCTGTCGGCTGGCGTGCCCAAGCGCCTGGGTGGCAACTTCCTGATCGGCGGTTTCGATATCGTCGATGGCAAGGAACTGGTGATCTACAACCTGGATGTCGAGCAGGTGCAGCAGGCGGTGGACAACAAGGAGCTGATCGGACGCAGTACCGAAGTGCCGGAAGACAACGGTGACGGCGTGCTGATCGACAGCCCGGCGGCGCGGGTGCTGGCCTACCTGGACGACCCGGCCAACTCCGACCTGTTCGTCGAAGTGGCGCGGTTCCAGCGCTCGGGCAAGTAATTACCTGTGCCGGCCTCTTCGCGGGCTTGCCCGCTCCCACAGGTACAGCGCCGCTCTCGACTGTGGCGCCGTTCCCGTGGGAGCGGGCAAGCCCGCGAAGAGGCCGGCACAGGTTTCTTGTACTAGAAAGGAGTCCCCGGTGGACGAATACCAGCAAACCATCCGTGCCCTGTCCGACCGCATCGTCGCGGCGCAGACCCCGATCCGGGTCCTGGACGCGGTGAAGTGGGACGACAACATTCGCCAGGGCTTCCTCAAGGCCAAGGGCAAGGAGCCGCCGGCGGTCGACCATGCCTACTACCAGTCGCGCCCGCTGTCGTTCGATTCCAGTGCGGTCAAGGCCGAGTTCCAGGGCATCGAGCGCGACATCATCCGCCAGCTTGGCCAGTTCAACCCGGTCGGGCAGATCATGAAGCGCATGTGCCGTGAATACCGCATGGTGATCCGCATGCTCGAGGCGCGCGGCACCGAGGACTTCGGCCTGATTTCCCAGGAGCTGTACGGCGCGGCCTCGGATGCCTTCCACGCCGGTGATCCGACCCTGGCCGACCTGGGCCTGATGCTGTCGGACTACCTGAACAACATCGATGGCCGTGGCGACCTCAAGGACGAACCGAAGAACCTCACTGCCAAGGAGGCCGTGGCCATTCTCCAGCGCCGGCTGAACACAGTGTTCGGCGAAGCGGAGGAAACCATCCGCGTGTTCGAGTCCGACGGTATCGTCGCGGACGCCGCGGCCGGGGCGGACTACATCAAGGTGCGCGCCGACGCCATGTTCAACGCCCGTGACGTACGCGCCCTGGAGGTGCACGAAGGGCTGGTGCACGTGGGCACCACGCTCAATGGCCTGAACCAGCCGATCTGCACCTTCCTGGCCAAGGGCCCACCCTCGTCGACGGTGACCCAGGAAGGCCTGGCCATCCTCATGGAAGTGATCGCCTTCGCTTCGTACCCCAGCCGCCTGCGCAAGCTCACCAACCGCACCCGCGCCATCCACATGGTCGAGGAGGGCGCCGATTTCATGCAGGTGTACGGCTTCTTCCGCGAGCAGGGCTTCGAAATGGCGCAAAGCTACAGCAACGCCAGCCGGGTATTCCGTGGCTCGGTGCCCAACGGCCTGCCATTCACCAAGGACTTGTCCTACCTCAAGGGCTTCATCATGGTTTACAACTACATTCAGTTGGCCGTGAAGAAGGGCAAGCTCGAACAGATCCCGCTGTTGTTCTGCGGCAAGACCACCCTGGAAGACATGCGCACCCTGCGCCAACTGGTCGAGGAGGGCCTGGTCGAGCCGCCCAAGTACCTGCCTGAACAGTTCCGTGACCTCAACGCGCTGTCAGCCTGGATGTGTTTCTCCAACTTCCTCAACCACCTGAGCCTGGACCGTATTGAAGCCGACTACGCGAACATTCTCTGAGCGCTGCCGCCTGCTGGCCCTGGGCTTGGCCGCACTGGCCGTGGCCGGGTGCAGCAGCTTGCTGTTCTATCCCGAGCCTGGCCAGCCGTTCACGCCGGAGCGGGCCAGGCTCGAGTACCGCGATGTCACCCTGACCACGGCCGACGGTATCCGCTTGCACGGTTGGTGGTTGCCGGCCAAGGCCGGGGTCGCGGTCAAGGGCACGGTGCTGCACCTGCATGGCAACGGTGGCAACCTGCCGGGGCACCTGGGCGGCAGCTACTGGCTGCCGGAGCAGGGCTACCAGGTGCTGATGATCGACTATCGCGGCTATGGCCTGTCCCAGGGCGAGCCGAGCCTGCCTGAGGTGTACCAGGACATTGCGGCGGCCATGGCCTGGCTGGACCAGGCGCCTGAGGCCAAGGGCAAGCCGCTGGTGCTGCTGGGGCAGAGCCTTGGCGGGGCGATGGCCATCCACTACCTGGCGGCGCACCCCGAGCAGCGTCAGCGCTTCAGCGCCCTGGTGTTCGACGGGGTGCCGGCCAGCTATCGCGCGGTGGGGCGCTTTGCCCTTGGCACTTCCTGGATGACCTGGCCGTTGCAGGTGCCGCTGTCGTGGCTGGTGCCGGATGGCGACAGCGCGATCCACTCGATCGAGCAGCTGAGCAGCCCGCCCAAGCTGTTCTTCCACAGTATCGACGACACCCTGGTGCCGCTGGACAACGGCATTCGCCTGTACCAGCACGCGCCACCGCCACGGGTGCTGCAGCTGACCCGCGGCGGCCACGTGCAGACCTTCGCCGACCCGACTTGGCGCCAGGTGATGCTGCGTTTCCTCGACGACCCTGCCCATTTCAACGGCCTGCGGCGGCTGGCCGAAGTGCCCAACTACCCTGACGAGAAAAACAAGCAATGAGTGAAGAACGCAACGCCATCCCGCTGATCCTGACCGGCATCGGCAGCATCATCGTGACGGTGGGGGCCTTGTGGTATTACGGTTACCTGCATTTCGCCAAGCCCGAAGATGCCCTGTTGCTGCAGGACTTCACCATGCTCAAGACCGTCCCCGGCGAGGACTACAAGGTTTCGCTGGACCCGGCAGCGCAGGTGGCGCAGTGCGTGGACGGGGTGCTGGTGCTGTTTGACACCCAGCAGAAGGGCCTGACCGGCGTGCTGGTCGACAACCGCAAGCGCGCGGTGCGTTGCATGGGCGAAGAAACCCCGCAGCAGGTGCAGTGATCCTCGATCTTCATTGCCTGTGCTGGCCTCTTCGCGGGCACGCCCGCTCCCACAGGGATCGCGCAAAGCTCGGAACTGGCGCCGTACCTGTGGGAGCGGGCGTGCCCGCGAACAGGCCAGTTCAGGCAAAAGAAAGCCCCGCTTCGATCGCGGGGCTTGTCAGTCCAGCTAGCCAGCCTTACTGCTGTACCTGGCTCACCGAACGCGGGGCCACCGGCTGGTTGTCGTTGGAGATGGTCACCTCCACCCGACGGTTCTGCGCACGCCCCGAGTTGCTCGAGTTGTCCGCTACCGGGTACTCCTTGCCATAACCCTGGGAAACGATGCGTGCCGGGTCGACGCCGGCACGCACCAGCGCCATGCGCACGCTGTTGGCGCGGCGTTCGGACAGGCTCTGGTTATAGCTGGCCGAGCCAACGCTGTCGGTGTACCCCTCGACAATCACCTTGCGCTCCGGGTTTTCCTGGAGGAACTGCGCCAGCTTGGTGATGTTCGGGTAGGCATTGCTCTTGAGTTCGGCCTTGTTGAAGTCGAACAGCACGTCGCCGAAGGTGACCAGGGTGCCGCGATCGGTCTGCTTGGCGTTGAGGCTTTCCTGCAGCTTGGCGATCTGCGCATCGCGGGCATCCAGCTTGGCCTGGGCACGCTGCGCCGAGGCGTTCTTCAGCTCACCTTCGGCAGTACGCAGGGCGATGGTCTGCTTGGCCACTTCGACGCGCTGGTTGGTCAGGTAGGCCAGCTGGTCGACCTTCTGCTCGTCTTCACGCTCCATGTAGGCCTTGTCGGCCTTGTTCAGCCAATCCTGGGCGTCCTTGGTTTCCAGCGCCGCGACCTTGCTCGACTGTGGGTCGCTCTGCAGCGCGGAGAAGTTGCTGCGGGCCGCTTCCAGGTTGGCATTCGGGTCGTGCGAGCAGGCAGCGAGGCCGACGCTCAGGGCCAGCAGGGCGGGAATCATGACGTGGTTGCGCATAGTGTTCATCCTTTGATCGTGTGCGAAGGCAGAGGTTGGCGGGGCAGGGCTCACTGAGCGCTGCGCAGGCCTTCCTCACGTACGTCCTGAACGCCCTGGCGGGCATCCTGCACGGCCTTCTGGGCCTTGGCCGCCTGTGCCTTGCGTTCGGCGAGGCGGGCGTCCCACTCGGCCTGCTCGGCCAGGCGCTTGGCTTCGTCGTACTTCTTGTCGTGCATGGCGATTTCGGCCTGCTTGAACTTGTCCTGGGCCGCCTTCATTTCCACGGCGGCGAACTCGGTGCCGCCAGCGCTGACGGCAGCGTTCACGGCAGACTGGGTCACCGCATACTGCTCGGTCGGCGGGTTGCCTGCACAGCCGGCCAGGACCAGGCTACTGCCCAGGGCCAGCGCGGCCAGCCTGAACCCGCGCACCTGCGTGGATGACGGTTTGCTAATGCGGGATTTGTTGATGGTCAGTTCCATTGGATCACTCCTGTTTACGACGTTGTCCGTAGCAGTCCATCGCTATTCCCTGACCTCCGCGCGCTTCAGCTCAACGGTGCACAACGCCGGTGTGCAGGGTTTTAGCGTGATGGCTATTGGCTGTGACTGAGTCGTTTTTCGGATAGTTCAGAAAAAAGTGCCGTTTCAGGCAACTATTTCTGACTGATCGGTCAGCGCGGGTGTGACCGGAACTTTCTGTTGCGGCCGCAGTATCCCGGGCCTGAGCAGGCCCGGAACAGGCTGCAGGGGTTATTTTTCACTGTCGTCCGCAGGGTTGCTCAGGATGTGCAGATGCTGCCGTGACAGCGAAAGGAAACGCGGGGTAGGGCCGATGTCTTCGGAAAGCGGGACTACAAAGGAAAATTTTTGCGGTCGATGTAAGCCAGCAAAGACCAGCTTAGACCAAGTCTGTGGAGGGCAGTGGTCTCATCAGGGTGACAAGCTCAGCACCGTTTCGTGGTGTGCCTGAGCGTTCGATGTTAAAACGCCTGTATAGGATTCCCCCTGAATGATGGCGAGCTACGAGCGATGGCACCAAGGAAGAGCAAGGCGGTTGAGGTCGTGGGAGAAGGGCCGAGCGTTGGCACCCGTGATGACTTTTCCGAAACCACCAAAATCGAGCTACTGGTAAGAGCTGCAAACCTGTGTTCGCGTTGCCGTGTCTTCACGGTCGGCTCAACTCATGCTGGTGACAGGAAAAACAGCATTGGAGTCGCTGCACATATTTGTGCCGCTGCTTCTGGACCGGGGGCTAAACGGTTTGACCCAAACCAAACCAAAGCCGAAAGAAAACACTTCGATAACGGCATCTGGATGTGTTATTCGTGCTCCAAGCTGATCGATAACGAAGAAACCTTCCATACGGCTGATCGTTTAAGAGAAATGAAGGCTGCTCATCAAGCCTACGTTTCGTCTTTGGTTGGCGTAATTCCGATGGCACCGTTTGAGGCTGAAAACAAAATTCGTGCGGGGATTCTTGAAACAACCA
The DNA here is from genome assembly GCF_016620375.1 of Pseudomonas sp. LAM2023. Classification (NCBI taxonomy): domain Bacteria; kingdom Pseudomonadati; phylum Pseudomonadota; class Gammaproteobacteria; order Pseudomonadales; family Pseudomonadaceae; genus Pseudomonas; species Pseudomonas sp. LAM2023. Next base: position 27,256 of record NZ_JAENHV010000017.1, on the reverse strand, counting down.
TCTCCCTGATTACTAAGGCAGGTAGTCCGGCAAATTTCGATGTCTCGGCGGTCGTTGATGGCTATGAGCAATCAATAAATAGTATCGATCCAAACTTTAAGGTTGTAGTCACTGCTACAAGCGGTTCTGTCGTTCATGAGCTGATACCGATCACTGATCCTGCACCAGAAATCCAGCTAGTTTTTAACGATGATGAGGCCAATGCTTCTGCTGATCGAGCATGGAAAAATATGACTGAGGTGGGTGAGCCTATTCACATACCTACGAAGGATTTCAAATTCGTAGGATCTAAACTATTTGAACACCTAAATGAAAGGATTGCCGGGGGGACGCTGACGCTCATCCCCAGTAAACGCCGACTTGATACATGTATCTATTTTGTCAGTGATGAAGCGGAATTTGAGCTTGCTAGTACTGACTCATTCATGGGGAAAGGGTCAAAAAAATTCGATATTGAGGGTTCTGCATTAGACGGTTTTTTTACCTATCGTTACTTGATTCATAATCGCTACAAGGTAAACGCAACCTATACATTCGATGTGGCTGGTTGGCTGGGGCAGCCAATCAACAATCTCAGACATTATCATAGGATTAAAAAAGCTTATGATTTCGTTATGAGGTATCCGAGTTCTAAAGTCTCTATTGAGATAGTGCTGAATGGAAATCCTATGCGTCTATGGGATGGGGTGTATAGTGATTTTACTGAATTGTTCGCTCGACTGAAAAAAATTGTAGAGGTTGCTGAGTGCTCCAAAGCTATTGCTTCGAAAATTTCAAGTCAGCTCAGATTGAAGACCTTAGATTTAACATTGCAGGATGAGCGATACATTGAGCTATATGCACAGCTTTTCAAAGGTGATGTTATTCGAAAGCTTGATTATGGCGAAAATATATTTACTGCTCGTGTTGATGCTAGAGAAAGTAAGGGTATCAGAACGTTTTGCTCCGAAGACGAGCCTGAAGTTATCATAGCCAAATCACCAACAATAGATTTCTTTGGTAATACTATTAGATTGCCTAAAATGTCGAAAAAAGTATCATGTTTTGATTTGGTTTTCTTCTCAAGCATTAAAGAGGATGACTTTCAATCTCTGTGGTGTATTGGTAGAGCGAATCATTCCAGTGAATCGGTCATTTCAGTTGCTGCCGATGAGAATCCGCTGCTTTGCGATGATGGGTTAGTATTTGATGAATAAGGTCAAGGAGTGATTTAATGTCGGTTAAAAAGGTCAAAACAGCCCTTGTAGATTTTGTTAAAGGCGAAAAGGATAGGGCAATTGTTCTGAAAGGGGATTGGGGAACGGGTAAGACCCACCTTTGGAAACAAGTCGTGCTTGAAAGCCGGGATTCGTTCCGTAAACGTAATTATTCTTATGTTTCTCTCTTTGGGCTGAACAGCCTGAAAGACTTGAAAAGGTCGATCTACGAGAACAAGGTTTATCGGGAACGTGCCCATATCGCTTCTGATGAAAGCTCATTTGAAGAGAATCTTAAAGACATTTCAGGTCGATTTGCGGGGTGGATGCGTAAAGGTTCATCGCTGTTCAATGATGCATCAGCGATGGGCGTTAAAGGAATTGGCCCAATCGTTGAGAGTCTTCAGTTCCTCCGCGTTACTGATACGCTGGTCTGTCTTGATGATTTCGAGCGGAAAGGTTCTGGGCTACACGATAGAGAAGTACTAGGTCTAATCTCCCTGTTGACAGAAAGCAAAAACTGCCGCGTTGTGATGCTGCTAAACGATGGAACGCTAAAATCTGGCGATGATTTTTTCTCATATCATGAGAAAGTCTTTGACTATGAAGTGACATTCAATCCAAGTGTTGACGAAGCGGTTGATTTGGTTTTCGATTTTGATGATGAATTGCATGAGGTGATTGCCAAGAATTCTGCGAAGCTAAAAATCAATAATATTAGGTTGCTCAAGAAGATTGATTACTTTGTTGGGCTGCTCAAGCCAACCTTGAAAGGTGTTAATGCTCAAGTTGTTGAGCAGGCTCTACATGTTTTGCCGCTGGCTATTTTGGCAAAATACGGTGGTGGCTCTACTAAGGTTGATATTGATTTTATATTGGCTTATGAGGGTGGTTATGTTGGTGCTTCTCTGCCCGGAGACGAGGTGGATGAAAGTGAGGTGGAGAAGCGGAAGTCTATTGAGGAGAAAAACAAGTATCTCGAAGAGTATGGGTTTACTCGGTGTGATGAATTTGATGTTGCTGTGATTGACTTGGTGGCAAAAGGTTACGTTGATGAAGAATCTTTACGTAGCGTTATCTCGGCTTTGGAAGCTAAAATAAAGCACGATTTAGAAATTTCTTTGTTGAAGAAAGCTTGGGATGTTTTCCATTCTTCATTTTTTGATAATGAAGGTGAAGTTTTTGCTGCTTTTGAATCGGCGATTGATAAGGCTCTTTTAAAGTTCTCAATCAACGATTTGGATTCGGTTGCGTCAGTGTATTTTGATGTAGGGCGGCATGATAGGCTTAAGGAAATAGTTGACAAATACTTTGAGGGTGTCGCGTTCTCTGATGATGTTCGTGAGAAGAGCGATATTTTCCGCTGGCCTGAGAATGTCTACATTCAGAAAAAACTGGATGAATATTTTGATGGTCTGGTTGTGGAACGCAGTTTGGCAGATTTGATTGAGCACGCTTATAGCGTCACTAGCTTCAACAGTACCGATGTTAGAAATAGCGTTGCCAAAAAAACTGAAGCCGAATTCTATGATTACTTTAGTAATCTTGACGACTATAATTTGACTAATTACGTAAGGATGTGTCTCAAATGTGGTCAGGTAAGCTCACCTGATGATGTTATTCAAGACTCATTTAATGAGATTTTTGTGAAGACCTATCGTTGTTTAATTAAGTTGTCGGAATTGTCTCTGTTGAATAAAGCAAGGATGAGTAAATTCAAAGGATACGAAAAGCTGTATTCTCAAATCGAGGCGGAAATGAGTTCTCGAAACGCTGATGATTGATATTTAGTGGTTAGGGTTGTTCTCGAAGTTTTTTTGAGAGGCTTTGTTCAGCTTCCACGAATGCAGGTGTCTTGCCAGCATCTGCATAAACCTCTTCACCTTCCTCGATTCTGATGACTTGAGAGCCTTTCTCGTAGGGAATAGCTTGCTCTGCTTCCTGTATAGCAGATTGCAAAAGGCTTTCTGTGATGGTGGCCTCATCGAGTCCATACGCCTGAGCGAAAGCCTTGATTTTGACAAGGTCGTGCTTTCTGAGGGTCAGGGTGTATTCCACCCGATCAGCAGCCTCCTGAGATTTGCTTTCCCACCGTTCGAGCATCTTTTTGAAGGTGTCCATGGCTTACCTCTCTATATATGCAGTGATTCCAAAGTCAGATCGACAGAGCGGCTTACGGTTCGGGCCGGCCCCCAGCAAACCCAAGGGGTACGTGGCCTAAGCCGGTTTTCGTATTTTTCCTATTGTGTGCTCGCTTTCCTCGTACAACGGGTCGCCTTCTTCGTCGGTGGCGATGACCTGGCGGCCTTGCACGTAGGGGAAGCTGGCTTCCAGCTCTTCGAGGGCGGCAGCGACCAGTTCACCGAGCAGTTCCTCTGCGGTGCGCTTGGGGTACATGTCGATCAGCGCGGCCAGGCGCGCTTCGGATTCCAGGTCCAGGTGCAGGACATGGCCGGTGCGGCTGAGGGGGCCGGCGGCATTCTGTTCCCAGTGCTGGGCAAGTTCACGGATTTTCATGATGGCCTCTGTTTACGCCTGCTGGTGTGCATGGCATGGGAGTGCTGTGCTTTCACTTTAGTTTGCTTTGCCCGACCACGGCTTGCCATTGCCGCCCGGCTGTGGGCACTCTTCGGCAGAGGTGCCCACAGCTGCGGCGGAGAAAGGCCAATGACCGATATCGATGTGCGTTTGCGAGAAGATGTCCATATGCTGGGTGAGCTGCTTGGCGAAACCATTCGCCAGCAGCATGGCGAGGCGTTCCTGCAGAAGATCGAGGACATCCGCCACAGTGCCAAGGCTGACCGCCGCGGTGCTGCCGAACAACTGAGTTCGACCCTGGCCGACCTGGCCGAAGAAGACCTGTTGCCGGTGGCCAGGGCCTTCAACCAGTTTCTCAACCTGGCCAACATGGCCGAGCAGTACCAGCTGATCCGCCGCCGTGATACCGATCAACCCGAGCCGTTCGAAGCCCGGGTGCTGCCGGAGTTGCTGGCGCGCCTGAAACAGGCGGGCCACAGTGACGATGCCCTGGCCCGGCAGTTGGCCAAGCTTGATATTCAGCTGGTGCTCACCGCGCACCCCACCGAAGTGGCGCGCCGCACCCTGATCCAGAAGTACGACGCCATTGCCGGCCAATTGGCCGCCCAAGACCACCGCGACCTGACCGCAGGCGAACGCCAGCAGGTGCGCGAGCGCCTGCGCCGGCTGATCGCCGAAGCCTGGCACACCGAGGAAATCCGCCGCACCCGGCCGACACCGGTGGACGAGGCCAAGTGGGGCTTCGCGGTGATCGAGCACTCGCTGTGGCACGCCATCCCCAGCCACTTGCGCAAGGTCGACAAGGCCCTGCTGGAGGCCACCGGCCTGCGCCTGCCGCTGGAAGCCGCGCCGATCCGCTTCGCCTCGTGGATGGGCGGCGACCGCGATGGCAACCCCAACGTGACCGCAGCGGTCACCCGCGAAGTGCTGTTGCTGGCGCGCTGGATGGCTGCCGACCTGTTCCTGCGCGACATCGATGCACTGGCCTCGGAGTTGTCCATGCAGCAGGCCAATGCGGCGCTGCGCGAGCGGGTCGGCGACAGCGCCGAACCCTACCGGGCCGTGCTCAAGCAACTGCGCGAGCGCCTGCGGGCAACCCGGGCCTGGGCGCATGCGGCATTGGCCGGCAGCCAGCCGGCCGGTGCCGACGTGCTGGTGGACAACCGCGAGCTGATCGCACCGCTGGAGCTGTGCTACCAGTCCCTGCACGAATGCGGCATGGGCGTGATTGCCGAAGGCCCGCTGCTCGACTGCCTGCGCCGCGCGGTTACCTTCGGCCTGTTCCTCGGCCGCCTGGACGTGCGCCAGGACGCCGCCCGCCACCGTGATGCGCTGAGCGAAATAACCGACTACCTGGGCCTGGGCCGCTATGCCGACTGGGATGAAGAGCAGCGCATCGGGTTTCTCCAGGCCGAGCTGAACAACCGCCGGCCACTGCTGCCGGCACATTTCCGGCCCCAGGCGGATACCGCCGAGGTGTTGGCCACCTGCCGGGAAATCGCCGCTGCGCCGGCGGCCTCGCTGGGCTCCTACGTCATCTCGATGGCGGGTGCCGCCTCGGATGTGCTGGCAGTACAACTGCTGCTCAAGGAGGCCGGCCTCACCCGGCCCATGCGCGTGGTGCCGTTGTTCGAGACCCTGGCCGACCTCGACAACGCCGGCCCGGTGATGCAGCGCCTGCTTGGCCTGCCGGGCTATCGCGCCGGGTTGCGCGGGCCGCAGGAAGTGATGATCGGCTATTCCGACTCGGCCAAGGACGCCGGTACCACCGCCGCGGCCTGGGCGCAGTACCGGGCCCAGGAAGAGCTGGTGCGCATCTGTACCGAGCACCAGGTCGAGCTGTTGCTGTTCCATGGCCGCGGCGGCACGGTTGGCCGCGGCGGTGGCCCGGCCCATGCGGCCATCCTGTCGCAGCCACCGGGGTCGGTGGCGGGGCGTTTCCGCACCACCGAGCAGGGCGAGATGATCCGCTTCAAGTTCGGTTTGCCGGGCATCGCCGAGCAGAACCTCAACCTGTACCTGGCCGCCGTGCTCGAAGCCACCTTGTTGCCACCACCGCCGCCGCAGCCGGCCTGGCGCGAGGTGATGGACCAGCTGGCCGCCGATGGCGTCAAGGCCTATCGCAGCGTGGTGCGTGACAACCCCGACTTCGTCGAATACTTCCGTCAGGCGACGCCGGAGCAGGAACTCGGGCGCCTGCCGCTGGGTAGCCGCCCGGCCAAGCGTCGCGCTGGTGGCATCGAAAGCCTGCGGGCGATCCCGTGGATCTTCGGCTGGACCCAGACCCGCCTGATGCTGCCGGCCTGGCTGGGCTGGGAAACGGCGCTGAGCAACGCCCTGGCCCGCGGGCAGGGCGAACTGCTGGCGCAGATGCGCGAGCAATGGCCGTTCTTCCGCACCCGCATCGACATGCTCGAGATGGTCCTGGCCAAGGCCGATGCGCAGATCGCCGAAGCCTACGACGAACGTCTAGTGCAACCGCACTTGCTGCCGTTGGGCGCGCACCTGCGCGACCTATTGTCGCAGTCGTGCCAGGTGGTGCTCGGCCTGACGGGGCAGCCGGTGCTACTGGCGCACAGCCCCGAGACGCTGGAATTCATCCGCCTGCGCAACACCTACCTGGACCCGCTGCACCGCCTGCAGGCCGAGTTGCTGGCCCGCTCGCGCAGCCGCGAAGCCGCTCTGGACAGCCCGTTGGAGCAGGCCTTGCTGGTCACGGTGGCGGGCATCGCGGCGGGCCTGCGCAATACCGGCTGAGGGCCGGCGCAGGGTATCCCGGGGGCATGCCAGGCATGCCATGCAGCTGCACGAGGAGGGCGGTTGCGCCGGGCGCAACCGCCAGCCAGGCAAGCCGTAGGTGGCGCATTCCTGCAACTTTGGGACGCTTGTCTGGCTGCCGGGCGCTGTGTATCTTGAGCAGCCTTCTGACCGATTTATGGTCATACCCGATTTTCCGGACTTGGCCCTGGTCGCCGAATCCATTGAATTTCATAAAAAAATTTGAGGAGCACGAGATGCGCGTAATTCTGCTGGGAGCTCCCGGGGCCGGTAAAGGTACTCAGGCAAAGTTCATCACCGAAAAGTTCGGTATCCCCCAGATTTCCACCGGTGACATGCTGCGTGCCGCCGTCAAGGCCGGTACCCCGCTGGGCCTGGAACTGAAGAAAGTCATGGATGCCGGTCAGCTGGTCTCCGACGAGTTGATCATCAGCCTGGTCAAGGAGCGCATCGCCCAGCCTGATTGCGCCAAGGGCTGCCTGTTCGACGGCTTCCCACGTACCATCCCGCAGGCCGAAGCCATGGTCGCTGCCGGTGTCGACATCGACGCCGTGGTCGAAATCGCCGTGGACGACGAGGAAATCGTCGGCCGCATGGCTGGCCGTCGCGTGCACCTGGCCTCGGGCCGCACCTACCACATCCAGTACAACCCGCCGAAGGTGGAAGGCAAGGACGACGAGACTGGCGAAGAGCTGATCCAGCGCGACGACGACAAGGAAGAAACCGTTCGCCATCGCCTGTCGGTCTACCACAGCCAGACCAAGCCGCTGGTGGACTTCTACCAGAAGCTGTCGGCTGCCAATGGCGGCAAGCCGAAGTACAGCCACATCGAAGGCGTCGGTTCGGTCGAAGCCATCACCGCCAAGGTCCTGGCAGCCCTGAGCTGATCAGCGCCTGACGCACCCGACCACGGCCCGCTTGCGGGCCGTGGTCGTTTTCGGCTGAGGCCGCACGGCGGCCCTTTAGGGACACGACGCCGCCACTGTTCTATACTGCCGCTCTTTTTTCTTCGCACCTGGATACCTGTTCGATGACCACCCTGCTGGCCCTGGATACCGCCACCGAAGCCTGTTCCGTCGCGCTGCTGCATGACGGCAAGGTAACCAGCCATTACGAGGTGATCCCGCGCATGCATGCGCAGAAGCTGCTGCCGATGATCAAGCAGTTGCTGGCTGACGCTGGCGTGGCCCTGAATGCGCTGGATGCCATCGCCTTTGGCCGCGGCCCGGGTGCGTTCACCGGTGTGCGTATTGCCATTGGCGTGGTCCAGGGCCTGGCCTTCGCCCTGCAGCGCCCGGTGTTGCCGGTATCCAACCTGGCCGCCCTGGCCCAGGGCGCCTTGCGTGAGCAAGGCGTGCAGCAGGTGGCTGCCGCCATCGATGCGCGCATGGACGAGGTGTACTGGGGGTGCTACCAGGCCACGGCGGGCGAAATGCGCCTGGTCGGCCACGAAGCGGTGTTGCCACCCGGACAGGTGGCGCTGCCGGCGGGCAGCACTGGCGAGTGGTTCGGTGCCGGTACCGGCTGGGGCTATGCCGAGCGCCTGGCAGTGCAAGTGGCGGCGAGCAATGCCGGTGCCTTGCCCAATGCCGTGGATATCCTCAGCCTGGCCAGCTTCGCCTGGGCGCGCGGGGAGGCGATCGCCGCCGACCAGGCGCAACCGGTGTACCTGCGCGACAACGTGGCGACGCCAAAAAAATTCTGAGTGCTGTTCGTCGGTTAGCGCCGACAGCCGAAAACCTTTTGCGCGATCTGTGGTCCAGTTATCACTCGAGCATTAGCGATGGATTCCTGATGCTGCTAAATTGCCATCATCGATCCTGAGTGCTGATGCCATGCGTATCGACGGTTTTACCCCGCAGTCCTACCCGCTCAAGCGCACGCCACGCAAGGCTGCAGTGCGTGACGAGGCCATCGAAGACGCCGAGCTGGTCGAGGAGGCAGAAGCCACCCCGCAGGACGCCACTGCACGCCGCCGTAGCGGTGGCCTGCCGGCCCGCCAGCAGGACATGATCTTCCCCCGTGCCCGCGACCGTCGCACCGCCACGGCGCTGGCCAGCTACCTGAGCACTGCCGGTTTTACCGACTGGGACATGGATGTACTGGGGCTGGACCTGTACATTTGAGGGATGACGCCATCCCCCCTGCCTTATTTTCTCGGTTGTCCGTCCTGGAGCGAAAACGCCTGGCGCGACTACCTGTACCCCGCCGACGCCAACAGCAATGAAATGCTTGGCTTCTACAGCCAGGTGTTCAACGCGGTCGAGGGCAATACCACGTTCTATGCACGCCCGGCCCCCGGCACCATCGCCCGCTGGGCGCAGGTCATGCCCGCACATTTTCGCTTCACCGCCAAGTTTCCCCGGGATATCAGCCACGCCAGCGACCTGCGTGAGCAACTTGAGCCTGCCTGCGACTTCACCCGCCTGATGGCCCCGTTGGGCCAGCGTGTATCGCCGTACTGGCTGCAGTTGCCAGCGCAGTTCGGCCCCGCACGGCTGGCTGAGCTTTGCCAGTTTCTCGATCAGGCTGGGGTGCCGGTGGCGGTGGAAGTGCGCAACCAGGCCTTCTTTGCCAAAGGTGAAGAAGAGCGGCTGCTCAACCGCCTGTTGCACGAGCGTGGCGTGGAGCGCATCTGCCTGGACCCGCGTGCGCTGTTCAGTTGCACCTCGCGCGACCCGGCAGTACTGCACGCGCAGGCGAAAAAGCCCAAGGTACCGCCACGCCCCGCAGCGTTCAGCCAGCACCCCCAGGTGCGCTTCATCGGCCATCCGCAGCTGGAGGCCAACGAGGCGTTTCTCACCCCCTGGGTGGCCAAGGTGGCCAGCTGGATCGAGGAGGGCCGCAGCCCCTACGTGTTCCTGCACACGTCGGACAACCGCCTGGCTGCTGCCCTGGCCCAGCATTTTCACCAGCGCCTGATGCGCCGCCTGCCAGGCCTTGCCGCGCTACCGGAATTGCCGCGTGCGCCCGAGGTCGAACAACTGGGGCTACTATGAGCACTCCCTGACTGCCGGAGGTTGAACCATGGATGTGCAAACCCTGCGAGCCGAAGCCTTCAAGGCTTTGCATGAGCGTGACAGCGCTTTCGTCATCCCCAACCCCTGGGATGCCGGCTCTGCCAAGCTGCTGGCCAGCCTGGGCTTCGAAGCGCTGGCGACCACCAGTGCCGGCCTGGCTTTCAGCCTGGGCCGACCCGACGCCGAAGGCGCCTTGAGCCTGGACGATACGCTCGGCAATGCCGGCGAAATCGTCGACGCTACGGCATTGCCAGTGGCGGCGGACCTGGAAAACGGCTTCGGCGACCTGCCGGAAGATTGCGCCCAGGCCATTCTGCGCGCTGCCGAAGTGGGCCTGGTGGGCGGCTCCATCGAAGATGCCAGTGGCCGTGGCGATGTGCCGATCTATGACCTCGGGTTGGCAGTAGAGCGTGTGCGCGCAGCCGTGCAAGCCGCGCGTAGCCTGCCGTTCCCGTTCACCCTGTGCGCCCGCGCCGAGAACCTGTTGCACGGCCGCCTGGACCTGGACGACACCATCCAGCGCCTGCAGGCCTATGCCGAAGCCGGCGCCGATGTGCTCTATGCGCCCGGGCTGCGCACTGTCGAGGAAATCCGTGCGGTGGTGCAAGCCGTTGCGCCACGGCCGGTGAACGTGCTGATGGGCATGCCAGGCGTGCCGCTGAGCGTCAACCAGCTGCAGGACCTGGGCGTGCGCCGTATCAGTGTCGGCTCGTCGCTGGCCCGCGCCGCGCTGGGGGCGTTCCACCGGGCCGCGCTGGAAATTCGCCAAGAGGGCACGTTCGCCTACGCTGAGCAGGCATTGCCGTTCGCCCAGCTCAACGAGCTGTTCCGCCGCTGATGCGGGCAGCGCTGGCGCTGCTGGTCGGCCTGCTGGTGCTGGTCGGGCTGGCCTGGCAGTTGGGCTGGCGGCTACCGTCGGTGTGGAACCCCTGGGCTCCGCTGGACGTGCGCCAGCCGCCCAACCTGCTGACCCCGTACAAGCTGTCACGCCTGCGGGATGACCCGCTGCTGTGTCGCCAGGCGCTGGCAACCAGCCGCCTGCGCTACCGCGCGCAAGCCGACAGCCCACCGTCGGCCGACTGCCCGCTGCATGACGTATGGCGCATCGAAGGCGGCCAGGCGCGGCTCAGTAGCAGCTTCCTCGCCAGTTGCCCGCTGGCAGTGGCCTACGCGCTGTTCGAGCAGCACGGCTTGCAACCGGTGGCGCAGCGGGTGTTGGGCCAGCCGGTGACGCAGGTCGATCACCTGGGCAGTTTCGCCTGCCGCAACCTGTACCATCGCAAGCAGGGCAGCCTGAGCCAGCACGCCACGGCCAACGCCCTGGATATCAGCGGTTTTCGCCTGCAGAACGGTCAGCGTATCGTGCTGGCGCGTGACTGGCAGGCGGGCGGGCGCAAGGCGGACTTCCTCCGCCAGCTACAGCAGGCGGCCTGCGACAGTTTCAGCACGGTATTAGGGCCAGACTACAACGCGGCGCATCGTGACCACTTTCACCTGGACATGGGGCGCTGGCAGGTGTGCCGTTAGCCTCGGGCGCTCAGGCGTGTACGCGCACGTTGTTCAGCACCACCGGGCGCGCCCAGTGCAGGTCGAACGCCAAGTCGGTCTGCTGTTTGGCCAGGGTGCTGTCGTCGAACGGTTCAGGCGCCGGGTCCAGCAGGTCGGTCTCGAATTCGGCGATGGGCAGGAACAACGGCCGCGGGGCAGGGCCCGGGCCTGGTTCGGCAAGCGGCTGGCCCTGGCTCATCACCACCGGGCGTAGCCAGCTGTTGCTGATATCCAGCTGACGCTGCTGCTCGATCAGTTCGACCGCGCTGAATGGCTCGGGAGCGGGCGGCAGCAGGTTGGCTTCGAGTTCGGCCTTGGGCAGGAACAACGGCTCGGGCGGTGCCACCACGGTGTCATGCACCGGGCAGGCCCGCTGGGCGTCGATCAGCGCCAGGGCGCGGGCGCCACCGATGGGTTCGCCGCTGTCCTGGTCGTAGCGGACGAACGACTGGCTGACGCTATCCGCTGGCTCTTCCTGCTGCTCGGCCATGGCCCGGGCAAAAAAATCCTGCCACAGGTGGCTGACGCCCCCGAGTGCCTGGGTATTGTGCTGACTGTAGTTGCCGACAGGCGACAGGTAGGTCAGGCCAATGGGAAGAGTATCTGTCATGGCAGTCGCGCGCGTTGTGCTCTGGCAGAATAGCGGAATATTGCCTGTATCGGCCGTGATGGCCGATACCTTAATGGCTGGGTTCAATTTTCAGGTGTGAATGATGGAAGAGCAGGGCACAGGTATCCGGGTCGAGGCACTGTCGGCGGAATTCGAGGCGCAAGCTGCGGTGTGGGCCGAACGCCTCGGCTTGCCGCTGCACGACGAGGCCGCCGGCTTTGCCGTGCAGGTCGGCGTCGATGGCCTGCAGATCCAGCAGTTGGGCCCGCAGGCCCCGGGCCCGGTACGGGTGGACTTCGTCGAGGGCCAGGCTGCGCACCGGCGCCAGTTTGGCGGTGGCACCGGGCAGATGATCGCCAAGGCCGTGGGTATTGCCCAGGGGGTACGGCCGCAGGTACTCGATGCCACGGCCGGTCTGGGCAAGGACGCCTTCGTGCTGGCCAGCCTGGGTTGCCAGATGACCCTGATCGAACGCCAGCCACTGATTGCCGCGCTGCTGGAGGACGGCCTGGCGCGGGCCCGGGCCGATGAAGAGGTGGCACCGATCGTCGGCCGTATGCGCCTGCTGACCGGTAATGCCATCGAGCGCATGCGTGCCTGGGAAGGGGAGGCGCCGCAGGTGATCTACCTCGACCCGATGTTCCCGCACCGCGACAAGAGCGCCTTGGTGAAGAAGGAAATGCGCGTGTTCCGGCCACTGGTGGGCGACGACCTGGACGCCCCGGCCCTGCTCGAAGCGGCCCTGGCGCTGGCCAGCCACCGGGTGGTGGTGAAGCGCCCGCGCAAGGCGCCGATCATCGACGGGCCGAAGCCGAGCCACAGCCTGGAGGGTAAGTCGAGCCGGTACGACATTTACCCGAAGAAGGCGCTGAAGGCCTGAACCCAAGGGCTGCAATACCCCTGTAGGAGCGGCCTTGCGTCGCGATGGGGCGCGCAGCGGCCCCCGGTCTACAGCTTCGCCACAAACACAGCCGGGGCTGCTTAGCAGCCCTTCGCGACCAGGCCGCTGCGCTGGGTATCAGGGGCGAAACGCCCGCAAGAACACCCCGACCACCTCGCGCACATGGGCCTCGGCCTCGTCGCCCTCCAGCGGCCCCGCACAGCCCAGCAGCAAGCGGTAGTCCGGCGCGCCCTTGACCAGGCAGAAGAAATGCTCCGCCGCGCGCCGCGGGTTGTCGACACGTAGCAGCCCGCGCTCATGCGCCCCGCGCAGCAGCGCTTCCATCCCGGCCAGTACGCGCTTGGGCCCGGCCTCATAGAAATACTCGCCGAAGCTGGGGTCCAGGCTGCCCTGGGCCATGATCAGGCGACACAGCTTCACGGCTTCATCGCTGCTGACCAGCGCCTGGAAACCGCGGGCGATAGTCAACAACACCTCATCCACCGCTGCCCCCTCGGGGTATTCGAACAGCAGGTCGGGCAGCTGCAACTGACAAGTGGCCATGACCGCCGAGCAGAACAAGGTCTGCTTGTCGGTGAAGTGGCTGTACACGGTGAGTTTTGAAACACCTGCCGCCGCAGCGACCGCATCCATGCTGGTGTTGGCATAACCAAGGCTGAGGAACAGCGCCTTGGCTGCCTCGAGAATCGCCTCGCGCTTGGCCAGGTCCTTGGGCCGGCCCGGGCCTATGGGTGCGTCGTGGGACATGGGAACCCGCATTTTTTCAAAAGGTTGCTCATCTTACCGGCTCGAACGGCTTGCGGCTGCAGGTAAAACCCTGGAACAGGAAAGTCATGCCATGCGTCGATGTCTGGTTGATATCAGATTGCAAGCCTAATAGCATCATCGGCCGTTTTTGCCCTACCGCTTTGCTTTCGAAGGATCGAACATGCTTTCCCCCTCCCTGCGCCCGCGTGCCGTTGGCCGGCTCGCATGCGCCCTGTTGGCCATTTTCGTGGGTGCCGCCAGTGCAGCGCCGATGGGCACACCCGGCGACCAGGACCTGATTCGTGAGCGCCAGAACCGCCTGCTGGAAGAGCAGCAACGGCGTCTGGAACAGTTGAAGGAGCTGCCTGGCAAAGGCACCGAAACGGCCGCGCCGGCCAAGCCCGTCGACAGCCGTTGTTTTCCGATCAGCGATATCCTGCTGGACGGCGCCGATGCGCTGTCTTCCTCAGAGCGCGAGCGCCTGCTCAAACCCTATCTCGGCCAGTGCCTGGGTGTCGCGCAGCTGAACGCGCTGCTCAAGGACATCACCGACCTCTACATTGGCAAAGGCCTGGTCACCAGCCGCGCCTACCTGCCCCAGCAGGACCTGTCCAGCGGCCACCTGAGAGTCATCGTGGTGGAGGGCCGCCTGGAAGGCCTGAAACCGGCAGCAGGCAGCAAGCTGTCGGCGCGCGAACTGGGCATGAGCTTTCCTGGCCGGGCTGGCGACCTGCTGGACCTGCGCCAGATCGAGCAAATGGTCGATCAGCTCAACCGCCTGCCTTCCAACCAGGCGCAAATGGAGTTGACCCCGGGCAAAGCGGTGGGTGGCAGCGAGGTGGTCGTGCGCAATAGCCCACAAAAGCCTTGGCGCGTGGGCCTGTCGCGCAGCAACGACGGCCAGCGCAGTACCGGTGAGCAGCAGTGGGGCAGCAGCCTGGAATGGGACAGCCCGTTGGGCCTGGCCGACCAGCTGGTGCTGCGTGGCAGCCACGATGCCATCAGCGACCACCAGAAAACCTCGCACAGCGCCATGCTCTACTACAACCTGCCGTTCGGCTGGTGGAACCTCAGCTACAGCTATAGCCAGAGCGAGTACCGCTCGCTGGGCGAGGCTTCGGGGTTCAATTTCAAGCAGACCGGTGACAGCCAGAACCACCAGCTGCGCCTGGAACGAGTGATCCACCGCGATGCCCAAAGCAAGACCTCGCTCAACACCGGCCTGAGTTACCTGCGCACCAACAACTTCATCGAAGACAGCAAGCTGGACACCAGCAGCAACCGCCTGAGTGAAGCGCAGTTCGGCATCAACCACGGGCGACGTCTCGGCAACGCCTTCGTCAACTTCGACCTGGGCATGCAGGACGGCATCGGCGCCTTCGATGCCCAGCGCGAAGACCAGCGCAGCACCACCGGCAAGCGCCAGCCCAACGCCCGCTACCGCAAGTACACCGCCACGGTCAGCTACCTGCAGCCGTTCACGCTATGGGGTGAGCAGATGGTGTTCAGCAGCCTGGTCACCGGCCAACGCAGCGAAGACCTGCTGTTCAGCCCGCAACGCATGAGCCTGGGCAGCCAGTCGTCGATCCGTGGTTACAAGGACCAGAGCCTCAATGGCGACAGTGGCTACTACTGGCGCAACGATGTGCGCTGGAGCCGGCCGGTGGCCTGGGACTGGTTGCGGCCGGTGCTGACCGAGTATGGCCTGGGCCTGGCCTACGACGTCGGTGCCATTCGCCATGATCGCTACAACAGCGGGCAAAGCGGCCGGCTGTCCAGCGATGCAGTCGAGCTGTTCGCCCGCGGCAAGCACCTGTCCGCCAGCGTGACCTTCGCCCACTCGCTCGAGCGCCCCGCCGCCATCGAGGCGCGGGAAACGCCGGTCTACTTCCGCCTGGACTTCTTCCTTTAACACCGTTTTTCCCGAGTACCGACATGGACGTTCGTCAATTCGCCTTCCTGGCCCGCCAGCCTTCGGCTGCCCTGCAACCACGCCAGACCTTCTGGGGCTTGTCCAAGCGTGGGCTGGCTTTCATGCTGGCCAACATGATGTTCTGGCAGCCGCTGGTGGCCATGGCCGACGGCATCGTGGTCAACGGCAGCGGCACCCAACTCGGCCAGGCCGGCAATGGCGTGCCCATCGTCAATATCGCTGCGCCCAGCGCTGCCGGCCTGTCGCACAACAAGTTCAGTGACTACAACGTCGGCCAGCAAGGCGTCATCCTCAACAACGCCACCGGCCGCACCCAAGCCACCCAGCTGGGCGGGATCATTCTCGGCAACAGCAACCTCGGCGGCCGTGCGGCGAGCACCATCCTCAACGAGGTCAATGGTGGCAACCCGAGCCAGCTCAAGGGCTACACCGAGGTGGCCGGGCGCTCGGCCCATGTCATCGTCGCCAACCCTTATGGCGTCACCTGCAACGGCTGCGGTTTCATCAACACGCCGAAGGCCACGCTGACCACTGGCAAGCCGGTGATCGAAAACGGGCAACTGCAGCGCTACCAGGTGGAACAGGGCAGTGTCGCCATCGAAGGTGCCGGGCTCAACGCCAGCAACGTCGACCAGTTCGAAATCATTACCCGCAGCGCCAGGATCAATGCCGAGATCCAGGCCCGCCAGCTGGCGCTGGTGGCCGGCAGCAACGACGTGGATGCACACAGCCTGGCCGCCACTGCCCGTAGCGCCGACCCGGCTCAGGCCCCGCAGTTGGCCATTGACTCCTCGGCATTGGGCGGCATGTACGCCAACACCATCAAACTGGTGGGCACCGAGGCCGGCGTGGGGGTGAAGCTGGACGGCAAGCTGATTGCCAGCGGCGGCGACATCCAGCTCGATGCCAACGGCCAGCTGCGCCTGGCCGAGGCCACTGCAGCCAACGGCTCGGTGGCGATCAAGGCCGGCCAGCTCGATGCCCAGGGCACGGTGTATGCCGGCAATGCACTGCAGGTGCGCACCCAGGGCGACCTGAACAACCGCCAGGCCCTTGCTGCCGGGCAGCGCATCAGCCTCGACAGCGGTGGCCGCCTGAGCAACCAGGGCATCATCGAAGCGGGCGTCAACGCCGACAATAGCCGCAATACCACCGGCGACGTGCGCCTGAACGCCGCGCAGGTGGACAACCATGGTCACACCGTGGTGGCCAGCCGCGACCTGAATGTCACGGCGCGGCAAAGCCTGAACAACCAGGGTGGCACCCTCGCTGCCCAGCGGCAGCTGAGCGCCAGCGCCGCCACCCTCGACAATCGCAATGCCGGCAGGCTGGCGGCCGGCGGCCAGGCCGACCTCACCGCTACCGGCCTGCTCAATGGTCAGGGCGGGCTGATCGACGGCGTGACCGTGAACGCCAAGGTCGGCCAGCTGGACAATACCGCCGGCACGTTGCGCGCTGGCCAGCACCTTGGCCTGACGGCCAATGCTGCGGTGGATAACCGTGGCGGCCAGCTCACCAGCCTGCAGACCCTCAGCCTCGAGGCTGGCCAGGTGAACAACAGTGATGGCGGACGCATCGCCAGCAACCAGGCGCTGCGCGCCAGTGTCACCGGGCTCGACCAGCGCAATGGCGGCCGCCTGACCAGTGCCAGCGAACTGAGCCTGGACCTGAACAAGGGCCAGCTGAACAACCAGGGCGGCCTGATCAATGCGCCGCGCCTGACCCTGGCGAATCTCGACAGCGTGGATAACCGCCAGGGCGAGATTTCCAGCGCCCAGGCCTTTGCACTGGTGGCCCGCAGCCTCGACAACAGCCTCGGCAAACTGCTCGGCAACCAGAACCTGACCGTGCAGCTGGAACAGGCGCTGAACAATACAGGCGGCCTGGTTTCTGCAAGCGGCGTCGAGGTACGTGCGGCCAGCCTGGACAACCATCAAGGTACCCTGACCAGTCGTGCCAACCTGGCACTGCAGGTGGCAGGTGCCAGCAACAACCAGGCCGGCGAGATTTCCAGCGTCGGCACCACCAGCCTCAAGGGCGGCAGCCTGGACAACCAGGCTGGGCAGGTGAGTGCTGATGGCGCGCTGCAGGTGGCCCTGGACAATGCCTTGGACAATCGCCAGGGCTTGCTCGGCTCTGGCGGGGCGATCGACCTGCAGGCCGGCAGCCTCGACAACCGCCAGGGTGGCAGCCTGGTTGGCGATGCTGGCCTGGCTGCGCGGGTCGCCGGGCTGCTGGACAACCAGCAAGGCGAGATCAACGTCAAGGGTGGCCTCGACCTGCACGCCGGTAAACTCGACAACCGCACCGGCAAGCTGCGCGCCGGCCAGGAGGCGCGGCTGGAGGTCGACCAGCTGGACAATCGCCAGCAAGGGCTGCTGAACAGCCTGGCGGCGTTCAGCTACAAGGGCACGCAGCTGGACAACCGTGGCGGCCTGCTCAGCGCCGCCGGGCCCCTTCGCCTGGAGGGCGCCAGCCTGGACAACAGCGGCGGCAGGGTTTCCAGCCAGCGCGCGCTGGTGGCCCAGCTTGGTCGCATCATCAACCAGGGTGGCGAACTGGTCGCGCAGGGCGACCTGCTGCTCACCGGCACCAGCCTCGACAACCGCAGCAACGGCCTGGTCGGCGGTACCAGCGCGTTGCAGCTGAATGTGGCCGAAATCGACAACCGTGGCGGGGAGATCTCCACCAGCAAAGGCTTGACGCTGCAAGGCAGCCGTCTGGACAACAGCGACAGTGGCAAGGTCCTTGCCGGTAGCAGCCTGCAACTGCAGATGGCCGAGCTGATCAACCGTAACCTGGGCCTGCTGTCTGCTGCAGGCCCGCTGACCCTCGCTGGCCAGCAACTGGACAACAGCCTCGGGCGCCTGGTCAGTGGCGGCGACCTGGACATTGGCTTGGCGGGCGGGCTGGCCAACCAGCAGGGGCTGATCACAGCCGAAGGGCGCCTGGGCGCCACGGTCGGTAGCCTGGACAACAGCAGTGGCAAGCTCTCCAGCGCAGCCGACCTGACCCTGGCCAGCGCAGGCGCACTGCGCAACCGCAGCGGCTCGATCACCACCGACGCCGGGTTGGCCCTCACCAGCGGCAGTCTCGATAACGGCGCGGCCGGCCTGCTCAGCAGCAAGGGCGCGGCCAGGCTCGACACCGGGACCTTCGACAACGGCCAAGGCGCACAGCTGCTCAGCGGTGATCGCCTCGACCTGAAAACCGGCCAGCTCAACAACGGCCAGGGCAGCCGCATCGCCAGTGAAAAGGCCCTGGTCGCCAGCGTTACCGGGCTGGCCCAGGACGGTGGCCAGCTGTTCAGCAAAAGCGCCTTGACCCTCGACCTGAACCACGGCCAGCTGCGCAACCGCCAGGGCCTGATCAACGCCCCCCTGCTGGTGCTGAACAACCTTGCCGAGGTGGATAACCAACAGGGCGAGATCTCCAGCGCCCAGGCCTTCACCGTGGCCGCGCGCAGCCTGGACAACAGCCATGGCCGGCTGATCGCCGAGCAGGGCCTGACCCTGCGCATCGAGCAGTTGCTGAACAACCTCAAGGGCCTGGTATCGGCCGATGGCCTGGGCCTGCACAGCGGCAGCCTGGACAACAGCCAAGGCCTGATCAGCAGCCGTGCCGGCCAGCTCGTGGCGGTGGACGGTGAGCTGCTCAACCAGGGCGGTACGTTGATCGCCGACCAGCAACTGGAGCTGCAGGCCGCCAGCCTGGTCAACCAGCAGGGGCAGGTGTCGGCAGGTGGCGCGTTGCAGGCCCGGTTCGGCAAGCTCGACAACCAGGCGGGCGTGCTGGTTGCCGCCACTACCCTCAAGCTCGGCGGTGAGGTACTGGACAACCGCCAGGCTGGCCTGGTGGGCGCGAGCCAAGGCCTCGAAGTGCAGGTCAAGGCCGTGGACAACCGCGGCGGCGAGCTGTCCAGCAAGGCGAACGTGACCCTGGGCGGCGAACGCCTGGACAACAGTGAGGGCGGCAAGGTGCTGGCCGACGGCAAGCTGCAGATGGCCGTCGCGCAAGTGATCAACCGCAGCAAGGGTGTGCTCTCGGGCAAAGCCGGCCTGGGCTTGACCGGCAACAGCCTGGACAACGCCGGCGGCCTGCTGCTCAGCCACAAGGCCCTCGATGCAACGCTGCAAGGCACGCTGGACAACCGCCAGGGCCTGATCAGCGCCGAGGGCACCCTTGGCCTGGCGAGCAACCAGCTCGACAACCGCGCCGGGAGTGTTACCAGTGCCGGTGACTTGACCCTCAAGCACACCGGCAACGTGCTCAACCAGGCTGGTGAACTGGTCACCGATGCCGCGCTGCACCTCAGCGCGGCCCAGGTTGGCAACAGCGACCAGGGCACCATCAGTGCCAAAGGGCCAGCCACCCTTCGCGCCAACAGCCTCGATAACAGCCGCCAAGGCCGTATCGACAGCGGCGCCAGCCTGGGCCTGGTCACCGGGCAGTTGGACAACCGCGACGCCGGGCGCATCGCCAGTGACGGCGCGCTCGACATCAACGCCAGCGGCCTTGATCAGCAAGGCGGCCAGTTGTTCAGCAACAGCGCGCTGACCCTCGACCTCAACCATGGCCTGCTGGACAACCGCCAGGGCCTGCTCAACGCACCGTTGCTGGTGCTCAAGAACCTTGACGGGGTGAACAACCAGGGCGGCGAAATCTCCTCGGCGCAGGCCTTCACCCTGGCGGCCCGCAGCCTGGACAACAGCAACGGCAAGGTACTGAGCAACCAGTCGCTGATGCTGCGCATCGACCAGGCCCTGGGCAACATCAAGGGCCTGATCGCCGCCGCGTCGCTCGATGCCCGCGCTGCCAGCCTGGACAACAGCGGCGGCACGCTGACCAGCCGTGGCGACCTCGGCCTGCAACTGGCCGATGGCCTGAGCAATGGCCAGCAAGGCCTGATCAGCGCCGCCGGCCTGCTGGCTATCGCCGCCCGTTCCGTAAATAACCAGGCGGGCTCGCTGCTGGGCAACGCCATTCGTGTCGACTTCGGCAGTGCCACGGGCGACCTGAACAACGACAGTGGCCTGATCACCACCGCCGGTGCGCTGACCCTCGATCACCTGCGCGACCTGAGCAACCGCAGTGGTGAGATTTCCACCCGGCAAGACCTCGGCCTGGCCGGCCGCAACCTGGACAACAGCGCCGGCAAACTGATCAGCAGTGGCCAACTGAATGTTACCGCCCGGCACCTGAACAACCAGGGCGGGCTGGTTTCGGGCTGGCAGGGCCTGGGCGTCAACCTGGGCAGCCTGGACAATCGCCAGCAGGGCACCTTGTCCAGCCGCAACGGCGCGCTGGACGCGCAAGTCAGCGGCGACTTGCTGAACAGCGCCGGTGGCGCCTTGGTCAGCCAGCAAGCCTTGAACGTGACAGCGGCGAGCCTGGACAACAGTGGCGCCGGCATCCTTTCCAGTGCGGGTGGGCAGCGCCTGACCGTCAGCGGCCTGCTGAACAACGCCCAGGGTGGCTTGATCGACAGCGCCGCGGCCCTGACCCTGAATGCCATGGCCCTGGGCAATGGCAGCGGCAGCATCAGTGCCGGGCAGGCGCTCGAAGTGAATGCCGGCAGCCTGGACAACAGCGCCGGCAGCCTGATCGGCAACGCCGCCGTTACCCTCAAGCTGCTCGGTGCCCTTGGCAACAACCACGGCAAGCTCGCCAGCGCCGGCCCCCTGCGCATCGACAACGCCACGCAGATCGACAACCAGGCTGGGCAGATCGCCAGCCAGGGCCTGCTGAGCCTGTTCGCCGCCAGCCTGGACAACCGCAACCGTGGCACCCTGGCCGCCAACCAGCAGTTGACCCTGGCCGTTGACGGCCAACTGCTGAACAGCGCCGATGGCCTGATCTACAGCCAGAACGGCGGTGCCGATGTGCGCGCCGCCAGCCTGGACAATGCCAAGGGCACCCTGCAGAGCCAGGGCGCCTTGCGCCTGGCCAGCGGTGATATCGACAACCAGAGTGGCCGCATCCTCGCCGACACTGGCGACCTCGATGTCAGCGCCGGCAACCTGAACAACCGTGGCGGCGTGCTGTCCAGCCTGCACGGCACGTTGGCCGCCGACCTGCGCGGTGTGCTGAGCAACGGTTACGACCAGGCCAACAACCGCCAGGGTGGCATCACCCAGGCCCAGGCCCTCGACCTCAAGGTGCAGGGGGGCATCGACAACTATGGCGGGCGGATTGCGGCACAGGCCGGCGACGCCCTGGTCACCACCGGCGATTTCGACAACCGCAACGGTGGCCTCTACGCCCAAGGGCTGGTCAAGGTCAGCGGTGGCAATTTCGACAACAGCGGCGACAACGATGGGCAGATCGCCGGCCAACGCATCGACCTCGACCTCAGCGGGGCACTGAACAACCGCCTGGGCATCATCGAAAGTGACAGCACCCTGGCGATCAAGGCGGCCAGCCTCGACAACCAGACCGGCCAGCTGCGCGCCCTGGGCAGCGGCGGCGCCACCCGCCTGCAGCTTGGTGGGCAATTCGATAACCGCAACGGCAGCCTGGAAACCGCAAACAGTGACCTCGGCCTCGACGTTGGCAGTTTCCTCAACGCCGGCGGCAGCCTGCTGCACGTCGGCAGTGGCAACTTCGACATCAGCACCGCCAACGTCACCGGCGCCGGCGGCAGTATCGTCACCCGCGGCGGCCTGACCCTCAACGCTGGCAGCTGGAGCAATAGCAACGTCATCCAGGCCGGGCGCCTGACGCTCAATGTCGGCAACTTCAGCCAGACCGCCAACGGCCAGTTGCTGGCCAGCGAAGCGCTGGTCGGCAGCGGCAGCGACTGGCGCAACGACGGCCTGATCGCCAGTGACGGCAGCCTCAGCCTCAACCTTGGCGGGACCTATGCCGGCAATGGCCGCCTGAGCAGCCGTGGCACCCTCGGCCTCAGCGCCGCACAGGTGAACCTGGGCAGCGCCGGCAGCATTGCCGGCGGTAGCGCCACCAGCGTCTCGGTAGCCGGGCAGCTGAACAATGCCGGGCGCCTGACCTCTGCTGGCGGGCTCAACCTCGGCGCGGGCGGCGTCAACAACCAGGGTACCCTGGGTGCTGGCGAAGCACTGAGCGTGACCACTGGCGCCCTGGTCAACAGCGACCACGGCCTGATCTTCAGCGGCAAGGACATGGGCCTGCGGGTCGCCAGCCTGAGCAACAGCTATGCCGACGTCTACAGCCTGGGCAGCCTGACTATCGACCGCGACGGCCAGGGTGGCCTGGCCAGCAGCATCGTCAACCGTTCCGGCTCGCTGCAGAGCGACCTGTCGATGAGCCTGGCGGCGAGCACCATTCACAACGTACGGGCGGTGCTGCAGACCGAGGACAAGGGCATCTACACGGCCCGCGTCGGCGAGGTGGCCTGCATCGAGGGCTATAACGCCGGCGACTGCGGTGGCAAGCGCAACCACGTGTGGGAAATCGTCCAGCGTGACAAGTTCGAGGTGATCGACGCCAGCGCCGCCTCCAGCATCACCACCGGCGGCAACCTGACCATCCACGGCGGCGACTTGCTCAACAGCAGCAGCACCATCGGCGCTGCTGGCAACCTGGTAGCCACGGTCGGCAACCTGACCAACAGCGGTGTGGAAACCGGCGAGACCGAAACCACGCGCATTTTCCGTTCCGAGCGCACCCGCAATGCCGGTGCCTGGTACCAGCTCGCCAGCTCGATCACCAGCAAATACTGGTATGAAAGCCCCGGTTACAACCCTGACAACCTGGGCGGCCTGCAAGCCGACCTGGCCAGGTTCATCGGCATGACCGAAGCGGAGCTGGTGAGCCTGGGCAGCACCCGCAAACTGGCGGCTGGCGACCAGAGCTACGCCGCCGTGATGCAGGCCAATGGCGCAGTGAGCATCAGCGCCGGCAATGGCATCGACAACAGCGTCGTGCGCCCAGGCTACGCCTACATCGGCAGCGGTGCGCGTACCGATACCACGGCACCTGGCACGGCATTCTCCACCCGCATCACCCTCAACCAGCAGTTGCCGCCAGACCTGGCCCAGCAGCAGGTCAACCCGCTGGCGCTGCCCGGTTTCAGCCTGCCCAGCGGGCAGAACGGCCTGTTCCGCCTGAGCAGCGAGGCGGGCAGCACACCCGCCAGCGGCCCGCAAAGCTGGAGCATGGGCGGCGCGAGCCTGAGTGTGGCGCAGCGCCAGCAGCCGTTGCCGCTGGCCCAAGGGCATACGCTCAGCATCGGTGCTGCCGACCAGGCAACCGCTAGCGGCACCACCCTGAACACTGCCGACCGCACGCAGGCGAACGTCGCCGGCAATGCCAGCGTCGTCGACACCAGCCTGCCTGGCAACGTGGGCGGCCCCGCGCTGCCAGGTCGCTCGGCCGTGGACGACGGCATCAGCCAGGCCTCCACGCTCAATGGCCAGGGCCCGCTCACCCTCGAGCGCGTACAAGGCCTGCCCGACAGCAGCGTGCGCAGCAACCCGCACAAGTACCTGATCGAAACCAACCCGGTGCTCACCGACCTCAAGCAGTTCATGAGTTCCGACTACCTGCTGGCGAACCTTGGCTACAACCCGGACGAAAGCGCCAAGCGCCTGGGCGATGGCTTCTACGAGCAGAAACTGATCCAGCAGGCCGTGCTCGCCCGTACCGGGCAACGCTACATCGATGGCCAGAACACTGACGAACAGCTGTTCAAGTACCTGATGGACAATGCCATCCAGAGCAAGCAACAGCTCAACCTGGCAGTGGGCGTGAGCCTCACCTCCGAACAGGTGGCGGCGCTGACCCATGACATCGTCTGGCTGGAAAGCGCCGAGGTGAACGGCGAGCAGGTGCTGGTGCCGGTGCTCTACCTGGCGCACGGCAACAATCGCCTGACCCCCAACGGCGCGCTGATCGCCGGCAACGATGTCAACCTGATCGCCGGCCAGAACCTCGACAACGTCGGCACCCTGCGCGCCAGCAACAACCTCTCGGCCAAGGCCGGCAACAACCTGGTCAACAGCGGCCTGGTCGAGGCTGGCAACCGCCTCGACCTGCTGGCTGGCAACAACCTGGTGAACAAGGCCGGTGGCATCATCGCCGGGCGGGACGTCAGCCTGTCCGCCGTACAGGACGTGATCAACGAACGCACCCTGACCTCGCACCAGAGCAGCAACGGCAGCTACGCCCAGCAGCGCGACTTCGTCGATAACGCCGCCCGCGTGGAGGCCGCGAACAACCTGGCGATCAACGCCGGGCGCGACCTGCGCAACCACGGCGGCGTGCTCAGCAGCGCTGCCGACACCAGCCTGAAGGCTGGTCGCGATGTGAAGCTGACCTCGGTCGAGCAGGTCGTGGTCAACGACCGCGGCGTACGCCACACCGACAGCAGCGTGACCCAGAACGGCTCGAGCGTGCAGGCCGGGCGTGACCTGATTGTCAGCGCCGGGCGCGATATCAGCGCAGTGGCCAGTGCAATCGAGGCCAAGCGGGATGTGGCGATGGCGGCGACGGGCGATCTGCAACTGGCAGCGGCCACCAACGAGCAGCACTCGGCGAGCAAGACCCGGAAAGTCACCAGCCAGGAGGACCATGTCCAGCAGGTGGGCAGCACCGTGGTGGCTGGCGGCAATGTGGCATTGAAGGCCGGAGACGACCTTGCCCTGAGCGCCAGCCGCGTGACTGCAGGCGATGAGGCATACCTTTACGCCGGCGGCGATGTGCAGCTGGTCGCGCAGGAGAACAGCGACTACAGCTACTACCGCAAGACCAAGACCAGCCACTCCGGGCTATCCAGCAGCCAGAAGACCCGCATCGACAGTTCGACGGCCATCACTCAGCAAGGCTCGTCGGTCAGTGGTGACACGGTGGTCGTTCGCGCCGGGCAGGATATCGGCGTGTCGGGCAGCAGCATCGTGTCGACCAACGACACCAGCCTGCTGGCGGGCCGCAACGTGCAGATCGATAGCGCGACCGAAACGTTCGAGCAGAGCCACGCGAGTTCGAAGAAGAAGTCGGGCCTGCTCAGCAGCGGTGGCATCGGCTTCACGTTGGGCTCGACCAGCCTGGAAAAGACCTCGACCAGCACCAGTGAGAATGCCAAGGCCAGCACCATTGGCAGTGTACTGGGCAATGTCACCATCGAGGCGGGCAAGGACCTCGGTATCAAGGGGTCGGAGGTTATCGCCGGCAAGGACATCACCCTGGTCGGGCAGAACGTCGAGATCGTTGCTGCCGAAAACCACAACACCAGCGAGCAGACCTCCAAGAGCAAGAGCAGCGGCTTGACCCTGGCGTTGTCCGGTACGGTTGGCAGTGCCATCGACACCGCTTACCAGATTACCAAGCAAGCGACCCAGGAAGAGGACAGCCGGCTTTCTGCCCTTCAGGGTATCAAGGCCGGCCTGACCGGTGTCCAGGCCTGGCAGGCTGCCCAGCAGAACGGCGGCATGACGGCGGCCAATGCTGGCCAGTTCGTGGGCATCGCCGTATCGCTGGGCGGGCAGAAGTCAAGTTCACGGCAGACCCAGGAACAGACCGTCAGCCAGGGCAGCAGCCTGACCAGTGGCAACAACCTGAGCATTGTGGCCACCGGCAACGGGGCCGGCAGCGGCGGCGACATCCGGGTCCAAGGCAGTCAACTGAAGGCCGGCAACGACCTGCTGTTGTCCGCTGAACGCGACATCCATCTTGAGGCTGCGGCCAATACGCAAAAGCTCGATGGCAAGAACAGCAGCAGCGGCGGCGCTGTTGGCGCCAGCATCGGTGTTGGTCCCAAAGGTGGTGGCCTCAGCATCTTTGCCAACGCCAACAAGGGCGCCGGCAACGAGAAAGGCAACGGCACGACCTGGACCGAAACCACCCTCGATGCCGGTAATGAGGCGACCCTGCGCAGCGGGCGGGATACCGCGCTCAAAGGCGCGCAGGTCAACGCCGCGAAGATCACCGCCGACGTGGGGCGTGACCTGACGCTGCAGAGCCTGCAGGACACCGACAACTACAAGTCCAAGCAGACCAATGTCAGCGGCGGGCTGAGCGTCACCATCATCGGTACTGGCGGGGCGAGCGGCAGTCTCAGCGTCAGCAAGACCAAGCTCGACTCCAAGTACCAGAGCGTGCAGGAGCAGACCGGTCTGTTCGCCGGCAAGGGCGGTTATCAGGTCGATGTCGGCAAGCACACCCAGCTCGACGGCAGCGTCATTGCCAGTACCGCCGATGCCGACAAGAACCGCCTGAGCACCGGCACCTTGGGCTGGAGCGCTATCGCCAACAAGGCGGAGTTCAAGAGCCAGATGGCCAGTGCCAGCATCAGCGGTGGCAATGGTGGTACTGACAGGTTCACCAGCAACATGCCCAGCGGCACGTTGATCGCCTACAACCACAGCGGCAGTGCCAGCGGCACCACGGCTTCGGCCATTTCCGAGGGCACGCTGGAAATCCGAGACCCGGGCCGGCAGCAGCAGGATGTGGCCAGCCTTAGTCACGACGTCGAGCATGCCAACGACAGCATCAGCCCGATCTTCGACAAGGAGAAGGAACAGCGGCGGCTGCAGCAGGTGCAGCTGATTGGTGAAATCGGCACACAGGTATCGGACATCGTCCGTACCGAGGGGCAGCTGAAGGCCGACAAGGAGGCGCGTGCAGAACTTGATGCACGCGGCATCCCGGCGCCGGGTGAAGGGGCAAGCAAGGATGCGGTCAAGGCGTACCAGGAACAACTGGTCGCCACTGAGGCTTACCAGCGCATCATGGGTAAGTACGGCACCAGTGGTGATTACCAGCGCGTGACCCAGGCCGTGACAGCGGCACTGCAAGGTCTGGCGGGCGGTGATATCGGTTCTGCGCTGGCAGGCGCATCGGCACCATACCTCGCGCAGGTAATCAAGAAATCCACTGGCGACAATAAAGCACTCAACGTCATGGCCCATGCGGTTTTGGGTGCCGTTGTCGCCCAGGCGCAGGGCAACTCGGCGGCGGCCGGTGCAGCGGGTGCGGCCGGCGGCGAGCTGGTTGCCCGCCTGATCACTC
>NZ_JAENHV010000026.1:0-653437 GCF_016620375.1 Pseudomonas sp. LAM2023 | reverse complement strand
GATGATGAGGGGGGTAGTGGACGCGCAGAAGAGCCACGCCGACGCGAGCTTCCTTGATGTCTATGCGCTGTCGGGCAGCGACTGGTCGCCTATGGGCGTTGTTGCCAATCGGTATGTGACGGCGATCAGAAAGAGTGAGCTGTTTGCCGAGTGGAGAGGGCAAGGGTTAAGTGAGGAGGCAATCATTGAGCGGGCACGTTAGGATGGCTTGCTCGGCTCGACTTTGGCGCCGGTGGATGTGCCAGGGATCATCAGCCTTGTCGATAAAGGTGCTTCGCGGGATGATGTAGTAAAATTTGCGGCGGTGCTGATACTAGGCAAAGCTACCAGCGGTGCAAAAGGGGCTCTAAATTCGACTCTGGCGAGAGACGAGTTAATTTCTGGTTTGCCTGCAGGTACCAAGATCACTTCTGAAAGCGTTGTCGACATTCGAAAATTACCAGATGGTCGGACCGTATGGCTTGAAACTGGCAGCGATGCTGCCGGGTTGCAACATATCTACAAACGGCACGAAGTCGATTTCGTCAACAAAGGAATATTACGCGACGAGATTCCGACAGTTGTAATGAGTGCTCTTGAGCGTGGAAAAATTGTTGGCGCAAATGGCTCGGCCAATGTTTACCGCATCACACATAATGGTGTTGAGCAAAATATTGCCATTGGGGTTGGCTCAAACGGTTTCGTGGTTCGAGCGAATCCGGTCAGTACTTGGAAACCATTGCCATGATCAAATTGAGACTAGCGAATGAATATTTGACTGGACCGATATTCTGCCCGGAGCCGGATGCTATGGGGCACATTGATGTTGACGATGTGCCCATTTCTCAAGAGCTGAGGGCCGAAATCAGTGCCTGGGACAGTGAATATCAGGCGACATTCAACAGCGACTACCCGCCCGATTCTGGATTTAGCTCGCCTGAGGCGGAACTAAGGCATATAGCTGAGGGGAAGCAACTGGCCCAAAAATTACAGCAAGAGCTAGGGGGGGGGTATACGGTCGAATATTGTCCATAATCGATAATGCTTCGGTGCAAAAGGAACTGCGAATTTACCTGCTGCGACCTGGAAGGCTCTGGCCCTGCACCGGGCGTTTTAGGCTTGGAGCCTGGCTCACTGTCTTCTAACGCAATTTAGAACTATTAGACCAGCACTAAAACTGGCTCTATAGAGTTCGTCTTTTATACTAAGACGCAAACCTTTGTTGTTGGTAAGCCGACTGACCTCCGCCCAGGTCTGTCTCCTCATCAGCAGCTTGTAGACTAAATTAAAGCCTCTGATAGTACTGTGGTAGGCGGTATGTTTAGGCGCGGGAGGGACGGAGATTTTATAACTAACGAGTTTAGTGGCTATTATTGGAAGAGCTGGGTGCCAGAAGTTCGTAGTTTGTTTGAGCTGACTATGAGTAATTACGAAATAAAGGTTGAGCATAGGCCAGGGATCTGATCAGATGGAATATATCTTAGAAAATGGCCTTAAACTGTCTCGGGACGTGAGTGGTGAATGGCGGATAGCGGGAGCGAGTCAATTTTTCTACCTTAAAGGAGCTGAAGATTTCTGGAGGGTCGTTAGCTTGCTTGAAATACCCTACAAGAAAGCCAGATCAATACTTGGGGATGAATTTGCTTATCCAAGTGTAATTTTGGCGGGTTTGGATAGCAAATCTGAGTATTGGATTGGTTTGGCTTTATCCTGGGTCGGCCAGGGAGGGTTCTATGCGGATAGGGCGGTTGTTATAAAGCTGCGCGAGTTAATTGAGGCTGATCAGCTTTCGCAAGCTGATAGAGGTAGTGTCAAATCATTTATTCAAAAGGCGTGATATAAAAAATCCCCGGTACTGCCGGGGGATTTGTTTTCACTCCGTCGTAATCACCAAACAGCCCTGCGTGACCCTGATGCGTATCCGTTCGTTGACCTCGAACCCGGCCCGTTGCAGCCAGTAGCCGCGTAGCTTGATGCCGGGGATGACCCTATCGCCGACGTGGAGTATCTGACACCCTCGACACCGGCCTTGCGCCGGTGTTTTTGCACCCTATCTGCCCCCTTTTTGTCGCCTTCTTGCACCCTTCCTACACCCCGTTAGCACTCAAGTTGCACCTTTCTGTAGTCTTTCTGTACCCCAGCCTGACGACTTTCGGTCTACCTAGCCAATACGCCCTTTGCGATGATGAGGGGGGTAGTGGACGCGCAGAAGAGCGACGCCGACGCGAGCTTCCTTGATGTCTATGCGCTGTCGGGCAGCGACTGGTCGCCTATGGGCGTTGTTGCCAATCGGTATGTGACGGCGATCAGAAAGAGTGAGCTGTTTGCCGAGTGGAGAGGGCAAGGGTTAAGTGAGGAGGCAATCATTGAGCGGGCACGTCAGGATGGCTTGCTCGGCTCGACTTTGGCGCCGGTGGATGTGCCAGGGATCATCAGCCTTGTCGATAACGGCGCTACTCCAAAAGATATTCTACAATTAGCGGCCACTGTAATCCTGGGCAAAGCGCTTGGTGGCTCTACGCCGGCTGGCAAAGGGCACGGCGATTCGCTACTTTCAGGGAGTAAGCCTGCTACATCTGCAGTCTCCAGAGTAGACCTTCGGGAGGATCTTGCAGCACAAGCAGGGATTCCTCGAAACTTGGTGGACGAGCCTCAAAATATCTGGGGGAAATCCATCGATGATATTCGGCAGTCATTCAGGATGGATGGGGCTACGTTAAAATATGATCCGCCGAGGAAAGATTCTTCTGGTAATGCGCAGGCGTACTTTGTTGAAGGTGGAACAACAGGAATTTTCAAAATTCAATATAGTCCATCTACGGCTGGATCGGGAAAACAGTCCATCCATATAGGGGAATATTACAAGATTACCTATATTGACGGTAAGATAGCTAAGGTTCTTGATCCTGCTACCTATAGGCCGACATTTAAAGATGGGCGGCCGGTTTATGATAAGGGTACGACCTATTATAATCCGCAAGGCCAAGAAGTTTTGTTCAATCCTTCGAATAATTTGTGGGAGCCCAAATGACTATTTCGATTTCGTGGAGTGCCCCTATTCTCCCCTCTATATCACTTGCTGGCATACCTCTGGGCATGCATGTGGAAGATTTTGAGAGGGCGATCAAACAATATGTTGTAGATGATAAAGCGGGCTTATATAAATTTACTGATTCTCCCGTATTGCTCATGATGAAAAGCTTTGACTCTGACGGGTGTGGTGGGTATGGTTTTTTTGTGCATGACTTAGATTTGACTAATTGGCAGCTATATTACGATCGTCCAGATCATCCTGGCGTCGAGACAAGGGCGCTTCATGTCCTCGTTCGCGAATGGAAAATTTATGCTATTAAAACTTGGCTTTATGAAAGTGTTGCGCAAGGCTATAAGCCGGTAAGCTCGTATCAAGGTAAGCTGCCAGAAGGGATTGGCTTGGGTGATCTGGTTCGTGACTTATCACCCTATACGGAGCTCGAATTTGATAGTTCAGAGGAGTGGTTTTATACAGACGAAAAATACGGTGGACTAGAAGTTTGTGGGTATGGTAGCGATTTGAGCGATGATCCAGATCAAATAATAACGTCTTTGACAGTTATTGCGGGGGGCAGCTGACGTATTCAAACGGATAATACTGCTGGTTTGTCCCGATGGGTTTATAAGGCCCCGATTCCTATCGACTGGTATTAGCCGACAACAGACAAGCGCGTGCAGGCGGAGGCGGGGACTATTCTCAACGCGCTGGGGGTTGGTTGGGGCAATACGTGGCGGTGGACTGGATGGTGATGCGGAGGAAAGTTCAGTGAGCAACTTTCGAGTCACAAGTTTTTGGGCAGAATACCAATACCCATGTACTCAGAGAAGCCCAATGGCCGTTATGCCACACAAGAGTTTCCACCGGTTCCAGTTGCGCATGGTTTTCCCAATGTTGTCGATAAGAATGAAGTTAGTGTATCAATGGCGCCAGAACGGCGAATACACGATATGATCTCGATAATGGATATTCTTTCAAAACGAACTGTGCCGGTCAGGTGGGCGTATTAACTTCCACTCCGGTTAATAATGCCGTACCAGCAAGACGCTTAATGCGCTTAAAACAGCACTAAAGAGCGATGACCTCGTTGACTGTGGCAATAAATTGACGAAACTTTTTTGACGCATGCAGATATGCACCACTCGTCGATTATTTGACATTTCGTCAGGTCCAAGCACGCGCTAACGCTGCCGCCGAAACCATCTAATCCCTTGATCTTAAAAGACAACCAGTCATGATCGGGACAGCGCTCCGTATGTACCACAACGCGGCGCAAGCCCCAGGCAGTACGCCGCGCTGGCCTAGACTCCGCTGAAGGGCCTGTAGGAGCACTGCAGCATGCGCCAGCAACCAACCGTTGTTTTCATTTCAACGATTCCGCCCCATTGCGGAACCCGTCCGCAACCCCCGCCGCTTGCGCCACCGCCCGTGGCCCCGCGCCATGCAACCTCGTGCGGCACCGTCTGACGCATTGTCGGGTGCCATTGTTCATTGATCCTCGGCCAGTTCAGTCAGTGGCCGATAAGGATGGCTAAGAAAGCTAACAAGTGGAGGACAGGGACCGTTTTTCATGGGAGGCACGAAGACAATGCCAGACCATAAAAAAACGATACGCGTGATGCTGATCGATTGTCGCCCGCTGGTGCTCCTGGGCCTTCACGATCTGATCAATGCCAGAAAGCCCCGCATGGAAGTGAGTGGCCAGGCCACTACCTATGCCCATGCGCTGGACCTTGCCGATCAGTCGCGGCCCGATGTCATTTTCTTCAGTTTTTTTCCTGATGCACTGGACCCGGTCGAGGTGGTTGCCGGCCTTGCGCGCACGGGCGACATGAAAGTGCTGGTGCTCAAGGGGTTGTACGAGACGGTCCCCGTTGCACATGCCATCGAGGCGGGCGCGCGTGGCATCGTGCTGGCGGAAGACTCGACCGAGTCGATCATCCGCGCCATCGTCAAAGTCCATCATTGCGACACCGGGCTGGACCGGGCCTGGGTCAGTGGCCTTTCCGGTTATGCCTCGACCAGGCATGTGCCGCTGAAATGCAACCTGGCACACGCGAAACATGCCCGGCTGACGTTGCGCGAGCAGGAACTGGTCCGTGCCATCGTTGGCGACCCGTCCGCCAAGTACATGTGCATCGCCGGGCGCTTGGGCATCAGCGAACACACCGTGCACAATCACCTCAGCAGCATCTATCAGAAGCTCAACCTCACCAACCGCATCGACTTGCTGATGTATGCGGTCAAGCACGGGCTCACCAGTGGCGAAGAGCCGCCTGCATCCACAGGCGGGGAGTACGACTGAGGCCCAGGCACAACGCAGCAGGCTGATGGCGCCTGGCGGCGCCCGGCCTGTCGTTGTGTGGTGGTCTGTTGGCGTTGAAGGGCGAATTCGTTGGTGGCCTGCAGAAGCGCTGCGAGGGTGGTTTTTCAGGCCACCCTCGCAGGTTTCAACTCATGGTTCAGACGCTCCCATTGAAGATGTCGGTGTTGAGGATGTCGACCCCGACCAGAGTGATGGTCGTCGTCTGCCCGCCGGATTCGGCAATGGTCACGATGCTGTCTGCGCCGCTGTTGTCGATCGACTGCACGACGGCATTCGGATCGCCATTGAGCACCAGCTTGTCGCGTTGCCCCGCACCGGCATCGAACCCGCTGACCTGGTACAGCTGCTCATCAGCCGACAGGTCGACGTTGAACGCATCGCGCTGGCCGGTGGTGCCAACCAGCGAGAAGTCGAACGCTGCGTTGTCCGCTTCGTTGGCGAACAGGTTGGCGGCGAACGTACTGCTCGCGGAGTCGCCATCCTTGTCCGTCAGCGTTGCACTGAACTGCAGTTTGATGTCGCTGGCCAGGTTCTCGGTTTCCTTGATGAACTCGATCACCGGGATCTTGATTTCGCCCCGCCCCATCGTCAGTTGCACGGCATCAATCAGCGACGAACCTGCCTTCTGAATCAGGAACGACACCTGGCCGCCAGCCTCTGGGGTGAGGGTGTTCACCTCGGTCAGGTTCGACGTCGTTCCATCGGCGTAGTAGATGCGGTAGTACAGGTCCTCGGTGGCGGTGTCGTAGCCCCCTACGGAGTTGTCGATGTAGACCTTCATGCCCGTCAGCAAGGTTTCCGGGTTGACCACGAAGCTTTCATCGGCGGCGCTGATCGCCGCCAGGTTGTCACCCTGGAACAGGTTGTTGGCGACGCCGATACCGGACGTGCTGACGTTCATCGACGCGGGGTCGATGTACGACGGCAGGGGATTGGTCTGCAGCTGGGCTTCGGTCGGGTCGGTAGCCCCGATGCCTATGCCGGTGAAGATGTCTGCCGTCGAGGCGAGCGCCTTGGCGGAGAAGAACACGATCTCCTCGGATGCCGACGGAATGCTTGGGTCACTGGTTTTAGGGATCAGCAAGGTACGCACTGGGTCCGGGCCGCCGGCATCCAGCGAGCCGTTGGCACTGCTGAGCGTGGTGACCGAATGGAAGCCTTGCACCAGGTCCAGGGTGTAGCTGCCATTGGCGTATGCCGTCAGCGTGTAGTCGATCGTGGTGTTGGCCGTTGCGGCGTTGTTGTCGAAGTCCCCGGTCAAGGTGCCAGTGAAGTGGAACGCGCCATTGGCATCTGGCGAAGGCGACGTCTCGGTGAGGGTGCCAGTACCGGTCGTGGTGGTGTTGTCGGGCCGGACCAGGGTGAACTGGCCACCCACCAGCGAAATGTCCAGGCCGGTCGCACCCAGGCCGTCGGCACCGATCGTATTGTTCCAGAAACCGTATTGCGGCAGGATGCTGCCGGTTCCGATCAGGTTGCCGAAGGCCAGGGATGGCCCATCATCGTGGAACACCAGGTTCTGCCCGATGTTGAGGGTGGCCTGGGCGCTGTCGCCGTCCTTGTCGGTCTTGATCGCGGTCAAGGTCACCAGGTTGTCGGCGGTCAGGGTCTTCACGTCGTCGGGGTTGGTGGGGTCGGGGTGGACGATGGCGCGGAGCTGGTCGAGGGTGACGGTGCCATTACTGGCGACGCTGACCGTGAACACCAGCGCGTTGGTAGTGGCCGTGCGGCCCTCCACCACGGTGCCATTGAGCGCCAGGTTGACCGCCTCGCCGGTGGCCGTGTCCGTCAGGCCCGAAGCGCCTGCCACCACGCCCAGGGCGTAGGTGAGCGTGCCAGCGCCATCGGCGCCGAAGGCCGAGGTGAAGTTGGCGGCGAAGCTCTGGCTGGCATTGATTGCCAGGTTGGTTTCATCGACGGTCAGGGTCGGTTCCGTGCCGGTGGTGCTGATGCTTGGGCCGTCATCCTTGAATACCAGGTTCTGCCCGATGTTGAGGGTGGCCTGGGCGCTGTCGCCGTCCTTGTCGGTCTTGGTCGCGGTCAAGGTCACCAGGTTGTCGGCGCTCAAGGTCTTCGAGTCGTCCGGGTTAGTGGTGTCGGGGTGGACGATGGCGCGGATCTGGTCGAGGGTAACGGTGCCGTTACTGGCAACGCTGACGGTGAATACCAGCAGGTTGGTGGTAGCCGTGCGGCCCTCCACCACGGTGCCATTGAGCGACAAGTTGACCGCCTCGCCGGTGGCCGTGTCCGTCAGGCCCGAAGCGCCTGCCACCACGCCCAGGGCGTAGGTGAGCGTGCCGGCACCATCGGCGCCGAAGGCCGAGGTGAAGTTGGCGGCGAAGCTCTGGCTGGCGTTGATTGCCAGGTTGGTTTCATCGACGGTCAGGGTCGGCTCGGTGCCGGTGGTGCTGATGCTCGGGCCGTCATCCTTGAATACCAGGTTCTGCCCGATGTTCAGCGTGGCTTGTGCGCTGTCGCCGTCCTTGTCGGTCTTGGTCGCGGTCAAGGTCACCAGGTTGTCGGCGCTCAGGGTTTTCGAGTCATCCGGGTTGGTGGTGTCGGGGTGGACGATGGCGCGGAGCTGGTCGAGGGTGACCTCACCGTTGCTGGCCACACTGACCGTGAACACCAGCAGGTTGGTAGTGGCCGTGCGGCCTTCCACCACAGTGCCATTGAGCGACAGGTTGACTGCTTCCCCAGTGGCCGTGTCCGTCAGGCCGGAGGCGCCTGCCACCACGCCCAGGGCGTAGGTGAGCGTGCCTGCACCATCGGCACCGAAGGCCGAGGTGAAGTTGGCGGCGAAGCTCTGGGTGGCGTTGATCGCCAGGTTGGTTTCATCGACGGTCAGGGTCGGCTCGGTGCCGGTAGTGCTGATGCTTGGGCCGTCATCCTTGAATACCAGGTTCTGCCCGATGTTGAGCGTAGCCTGGGCGCTGTCGCCGTCCTTGTCGGTTTTGGTCGCGGTCAAGGTCACCAGGTTGTCGGCGCTCAGGGTCTTCGAGTCATCCGGGTTAGTGGTGTCGGGGTGGACGATGGCGCGGATCTGGTCGAGGGTGACGGTGCCGTTACTGGCAACACTGACTGTGAATACCAGCAGGTTGGTGGTGGCCGTGCGGCCTTCCACCACGGCGCCATTGAGCGACAGGTTGACCGCTTCGCCGGTGGCCGTGTCCGTCAGGCCTGAGGCGCCTGCCACCACGCCGAGGGCGTAGGTGAGCGTGCCAGCGCCATCGGCGCCGAAGGCCGAGGTGAAGTTGGCGGCGAAGCTCTGGCTGGCGTTGATCGCCAGGTTGGTTTCATCGACCGTCAGGGTCGGTTCCGTGCCGGTGGTGCTGATGCTCGGGCCGTCATCCTTGAATACCAGGTTCTGCCCGATATTCAGCGTGGCCTGGGCGCTGTCGCCGTCCTTGTCGGTCTTGGTCGCGGTCAGGGTCACCAGGTTGTCGCCGGACAGTGTCTTCGAGTCATCCGGGTTAGTGGTGTCGGGGTGGACGATGGCGCGGAGCTGGTCGAGGGTAACGGTGCCGTTACTGGCAACGCTGACCGTGAATACCAGCAGGTTGGTGGTGGCCGTGCGGCCTTCCACCACGGCGCCATTGAGCGACAGGTTGACCGCTTCCCCAGTGGCCGTGTCCGTCAACCCGGAGGCGCCTGCCACCACGCCGAGGGCGTAGGTGAGCGTGCCGGCGCCATCGGCGCCGAAGGCCGAGGTGAAGTTGGCGGCGAAGCTCTGGCTGGCATTGATTGCCAGGTTGGTTTCATCGACGGTCAGGGTCGGTTCCGTGCCGGTGGTGCTGATGCTTGGGCCGTCATCCTTGAATACCAGGTTCTGCCCGATGTTGAGCGTAGCCTGGGCGCTGTCGCCGTCCTTGTCGGTCTTGGTCGCGGTCAAGGTCACCAGGTTGTCGGCGCTCAAGGTCTTCGAGTCATCCGGGTTAGTGGTGTCGGGATGGACGATGGCGCGGATCTGGTCGAGGGTAACGGTGCCGTTACTGGCAACGCTGACCGTGAATACCAGCAGGTTGGTGGTGGCCGTGCGGCCTTCTACTACGGCGCCATTGAGCGACAGGTTGACCGCTTCCCCAGTGGCCGTGTCCGTCAGGCCGGAGGCGCCTGCCACCACGCCGAGGGCGTAGGTGAGCGTGCCAGCGCCATCGGCGCCGAAGGCCGAGGTGAAGTTGGCGGCGAAGCTCTGGCTGGCGTTGATCGCCAGGTTGGTTTCATCGACCGTCAGGGTCGGTTCCGTGCCGGTGGTGCTGATGCTCGGGCCGTCATCCTTGAATACCAGGTTCTGCCCGATGTTGAGCGTGGCCTGGGCGCTGTCGCCGTCCTTGTCGGTCTTGGTCGCGGTCAAGGTCACCAGGTTGTCGCCGGACAGGGTCTTCGAGTCATCCGGGTTAGTGGTATCGGGATGGACGATGGCGCGGATCTGGTCGAGGGTGACGGTGCCGTTACTGGCAACGCTGACCGTGAATACCAGCAGGTTGGTAGTGGCCGTGCGGCCTTCCACCACGGTGCCATTGAGCGACAGGTTGACCGCCTCGCCGGTGGCCGTGTCCGTCAGGCCCGAAGCGCCTGCCACCACGCCGAGGGCGTAGGTGAGCGTGCCAGCGCCATCGGCGCCGAAGGCCGAGGTGAAGTTGGCGGCGAAGCTCTGGCTGGCGTTGATCGCCAGGTTGGTTTCATCGACGGTCAGGGTCGGCTCGGTGCCGGTGGTGCTGATGCTCGGGCCGTCGTCTTCGAAGACCATCTTGGAGCCGATTTCAGCGGTAGCGGTAGTGACCTGAAGTAGCTTCAGGCCGCCGATATCGAAATCGGCATGGGTATCGCCCTTGGCGTCCACGGCAGCGCCATTCTGGATGAGCACACGGTTGTGATCCTGTGTGGTGGTGTACTCGATTCGCTGGCCGGCGGTAATGCCAGTGAGGGTAGCGACCCCCGAGGCAAAGGTGATGACGATGTTCGGGTCATTCACCGACCCGTTCGAGTTCTCGACTACCTGCCCTGTGGCGATATCGATGACGCGAACGTTGGTGATCGCCACTGCGGCATCGTTGCTGTACCCATTGATGAAGTTCACCCCAGGCTCAGCGGCCGTGCTGTAGGCGCTGACCGTGACCACGGCGCTCTTGCCGCTTTGCAGTTGCACCACATCGAAACTGGCCGACTTCACATTGAACACCGCGGTGTAGTCGATGTTGGCTTCAATATCCGCTTCGTTCTGGTCCAGGTTGGGAATGGTCACATTCTGCCGGGCGCCGGTGACGAAGGAGAAACGGATACCTTCCTGCTCCACGATCATCTGGTTGTTGGTGCCGAAGGTGGTCGGGCCACCCGCCTGGCTGGTGTTGATCGTATCGCCCGTGTTGATGCTGGCACCGCTCGACTGGTCGGCCGGGTCTTTCCCGGTGGCGATGATGGTCGGGTCGCTGATACGCAGGATGCCGCCGTCATTGACCACGGTCGGGTTCGCGGTGGTGAACATGAGGAACAGGTTCTGCCCGGAAGGCGCATTGGCCAGGCTGAATTGCAGGTCCTGGTTGGTGCCGATGAATACCTTGTTCAGCAGGTTGACGGCATCGTCCGGGTTGCTGGTGTTCGGGTGCAGCAGCGGTTGGTATTCCACCGTCCAGATCTTGCCGCCGCTGACGGGCGAGCCGGTTTCTTCGATGTAACCGGCAAACACGATCGCACCTGCTGGCCCGCCCGCACGGCCCAGCACGATGTTGTTGTTGCTGGTATCGGTGTAGAGCAGGATGCTGACGCCATCGAGCGTATCCAGCCCACTGTCGAGGCCATTGAGCGGCGCGCCAGCGCTGTTGGTGAAGCTGACGTCGGTGATGGTGCCGCCCGGTGCCGGGGTGATGGTGAATGCATTGCTGCCGGTGTTGCCCACGGCCCCGGTATAGCCACTCAAGGCAGCACCTGCCGGGGTACCGGCGCCCAGTGCGGTGAGGCGGGTCGAGAACGCGGAGGGCAGGGAGGCCACCAGGATGTCGTTGTCGTCGGCATCCGAGGCCGGGCTTGGTGTGGCTGTGCCATTTTGCAACCCGGCCGTTTCGTCCAGCGTCACGTTCACACCGGTCGCGGTGATCACTGCACTGTCGGTGAACGACGTCGTCGCCACCACGTCGTCAGCCGTGCCGAACACCTGGTCGGCACCCGCGCCGGTCGCGCTGAGCAGGAAGGTGGCGCCCGCCGAGTCGTCGGGGTTGACGTACCACGAGGTTGTAATGCTGCCGTTGACCTTGCCGTCCAGGTCGCCAGCGCCGCCGTCGGTCACGTACCACGGGTCGTGGCCTTCGCCGGCGTCGGTGGCGAGCACATCGTCGGGGGTGCCCCACAGGTTATCCGCACCAGCGCCGGTGGCATGGTCCACCTCGAAAGCGACCGTGCTGCCAGCCGCAAAGCCGCTGGCCGTGACGGTGGCGGTGCTGCCAGGGCTATAGTCGCTGAGGTCGGTGGTGACGGTAGGTGGGGAGATGGGGGGCAGGTCATCGGCGGGGCTATTGTGTTTGTCCGTTGGCGATGCGTTCTTCTTGTTCATGGTCATGGCTCTCTCCCAAGCGCTGCCAGTTGTCGAGGCCTGGCTGCAGACCTCCGCTACAGGCCTCAACTATGGATAAGCGCCACCGGCGGCGCATCGGCGGATACTCCCAGGCGGCCTGGGAGTATTGGACTACCTGGCGCTGCCGGCGGGTGAGCGAAGGCGTACGCGCCTATGCTGTCGGACACGCTCTGGTGTGCGGCCCGGCGCACCGGTCGTTGCGCTGAAGGTGATGCCGGAGGTGCGGACAGCGCTGCGCATCCCGGTGAAAAAAACCTGAAGACGGTGAAAACGTGGCGTGATTTTTTCTGCCGGCGCTGGCTTCCCGGCTCCGGTTCGCTGATTTAATATACTTGCCAGTATAAATATTCAGACGTGCACCTCGCGAAAGGATTCATCATGTTGCGCCATGCCTTGTCCATCGCCCTGTCCACCGCCGCCGTGCTGTTGCTGGCAGCGTGCGGCCAGGAAGCCGTCCCACCCGCCGCGCCACGCCCGGCGCTGGTGGTGCAACCGCAGCCGGCCGAAGCCGCTGCCGACAGTTACCCCGGCGAAGTGCGGGCGCGCTTCGAGCCGGAGCTGGCCTTCCGTATTGCCGGCAAGGTCAGCAAGCGCCTGGTCGAGGAAGGGCAGCGGGTCAAGGCCGACCAGCCGTTGGCCGAACTCGACCCGCAGGATGTGCGCCTGCAGCTGGAAGCCAATCGTGCCCAGCTGGCGGCCGCCGAGGCCAACCTGTCGTTGGTGCGTGCCGAGCGCGATCGCTACCAGAAGCTGCTGGACCGGCAGATGGTCAGCCGTTCGCAGTACGACAACGCCGAAAACCTCTACCGCGCCGGGCAGGCCCGCCTCAAGCAGGCCAAGGCCGAGTTCGACGTCGCCGGCAACCAGGCCGAATATGCCGTGCTGCGTGCACCGCAGGCCGGGGTGATCGCCAAGCGCCAGGTAGAAGTGGGCCAGGTGGTCGCGGCCGGGCAGACCGTGTTCACCCTCGCTGCCGATGGCGAGCGGGAAGTGCTCATCGGCCTGCCGGAGCAGCACTTCGCCCGCTTCGCCGTAGGCCAGGCGGTGAGCGTGGAACTGTGGTCGCACCCGCAGGAGCGCTTCCAGGGGCGCATCCGCGAGCTGTCGCCGGCCGCCGACCCGCGCTCGCGTACCTTTGCCGCACGCATTGCCTTCACCTCCGCTGCCACGCCGGCGGAGCTGGGCCAGAGCGCCCGGGTCTACATCGCCCACGAAGGCTTGATCCCGTTGGCCGTGCCGTTGTCGGCGGTTACCGCAGAGAACGGCCAGGCCTACGTCTGGCGGGTCAACAAGGACAGCCGCCTGGAGCGGGTGCTGGTGCGCCTGGGGGCCTATGGTGCCGACAGTGTGCCGGTGCTGGAGGGCCTTGCCGTGGGTGACTGGATAGTCGCCGCCGGTGGCCACGTGTTGCGCGAGGGCCAGGAGATACGCCCGGTAGACCGCACCAACCGTGTAGTGAACCTGACGGCCAAGGAGTAAGTCCCGATGGGTTTCAACCTTTCTGCCTGGGCGCTGCGCAACCGCCAGATCGTCCTGTTTCTGATGATCCTGCTGGCGGTCATTGGCGCGATGTCCTACACCAAGCTCGGCCAGAGCGAAGACCCGCCGTTCACCTTCAAGGCCATGGTCATCCGCACCCTGTGGCCGGGTGCCAGCGCCGAGGAAATGTCGCGCCAGGTCACCGAGCGCATCGAGAAGAAACTGATGGAAACCGGCGAATACGAGCGGATTGTCTCGTTTTCCCGCCCCGGTGAGTCGCAGGTCACCTTCATGGCCCGTGACTCGCTGCATTCCCGGGATATCCCCGAGCTGTGGTACCAGATCCGCAAGAAGGTCGCGGACATCCGCCACACCCTGCCGCCGGAAATCCAGGGCCCGTTCTTCAACGACGAGTTCGGCACCACCTTCGGCAATATCTATGCGCTGACCGGCAAGGGCTTCGACTATGCCGTGCTCAAGGACTATGCCGACCGTATCCAGATCCAGCTGCAGCGGGTCAAGGACGTCGGCAAGGTCGAGCTGGTCGGCCTGCAGGACGAAAAAATCTGGATCGAGCTGTCCAACCTCAAGCTGGCCACCCTCGGTGTGCCCTTGGCGGCCGTGCAGCAGGCCCTGCAGGAGCAGAACGCGGTCAGCACCGCCGGCTTCTTCGAAACCCCCAGTGAGCGCCTGCAGTTGCGGGTAAGCGGGCGTTTTGGCAGCGTCGAGCAGATTCGCCAGTTCCCCATTCGCGTGGGCGACCGTACCTTCCGGATCGGCGATGTCGCCGAGGTGCACCGGGGCTTCAACGACCCACCGGCACCGCGCATGCGCTTCATGGGCGAAGATGCCATCGGCCTGGCCGTGTCGATGAAGGACGGCGGCGACATCCTGGTGCTGGGCAAGGCCCTGGAAGGCGAGTTCGAGCGGCTGGCGCGCAGCCTGCCGGCCGGCATGGAGCTGCGCAAGGTGTCCGACCAACCGGCGGCGGTCAAGGCTGGCGTGGGCGAATTCATCCAGGTGCTGGTCGAGGCGCTGGTCATCGTGCTGCTGGTGAGCTTCTTCTCGCTGGGCTTGCGCACCGGCCTGGTGGTGGCGCTGGCGATTCCGCTGGTACTGGCCATGACCTTCGCCGCCATGCACTACTTTGGCATCGGCCTGCACAAGATCTCCCTTGGCGCACTGGTGCTGGCGCTGGGCCTGCTGGTGGATGACGCGATCATTGCGGTGGAAATGATGGCGATCAAGATGGAGCAGGGCTACGACCGGCTCAAGGCGGCCAGCCATGCCTGGAGCAGCACCGCCTTCCCGATGCTCACCGGCACCCTGATCACCGCGGCCGGCTTCCTGCCGATTGCCACGGCGGCCTCCGGCACCGGCGAGTACACCCGTTCGATCTTCCAGGTAGTGACCATCGCCTTGCTCACCTCCTGGGTGGCCGCCGTGGTCTTCGTGCCTTACCTGGGCGAGCGCCTGCTGCCCGACCTGGCCAGCCTGCATGCCGCGCGCCATGGCAAGGATGGCCACGCGCCAGACCCGTACGCCACCCCGTTCTACCAGCGCGTGCGGCGGCTGGTGGAGTGGTGCGTGCGGCGGCGCAAGACCGTCATCCTGCTGACCATTGCCGCCTTTGTCGGCAGCATCCTGCTGTTCCGCTTCGTGCCCCAGCAGTTCTTCCCGGCCTCCGGGCGCCCGGAGCTGCTGGTCGACCTGAAGCTGGCCGAAGGCAGCTCGCTGGCCAACACTGCCGAGCGGGTCAAGCAGTTGGAGGCGCTACTCAGGCAGCAGGACGGCATCGACAACTATGTGGCCTACGTGGGTACCGGCTCGCCGCGTTTCTACCTGCCACTGGACCAGCAACTGCCGGCGGCCAGCTTCGCCCAGTTCGTGGTGCTGGCCAAGTCGATGGAGGACCGCGAGCGCCTGCGCAGCTGGCTGATCAGCACCATGGACCAGCAGTTCCCCGACCTGCGCGCCCGCGTCACCCGCCTGGAGAACGGCCCGCCCGTGGGTTATCCGGTGCAGTTCCGCGTCACCGGCGAGCACATCGAGAAAGTCCGAGCACTGGCCCGCGAAGTGGCCGACAAGATCCGCGAGAACCCGCATGTGGTGAACGTGCACCTGGACTGGGAAGAACCGAGCAAGGCGGTATTCCTTGAAATCGACCAGGACCGGGCACGTGCCCTGGGCGTCAGTACCGCGCACCTGTCGAGCTTCCTGCAAAGCTCGCTGACCGGGACCACGGTCAGCCAGTACCGCGAGGACAACGAGCTGATCGAGATCCTGCTGCGCGGTACCCACCAGGAACGCCACGAGCTGGGCAATCTCGGCAGCCTGGCGTTGCCGACCGACAATGGCCAGAGCGTGGCCTTGTCGCAGGTGGCAACCTTGGCCTACGGTTTCGAGGAGGGCATCATCTGGCACCGCAACCGCTTGCCGACGGTGACGGTGCGCGCCGACATCTACGACCAGCAGCAGCCGGTGACGCTGGTCAAGCAGATCGAGCCGACCCTGAAGGAGATTCGCGCCAGGCTGCCCGATGGCTACCTGCTGGAGGTAGGTGGCACGGTGGAGGACTCCGAGCGCGGGCAGAAGTCGGTGAACGCCGGCATGCCGCTGTTCGTGGTGGTGGTGCTGAGCTTGCTGATGATCCAGCTGCGCAGCTTCTCGCGCACGGTGATGGTGTTCCTCACCGCACCGCTGGGGCTGATCGGCGTGACCTTGTTCCTGCTGGTGTTCCGCCAACCGTTCGGCTTCGTCGCCATGCTCGGCACCATTGCCCTGGCGGGGATGATCATGCGCAACTCGGTGATCCTGGTGGACCAGATCGAGCAGGACATCGCCGCCGGCCAGGAACGTTGGCAGGCGATCATCGAAGCCACGGTGCGGCGCTTCCGGCCGATCGTGCTGACCGCGCTGGCGGCGGTGCTGGCGATGATCCCGTTGTCGCGCAGCGTGTTCTACGGGCCGATGGCCGTGGCGATCATGGGCGGATTGATCGTGGCCACGGTGCTGACCCTGCTGTTCCTGCCGGCGTTGTATGCGGCGTGGTTCAGGGTGAAGAAGGGCTGAAGTTCATAGCGCAGGGCTTGGCCCTCCTTTCGCGATACATGGCCGCCCCTACAGGCCCTTGCAAGCTGTGTTGGAGCGGCCTGGTGTCGCGATGGGCTGCCAGGCAGCCCCACCGCCATCACAGCGCGCCAAAGACCTTCTTGGCCAGGCTGGTAGCCGCTTGAGCCGGGTTCTGGCGAATGCTCTGCTCTTGCTTGGCGATCATCTCGAACAGGCCATCCAGCGCCTTCTCGGTCACGTAGTTCTCGATATTGGCGTCGTCCTTGACCAGCCCCAGGCCTTTGGCCTGGGCGGCGAAGGCATTGTACTGCTGGGCCACGCCAACCTTGTCGGTGGCCTGCTTGACGATCGGCAGGAACTTGGCACGGATCTGCTCGCGGCTGCTCTTGTTCAGGTACTGGGTCGCCGAATCGTCGCCACCGCTGAGGATGCCCTTGGCATCGGTCACGCTCATGTTCTTCACGGCATCCACCAGAATCGCCTGGGCCTGCGGCACGGCAGCCTCGGCGGCCTTGTTCATGCTGGTTTCCAGGGCTTCGACCTGGTCACCCTTGCCGAACATCTTCATCGCCTTGGCGGCCTTGCCCAGGTTGCCCGGCAGCTCGATACGCACGTCCGGGTTGTTGCTGAAGCCGCCCGGGGCGCTCAGCTGCTTGACGGCCAGTTGCGCGCCCTGGGTCAGGGCATCTTTCAGGCCGCCGGTGGCGTCTTTCTGGCTCAGGTCGCCCAGCGACAGGGCCAGTGCACTGGCCGACAGCAGCAGGCCGGCGCACAGGGTGGTGAAACGCAGGGAGGTGCGGATCATGAAGCTTTCCTTGTAAACAGATGAATACGGGTTTCAGCGGACCGGATCGACCTTGATCCGCAGCGGTTGCGGGTCATGGCCATCCAGCCGGACAGCATGCTGTTCGGTGTTGATGAACAGCAACTTGCCATCCATTTCGATGCGCGCGCTGAGCGCATAGCGGTGGCCGGGCTTGACCTGGGCCGGGTCGTAGGCGAGGTGGAAGGGCAGCGGTACGTTGCCTTTGACCGGGCCGGCCTGGCGCGCCAGGACCACGGCCGG
Source organism: Pseudomonas sp. LAM2023 (assembly GCF_016620375.1). Classification (NCBI taxonomy): domain Bacteria; kingdom Pseudomonadati; phylum Pseudomonadota; class Gammaproteobacteria; order Pseudomonadales; family Pseudomonadaceae; genus Pseudomonas; species Pseudomonas sp. LAM2023. Next base: position 635,916 of record NZ_JAENHV010000026.1, on the reverse strand, counting down.
GGCATCCATCAGCGACACGTCCTGCAGCTCGACGCTGAGCGTGGCGGTCGGTGGCAGGGCGCTGCGCTGCAGGTAGAACACCTCGCCATCCAGGCTGGCCTGGCTGGACGGGGTGTGGCTGGAACAGGCTGCGAGCAGGGATGCGCAACACAGCATAAAGAGCTTTTTCATGGCGTCTCCGTTTTCCTTGGAGCTGGCTTGTGGCCAACCCCAGGGACTTTAGCGGATTTTCCCGGCTGCCGAACCCTTTACAGGGTCGAACTTTCCAGCCCGTCGTCGCGGTGCAACGCGACCTGGCGGATCGACAGGCGCAGCTCGGCCGACAGTACGCGCTTGGCCACGCCTTCGGCCAGCTCGCCAAGCTTGTCGTGATAGCCCAGCTTGCCTTGGCTGTCGGCCTGCAGCACGCCCTGCTCGAGCAAGGTCTGGATGAAGTGGCGGAACAGCGTCTTGTCGAAGAATTCCGGGGCGTTCAGGCCATGCAGGATCGACAGGCGCTGGGCCATCATCACGCACAGGTCTTCCAGCGCTTCGGCGCTGAGGCTGTGTTGCCCGCTGTTGAGCAGCAGCGAGGTGGCCATGTAGAAGCGCTGCAGGGTCTGGGTGATGGTGCGGGCGAGCAGGGTCAGCAAGACGAACTGCCGTGAACTCGGCGCGGGGCGGATGTACACGTCGTTGTCCTGGCGCAGCAGGCCCTGTTCGACCAGCGCGGCCAGCCACTGGTCGATCACCTCGTCCAGCTGCTGCGGTGTCCAGCGCAGGAACAGTTCGGCCTGCAGATACGGGTACAGCGCGTGCACGTAGCGGCCCAGCAACTCCCGGCTCAGGCGTGAGCTGCTGAGGAAGAAGCTGGCCAGCAGGGCTGGCAGGGCGAAGATGTGCAGCACGTTGTTGCGGTAATAGGTCATCAGCACCGCGTTGGCTTCATCCAGGTACAGGATGCGGCCCAGGGCGTCCTTCTGCTCGGCCACCAGGTTCATGCTGCGCACATGTTCGATCAACGCCTGGCCGTCGCCCTCGGGCAGGGTGGTATGCGGCGAGTAGGGCACCTGACGCAGCAAGGCCAGGTACAGTTCGAGCACGCGGGTCAGGGCACGTTCGTCCAGGGCCAGGCGGCTGGTGGAGAGCAGCGCCAGGGCCACCAAGTTGACCGGGTTGATCGCCGCCGCCTCGTTGAGGTGGCGTGCCACGGTTTCGCCCAGGCGGGTGGTGGTGGCGTTGAGCCAGGCCGGGCGATACTGCGGGCCGTGGTCCTGGTCGCGCCAGCCAGGCTGTTGCTGGTCGAGGAAGCCGGCCAGGCGGATCGGTTCGCCGAAGTTGACGTACACCTGGCCAAAGCGCTGCTTGAGCGCGCCGAATACCTTGAAGATGTCGAGGATCGACTCCTTCTTCTTGCTGGCCCCGCGCAGCTCGCCCAGGTAGGTACGGCCTTCGAGCACGCGCTCGTAGCCGATGTACACCGGCACGAAGACGATCGGCGTGCGCGACGAGCGCAGGAAGCTGCGCAGGGTGATGGCCAGCATCCCGGTGCGTGGCTGCAGCATGCGCCCGGTGCGCGAGCGGCCGCCTTCGACGAAGTACTCCACCGGGAAACCTTTGGTGTACAGGGTGTGCAGGTATTCGTTGAACACTGCGGTGTACAGCGGGTTGCCCTTGAACGTGCGGCGCATGAAGAAGGCACCGCCACGGCGCAGCAGGTTACCTACCAGCGGCATGTTGAGGTTGATGCCTGCGGCCACGTGCGGCGGGGTGAGGCCGTTGCGGAACAGCAAATACGACAGCAGCAGGTAATCGATGTGGCTGCGGTGGCAGGGCACGTAGATCACTTCGTTGCCGGGGGCGATGCCTTGCACCTGCTCGATGTGGTTGACCTTGATGCCGTCGTAGATCTTGTTCCAGAACCAGCTGAGCACCACTTCGAGGAAGCGGATGGCGGTGTAGGTGTAGTCCGAGGCGATCTCGTTGCCATAACGCAGCGCCTGGGCTTCGGCCTTGGCCAGCGGCAGGTTTTCGCGTTGCGCCTCGTCGAGGATGGCCTGACGCACCTGCGGCGCATGGATCAGGCCCTTGACCAGGGTGCGCCGGTGCGAGATGTCCGGGCCGATGACGGCCGTCTTGAGGTTGCGAAAGTGCACGCGCATCAGGCGCTGGGCCATGCGCACGGTGCGTTCCTGGCCTTTGTTGTGCTGCACCAGTTCGCGCAGGTGGATCGGCGCCGAGAACTGCACGCGGGTCTTGCGCCCCAGCACCAGCACGGTCAGCAGCCGGCGCAGGCGCCCGGTAACCGCCCAGCTGTCGGCGAACAGCAGTTTCCACGGGCTGGATTCACTGGCCGGGGTCTGGCCCCAGAACACGCTGACCGGGATGATCTGGGCGTCCTCTTCGGCATGCTGGCCCACGGTCGCGACCAGGCGCTCCAGGGTTGGTGGCGCGCCACGCTTGTCGTGGCGGCCGAGCCAGTCCGGGTCCGGGGTCAGGTAGAAGAACGCGGCCGGCTCCTGCAGCGGGCCCACCGCCACCGGCAGCACCGGGCGCGGCAGCCCCGCCTTGGTGCATTCATGGTCAAGCACGACCAGGTCGCTGAGCGCCGGCGAGGGCAGGGCATAGAACACCGGGCGGCTGCGGTCGAGCTTGAGGGTGAGGGAGGACTGGTTGATGGTCTCGGAGCGCACCCACAGGTACAACAGGCGACGCAGGGCGCCGAAGATCAGGCGGCGCAGGGGGGAACGGGTCATGGGGTGTGTGCCCTGGGTGTGAAATTCAGTGGGTATCTGGCCAATTAGTCTGCCGTATCCGCGCAAGTTCAGCAAAAATCGCCGAACGGCGCGACGGTCATCAAATTTTTTTGTTCTGTGTCATATACTCGGCCTGCCACTTGCAGGATATTTGCGCAAGCGGCGTCGACACGTGGCGGAGGCTTCGTGTCTACAAGGCGATCTTCACAATAAAAATCCGGAGTAGTTCAGATGTCGTCTCGTGAGACTGGGAATGTAAAGTGGTTCAACGATGCCAAGGGTTATGGCTTCATTCAGCGCGAAGGTGGTGCGGATGTGTTCGTCCACTATCGGGCGATTCGCGGTGAGGGGCATCGTACCCTGGTCGAAGGGCAGCGGGTGGAATACGCCTGCGTGCAGGGCCAGAAAGGCCTGCAAGCCGAAGACGTAGTAGGGCTCTGAGCCTCATGCTGTAAGGCTTGTTGTGGGAGCTGGCTTGCCGGCGATTACCGGCAAGGCCGGTGCCAGGTACCGTGTTGCCTGCATCGGCGGCAAGCCAGGCTCCCACAGGAATACCCTGTGTTCAGGTACGCCAGGTGATTTCCTCTTCACCGTCGGCGCTGATGCGGACCCAGCGGTCGGCATCCTCTTCCCCGTCTTCTTCCACCCAGCCACCCGGCGCGCAGCGCACTTCCACACCCAGTGCGGCGAAAGCGGCGCGGGCGCAGGCAACGTCATCGGCCCAGGGCGTCTGGTCGCTTTCCAGGTAAAGGCTGTTCCATTTCCCTACAGCTTTGGGTAACCAGGTGACCGGAATGTTACCGGCCTGGCATTTGAAGGTCTGGCCTTTCTGCTGCCATTCGCTGCACGGGCCGATCGCCTGGGCAAGCCACTCGGCAATCTGCTTGTGGTCGACGTCGGCGTCCTTCAGGTAGATCTCGATATCAGGTTGGCGCATAAGGGCTCCGGTGTGCTCAGTCTTGGCGCAGGAAATAGTCATAACGCATGGAAACCGTGACTTCGAACGGCTCGGCCTGGTCGATCACCCGGGCACGCCTTGCGGCACTGGCGCGCCAGCCGTGCGGAGTCATGGCCAGCAGGTCGGCGCGGGCCTTGGGCGCGACCAGGCTCAGGCGAAACTCGAGGGTTTCGCTGTGGGCATGGGCCATGCCTTCGGGGACCAGTGCGAGGTGCTTGTCGTCGGCGTAAGGGCGTACTTCATCGTAGAGCACTTCGCGCAGTTCCATCAGGTGGCCGCTGGTGGGGCCGACCCGCATCAGGCCGCCGCCAGGGCTGAGCAGGCGCTTGGCCTCGGCCCAGTCGAGCGGGCTGAACACGCTTGCGATGAACTGGCAGCTGGCGTCGGCCAGCGGCACCCGGGCCATGCTGGCGACCATCCAGGTGACCTCGGGCGCGCGGCGGCAGGCGCGCTTGACCGCCTCGCGGGAGATGTCCAGGGCATAGCCCTCGGCGGCTGGCAGCGCCTGGGCGAGCTGCGCGGTGTAGTAGCCCTCGCCGCAACCGATGTCCAGCCAGGCGGAGGGCTGGCGCTCGGCGGCCAGTTCGGCCAGGCGGCGCGCCACCGGGGCGTAGTGGCCGGCCTCGAGGAAATCGCGGCGGGCCTCGACCATGGCCTGGTTGTCACCCGGGTCGCGGCTGTTCTTGTGCTGCACCGGCAACAGGTTCAGGTAACCCTGGCGGGCGCGGTCGAAGCGGTGGCCGGCCGGGCACACCACACCGTTGTCGAGCCGGCTCAGCGGCGCTTGGCAAAGGGGGCAGGCGAGCATCAGGCGAGCAACCGGACCAGGGTCTGGTAGTAGATTTCGGTCAGCAGGTCGAGGTCGCTGGCCAGGATCCGCTCGTCAACCTGGTGGATGGTGGCGTTGACCGGGCCAAGCTCGACCACCTGGGTACCCATGGTGGCGATGAAGCGGCCGTCGGAGGTACCACCGCTGGTGGACGGCTGGGTGTCGCGACCGGTGACGCCCTTGATGCTGGCCGATACGGCGTCCAGCAGCTCGCCCGGCTCGGTGAGGAACGGCAGGCCCGACAGTGCCCAGTCGATCGACCAGTCCAGTTCATGCTTGTCGAGAATGGCCGACACCCGCGCCTGCAGGCCTTCGACGGTGGACTCGGTGGAGAAGCGGAAGTTGAACAGCGCGCTCAGCTCGCCCGGGACCACATTGGTAGCGCCGGTGCCAGCATTGAGGTTGGAGATCTGGAAGCTGGTCGGCGGGAAGAACGCATTGCCTTCGTCCCAGTGCTCGGCGGCCAGTTCGGCCAGAGCCGGGGCAGCCAGGTGGATCGGGTTGCGCGCCAGGTGTGGGTAGGCCACGTGGCCCTGCTTGCCGCGTACGGTCAGCTTGGCGCCCAGCGAGCCACGGCGGCCATTCTTGACCACGTCACCCAGCAGGGTGGTGCTGGATGGCTCGCCGACGATGCACCAGTCCAGGCGCTCGTTGCGCGCTTTCAGGCGCTCGACCACGGCCTTGGTGCCGTGGTGGGCCGGGCCTTCCTCGTCGCTGGTGATCAGGAAGGCGACTTTGCCACGGTGGTTCGGGTAGTCCTGCACGAAGCGCTCGCTGGCCACCACCATGGACGCCAGGCTGCCTTTCATGTCGGCGGCGCCACGGCCGCAGAGCATGCCGTCGGCGTCGATCAGCGCCTCGAAGGGTTCATGCTGCCATTGTTGCACCGGGCCGGTGGGCACCACGTCGGTGTGGCCGGCGAAGCACAGCACCGGGCCGTCCTGGGTACCGTGGGTGGCCCAGAAGTTGTCGACGTCCTCGATGCGCATCGGTTCCAGCTGGAAGCCCACGGCGCCCAGGCGGTTCATCATCTGCGCCTGGCAGTCGGCGTCGACGGGGGTGACCGAGGGGCGACGGATCAGGTCGCAGGCCAGTTGGAGGGTGGGCGAAAGCTCGGCTGGGGCCGTCATGGGGGACTCCGGGGCAAGGCAAGGCGGGAGAAATCTGAGGGGCGTTATCTTATATCAAACCGTCAGGCCAATGGGGCCGCTTTGCGGCCCTTTCGCGACACAAGGCCGCTCTTAAAAGCTATCGCGCCACATCTGACGGGATGCGATCCCATGTAGGAGTGGCCTTGTGTCGCGAAAGGGGCGCAAAGCGCCCCCAAAGAGCTCAAGCCTGTTGCGCCTCGGCGGCCTTTTCCCCAGGTTTGGGCAACGACGACAGAAACGCCATCACCAGCGCTGCCACATAAGGCAACGATTGCACCAGCAACATCGCCACCCAGAAGCGCATGTCCGAACTCGGCAGCCCCTGCACCAGATAGATGCCCAGTGCCGCACCCCACAGCAGCAACATGATGAACAATTCTTCCCGGGCCTCGGAAATCGCCACCAGCAAGCCATGGCTGTCGGCGTTCTTCGGCGTGCGGAAGAACGGCATGCTGCTGGTGAAGAAACCGTACAGCACGGCCTTGGCGATGGTATGCGACAATGCCAGCCCGGCCAGTGCCGCGGCAAAGGCGTCCTTAAGGTTCACCCCCACTGCGCGCCGGTAGAGGAAAATGATCTTGCCGACCTTGAAGAAGAACAGCGCCAGCGGCGGGATGGCGAAGATCATCAGCGGCGGGTCGACCCGGTGTGGCACGATGATCATCGCCGCCGACCACAGCAGCGCGCCGACGGTGAAGAAGATGTTCATGCCATCGGCGATCCAGGGCAGCCAGCCGGCCAGGAAGTGGTAGCGCTGGCCACGGGTCAGCTCGCTGCCCTTGCCGCGCAACAGCGCGCTGGCGTGGTGCTTGATGATCTGGATGGCGCCATAGGCCCAGCGGAAACGCTGCTTCTTGAAGTCGATGAAGGTGTCGGGCATCAGGCCCTTGCCGTAGCTGTTGTGGGCGTAGGCCGCCGACAGGCCCTTTTCGAACACGCGCAGGCCCAGCTCGGCGTCCTCGCAGATGCACCACTCGGCCCAGCCCAACTCTTCCAGCACGCTGCGCCGGGTCATGGTCATGGTGCCGTGCTGGATGATCGCGTCACGGTCGTTGCGGGTGACCATGCCGATGTGGAAGAAGCCCTTGTACTCGCTGTAGCAGAGCTTCTTGAAGGCGCTTTCGTGCTGGTCGCGATAATCCTGCGGCGACTGCACCACGGCGATTTTCGGGTCGGCGAAGTGCGGCACCATGTGCTTGAGCCAGTTGCGGTCGACGCAGTAGTCCGAGTCGATCACCGCAATCACTTCGGCGTCCTTGGCGGTGTGCGGGATCAGGTAGTTCAGTGCGCCGCCCTTGAAGCCGGCCAATGGCGCGACGTGGAAGAACCTGAAGCGCTCGCCGAGCTTCTCGCAGTGGGCCTTGAGCGGCTCCCAAACGGCCGGGTCCTTGGTGTTGTTGTCGATCACCAGCACTTCGTAGTCGGGGTAGTCCAGTGCGGCCAGGGCGTCGAGGGTCTGCTTCACCATCTCTGGCGGCTCGTTGTAGCACGGCACATGCACCGACACCTTGGGCCGGTAGGCGCTGTCGGCCTGCACCGGCAGGAATTCGCGGCGGCGCTTGTGTATCCATACCGCCTCGGCCAGTTCGTGGGCCTCGGTGAGCAGGACGATGAATACCCCCAGCGCGCCAAGGGCCAGCAGCACGCCCACGGTCAGGCTGAACCAGGTGCTGTATTGCTGGCTGTAGTCGTAGGCGATCCACACCAGGACCGAGCCGCACAGGAACGTGATGAAGGTCAGGAAGGTGCGGCCGCGCTGGCGCAGGGCAGAGCCGTCGATGAACAGCACGGTCAGCGCAATCAGGGCCAGGACCACCGAGGCCACTGCCAGGGCACGCCATTGCGGGATCGCCACCACCGGGCCGTCGAAGTTGAACTTCTGCTGGCGCTCGGCGTTGTACACCCCCCAGTAGGCGCCCACCGAACCTTCGTCACTGGCTTTCCAGGGCTGGTCATAGGCTTCGATGACGAAGTAGTTGTACCCACGGCGATTGAGGGTATTGACCAGGGTGCGCAGGTAGATGGCCTGGTCGGCCTGAGTGGCATCGGCACCCCCGCGCATGCGGCCGTTGCTCGGCCAGCCGACTTCCGACAGCAGCAGCGGCTTGCGCGGGAACTGGTGTTTCAGTTCGCGGGCGCGGTCGAGGACGAATGCGACCGAATCCTTCATCGGCACGAACTCCCAGTACGGCAGGATGTGCGCGGCGATCAGGTCGACGTGCTTGGCCAGCTGCGGGTTTTCTTTCCAGATGTGCCACTGCTCACTGGTGGTCACCGGTACCTTGACCGCTGCACGTACCCGGTCCAGGTACTTGATCAGGTTTTCCGGGGTGACCTCCTCGCGGAACAGCGCCTCGTTGCCGACCACTACCCGGACGACGCTGCGCGAGGTGTTGGCCAACTGGATGGCGGTGGCGATCTCACGCTCGTTGCGCTCCAGGTCCGGGCTGATCCAGATACCCAGCGTGACCCGCAGGCCGAACTCCTCGGCCAGCCGCGGGATATCGGCCTGGGTGCCTTCCACGGTGTAGATACGGATGCTGTCGGTCAGTTTGCTCAACTGCTCCAGGTCCTGGCGCATCTCGTCGTCAGTCGGGTACTGGCCCTTTTGCGGGCTTTCCCCCAGGCGGAACGGCGAATACGAGAAACCGGAGATCTGCTCGGGCCAGGCAGGGGCGGAAACCGGGCGATTGATCAGTGCCCAGAACCCGGTGAACAACGCGGCGATGGCCAGGACCACGACCAGGTTCAGGCCGAATTTACGTGAAGACATTGTCGTCCATTTGTGTCGAAGTGATACGACATTAAAGCAGGGTTGGTAGGCTCTTTCCTAACGATGCAGGCGATGGGCCCACTGGCATATAATGCGCGCCGGTTTTTTGGGGTATGAGCATGAGCACAGAAGATCCACGCTTCGCGGGCGTTGCCCGGTTGTATGGCGACCAGGGGTTGCAGCGCCTGGGCCAGGCCCATGTGGCCGTGGTCGGTATTGGCGGGGTAGGCTCGTGGGCGGCCGAAGCGTTGGCCCGCAGTGGTGTGGGCGAGATCACCCTGTTCGACCTCGACGACGTCTGCGTCAGCAACACCAACCGCCAGGCCCATGCCCTGGAAGGGCAGGTGGGGCGGCCCAAGGTCGAGGTCATGGCCGAGCGCCTGCGGGCGATCAACCCGGCCTGCAGGGTGCATGCGGTAGCCGACTTCGTCACCCGTGACAGCATGGCCGAGTACATCAGCGAAAACCTCGACTGTGTGATCGACTGCATCGACAGCGTCATGGCCAAGGCCGCGCTGATCGCCTGGTGCCGCCGGCGCAAGATCGCCATTGTCACCACCGGTGGCGCCGGCGGGCAGATCGACCCGACGCAGATCCAGATCGCCGACCTGAACAAGACCTTCAACGACCCGCTGGCTTCGCGGGTGCGTTCCACCCTGCGCCGCGACTACAACTTCTCGCGCAATGTCAGCCGCAATTATGGCGTGCCGTGCGTGTTTTCCAGCGAGCAGCTGCGCTATCCCAAGGGGGATGGCAGCGTGTGCCTGCAGAAGAGTTTTGTCGGTGAAGGTGTGCGCCTGGACTGCTCGGGTGGCTTCGGCGCGGTGATGATGGTGACCGCGACCTTCGGCATGGTGGCAGCAAGCAAAGCGGTAGAGAAACTGGTGGCCGGTGCACGACGGCCGTCGGAGCGCGCCAAGCCTGAGTAAAACCCTTCCGCTTTGCTTGGCCCCTGTAGGAGCGGCCTTGCGTCGCGATGGGGCGCGCAGCGGCCCCACGATTGCAGCTTCGCAGTGAATATGGCCGGGGCCGCTGCGCGCCCCATCGCGACGCAAGGCCGCTCCTACAGGCCTTGGGTTCAGGCAGCCGAGGCTAGCTCCGCCATCCGCTGCAACACTGCATGCAGGCCATTGCTGCGCGACGGTGACAGCTGGCGCTCCAGGCCCAGCTGGGTAAACCACTCACGCAGATCAAGCTCGGCCAGCTCTCCACTGGGCAACCCCTGCACCCGCACCAGCAGCAACGCCAGCAGCCCGCGCAACAAGCGGGCGTCGCTGGTGGCCTTGAACTGCCACGCGCCTTCGACTTGCTCGGCTACCAGCCACACCAGGCTTTCACAGCCATGCACCCGGTTGGCCTCGGTCTTTTCAGCCTCAGCCAAGGGCTCCAGGCGGTCGCCCCACTGCATCAGCAGGCGCGCACGCTGTTCCCAGCCCTTGCTTTGCTCAAACGCCTCCAGCGCCTGGCAGGCCTCTGCTGGCAGGTTCATCGCAACAGCTCCAGGCCCTGGTCCAGCGCGTCGAAGAAACGCTGCAAGTCATCGCTGTCGTTGTACAGCCCCAGCGACACGCGAATGGCCCCCTCCAGCCCCAACCCCTTGAGCAGCGGCATGGCACAGTGGTGCCCGGCACGCACGGCAATACCTTGCTCGGTCAGCAGGTGGGCGATATCAGCGTTGTGCACGCCTTCAATGACGAAACTGGCCAGGGCTGCCTGTGGTGCGCCAAGGATGCGCACACCATCGCGGTCTGCCAGGCCACGCAGCAAGTGCTGGTGCAGACTGGTTTCATGGCGTTCGACCGCCTGGGCATCGAGGCTGGCCAGGTAGTCCAGGGTCGCGCCCAGGCCGATCACGCCGGCAATCGGCGGGGTACCGGCCTCGAAGCCCAGCGGCGCCGGGCGGAAGCTGGCGCTATGGTACTCGGCCAGTTGCACCATCTCGCCGCCGAACTGCCAGTGGCGCAACCGCTCCAGTGCCTGGCTGCGGCCGTACAGCACGCCGACGCCTTCCGGGCCGTACAGCTTGTGGCTGGAGAACACATAGAAGTCGCAACCCAGTTGCTGCACATCGTGGCGGCCATGCACCACGCCCTGGGCACCGTCGACCACGGTCAGCGCGCCTTGCGCGCGGGCATGGGCCAGCAGTGCCGGTAGCGGCTGCCAGGTACCCAGCACGTTGGACAGCTGGCTCACCGCCAGTACCCGGGTACGTGGCCCGATCAGTTGCAGTGCCTGCTCGAGGTCGATGCGGCCCTGGCCATCCAGCGGCAGCACTACCAGGCGCAGGTTGCGCCGCTGCGCCAGTTGTTGCCAGGGCAGCAGGTTGGCGTGGTGCTCCAGGGCGCTGACGGCAATTTCATCACCGGCCTCGAAGCGCTGTTCCAGGCCATACGCCAGCAGGTTTAGCGCCGACGTGGCACCGTGGGTGAACACGATCTGCCGCGAATCTGCCGCATTGAGCCAGGCGGCGACCTTGTCGCGACTGGTTTCGAAAGCCTGGGTCGCGAGTGCGCCGGGCAAATGCTGGGCTCGGTGCACGTTGGCTGCGCCATGGCCGTAGTAATGGCTCAGGGCATCGAGCAGGGCTTGCGGCTTCTGGGTGGTGGCGGCGCTGTCCAGGTAGGTCTGGTGCTGCCGTTGCAGGGCGGCGATCGCGGGGAAATCGGCACGCCAGGGGGAGGGCTGGAACATGGTCGCGGGGCCTGGAAGGAAAATCGGGTCTGGCGAGGTGCCAGACCCGATCTTAACATTTCAAGCGCTGAGAATCCGCTGCTGCAGGGTTCTCAGTTGTGCGCGTGCAGCGCCTCGTTCAGCTCGATGGCCGACTTGTGGGTCTTGCACTCCACTGCACCGTTCAGCGAGTTGCGGCGGAACAGCAGGTCGGTCTGGCCGGCCAGGTCGCGGGCCTTGACCACTTTCACCAGCTGGTTGTTCTCGTCCAGCAGGTTCACCTTGGTACCGGCGGTGATGTACAGGCCGGCCTCGACGGTGTTGCGGTCGCCCAGCGGAATACCGATACCGGCGTTGGCGCCGATCAGGCAGCCTTCGCCAACCTTGATGACGATGTTGCCGCCACCGGACAGGGTGCCCATGGTCGAGCAGCCGCCGCCCAGGTCCGAGCCCTTGCCGACGAATACGCCAGCCGAAACGCGGCCTTCGATCATGCCTGGGCCTTCGGTGCCGGCGTTAAAGTTGACGAAGCCTTCGTGCATGATGGTGGTGCCTTCGCCGATGTAGGCGCCCAGGCGGACACGGGCGGTGTCGGCGATGCGTACGCCGGCCGGGACCACGTAGTCGGTCATTTTCGGGAACTTGTCCACCGAGAACACTTCCAGCAGCTCGCCCTTCAGGCGCGCTTCCAGTTGCAGCTCGGCCAGTTCGGCCAGGTCGACTGCGCCCTGGTTGGTCCAGGCAACGTTCGGCAGCAGCGGGAAGATGCCGGCCAGGCTCACACCGTGCGGCTTGACCAGGCGGTGCGACAGCAGGTGCAGCTTGAGGTAGGCCTCTGGGGTCGAGCTCAGTGCGGCGTCTTCGGCCAGCAGGGTGGCGACCAGTGGCTTGTGGCTTTCGGCCAGGCGGGTCAGCAGGGCTGCCTGGGCGGCGTCGACGCCTTTCACGGCTTCGGCCAGTTGTGCAGCCTGGGCAGTGCTGAAGGCGATGGCCTGATTGCCGCCTTGGTAGCCGAGGATCGGCGCTACCGCTGCAACCAGCTCTGCGCTCGGGTTGAGCAGTGGTTGTGCGTAGAATACTTCCAGCCAGGCGCCCTGGCGGTTCTGGGAGCCGACACCGAAGGCCAGGCTGAACAGGGTATTGGACATGTGATTACCTCGTGCGAAATAGGGTAGGGGCTCAGGCCAGGGCAGTGGCGTAAAGGTCTGGCTTGAAGCCGACCAGGGTGCGCGTGCCAAGGTCGAGCACCGGGCGCTTGATCATTGACGGCTGGGCCAGCATCAATTCGACGGCCTTGGCCTGGTCGAGGTCGGCCTTGCTGGCGTCGTCCAGCTTGCGGAACGTGGTGCCGGCACGGTTGAGGATGATTTCCCAGCCGTGTTCGTTGCACCAGCGGTTCAGGCTGTCACGGTCGATGCCTTGGGTCTTGTAATCGTGAAATTCGTAGGCGATGGCTTTTTCGTCGAGCCAGGTACGCGCTTTTTTCATGGTGTCGCAGGCTTTGATGCCGTAGAGCGTGTAGGTCATTGTGTACATTGAGGCCACAGGCTGCCCCAATCTCTCCATTTTCGAATATCAGTCGCGGGATTATGCGGGAACCATCCTTTGAGCGCCACGGGGGAACATGCCTTGGGGCTGTAGCGCATGCGCCCCACGTCTCATCATGTTACATATTCATCCCTCACCTGCGACTATCGTGCAGCGGTCTCGTTTCCCGTTACCCCGCTAACATGTTGTTTCAATGGCGCTCTCTCGCCCTGCTGTCGATCTTGATTCACAAAGGAAGCCTTCCCGGATGCAGTCCGCCTATACCGTCCTCATCCTGCTGACGCTGGTCAGCGTGTCGAAGCTGGTCGGTCGCATGATTCCGCTGCCCCTGCCGCTGGTGCAGATTGCCGCTGGTGCCTTGCTGGCCTGGCCGACGCTGGGCCTGCATGTGGCCCTGGACCCCGAACTGTTCCTGTTCCTGTTCCTGCCACCTTTGCTGTTCGCCGACGGTTGGCGCATTCCCAAGCGCGAGCTGTGGCGCATCCGCGGGCCGGTGGTGGCACTGGCCGTGGGGCTGGTGTTGTTCACTGTGGTCGGGGCCGGCTATTTCATCCACTGGTTGCTGCCTGGCATTCCGTTGCCAGTGGCTTTCGCCCTGGCGGCAGTCTTGTCGCCGACCGACGCCGTGGCAGTGTCGGCCATTGCCCAGGACCGCCTGCCCACCCCGCTGATGCACATGCTGCAAGGCGAGGCCCTGATGAACGATGCGTCCGGCCTGGTGACCTTCAAGTTCGCCCTGGCGGCAGCGATCACCGGGGTGTTCTCGTTGACCGATGCCAGCTTCAGCTTCGTCCTGGTCGCCCTCGGCGGCCTTGCCGTGGGTGTCGCCCTGAGCTGGCTGATCGGCCGCCTGCGGGCGTGGATGATCGCCCGCGGCTGGGACGACCCGGCCACCCACGTGGTGTTCATGTTGCTGCTGCCGTTCGCCGCCTACGTGCTGGCCGAGCGCCTCGGCGTGTCGGGCATCCTCTCGGCGGTGGCGGCCGGCATGATGCAGAGCTGGCTCGACCTGCTGCCCCGGCAGACCAGTACGCGCCTGCTCAACCGCAGTGTCTGGTCGTTGCTGGAGTTTGCGTTCAATGGCCTGATCTTCCTCCTGCTGGGCCTGCAATTGCCCGACATCATCAAGGCCGTGGTCAGCCATGAGGCCACCGTATGGCCGACCCTGGCCTGGCGTTGCCTGGATGTGGTGGCCATCTTCGCCGCGTTGATCCTGCTGCGCTTCATCTGGGTGCAGAGCATCTGGCGCTCGATCGGCGTGGTCCGGCGCTGGCGCGGCAAGCCAGCGCTGGTACTGATGCCCACGGCGCGCTCCTGCTGGCTGTTGACCTTGGGCGGCGTACGCGGTGCGGTCACCCTGGCCGGTGTGATGTCGATCCCGCTGCTGATAGAAGCGGGCAAGGCGTTCCCCGAGCGTGACCTGCTGATCTTCATCGCGGCCGGGGTGATCCTGCTGTCGCTGATCACCGCCTGTATCAGCCTGCCGCTGCTGCTGCGCGGGGTGACCAAGAGCCCGGACGAGCGCTTGCACCAGGAAGTGCAGGAGGCCTGGCGGCGTACTGCCGAGGCGGCGATCCACGCCCTGGAGGCAGAGGAGGTGATCGACAGTACCGCGCCGCAGGATGCCGCCCAGGCGACCTTGGCGACCGAACTCAAGGCGCGCCTGATGGCGGAATACCGGGATGAGCTGGACAGCTACAACGACAGCGCCGAAGCCAAGGCCCTGGCGCAACAGATGGACCTGCTGGAGCGACGTCTGCGCCTGCGCGCGCTGCGGGCGCAGCGGCTGGAGCTGTACAACCTGCATCGTCAGCACCTGGTGGGTGACGAGGTGGTGCGCCAGGTGCTGGGCGAGCTGGACTTGAGCGAGGCGAACCTGGGATCGGTCAAGTAGACCGCAGGGGCCGCTTTGCGGCCCTGTGGGAGCGGGTTTACCCGCGAATCAGGCGACGCGGTGAATGGCACCGGCTGTGCCGGTGTTCGCGGGTAAACCCGCTCCCACCGCTACTGCACAACACTCAAGAACTGTACGGGCCCTGTCGAATCAGCGGTTCTGCAGGAACTCGCGAATCCGCTCCGCCGCCTCGATGCACTCGGCCAGCGGCGCGACCAGCGCCATGCGCACGCGCCCGGCGCCCGGGTTCACCCCATCCACTTCGCGCGACAGGTACGACCCCGGCACCACCGTTACATGCTGCGCCTCGAACAGGTCACGGGTGAATTCGGCATCGCCACCCGGTACCTTGGCCCACAGGTAGAAGCTGCCATCCGGGCGCTGCACGTCCAGCACCGGCTGCAGGATATCCAGCACGGCATCGTACTTGGCGCGGTACTGGTCGCGGTTCTCGCGCACATGCGCCTCGTCCTGCCAGGCGGCAATGCTGGCCAGCTGGGTTTGTACCGGCATGGCGCAGCCATGGTAGGTGCGGTACAGCAGGAACGGCTTGATGATCTCGGCATCCCCGGCGACGAAGCCCGAACGCAGGCCCGGCAGGTTGGAGCGCTTGGACAGGCTGTGGAACACCACGCAGCGCTTGAAATCGCTGCGGCCGAGTTCCGCACAGGCAGTCAGCAGGCCCGGTGGCGGGGCGTCTTCGTCGAAATACAGCTCGCTGTAACACTCGTCGGCGGCGATCACGAAGTCGTGCTGGTCGGCCAGGGCAATCAGCTTCTTCAGGGTGGCCATCGGCACCAGCGCGCCGGTGGGGTTGCCCGGCGAGCACAGGAACAGGACCTGGCAACGCTGCCACACCTCGGCCGGCACGGCGTCGAAATCGGGGTTGAAACCGTTGCTCTCCAGGCACGGCAGGTAGTGCGGGGTGGCACCAGCCAGCAGTGCTGCACCTTCGTAGATCTGGTAGAACGGGTTGGGGCTGACCACCAGGCCGTCATCGGCGCGGTTGACCACGGCCTGGGTGAAGGCGAACAACGCCTCGCGGGTGCCGTTGACCGGCAGGATGTGGCGCTCGGCGTCCAGCCAGCCGGCCGGCACGCCGAAGCGACGCTCGCACCAGTGGCCGATCGCCTGGCGCAAGGCGGGCAGGCCGATGGTGCTGGGGTAGACCGCCAGCTTGTCGAGGTTGTCGGCCATGGCCTGGGCGACGAACGCCGGCGATTCGTGCTTCGGCTCACCGATCGACAGGGCGATGGCGCGTTTGTCCGCCGCCGGCTTCACGCTGCCCAGCAGGGCGCGGAGTTTCTCGAACGGGTAGGGCTGAAGCTGGGTCAGGGCATGGTTCATCGGCGCAAGGTCTCGTCAATCGTCTAGTCGTTAAAAAGTCACGCGGGTCGGGCTGGTATCGCTGGCCTGGCCGGCCTGCAGCTGCTGGACGATGGCCTCCTGCAGGCGGCTGCACAGCTGTGGGTCGGACAGCGGCTGGTTGTCGGCGTCGGTGATGAAGAACACGTCCTCCACCCGCTCGCCAAGGGTGGCGATCTTGGCATTCTGCAGCGACAGGTCGAATTCCAGGAAGATCCGCCCGAGCCGGGCCAGCAGGCCTGGGCGGTCGGGCGCGGTGATCTCGAGGATGGTCACTGGCCGCTGGGCATCGTTGAGGATGGTCACCTGCGGCGGGAAGTCGAAGTGCTTGAGCTGGCGTGGCACCCGGCGCTGGATGATGGTCGGGTAGTCCTCGGGGTTGCGCAGCGCTTCGGTCAGGCCGTCGCGAATCTGC
Source organism: Pseudomonas sp. LAM2023 (assembly GCF_016620375.1). NCBI lineage: Bacteria > Pseudomonadati > Pseudomonadota > Gammaproteobacteria > Pseudomonadales > Pseudomonadaceae > Pseudomonas > Pseudomonas sp. LAM2023. The sequence continues at coordinate 619,578 of NZ_JAENHV010000026.1, read as the reverse complement.
TTGACCCGCTGCGGGTTGTCGCCGATCGAGCCGCCATCGTTGTCCAGCACGATGTAGGTGTCGAGGGTGAACTGGCTGCTCGAGGTGATGATCCGCGCGTCGTGGATGTTCAGGTTCAGCTGCGACATGGCGGCCACCGTCACGGCAAAGAAATCGTGCTGGTCGGGGGCGTAGATGAAGATCTGCGTGCCGCCTTCGAATTCGCGCTGGGTGGTTTCCTTGATCAGCACCAGTGGCCCGCCGTCGGCCGGCTGCTGCAGGATCGCGTCGCTGTGCCAGGCCACGTCGGCGGCGGTGTGCTTGAGGAAGTAGTCATCGCCCAGCTGTGCCCACAATTGCTCGACGTCGTCCGGGTCGGTGCCCTCGCGCACCAGGATGTCCAGCGCCGCGGACTGGGTCTGGCGGATCTGCTCCTCGCGGTCCAGCGGGTTTTCCAGGCCGCGGCGCAGCGCGCGCTTGGTCTCGGTGTACAGCTGGCGCAGCAGGCTGGCACGCCACGAGTTCCACAGGCTGGGGTTGGTGGCGTTGATGTCGGCCACGGTCAGCACGTAGAGGTAGTCCAGGCGCGTTTCATCGCCCACGTGCAGGGCAAAGTCGTTGATCACCTGTGGGTCGGACAGGTCCTTGCGCTGGGCGGTGGTCGACATTACCAGGTGGTTCTGTACCAGCCAGACGATCAGGCGGCTGTCCCAGGCCGGCAACTGGTGACGTTCGCAGAACTTCTGCGCATCCACCGCGCCCAGCTCGGAATGGTCGCCCTGGCGGCCCTTGCCGATGTCGTGGTACAGCCCGGCAAGATAGATCAGCTCGGGCTTGGGCAGGCGCCCCATGAGCTTGCTGGCCAGCGGGAATTTCTCGGACACCGGCGTGTACTGCAGCTTGCGCAGGTGCTTGATGAGGTTGAGGGTGTGCGCGTCGACCGTGTAGATGTGGAACAGGTCGTGTTGCATCTGCCCGACGATCAGGCCGAATTCCGGCAGGTAGCGGCCGAGGATGCCATAGCGGTTCATCCGCCGCAGGTTGCGGTGGATGCCGATTTCGCACTTGAACAGCTCGATGAACAGGCTGGTATTGCGGATATCGGTGCGGAAGGTGTCGTCGATCAGGTGCCGGTGTTCGCGCAGCAGGCGCACGGTATCGGCGCGCACGCCCTTGATCTCGGGGTGCTGGGCCATCAGCACGAAGATTTCCAGCATGGCGAACGGGGTGCGCTTGAACACGTTCGGCCGGGTGGCTTCTATATAGCCATCATGCAGGCGGAAGCGTGCATTCAGCGGCTGGGTGGTACCGCTGTCGTCATCGGCGAGGATCACTTCTTCAAAGTGCTGGATGATCAGGTCGCACAACTGGCTGATGCTCATCACCACCCGGTAGTACTGCTGCATGAACTGCTCGATCGCCCGCTTGGGGTTGTCGTCGCTGTAGCCCAGCAGCGCGGCGATGCTGCGCTGGTGGTCGAACAGCAGGCGGTCCTCGGCGCGCCCGGCCAGCATGTGCAAGGCGTAGCGCACCTTCCACAGGAAGTCCTGGGAAGAGGCCAGCAGCTCGTTCTCGCTTTCCAGCAAAAAGCCTTCGCCGGCCAGCGCATGCAGGTTGAGGGTGCCGTACTGGCGGCGGGCCACCCAGAGCACGGTCTGGATGTCGCGCAGGCCACCGGGCGAACCTTTCACGTTGGGTTCGAGGTTGTACTCGGTGTCGTTGTACTTGTGGTGGCGGGCCTTGAGCTCGGCGCGCTTGGCCAGGAAGAAGTCCTTGCTCGGCCACATGTGCGTGGTGTCGGTCACCTCCAGCATGCGCTGGCGCAAGGCCTCGGGGCCGGCGATGGTGCGGCTTTCCATCAGGTTGGTGATGACCGTCAGGTCGGCGCGGGCCTGCTCGGCACACTCGTCGACGGTGCGCACGCTCTGGCCCACTTCCAGGCCGATGTCCCACAGCAGGGTGAGAAAGCGTTCGATGGCGTCGCGGTATTGCTCGTGTTCGGCGGCGCCCAGCAGGATCAGCAGGTCGATGTCCGAATGCGGGTGCAGCTCGCCGCGCCCGTAGCCGCCGACCGCGACCAGTGCGATGCCGCTGTGGTCGCCCCAGTCGAACTGGTTCCATGCCTGTTGCAGGATATTGTCGACGAGCCAGGCGCGGGCCTCGATCAGCGGGCGGATTTCGCCGCCGCTGCGAAAACGCCTGTCGAGCACCTCGCCGGCCTGGCGGATGGCCTTCTTGAAGGCGGCGATGGGGCTCGCCTTGAGGGCCAGTTCCGCCTGGAACTGGCCGCGGTCGAACAGCTCGGGATCCACCTGGGGCATCGCGTCAGGTTCCTGTCGAGGGGTGGCCGTTGGCTGAGTACGCTCAGGCCGAGGTGCGCGGGATGGTGTCGTCCTTGCGCAGGGTGAAGATCTCGTAGCCGGTCGCGGTCACCAGCAGGGTATGTTCCCACTGGGCCGAGAGCTTGCGGTCCTTGGTGATGGCGGTCCAGCCGTCGCCCAGCACCTTGGTGTCGGCCTTGCCCTGGTTGATCATCGGCTCGATGGTGAAGGTCATGCCTTCCTTCAGCTCCATGCCGGTGCCGGCGCGGCCGTAGTGCAGGATCTGCGGCTCTTCGTGGAACACCTTGCCGATACCGTGCCCGCAGAACTCGCGTACCACCGAGAAACCGTTCTTTTCCGCGTGCTTCTGGATCACTTCACCGATGTCGCCCAGGCGGCAGCCCGGCTTGACCAGCTCGATGGCCTTGTACATGCACTCCTGGGTGACCTTGGACAGGCGCTCGGCCCATACCGGCACGGTGCCGACATGGAACATGCGGCTGGTGTCGCCGTGGTAGCCGTCCTTGATCACGGTGACGTCGATGTTCAGCGTGTCACCGTCCTTGAGCGGCTTGTCGTTGGGGATGCCGTGGCAGACCACATGGTTGATCGAGGTGCAGATCGACTTCGGGTAGCCCTTGTAGTTGAGCGGCGCCGGGATGGCCTGCTGGACGTTGACGATGTAGTCGTGGCACAGGCGGTCCAGCTCTTCGGTGGTGACACCGGGCTTGACGTGTTCTTCGATCATTTCCAGCACTTCGGCGGCCAGGCGGCCGGCGATGCGCATCTTCTCGATGTCTTCTGCGGTCTTGATGGTGACGGTCATTACAGGCTCTCTACAGCGCCGCATGCGGCGCGAACAAACGGGAAAGGCCGGATTCTAGCAGAGCAGGGCGCCGATCGGTCGGGATAACATCGGAGAATTGGGCTGCCGTGCAGCCCATCGCCGGCAACCCAGCGCCCAGGGGAACTGCGTTACCCTGGTGGACGCTGCCATCTCTCCATGGGGCCATTCTTGCCTGTTTGGCGAGGGGCTGCAAAAGCCGCTGACGGACGCAACAGTATCCGGGTTCCGTTCGGCCGCTGTCTGTGGTATAAAATGCGCCGCTTTCGGGGACGACCCCGTCAGTACTTAACCCACACACGTGTCGACACGATGACCTGGGTGCCCCGAGTTGCAGAATTCGCGGGTTGGTCATTGGGATACGTGGAGGCCCAACCCGACTTATCAAGGAACTATCATGTCCCAAGTCAACATGCGCGATATGCTGAAGGCCGGTGTGCACTTCGGCCACCAGACCCGTTACTGGAACCCGAAAATGGGCAAGTACATTTTCGGCGCGCGCAACAAGATCCACATCGTCAACCTGGAAAAAACCCTGCCGATGTTCAACGACGCCCTGGCGTTCGTAGAGCGCCTGGCCCAGGGCAAGAACAAGATCCTGTTCGTCGGCACCAAGCGTTCCGCTGGCAAGATCGTCGCCGAGCAAGCTGCTCGTTGCGGTTCGCCATACGTTGACCACCGTTGGTTGGGCGGCATGCTGACCAACTACAAGACCATCCGCGCTTCGATCAAGCGTCTGCGCGACCTGGAAACCCAGGCCGAAGACGGCACTTTCGCCAAGCTGACCAAGAAAGAAGCCCTGATGCGCTCCCGCGACCTGGAAAAACTGGATCGCAGCCTGGGCGGTATCAAGGACATGGGCGGTCTGCCTGACGCTCTGTTCGTTATCGACGTTGATCACGAGCGCATCGCGATCACCGAAGCCAACAAACTGGGCATCCCGGTTATCGGCGTTGTCGATACCAACAGCAGCCCGGAAGGTGTTGACTACATCATCCCAGGTAACGATGACGCCATCCGCGCTATCGAGCTGTACATGACTTCGATGGCTGACGCAGTCATCCGTGGCCGCAACAACGTTGCCGGCGGCACCGAAGTTTACGCTGAAGAAGCGGCTGCACCTGCTGCCGAGTAATTAGACGCTAGCGTCGACTTGGCACGCAAAAAGGGGGCTCTGCCCCCTTTTTGCCACCTTGAAATCCTGCTGTCAGCATCGGCCCCGCATCATGGGCCCTGCTGAGATAGACACAGTGGATTTGCAGAATTGAACGCCCGTGAGCAACGGGTGGAATGGTTGAAAAACTTTCCAAGAGGATTTTGAAATGGCAGCAATTACTGCAGCGCTGGTCAAAGAACTGCGCGAGCGTACCGGCGAAGGCATGATGGATTGCAAGAAGGCCCTGGAAAAGGCCGGCGGCGACATCGAGAAAGCCATTGACGACATGCGTGCCTCGGGCGCCATCAAGGCCGCCAAGAAGGCTGGCAACGTCGCTGCTGAAGGCGCTATCGCCGTCAAGACCGACGGTAAATCCGCCGTCCTGCTGGAAGTGAACTCGCAGACCGACTTCCTGGCCCTGCAAGACGACTTCAAGGCTTTCGTAGCCGACAGCCTCGAAGAAGCCTTCGCCCAGAAGCTGACCGACGCCGCTCCGCTGATCGCTTCGCGTGAAGCTGCGCGTGAAGCGCTGGTCGCCAAGTGCGGCGAAAACGTCAACATCCGTCGCCTGGTGCGCGTTGAAGGTGACGTGGTCGGTGCCTACCTGCACGGCAACAAGATCGGCGCTGCCGTTGTCCTGAAAGGCGGCGACGTCGAGCTGGCCAAGAACATCGCCATGCACGTTGCAGCTTCGAACCCTGAGTTCCTGCTGCCGTCGGAAGTTTCGGCCGAAGCCATCGAGCGCGAGAAGGGCGTATTCCTGCAGCTGAACGCTGACAAGATCGCCGGCAAGCCGGAAAACATCGTCGAGAACATGATCAAAGGTCGTATCTCGAAGTTCCTGGCCGAAGCCTCGCTGGTCGAGCAGGCCTTCGTCATGAACCCGGAAGTCAAGGTTGGCGATCTGGCCAAGAAAGCCGGTGCTGAAATCGTTTCCTTCACCTACTTCAAGGTCGGCGAAGGCATCGAGAAGCCAGTCGACAACTTCGCTGAAGAAGTTGCCGCTCAGGTTGCTGCTGCCAAGCAGTAAGACAGCCCCGTCTGTCGCCCCAAAGAGGCTGCCCGCTCACGCGCGCAGCCTCTTTGTCAAAACGGAGAGGGGTTTATCCGACTCCCTCTTCGCTGGCACCGAAGCGGTGCCACGCTACAGTTAGCAGGCTGAAAACAGCCCGCACGAATTTTCTAAAAGTACGCCGCAGGAGAGACTCGCAATGGCTCAGCAGGTGAGTGGTCGCCAACCTCGCTATAAACGCATTTTGCTCAAACTTAGCGGCGAGGCCCTGATGGGCTCGGAAGACTTCGGGATCGACCCGAAGGTGCTGGATCGCATGGCCCTCGAAGTTGGCCAGCTGGTAGGCATCGGTGTCCAGGTCGGCCTGGTGATCGGCGGTGGCAACCTGTTCCGCGGTGCCGCGCTCAGCGCAGCCGGCATGGACCGTGTCACCGGTGACCACATGGGCATGCTGGCCACCGTGATGAACGGCCTGGCCATGCGCGACGCGCTGGAGCGCTCGAACATCCCGGCCCTGGTCATGTCGGCCATTTCCATGGTCGGTGTCACCGATCATTACGATCGTCGCAAAGCTATTCGCCACCTCAACTCCGGGGATGTGGTAATTTTCTCCGCCGGTACCGGCAACCCGTTCTTCACCACCGACTCCGCGGCCTGCCTGCGCGCCATCGAAATCGATGCCGACGTGGTGCTGAAGGCGACCAAGGTCGATGGTGTGTACACTGCCGATCCATTCAAGGACCCGCACGCCGAGAAATTCGATCACCTGACCTACGACGAGGTGCTGGATCGCAAGCTGGGTGTAATGGACCTGACCGCAATCTGCCTGTGCCGTGACCACAAGATGCCATTGCGGGTATTCAACATGAACAAGCCTGGCGCCCTGCTGAACATCGTGGTGGGTGGCGCTGAAGGTACTCTGATCGAGGAAGGCCAAGCATGATCAACGACATCAAGAAAGACGCGCAGGAGCGCATGACCAAGTCCCTCGAGGCCCTGGGTCGCAACCTGGCGGCAATCCGCACCGGTCGCGCTCACCCAAGCATCCTGGATAGCGTCAAGGTCCCGGCCTGGGGCAGCGAGATGCCGCTGAACCAGGTGGCCGCGATCACCGTCGAAGATGCCCGCACCCTGAAGATCGTCGCCCACGACAAGAACCTCAGCGCTGCCATCGAGAAGGCCATCCTCACCTCCGACCTGGGCCTGAACCCGTCCAGCGCCGGTACCACCATTCGTGTGCCGATGCCGGCCCTGACCGAGGAAACCCGCAAGGGCTACACCAAGCAGGCCAGCGGCGTTGCCGAGGATGCCAAGGTCGCTGTGCGCAACGTGCGCCGCGATGCCCTGGCCGACCTGAAAAAGCTGACCAAGGACAAGGAAATCAGCGAAGACGAAGAGCGTCGCGCCGCTGACGAGATCCAGAAGCTGACCGACAAGTTCGTTGCCGAAGTCGATGCTGCCTTCAAAGCCAAGGAAAAGGACCTGATGGCCGTCTAAGGCCGGGGTTTTTTAATGGAAAAGACCAAGCCAGCGGTGCCGTCCACGGTGCCGCGTCATGTCGCGATCATCATGGATGGCAACAACCGCTGGGCGAAAAAACGCCTGCTGCCCGGCGTTGCCGGGCACAAGGCGGGTGTCGACGCCGTTCGCGCGGTCATCGAAGTGTGTGCCGAATCCGGGGTCGAGGTGCTGACCCTGTTCGCGTTCTCCAGCGAGAACTGGCAGCGCCCCGCCGAAGAGGTCGGTGCGCTGATGGAGCTGTTCTTCTCGGCCCTGCGTCGCGAGGCCAGGCGGCTGAACGAGAACAACATCAGCCTGCGTATCATCGGTGACCGTTCGCGTTTCCACCCGGAGCTGCAGGCTGCCATGCGCGAGGCCGAGGCACTGACCGCCGGCAACAACCGTTTCATCCTGCAGATCGCGGCCAATTACGGTGGCCAGTGGGACATCGCCCAGGCCGCCCAGCGGCTGGCGCGGGAAGTGCAAGCCGGGCACCTGCGCCCGGAAGACATCACCCCGGGCCTGCTGCAGGCGTGCCTGGCAACCGGCGAGCTGCCGCTGCCGGACCTGTGCATCCGCACCGGTGGTGAGCACCGCATCAGCAACTTCCTGCTGTGGCAGCTGGCCTACGCCGAGTTGTATTTCTCCGACCTGTACTGGCCGGACTTCAAACACGAGGCCATGCGCAACGCCCTGGCCGATTTCGCTTCGCGCCAGCGCCGCTTCGGTAAGACCAGCGAGCAGGTCGAGGCTGGAGCTCGTGCTTAATGCTTAAACAACGCATCATTACCGCGCTGATCCTGCTGCCGATCGCGCTGGGTGGCTTCTTCCTGCTCAATGGCGGGGATTTCGCCCTGTTCATCGGCTTTGTGGTAACCCTCGGCGCCTGGGAGTGGGCACGCCTGGCCGGGCTGATGGCGCAGCCGCTGCGCATCGCCTATGCCGTGGTGGTCGCCGGGGCGCTGATGCTGCTGTATATCCTCCCCGAGCTGGCGCCCTGGGTGCTCGGCGCTGCGGTGATCTGGTGGGGGCTGGCCACATGGCTGGTGCTGACCTACCCGCGCAGCAGCGAGCTGTGGGCCAGTGCCGCCTGCCGGCTGCTGATCGGCCTGCTGGTGCTGCTGCCGGCCTGGCAGGGCCTGGTGCTGCTCAAGCACTGGTCGCTGGGTAACTGGCTGATCCTGTCGGTCATGGTGCTGGTATGGGCCGCCGATATTGGTGCGTATTTCTCCGGTCGTGCCTTTGGCAAGCGCAAGCTGGCCCCGCAGGTCAGCCCGGGCAAGAGCTGGGAAGGCGTGTATGGCGGCCTGGCGGTCAGCCTGGCGATCACGGCGGTGGTCGGCATCAGCCGCGACTGGAGCGTCGGGCAGATCCTGCTGGGCCTGCTGGGTGCCGCGCTGGTGGTCATGTCGTCGGTGGTCGGTGACCTGACCGAAAGCATGTTCAAGCGCCGTTCCGGCATCAAGGACAGCAGCAACCTGCTGCCCGGCCATGGCGGGGTGCTGGACCGCATCGACAGCCTGACGGCTGCCATCCCGATTTTCGCCGTGCTGTTGTGGGCTGCGGAATGGGGTGTGATGTGAGCCGTCCGCAGCGCATTACCGTGCTCGGCGCCACTGGCTCCATCGGCCTGAGCACGCTGGATGTCATCGCGCGCCATCCCGACCGCTATCAGGTGTTCGCCCTGAGCGGCTATTCGCGTATCGACGAGTTGCTGGCCCTGTGTTTGCGCCATCGCCCGGCGTTTGCCGTGGTGCCGGTGGCCGAGGCGGCCGTGCGTCTGCGCGAAGGCCTGGCTGCGGCGGGTTGCGCCACCGAGGTGCTGGAAGGCGAGGCCGGGCTGTGCCAGGTGGCTTGCGCGGCGGAAGTCGACGCCGTGATGGCGGCCATCGTCGGTGCTGCCGGCTTGCGTCCCACCCTGGCCGCGGTCGAGGCGGGCAAGAAGGTGCTGCTGGCCAACAAGGAGGCGCTGGTGATGTCCGGCGCGCTGTTCATGGACGCGGTGCGCCGCAGTGGCGCTGTGCTGCTGCCGATCGACAGCGAGCACAACGCGATCTTCCAGTGCATGCCGGGTGACTACGCGCGTGGCCTGAATGCCGTCGGCGTGCGCCGGATCCTGCTGACCGCCTCGGGTGGCCCGTTCCGCGAAACGCCCGTCGAGGCGCTGCTGGATGTCACCCCGGAGCAGGCCTGCGCGCACCCCAACTGGTCCATGGGGCGCAAGATTTCGGTGGATTCCGCCAGCATGATGAACAAGGGCCTGGAGCTGATCGAGGCCTGCTGGCTGTTCGATGCGGCGCCGGCCAAGGTCGAGGTGGTGGTGCATCCGCAAAGCGTGATCCACTCCCTGGTGGACTACGTGGACGGCTCGGTACTGGCGCAGCTGGGTAACCCGGACATGCGCACGCCGATTGCCAACGCCCTGGCCTGGCCCGAGCGGATCGACTCCGGGGTGGCCCCGCTGGACCTGTTCGCCATCGCCCGTCTGGATTTCCAGGCGCCCGACGAACAGCGCTTCCCTTGCCTGCGCCTGGCGCGGCAGGCTGCCGAGGCCGGCAACAGCGCGCCAGCCGTGCTCAATGCCGCCAACGAGGTCGCGGTCGAGGCATTTCTCCAACGGCGTATCCGCTTCCCGGAGATCGCGCGTATGATCGAACAGGTGCTCGATCAGGAGCCCGTCGTGCCGCTGCCGTCGCTGGACGCGGTGTTCGCCGCCGACCAGCGTGCCCGGGAGCTTTCCCGTGAATGGCTGAGGCGCCACGCTCGCTGATGCAGGCCCACCACGGTTCATGAGGGGGCCGGGCATGACGCCGGCCCGCTGAACATCATTCGGAGATGGATATGACAGCGCTCTACATGATTATCGGCACCCTCGTGGCCTTGGGGGTGCTGGTCACCTTCCATGAATTCGGCCACTTCTGGGTGGCACGTCGCTGCGGGGTCAAGGTGCTGCGCTTCTCGGTAGGCTTCGGCACGCCGTTGCTGCGCTGGCATGATCGCCATGGCACCGAGTTCGTGGTCGCGGCGATTCCGCTGGGTGGCTACGTCAAGATGCTCGACGAACGCGAGGGCGAGGTGCCGCCGGCGCTGCTCGACCAGGCGTTCAACCGCAAGTCCGTGCGCCAGCGCATCGCCATCGTCGCAGCCGGCCCGGTGGCCAACTTCCTGCTGGCCATCCTGTTCTTCTGGGTGCTGGCGATGCTCGGTACCCAGCAGGTCCGTCCGGTGATCGGTGCCGTCGAAGCGGGCAGCCTGGCAGCATCGGCAGGCCTGACCGCAGGTCAGGAAATCGTCTCCATCGATGGCAAGCCGACCAATGGCTGGTCGGCGGTCAACCTGCAGCTGGTCCGGCGCCTGGGCGAGAGCGGCACCCTGCAGGTAGGCGTACGTGACGAGGGCGCCACTGCCGAGCGCCAGCTGCAGGTGAAACTGGACAGCTGGCTCAAGGGGGCCGACGAACCGGACCCGATCCAGTCCCTCGGCCTGCAGCCCTGGCGCCCGGCGATCGTGCCGGTGCTGGCCGAAATCGATCCGAAGGGGCCGGCTGCCGCTGCCGGCCTGAAAACCGGTGACAAGCTGCTGGCCCTCGACGGTATTGCCGTGAGCGAGTGGCAGCAGGTGGTCGATGCCGTGCGCGCCCGGCCGCAAGCCAAGGTCGTGGTGCGTGTCGAGCGTGACGGCGCTGCCCTGGAGCTGCCGGTGACCCTGGCGCGCAAGGGCGAGGGCAAGGCTGCTGGCGGCTATCTTGGTGCCGGGGTAAAAGCTGGCGAGTGGCCTGCCAACATGCTCCGCGAAGTCAGCTACGGCCCGCTGGACGCGGTGGGTGAGGGCTTGTCGCGGACCTGGAACATGAGCGTCCTGACCCTTGAATCGCTGAAGAAAATGCTGTTCGGGGAGCTCTCGGTAAAAAACTTGAGTGGACCGATAACCATTGCTAAAGTGGCGGGCGCTTCAGCCCAGTCCGGCGTGGGGGATTTCCTGAATTTCCTGGCCTACCTGAGCATAAGCCTGGGGGTTCTTAACCTGCTGCCCATCCCGGTTCTGGATGGGGGGCATTTGCTGTTTTACCTGGTCGAGTGGGCGCGCGGTCGTCCGCTGTCGGATCGGGTGCAAGGTTGGGGGGTCCAGATCGGTATCAGTTTGGTCATAGGGGTGATGTTGCTCGCCCTGATCAACGATCTGGGTCGACTATAAAGCTTCGCTCAATTGCGAACCCGCCGTTTTGTCGCGGCGGGTTGTTTATTGCCAGTTGGAATAAAAGGACTTCATGAAACGTCTGCTGCTAACTGCGGTCATGTCCGCACTGATGATCGCTGAAGTTCACGCCGAGTCCTTCACCATCTCCGATATCCGCGTCAACGGCCTGCAGCGGGTTTCCGCCGGCAGTGTGTTCGGTGCGCTGCCGCTGAACGTCGGTGACCAGGCCGATGACCGCCGCCTGGTGGAATCGACCCGTTCCCTGTTCAAGACCGGCTTCTTCCAGGACATCCAGCTGAACCGCGATGGCAATGTCCTGATCATCAACGTGGTTGAGCGCCCATCGGTATCGAGCATCGAGATCGAAGGCAACAAGGCGATCAGCACCGAAGACCTGATGAAGGGCCTGAAGCAGTCCGGCCTGGCCGAAGGCGAGATCTTCCAGCGCGCCACCCTCGAAGGCGTGCGTAACGAGCTGCAGCGTCAGTACGTGGCGCAGGGCCGCTACTCGGCCGAAGTCGACGCCGAGGTGGTGCCGCAGCCGCGCAACCGTGTGGCGCTGAAGATCAAGATCAACGAAGGTACCGTCGCCGCCATCCAGCACATCAACATCGTTGGCAACAACGTGTTCGACGACGAGACCCTGGCGCAGCTGTTCGAGCTGAAGACCACCAACTGGCTGTCGTTCTTCAAGAACGACGACAAGTATGCCCGCGAAAAACTCTCCGGTGACCTGGAGCGCCTGCGTTCCTACTATCTGGACCGCGGCTACATCAACATGGACATCGCCTCCACCCAGGTGTCCATCACGCCGGACAAGAAGCACGTCTACATCACCGTCAACATCAACGAGGGCGAGAAGTACACCGTCCGCGACGTGAAGCTGTCGGGTGACCTGAAGGTGCCGGAAGACCAGGTCAAGTCGCTGCTGCTGGTGCAGCCAGGCCAGGTATTCTCGCGCAAGGTGATGACCACCACTTCCGACCTGATTACCCGTCGCCTGGGTAACGAAGGCTATACCTTCGCCAACGTCAACGGCGTGCCGAAGCCGAACGATGAAGACCACACCGTCGACATCATGTTCGTGGTCGACCCGGGCAAGCGTGCCTACGTCAACCGCATCAACTATCGCGGCAACACCAAGACCGAAGACGAAGTGCTGCGCCGCGAAATGCGCCAGATGGAAGGTGGCTGGGCCTCGACCTACCTGATCGACCAGTCCAAGACCCGCCTGGAGCGCCTGGGCTTCTTCAAGGAAGTCAACGTCGAGACGCCGCCGGTGCCGGGCACCGATGACCAGGTCGACGTCAACTACAGCGTGGAAGAGCAGGCTTCCGGCTCGATCACCGCCAGCGTCGGTTTCGCCCAGAGCGCCGGCCTGATCCTCGGTGGTTCGATCAGCCAGAGCAACTTCCTCGGTACCGGTAACAAGGTGTCGATCGGCCTGACCCGTTCGGAATACCAGACCCGCTACAACTTCGGCTTCGTCGACCCCTACTTCACTGCCGATGGCGTGAGCCTGGGCTACAACGCCTTCTACCGCAGCACCGACTACGATGACCTCGACGTCGACGTGGCCAGCTATGCGGTGGACAGCTACGGTGCCGGCGTCAGCCTGGGCTACCCGATCAGCGAAACTTCGCGCCTGACCTATGGCCTGAGCGTGCAGCAGGACAAGATCAAGACCGGCAAGTACACCGTTGACGAGATCTTCGACTTCCTCGAACAGGAAGGCGACAGCTTCCTCAACTTCAAGGCCTCGATCGGCTGGTCGGAATCGACCCTGAACAAAGGCGTGCTGGCGACCCGTGGTCACTCGCAAAGCCTGACCCTTGAGTCCACCGTGCCGGGCAGCGACCTGTCGTTCTTCAAGCTCGACTACCGTGGCCAGCTGTTCAAGCCGATCACCAACGACTACACCCTGCGCCTGCACACCGAGCTGGGCTACGGTGACGGTTATGGCAGCACCTCGGGCCTGCCGTTCTACGAGAACTACTTCGCCGGTGGCTTCAACTCCGTGCGTGGCTTCAAGGACAGCAGCCTGGGCCCGCGCAGTACACCAAGCCGTGGCGAGGCCAACGGTGGCAAGCCTGGTACCATCGCCGACCCGGACCAGGATCCGTTGCCGTTCGGTGGTAACGTGCTGGTGCAAGGCGGTGTCGAGCTGCTGTTCCCGCTGCCGTTCGTCAAGGACCAGCGTTCGCTGCGCACCTCCGTGTTCTGGGACGTGGGTAACGTGTTCGACACCAATTGCGGCAACCAGCCTGATTGCGAGAAGGTCGGGTTCTCGGGCATGGCCAGTTCGGTCGGCCTGGGCGTGACCTGGATTACTGCACTGGGCCCGTTGAGCTTCAGCCTGGCGATGCCGGTCAAGAAGCCGGACGATGCCGACACGCAGGTGTTCCAATTCTCTCTGGGCCAGACCTTCTGAGGTCGGCCCTCGCTTAATGACAACGGTTTATCCAGGAGTGCATCGTGCGTAAGTTGACTCAACTGGCCGTAGTGGCCGCGGCGCTGGTCGCCACCCCGGCTTTCGCCGAAATGAAGGTTGCCGTCCTGAACTATCAGATGGCCCTGCTGGAATCGGACGCCGCCAAGAAATACGCGGTGGATGCCGAGAAGAAGTTCGGCCCGCAACTGACCAAGCTGAAAAGCCTGGAAAGCAGCGCCAAGGGCATCCAGGATCGCCTGATCAAAGGTGGCGACAAGATGCAGCAGCAGGAGCGTGAGCGCCTGGAGCTCGAATTCAAGCAGAAGGCCCGTGACTTCCAGTTCCAGTCCAAGGAACTGAACGAAGCCAAGGCCGTTGCCGACCGCGACATGCTCAAGCAGCTGAAGCCGAAGCTGGATGGCGCTGTCGAGGAAGTGATCAAGAAAGGTGGTTACGACCTGGTCCTCGAGCGCGGTGCGGTCATCGATGTCAAACCTCAGTACGACATCACCCGCCAAGTCATCGAGCGCATGAACCAAGCCCGTTGATATGACCGTGACCATGACGCTAGGCCAGCTGGCCGAGGCCCTCGGCGCTACCCTCAAGGGGCCCGAGGCGCTGCAGATTACCGGGCTGGCCACCTTGCAGGAGGCTGGCCCCGGTCAGTTGAGCTTCCTCGCCAACCCGCAGTACCGCAAATACCTGGACCACAGCCAGGCGGCCGCGGTGCTGCTCAAGGCGGCGGACGCCGAAGGCTTTGCCGGCAATGCTCTGATCGTCGCCGATCCGTACCTCGCCTACGCGCGCATTTCCCACCTGTTCGACCCCAAACCCAAGGCTGTGGCGGGTATTCATCCCAGCGCCGTGGTGGCTGAGGACGCGCAGGTGGATGCCAGCGCCAGCATCGGGCCGTTCGCGGTCATCGAGAGCGGCGCGCGCATCGGCGCCAATGTCAGCGTGGGCGCGCACTGCGTGGTCGGTGCCCGTTGCGTGATCGGCGAAGGTGGATGGCTGGCGCCACGGGTGACCTTGTACCATGACGTGACCATCGGCAAGCGCGTGGTCATCCAGTCGGGTGCGGTGATCGGCGGCGAAGGCTTCGGCTTTGCCAACGAGAAGGGCGTGTGGCGCAAGATCGCCCAGATTGGCGGCGTGACCATCGGTGACGACGTGGAAATCGGCGTCAACACTGCGGTCGACCGTGGTGCGTTGTCGGACACGCGCATCGCTGACGGGGTCAAGCTCGACAACCAGATCCAGATCGCCCACAACGTGCAGATCGGTGAGCATACGGCCATGGCCGCCTGCGTCGGCATTTCCGGCAGTACCCGCATCGGCAAGCATTGCACCATTGCCGGCGGTGTCGGCATGGTGGGGCATATCGATGTCTGTGATAACGTTTTCGTGTCTGGAATGACCATGGTGACCCGTTCAATCACCGAACCGGGTGCCTATTCTTCCGGCACTGCCATGCAGCCATTGGCTGAATGGCGCAAGAGCGCCGCGCGTATCCGCCACCTGGACGACATGGCCAAGCGTCTCCAGCAGCTGGAAAAACGCGTCGATACCGTGACCTCAGGTGGCCAGCCGACATCAGAAGGCTGATACCATTCCCTGAGCAAGAGTGAACAGTCGCTAGCTGGCTCCTCTTTGGATTGCAAAAGGAGCGTGTGGTCAGCACCTGCGCTCCCTATTCTTATTACAGGCTTCCCCCCCGAAATGATGGACATCAACGAGATTCGCGAATACCTGCCTCACCGTTACCCGTTCCTGCTGGTGGACCGCGTGACGGATCTGGACTACGAGGCCCAGAGCATTCGTGCCTACAAGAATGTCAGCATCAACGAGCCGTTCTTCAATGGCCATTTCCCGGCGCACCCGATCATGCCGGGCGTCCTGATCATCGAAGCCATGGCCCAGGCCGCCGGCATCCTCGGCTTCAAGATGCTGGATGCCAAGCCTGCCGACGGTACCCTGTACTACTTCGTCGGTTCCGACAAACTGCGTTTCCGTCAACCGGTACTGCCGGGTGACCAGCTTGTGCTGGAGGCGAAGTTCCTCAGCCGCAAGAGCATGATCTGGAAGTTCGAGTGCCGTGCGCTGGTCGACGGCAAGCCGGTTTGCTCGGCCGAGATCACCTGCGCGGAACGCTCCCTATGAATTCGATTGATCCTCGGGCCATTATCGATCCCTCGGCCAAGCTGGCCGATGGCGTCGAGGTCGGCCCCTGGTCGATCGTTGGCCCCGATGTGGAAATCGGGGAGGGCACCGTTATCGGCCCGCATGTTGTGCTCAAAGGGCCGACCCGCATCGGCAAGCACAACCGTATCTTTCAGTTTTCCTCGATCGGCGAAGACACACCCGACCTCAAGTACAAGGGTGAGCCGACGCGCCTGGTGATCGGTGACCACAACGTCATCCGCGAAGGGGTGACCATCCACCGCGGCACCATCCAGGACCGCGCGGAAACCACCGTGGGTGACCACAACCTGATCATGGCCTATGCCCACATCGGCCACGACAGCGTCATCGGCAACCATTGCATCCTGGTCAACAACACGGCGCTGGCCGGCCATGTGCACGTGGGCGACTGGGCGATTCTGTCCGGCTACACCCTGGTGCACCAGTACTGCCATATCGGTGCCCACGCGTTTTCCGGCATGGGCACGGCGATCGGCAAGGATGTACCGGCCTTCGTCACCGTGTTCGGCAGCCCGGCGGAAGCGCGCAGCATGAACTTCGAGGGCATGCGCCGGCGCGGTTTCAGCGACGAGGTGATCCATGTGCTGCGCCGTTGCTACAAGATCGTCTATCGCCAGGGCCTGACCGTCGAAGACGCGCTCAAGGAACTGCACGAACTGGCTGCCCAGCACCCTGAGGTCGAGCTGTTCCGTCAGTCGATCGTGACCTCTGCCCGCGGCATCACCCGCTGACATGGCCCAGCTTTGCGTAGCCTTGGTCGCAGGTGAGGCCAGCGGCGACATCCTTGGTTCAGGCTTGATGCGTGCCCTCAAGGCACGCCACCCTGACGTGCGGTTCATCGGCGTTGGCGGCCCGCTGATGGAAGCCGAAGGGCTGCAATCCTATTTTCCCATGGAGCGCCTGGCGGTCATGGGCCTGGTCGAAGTGCTGGGGCGCCTGCGTGAGCTGCTCAAGCGCCGCAAGCTGCTGATCGAGACCCTGATTGGCGAAAGACCCGATGTGTTCATCGGCATCGATGCCCCCGACTTCACCCTCAACATCGAGTTGAAACTGCGCCAGGCCGGTATCAAGACCGTGCATTACGTCAGCCCTTCGGTGTGGGCCTGGCGGCAGAAGCGTGTGCTGAAGATTCGCCAAGGCTGCGACCTGATGCTCACGCTGTTGCCGTTCGAGGCGCGCTTCTATGAGGAAAAGGGTGTGCCGGTGCGCTTCGTTGGCCACCCCTTGGCCGACACCATCCCGCTTGAGGCCGACCGCCCGGCGGCGCGCGCCGAGCTGGGCGTGGGCGAGGGGCCGCTGGTGGCACTGATGCCCGGCAGCCGCGGCGGCGAAGTCGTGCGCCTGGGGGCATTGTTCCTCGATGCGGCCGAACGGCTGCGCCAGCAGGTTCCGGGCGTGCATTTCGTGTTGCCCTGTGCCAATGCCGCACGACGCGCCCAGATCGAGCAGATGCTTGAGGGGCGCCAGCTACCGTTGACCCTGCTCGATGGCCAGTCGCACCAGGCCCTGGCCGCCTGCGACGCGGTGCTGATCGCTTCGGGTACCGCTACACTCGAAGCGTTGTTGTACAAGCGCCCGATGGTGGTGGCCTACCGCCTGGCGCCGTTGACCTACTGGATTCTCAAGCGGCTGGTAAAAAGCCCTTATGTGTCGCTGCCAAACCTGCTCGCCCAGCGTGCGCTGGTGCCCGAGCTGTTGCAGGACGACGCCACCAGCGAAGCGCTGGCCAATACCCTGGCGCCACTGGTAGCCGATGGCAGCCAGCAGACCGAGCGCTTCGACGAAATTCACCGCACCTTGCGCCGCGACGCCTCCAACCAGGCGGCCGAGGCGGTACTGGCCCTGCTCAAGGACCGTTGACATGCAGATTGGACTGGACTTCAACCTGGTCGAAGACCTTGTCGCCGGCGTCGACGAGGTGGGCCGTGGCCCGCTATGCGGCGCGGTGGTGACGGCGGCGGTGATCCTCGACCCGGCGCGCCCGATCCTCGGCCTGAACGATTCGAAGAAACTCACCGAAGCCAGGCGCGAGGCGCTGTTCGATGAGATCTGCGAAAAGGCCCTGAGCTTCTGCATCGCCCGCGCCGAGGTCGAGGAGATCGACCGGCTGAACATCCTCCACGCCACCATGCTGGCCATGCAGCGCGCAGTCGAAGGGTTGCACGTGACGCCTAAACTGGCGCTTATCGATGGCAATCGCTGCCCGAAACTGGCGGTGCCTTCGGCGCCGGTCGTACAAGGTGATGCCAAGGTGCCCGCCATCGCTGCAGCCTCGATCCTGGCCAAGGTCACCCGCGACCGCGAAATGAGCGCATTCGAGCTGATCTATCCGGGTTACGGCATTGGCGGGCACAAGGGCTATCCGACACCGGTGCACCTCGAGGCCCTGGCGCGGCTGGGGCCTACGCCGATTCACCGGCGTTCCTTTGCCCCGGTGCGGGCGGCCTGGGATGCGCGCGAAGGCGTCACGGCTTCGCTGATCTGACCCCGGGGCCCGCTTTGTGGCCCAAGGTTGTTGCCAGAAGTAGTGCGCTGGCTCGCCGGATCGGCTTCAGCCGTGATCACCGGCACAGCCGGTGCCAGCCACCGCGTAGCCTGCTTCGCGGATAAATCCGCCCCTACAGTCGGCGCCGTACCTGTAGGAGCGGCTTCAGCCGCGATCACCGGCACAGCCGGTGCCAGCCACCGCGTAGCCTGCTTCGCGGATAAATCCGCTCCTACAGTCGGCGCTGTACCTGTAGGAGCGGCTTCAGCCGCGATCACCGGCACAGCCGGTGCCAGCCATCGCGTAGCCTGCTCCGCAGGTATATCCGCTCCCACAGATACAACGCCAGCGCTGCAGCGCCTTGTGTCGCGATAGGCTGCAAAGCAACCGAAAATCTCGGCTCATTTACGCTACAATCCCGCCCTTGTCGTTCAGCACTGCTACAGGATCTTCCATGTCGGTTCCCTTCGTTCACCTGCGCGTCCACTCCGAATTCTCGCTGGTCGACGGCCTGGTGCGGATCAAGCCGCTGGCCAAGGCACTGGCCGGGATGAACATGCCGGCGGTGGCAATCACCGACCAGAGCAACATGTGCTCGCTGGTGAAGTTCTACAAGACCGCCATGGGCGCCGGCATCAAGCCGATCTGCGGCGCCGACCTGTGGCTGGCCGGGGACGACCCGGAAGCACCGCTGTCGCGTATCTGCTTCCTGGCCATGAACCCCAAGGGCTATCGCAACCTCACCGAACTCATTTCGCGCGGCTGGACCGACGGCCAGCGCAATGGCCTGGTAGTCCTCCAGCGTGACTGGATCGCCCCGGCCAGCGAGGGCCTGATCGCCCTGTCCGCAGGCAAGGAAGGCGACATCGGCATGGCCCTGCTGGCGGGCAGGGACGAAGAAGCCGCGGCCCTGCTGCAGGGCTGGATGGGCATGTTCCCCGAGCGCTTCTACGTTGAAGTACAGCGCACCAACCGCGCCCGCGACGAAGAGTACGTGCATGCTGCCGTGGCCCTGGCCGACAAGTTCGGGGCCCCGCTGGTGGCAACCAACGACGTGCGCTTCATCAAGCAGTCGGACTTCGACGCCCATGAAACGCGGGTATGCATCGGCGAGGGCTGGACCCTCGACGACCCACGCCGCCCAAGGATGTACAGCGACCAGCAGTACCTGAAATCGGCCGAGGAAATGGCCGAGCTGTTCAGCGACCTGCCCGACGCCATCGCCAACACCGTCGAGATCGCCAAGCGCTGCAATATCCAGGTACAGCTGGGCAAGTACTTCCTGCCCGACTTCCCCACGCCCAATGGCATGGGTATCGACGACTACCTGCGTCACGTCTCCCACGAAGGCCTGGAAGAGCGCCTGGCGGTACTGTGGCCGAAGGAAACCACGCCCAACTACGAAGAAAAGCGCCAGGTCTATCTGGACCGCCTGAAATTCGAGCTGGACATCATCATCCAGATGGGTTTCCCCGGTTACTTCCTGATCGTGATGGACTTCATCAAGTGGGCCAAGAACAACGGCGTGCCGGTCGGCCCGGGCCGTGGTTCGGGTGCCGGCTCGCTGGTGGCCTACGTGCTGAAGATTACCGACCTCGACCCGCTGGCCTACGACCTGCTGTTCGAGCGCTTCCTCAACCCTGAACGTATTTCCATGCCCGACTTCGACGTCGACTTCTGCATGGATGGCCGCGACCGGGTGATCGACTACGTGGCCGAAACCTATGGCCGCAACGCGGTCAGCCAGATCATCACCTTCGGCACCATGGCCGCCAAGGCGGTGGTGCGCGACGTGGCGCGGGTGCAAGGCAAGTCGTACGGGCTGGCCGACCGGCTGTCGAAGATGATCCCGTTCGAAGTCGGCATGACCCTGGAAAAGGCCTACGAGCAGGAAGAAATCCTGCGCGACTTCCTCAAGGGCGACGAAGACGCCCGCGAGATCTGGGACATGGCCCTGAAACTCGAGGGTGTGACGCGGGGCACCGGCAAGCACGCCGGTGGCGTGGTGATCGCGCCGACCAAGCTCACCGACTTCTCGCCGATCGCCTGTGACGAAGAGGGCGGCGGCCTGGTAACCCAGTTCGACAAGGACGACGTCGAGGCCGCGGGCCTGGTGAAGTTCGACTTCCTCGGCCTGCGTACCTTGACCATCATCAAGTGGGCCATGGAGATCATCAACCGCGAGCAGGCCAAGAAGAACCTGCCCGAGGTCAACATCGACTTCATCCCGCTGGACGACCGCAAGACCTACGAGCTGTTGCAGAAAGCCGAAACCACGGCGGTGTTCCAGCTTGAATCGCGTGGCATGAAGGAGCTGATCAAGAAGCTCAAGCCCGACTGCCTGGAAGACCTCATCGCACTGGTGGCACTGTTCCGTCCCGGCCCGCTGCAGTCGGGCATGGTGGACGACTTCATCAACCGCAAGCACGGCCGCGCCGAGCTGGCCTATCCGCACCCGGACTACCAGTACGAAGGCCTGCAGCCGGTACTGGCGCCAACCTACGGCATCATCCTGTACCAGGAACAGGTGATGCAGATCGCCCAGGTAATGGCCGGCTACACCCTTGGCGGCGCCGACATGCTGCGCCGGGCCATGGGTAAGAAAAAGCCCGAGGAAATGGCCAAGCAGCGCGGCGGCTTCATCGAAGGTTGTGCCAACAACAATATCGATGCGGACCTTGCCGGTAACATCTTCGACCTGGTAGAGAAATTTGCCGGTTACGGCTTCAACAAATCCCACTCCGCCGCCTATGGCCTGGTGTCCTACCAGACCGCCTGGCTGAAGACCCACTACCCGGCGCCGTTCATGGCGGCGGTGCTGTCGGCGGATATGCACAACACCGACAAGGTGGTGGTGCTGGTAGAAGAAGTGCGCAGCATGAAGCTGCGCCTCGACGCCCCGGACGTGAACTTCTCCGACTTCAAGTTCACCGTCAACGATGACGGGCGCATCGTCTATGGCCTGGGTGCCATCAAGGGCGTGGGCGAGGGCCCGGTGGAGGCGATCGTCGAGGCGCGTGCGCAGGGCGGCCCGTTCAAGGACCTGTTCGATTTCTGCCAGCGTATCGACCTCAAGCGGGTCAACAAGCGCACCCTCGATGCGCTGATCCGCAGTGGCGCGCTGGACCGCCTCGGGCCGCACTTCCATGACGAGATCAAGGCCTACCACGCCCACATCGACATCAACCGTGCCACCCTGCTCTCGGCGCTGGGCGAGGCCATCAAGGCCGCCGAGCAGGCTGCCCATACCGCGGACAGTGGCCACGTCGACCTGTTCGGCGGCATGTTCGACGCCGCTGACGCCGACGTCTACGCCAACCACCGCAAGGTGCGCGAGCTGACCCTCAAGGAACGCCTGAAGGGCGAGAAGGACACCCTTGGCCTGTACCTCACCGGCCACCCGATCGACGAGTACGAGGCCGAGATCCGCCGCTTCGCCCGCCAGCGCATCATCGACCTCAAGCCGTCGCGCGACACCCAGACCATCGCCGGCATGATTATCGCCCTGCGGGTGATGAAGAACAAGAAAGGCGACAAGATGGGCTTCGTCACCCTGGATGACCGCTCCGGCCGCATCGAGGCATCGCTGTTTGCCGATGCCTTCATGGCGGCACAGTCCTTGCTGCAGACCGACGCCATGGTGGTGGTCGAAGGCGAGGTCAGCAACGACGACTTTTCCGGTGGCCTGCGCCTGCGGGTGAAGCAGGTGATGACCATGGAGGATGCGCGCACCAAGCTGGCCGAGAGCCTGCGCCTGAAGGTGGCGCACGAAGCGCTCAAGGGCGACCGGCTGAAATGGCTGGGCGAGCTGATTACCCGTCATCGCGGCGCGTGCCCGATCACCCTGGAATACACCGGCAGCGACGCCAAGGCCATGCTGCAGTTCGGCGAGCAGTGGGCGATCGACCCGGCCGATGGGCTGATTCAGGCGCTGCGTGACCAGTTCGGACGTGAGAACGTCTTCCTGCAATATCGTTGAACCGACAAAAAATTTAATCTCGACCTGAATGCGCCTGATCCCTTAAGGTAGGGCGCCAAACGGATCAACCGGCCGGCCGCCTGGCCGTAGACCCAAGACGGATGACTATGAACCCGAATTTTCTCGATTTCGAACAGCCGATTGCCGACCTGCAAGCCAAGATCGAAGGCCTGCGCCTGGTAGGCAACGACAACTCGCTGAACATCAGCGATGAAATTGCCCGTCTGCAAGACAAGAGCAACACCCTGACCGAAAGCATCTTCGGCAACCTGACCAGCTGGCAGATCGCCCGCCTGGCCCGTCATCCACGTCGTCCTTACACCCTGGACTACCTGGAGCACATCTTCACCGAGTTCGAAGAACTGCACGGCGACCGCCACTTCTCCGACGACGCCGCCATCGTTGGTGGTACCGCCCGCCTGGACGGCAAGCCGGTCATGGTCATCGGTCACCAGAAAGGCCGTGAAGTCCGCGAGAAGGTGCGCCGCAACTTCGGCATGCCACGCCCTGAAGGCTATCGCAAGGCCTGCCGCCTGATGGAAATGGCCGAGCGCTTCAAGATGCCGATCCTGACCTTCATCGACACCCCGGGCGCCTACCCGGGCATCGATGCCGAGGAGCGCAACCAGAGCGAGGCCATCGCCTGGAACCTGCGCGTGATGGCACGCCTGAAGACGCCAATCATCGCCACCGTGATCGGTGAGGGTGGTTCCGGCGGTGCGCTGGCCATCGGCGTGTGCGACCAGCTGAACATGCTGCAGTACTCCACCTACTCGGTGATTTCGCCGGAAGGCTGTGCCTCGATCCTGTGGAAGACCGCCGACAAGGCAGCTGACGCGGCCGAGGCCATGGGCATCACCGCCGAGCGCCTGAAGAGCCTGAACATCGTCGACAAGGTCATCCAGGAGCCGCTGGGCGGCGCCCACCGTGACCCGGCCAAGATGTCGGAAAGCATCCGTGCCGACCTGGTGCAGCAGCTGGACATGCTCGGCAAGCTCGACCACGACGCGCTGCTGGCCCGTCGTTACGAGCGCCTGATGAGCTACGGCGTCTGATAGATCCCCGGGGCCGCTCTGCGGCCCTTGTGGGAGCGGGTTCACCCGCGAAGAAGGCGACGCGGTGCTTGGCACCGGCTGCGCCGGTGTTCGCGGGTAAACCCGCTCCCACAGGGTTCTCGGTTTTCCCAAGCCATGTGAGGCCCCAATGATCAACCTCACCCCCTGGCTCAACGCCCCAACCTGGTACATCGCCTTCTCCGGCGGCCTCGACTCCACCGTCCTCCTGCACCTGCTGGCCGACCACGCCCGCAATCACGCATCCCCTCCATTGCGCGCCATCCACGTCCACCATGGCCTACAGCCCGCCGCCGACGCCTGGCCCGCCCACTGCCAAACCGTCTGCGACAGCCTGGGTATCGAACTCCAGGTCATCCATGTCCAGGTCCCCCCCGGCGCCAGCCTCGAACAGGCCGCCCGCGACGCCCGCTATGCCGCCTTCAGGCAAGCCCTCGGCCCAGGCGACATCCTGTTCACCGGCCAGCACCGCGACGACCAGGCGGAAACCTTGCTGTTCCGCCTGTTGCGCGGTGCCGGCCTGCGTGGCCTGGCGGCGATGCCGGGGCAGCGCGGACTAGGGCAGGGCAGCCTGGCCAGGCCTTTGCTCGGGCGCTCCCGGCAACAGTTGCACGATTACGCCCAGGCTCATCAGTTGGCCTGGATCGAAGACCCCTCCAACGCCGATACGCGATTCGCCCGTAACTACCTGCGCGGCGAGGTGTTCCCGCACTTGCAGCAACGCTGGCCGCAGGCCAGCCAGAACCTCGCCCGCGCCGCCGAGCACCTGGGCGAAGCGCTGGGCCTGCTGGACGAGCTGGCTCAGGGCGACCTGGCGCTTGCGCAGGAGGGCGCACCGCTGGCCTGGCCCGGGCTCGACTCCCTCGACCTGGCCGCCCTGGCTGCGCTGTCGCCAGCCCGCCAACGCAATGCCTTGCAGTACTGGCTGAGCCGGCGTACCCGTTTGCCCGACAGCCGACACTGGGCCGGTTGGGCCGACCTGCGCGATGCCGCCGCCGATGCCCAGCCGGTGTGGCGGCTGGCCGATGGACAACTGCTGCGCAGCCATGGGCGCATCTGGTGGTTGAGCGGCGACTGGCTGCGACTGCCTGGCGCAGGGGCGGCGTGGCCCGACCCCAGCGAGCCCCTGCGGCTACCCGGTAACGGCAGTGTGCGGCTGCTTGGCGCAGCACCCGCGACGGGCTTGCGCATTGCCTACCGCCAGGGCGGCGAAGTGCTGGATATCCCCGGCCGCGGCCGACGCGAGCTCAAGCGCCTGCTCAACGAGCTGCAGGTGCCGCACTTCCTGCGCCCGCGGCTGCCATTGCTGTACCACGGCGAGCGCCTGTTGGCGCTGGCCAACCTGCCCGGGCTGGTACAGGCGGATTGCCAGCTGGATTGGCAGTTGCCGACGAACGCGCAAGGTTTGAGCTGAAGGGTACATTCGGGTAGACTACCCTCCCTTCTTGATACAGCTTCTGTGGGTTCCGCGAAAACACAGGAGTTGCCGATTACCAAGCAGTTTTTTGCTGGGCTGATTCTGAAAATGACGAGCGAGCTCCATGCCGGGGAT
Source organism: Pseudomonas sp. LAM2023 (assembly GCF_016620375.1). Lineage (NCBI taxonomy): Bacteria > Pseudomonadati > Pseudomonadota > Gammaproteobacteria > Pseudomonadales > Pseudomonadaceae > Pseudomonas > Pseudomonas sp. LAM2023. The sequence continues at coordinate 594,847 of NZ_JAENHV010000026.1, read as the reverse complement.
ACCCCTGGTCTGTACAGACGCGGCAGTTTTTCGAGATGCACTGTGATTGACGCAGGTGATCGGGGGCTTCGGCCTTCCTTCGCTTTCTCCGGCGGCGCTGGCCGCCTTAACGCAGACTTCTAGGGTTTTTCATGACGCGCTACATATTCGTCACGGGCGGTGTTGTTTCTTCATTGGGGAAAGGCATTGCCTCGGCTTCCCTGGCGGCCATCCTGGAAGCGCGGGGCCTGAAGGTCACCATGCTCAAGCTGGATCCGTACATCAACGTCGATCCGGGCACCATGAGCCCGTTCCAGCATGGTGAAGTGTTCGTCACCCACGATGGCGCCGAGACCGACCTCGACCTGGGCCACTACGAGCGGTTCATCCGCACCACCATGACCCAGAACAACAACTTCACCACCGGCCGCATCTACGAGCACGTGCTGCGCAAGGAACGTCGTGGTGACTACCTGGGCGCGACCATCCAGGTCATCCCGCACATCACCGACGAAATCAAGCGTCGCATCATCAAGGGCGCCGGCGATGCCGACGTGGCCCTGGTGGAGATCGGCGGTACCGTGGGCGACATCGAGTCGCAACCATTCCTCGAGGCCATCCGCCAGCTGCGCGTCGAAGTGGGCTCCAAGCGCGCCATGCTGATGCACCTGACCCTGGTCCCGTACATCGCCACCGCTGGCGAGACCAAGACCAAGCCGACCCAGCACTCGGTCAAGGAGCTGCGCTCCATCGGCCTGCAGCCTGACGTGCTGATCTGCCGTTCCGACCACCCGGTCGATGCCTCGTCGCGTCGCAAGATCGCGCTGTTCACCAACGTTGAAGAGCGTGCGGTGATTTCGCTGGAAGACGTCGACACCATCTACAAGATCCCGGGCGTACTGCATGCACAGGGCCTGGACGACTTCGTCGTCGAGCGCTTCGGCCTGCAGTGCAACGGCGCCGACCTGTCCGAGTGGGACAAGGTGGTCGATGCCAAGCTCAACCCCGAGCACGAAGTGACCATCGCCATGGTCGGCAAGTACATGGAGCTGCTGGATGCCTACAAGTCGCTGATCGAAGCGATGAGCCACGCCGGCATCACCAACCGCACCAAGGTCAACCTGCGCTACATCGACTCGGAAGACATCGAGAACCAGGGCACCAGCCTGCTCGAGGGTGCCGATGCCATCCTGGTGCCGGGCGGTTTCGGCCTGCGCGGCGTGGAAGGCAAGATCACCGCGGTGCAGTACGCCCGTGAGAACAAGGTGCCGTACCTGGGTATCTGCCTGGGCATGCAGGTCGCCGTGATCGAATTCGCCCGCAACGTGATGGGCTGGAAAGACGCCAACTCCACCGAGTTCGACCGCAACAGCGGCCACCCGGTGGTCGGCCTGATCACCGAGTGGGCCGACGCCACCGGTGCCGTCGAGACCCGCAGCGAAGCCTCCGACCTGGGCGGCACCATGCGCCTGGGCGCACAGGACTGCCAGCTGGTTGCCGGTTCCAAGGTGCACGATTGCTACGGCAAGGACGTGATCACCGAGCGTCACCGTCACCGCTACGAAGTGAACAACAACCTGCTGCCGCAACTGGTCGACGCCGGCCTGGTGGTGTCCGGCCGTTCCGAAGACGGTGCGCTGGTGGAAGTGGTCGAGTCCAAGGATCACCCATGGTTCGTCGCCTGCCAGTTCCACCCGGAATTCACCTCGACCCCGCGTGACGGCCACCCGCTGTTCAGCGGTTTCGTCAAGGCAGCCCTGGCTCAGAAGAACAAGGCCTGATCAATGACCCAGAAGATCATTCGCGTCGGTAACATCGAGATCGCCAACGACAAGCCGTTCGTCCTGTTCGGCGGCATGAACGTCCTGGAGTCCCGTGACCTGGCAATGAAGGTCTGCGAAGAGTACGTGCGGGTTACCGAGAAGCTCGGTATCCCCTACGTGTTCAAGGCCAGCTTCGACAAGGCCAACCGTTCGTCGGTAACCTCCTACCGCGGCCCGGGCATGGAAGAAGGCTTGAAGATCTTCGAAGAGATCAAGCGCACCTTCAACGTGCCGGTCATCACCGACGTGCACGAGCCCTACCAGGCCGAGCCGGTGGCCAAGGTGTGCGACATCATCCAGCTGCCGGCCTTCCTGTCGCGGCAGACCGACCTGGTTGTGGCCATGGCCCGCACCGGCGCGGTCATCAACATCAAGAAGGCGCAGTTCCTCGCACCCCAGGAAATGAAACACATCCTGACCAAGTGCGAAGAAGCCGGTAACGACCAGCTGATCCTCTGCGAGCGTGGTTCGAGCTTCGGCTACAACAACCTGGTGGTGGACATGCTCGGCTTCGGCATCATGAAGCAGTTCGAGTACCCGGTGTTCTTCGATGTGACCCACGCCCTGCAGATGCCCGGTGGTCGTGCCGACTCCGCCGGCGGCCGTCGCGCCCAGGTCACCGACCTGGCCAAGGCTGGCATGAGCCAGGGCCTGGCCGGCCTGTTCCTCGAAGCCCACCCCGATCCGGACAACGCCAAGTGCGATGGTCCTTGCGCCCTGCGCCTGGACAAACTGGAGCCGTTCCTGGCCCAGCTCAAGCAACTGGATGACCTGGTGAAAAGTTTTCCGACGGTAGAAACCGCGTAAAGCTCGATTCTCGGGTAAAGTACCGTCCGATCCACCCCTGACCACTCGGTCAGGGGTTCCCTTCACGGGGCCTGCCCACTGCAAGTCCGCCCGGTGAACGGCAAGATTTCCCAAGCTAAGTTGTTTTCGTCAATTCTGGAGTGCTTACAACAATGGCAAAAATCGTCGACATCAAAGGTCGTGAAGTTCTCGATTCGCGTGGCAACCCCACCGTAGAAGCCGATGTACTGCTCGACAACGGCATCATCGGTAGCGCTTGCGCGCCGTCCGGTGCTTCCACTGGCTCGCGCGAAGCGCTGGAGCTGCGTGATGGCGACAAGAGCCGTTACCTGGGCAAGGGCGTGCTGAAGGCTGTCGCCAACATCAACGGCCCGATCCGTGACCTGCTGCTGGGCAAGGACCCTGCCGACCAGAAGGCCCTGGACCGCGCCATGATCGACCTGGACGGTACCGAGAACAAGGCCAAGCTGGGCGCCAACGCCATCCTGGCCGTTTCCCTGGCTGCCGCCAAGGCTGCTGCCCAGGACCTGGACCTGCCGCTGTACGCGCACATCGCCAACCTGAACGGCACCCCGGGCCAGTACTCGATGCCGGTGCCGATGATGAACATCATCAACGGCGGCGAGCACGCCGACAACAACGTCGACATCCAGGAGTTCATGGTGCAGCCGGTTGGCGCCAAGACCTTCTCCGACGGCCTGCGCATGGGTACCGAAATCTTCCACCACCTCAAAGCCGTGCTGAAGGCCCGTGGCCTGAACACCGCCGTGGGTGACGAAGGTGGTTTCGCCCCTAACCTGGCTTCCAACGAAGACGCCCTGGGCGCCATCGCCGAAGCGGTCGAGAAAGCCGGCTACAAGCTTGGCACCGACGTGACCCTGGCCCTGGACTGCGCGGCTTCGGAATTCTACGAAGACGGCAAGTACAACCTGTCCGGTGAAGGCAAGTCGTTCGACGCCGAAGGCTTCGCCGAGTACCTGAAAGGCCTGACCGAGCGCTTCCCGATCATCTCGATCGAAGACGGCCTGGACGAGTCCGACTGGGCTGGCTGGAAGATCCTCACCGAGAAGATCGGCGCCAAGGTGCAGCTGGTGGGCGACGACCTGTTCGTGACCAACACCAAGATCCTCAAGGAAGGCATCGAGAAGGGCATCGGTAACTCGATCCTGATCAAGTTCAACCAGATCGGCTCGCTGACCGAAACCCTGGAAGCCATCCAGATGGCCAAGGCTGCTGGCTACACCGCGGTGATTTCGCACCGTTCCGGTGAAACCGAAGACTCGACCATCGCCGACCTGGCGGTAGGTACTGCTGCTGGCCAGATCAAGACCGGCTCGCTGTGCCGTTCCGACCGCGTTTCCAAGTACAACCAGCTGCTGCGTATCGAAGAGCAACTGGGTGCCAAGGCGGTTTACCGTGGTCGTGCCGAGTTTCGCGGCTAAGCAAGAGATGGTAAAAAGACAGCAGCCGGAGTTGTAGGGGCTTTCATAGTGAAATTCCTACGTTCCAACGGGTTTCTGTCGACGAAGCCTGGCCTCGGCCAGGCTTCGTGCTATTCGAGACCCCGAGTTGAACATTCTGCGACGGTCTTTTTTAACCTGGATACCTAGATGCGCAGTCCTTATTGGTTGTTTCTTGTCCTGCTCCTGCTGCTGGGTGGCCTGCAGTACCGCCTGTGGGTGGGTAATGGCAGCCTGGCGCAAGTGACCGAGCTGAAGCAGCAGATCGCCGAGCAGCATGCCGAGAACGAGCGCCTGCTTGAGCGAAACCGCGTGCTCGACGCCGAAGTGCTGGAGCTGAAAAAAGGCATGGAGACCGTTGAAGAACGGGCTCGCCACGAATTGGGAATGGTCAAAGAGGGCGAAACCCTCTTCCAGTTGCCACAGAAATGATCGATACGTTACCGGCCTTCTGGGCCGTTATTCCTGCTGCGGGCGTCGGTGCCCGCATGGCTGCCGACCGCCCCAAGCAGTATCTGGAGCTGGCCGGGCAGACCATCCTCGAGCACAGCCTCGACTGTTTTCTTGGCCACCCGACGCTCACCGGCGTGGTGGTCAGTATTGCCGCACACGACCCCTACTGGCCGACCCTGCGCTGCGCCAGCGACCCGCGTATCCGTCGCGCGGCGGGTGGCCGTGAGCGTGCCGACTCGGTACTCAATGCCTTGCTGATGCTGCATGCCGAAGGGGCTGCGGACAGCGACTGGGTACTGGTGCACGATGCCGCTCGGCCAAACCTGGCGCGCAGTGACCTGGACAAGCTGCTGGCGGAGCTGGCGGACGACCCGGTGGGGGGGCTGCTGGCGGTGCCGGCGCGCGATACCCTCAAGCGGGCCGATGCCAACGGACGGGTCAGCGCCACGGTTGACCGCAGCACCATCTGGCAGGCCTACACGCCACAGATGTTCCGCCTGGGCGCGCTGCACCGGGCGCTGGCCGAGTGCCTGGTGTCGGATGTGCTGGTGACCGACGAGGCCTCGGCCATCGAATGGTCCGGCCAGGCGCCAAGGCTGGTGGAAGGGCGCAGTGACAACATCAAGGTGACCCGCCCGGAAGACCTCGAGTGGTTGCGCCAGCGCTGGGCCGGGCGGCGCTGAAGCTTTAATCCAGCACCGGCCTCTTCGCGGGCTTGCCCGCTCCCACAGGTACAGCGCCAGCCTGAAGGTATGCGCAGTACCTGTGGGAGCGGGCAAGCCCGCGAAGCGGCCAGTACAGGCAGCGCATTCCTTCAGCCGAGACGATACTCCGGCAACCCCGCCAACCCTTCCTTCAGGTAGTCCACCAACCGCCGCACCTTCGGCGACAGGTGCCGCTGCTGCGGATACAGCGCCCACACTGCCGTGTTCGGCGGCTGGTGCGCTTCCAGCAATGACACCAGGGCACCGCTGTTCAGGTGCTCCAGCACGTAGTAATCCGGCAGCTGGCACAAGCCCATGCCCTGCAACGCCGCATCCAGCACGGCCTGCCCGCTGTTGCAGCGCCAGTTGCCCTGCACCCGCTGGCTGATTTCGCGGCCATCCTGCTGCAGCGCCCACAGGTCCGAACTGCCCACCAGGCAGTTGTGCCGCGCCAGCTCCGACAGGCTGTGGGGCCGCCCATAACGTTCCAGGTAGGCCGGCGAGGCGCACAGGTACATGCGCCGTGGCGCCAGGCGGGTAGCCACCAGCCGTGAGTCGGCCAGCCGGCCCAGGCGGATGGCCAGGTCCATGCCTTCGTGGACCAGGTCGAGGGTGTGGTTGCTCAGTTCCACGTCCACCCGCAATTGCGGGTACTGCGCCATGAACCGGGTCACCAGCGGCACGATGAAGCGCTCGCCATAGGCCACCGCGCAGGTCATGCGCAACAAGCCCTTGGGCTCGCTGGCCAGGTCACCCATGGCGCGCAGGGCTTCCTCGCGGCCATCCTGCAGGCGCTGGCAGTGCTGCAGAAAGGTCTGCCCGGCTTCGCTCAGGGTCACCCGCCGGGTACTGCGGTACAGCAAGCGGGTCTGCAGGCGTTCTTCCAGCCGGGCAATCTGCCGGCTGACATGCGACGAAGAAACCCCCAGGCGTTCGGCGGCCGCAGTGAACTGGCCGGTTTCTGCCACGGCGACGAATTCGTCGATGCCTTCCCAGCGGCTGCTCATGGATTATCCCTGTACGGCAATAATGTTTTGTCTTGGCCCGGATTATTCCTCAAATGGCTGTGAATTACACTGCCAGACTGAATCGACCCTCTGTCTGGAGACCTTTGATGATCAAGTCCCGTGCTGCCGTAGCCTTCGAAGCCAAGAAACCCCTGGAAATCGTCGAAGTCGACGTGGCCATGCCCAAGGCCGGCGAAGTGCTGCTGCGGGTAGTCGCCAGCGGTGTCTGCCACACCGATGCCTACACCCTGTCCGGCGCTGACCCAGAGGGTATCTTCCCGTCGATCCTGGGCCACGAAGGTGGCGCGATCGTCGAGGCGGTAGGCGAAGGCGTGACTTCGGTCGCCGTTGGTGACCACGTCATCCCGCTGTACACCCCGGAGTGCGGCAAGTGCAAATTCTGCCTCTCGGGCAAGACCAACCTGTGCCAGGCCATTCGCGCCACCCAGGGCAAGGGCCTGATGCCGGATGGCACCACGCGCTTCTCCTACAAAGGCCAGCAGCTGTTCCACTACATGGGTACCTCGACCTTCTCCGAATACACCGTGCTGCCGGAAATTTCCGTGGCCAAGATCCAGAAAGAAGCGCCACTGGAAAAGGTCTGCCTGCTTGGTTGCGGCGTCACCACCGGTATCGGCGCGGTGCTCAATACCGCCAAGGTCAAGCCGGGTGACACCGTGGCCATCTTCGGCCTGGGCGGTATCGGCCTGTCGGCCGTGATCGGCGCGGTGAAGGCCAAGGCCTCGCGGATCATCGCCATCGACATCAACCCGGCCAAGTTCGAGATCGCCCGCCAGCTGGGGGCCACCGACTGCATCAACCCGAAAGACTACGACCGCCCGATCCAGGAAGTGATTGTCGACCTCACCGACGGCGGCGTGGACTTCTCCTTCGAGTGCATCGGCAACGTGCAGCTCATGCGTGCGGCGCTGGAATGCTGCCACAAGGGTTGGGGCGAGTCGGTGATCATCGGTGTGGCCGGTGCCGGCCAGGAAATCGCCACCCGTCCGTTCCAGCTGGTCACCGGTCGCGTCTGGCGCGGTTCGGCGTTCGGTGGCGTGCGTGGCCGCAGCGAACTGCCAAGCTACGTGGAGATGTCCGAGAAGGGCGAAATCCCGCTGGACACCTTCATCACCCACACCATGGGCCTGGAAGACATCAACAAGGCCTTCGACCTGATGCACGAAGGCAAGAGCATCCGCAGCGTCATCCACTTCTGAGGTGCGCCATGAGCCTGGATAACATCTCCTGCCAGAAGAGCTTCGGCGGCTGGCACAAGCGTTACCGGCATCACTCCAGGGTGCTGGGCTGTGACATGGTGTTCGCCGTGTACCTGCCACCGCAGGCCGAGCAGGGCGAGAAGCTGCCGGTGCTGTACTGGCTCAGCGGCCTCACCTGCACCGACGAGAACTTCATGCAGAAGGCCGGCGCCCAGCGCCTGGCCGCCGAGCTGGGGTTGATCATCGTCGCGCCGGATACCAGCCCGCGTGGCGAGCAGGTGCCGGGCGATCCTGACGGTGCCTGGGATTTCGGCCTGGGGGCCGGCTTCTACCTCAACGCCACCCAGCAACCCTGGGCGCAGCACTACCGCATGCACGACTACGTAGTAGAGGAACTGCCGGCACTGATCGAGGCGCACTTCCCGGCATCGGCCGAGCGCAGCATCAGCGGCCATTCCATGGGCGGGCATGGCGCGCTGGTGTGCGCCTTGCGCAACCCGGGGCGGTACCGCTCGGTGTCGGCGTTCTCGCCAATCAGCAACCCGATGGATTGCCCATGGGGCGAGAAAGCCTTCAGCCGTTACCTGGGTGAAGACCGCGCGCGCTGGCGCGAATGGGACGCCAGCGTGCTGCTGGCCGAGACCCCGGCGGGCGAGTGCCCGCCGCTGCTGGTCGACCAGGGGGACCGGGACGACTTCCTCGACAAGCAGCTCAAGCCCGAGGCACTGGAGCAGGCGGCACGCAAAGGCGGGCATGAACTGACCCTGCGCCTGCAGCCGGGTTATGACCATAGCTACTACTTCATTGCCAGCTTCATCGAGGAGCACCTGCGTCATCATGCGGTGGCCTTGGGGCGGGTATAGGGACTGACGTAGCTTTTTCAGCGCCTGTGAAATCGAGCGCCGCCCGCGCGGCGCTCGATCTCACCGGCGCAGACCATGCTGTGCCGATCACCCCAGCCCCAATCCCTCAAAAGCAGGTAGAATCACGCCCTGACTCATTCAGGGCGTTTTTCTATGCGTATTGGCCACGGCTTCGATGTGCACCGTTTCTGCGACGGTGATTTCATTACCCTGGGCGGGGTGCGTATCCCCCACAAATACGGCCTCCTGGCCCACTCCGATGGCGACGTGCTGCTGCACGCCCTGAGCGATGCCTTGCTGGGCGCGGCAGCGCTGGGTGACATCGGCAAACACTTCCCCGACACCGACCCGCAGTACAAGGGCGCCGATAGCCGCGCGCTGCTGCGCCATGTGGTCGGCATCGTCCTGGCCAAAGGCTGGAAGGTCGGCAATATCGACGCCACCATCGTCGCCCAGGCGCCAAAGATGGCCCCACACATCGAGACCATGCGCCAGCGCATCGCCGAAGACCTGCAGGTCGAACTCGACCAGGTCAACGTCAAGGCCACCACCACGGAAAAACTGGGCTTCACCGGCCGCGAGGAGGGTATCGCCGTGCATGCGGTTGCCCTGCTGCTGCCAGCATGACCGAACTGCAACTGCTGGGCCCGCGCGCATCGGGCGAACCCTTGGGCAGCGCTGTACTCAAGGCGGTGGCCGAAGATTTCCAGGTCGACGAAGTGCTGGACATTCCGTTGTCGGGGCAGGGCGAGCACTTGTGGTTGTGGGTCGAAAAGCGTGACCTGAACACCGAAGAAGCCGCCCGCCGCCTGGCGCGCGCTGCCGGCGTGCCGGTGCGCAGCATCAGCTATGCCGGGCTCAAGGACCGCCAGGCGCTGACCCGCCAGTGGTTCAGCCTGCACCTGCCGGGCAAGGCCGACCCGGACCTGTCGCGTGCCGAGGATGCCAGCCTGCGAGTGCTCAAGCAGGTGCGCCACCAGCGCAAGCTGCAGCGTGGCGCGCATTCGGCCAACGGCTTCACCCTGCGCCTGACCGCCCTTGCTGCCGATCACCAGGCGGTGAACGCGCGCCTGGAACAGCTCAAGCAGCACGGGGTGCCCAATTATTTCGGCAGCCAGCGCTTTGGCCACGCCGGCGGCAATGTCCACGACGCCCTCGACTGGGCCGCGCGCAAGGCCCTGCCCGAACAGCGCAGCGTACGTTCGCGGCTACTGTCGGCCGGGCGCAGCTACCTGTTCAACCAGCTGTTGGCCGCCCGTGTCGCCGATGGCAGCTGGGCACGGGCGCAGGTGGGCGACCTGCTGGCGTTCACCGACAGCCGCAGTTTCTTCCCGGCGGGGGAGGCCGAATGTGCCGACCCGCGCCTGGCGATCCTGGACCTGCACCCGACCGGCCCGCTGTGGGGCGCGGGCGATTCGCCAGCCGGCGCAGCCACCGGGCAGCTGGAAAACGCCATCGGCGCGCGCCAGCCGGCACTGTGCCAGTGGCTGGCCCAGGCGGGCATGGATCACGAACGGCGCATTCTGCGGCTCCCTATTGGCGGCCTGACGTGGCATTATCCCGAGCCTGATATCCTGCAACTGGAATTCGTCCTTCCGGCCGGATGCTTCGCCACCGTGGTGGTGCGCGAAGTCGTGGATCTGGTGTCGGCAGGGCAGACGGACAGCCCATGCGTATTCTGATTTCGAACGACGACGGTGTTACCGCACCCGGCATCGCCGCGCTGCACGCTGCGCTGGCGGATTACGCCGAGTGCGTGGTGATCGCCCCGGATCAAGACAAGAGCGGCGCCAGCAGTTCGCTGACGCTGGACCGGCCACTGCACCCGCAGACCCTGGCCAATGGCTTCATCAGCCTCAACGGCACGCCGACCGACTGCGTGCACCTGGGGCTCAATGGGCTGTTGTCGCAGGCGCCGGACATGGTCGTGTCGGGGATCAACCTGGGGGCCAACCTGGGCGACGACGTGCTCTATTCAGGCACGGTTGCCGCCGCCCTGGAAGGCCGCTTCCTCGGCGGCACCTCGCTGGCATTCTCGCTGCTGTCGCGCCAGCCGGACAACCTGCCGACCGCCGCCCATATCGCCCGCCGCCTGGTCGAGGCGCAGTCGCGCCTGGCCTTGCCGCCGCGCACCGTGCTCAACGTCAACATCCCCAACCTGCCGCTGGAACACATTCGTGGCATCCAGCTCACCCGCCTCGGTCACCGGGCGCGGGCGGCGGCGCCGACCAAGGTGGTCAACCCGCGCGGCAAGGAAGGCTACTGGATCGCCGTGGCCGGGGATGCCGAGGACGGTGGCCCGGGCACCGATTTCCACGCCGTGATGCAAGGCTACGTGTCGATCACCCCGCTGCAGCTCGACCGCACCTTCAGTGATGCCTTCGAGCAGCTCGATGGTTGGCTGGAGGGCCTGCTCTGATGCGCGAGGACGATATGCTGCGGCGTGGCATCGGCATGACTTCCCAGCGGACCCGGGAGCGCTTGATCCAGCGCCTGTGCGAAGAGGGCGTCTCCAACAGCAAGGTGCTCGACGTGATCCGTCGCACCCCGCGCCACCTGTTCGTCGACGAGGCACTGGCGCATCGGGCCTACGAAGACACCGCTCTGCCGATCGGCCATAACCAGACCATTTCCCAGCCGTTCATGGTCGCCCACATGAGTGAGCTGCTGCTCGAGGCCGGGCCACTGGACAAGGTGCTGGAGATCGGCACTGGCTCGGGCTACCAGACGGCGATCCTGGCCCAGCTGGTCGAGCGGGTGTTCTCGGTGGAGCGCATCAAGGTCTTGCAGGACCGGGCCAAGGAGCGCCTGGTGGAACTGAACCTGCGCAACGTGGTTTTTCGCTGGGGCGACGGTTGCGAGGGCTGGCCGGCGCTGGCGCCGTACAACGGCATCATCGTCACTGCCGTGGCGCCAGAAGTCCCGCAGGCACTGCTCGACCAGCTGGCGCCGGGCGGGCGCATGGTCATCCCGGTGGGGCCGGCCGGCGAAACGCAGCAACTGATGCTGATCGTGCGCGAGGAGCATGGCTTCTCCCGCCGCGTGCTGGGGGCCGTGCGCTTCGTGCCGCTGCTCAACGGCCCGCTGGCCTGAGCGCTGCGGGCACGCGCCAGCGGTATTTTTGCGCTGCTGGCGAATTCCTGTTGCTTCGCCCTGTCTATCTGGCGGGGTGAAGCGCTGGCGCACAGTTTGCGCCGTAGCGTTGCAGCAGTCATACAACCTGCCTGCCAAGAGCGGCCGGCTTGGTTATAATTGCAACATTATTGCATTTCTTGTCTTCATATCGTTTTCGGCACCATGAGGGGAGCGCGGGTGGGTCACACAGTCATTCGGCAGCGCAAGGACGGGTCGGGTTTCACGCTTCTGGTGATTGCACTGGCCATGAGTACGCTACTGGTGGGTTGTTCGAGCACCAGCAGCAACAGCGCGCGGGTGGTCGACCGCAACAACACCGTACCCAAGCGCCCAGCGGTTACTTCCGGGCAGTACATCGTCAAGCCGGGCGATACGCTGTTCTCCATCGCCTTCCGCTATGGCTGGGACTACAAGGAGCTGGCCGCACGTAACGGCATCGCGGCGCCTTACACCATTCGCCCGGGGCAAGCGATTCGTTTCAGCAGCGGTGCGTCCGGCAGTACCACGGTGGTATCCAGCCCCTCGTCGTCAAGCAAGACCACGGTCATCCGGCGGCCTGCCGGCAGCACCGCCACGGCACCTGCCAGCCCTGGCAAACCGGCCGCGCCGGCAGCCTCCAGCAGCGCCCCGGTGGTCGCCAGCGTGCCCGCCGCGGAGCGCGCGGTGGGCGGTTGGACCTGGCCAGCCAATGGCGTGCTGATTGGAAAATTCGCTTCAAACGGTAGTTTGAATAAAGGCATTGATATCGCCGGTGATTTGGGACAGCCTGTTTTTGCTGCGTCTGATGGTGCAGTGGTCTACGCCGGGAGTGGGCTGCGGGGCTACGGCGAGCTGATCATCATCAAGCACAGCGACACCTACGTCAGTGCCTACGGTCATAACCGCAGGCTGTTGGTTCGGGAGGGGCAGCAGGTCAAGGCAGGGCAGTCGATTGCTGAAATGGGGTCCACGGGCACAGATCGGGTGAAGCTGCATTTCGAGATTCGCCGCCAGGGCAAACCCGTCGATCCGCTCCAGTTCCTGCCACGTCGTTGACTGTTGTACCTGGCCTGTTCCGCTGATGTAGAGGGGACAGGCTCCAGCGCTGCCAGGGAGAAAGGTGCCGCTCGAGTCTGAGTTCGAACTCAGCAAAGGACTATAACAATGGCTCTCAGTAAAGAAGTGCCGGAGTTTGACATCGACGATGACGTCCTCCTGATGGAGACGGGTATCGTTTTGGAAACGGATGTGGTGTCAGACGAACCTGCTGTATCTTCGGTTCGGACGAGGGCCAAATCGGGCTCTTCGCTCAAGCAACACAAGTACATCGATTACAGTCGGGCGCTCGATGCCACCCAGCTGTATCTCAACGAGATCGGATTCTCACCTCTGCTTTCGCCGGAAGAGGAAGTGCACTTTGCGCGCCTGTCGCAAAAGGGCGACCCTGCCGGCCGCAAGCGCATGATCGAAAGCAACCTGCGCCTGGTTGTCAAAATCGCCCGTCGTTACGTGAACCGTGGCCTGTCGCTGCTCGACCTGATCGAGGAGGGCAACCTTGGTCTGATTCGTGCGGTCGAGAAGTTCGACCCGGAACGCGGTTTCCGTTTCTCGACCTATGCGACCTGGTGGATTCGCCAGACCATCGAACGGGCGATCATGAACCAGACCCGCACCATTCGCCTGCCGATCCACGTGGTCAAGGAACTGAACGTTTACCTGCGCGCTGCCCGCGAACTGACGCAGAAGCTTGACCACGAGCCGTCGCCGGAAGAAATCGCCACGCTGCTGGAAAAGCCGGTCGGCGAGGTCAAGCGCATGCTGGGCCTGAACGAGCGGGTGTCTTCGGTGGATGTGTCGCTTGGCCCGGACTCGGACAAGACCCTGCTCGATACCCTGACCGACGACCGCCCGACCGACCCGTGCGAGCTGTTGCAGGATGACGACCTGTCGCAGAGCATCGACCAGTGGCTGGGCGAGCTGACTGACAAGCAGCGTGAGGTGGTAGTGCGGCGCTTTGGCCTGCGTGGGCATGAAAGCAGCACGCTCGAGGATGTCGGCCTGGAAATCGGCCTGACCCGTGAACGGGTGCGGCAGATCCAGGTAGAAGGGCTCAAGCGCCTGCGCGAGATCCTTGAGAAGAACGGGCTGTCCAGTGAGTCGCTATTCCAATAGTAGCGAATGCCTGCAGCATGAAACGCCTCGATGACCTCGGGGCGTTTTTGTTTGTTTGCGCCGTGGCGCCAGGCGTCGACAGGCCGCACGGGTTCGAGGCCCGTAACATTATGTACAGCGCTACCCTGTTAACAGTGCGTGTAAGCCTTTGCTTACTTCTTTTGTAAGCCTTCTACGTAGCTGTAGGTAAATCATTGTCGCACCCAAAAAACGTAAATTCCCAACTCATTGAAATAGCTGGTTTATTTAGGCGTTAGGAATTGTGTCACTGGCAACACTCTGTGAGATTTCGCAGTTGCCGGCCCGGCTCAAGCCGCTAGTATTCGAACTGTGCACAGGGACATGCACAGGTTTTCAGGATGAAGGCCAAGGACATCGCAAGAAGCGATTTCATCAGGATGATGTCAGGGACAAGCAGGGACTACGGAAAAAAATGTGGGCGGGTCAAACCGCCCCTTTTTTTGCCTGCGGAAAAGCAAAAAAGGCCCCGAGGGGCCTTTTTCGTGTCGGCGCTATCAGCGCTCCAGGTGTTCGATCTTGCCGGTCTTGCCGTCCCACTCTTCAGCGTCTGGCAGAGCGTCCTTGCGCTCGGTGATGTTCGGCCAGATTTCCGCCAGTTCGGCGTTCAGCTCGATGAAGTTTTCCATGCCCGCTGGCACTTCGTCTTCCGAGAAAATGGCTTGTGCCGGGCATTCCGGTTCGCACAGGGCGCAGTCGATGCACTCGTCCGGGTGAATGACCAGGAAGTTCGGGCCTTCGTAGAAGCAGTCCACCGGACAGACTTCCACGCAGTCGGTGTATTTGCATTTGATGCAGTTGTCGGTGACGACGAAGGTCATTTCTAGTTCTCTCCTCAGGCGACGGCGGCGGCCCTTCCTCTCAGGGCCGCGCGGTTTACAGGCATGTGGCTGCAGGCCAGGCTAATAACCTGCAGCACCAGCAAACCGCGGCGGATTCTACCAGCTTGTAGTGGGCGCCGTTATAACAGGTTCTTTAGTTGATATAGCGTTTCGATAGCTTGACGCGGGGTCATGTCGTCCAGTTGCAGCTTGCCCAGCTTCTCGATGGCCGGGTGTGGCAGGCTGGCGAACAGGTCGCTCTGGTGCGGTACCTGTGGCACATCCTTGGCCTTTTGGGCCGGCGGTTGTTCATGCGGCAGGCTGGTGGTTTCCAGGCGTGCCAAGTGTTCGCGGGCACGCTGGATGACCGCCGTCGGTACGCCTGCCAACTGGGCCACGGCCAGGCCGTAGCTTTGGCTGGCCGGGCCGGGCAGCACATGGTGCAGGAACACGATGCGTTCATTGTGCTCGGTGGCGTTCAGGTGCACGTTGGCCACCAGCGGCTCGCTTTCGGGCAGCACGGTGAGCTCGAAGTAGTGCGTGGCGAACAGCGTGTAGGCGCGCAGCTGGGCCAGCCGCTCGGCGGCAGCCCAGGCCAGCGACAGGCCGTCGAAGGTACTGGTGCCGCGGCCCACTTCGTCCATCAGCACCAGGCTGCGGTCGGTCGCGTTGTGCAGGATGTTGGCGGTTTCGCTCATTTCGACCATGAAGGTCGAGCGCCCACCGGCCAGGTCGTCGCTGGAACCGATACGGGTGAAGATGCGGTCGACCAGCGACAGTTCGCAACTGGCCGCCGGCACGAAGCTGCCAATATGCGCCAGCAGCACGATCAGGGCGGTCTGGCGCATGTAGGTGGACTTACCGCCCATGTTCGGGCCGGTGATGATCAGCATGCGCGTGTTGTCGTCCAGGCCCAGGTCGTTGGCCACGAACGGCGTGGTCAGTACCTGTTCCACCACCGGGTGGCGGCCTTGCTCGATGCGCAGGCACGGCTCGTCGACGAAGCGCGGGCAGTTCAGGTCGAGGTTCAGCGCACGTTCGGCCAGGTTGCTGAGCACGTCCAGTTCAGCCAGTGCGGCGGCGCTGTCCTGCAGCGGCGCCAGGTGGCTGATCAGGGTTTCCAGCAAGCCGTCGTAGAGCATCTTCTCGCGGGCCAGCGCGCGGCTTTTGGCCGACAGCGCCTTGTCCTCGAACGCCTTCAGCTCCGGGGTGATGAAGCGCTCGGCACCCTTGAGGGTCTGGCGGCGGATATAGTCGCCTGGCGCCTGCTCCGCCTGTTTGGTCGGCAGCTCGATGAAATAGCCGTGCACGCGGTTGTAGCCGACCTTGAGGTTGGCCAGGCCGGTGCGGGCCTTTTCCCGGGCTTCCAGGTCGATCAGGAACTGGCCGGCGTTCTCGCTGATCGCCAGCAACTCGTCCAGCTCGTTGTCATAGCCGGGCTTGAGCACGCCGCCATCGCGGATTACCGCCGGTGGGTTGTCGATGATCGCCCGCTCCAGCAGGCTGGCCAGCTCCGGGTAGGTACCGGTAATGGCGGCCAGGCGCGCCAGGTGCGGCGCCTCCAGCTCGGCCATGGCGTTCTGCAGCTCGGGCAGCGCACCCAGCGCATCGCGCAGGCGTGCCAGGTCGCGTGGGCGGGCGTTGCGCAGGCCGATACGGGCGAGGATCCGCTCGATATCGCCAATTTCCTTGAGTTGCGGCTGCAGCTTCTCGAAGCGGTAGCCGTCGAGCAGGCAACGGATCGAGTCCTGGCGGGCCTGCAGCACCTTGAGGTCGCGCAACGGGCGGTTCAGCCAGCGGCTCAGCAGGCGGCTGGCCATGGCGGTCTGGCAGCGGTCGATGACCGACTGCAGGGTGTTGTCACGCCCGCCAGCGAGGTTGATGTCCAGCTCCAGGTTGCGGCGGCTGGCGCCGTCGAGGATGACCGTGTCGTCCAGCCGTTCGTGGCGCAGGCTGCGCAGGTGCGGCAGGGCAGTGCGCTGGGTTTCCTTGGCGTAGATCAACAGGCAGCCGGCGGCGCCGATGGCCAGGGTCAGCTTGTCGCAGCCAAAGCCCTTGAGGTCCTTGGTCGCGAATTGTTGGCACAGGGCTTTGCGCGCCGAGTCGCGGTCGAAGTCCCACGGCGCGCGGCGACGGGCGCCTGGGCGCTTTTCGGCCGGCAGGTCGCGTGGCCAGTCGTCGGGGATCAGCAGCTCGACCGGGTTGAGGCGCTCGAGCTCGGCCAGCAGGTTTTCCCAGCCCTTGATCTCCTGCACGCTGAAGTTGCCGCTGGTGATGTCCAGCACCGCCAGGCCGAACAGGCGTTCGTCGCCTAGCAGCGCGGCAATCAGGTTGTCGCGGCGCTCGTCGAGCAGAGCCTCGTCGCTGACCGTACCGGGGGTGATGATACGCACCACCTGGCGCTCCACCGGGCCCTTGCTGGTGGCCGGGTCGCCAATCTGCTCGCAGATCACCACCGATTCGCCGAGCTTGACCAGCTTGGCCAGGTAGCCCTCCAGCGAATGGAACGGAATCCCGCACATGGGGATCGACTGGCCGGCCGACTGACCGCGCGCGGTCAGGGTGATGTCCAGCAGTTTCGCAGCCTTTTTCGCGTCTTCGTAGAAGATTTCGTAGAAGTCGCCCATGCGGTAGAACATCAGCTGGTCCGGGTGCTGGTTCTTCAGCTTCCAGTACTGCTGCATCATCGGGGTGTGTGCGGAAAGATCGGACATTCAGGGCCTTACAGCGGGTGATCTGGTTGGCGTTGGTGAAACCGGCAATGGTACAGGCTTTTTCGAGCAGATGCAGGCGCGCCGCTGCATGCATCATCGCGCCGCGGCGCGCATTGCATTTCCTGGCGCATGCCTGCATTATGCATGCTATGCAAAAACGCAACGTAGCCTCCGTACTCAGAGAACTCCTCGACCGCCACGGCCTGTCCCCGACGGAGCTGTACCGGCGCACGGGGGTTCCTCAATCCACCTTGTCGCGGATTCTCGGCGGCAAGATCGTCGACCCCTCCGACAAACATGTGTCGAAGATCGCCGAGTACTTCGGCGTGAGCACCGAGCAATTGCGTGGCCGCGCTGCGCTTGGCGAGTCTCGCGAGGCCGCGCTGCCGGCCCACGGCCATGTCGACCTCAGCGACATCAGCCTGTGGGACGATGAAACCCCCGTCGAGGATGACGAGGTGTCGGTACCTTTCCTTCGCGAGGTCGAATTGGCAGCAGGATCAGGAAGATTCGTCATTGAAGAAAGCGAGCACGCGCGCCTGCGCTTCGGCAAGCGCAGCCTGCGCCACAACGGCGTGCAGTTCGACCAGGCCAAGTGCGTGACCGTGCGCGGCAACAGCATGTTGCCGGTGCTGCGTGACGGCGCGACGGTCGGGGTGAATACCGGCAAGTGCTCGATTGGCGACATCATCGATGGCGACCTCTATGCCATCAATCACAACGGCCAGTTGCGGGTGAAGCAGGTCTATCGCCTGCCTACCGGTATCCGCCTGCGCAGTTTCAACCGCGACGAACACCCGGACGAGGACTACAGCTTCCAGCAGATGCAGGACGAGCAGATCAGCTTGCTCGGGCATGTATTCTGGTGGGGCATGTACGCTCGCTGACAACCCCGCGTTGGCAAAACCCGCTTCGGCGGGTTTTTTTTTCGCCTTTGGAAAAGTCCTACAAGCCAGGAGGTGCACGGCCTGCATGCATTTCAGCAAAACTTACGCATAGAAATTTTCAGAAATGCATTGACTGCATATGCACAAATGCATAGCCTGTGTCTCAAGCCGGATGTAAACCGGTTGTTACACAGGCAGCGATGGACAGGCCTCAACTGTCCAGAGGGTTGGCAACTGGCCCGGGTGTGCAGCGTAAAGCACCACGATCAGTTATCCGGCGGGCAGGTGGCCGCGGTCGGAGTCATCAATCAGCAGCGGAACCGCGCGGCGTCACCAGTCGTGGCCGGCGGTTCGCCAACGCATTACTGAAAAGCCTGGCGAGCCGGGCTTTTTGGAATGCCGAGGTGTTCAAGGCAAAGCATCCATAACCGACCTGTTGGCCTGCGCCAACAGGCATTACACAGGAGACAGGACAGTGACGAACGAGCAACAGGCGTTACTCGAGATGCCGCTCTGGCTGGTAATCGTCCTGGCATTGCTGGGCGGTCTGAGCGGCGAAATGTGGCGGGCCGACAAGGCCGGCGCCACGGGTTGGTCGCTGCTGCGACGGCTGCTGTTGCGCTCCGGGGCCTGCATGGCCTGCGGTGTGTCGACGGTGATGCTGTTGTATGCCGGCGGCCTGTCGATCTGGGCGGCCAGTGCATTGGGCTGCATGACAGCGGTAGGCGGCGCCGATGTTGCCATGCGCCTTTATGAACGCTGGGCGACCCGGCGTCTGGGCCTGCGCGACAGCACACAGCGCGACGAGCGTTAAGGAGGAATACGCATGAGCGAACTGGCCACTTTACATGGCGCAGTGACGGCAACCATCCGTGAGGCAATGCCGGAGTTGGCATCGGTAGATGCCTATACCGCCGTAGGAAATGTCCCCGAACGGCCTTCTCTGCGTCACGGCATCGTCCGCATGACGGCGGATGCCGCCCCGCGGGACGGCCGCTCGGTGTTGATTGCCACCTTCGAGGCGGATATCACCGCCGACAGCGCCAACCCAGAAGCGCGGCTGCAGGGCAGCCTGCTGGCCGCGCAACTGATGGACCTGCTGCGCCAGCAGCATTGGGCGCTGGATTTCGTCGAAGCCAGCCGCAACCTGCAGGCGCAGTTCCAGGGCAACGCCTGGACCGTGCGCTGGGACCAGCCGGTGCTGCTCGGCGAGCCGCGCTGGAACTGGCCGGACCAGCCGCCCGGGAGCCTGGCATTGGGCTTCGCACCCGATATCGGCCTGGGTAACGAAGCGCACTATGTGGCCCCGGAGGACCTGTCATGAGCTACGTCAGCGCCATGCATGACCGCATGCTGGCGTGCATGGTGATTCCCTGCCGGGTGGTCGCCCTGGACCTTGCCGCGGCGCGGGTGCGGGTGTCCGACGGCAGCGGCTGGACCAGCGCCTGGCTGCGCTGGCACGCCCAGGCGGCCGGCCAGGCCAGGCACTGGCGGGCACCCAGCCTGGGCGAGCAGGGCGTGCTGCTCAGCCCCAGTGGCGAGCCGGCCCAGGGCACCTTCCTGCCCGGCCTGTATGGCAATGCCGGTGGCGCAGCGGACAACCGCGGGCACACCGAGGTCTGGCGTTTCGCCGACGGCGGTTCGCTCAGCTACGACTGGCAGGCCAGCCACTACGACATCCAGCTACCGGCAGGCAGCGCGACCATCAAGGTTGGCGCCGCCACGCTGCAGGTCAGTGACGGTGCGATCAGCCTGCAAGCCGCCGCGATCAACCTTTCCGGCAACGTCACGGTCGATGGCCCGCTGCAGGTCAGCGGCGATATCAACGGCGGCGGGCGGATCATCGACACCGCCGGCAACACGGCCAACCACAAACACTGAATCAAGCCCGCCGATGCGGGCTTTTTCATACCAGGAGAATGCCATGCATACCCATGAACAGGGCGGTGCACCATGATCGGCATGGACCGCCGCACCGGCCAGCCACTGGCCGGCATCGATCATCTGCGCCAGTCCATCGAAGACATCCTCGGCACACCGCTGGGCAGCCGGCGCATGCGCCCAGAATACGGCAGCCAGCTGCGGCGTTTCGTCGACCTGCCGGTCAACGAGGGCTGGAAGAGTGCCGTGCAGGCCGAAGTGGCGCGCGCGCTGGGCCGCTGGGAGCCGCGCCTGCAGCTGCAGCGGGTCCGGGTGGTCGCGGTGCTCGACGGCCAGGTCAGCCTGGCGCTCAGCGGCCGCTACCTGGGCGACGAAGCGCTGCTGGAGGTGAACGTATGAGCCAGGTCGATCTGTCGAAACTGCCCACCCCGCAGCTGCTGGAGGACCTGGACTACGAAGCGCTCTACCAGGCCGATCTGGACACCTTCCGGGATTACCTGGGCGACGCCTGGACCGCCAACCTGGAAAGCGACCCGGTCACCAAGCTGCTCGAGGTCGGCGCCTACCGCAAGCTGCTCAACCGGGCGCGCATCAACGATGCCGCCAAGGCGTTGCTGCTGGCCTATGCCCAGGGCAGCGACCTTGACCAGCTGGCGGCCAATGTCGGCCTGCAGCGCCTGGTGATCCAGGCCGAGGACCTGGCCAGCGTCCCGCCGGTCGAGGCGCTGCTGGAGGCGGACGATGCCCTGCGTGAGCGGGTGCAACTGGTTTATGAAGGCCTGACCACGGCCGGCCCGCGCAACAGTTACATCCTGCATGCCCGCAACGCTTCGGGCCAGGTGGCTGACGCCACCGCCGAAAGCCCGTCGCCGGCCGTGGTGGATGTCACCGTGCTGAGCCTGGAAGGTAACGGCGAAGCCAGTGCCGAGCTGCTGGCGCAGGTAGCGGCTTACCTCAATGACGACGATGTCCGGCCGGTGGCCGACCGGGTCAACGTACGTAGCGCCGAGGTGCTGCCATACCGCATCGATGCCGTGCTGTATCTGGCCGACAACGGCCCCGAGTACGAAGCGATTCTCGCCGAGTGCCAACGCCGCCTGCAGGCCTGGATCAACCCGCGCCGACGCCTGGGGGTAGAAGTGGCACGCTCTGGCATCGATGCGCAACTGCACATCGATGGGGTCAGCCGGGTCGAGTTGAATGGCTGGGCCGACATCCGCCCGAGCAAGGCGCAGGCGGCCTGGTGCAGCGGCTTCACCCTGAAGCGGGGGAACTGACATGCACAGCCTGTTGCCGCTCAACCGCACTGCGCTGGAGCGGGCCATCGAAGTGGCTGCCGACGAGGACCTCAAGGTCAGCCTGCGCCAACTCTACAACCCCGCTACCTGCCCGGCGCACCTTCTGTACCAACTGGCCTGGGCCTGGTCGGTGGACCGTTGGGAGGACAGCTGGAGCGATGAAATCAAACGCTCGGTGATCCGCTCGGCGTTCTTCGTCCATGCCCACAAAGGCACCTTGGGTGCACTGCGGCGGGTAGTGGAGCCGTTCGGCTACCTGATCGAGGTAGAGGAATGGTGGCAAACCACACCGCCGGCCCCGGCGGGCACCTTTGCGCTGAAGATCGGCGTTTCCGATGCCGGCATCAGCGAAGGCACCTACCAGGAGCTGTCTGCGCTGATCGACGACGCCCGCCCGGTCAGCCGCCACCTGACCGGCCTGGTGATCAGCCTCGAAAGCCGTGGCGCCCTTCATTTCGGCTGCGCGATCCAGGACGGCGACGAACTGGACATCTACCCGCTGGCGCCCCGTGACATCGAAGTCAGCGGCGTGGTGGGGCGTGGCGGCCGTGAACACACAATCGATACCTTGGACATTGCACATGGTTGACCAGACTTCTCAGTTCTACGCCATCCTCACCAACGTGGGCGCGGCGAAACAGGCCAATGCCGATGCCTTGGGCATTGCCTGGAAAATCACCCAGATGGGTGTCGGCGATGCCAACGGCAGCGACCCTACCCCGAATGCCACCCAGACCAGCCTGATCAACGAATGGCGCCGCGCGCCGTTGAACCAGCTGAAGGTGGATGACAAGAACAGCGCGATCATCATTGCCGAACAGGTCATCCCGGCTGACGTCGGCGGCAAGTGGATTCGCGAGATCGCGCTTTACGATGCCGATGGCGACATGGTTGCCGTGGCCAACTGCGCGCCCACCTACAAGCCGCTGTTGAGCCAGGGCTCGGGACGGACCCAGGTAGTGCGGATGAACCTGGTGGTCAGCAGCGCCAGCAATGTGCAGCTGAAGATCGATCCGGCGGTGGTGCTGGCGACTCGGGAGTGGGTTACCGAGGAACTGGCCAGGCAGGATTTCAAGCATTCGGTGGTGGCGGCGACTACGGCGAACATTGCCTTGACCGGGTTGCAGACGGTTGATGGCGTGGCGCTGACTGCCGGGGCGCGGGTGTTGGTGAAGAACCAGACCGCAGCCAAGGATAATGGCCTGTATCTGGTGGCCGGCGGCGCTTGGACCCGCTGTTCCGATGCGGACAGTAGCGCCAAGGTAACCCCTGGCATGCTGGTGCTGGTCGAACGCGGCACGGTCAACGCGGAAAGCGTCTGGCAGCTGGTGACCGATGCGCCGATTACCCTGGGGGTTACTGCCCTGGCGTATGAAATGGTGTTTGGACGCACCGGTGTGGCTAGCGGCACTTACCGCAGCGTCACGGTGGATACTTACGGCCGCGTCATCGCTGCGACCAACCCGACTACGGTGGCGGGGTATGGCTTGACCGATGTCTACACAAAGACGCAGGTCGACCAGGCACTTGCGCTTAAAGCGCCCTTGGCCAGCCCCGCGCTGACGGGCGTGCCGACGGCGCCCACAGCGGTGGCAGGGACCAATACGGCTCAGCTAGCGAACACCGCGTTTGTGCAGGCTGCAATTGCAGCGTTGGTGGCATCGTCGCCGGGCGCTCTGGACACTCTCAACGAGTTGGCGGCGGCGTTGGGCAACGATCCGAACTTCGCCACGACAGTGACCAACGCCCTGGCGCTCAAGGCGCCTTTGGCCAGTCCGGTGTTTACCGGCGCCCCAAGAGGTCCGACACCAGCCCAGTTCTATGCTGACACATCCTTGGCCACGACCGAGTTTGTGCAGCGCGCCCTCGGGAACTACCGTTTCTCTGTATTCAACATCAGCGCTAACCGCGTGCTGACGGCTGACGATCTCGGGAGCACCCTGGCGACGAACACTGCGTCAAATATTACCTTGACGCTGCCTAACGTGGCCGATATTGCTGGTGGCGGGGCTTTTCACATTTACAATCAAGGGGCCGGTACGACGACCATTGCGCCAGCAACTGGGGGCGGCTCGATTCGTGCGGGTAACGGCAACCTAGCCACGCTGGAGGTGCTGCCCGGCGATACCGTGACGCTTGTGCGCATCCCTGGTGATGGTGTGTGGTACGCGCTGCACGGTAGTGCGGCGATTCGTTATTCTGGCGCGCTAAAGGCCGCAGTTTGGACAACTCAATTACAGTTTGATAGCTCTAAGGCGCTGGCTACCACTGAGTTCGTACAACGAGCATTGGGTAACCTGAGGGGCGTCATAAATATCACAGACAGTCTCTCCCTGACGGCTGCTCATATGGGGGCACAGCTTGTGGGAGCCGCCGAACTGGCGGGTAAAACTATCACGCTTCCACCGATTGCGAGCGTTGGCGTTGGTGCCTTGATTCACTTCTCTTCTGGCGCCAATCCTTCGCCCTTAACTATCAAAGCGTACGGAGCTGAACTGATCGCCCCGGGAGCAGGTGCAGGTTATACCGTCAATTCCTTTGAAATGGCATCGCTGGATTCGGTAGTGCTGGTTAACGTAGGGACTGGGTGGCGTATGGTCGGCGGCTCTCAGATGAACAAGCACAGCGGGCAGTTCCTGGCAAACCTGGGGGTAAACGGCTACCAGAAGTTGCCGAGCGGCTTAATCAGGCAGTGGGGCTGCATTCTAGCGCCCACCGGTGGCTCAAGTGCAGCTATCGATATTGTTTTCCCGGTCCAGTTTCCCAACGCATGCCTTAATGTCGTGGGGTCAATCGGAATATGGACCTCGGATTATGACGCTGTGGCGATTCATCGATCCTGTCGACAGGCGCTTAGCATAGGCATGCCATTGAAGAACGGGGTTGACGCACAGGTGTTTATTGATAACAACGTACAGAGCATGCGGGTTGTGTACTGGGAAGCCACGGGCAATTAGGGAGCGTGATGACTCTTATGCAAGTTGCAGTCAGTGGAATTCTTAATTAAAGGGTATTGATTGCTTATGGCCATTTTCACTAGTAAATCGAGCAAGACTTTCTTTGATAGTGCGATTCATGACGCTATTCCCGAAGACGCGCTTGAGATAACCCGGGAGCAACACGCTGAGTTATTCGCCGGCAAAAGCGCCGGCAAGGTTATCTGTTGGGGGGCCGACGGCATGCCATATCTGGCGTATCCGCCCAAGCCAACCAAGGCTGAGCTGGAGGAACAGGCGCGCGTATGGCGTGACGGACAATTGCTGGTTACTGACCCGCTTGTTGCTCGCCATCGTGATGAGCAAGAGGCTGACGGCGAAACCACGCTGACCAGTGAGCAATATTCTCAACTCCAGCAGTATCGCAAGTGGCTTCGCGAGTGGCCCCAGGTTGAGTCGTTCCCCAGTGACGGTCAGCGCCCTGTGGCGCCGTCCTGGCTCGCTGAATTAGTCGAATAACGCCCCGCACCGACGGGGCGTTTTCTTTTCCGCTGTCCCACTTGGCCCTGCTTTGCGGGGCCTTTTCATATCTGGAGTAAACATGGCTGGATTCTTCCACGGCGTCACCGTAACAAACATCGACACCGGTGCCCGCAGCATCGCGCTGCCTTCTTCCTCGATCATCGGCCTGGTCGACACCTTCACCGAGGGCGCCGGCGCCACGGCCAAGGCCAACGACCTGGTGCTGATCACCAGCGAGCGTGAAGCGGTCGCCGCCTTCGGCGAAAACGCCGCCATCACCAAGGCCTGCCGCGCCATCTACACCCGCGCCAAGGCGGTCATCGTCGCCTGCGGCGTGGCCAAGCTGGACGATGCAGCGGAGCAGACCGCCGCGATCATCGGCGCGGTGCAGGCCGACGGCAAACGCACCGGCCTGCAGGCGCTGCTGGACGGCAAGAGCCGTTTCAACGCCCAGCCACGCCTGCTGGCAGCGCCGCGCCACAGCGCCACCCAGGCGGTGGGCACGGCACTGGTGGCCCTGGCCGACAAGCTGCGCGGCATCGCCATCATCGACGGCCCCAACAGCACCGACCAGGCGGCCATCGACTACGCGAAGAACTTCGGCGCCAAACGCGCCTTCCTGGTCGACCCGGGCGTGCAGTACTGGGATAACGGCGAGCAAGCCACCGTCGATGCGCCCGGTTCGGCCTGGGTCGCCGGCCTGTTCGCCTGGACCGACCGCGAATACGGGTTCTGGGCCTCGCCCTCGAACAAGGAGTTCGTCGGCATCACCGGTACCACCCGCCCGGTGGAGTTCCTCGATGGTGATGACAGCTGCCGCGCCAACCTGCTGAACAACGCCAACATCGCCACCATCATCCGCGACGACGGCTTCCGCCTGTGGGGCAACCGTACCCTGTCGAGCGACCCGAAATGGGCGTTCGTCACCCGCGTACGGACCATGGACATCGTCATGGACGCGATCCTCTACGGCCACAAGTGGGCTGTCGACCGCGCCATCACCGCCACCTACGTCAAGGACGTCACCGAGGGCCTGCAGGCCTTCATGCGCGACCTGAAGAACCAGGGCGCGATCATCAACTTCGAGGTCTTCGCCGACCCGGAGCTGAACACCGCCAGCCAGCTCGAGCAGGGCAAGGTGTACTGGAACATCCGCTTCACCGATGTGCCACCTGCCGAAAACCCCAATTTCCGCGTCGAAGTCACCAACCAGTGGCTGACCGAAGTCCTCGATTCCGCCGCTTAAGGAGCGCATCCACATGGCAATGATTCCCGAAACCCTGGCCAACCTGAACCTGTTCGTCGATGGCGTCAGCTTCCAGGGCGATGTACCCAGCCTGACCCTGCCCAAACTCACCCTGAAGATGGAAGAGCACCGCCCTGGCGGCATGGACATGCCGGTCGAGATGGACCTGGGCATGGAGAAGCAGGAGGCGGCCTTCACCACCACCGGCGTGCGCCGCGAAGCGCTGAAGTTCTTCGGCCTGGCCGGCGGCAGCGGCTTCAACGGCACGTTCCGCGGCGCCTTCAAGGGCCTCAAGGGCAAGATCAACCCGGTAGTGGTCACCCTGCGTGGCACGCTCAAGGAAATCGACATGGGCGACTGGAAGTCCGGTGACAAGGCCGAGATCAAGCACAGCGTCGGCCTGACCTACTACAAACTCGAAGTCGATGGCCGCCTGGTCTACGAGATCGACGCGCTGGGCATGAAGCGTGTGATCGATGGCGTTGACCAACTGGCCGCCCAGCGCGCCGCGCTTGGCTTGTAAGGAGATGACCATGGCTCACGTGAACAAGCAGCCCCAATGGCTGACCCTGAGCGCCGACCGCGTCACCGTGCGCCTGTCACGCCCCAGCGAAGCCAATGGCGTCCAGGTCGACAGCCTGTCGCTGCGGGCGCCGACCGTGCGCGATATCCGCAATGCCCAGGCCGGCGGCGTGGACGATGACGAGCAGCGTGAACTGAACCTGTTCGCGTCGCTGGCCGAGGTCGGCATCAAGGACCTCGAAGGCCTCACCCTGAAGGACTATAGCCGCCTGCAGAGCGGTTATTTTCGCCTGGTGCAGGACGACGAACTTTGACCCGGCCCGGCAAAAGGCCGCCGCCCGACGGCTGGCCAAGGAGCTGAATTTTTCCGCGAGCGAAATCATGACCATGTCGTACAGCGACATGGTCTGGTGGCTCGCCCCGTGACAAGGAGGAACCTATGGCGAACACACAGCTGTTCTCGCTCGGGCTCGGCGTCACCGCCATCAACCCCTTGGGCCAGGCCATCGAGCTGCTGCGCCGGGATGTCGAACGCCTGCGCAGGCAGGCTGACGGCACCCGGCTTGGCCGGCTCGTCGGCGAAGTGATCCGGCTGGGGTTGGAGCTCGGCAAGCTACGCCAGGTTGAGCGCCAGTTGGCGTTGGACCAGGCACAGCAGGACGAACAGCCGATCACCGGGCTGGGAGATGAAGCCGATGCCGTTGAGCGTTTGCGCCGGCATTACCTGATGCTGGACCGGGTGATTGCCGGGCTGGCGCAGCTCAAGCCGCTGCCGGGGCAGATGACGGTCAATGTCTTTCAACAATGGCACTCGGTGGTGCAGGGGCAAGGCGCAGCCGCACCAGGCAAGGTGCAAGCGCCTGCGCAAGGTCCCGCGAAGGCTTCCAGGCAGGCTCCCGGCGTGCATGCCGATGACGGCACGAGCAACCTCGCCGCGGGCCTGGCGTTGGTCGCTGGCGGTAGCGGGGCTGCTATCGCTGGCGTCGTGCGCAAACTGCCCCCGGAAAGACAGCGCGCGATACGCCAGCGTGTTGCCAAGGAGTGGCAGGACAACCGTGTCGAAACCCTCGGCAAGGTCGCCAAGGCGGTCATCACCGCCGAGGATGGCGAAGAAAGGGCACGTGGCGTCGGCGCTGCCGTCGGTGAAATCGGCGGTCGCATGCTGGGCGCCATGGCACCGCTGCTGTTCAAAGGTAAAGGCAAAGCGCTGGGCAAAGCCTCGAGCAGCAGCATGAGCAGGGGGAGTCGCCAGCGCAGGCGTCAGAGCAAGCGCAAAGCTGAACTCAAGGCGCAAAAAGACCCGGCCCACAAGCAGGCGGCTGGAAACGCAGCTGAGAAAACGCAGGAGGAGGCCGCGCAGGAGCAATGGGCCAAATTCGGCGGCCAGGTGGGCGAGGCTGCGGGAGGGGAGGCCGGCGGTGCGCTGTTCAACTGGATCACGCAGGAGGAAAAGCCAGCGCCGCAAAGCAGCGAGGCGCCTGTGCTGGAGGAGGCGCAAGCCATTGCCCAGGGCGTCTCTTCCCTACCTTCGCTCGGCACAGGCAAACAGCTGCCATTGGCAGGAACACTGTTTAAGCGCGTGCCACTGACGGCAGTGCTGGATACCTCGCTGCAGGTGGCCGACATCTACCAGAGTGACGGCACTGCCGCGGAAAAGCTGCAAGGCTATGGCGAGGTTTTCGGCGGCTTGGGTGGCAACCTGGCCGGCACCTCGGCCGGGTGGCTCGGTGGCGCGGCAGCAGGTGCCATGCTTGGCTCGGTGGTACCGGGTGTAGGAACCGTGATCGGCGGCGCGGTCGGCGGCCTGCTGGGCAGCCTGGGTGGCGGTTATCTGGGCGGCATCGGCGGTGAATGGGTCGGGGGCGCGTTGGGCAAGGCCGTGGCAGCCGTCGTCGGCTCCGATGCGCCAGCGGCGAGCCAGGATATTGCCGCTTCCCCGGAACAACCAAGCCGCTTGCAGAAAGGCGTCAGCACACCTGCACCGTTGCCTGCCACTGCGACAGCGCAGTTGGTTGGCAGCCTGGCCGGTTCATCGGCCGGTGGGCTCGGTGGTGCGGCAGCCGGCGCGATGATCGGCTCGGTGGTACCGGGTATCGGAACCGTGATCGGCGCCGCGATCGGTGGCCTGCTAGGCAGCCTGGGTGGCAGTTACCTGGGTGGCATGGGCGCCAAGCTCATTGGCGACGCGTCGGGCAAGGCCGGGCAAGCTGTCGCCGGCTCGGCTATGCCGCAGGCGAACCAGGAGGTTGCCGGTTTCCTCGAGCAGGCGACCCGATTGCCGAAAAACGTCGGCCCGCCCACGCCGTCGCCTGCTGTTTCGATACCGCCGTCCCCGGCTATGGCTCCACCCGCCATCAACCAGCAATTCACCTTCACCGCCAATATGCCGGTGACCTTGCACAACAGCTTCGATGACCCGACCACCCTGCAACAACTGGAAACCATCGCTCGCCGCGTGCTCGACGACCTGATGCGTCAGGCGCGCGCGGTGCAGATGGTCGATCAACCACAGCCATGAGGAGCACCCATGACCTACCTGGAACAGTTGCAAGGCGGCTTGCATGCACTAGTCAAGGCGGGCGAGGCGGGGCGTCGGCGTGCCGACGCCATGCTCGACCCGATGAACCAGGCGGTCGGCCATGCCAGGGAGGCAGCCGCCGAGCTCGAAGCCCTGCCATGGATCGGCCCGCAAATCGGCAAACGCCTGCAGCGCACCCTGCGCGCCATCGACTCGGCCAGGCAGCGCGTCGACAAGGTGATTGCCAAGTACGACCAGGCCCTCGATGTGGTGCGCAAGGTGCGCGCCCGCGTCGAGGCCTTCACCGAGCACCTGGGCAAGGCCGGCGCGGCTGTGCGGCGGGTGATCGGGGATGTGCGCTCGGTCGCCAACGGCGTGTTGTCGACCTTCGGCTTCGCCCCGGATGCAACGCCGACGGCGCAAGCGATCAAGCCGTTCCCGCACCTGCTGGTACTGCAGCCGCTGCAGGCCAACAGCGCGCCGTATTACTTCAACCTCGACACCGCCGCCTTCGACCAACTGCGCCGGCAAACGCGCTTTCGCTGGGCCGGGCAGGAGCGCCTGGGCCGCGAGCATGCCCAGCAGGCGGTGAGCCAGGGTGAAGAGAGCATCACCATCCGTGGCGCGATCTACCCGGGCTTCAAGGGCGGGCTGGGCCAGCTGCAGGCCCTGCGTGGCATCGGCCGCCAGCTGCTGCCGCTGTCGTTGACCACCGGCTATGGCGAAGTGCTCGGCACCTGGTGCCTGACCCGCATCGAGGAAGAGCAGGGCACCTTGCTTGCTGGCGGCATTCCACGCAAACAAGGTTTCTCACTGGAGTTCGTCAGTTATGGACAAGACCTGCAAAACGTCTGAGGGCGACCTGCTCGACACCCTCTGCCAGCAGTATTACGGGCATCTCGATGGCAGCGTCGAAGCGGTGTTGCAAGCCAACCAGGGCTTGGCCGATGAGGCGCAGCCATTTCGCAGCGGCGTGACGTTCCGCTTGCCGGCACTGGCGCTGGCAGCGGCTGACGTCGTGCAGCTGTGGAGCTGATGCCATGCAGCCACAATTTCGCATCCAGGCCGATGGCAAGGACATTACCGCACTGATCAACGATCGCCTGTTGCTGCTGCGCACCACCGACAAACCGGGCATGGAAGCGGATGACTTCGAGCTGCGCATCGATGCCCGGGACGGGACCGTGGCCGTGCCGGCTCGCGGTGCACTGATCGAGCTGCAACTGGGTTACGCCGGCCAACCGCTGACCCGGCTGGGGCGCTACACCGTCGATGAAGTCGAGGTGTCCGGCCCGCCCGGTACCTTGGTGATTCGCGGCAAGGCCAGCGACCTGCGCGGCAGTGGCCGGAGCGTCCGCAGCGGCAGCTGGGAGGCCGTGCCGTTGCAGCGCATCGTCGCCGAAATCGGCGCGCGCAATGGCTGGCAGGCAATCTGCCCGGTGCTCACACAGGTACCTCGGGTCGACCAGGTCAACGAATCGGACTTCAACTTCATCACCCGCCTGGCTCGCCAATACGACAGCACTGCAAAACTTGCCAATGGCCAACTGCTGGTATTGCCGCGCCAGGGCGGGCAGAGCGCCAGCGGCACGCCCCTGGGCGTGGTCGGCATTACCCGTGGCGAGGTCAGCCAGTGGCACTTTCGCCTTGACGACAAGGCCGCGCGCAAGGCCGTGCGCACCCGCCATTTCGACGCAGCCAGTGGCGAGGCCAGGACCATCGAGCTGGGCAACGATGACGCCGCCGGGGGGCAGCGGCCGGTGCATACCGACCGCCATCTCTACCCCAACCGCGCTGCCGCCGAGGAGGCAGCCAGGGCCCGCCTGGCCAGCTTCAACCGCGCTACCGCCCAGGTGCGCCTGGACATGCCGGGGCGTACCGACCTGTTCGCCGAACGCAGCATCGACCTGCATGGTTTTGTCGATGGCCTCGACGGGCAATACCAGATCGACTCGGTGGAGCAGGTGTTCACCAGCTCGGGCTGGCGCACCACCGTGCAGGGCAATGCTGGCAAGGCGGGCAAAGTACAGGCCAAGGGCGCGGCACCGCGTCGTCAGGCCGCGATCAAGGCTTGAGCAGCGATACAGGGAGAAAAGTCATCCATGCTCACTGAAACACAATTGCTACAGATCTTGCCGAACGCCCGCCCGGTAGCGGGCGTTTTTCTTTCGGCACTGAACCTCAGCCTGCCGCGCTGGGAAATCGACAACCCCAAGCGCGTGGCGGCGTTCATCGCCCAGGTTGGCCATGAGTCCGGGCAGTTCCGGTATGTGAAGGAACTCGGCAACGACCAATACCTGGCGCGCTACGACACTGGCAGCCTGGCCTTGCGCCTGGGCAATACGCCACAGGCCGATGGCGATGGCCAGCGGTACTGTGGGCGCGGCCTGATCCAGGTGACCGGGCGCAACAATTACCAGGCCTGCAGCCGCGCGTTGTTCGGCGACGAGCGCTTGCTGGCGCAGCCGCAACTGCTCGAACAGCCACGCTGGGCCTGTGAGTCGGCGGCGTGGTTCTGGCATTCGCGTGGGCTCAATGCCCTGGCAGACCGCGGCGAGTTCAACCGCATCACGCGTCATATCAATGGTGGGCTCAATGGCCTGGAGGACCGGCTCAAGCTCTGGGCGCGGGCGCGCGAGGTGTTGTGTTGAGCCGGTGGCAGCTGGCGCTCGCTGGCTGCCTGCTGATGCTGTCCATGGCCCTGGCCTGGCAGGTTCAGGGCTGGCGCTATGGCCGGCAGCTGGCGCAACTGGCGCAAGCCCAGGCGCAAGCCGAGGCTGCCCGGCTGCTGGCCGAACGTGAACGGCGTCAGCTGCTCGAACGACGCCTGGAAGAAAGTGAAACCCGTCATTTCAAGGAACTTGCCGATGTCCAGCAGTCTCAGGCTCGCCTGCGTGATCGTCTTGCTACTGCCGATCTGCGCCTGTCGGTCCTGGTCGAACGCGACACCCTCCATGGCGCAGTGCCCGCCACCACCACCAGCGCCACCCGCCTGGATCATGCAACCGTACGTGCCGGACTTGAGCCGGCGCATGCTCGACGAATTGTCGCCATCACCGATGAAGGCGACCGGGGGTTGATTGCGCTACGGGCTTGCCAGGCTTACGTGCGGGAGGTGCGCGGCGGGCCTTGAGGCAGGCCCGGACGCATCTGGCGCCTGCGAGCCATGCACGCGACAGGCGCAAAAATGTTACGTTGTCTGCATGCCCTTCAAGGAACCCGACATGGACCCGATCACCGTCCTCGCCAGCCGTCTCGGCGAACATCTGCGCCGCTTCAACGCCCAGGTCAGCACTGCTGAATCGTGCACCGGCGGTGGTATCGCCGAAGCCATCACCCGTGTTCCAGGCAGCTCTGCCTGGTTCGAGGCCGGCTACGTGACCTATTCCAATGCCCAGAAAACCCGCCAGTTGAACGTGCCGGCGGCGTTGTTCGCCGAGGTTGGCGCAGTCAGCCAGGAGGTGGTCGAGGCCATGGCCCGTGGAGCCCAGGCCGCCAGTGGTGCGCGCTTCGCCGTGGCAGTCAGTGGCGTGGCCGGGCCCGACGGCGGGTCGCCGGCCAAACCGGTGGGCACCGTGTGGCTGGCCTGGGCCGATGGCAACCATGTAACCAGCGAACGCCGGCACTTCGAGGGCGACCGCGAAGCCGTGCGCCGACAGACGGTGATCGCCGCGTTAGACGGCTTGTTACAGCTTGGTGCCGAGTAAATCGACAACAGGGGTTTGCTCGCGCGCTTGCCTGTGGAATAATACTGGCTACTTATACAGGTATTCCGGCCGTCAGGGCCAAGTCGAACACGTGAGGATTTCAATGGACGACAACAAGAAGCGCGCCTTGGCTGCGGCCCTGGGTCAAATCGAACGCCAATTCGGCAAGGGTGCGGTCATGCGCATGGGCGACCATGAGCGCCAGGCGATCCCTGCCATCTCCACCGGCTCCCTGGGCCTGGACATCGCCCTCGGCATCGGCGGCCTGCCGAAAGGCCGTATCGTCGAAATCTACGGCCCGGAGTCGTCGGGTAAGACCACGCTGACCCTGTCGGTCATCGCCGAAGCCCAGAAGAACGGCGCCACCTGTGCCTTCGTCGACGCCGAACACGCGCTCGACCCGGAATATGCCGGCAAGCTGGGTGTCAATGTCGATGACCTGCTGGTTTCCCAGCCGGACACCGGCGAACAGGCGCTGGAAATCACCGACATGCTGGTGCGCTCCAATGCCGTTGACGTGATCATCGTCGACTCCGTGGCCGCCCTGGTACCCAAGGCCGAGATCGAAGGCGAGATGGGTGACATGCACGTGGGCCTGCAGGCTCGCCTGATGTCCCAGGCGCTGCGCAAGATCACCGGTAACATCAAGAACGCCAACTGCCTGGTCATCTTCATCAACCAGATCCGTATGAAGATCGGCGTGATGTTCGGCAGCCCGGAAACCACCACCGGTGGTAACGCCCTGAAGTTCTACGCCTCGGTGCGTCTGGACATCCGTCGTACCGGTGCAGTCAAGGAAGGCGACGAGGTGGTCGGCAGCGAAACCCGCGTCAAGATCGTCAAGAACAAGGTGTCGCCACCGTTCCGTCAGGCCGAGTTCCAGATCCTCTACGGCAAGGGCATCTACCGGAATGGCGAGATCATCGACCTGGGTGTGGCCCAAGGGCTGGTCGAGAAGTCCGGTGCCTGGTATGCCTACCAGGGCAACAAAATCGGTCAAGGTAAGGCAAACGCTGCCAAGTACCTGGCTGAGAACCCGGCCATCGGCGCCGAGATCGAGAAGCAGATCCGCGAGAAGCTGCTGACCGCTGGTGCTGTTGCGGCTGCCGGCAAGGCTGCTGCGGCCGAAGCTGATGCCGATGACATGGCCGACGCTGACGCCGGTTATTGATTGCACGGATAGCCGAACATGTCCGCCGAACTCGACACCCCCGTCGCTATCCGGCGGACAGCCATGGACTTGCTCGCGCGACGTGAGCACGGTCGCGTCGAGCTGACGCGCAAATTGCGTCAGCGCGGCGCTTCGGATGAGCTGATCGAGCCCGAGCTTGATCGGCTTGCCGCAGAAGGGCTGCTCAGCGAAGCCCGCTACCTCGAAAGCTTCATCCGTTATCGTTCCGGCTCCGGCTATGGCCCTGCGCGAATTCGCGAGGAGCTGAGCCAGCGCGGTTTGGCGCGGGCGGACATCGAGCAGGCGCTGCGCGACAGCGGGGTAGAGTGGAGCGAGCGCATGCGTGAGGTGTGGCAGCGCAAGTTTGCCGGCCAGCGCCCCCACGACCCGCGTAGCCGTGCCCAGCAGACCCGGTTTCTGGCTTACCGGGGTTTCCCGATGGACATGATCGGCCGCCTGCTCAGTGGGCGTGATCTCGACGACTACTAAATGCAACACCAGGCCGCTCCTGCAGGAATGGCGCCAGCCATAGGGCTTGCGCCGTTCCTGTAGGAGCGGCCTTGTGTTGCGACAGGGGGGCAGGGCGCCCCCAAGGCTAGCAACACGGTATCAACTGGCTTTCAACGCCTCCCGGGCCCGCTGTGTGGTATGCATGGGTTGCGGCTTGGCCCAGTTCTCCGGCAGGTTGATAAAGTCCACCAGTTCGCGCAGGCGACCCTGATCGCGGCCATTGAAGGCAAATGACAAACGGGTCAGGTGGCTGAAGTTGCCCACTTCGTGCTCGGCACTGCTGTCAGGCTGCTGGTGGTATTTGCCGCTCAGGCGCAAGTCGGCGAAGCCTTCCTGGATGTCATACAGCGCGGCTTCGCTGAGCGGGTGGTGCATGCGGATCACGAACTGGCTCTTCAACCAGCGGCTGGAGTGGTAGTTGCTGTAGAACTGGTTGATTTCCTCCACCGCCTCGTCGGCGCTGTGCACCAGGCGTAACAGCTTCAGGTCGCTGGGCAGGATATAGCGGTTTTCTTCCAGCTGGCGGCTGACGAAGTCCAGGCAGTCGCGCCAGAAGCTGCCACCCGGTGAGTCCAGCAGTACCACTGGCACCAGCGGGCTTTTGCCGGTCTGGATCAGGGTCAGCACTTCCAGCGCTTCATCCAGGGTGCCGAAACCGCCTGGGCACAGCACCAGGGCATCGGCTTCCTTGACGAAGAACAGTTTGCGGATGAAGAAAAAGTGGAACGGCAACAACTTGTCGGTGCCGTCCACCGTGGGGTTGGCGTGTTGCTCGAAGGGCAGGGTGATATTGAAGCCAAGGCTGTGATCGCTGCCAGCGCCTTCGTGGGCTGCCGCCATGATGCCGCCGCCGGCGCCAGTGATGACCATCAGGTCGGAGCGCGCCAACGTCGCGCCCAGTTCGCGGGCCAGGGCGTACATCGGGTGTTCCAGTGGGGTGCGTGCCGAGCCGAACACGGTTACCTTGCGCCGGTCCTTGTAGCGTTCCAGGGCGCGAAACGAGTGGTCCAGTTCCCGCAGGGCCTGCAGGGTGATCTTGGCACTCCAGCGGTCGGTGTCGTCATGGGCCATGCGCAGGATGGTCAGCATCATGTCGCGGTACAGCGGTAGGTTGGGGCTGTCTGGTGCCACCAGTTGCAATTGTGCGTCGATATTGCTCAGGTCGATGTTGTTGTCGCGGAAGTGACTGAACAGCAGTTCATTCGATTGGTAAGGCATGCAACGTCTCCTTCTGCACCAATACCTCTGACCTCAATCTAGACCCTTGCGATCGATCGTGCCGGGGTGTTTGATGCGCCCGCCCGTCGGCACGCAGCCACTGGCGATGCGGGTTTGGTTAACTGGTAAAGCGAAACGTGTCGATGCAGGAGGTGGCGGTATGCATCGCTTGATCATCGAGGTGGACCGGCAGCTGTATCAGCGGCTGGAAAAGGCGGCCCAGGTACACCACCTGAGCCTGGAGGCCGAGTGCCGACGCAGGCTGTCGGGGCTGGAGTGCCAGTCGCAGTATTTGCAGGCGCTGCTGGCAGAAATGCGCGCCGACGCCGCTGAAGGCCATTGGCGCGCCCGTGAAGACGAAAAGGCGTAGCGATTGCAGCTAATCGCTACTTCTTCTTGTTGCCAGCCACACAGCTGGCATTGTCGAAGGCCTGGTCCATGATCGGCTGGTTGGTCTTGTAGACCGTGAAGCGGTAGACCATGACCGCGCCTTTGGACATCAAATTGCGGAAACCGGTGTTGCGGCACACGCTGTCACCCAGCTGGCTACGAACCTGTTCCGGGTTGGCCTGCATGCGCTCGGCGTGGCTCTGGCGCACGCTCAGGTGGTTGATCAGCGCCTTGCCTTCCACGGTGTAACCCTGGTCGAGGATATCCTCGTTGATGGCCCGCGGGGTACCGACACTGCTCTCCTTGGCCACCTTCTGCAGCATGTTGTTCAAGTCGTAATCCTGCTTGGAGGCAGCGTGGGCGGCCAGGGGCAGGGCGAGCATCAGGCTCAGGACGGGGGCGATACGGCGCAGCATGAATCTCTCCTGGTTCGATGACTGGCGCTTTGACATGCGCGGGTCGACGGCGTTCCGTGAATATCGCGAAGGTGCGAGGTCAGGGCACGGTAAAACGCCGATTATAAGGACCGCCTTGCCAGCTGCACAGCAATTGCCCCCTGTTCTGGTAGACTGGCGGCCTTGTTTTCACCGAGCAACCCTTGTGTCCATTCCCAACCTGTCCAGAGGCCTGCCGGCATGAGCCATGCGGTAGCGCGTCTGCGCGCCGAACGCCTGGCGCGCAGCAACAAGCCCTTCATCGCCCGTGGCTCGCGTGCCGAACGTTGCCCGGATTGCCGGGTCATCGCCAGCCATTGCCTGTGCGCCTGGAAGCCACGGGTGCAGGCCGAATCCGGCGTGTGCCTGCTGATGCATGACACCGAACCGCTGAAACCCACCAATACCGGATGGCTGATCGCCGACCTGATCGAAGACACCTCCGCCTTCGGCTGGCTGCGCACTTCGGTCGACGAACGCTTGCTGGCCCTGTTGGACGACCCGCGCTGGCAACCCTATATCGTCTTTCCTGGCGAATTCGTTGCCCAGGAGCGGGTAGTCAGCGAGGTAGTGCGTGAGCCGGGCAAGCGCCCGTTGTTCATCCTGCTGGATGCCACCTGGACCGAAGCCCGCAAGATGTTCCGCAAAAGCCCGTATCTTGATCGCTTCCCGGTGTTGAGCCTGGCCGCCGAGCAGATGTCCCGCTACCGCCTGCGCCGCTCGCGGCGCGATGATCACTTCTGCACGGCGGAAGTGGCTGCCATGTGCCTCGACCTGGCCGGCGATAGCCAGGCCTCGCAGGCGCTGGACGCCTACCTGGACGTGTTCAGCCTGCATTACCTCAGTGGCAAGCGGCGCCTGCCGCTGGACGAGCAGGACGACACCCATCAGCGTTTGCATACCTTCCTATAGTCCAAGGGGCACAACCCCTGCTTTGGTTCATAATGAGCCTACCCGAGTGCCCGACACAGAACAGGATCCCTAGATCGATGGCCACTTATGAAATCCTGATTGCCGATGACCACCCGCTGTTCCGTGGTGCCCTGCGCCAGGCCGTTACCCTCGGCCTGGGCCCGGATGTGCGCCTGGTGGAGGTTGCCAGCATCGCCGAACTGGAAACCCGCCTGAGCGAAAAAGCCGACTGGGACCTGGTGCTGCTGGACCTGAACATGCCGGGTGCCTACGGTTTTTCCGGGCTGGTGCTGCTGCGTGGGCAATACCCGCAGATCCCGGTGGTGATGGTTTCGGCGCAGGAAGAGGCCGCCGTGGTGGTCAAGTCCCGCGAGTTCGGTGCCAGCGGCTTCATCCCCAAGTCGAGCACCCTGGAAGTGATCCAGGATGCGGTACGCAAGGTGCTCGACGGCGAAGTCTGGTGGCCGCCGCAGGCGTTCGAAAAGGTCGACGTCTCGGCCGAGGCCAAGGCCGCCAGCGAAGGCCTGGCCAGCCTCACGCCGCAGCAGTTCCGCGTGCTGACCATGGTCTGCGAAGGCTTGCTGAACAAGCAGATCGCCTATGAGCTGAATGTGTCGGAAGCAACCATCAAGGCCCACGTGACCGCAATCTTCCGTAAGCTTGGCGTGCGCACCCGCACCCAGGCCGCGTTGTTGCTGCAACAACTTGAATCGGTTGCCAGCAACTGACTGCGCATCGATTCACGCTTTTTTGACCCTTGCCGCTCTAGGCTGCTGGCCTTTCGGTTGTGAAGTGACTCACATGACATCGCCATTCAAGGGCCAGACCGGCCTCAAACGCATCTTCAACGCCGCTGGCTACTCGCTGGACGGCCTGCGCGCCGCCTTCAAGGGCGAGGCCGCGTTCCGTCAGCTGGTGCTGCTCAACGTGCTGCTGGTGCCGATAGCCTTCTGGCTGCCGGTCAGCCGTGCGGAGCGGGCGATCATGATTGCCGTATGCCTGTTGGGCTTGATCGTCGAGTTGTTCAACTCGGCAGTCGAGGCGGCCATCGACCGCATTTCGCTGGAGCGCCACCCGCTGTCGAAAAACGCCAAGGACATGGGCAGCGCCGCACAACTGGTGGCACTGACCATGGTGGCGCTGGTGTGGGGCGTGATCCTGCTTTAAGCGATCGGCGGCAGCACGATTTCGTCACTGCGGGTAAAGCCCGCGGTGAAGTTGCGGCACAGTTGGAGAAATTCGCGCATGGCCGAAGTCTGGTACTTCTGTTTGTGCCAGATGAAGTAGAACTGGCGGCTCAGGTCCAGCTCTGGGGTCTCCACCGCAACCAGGCTGCCGCGGCGGAAGGCGTCACGCAGGGCCAGGCGGGAAATGCAGCCGATACCCAGGCCTGACTCCACCGCGCGCTTGATGGCTTCGGTGTGCTCCAGTTCCAGGCGGATGTTGAGGCTGGTGCGCTGGTGGCGCATCGCCTGGTCGAAGGTCAGGCGCGTGCCGGAGCCTTGTTCGCGAAGGATCCAGGCCTCCTGGGACAATGTCTGCACATCGGCGCGGCCCAGTTTGGCCAGAGGATGCTGTGGCGCGCAGAACACCACCAGTTCGTCCTCGACCCAGGGTTGAACCTCCAGGTCGGGGTGGTTGCAGTCGCCTTCGATCAGACCTAGATCAATTTCGTAGTGCGCAACCTGTTGCACGATATGTGCGGTGTTCTGCACATGCAGCTTTACCTGGCTTTCCGGGTGTACCTGCATGAAGCTGCCGATCAGCAGGGTGGCCAGGTAGTTGCCGATGGTCAGCGTGGCGCCGACCGCCAGCGAGCCGAAACCGGACTTGCCATTGAGCAGGTCTTCGATTTCCTTGGCCTGGTCGAGCAGGGCGACGGCCTGCGGCAATAGTTGCTGGCCCAGGGCATTGAGGCTCAGGCGCTTGCCGGCGCGGTCGAACAGCTGGCAGCTGGACTGGCGCTCAAGTTCGGTGATCGAGGTGCTCGCGGCCGATTGCGACAACGCCAGCACGCTGGCGGCCCGGGAGACGCTCTGGTGCTGCGCCACGGCAACGAAGACCTGCAGTTGACGAAGTGTGAATCGCATATCGATATAACCGATAACACATATCTTGATAATCCAGTTAACAGATATTGTCGCTGCCCCTAAACTATCGCGCAACTGCGCGTATGCGCGCGCCGCGTCTTTCTTCAGGAGCCCCATTCGATGAGCAACATGAACCACGAACGTGTCCTCAGTGTGCACCACTGGAACGACACCCTGTTCAGCTTCAAGTGCACCCGCGACCCGGGCCTGCGCTTCGAGAACGGTCAGTTCGTGATGATTGGCCTGCAGCAGGACAACGGTCGTCCGCTCATGCGCGCCTATTCCATCGCTTCGCCGAACTGGGAAGAGCACCTGGAGTTCTTCAGCATCAAGGTGCCGGATGGCCCGCTGACCTCGCAGTTGCAGCACCTGAAGGAAGGCGACGAGATCATCATCAGCAAGAAGCCCACCGGCACCCTGGTCCTCGACGACCTGAACCCCGGCAAGCACCTGTACCTGCTGAGCACCGGCACTGGCCTGGCGCCGTTCATGAGCGTCATCCAGGACCCGGAAACCTACGAGCGCTTCGAGAAAGTGATCCTGGTGCACGGCGTGCGCTACGTGAACGAAGTGGCCTACCGCGAATTCATCACCGAGCACCTGCCGCAGAATGAGTTCTTCGGTGAGGCGGTACGCGACAAGCTGATCTACTACCCGACCGTGACCCGTGAACCGTTCGAGAACCAGGGCCGTCTGACCGACCTGATGCGCAGCGGCAAGCTGTTCAGCGACATCGGCCTGCCTCCGATCAACCCGCAGGACGACCGCGCGATGATCTGCGGCAGCCCGAGCATGCTCGACGAGACCAGCGAAGTGCTGGACAGCTTCGGCCTGAAGATCTCCCCGCGCATGCGCGAGCCGGGTGATTACCTGATCGAGCGTGCCTTCGTCGAGAAGTAAGGCGTAGCCAGGTATAAAGAAGGCGACCGATGGGTCGCCTTTCTTATGCCTGGAATTCCTGTGCGTGCTGCTCCGGCGCTATCCACCCTATTCGACGCGCGTCTCGCCGCTGTACACCAGTATTCCCCGACACTGCTTGCACAGGTAGCGTCGCCCCTGGCGCACCAGCTTGTGCCGCTGCGCGGTGAACGGGAAATCGCTTTGCGGGCACGGGCAGCGGTAGATATAGCGGGTAGCCACGCGGCGCTGCACTTCATAGTTGTGGCAACGGTTGGGCGGCAATTCATACACGCCACGCATGATCAGCTGCCACTCCTCGCCATGGGCCTGGATGCGGTCACCGAACAGCTGGTGGGCCACCAGGTGTGCCACTTCATGGGCCACGGTCTGGCGCAGGAAGTCTTCCTGGTTCTCCCGATACAGTTGCAGGTTGAAGCGCAGCAGGTTTTCGTGCAGGTGGGCGACCCCGGCTTTTTGCCCGCGCAGCTTGAAGCTGACTTCCGGGCGCGGGAAGGTACGTTTGAAGAAGGTTTCGGCTTGCTGGTAACAGGTTTCGACGCGTTGTTTGAGCAGCTCGGGCATGGCGGGATGGTTCTCCTGGCCGAGCATTATGCCGCAACCCCGGGCCGCCTGCCGAGCCACCGGTCAGCGCACAGCCAGAGGCCGCCTTGCGGCGGCCCCTGGCGATGCCCCAGTGTTGGTCAAGTTCTAGTTGGTGTACACGGGCCCCACGCCCAGGCCCCAGATGATGACCGTGGCCGCCATGATGGCCACCAGCACCACAAGGCCCACCGCCAGCACCGAACTGGAGAACAGGAAGCCCTCGTCGGACGGTATGTTCATGAACGTGGGCAAACCCACATACAACAGATATACCGTGTAGCAGATGGCTGCGGTGCCGATCAGCATGCCCAGCCACAGGTGCGGATACAGCGCCGCCAGGCCACCGATGAACAACGGCGTGGCGGTGTAGGTGGCAAAGGCGATGCACTGTGCCATGGATGGGTTGGCATCGTAGGTGCGGGCCATCCAGTGGATGAATGCACCCATTACCGCCACCCCGGCGAGCATTGCCAGGTACGACATGATGCTCATCCAGATGGCGCTTTCCATGGTCAGCATCACCGCCGGTCGATCACCGATCACCCAGCCGACCTGGGTGGTACCGATGAACGCCGAAACGGCGGGGATCGCAGCCAGGATCAGGGTGTGCGTCAGGTACATGTGGCTG
Organism: Pseudomonas sp. LAM2023; assembly: GCF_016620375.1. NCBI lineage: Bacteria > Pseudomonadati > Pseudomonadota > Gammaproteobacteria > Pseudomonadales > Pseudomonadaceae > Pseudomonas > Pseudomonas sp. LAM2023. Next base: position 553,319 of record NZ_JAENHV010000026.1, on the reverse strand, counting down.
ATGGTTTCTTCTTCGCCACGAATCTCCCGCCATTCCTGGTCGGGATGGGTAAACAGCCCCACAACGTGATGAATCATGCCGATCACTCCTCTCAATGTTGCCAGACGCCCCCCAGATGGAGCGCAGCGGCCCCAGGCCCGAACACCGAAGCAAGCGGTAATGTGGCCCTATTTCGCAGTATAGGAAGCCGTTACCCACATAAATCGTGCTTTTTAGAGCAAATCGCGCTGTAGCGGTGGCTGCTGATTACCTTGAAGTCTTTATCGGGAATGCCTACAGCCCGGTCGCGTTTGTGCGTAAAATAGCCGGCTTTTGTCACACCTCGCGGATCCAAGCGCTATGGGCACCCTCTCGGTCAACCAGAACAAACTGCAAAAACGCCTGCGTCGTCTCGCCGGCGAAGCCATCACCGACTACAACATGATCGAGGATGGCGACAAGGTCATGGTCTGCCTGTCCGGCGGCAAGGACAGCTACACCATGCTCGACGTTCTGTTGCACCTGCAGAAGGTGGCACCGATCAAGTTCGAGATCGTCGCGGTGAACATGGACCAGAAGCAGCCGGGCTTCCCCGAGCATGTGCTGCCGGCCTACCTCAAGGCGCTGGGCGTCGAGTACCACATCGTCGAGAAGGACACCTACTCGGTGGTCAAGGAGCTGGTACCCGAGGGCAAGACCACCTGTTCGCTGTGCTCGCGCCTGCGCCGTGGCACCCTGTACACCTTCGCCGACGAAATCGGCGCGACCAAGATGGCGCTGGGGCACCATCGCGACGACATCGTCGAGACCTTCTTCCTCAACATGTTCTTCAACGGCGCGCTCAAGGGCATGCCGCCGAAGCTGCGTGCCGACGATGGCCGCAACGTGGTGATCCGCCCGCTGGCCTACTGCAGCGAGAAGGACATCCAGGCCTATTCGGACATGAAGGAATTCCCGATCATCCCGTGCAACCTGTGCGGCTCGCAGGAAAACCTGCAACGCCAGGTGGTCAAGGACATGCTGGTGGAGTGGGAGCGCAAGCACCCGGGCCGTACCGAGAGCATCTTCCGCGCCCTGCAGAACGTGGCACCGTCGCAGCTGGCCGACCGCAACCTGTTCGACTTCACCAGCCTGAAGATCGACGAAAACGCCACGCCGCGTTTCCTTGACGTGCTGAACATCTGAGCCCATGCGCGATTACCAGTGGCTGCACGCGTACTGCCTGAACCGCTTCGGCTCGGCCCAGGCCCTGGAGGCCTTCCTGCCGCAGCCGCGCACGCCGGCGCAACTGCGCGACATCAGCGATGACCGCTACCTGTCGACCCTGGCCCTGCGCGTGTTCCGCGCCGGGCTCAAGCACAGCCTGGTGGATGCCAAGTGGCCGGCATTCGAACAGGTGTTCTTCGGCTTCGACCCGGAGAAGGTGGTGCTGATGGGCGCCGAACACCTGGAGCGGCTGATGCAGGACGAGCGCATCATTCGCCACCTGGGCAAGCTCAAGAGTGTGCCGCGCAATGCACAGCTGGTGCTGGATATCGCCAAGGCGCACGGCAGCTTTGGCGCGTTCATCGCCGACTGGCCGGTGACCGATATCGTCGGGCTGTGGAAGTACCTGGCCAAGCACGGCAACCAGCTGGGCGGGTTATCGGCGCCGCGCTTCCTGCGCATGGTCGGCAAGGATACCTTCATCCCTACCGATGACATGGCGGCGGCGTTGATTGCGCAGAAGGTGATCGACAAGCCGCCGACCAGCCAGCGTGACCTGGCCCTGGTGCAGCAGGCGTTCAACCAGTGGCATGCCGAGAGTGGCCGGCCGCTGTGTCAGTTGTCGGTGATGCTGGCGCATACCGTCAATCATTGAGATCCCGGGGCTGCTATGCAGCCCTTCGCGACACACGGCCGCTGCTACAGGAACAGGCGATCCCCTGTAGGGGCGGCATTGTGTCGCCAAAGGGCCGCAAAGCAGCCCTGAAATCAGCCGCCTTCGCCCGCCAGGCGCCGCTCATGCTGGAACTTCCAGCGCACATACAGCAACGCGGCGATGAACAGCCCCAGGCTCACCAGCAGCTCGAGCCAGCCAAACACCGCCCGCGCCGGGTCGAACGCCGCCAGCACGCCCTTGATGAAGTAGATGTTCACCACGAAGCAGGTCCAGGCATGCGCCCGGGCTCTGCCTGCCAGCATGCCCGGCAGCAACAGCAGCAGCGGCACCAGTTCAATCGCCAGAATGACCTCGACCCGGGCCCCATGCAGGTTGGCGAACCCCAGGTTGTTCACCAGCAGCAGGGCGATCAGGCCGAAGAAGAACGCCAGGCTCAATGCCCGCGTCAGGCGCAGGCGCGGGGCCAGCCACTCCAGCGCTGGCAATACCTTGGGCTTTCTAGCCACGTGTGGCCTCCAGGGCCTTGGCGGTGCTCGCCAGGCGTTGGCCAAGGGCGCGGCACAGGGCGATCTCGTGGGCGTCCAGTTCGCGCTTGCCATCGGCCCCGGCATGGTGGCTGGCGCCATACGGCGTGCCGCCACCGCGGGTCTCGAGCAATGCCGACTCGCTGTATGGCAGGCCCATGACTAGCATGCCGTGGTGCATCAGCGGCAGCATCATCGACAGCAGGGTGGTTTCCTGGCCACCATGCAGGCTGGCGGTGGAGGTGAACACGCCCGCCGGCTTGCCGACCAGCTCACCGCCCAGCCACAGGCTGCTGGTGCCATCCAGGAAGTACTTGAGCGGCGCCGCCATGTTGCCGAAGCGGGTCGGGCTACCCAGTACCAGCCCGGCGCAGTGGCGCAGGTCGTCCAGGGTGGCGTACAGCGCGCCACTGGGCGGAATGTCCGGGGCTACCGCTTCGCATTCGGTGGAAATCGCCGGCACCGTGCGCAGGCGAGCCTCCAGGCCGGCCAGCTCGATGCCGCGGGCGATGTGCCTGGCCATCTCGCTGGTCGAGCCGTGGCGGCTGTAATACAGCACCAGGATATAGGGCGTGGTCACGGCAGGATCTCCAGCACTTTCTCCGGCGGGCGGCCGACCACGGCCTTGTCACCGGCGACCAGGATCGGCCGCTCGATCAGCTTGGGATGGCGGGCCATGGCCTCGATCAGTTGCGCATCGGTCAGCCCCGGGTCGGCCAGGTTCAGCTCCTTGTATTCGTCTTCGCCGGTACGCAGCAACTGGCGCGGGCCGATGCCCAGCTTGCCGAGCAAGGCCGCGAGGGTGGCCGCGTCAGGCGGGGTCTCGAGGTAGCGCACGATGGTCGGTGCCAGGCCGCGGGCTTCGAGCAGTTCCAGCGCGCCGCGGGATTTCGAGCAGCGCGGGTTATGATAGAGCGTCAGGTCGGTCATGTCGGGTCGCATCCAGCAGGGTGTGACGGCTATTCTAACCGCAGCGACTGACACATTTGCTTGAAAACTCGAGAAGGATTGACCCATGGCAAGGCGTCTGGCAGCAGTACTGGCCATCACCGCGAGCCTGTTGCTCGGTGGTTGCGGTGCCGATTATGGCGTGGACCAACACGGTAATACGGTTAAGGCCGAACAGCTCGACGGGCACTGGCTGGTGCTCAACTACTGGGCCGAGTGGTGCGGGCCGTGCCGTACCGAGATCCCTCAACTGAATGCGGCAGCCAAGCAATGGGCGGGCGACGGCATCAAGGTGGTGGGGGTGAATTTCGATGGCTTGCAGGGGCAGGACCTGAAGCAGGCGAGCGAAACCCTGGGCATCGATTTCACCGTGTTGGCCCAGGACCCGGCCGAGCGCTATGACCTGCCGCGCAGCGAGGCACTGCCGGTGACCTACATCATCGATGACAAGGGCAAGGTGCGTGAGCAGTTGATGGGCGAGCAGACCCTTGAAGGGCTGCAGGCCAGGATCAAGGCCCTGAAGGGCGCCTGATGCATTTTGCGGCTGCGTTGCAGCCCATCGCGACACAAGGCCGCTCCTACAGGAGATTGAGCTGCGCCCCAAGATGTTGGGCACCTGCCACCATTAGGTAGGGGCAGCTCAGATCGCATCCCCTGTAGGAGCGGCCTTACTCGAGAAGGATTGACCCATGGCAAGGCGTCTGGCAGCAGTACTGGCCATCACCGCGAGCCTGTTGCTCGGTGGTTGCGGTGCCGATTATGGCGTGGACCAACACGGTAATACGGTTAAGGCCGAACAGCTCGACGGGCACTGGCTGGTGCTCAACTACTGGGCCGAGTGGTGCGGGCCGTGCCGTACCGAGATCCCTCAACTGAATGCGGCAGCCAAGCAATGGGCGGGCGACGGCATCAAGGTGGTGGGGGTGAATTTCGATGGCTTGCAGGGGCAGGACCTGAAGCAGGCGAGCGAAACCCTGGGCATCGATTTCACCGTGTTGGCCCAGGACCCGGCCGAGCGCTATGACCTGCCGCGCAGCGAGGCACTGCCGGTGACCTACATCATCGATGACAAGGGCAAGGTGCGTGAGCAGTTGATGGGCGAGCAGACCCTTGAAGGGCTGCAGGCCAGGATCAAGGCCCTGAAGGGCGCCTGATGCATTTTGCGGCTGCGTTGCAGCCCATCGCGACACAAGGCCGCTCCTACAGGAGATTGAGCTGCGCCCCAAGATGTTGGGCACCTGCCACCATTAGGTAGGGGCAGCTCAGATCGCATCCCCTGTAGGAGCGGCCTTGTGTCGCGATGGGCCGCAAAGCGGCCCCAGCAATTCTCAGCCTTCTTCAGGCCAGAAGCGCAATGGCTTGCCCTCGGCTGGCCAGAAGCGTATCTGCTCGATCGGCGACACGTCCCAGCGTTGCACGGTTTCCAGCGCCTGCAAGTAGCGTTTTTCCTGCTCCATCAAGGCCGGCGCGCACAGCTTGCGGGTCTTGCCGACCTTGCCGAAGCTCAGCTGCTGGCCTTCCAGCGTGTACGGCGCAAACCAATGGTTGCAACCGCCATTGCCGTAGGCCCGGCCATCGCTGGCCAGGGTCAGGGTCAAGTGGCTGTAATCGATCAGCGGCCGTTCGCCAATCCACTCCAGTACGTAGCTGCGCTCCTGCTGCAGCCTGGCAGGTTCAGCGGCGCAGCCCAGCAGGCCGGAGGCAATCAGCACGCCGGTCAGCAGATTCTTCACTCGGCGCTCTCCTGGCAACGCGGGCACAGGTGTTTCTCGCCACGGCTGGCCCAACCCAGCTCGGCGATACGTGCACTGGCGGCAGGTTGGCGGGCTTTCTTGCCCAGCTTGGCATCCACTGCAAACTCGAAGTCGAGCACGGCGTCGCAGCTGTCGCAGGCGACCTGCCAGGTGAGGATTTCCAGCTCGTTGAATACCGGGCCACTGGCGACGGCAACCCACTGACCGCGAGGGTTGATCAGGTGGCGCACGCTCTCCACGGTCAGGCGCATCGACAGGTCCTTGCTGCCCTTGAGGGTGACCAGCAGGGTATCGCCTTTGTGCATCGAGCCGCCGTTGCCGGTGACCTGGTAGCGGCCCGGCACCAGCGCGCGGCACTCGATCAAGGTGTGTTGCGGGTTGAAAAGGGTGTAGCGGAAATCGTGCTCGACCATGGGTCCTCCAGAAATGCCGCGTATCCTAGCACTAACCCATGACCAGATTCTGGGGTTTGCCTGCCGCCCAGCGGTTGATGTTGTCCAGCGTGGTGGCAGCGATGGCGTCCAGTGCCTCACGGGTGAGGAAGGCCTGGTGGGCGGTGACGATCACGTTGGGGAAGGTCAGCAGGCGGGCCAGCACGTCGTCCTGCAGCGGCAGGTCGGAACGGTCCTCGAAGAACAGCTGGGCCTCTTCTTCATAAACATCCAGGCCCAGGTAGCCGAGCTGGCCGCTCTTGAGCGCGTCGATCAGCGCCGGGGTGTCGACCAGCGCGCCGCGGCCGGTGTTGATCAGCATGGCACCGGGTTGCAGCTGGGCCAGGCTATGCGCATTGATCAGGTGCCGGGTGTGCTCGTTCAGCGGGCAGTGCAGGCTGATGATACGGGCTTCGCGCAGCAACTCGGGCAACGGCAGGTAGCGGGCGCCCAGGGCCAGCAGCTCCGGGTTGGGGTGGGGATCGTAGGCCAGCAGCTGGCAGCCGAAACCGGCCATGATGCGGGCGAACGCAGCGCCGATCTGGCCGGTACCGACCACGCCGACGGTCTTGCCGTGCAGGTCGAAGCCGGTCAGCCCGTGCAAGGTGAAATCACCTTCGCGGGTGCGGTTGTAGGCCCGGTGCAGGCGCCGGTTGAGCGCCAGGATCAGCGCGACGGCGTGTTCCGCCACGGCATGCGGCGAATAGGCCGGCACCCGCACCACGGTCAGGCCCAGGCGCTGGGCGCTGGCCAGGTCGACATGGTTGTAGCCGGCCGAGCGCAAGGCGATCAGGCGCGTGCCGCCGGTGGCCAGGCGCTGCAGCACCGGGGCGTCGAGTTCGTCGTTGATGAAGGCGCAGACCACCTCGTAGCCATCGGCCAGCGCAGCAGTGTCGAGGGTCAGGCGGGCGGGCTGGAAATGCAGGTCCAGGGTGGTGCCGTTGGCGGCCCGGGTGAAGCTTTCCTGGTCGTAGTGCTGGCTGCTGAACAACAGGGCGCGCATGGTGGGCTTCCTTTTTGGTGAATGTCTTGGGCTAGCGGCTGCATTTGAGATCGAGCGCCGCCCGCGCGGCGCATCGCGAGCTGCGCTCGCTCCTACGTTTGCTTCGGGCCAGTAACGCCTGTGACAGGCGCGCGCGACCGCCTGGTTCATGCGACACGACATCTCGTCATGCGCCAAAGCGTTCGCGCGCCAATCCCACAGGCATGATTGGCCCGAAACAAACGTAGGAGCGAGCGCAGCTCGCGATGCGCCGCGCGGGCGGCGCTCGATCTCACCCACATCGCCTATCTCAACCCAGCCCGGAGGCGCTCAGGCGCTCAGGCGCTCAACCGGGCTTGAGCGGCCAGACGGTTGATGGCCGCATCCAGCTCGTCCAGTGCCTGCTGCGCCTGCGGGTGCTCCTGCTTGAGCAGGGTCTCGCTGCGCTGGCAGGCGGCACGCAGCTGCGGTACACCGCAATAGCGTGAGGCGCCGTTCAAGCGGTGCACCTGCTCTATCAGCGTGGTGCGGTCGTCGGCCTCGCGGGCGGCACGTATGGCTTCGCGGTCGGTGTCCAGCGAGGCCAGCAGCATGCTCAGCATGTCCGCCGCCAGGTCTGCCTTGCCGGCCGCCAGGCGCAGGCCTTCCTCGGGGTCGAGCACTTGCAGTTCGTCACCGCCGGCCAGTTGTTCGACCAGGCGCTCCTGCTGAGGCACGCCCAGGCTCAGCCCGGTCCATTTCATCACCACCTGGGCCAGCTGTCGTTCGCTGATCGGTTTGGTCAGGTAGTCGTCCATCCCACCGTGCAGCAGCGCGCGTTTCTCGTTGGCCATGGCGTGGGCGGTGAGGGCGACGATCGGTAGCGGGTTGCCACTCTGGGTGTTTTCCCACAGGCGGATCTGTTCGGTGCAGGCGCGGCCGTCCATGCCGGGCATCTGCACGTCCATCAGCACCAGGTCGAAGGGCTCGCTCTGCACTGCCTGCAGCGCGGCATAGCCGTTGTCGACGGCCAGCACCTCGGCTCCCAGGTCTTCGAGCAGGGTCTGCACCAGAAGCAGGTTGGCCGGATTGTCGTCGACACACAGGATCTTCGGCTGGCGCTGGCCGTTGACGCTGGTTGCCTCGCCGTGCGTGCGGCGCGGTTGCACCAGCTCCAGCAACAGGCGCCGCAGCTTGCGGGTGCAGGTCGGCTTGGACAGCAGCTGGCCATGACCATTGGGCAGGTAGGGATGATACAGCGCCTGCTCGGTAGTCGGGCACAGCACCACGCACTGGCAATGGTAACGTTCCAGCTGCTGGTGGTAATGGCCCAGTTGTTCGGGCGACAGGTTGCCCAGGTTGGCCCCGAGCACGGCGAACTCGAACGGCTGGCCGGCCTGGCTGGCGGCCTGCACAGCCTGCAGCAACTGGTCGTAGGAGGTGAACAGGCTGACGCTGAGGCCGCAGTCTTCCAGCTGATGCTCCAGCGCCTGGCGGGCCAGTTCGTGGCCATCGACAATCGCCGCGCGGCGGCCCAGCAGTGGTTGCAGTGGTTGCTCCTGGAGGTCGTCGTGGGCCTTGGGCAGGTTGAGGCTGATCCAGAATTGCGAACCCTCGCCCGGGGTACTGTCAACGCCGATTTCGCCGCCCATCTGCTCGATCAGGCGCTTGGAAATCACCAGGCCCAGGCCGGTGCCGCCGGGCTGGCGCGCCAGCGAGTTGTCGGCCTGGCTGAACGCCTGGAACAGCGTGCGCACATCCTGCGGCGACAGGCCGATACCGGTGTCCTGCACACTGATGCGCAACTGCGCGCTGTCTTCATGCTCGTCATCGAGCATGGCGCGCACGACGATGGTGCCTTCGCGGGTGAACTTGATGGCGTTGCTGACCAGGTTGGTGAGGATCTGCTTGAGCCGCAGCGGGTCGCCGATCAGCGACGACGGCGTGTCGCGGTAGATCAGGCTGAGCAGCTCCAGCTGCTTGGCGTGGGCGGCCGGGGCGAGGATGGTCAGGGTATCCTGGATCAGGTCCCGCAGGTTGAACGGGATGCTGTCGAGCACCAGCTTGCCCGCCTCGATCTTCGAGAAGTCGAGGATCTCGTTGATGATCCCCAGCAGGTTGTCGGCGGACTTCTCGATGGTGCTGAGGTAGTCCAGCTGGCGCGGCGTCATTTCGCTTTTCTGCAGCAGGTGGGTAAAACCAAGGATGCCGTTGAGCGGGGTGCGGATTTCATGGCTCATGTTGGCCAGGAATTCCGACTTGATGCGGCTGGCCTCCAGGGCCTCCTTGCGCGCCATGTCCAGCTCGATGTTCTGGATCTCGATGGTTTCCAGGTTCTGGCGCACGTCCTCGGTCGCCTGGTCGATGCTGTGCTGCAGTTCTTCGTGGGCGTTGTGCAGGGTTTCGGCCATGCGGTTGATACCGCGCGCCAGTTCGTCCAGCTCATGGCTGCCGAGGGCCGGCAGGCGCTCTTCCAGGTGGCCGTCCTTGAGCTGGTTGACCGCGTGCTTGATCCGTTCGATGGGGTCGTTGATGGTGCGGCTCATGCGCAAGGCCAGCAAGCCGCTGAGCACCAGGCAGGCGAGGATCAGCAACAGGCTGGTGAACAGGTTGCGGTAGCCGCGCAGTAGCGTGCCGTCGTGGGACAGCTCGATCTCGACCCAGCCCAGCAGGCGTTCGGCTTCGGCCGGCACGGCTTCGGTGGCCAGGTCGCGGTGGTGGCCAAACACCGGCATCAGGTAGCGCGTGGCGTCATTGCCGCTGCGCTGCAGCAGCTGCATGCCGGTACCGCCGCTTGGCGGCTGGTTGAGCATGCTCGGGCCAGCGTGGGCCAGGCGTGTGCGGTCCGGGGCGAGGAAGGTGACGGCGCGCACATCGGCCTGCTCCAGGGTTTGCGCGGCAATGCGCTCCAGTTGCGCCGGTGCCAGCTTGGCCATGGCGGGCGCGGCCAGTGGCGCCAGCTGCTCGGCAATCATCTTGCCGCGTTGCAGCAACTGGGTGCGCAGGTCATTTTGCTGCAGCCAGGTGAAATAACTGCCCAGCACCAGGGCCATCAGGCCGGCCGGCAACAACGCCAGCAGCAGGACCCGGCTGCGAATTCCCAAGCGATCGAGCACACTCGCCTCCTGTCATGTGCCTGGACGCCGTCAAGCGAGGACGGCCAAGGCGGGAAGTTACTCCGCCCGCCGTGCTATTGCACCTGTTTAGTACGTGTTTTGCACCCGTGGCGGCGTATTGCGGGCGGGGCGGTTGCCCGGCAGGCGCAGGATGCCCAATAATTGCGCAATTGAGAATGCATGACAGTTGCCAATGAATCCTGAAGTTGTTCACAACTCCAATATCCTCGCCATCGAGGATGACCCGGTCCTGGGTGCCTATCTGCACGAACAGCTGCAGCGCGGCGGCTACCAGGTGACCTGGTGCCGCAATGGCCTGGAGGGCCTGGAAACAGCAGGGCGCCGCGCCTTCGATGTGGTGCTGATGGACATCCTGCTACCCGGGCTCAACGGCCTGGATGCCCTGGCGCAGTTGCGCCAACGCAGCACCACGCCGGTGATCCTGATGTCGGCACTGGGTGCCGAGGCCGACCGCATCAACGGTTTCCAGCGTGGTGCCGATGATTACCTGCCCAAGCCGTTCAGCATCGCCGAACTGCGCGTGCGCATCGAGGCGATCCTGCGCCGGGTCGCCCTCGAACGTCGCCACCGCGCCCCGCAGGCGCAGCCCGTCAGCGGTGGATTGCACTACGACGAGGGCCTGTGCGATGTACGCCTGGACGGCCGCCTGGCCGGCCTCACCCCCAGCGAATATCGTCTGCTCGATATCCTCAACCGCAACCCAGACGAGGTGCTGAGCAAGCCGTTCCTGTACCAGCAGGTATTGCAACGGGGCTATTCACGGCATGATCGCAGCCTGGACATGCATGTCAGCCAGATCCGTCGCAAGCTCAAGGCCATCGGTTATCACGCCCGGCAGGTGCGTACCGTGTGGGGCAAGGGCTACGTGCTCAGCGCCAGCGAGCTGGAGTGACCCATGCTCGACCGTCACTCGTTGTTCTGGAAGCTGGCCATCCTGCTGGTGGGCTTCTGCCTGCTGATGATCGGCCTCAGCTACACCTGGGGCCGGCACATGGAAACCCAGGACGCCTTTCTTTCGGTGCCGGCGCGGCAGGTGTTGCAGGGCTATGCCAGCGAGGCCGAGCAGGCCTGGCGCAGCGGCGGGCGGGCAGGGCTGGACCGCTGGCTGGCGGCGATGCGCCAGCGCGAACACGGTTGGGTTGGCGTGTTCGACCTCAACCTGCGGCCACTCGACAGCGCCAGCCTCGACCCGCAGACCATGCAACGCTTGACCCGCCTGCGCGGTGTCGACTGGCCGATGAGTCAGCGCACCGTGGGGCAGCCGTGGCTGCGCATACCGTTTCCGGGGGCAGCGGAGCAGGGCCTGCTGGTGATCGAACTGCCGCAGCGCTTCAACCCCGGCCAGCACCGGCTGTTATGGCGGGTCGTCACCAACGGCATCATCCCTGGCCTGTTCACCCTGCTGCTGTGCGTGGGGCTTTACCGCATGCTGATCGTGCCGTTGAACCAGTTGCGCGAGCAGGCCAACGCCTGGCGCGCCGACCAGCTGTCGGCGCGCCTCGACTCACGTACCATCGCCCGCCACGACGAACTGGGCGAGCTGGCCCGCGCCTTCGACCAGATGGCCGAGCGTTTGCAGGGGACGGTGGCGATGCAACAGCAGTTGCTACGCGACCTGTCCCACGAAATGCGTACGCCGCTCAGCCGGCTGCGCGTGGCCTGCGAGAGCGAAACCGACCTGCCACGCCTGCGTGAACGCTTGTCACGGGAGCTGGGCTGCATGCAGCAGCTGGTCGAAGATACCCTGCAACTGGCCTGGCAGGATGCCGAGCGCGCGCCGATGAACCTGGAGCCGATCGAGGTCCACGCCTTGTGGGAGTTGCTGGCCGAGAACGCCAGTTACGAGAGCGGCTGGTCGCTCGCGCGGTTGCGCTGCGAGGTGCCGGCCGGCTGCTGGGTGCTGGGCAACCTCAATCATCTGGCCCAGGCGCTGGAGAACCTGTTGCGCAATGCCATTCGGCATTCACCGACCGAGGGTGTGGTGCGCTTGGGCGGGCAGCGTGACGGCAGCCATTGGCGGCTGTGGCTGGAGGATGAAGGTGGCGGCGTAGGTGAAGACGACCTGGAGCGAATCTTTGCGCCGTTCTCTCGGCTGGACGGCTCACGGCCTGGGGATGGGGGCTTCGGCCTGGGGTTGAGCATCGCCCGCAGTGCCATTCAGCGCCAGGGCGGGACCTTGTGGGCGGAGAATGGCAAACGTGGGCTGCGGTTGTGGATGCGCTTGCCGTTACATGCAGCGGTGGCCCAACAGCCAGCGCGTTCCCTGTAGGAGCGGCCTTGCGTCGCGATGGGGCGCGCAGCGGCGCCGGCAATTCAAGCGGCGAAGCGGCAACCTTGGGCCTTGCGCCCCATCGCGACACAAGGCCGCTGCTGCAGGCGGCACAACAGGCGCATATAGCCTGTAGCTATATTCATCACAGATTGCGTGATATGGCCGCGAAGGGTTTGCCGGTATGATAGGCGCCCCTGCCGTCCGGATTGTGAAATACGCCATGACCTTGCAGTACCCAACCATCGCCGATTGCGTCGGCAATACGCCTCTGGTTCGCCTGCAGCGCATCGCTGGCGAAACCAGCAATACCCTCCTGCTCAAGCTCGAAGGTAACAATCCTGCCGGCTCGGTGAAGGACCGCCCGGCACTGTCGATGATCACCCGCGCCGAACTGCGCGGCCAGATCAAGCCCGGCGACACCCTGATCGAAGCCACCTCCGGCAACACCGGCATCGCCCTGGCGATGGCGGCGGCGATCAAGGGCTACAAGATGATCCTGATCATGCCTGACAACTCCACCGCCGAGCGCAAGGCCGCCATGACCGCCTACGGCGCCGAGCTGATCCTGGTGACCAAGGAAGAGGGCATGGAAGGCGCCCGTGACCTGGCCGAGAAGCTGCAGGCCGAAGGCCGTGGCCTGGTGCTGGACCAGTTCGCCAACGGCGACAACCCGATCGCCCACTACACCAGCACCGGCCCGGAGATCTGGCAGCAGACCCAGGGCAGCATCACCCATTTCATCAGCTCCATGGGCACCACCGGGACCATCATGGGCTGCTCGCAGTACCTCAAGGAACAGAACCCGGCGGTGCAGATCATCGGCCTGCAGCCGATGGAAGGTTCGGCCATCCCGGGTATCCGCCGCTGGCCCGAGGAGTACCTGCCGAAGATCTTCGACGCCACCCGCGTCGACCGTGTGGTCGACATGTCGCAGCAGGAAGCCGAAGACACCACCCGCCGCCTTGCCCGTGAAGAGGGCATTTTCTGCGGCGTGTCTTCCGGTGGTGCGGTCGCGGCCATGCTGCGCCTGTCCCGCGAGGTGGAAAACGCCACGATGGTCGCGATCATCTGCGACCGTGGCGACCGTTACCTGTCCACCGGCCTGTTCGACCTGAGCTAAATGTCCAAGAAAAAAAGCAACAGCGGCCTGCGCTTCCAGCCGGCCGGCGGCAACCGTACCCCCCAGGTACCCGTGGGCAAGAAGCAGCGGCTGGACATCGAGCGCCTGGCCGGTGACGGCCGGGGTATCGCCTTCTTCGAGGGGCGCATCTGGTTCGTCAGCGGCGCCCTGGCCGGCGAAGCCGTGGAGGCGCGGGTGCTCAATGCCCGCGGCAAAGTGGTCGAGGCCCGCCTGGAGCGGCTGCTGCAGGCCAGCCCGGAGCGCCGTGAGTCGCCTTGCCGGTATTACGATCGTTGTGGTGGCTGCAACCTGCAGCACCTGCCGCACGAGGCGCAACTGGCGCTCAAGCAGCGCACCCTGGCCGAGCAACTGCAGCGGGTCGCCGGCGTGCAACCCGAAGAGTGGGCGCCGCCGCTGAGCGGGCCGGAATTCGGCTACCGTCGCCGCGCCCGCGTGGCGGTGCGCTGGGATGCCAAGGCACGCCAACTGCAGGTGGGCTTTCGCGCCGAAGCCAGCCAGGACATCATTGCCATCGACGATTGCGCGGTGCTGGTACAGCCCTTGCAGTCGATTCTGCGCCATTTGCCGACTGTGCTGCGTTCCTTGAGCAAGCCGCAGGCGCTGGGCCATGTCGAATTGTTCAGCGGCACTGCCGAGGCGCTGCTGGTGCGCCATGTCGCGCCGTTGCCAGCAGAAGACCTGGCCAGGCTGCAAGCGTTCTGCGAGCAGGCCAAGGCGCAACTGTGGCTGCAAGGCGAAGGTGAGCCGGCACCGCTGCAGCCGGCTGCGCAACTGGGCTTCGCCCTGGCACCATGGCAGCTGGAACTGGCCTGGCGCCCGGGTGACTTCGTGCAGGTGAATGCCCAGGTCAACACGGCAATGATCGAGCAGGCCCTGGCCTGGCTTGCACCGCAGGCCGACGAGCGTGTGCTGGACCTGTTCTGCGGCCTGGGCAACTTCGCCTTGCCGCTGGCGCGCCAGGCGCGCGAGGTGGTGGCAGTGGAAGGCGTGCAGGCCATGGTCGATCGGGCCGCAGCCAATGCCCGGAACAACAATGTGCATAACGCACGGTTTTTTCAGGCCGATTTATCGCAGCCTTTGGCAGGCACCGGATGGGCCGCCGAGGGCTTTTCTGCGGTACTCTTGGATCCACCGCGCGACGGTGCTTTCGAGGTGGTGCAAGGCATCGCCCGCCTCAAGGCCAGAAGGCTGGTCTACGTATCGTGCAATCCGGCCACGCTGGCGCGAGACGCCCAGGTGCTGGTCGGCCAGGGGTACCGGTTAAAAAGGGCCGGGATTCTCGACATGTTTCCTCAAACGGCGCATGTCGAGGCCATGGCGTTATTCGAAGCGGGCTAGCTGACTGGCCCCTTGGTGCGGCTTTCAGGGAATGGCAGCCGCACGGTGATCGCCAGCGCGCCCGCGTGGTGCGCTGTATGGAAAGGTAAAACAAAGATGGTACAGGTGAGAGTGCACCAGCCGGTCAACACTGACGGCAGTATCAATCTCGAAGCATGGTTGGACCATGTGGTGAGCGTCGATTCGGCACTGGATCGCGCAGCGCTGAAAGAGGCCTGCGAGTTCGCCCATGAAGTCGAGAAAAAAGGCAATCCGGCCAAGCATTCCTGGGCGGACGGGACGTCCAGCTTCCAGGCAGGCCTGGAAATCGCCGAAATCCTCGCCGACCTCAAGCTCGACCAGGATTCCCTGGTAGCGGCGGTCATCTACCGCTCGGTGCGCGAGGGCAAGGTGACCCTGGCCGAGGTCAGCCAGCGTTTCGGCCCGGTAGTGTCCAAGCTGATCGACGGCGTGCTGCGCATGGCGGCCATCAGCGCCAGCCTCAGCCCGCGGCAGTCGCTGGTGCTGGGTTCGCAGGCGCAGGTCGAGAACCTGCGCAAGATGCTCGTGGCCATGGTCGATGATGTGCGCGTGGCGCTGATCAAGCTGGCCGAGCGCACCTGCGCGATCCGTGCGGTCAAGGCCGCCGACGACGAGAAACGCCTGCGTGTTGCTCGCGAGGTGTTCGACATTTATGCACCGCTGGCGCACCGCCTGGGCATCGGCCACATCAAGTGGGAGCTGGAAGACCTGTCCTTCCGCTACCTCGAGCCCGACCAGTACAAGCAGATTGCCAAGCTGCTGCACGAGCGGCGGCTGGACCGCGAGCGTTTCATCAGCGACGTGATGAACCAGCTGCAGAACGAGCTGTTGGCCACCGGCGTGAAGGCCGACATCAGCGGGCGGGCAAAACATATCTATTCGATCTGGCGCAAGATGCAGCGCAAGGGCCTGGAGTTCAGCCAGATCTACGACGTGCGCGCAGTGCGCGTGCTGGTGCCGGAAATCCGCGATTGCTACACCGCACTGGGTATCGTGCACACGCTGTGGCGGCACATTCCCAAGGAGTTCGACGACTACATCGCCAACCCCAAGGAAAACGGCTACCGCTCGCTGCACACCGCGGTGATCGGCCCCGAGGGCAAGGTGCTGGAAGTGCAGATCCGTACCCACGGCATGCACGAGGAAGCCGAGCTCGGGGTTTGCGCCCACTGGCGCTACAAGGGTACCGACGTCAAGTCCAGCTCCAACCATTACGAAGAGAAGATCTCCTGGCTGCGCCAGGTGCTGGAATGGCACGAAGAACTGGGCGACATCGGTGGCCTGGCCGAGCAGTTGCGGGTCGATATCGAGCCGGACCGGGTCTACGTGTTTACCCCTGACGGCCATGCCATCGACCTGCCCAAGGGCGCCACCCCGCTGGACTTCGCCTACCGCGTGCACACCGAAATCGGTCACAACTGCCGCGGCGCCAAGATCAACGGGCGCATCGTGCCGCTCAACTACAGCTTGCAGACCGGCGAACAGGTCGAGATCATCACCAGCAAGCACGGCAACCCCAGCCGTGACTGGTTGAACTCCAACCTGGGCTACGTCACCACCTCGCGTGCGCGGGCCAAGATCGTGCACTGGTTCAAGCTGCAGGCACGCGACCAGAACGTTGCTGCCGGCAAGACCCTGCTCGAGCGTGAACTCAGCCGCCTGGGCCTGCCGCAAGTGGACTTCGAGCGCCTGGCCGAGAAGACCAACGTCAAGACCGCCGAAGACATGTTCGCCTCGCTCGGCGCCGGCGACCTGCGCCTGGCCCACCTGGTCAACGCGGCCCAGCAGTTGCTTGAGCCTGAGCGCATCGAGCAGATCGAACTGGTGCCGCGCAAGCCTACCGGGCCGCGCACCGGCAAGCGTGGCGACATCCAGATCCAGGGGGTCGGCAACCTGTTGACGCAGATGGCCGGCTGCTGCCAGCCGCTGCCGGGCGACGCCATCGTCGGCTACATTACCCAGGGCCGTGGCGTGAGCATCCACCGCCAGGACTGCGCCTCGGTGCTGCAGCTGGCGGGCAAGGAGCCCGAGCGCATGATCCAGGTCAGCTGGGGGCCGATCCCGGTGCAGACCTACCCGGTGGATATCGTGATACGAGCCTACGACCGCCCGGGCCTGCTGCGCGACGTGTCGCAAGTGCTGCTGAACGAGAAGATCAACGTGCTGGCGGTGAATACCCGCTCGAACAAGGAAGATAACACCGCATTGATGTCGCTGACCATCGAGATTCCCGGCCTGGACGCGCTGGGGCGCCTGTTGGGGCGGATCTCGCAGTTGCCGAACATCATCGAGACGCGGCGTAATCGTACGCCTTGAGACTGCGGCGCCTGCTTCGCGGGGCGGGTTGATCCGCGAAGCAGCCACCACCGAAGGACCTGCTTAGATGACCTACACCCTTGACGACCTGCTGCACCTCATGGCCCGCCTGCGCGACCCGCAGTACGGCTGCCCATGGGACCTGCAGCAGAACTACGCGAGTATCGTCGCGCACACCATCGAAGAGGCCTACGAGGTCGCCGACACCATCGAGCGCGGCGATTTCGAGCACCTGCAAGGTGAACTGGGTGACCTGCTGTTCCAGGTGGTGTACTACAGCCAGCTGGCCCGCGAAGAAGGGCGCTTCGAGTTCGCTGGCGTGGTCGACAGCATCACCCGCAAGCTCATCCGCCGCCACCCGCATGTGTTCCCCACCGGTGAGCTGTATGCGCCGGTGGACACCCCCAGCTTGAGCGAGGCCCAGGTCAAGTCACGCTGGGAAGAAATCAAGGCCGAAGAGCGTGCGGAAAAGAGCCAGCCCGAACAGTTGTCGCTGCTCGACGATGTACCCGCGGCATTGCCGGCGTTGTCGCGTGCCGCCAAACTGCAAAAGCGCGCGGCCACCGTCGGTTTCGACTGGCCTGAGGCATTGCCGGTGCTGGACAAGGTCCGCGAGGAACTGGACGAAGTGCTGCAGGCCATGGCCGACGGCGACGCCGATGCGCTCGAAGATGAAATCGGCGACCTGCTGTTCGCCAGCGTCAACCTGGCCCGCCACCTCAAGCACGACCCTGAACATGCCCTGCGCCGCGCCAACCGCAAGTTCGAACGGCGTTTTCGCTTCATCGAACAGGTGTTGCGCGACAGTGGGCGCCCCATCGAAGATTGTAGCCTTGACGAGCTGGACACCCTCTGGGGTGAAGCCAAGCGTCAGGAAAAGAACCTGCCCAGCTGCGGCTGAGCTGTTGCATAAGTGAGTGAACATTCATGAGCCTTTCCCTTCGCGACCAATTGCTCAAAGCCGGTCTGGTCAACCAGAAACAGGTTTCCCAGGCCAACAAGGCCGAGAAGAAACAGAAACGCCTGGAGCATAAAGGCCAGGTCGAGGTGGACGACAGCCAGCAGCGCTTGGCCAAGGAAGCCATGGCCGAGAAGGCCAAGCGGGACCAGGAGCTGAACCGCCAGCAGCAGGAAAAAGCCGAGCAGAAGGCCCGGGCGGCGCAGATCAAGCAACTGATCGAAGCCACCCGCCTGCCCAAACTGAACACCGAGGACTACTACAACTTCGTCGACGACAAGAAGGTCAAGCGTATTGCCGTCAACGCCCTGATGCGCACCAAGCTGAGCAACGGTGCGCTGGCCGTGGTGTCGTTTGGCGGTGGTTACGAGGTCATTCCCCGCGAAGCGGCGGTGAAGATCCAGGAGCGTGACCCCAGCCGTATCCTGCTGCTCAACACCCATGTCGAGGAAGCGGACGAGGACGACCCGTATGCGGCCTACAAGATCCCGGACGACCTGATGTGGTAAACAGCAAAAACCCCGCCTTGGCGGGGTTTTTCATGGGTAGCGGGGTCACTGCGTGGTGCGCTGGTTTTCCAGGTTTTCCAGCTCGGCCCGGTACTGGTGCGCTTCGTGCTCGTTGTGGAACATGCCCACCAGTTGGCCTTGTTGGTGCACATCCCAGATCCGCACACCTGCGGCCAGGCCTTCGTGGGACATTTTCGATTCGTCGCGTTCGGTTACTTGGACTGTCATCGGTAAACTCCACTGCTTGAGTTGGCTGCGACAAGCTGTCGCACGTCCTCTTTATAGAGTTTGTTAGCAGGCTAAGTAAATAAAACAGCCATGAAACAAGTTTCATCAACAGCCCCTGGGCCTGTTGGTGCGCTTTTGTAGGAGCGGCCTTGTGTCGCGATGGGGCGCGCAGCGGCCCCAGGATCTTTGCCTTGACGCAAGATTGCCGGGGCCGCTCTGCGGCCCATCGCGGCACAAGGCCGTCGGTGCAAGGCAGGCAGAAAAAAGCCCCGCTCAAGGCAGGGCTTCGGGTGCTTAAGGCAGTGCGGCTCAGTTGCCCTTGACCGGTTTGCCATCGACCGTGCCATCCTGCAGCACGATCACGTACTCCTTGCCATCGGTTTCCACCTGGCGCAGCTGCACCAGCAGGTAATCCCAGTTCTTGGCGAACCACAGCTCGGTGATGCGCTTGCTCTGGCTCGGGTCACGTACACGCTCGACCTTGACCGCATCGACCTGGCCGGTCTTGGTGGTGACCTTTTCGGTGCCCAGGACGCGGAAGTCGTAGGTGTCGATCTCGTCACCGTCAACCACCTGGTAGGTCATGCTTTTCTTGCCAGCGGCCACGTCATGCTGCAGGGCCAGCTGGTAGGACGACTTGTCCAGCACACCACGGTTCAGCGGCAGGTTGATGGCGTCGCCACGATCGCTGCCGGTGACCTTCTTGGCGTTCCAGTCGAAGTTCAAGTCGACCTTCTTGGCCTTGCCCAGGCCGCCGCGCTCGAAGTGATACTGCTGCGGCAGCAGGGTATCGTTGTCCATGCGCAGGGTGCTTTGCTCGGTCAGGCTGGCGATCATCATGGAAGCCTTGAAGTTAAGGTCCCAGGTACCGTTGGCATTCTTGACCAGGCTGCGTTCGGCGGTGCCGCTCATGGGCAGTTGCTTCCAGTCGGCGGTGTAGCTGGCCGAGAAAGGCTTCAGATCAGCTGCCTGGAGGGGCAGGGCGAGCACGGCGAGAGCCAAGAGCAGGGCGCGACGCATAAATTCTCCTAGGATCGAATCAGGTGACCGCTGGCCGCCAGGGGTTGGCCATCCAGTAATGCGCCGTGTTCGCCAAGACGCAAGCGCCCTTCAGCGTACCAGCGCACCGCCAGCGGGTAGATCAGATGTTCCTGGCGGTGTACCCGCTGGGCCAGGCTTTCGGCGGTGTCGTCAGGCACCACCGGTACTACAGCCTGTACGACCAATGGGCCGCCATCGAGTTCCTCAGTCACGAAGTGTACGCTGCAGCCGTGTTCGGCGTCGCCTGCCTCCAGCGCCCGCCGATGGGTATGCAGGCCCTTGTACTTGGGCAGCAACGACGGGTGGATATTGAGCAGGCGGCCTTGGTAGTGACGCACGAAGTCACCACTGAGGATGCGCATGAAACCGGCCAGCACCACCAGGTCCGGGGCAAAACCGTCGATGCGCGCCATCAGCGCGGCATCGAAGGCTTCACGGCTGTCGAACTGGGTGTGCTCGAGCACGACACTGTCGATGCCGGCTGCCGCGGCGCGTTGCAGGCCGTAGGCGTCGGCGCGGTTGGAAACCACCGCGCGGATGCATACCGGGCTGTCCTGGCCTTGGCAGCTGTCGATCAACGCTTGCAGGTTGCTGCCGGAGCCCGACAGCAGTACCACTACATTGCAGGTCTTGCTTGGCATCAGTGTGCCTTGAGGTTCTGCAGCTCGACCTGGGCAGCGCCCTCGGCGGCTTCGGCGATGTGGCCGATCACCCATGGCTGCTCACCGGCGGCGCGCAGTTCGTTCAGTGCAGCTTCTACCTGGTCCTGGGCGACACAGATGACCATGCCGACGCCGCAGTTCAGCACGCGGTGCATTTCATGCTCGTCGACGTTGCCTTTTTCCTGCAGGAAGTCGAACACCGCCGGGCGCTGCCAGCTGGCCACGTCGATGACCGCCTGGGCGTTGGCCGGCAGTACGCGCGGGATGTTGTCCAGCAGGCCACCACCGGTGATGTGGGCCATGGCCTTGACCGCGCCGGTGTTCTTGATCAGCTGCAGCAGCGGCTTGACGTAGATGCGGGTCGGCGCCATCAGCAGGTCGGCCAGCGGCTTGCCGTCCAGCTGGGTGTTCTCGATGTCGGTGGCGGACACTTCAAGGATCTTGCGGATCAGCGAATAGCCGTTGGAGTGCGGGCCCGAGGAGGGCAGGGCGATCAGCGCGTCGCCGGTGGCGACCTTGGAACCGTCGATGATCTCGGCCTTTTCCACCACGCCGACGCAGAAGCCGGCCAGGTCGTAGTCTTCGCCTTCGTACATGCCCGGCATCTCGGCGGTTTCACCGCCGACCAGCGAGCAGCCAGCCAGTTCGCAACCGGCGCCAATGCCGGTGACCACGGTGGCGGCCACATCGACGTTGAGCTTGCCGGTGGCATAGTAGTCGAGGAAGAACAGCGGCTCGGCACCGCACACCACCAGGTCGTTGACGCACATGGCGACCAGGTCCTGGCCGATGCTGTCGTGCTTGTTCAGGTTCAGCGCCAGGCGCAGCTTGGTGCCGACACCATCGGTGCCGGAGACCAGCACCGGTTGCTTGTAGCCGGCCGGGATCTCGCAGAGGGCGCCGAAGCCGCCCAGGCCACCCATGACTTCAGGGCGTGCGGTGCGTTTTGCCACGCCCTTGATGCGTTCGACCAGTGCTTCGCCGGCGTCGATGTCTACACCGGCGTCCTTGTAGCTCAGGGAGGGTTGCTTGCTCATTGATCCAGGCCTTTAGGAGGGAGGGATTCTAAAAAAACGACCATGACGGCCAAGGCCGGCTGGTAGGCGGCGGCTGCCTGAAACGTCAGTGGTCTGTGAAGGCGCGCGATTTTATCAGGGTTGCCGGGCAGCGGCCATCCTCAGGCCGACGGGCAGGGCGGTAATTGTTGAAAAAAGCCTGAGGGTGGTTGATGCGGTTGCATATGTATAAGCTGCAAGCAACGGGCTTCACGCTGCGCGACACGCCAGCCTGGCGCTCGGCCTGCTTTTTCTTGCAGCGTCAGGCTTGCGGCCTGATGCTCGACTGGACAGGAATCCTCCATGCGTTTGTTCAATATTCTGGCAGCCGGTTGCCTGGCCCTGATCTCGGCCACCGTCCAGGCTGAAAATGTCGCTGGCCTTTACCAGGTACGCGAACCGGTCACCGGGCCGGGCGCCGAAGCCCGCGCAGCGGCTACCGCCAAGGCGCTCGACACCCTGGTGCTGCGCCTGACCGGCGACCCCAAGGCGGCACAGAACCCGGCACTGGCCGAGCTGCGCAAGGACCCGCAGCAAATCATCAACCAGGTCGCCAGCGAAGCCGGGCCACCCGAGTCGGTGCTGGTCGAGTTCGACCCCGGCAGTACCGAGCGGGCCCTGCGCAAGGCCGGCCTGGCCTTGTGGGGCAGCAACCGGCCATCGATCCTTGGCTGGTGGCTGAACGACAGTGCCGAAGGCAGCAGCCTGGTTGGCGACGGCCAGGCCAGCGCCGAACCGCTGCGCCGCGCCGCCCAGCACCGTGGCTTGCCGCTGCGCCTGCCGCTGGCCGACCTGCAGGAGCAACTGGTGGCCAACGCCGAGCATATCGAGGGCGGCGACCCGGCACCGCTGCGCGAAGCATCCGAGCGCTACGGCGCCGATGCCCTGCTGGCGGTGCATGCTCGCGAAGCCGACGGCAAGTGGCAAGGCAAATGGCAGTTATGGTTGGGCGACCAACGCGAGCAAGGCACCGCCGAGGGCGCCGACCCGGCAGCCTTGGCCGACGCCGTGATGCAGGCGGTCAGCGTCCGCCTGGCGCCGCGCTACGTCACGCGCCCCGGCGCCAGCAGCCAGTTGCAGGTGCAGGTGCAGGGGATGAATTTGCAGCGCTACGCCGAGCTGGCACGTGTGCTCGAACCCTACGGCCCACGCCTGCAGATGGCCGAGGGCAGCACCCTGACCTATGCGGTGACGGCCAACCGCGAACAGCTGCGGGCCCAGCTTGGCCTGGCCAGGCTGCAGGAGCTACCGGCCGAACAGGCACCGGCGTTGCCAACCCCGCCAGCTGCGGCTGCTGGGGCGGGCGTGCCACCCGCCGCGCCGGCCCAGCCTGCGCTGGCGCCGTTCGACGGCCTGCGTTTTCGCTGGTAAGGGGATGCACATACCATGACCGACGTACGCCGTTGGATCTGGCTGGGCGTTGCCTTGCTGGTTGCCGTGCTGCTTTATAGCCTGCACAACATCCTCACCCCATTCCTGATCGGTATCCTGCTGGCTTACCTGGCCGACCCTCTGGTCGACCGCCTTGAACGCCTGGGGCTGTCGCGCACCTGGGGCGTGATCGTGGTGTTCGGCTTGTTCACACTACTGTTGCTGGCCTTGCTGCTGGTGCTGGTGCCGCTGCTGGCCAAGCAGCTGGTGCGCCTCTACGAGCTGGCGCCACAGATGCTCGACTGGCTCGAACACGTGGCCCTGCCCTGGGTGCAGAGCCGCCTGGGCCTGGCTGACGGTTTTTGGAAATTCGACCGGATCAAGGCTGCCATCGGCAGCCACATGGGCCAGACTACCGACATGGTCGGCATGCTGCTGTCGCATGCCACAGCTTCAGGCCTGGCGCTGATGGCCTGGCTGGCCAACATGGTGCTGATCCCGGTAGTGGGCTTCTATTTGCTGCGCGACTGGGACCGGATGATGGCCAAGCTGCGTGGCCTGCTACCGCGCCAGCGCGAGCCGCAAGTGATGGGCCTGGCGGGCGAATGCCATGAAGTGCTGGGGGCGTTCGTGCGTGGGCAATTGATGGTGATGCTGGCCCTGGGGGTCATCTATTCGGCCGGGCTGATGCTGGTGGGGCTGGAGCTGGGGCTGCTGATCGGCATGCTCGCCGGGCTGGCGGCCATCGTGCCGTACATGGGCTTCGTCATCGGCATCGGCGCGGCCCTGGTGGCGGGACTGTTCCAGTTCGCTGGCGACTTGTATCCGATGCTGGGCATCGTTGCGGTGTTCATGGTCGGCCAGGCGCTGGAAGGCATGGTGCTGACGCCGTTGCTGGTGGGTGACCGCATCGGCCTGCACCCGGTGGCGGTGATCTTCGCCATCCTGGCCGGCGGTGAACTGTTCGGCTTCACCGGCGTGCTGCTGGCGCTGCCGGTGGCGGCGGTGATCATGGTGTTGCTGCGGCATGTGCACGACCTGTACAAGGAATCGGAGATGTATGCCGGGGGCGTTGACCCGGAGCTTTGAGGCCAGGCCGCTCCTACACGGCGCGCAGACCCTATTTGGCACGCAACTCCTTGATTTAGCTTGTGCTATCGGTTGCCGCGATTGTGCACCCCGCGTTGCGGGTATAGACTTTGCAGATTGTTCACCAAAGGCCCCCTGCGGTCCTGCGACCGCCCGCGAGCATGAAACCACCGATCCAGTTGCCCCTGGGTGTGCGCCTGCGCGATGACGCCACCTTCATCAACTACTATCCGGGCGCCAATGCTGCGGCATTGGGTTACGTCGAGCGGCTATGCGAAGCCGACGCCGGCTGGACCGAGAGCCTTATCTACCTGTGGGGCAAGCAGGGTGTTGGCCGTAGCCACCTGCTGCAGGCTGCCACCCACCGCTTCCAGCAACGCGGCGAGCCTGCCGTGTACCTGCCCCTGGCACAATTGCTCGACCGCGGCGTCGAGTTGCTCGACTACCTGGCCCAGTACGAACTGGTGTGCATCGACGACTTGCATGTAATCGCCGGCAAGGCTGACTGGGAAGAGGCCATGTTCCACCTGTTCAACCGCCTGCGTGACAGCGGTCGACGGCTGCTGCTGGCGGCCTCGGCGTCGCCGCGCGAGCTGCCGATCAAGCTGCCCGACCTGAAGTCGCGGCTGACCCTGGCCCTGGTATTCCAGATGCGTGGCCTGTCCGACGAAGACAAGCTGCGCGCCCTGCAATTGCGTGCTTCGCGCCGCGGTCTGCACCTTACCGACGAAGTCGGCCACTTCATCCTTACCCGTGGCGCACGCAGCATGAGTGCCCTGTTCGACCTGCTCGAACGCCTCGACCAGGCCTCGTTGCAGGCGCAACGCAAGCTGACCATCCCGTTCCTCAAGGAAACCCTGGGCTGGTAAGTGCCGAAAACGCTGGGCCAGAGCGGCAAAACAAAAAAGTCACATCTTTTTCGATAAAATTTGCAAATGGCCATGATAGAGGGCATAGTTTCACCCTTCTAAAGGATTACAGACACGGTCGTGCCCATGCTGAAGCGCTTCGCACCCCTCGTGCCACTCGCACTCGTGACCCTGCTTTTTGGCTGTGCGGCCCATGGCCCGGCTTCTCATTCCGAGCAGCAGCCCCAGGATCACACCCCGATCGCCGCAGAATCGGCGTTCAAGGCCAAAGCCTCGTCCTCGTCGGTATTCGGCGAGCCGGAAGAGCTGGCCACCGAAGATGACCTGGAGGCGTTCTCCAGCAGCAAGCCTTACCAGTTGCCAGTCTTGGCTGACAGCATTCTCGAGCGTGGCATGTCGCTGATCGGCACCCGCTACCGCTTCGGCGGCACCTCGGAGAAATCCGGCTTCGACTGCAGTGGTTTCATCGGCTACCTGTTCCGCGAAGAGGCGGGCGTGACCCTGCCGCGTTCGACGCGGGAAATGATCAACGTCGATGCCCCGAAAGTGGCGCGCAACAAGCTCAAGCCAGGCGACCTGCTGTTCTTCAGCACCAACGGCCGCGGCCGCGTCAGCCATGCCGGCATCTACCTGGGTGACAACCAGTTCATCCACTCCAGCAGCCGCCGCAGCGGTGGCGTGCGCATCGACAGCCTCGGTGACCGCTACTGGAGCAAGACCTTCATCGAAGCCAAGCGTGCCTTGGCCATGGCGCCGACCAATATCGCGCGCAACTGATAGCAAAATGATGTACCCTGCCGCGGCGGCGATGCTTTGAAAAAAGCTCGCCGCCGTGCGCATTTATAGAAAGCGTCTAATCTAAATTCTCAACTCTTTTCGGCTGCGGCCCCGCGACCTCAGACAGGATGTTCTGGCCATGGTAAAAATGGCGCGCTTCGCATTGATCTCCCTGGCGGCCTTGCTGGCTGCCTGCTCCAGCCGCGCGCCTGCGCCGGCCCCTGTGGTACAGCCACAGGTCACCTACAGTCAGCCCAGCCCATCGCCAATCGCCGACGACGTGTTGATACGTGCCATCGGCCTGGTGGGCACGCCTTATCGCTGGGGCGGCAATACCCCGGATTCCGGCTTCGACTGCAGTGGCTTGATCAAGTATGTCTACCGGGATGCGGCTGGCATCAGCTTGCCGCGTTCGACGCGAGAGATGATTGTCATGCGTGCGCCGACAGTCGATGCCGGGTCGCTGCAGTCCGGTGACCTGGTGTTCTTTGCCACCGGCGGAGGTTCGCAGGTCAGTCATGCCGGCATCTATGTCGGGGAGGGGCGCTTCGTGCATGCACCTTCCACAGGCGGCACGGTGCGCCTGGACTACCTGTCCAACAGCTACTGGGCCAAGGCCTACCTGCAGGCCAAGCGGGTGATCCCTTCGGGCCACCTGGCGCAGAATCCGTGAATGCCAGCCTGGCGCGGTCCTTGTAGGGGCGCGCCAGGTGCCGGCGCTGGTTCGCCCCCGGCAGGGCTCATCGGGCCTTGCTCACCCGCCAGATCACATTGCCGACATCATCGGCTACCAGCACTCCGCCGCGCCCGTCATTGATCACGCCCACCGGGCGCCCCATGGCCTCGCCACGGGCGTTGAGAAACCCGGTGAGCAGGTCCACGGGCTGGCCCGAGGGTGTTCCCGATGCGTCGAACGGCACGAAAATCACCTTGTAGCCGCTGTGTGGCTTGCGGTTCCACGAGCCGTGCTGACCAACGAATGCGCCCTGTTCGAAGGGGGCTGGTAGCCCACCTGGCTCGGCGAACGCCAGCCCCAGCGATGCCGTGTGTGGACCCACGGCATAGTCTGGT
This sequence comes from Pseudomonas sp. LAM2023, assembly GCF_016620375.1. Taxonomy (NCBI): domain Bacteria; kingdom Pseudomonadati; phylum Pseudomonadota; class Gammaproteobacteria; order Pseudomonadales; family Pseudomonadaceae; genus Pseudomonas; species Pseudomonas sp. LAM2023. The sequence continues at coordinate 526,985 of NZ_JAENHV010000026.1, read as the reverse complement.
ACCAGCGCCTGGGCCACCTTGTCGGGGTCAGGTGGTTGCACACGCTCGTCAATGTGCTGGCCGTAATAGCTATAGGGCCAGCCGTAGAAGCCACCTTCCTTCACCGAAGTGATGTAGTCCGGTACCAGGTCGCTGCCGATCTCGTCGCGCTCATTGACCGCCGTCCACAGAACGCCGCTGTGTGGCTCCCAGGCCAACCCGTTGGGGTTGCGCAGGCCGGTGGCGAACAGGCGGTGCTGGCCACTGGCAGGGTCTACTTCCCAGATCGCGGCACGGTCTTGCTCCTTGTCCAGGCCGTTTTCACCTACGTTGCTGTTGGAGCCCACCGTGACATAGAGCTTCTTGCCGTCGGGGCTGGCGATCACATTCTTGGTCCAGTGATGGTTCAGCGGGCCGCCGGGCAACTCCGTCACCACATGACCCTCGCCGGTGATCTGCATTGCCCCTGGCTCATAATGGAAACGTAGCAACTTGTCGGTATCGGCTACGTAGAAGTCCTTGTTCACCAATGCCATGCCGAACGGTGAATTCAGGCCTTCGATGAAAGTACTGCGGATCTCTGCGATACCGTCATGATTGGCATCACGCAGCAGGGTAATGCGGTTGGCGCTGGGCACGCCTGCGCCTGCGCGTTTCATCACCTTCTGCATCACCCAACCACGCAGACCCTTGGCGTCTTCGGGTTTGGGAGGAGCGTTGGTTTCGGCTACCAGGACGTCGCCGTTGGGCAGTAGATAAAGCCAGCGGGGGTGGTCCAAACCGCTGGCGAACGCTTTCACCTGAGTGCCTGGTGCTGCTTCAGGCTTGACATCGTTGGGCCATCCCACTGCTGGGGCGATGTTTACGGTGGGCAGGATCGTTTTGGTTGGAGCAGGCAGTTGAGGGGTAGGGCCACTGCCATCGTGTACATCCAGCAGGGCGGTTTCGCCGCAGGCGGTCAGGCTGGCGACGAACAGCCAAGGCATCAAGTGTTTCATGGACGGCAATTCTCCGGAGAAGGCCTATGGAACTGAGAAATCGGCGAAGTGCCTCGGGTTCCGGCAACCATTCAACTAATGTTGATGCTGATGCTGATGCTGTTGCTGTTGCTGATGCTGTTGCTGTTGCTGATGCTGTTGCTGATGCTGTTGCTGTTGCTGTTGCTGTTGCTGTTGCTGTTGCTGTTGCTGTTGCTGTTGCTGTTGCTGTTGCTGTTGCTGTTGCTGTTGCTGTTGCTGTTGCTGTTGCTGTTGCTGTTGCTGTTGCTGTTGCTGTTGCTGTTGCTGTTGCTGTTGCTCGGCTGTTGCTGTTGCTTTTAAGCGCGCGATAGTTCAGGCGCCGCCGATTGCGACTTCAGGAGGCCGAGCGAAGGGCTTGCGGAGGGAGGTGACGGGCATGGATGCCCGTCAAGCGCTGAGGCCCCATGGATGGGGCCTGCAGCGCGTCCTCCCGGGAGCAAGCCCGTAGCGAGGGGACCCCGGAGCGCAGCGTAGGGGCCGGATGATGGGAGCGGGCGGTTTTTGGTTACTTTTTGCCAAGACAAAAAGTAACCCGCCGTAAGGGCGGCAAGGTGACTAAGTGCCGCCTTTGAAAATGAATGTTGACCTTGTTGTTGAAGCCTACGCCTGAAAGCGAAAAGCGAAAAGCGAAAAGCGAAAAGCGAAAAGCGAAAAGCGGGATAGCGCTGGTTTTTATCGCGCGCAAAGTCCATTGGCGATGGCGACGCTGACTCACCTTTTCGCCCTTACGGCGAGTCACTTTTTGCCAAACGCGGCAAAAAGTAACCAAAAAACGCTGCGCTCCTATCATCCGGCCCCTACGCTGCGCTCCGGGGTTCCCTCACTCCGGCCTCGCTCCCGGGAGGACGCGCTGCAGGCCCCATCCATGGGGCCTCAGCGCTTGACGGGCATCCATGCCCGTCACCTCCCTCCGCAAGGCCTGCGTTCGGCCTCCTGAAGTCGCGAAGATCAAGATCAAGATCAAGAGCAAGAGCAAGATCAAGATCAAGATCAAGATCAAGATCAAGATCAAGATCAAGAGCAAGAGCAAGAGCAAGAGCAAGAGCAAGAGCAAGAGCAAGAGCAAGAGCAAGAGCGAGAGTATGTCTCTGAGCTGAACGGCTGACAGGCACCTCGTGGCGCAGGGCGTACCCACAGAACTCGGTTACCGGACGCAGCTCCACTCCCTGCGTTGGGCCGAATGCTGCTTTCCGGCTGAGATCAGTACAGATCAAACCTGCTTGATCAGCAGCGCTACACCCGGAAAATACTGCCCCAGATCGTTATGCAGCTTGCGCAAGGCATACGGGAAGTACCAGGCAATCGCGCAAGCGGTGTGTTTCTGCAAGTCGTCGACCAAGTCCTGCAGTTCCTCCGGGCTGGCATGCTGGCCAGCCTTCCATGGGCTGACGAAGAGCGCCCCAGCCCTCAACTGACTGGGGCCGGCTACCTGGTGGGCAACAGCGGCGGTCTGCTGCAGGGGCCCCGCCATGTCCAGCCGGGCAATTTTTGGCCAGCGCTGGCTGACACTGAGGTACAACGCTTCGTCGGCACCGCGGATCAACAGGTCGCAGCGCCCTTCGAATTCCCCTTCATCACGCTGCTTCTTCCCCGCAAACTGCTGCAGCGCCGCCAGCTCGGCCTGCCAAGCCGCCGCGGCCAACAACCCGGCATTTGCCGCTGCGCCATGCCAGTGCGGCGCTTCGGCATCACCGGCAAACTGGTTGAAACGGTCAATGCAGTCAACCCAGCGCTCCAGCACAGGGCTTAGAAACTCAAGGCGCGGGTTTCTGATGATCTGGCCTCGCATGCGGCACTCTCCTGTTGTTGTTGTAATCGCATTTGGCTACAAATGATGGCTATGTGATATCACTGTGTGCAGTACAGCACAACCCGATGAATTGGCCATTACCGGGGCGGTACCTGTTCGCCTGCAAAGCAGCCCGCTTCGATTGACGCTCCTGATACAACCCACTAACCTTCGCGCGTGTTTCAGGTGTCCTGCCAGCGCTGTCTGGGCAGGGTGAAACTGGGAAGCCGGTGGGCGCCAGCAAGGTGCGAGTCCGGCGCTGCCCCCGCAACGGTAGGTGAGACGCGGCCGCGCAGGGCCACTGGGTGCCAGCATCCGGGAAGGCGCGCTGGCCTGGGCCGAGGCCCGCTCACAAGCCCGGAGACCGGCCTGATACTGCCAACGGCATCACGGAGGGTGATGCGCGGTGCACCGTGGCTGACGGCCATGGCTCCTGCGCGTTCTCCGTTTGCCCGCCTATTACCTGTCGCCGCGCGTTGCCGGGGTGCCAGCCAGCGGAGAACCCTGATGAGCGAGACCACCGGACGCGACGAACGCCACCTGGCGCGCATGCAGCGCAAGAAAGCGATCATCGACGAACGTATCGCCAATTCCCCCAACGAATGCGGCCTGCTGCTGGTGCTGACCGGCAATGGCAAGGGCAAGAGCAGCTCGGCCTTCGGCATGCTCGCGCGCGCCCTGGGCCATGGCATGCAGTGCGGTGTGGTGCAGTTCATCAAGGGCCGCAACAGCACCGGCGAAGAGCTGTTCTTCCGGCGCTTTCCGGAGCAGGTGCGTTACCACGTGATGGGCGAGGGCTTTACCTGGGAAACCCAGGACCGCCAACGCGACATTGCCGCCGCCGAAGCAGCCTGGGCCGTGTCGCGTCAGTTGCTGCAGGACCCGGGCGTACAGTTCGTGGTGCTGGATGAGCTGAACATCGCCCTCAAGCATGGCTACCTCGACCTTGACCAGGTGCTGGCCGACATCCAGGCGCGCCCGCCGATGCAGCATGTGATCGTGACTGGCCGCGCCGCCAAACCGGAAATGATCGAACTGGCCGACACCGTGACCGAGATGGGCATGCTCAAGCACGCGTTCCAGGCCGGTATCCGCGCACAGAAGGGCGTCGAACTGTGAGCCAGCCCCGTCATTGCCCCGCCGTATTGATCGCGGCACCGGCCTCCGGCCAGGGCAAGACCACCGTCACCGCCGCCCTAGCCCGCCTGCACCGCAACCTCGGGCGCAAGGTGCGGGTGTTCAAGTGCGGGCCCGATTTCCTCGACCCGATGATCCTCGAACGGGCCAGCGGTGCGCCGGTCTACCAGCTGGATCTGTGGATGATCGGTGCCGAGGAAAGTCGCCGTTTGTTGTGGGAGGCAGCCGCCGAGGCCGACCTGATTCTCATCGAAGGGGTGATGGGGCTGTTCGACGGTACCCCGTCCAGCGCCGACCTGGCCCGTCACTTCGGTGTCCCGGTGCTGGCGGTGATCGACGGCACGGCCATGGCCCAGACCTTCGGTGCCCTGGCCCTGGGCCTGGCACGCTACCAGGCCGATCTGCCATTCGCGGGTGTGCTGGCCAACCGGGTGGGCAGCCTGCGCCACGCACAATTGCTCGAAGGTAGCCTGACCGAAGGCTTGCGCTGGTATGGCGGTTTGTCCCGCGAGCGCGGCATCGAACTGCCCAGCCGCCACCTGGGGCTGGTCCAGGCCAGTGAACTGAATGACCTGGATGCCCGTCTGGACGCCGCTGCCGAAGCGCTCGGCGCTAGCTGCGACGCTGCCTTGCCACCGCCGGTGGCGTTCGCCGAACCCGTACCATACAGCTGCAACGCCTCGCTGGCTGGGGTGCGTATCGGCGTGGCGCGGGACGAAGCCTTTGCCTTCATCTATGGCGCCAATCTCGATTTGCTGCGCAAACTCGGTGCCCAACTCGAGTTCTTCTCGCCGTTGCATGATCGCGAACTGCCGACGGTGGACAGCCTGTACCTGCCGGGTGGTTATCCCGAGCTGCACCATCACGCCCTTGCCGCCAATGCGCCGATGAACGCGGCGATCCGGGCTCATCACGCCCAGGGCAAACCGTTGCTGGCCGAGTGCGGCGGCATGCTGTACCTGCTCGATGCCCTGACCGATGTGGCTGGCGAGCGTGCCGAGTTGCTCGGCCTGCTGCCCGGCGAAGCGACCATGCAGAAGCGCCTGGCGGCCCTGGCGCTGCAGGCGGTGGAACTCCCCGAAGGCACCTTGCGCGGGCACACCTATCACCATTCGCTGACCCGTACCGCGCTGGAACCGATCGCCCGTGGCCTGAGCCCCAACGGTGGGCGTGGCAATGAAGCGGTGTACCGCCTGGGGCGGCTGACGGCTTCCTACGTGCACTTCTACTTTCCCTCCAATCCGGATGCGGTGGCGGCGCTGTTGCGACCATGAGCGAACACGCATACAGCGACGCCGAGCGTGCCGCGATCTACCGCGCCATCGGCGAGCGCCGGGACATGCGCCACTTCGCCGCTGGCGAGGTGGCTCCGGAGCTGCTCGGCCGCCTGCTTGCCGCTGCGCACCAGGCGCCCAGCGTAGGCCTGATGCAACCCTGGCGATTCATCCGTATCAGCCGGCGTGACCTGCGCGCACAGATCCAGGCGCTGGTGGAAGCCGAACGGGTGCGGACTGCCGAGGCCCTGGGCGAACGCTCCGACGCCTTCATGAAACTGAAGGTGGAAGGTATCAACGACTGCGCCGAATTGCTGGTGGCCGCGCTGATGGACAACCGCGAACCCCATATCTTCGGCCGCCGCACCCTGCCGGAAATGGACCTGGCCTCGCTGGCCTGCGCTATCCAGAACCTGTGGCTGGCGGCCCGTGGTGAAGGGCTGGGCATGGGCTGGGTGTCGCTGTTCGACCCGCAGGCCTTGGCTGCGCTGCTGGGCATGCCGGCCGGAGCCAAGCCGGTCGCGGTACTGTGCCTGGGCCCGGTGACCGAGTTCTACCCGGCACCGATGCTGGTGCTGGAAAACTGGGCCGAGGAACGGCCCTTGAGCGAAATGCTGTTCGAGAACCAATGGGGAGAGCGCCAATGAGCGTGGCCTTGCTGACCGTGGCCGGGGTGGCCCTGGATGCCTTGCTGGGCGAACCGCAGCGGCGTCACCCGCTGGTGGCTTTTGGCAACATGGCCAGCAACCTCGAGCGGCGCCTGAATACCGGCGGGCGCGGCTGGCGCAGCCACGGGGTGAGCGCGTGGTTCCTGGCGGTGGTCCCATTGACCCTGGTGGCCCTGGTCCTGTCCTGGTTGCCGTATATCGGCTGGCTGGTCGACATGCTGGCGCTGTACTGCGCCGTTGGCCTGCGCAGCCTGGGCGAGCACGTGCTGCCGGTCGCCAATGCCTTGCGCCAGGGCGACCTGGAGGAAGCGCGGCGCCGCGTGGGCTTCCTGGTCAGCCGCGAAACCCGCGAGCTGGACGAGCCCGCCGTGGCCCGGGCGGCCACCGAGTCGGTGCTGGAAAACGGCAGTGATGCAGTGTTCGCCGCACTGTTCTGGTTCGTCGTGGCCGGCGCGCCGGGGGTGGTGCTGTATCGCCTGAGCAACACGCTCGACGCCATGTGGGGCTACCGCAACGAACGTTTCGAACGCTTCGGCTGGTGCGCAGCGCGTGTCGACGACGTGCTCAACTATATCCCCGCCAGGCTGGTGGCGCTGACCTATGCACTGCTGGGCAAGACCCGCCTGGCCCTGGCCTGCTGGCGCCAGCAGGGCCCGCTGTGGGACAGCCCCAACGCCGGGCCGGTGATGGCCGCCGGTGCGGGCGCGCTGGGCGTGGAACTGGGTGGGCCGGCGGTGTACCACGGTGAGCTGCACGAGCGACCGCGCCTGGGTGACGGGCCAGTGGCCGATGCCGAGGCCATCGAGCGTGGCTGGGGGCTGGTGCAGCGCGGGGTGTGGCTGTGGCTGCTGGTTATCTGCCTGGGGGCTTACATCAATGCTTGAACATGGTGGCCGCCTGCTGCGTGCGGTGCGGCAATATGGCATCGCCCGGGAACACTGGCTGGACTTGTCCAGTGGCATTGCGCCGTGGTCTTTTCCGATCCCGCCGATTCCGCTGGAGGCCTGGGCTCGTCTGCCAGAAACCGAGGACGGCCTGGAGCAGGCCGCACGCGCGTACTACGGCGCCCGCCAATTGCTGCCGGTAGCCGGTTCGCAGGCCGCGATCCAGGCCCTGCCGTTGCTCCGCACAGCGTGTCGTGTGGGCGTGCTCGCACCGTGCTATGCCGAGCACCCGTACGCCTGGCAGCGGGCGGGGCACCAGTTGCTGGAGCTGGACGAAGCCAAGGTCGAGGCGATGCTCGACAACCTCGACGTGCTGGTGCTGGTCAACCCGAACAACCCAACCGGCCACCGGGTGCCACCTGAACGTCTGCTGGAATGGCACGCGCGCCTGTCTGCCCGCAATGGCTGGCTGCTGGTCGACGAAGCGTTCATGGACAACACCCCGGCCGACAGCGTGATTGGCCATGCCGATCGCCCGGGCCTGATAGTGCTGCGCTCATTCGGCAAGTTCTTCGGCCTGGCGGGCGTGCGCCTGGGCTTTGTCGCCGCCGAACGCAGCCTGTTGCTGCGCCTGGCCGAGTTGCTCGGCCCGTGGACCGTCAACGGCCCGACCCGGGTACTGGCCCAGGCCAGCCTGGCTGACCACGCCCGCCAGCGCCTGCAGGTTGAACGCTGCGCCGCCGCCAGCCAGCGGCTGGCCGTGATGCTGGACCGCGCCGGCCTGACGCCCAGCGGCGGTTGCGATCTGTTCCAGTACGTGCGCTGCGAGCACGCTGCGCAATTGCATGATTTTCTCGCTCGCCGTGGCATCCTGGTACGCCTGTTCGAACAGCCGCCGGCACTACGCCTGGGGCTGCCTGCCTGTGAAGCAGATGAACTGCGCCTGGCCCAGGCCCTGGCGGCCTATCAGAAGGAAACGGCATGACCACCCTCATGGTGCAAGGCACCACCTCCGACGCGGGCAAGAGCACGCTGGTGACCGCACTGTGCCGCTGGCTGTTGCGCCAGGGGGTCGGCGTGGTGCCGTTCAAGCCGCAGAACATGGCGCTGAACAGCGCAGTGACTGCCGACGGCGGTGAAATCGGCCGGGCCCAGGCAGTGCAGGCCCAGGCCTGCCGGCTGGAACCGCACACCGACATGAACCCGGTGCTGCTCAAACCCAACAGCGACACCGGCGCCCAGGTCATCATTCATGGTCGTGCCGTCGCCAGCATGAACGCGGTGGCCTATCACGACTACAAGGCCATCGCCATGCAGGCGGTGCTGGCCTCGCACCAGCGCCTGAGCGCTGGCTGGCCGGTGGTCATGGTCGAGGGTGCGGGTTCGCCAGCGGAAATCAACCTGCGTGCCGGCGACATTGCCAACATGGGCTTTGCCGAAGCGGTGGACTGCCCGGTGATCCTGGTCGCCGACATCAACCGCGGCGGCGTGTTCGCCCACCTGGTGGGCACGCTGGAGTTGCTGTCAGCCAGCGAACAGGCGCGGGTCAAGGGCTTCGTCATCAACCGTTTCCGCGGCGACATCGGCTTGCTGCAGCCGGGGCTGGACTGGCTGGAACAGCGCACCGGCAAACCGGTGCTGGGTGTGCTGCCGTATGTCAGCGACCTGCACCTGGAAGCCGAGGACGGCATCGATGCTCGCCAGGGAGCCAAGGCCGGGCGCGTGCTCAAGGTAATCGTCCCGGTGCTGCCACGTATCAGCAACCACACCGACTTCGACCCGCTGCGCCTGCACCCGCAGGTGGACCTGCAGTTCATTGGCCCGGGCCAGCCGATCCCGGCTGCCGACCTGATCATCCTGCCGGGCTCGAAAAGCGTGCGCGGCGACCTGGCGCAACTGCGCGAACGCGGTTGGGACAAGGCCATCGAGCGGCACCTGCGCTATGGCGGCAAGCTGATCGGAATCTGCGGTGGCCTGCAGATGCTTGGCCGCGAAGTGCATGACCCGCTCGGCCTCGAAGGCGCTGCCGGCTCGAGCCCCGGGCTTGGCCTGTTCGATTACGCCACGGTGCTCGAAGCCGACAAGCAACTGCGCAACGTTGCCGGTACGCTGAGCCTTGAAGCAGCCCCGGTTGCCGGTTATGAAATTCACGCTGGCGTCACCCGCGGGCCTGCCCTGGAGCGGCCTGCCGTGCAGCTTGCCGATGGCCGTTGCGATGGTGCTGTCAGTGCCGATGGCCAGGTGCTGGCCACTTACCTGCACGGCCTGTTCGAAGGCAGCCAGTCGTGCGCGGCGCTGCTGCGCTGGGCTGGCCTGGAGGACGTGCAGCGCGTCGATTACCAGGCCCTGCGCGAACGCGATATCGAGCGCCTGGCCGACCTGGTGGAAAACCATCTGGACACCGCGCGCCTGCGCCAGCTGTGTGGAGTGGCCTGACATGCGTAACCTGATCCTCGGCGGTGCCCGCTCCGGCAAGAGCCGCCTGGCCGAACAACTGGCCAACAGCAGCGGCCAGCCAGTGACCTACATCGCCACCAGCCAGCCGCTGGACGGTGAAATGAATACCCGTGTGCAGTTGCACCGCCAGCGGCGCCCGGCAGACTGGGGCCTGATCGAAGAGCCCCTGGCCCTGGCCGCCGTGCTGCGCGCCGAAGCGGCCGAAGGGCGCTGCCTGCTGGTGGATTGCCTGACCCTGTGGCTGACCAACCTGCTGATGCTCGAAGACGACCAGCGCCTGGCCGAGGAACGTGATGCGCTACTGGCCTGCCTGGAGCAACTGCCGGGCACTGTCATCCTGGTCAGTAACGAAACCGGCCTGGGCGTCGTGCCCATGGGCGAGCTGACCCGGCGCTATGTCGACCTGGCCGGCTGGCTGCACCAGGCCGTGGCCGAACGCTGCCAGCGCGTGGTGCTCACCGTGGCTGGCCTGCCCCTAATGCTCAAAGGACCTGCACTATGACTCAAGCCTGGTGGCGTGACGCCTGCCAACCCCTCGACACCGCCGCCATGGACCAGGCCCGCGCCCGCCAGCAGCAGCTGACCAAGCCTGCCGGTTCACTCGGCCAGCTGGAAGGCCTGGCCATTCAGCTGGCGGGCCTGCAAGGGCGTGAACGGCCAAGCCTGGAGCAGCTTGCCATCAGCCTTTTTGCCGGTGATCACGGCGTGGTCGAAGAGGGTATCTCGGCCTATCCGCAAGCGGTGACCGGGCAGATGCTGCGCAACTTCGTCGGCGGCGGCGCGGCAATCAGCGTGCTGGCGCGCCAGCTGCAGGCCAGCCTGGAAGTGATCGACCTGGGTACCATCGACCCGCATCTGCAGCTGCCTGGCGTACGCCATCTGCGCCTGGGCGCCGGCACGGCCAACTTCGCCCGCCAGCCCGCGATGACCGAGGGCCAGTTGCAGGCGGCTCTGCAGGCCGGCCGCGACAGCGCGCTGCGCGCTGCCGAACAGGGCGCGCAGTTGTTCATTGGCGGCGAGATGGGCATTGGCAACACCACCGCCGCCGCAGCCCTGGCCAGCGTGCTGCTGGGCTGCCCGGCTGTCGAGCTGAGCGGCCCGGGCACCGGCCTGGATGACGCCGGTGTGCGGCACAAGGCGGAGGTCATCGAGCGGGCACTGCGCCTGCATGACCTGCGCGCCGAAGCGCCATTGCAGGCACTGGGCTGCGTGGGTGGTTTCGAGATCGCTGCGTTGGCGGGTGCCTACCTGGGCTGCGCGCAGGCGGGTATCGCGGTGCTGGTGGACGGCTTCATCTGCAGCGTTGCCGCGCTGCTGGCGGTGCGCCTCAACCCGCAGTGCCGGGCCTGGCTGCTGTTCGCCCACCAGGGCGCAGAACCTGGGCACAAGACGGTGCTGGCCGCATTGCAGGCCGAACCGTTGCTGGCTTTGGGCCTGCGCCTGGGCGAGGGCAGTGGTGCTGCCCTGGCTGTGCCGTTGTTGCGCCTGGCCTGTGCCCTGCATGGGCAGATGGCGACCTTTGCCGAAGCAGCAGTGGCGGACCGCCCGGCATGATTCTCGACCTGTTGCGCCATGGTGAGACAGAGCATGGCGGCCTGCGTGGCAGCCTTGACGATGTCCTGACCGACAAGGGTTGGGCGCAGATGCGCAATGCGGTGGCTGAAGCTGGCCCGTGGCAGGTGCTGGTCAGTTCGCCGCTGCAGCGTTGTGCGCGTTTTGCCGATGAACTGGGTGCCCGCTTGAACCTGCCGGTGCAGCTTGAGCCGGCCCTGCAGGAGCTGCATTTCGGTGACTGGGAAGGCCGCAGCGCGGCGCAGATCATGGAACACCAGGCGGATGCACTGGGGCGCTTCTGGGCAGACCCATACGGGTTTACCCCGCCCAATGGTGAGCCGGTCGCGGTGTTTGCCGAGCGTGTATTGGCGGCTGTCGAGCGGCTGCGCCATGAGCATGCCGGCAAGCGTGTGTTGCTGATCACCCATGGCGGCGTGATGCGGCTGTTGCTGGCCCGTGCCCGTGGCTTGCCAAGGGCCCAGCTGCTGCAGGTAGAGGTCGGCCACGCTGCATTGATGCGGCTGCTGCCGGGTGATGACGGCCACTGGATCGAAGGGCGCTGAGATGTTGCCGTTCTGGATTGCCTTGCAGTTTCTCAGCAGCTTGCCGGTGCGCCTGCCGGGCATGCCGGCACCGCGTGAAGTGGGGCGTTCGTTGTTGTGCTACCCGCTGGTAGGGTTGCTGTTCGGCCTGTTGCTGTGGCTGGCCAGCCACCTGCTGCAGGCGGCCCCGGCACCGCTGCATGCAGCTTTGCTGCTGACATTGTGGGTGCTGCTCAGCGGTGCCTTGCACCTGGATGGGCTGGCTGACAGCGCCGATGCCTGGCTGGGCGGTTTCGGCGACCGCGAGCGTACCCTGCAGATCATGAAAGACCCGCGCAGCGGGCCGATTGCCGTGGTCACCCTGGTCTTGGTGCTATTGCTGAAGTTCTGTGCCCTGTGGGTACTGGTCGAGCAGGGTAGCGGGGTGCAGTTGCTGCTGGCACCGCTGATCGGGCGGGCGGCGATGCTCGGGTTGTTCCTGAGTACGCCCTACGTGCGCCCGGGCGGTCTGGGACAAGCGCTGGCCGAGCATCTGCCCCGGGCGGCGGCCGCTTGGGTGCTGCTGGGTTGTGCGCTCTTCTGCCTGGTCCTGAGCGGGTGGATCGTGGTGCTGGCGCTGGCCATATTCGGTTGGCTGCGGCAGCTGATGTGTCGGCGCCTCGGTGGCACCACCGGAGATACCGCTGGCGCGTTGCTGGAGTTGCTCGAACTGGGCGTTGTGCTGGGATTGGCGTTGGGCCTGTAGTAGCGCCCAAGACGTTTCTGTAGGCGCTTTCCGAGCTGAACGTGCCGGTAACCTCCTGAAAAAGCTTGGCAGAAGGTGCTATCGCTCACTGGCGTATGCTCGACCTTCCGCTAACGTGCGAGGAGGGGACGCATGCGTCACGTCATTCTTGGGGTTGTATTGCTGGTCGTCGGGCCTGTTGTAGCCGCTGCGGATCTCATTGCGTTCTGGGACACCCCTCGCCACGGTGGCAACAGCTTCAACCGGCTGCCTCCCGATCAAGCCTACTTCGATGCCTTGCGTGGTTATGGCGCGACTTGGGTGCGGCTGTCCTACGACAAATGGCAGCCGGCAGGACGTGACTTCCTGCTTGGCGATGCCGATGCCTATCAGGGCCTGCCCGCAGCCGACCTGGCCACCCTGCGTACCGCACTCGACCGAGCCCACCAGGCGGGGCTCAAGGTAGTTATCGCACCGCTCTCGCTGCCCGGCATGCGCTGGTCGCAAAACAACCAGGGCCGGTTCGACGACCGCCTGTGGCAGGACAAACGCTACTGGGTGCAGGCTGCCGCATTCTGGCGCGATATGGCCCGTGAGCTAAAGGCTCATCCGGCCATCGCGGCCTACAACCTGATCAATGAACCCGCGCCGGAGAAACACGGCGGCCTGGCCGAGCATGCCGACGCCAGGCAGATGCAGCAGTGGTACGCGCAAGCGCGGGGTAGCGCGCGTGATCTGCCGGCGCTGTATCAATAACTGATAGCGGCCATTCGTGAGCAAGATGCCGTGACACCGGTCATGGTCGATGCTGGTTGGTATGCGGCCGCCGACGCCTTTGATTACTGGCCAGCCCCCTTGGACGACCAGCGGGTGCTGTACAGCGTGCACATGTACGAGCCCTACACGGTCACCAGTGCGTCGAACATGAAGCGCAAGCGCCCCATCGCTTACCCCGGCCCGGCACCGTTCGCAGGGCAGATACAGCAGTGGGATGGCCAACGGGTGGCCCAGTACCTGGGGCAACCGCTCGATTGGGCCGAAACCATGAAGGTGCCACGCGAGCGCCTGGTGGTGGCTGAGTTTGGCTGCATGCGCAGGCTGCCGGGGTGCCGGCGATACCTGGAAGACGTGCTCGGCGTGCTGGAGCACAACCGCTTGCACTGGGCGTTCTACAGTTTTCGCGAAGACAGCTGGGATGGCATGGACTACGAACTGGGCTCGGCAAGGTCCCATGGCGGTACTGGCAGGCGATCGAACAGGGGGCTCCGGACCCGTTGTCGCGCAAGGCCAGCGCGGAATTCGAACCGATCCGCAAACGCTTGAACCCGGAGTGAGGGTCATCGGCAAACTACGAAATATCTTGCAACGCTCATTATGCGGGTATATACACCTATCCATGCTGACCAGTGAATGCATCTGTACCCATCTGCGTCGTGCCGCCCGTGGGGTGAGCCGGCATTACGACGAGGCCCTTGCCGGCTTCGGGATCAATGTCGCGCAGTTTTCCCTGCTACGTCATCTGCAGCGGCTCGACCGGCCTAGTATTACCACCCTGGCCGAAGCCATGGGCCTGGAACGCAGTACCCTGGGCCGCAACTTGCGGGTGCTGGAGGCTGAAGGGTTGGTGGCCTTGGCCGATGGTGATGACCAGCGCAACCGCGTCGTGTTATTGACCGACGCCGCTACGCAGCTGCTGCGCGCCGCCTATCCGGCCTGGGAGCGAGCCCAGGCCGAACTGGTGGAACGCCTGGGAGCAGGGCAGCGGGATGAACTGGTGCGCTTGCTGGGCCTACTGGCTTGAATTGATACGACCTTAAGCGGGTATATACCCGTAAAACCTTGCGATGTGCTGGAGATAACGACAATGACTTCGGTGTGGCGAACCAGCGGGTGGGTACTGTTGGGGGCAGCGTTGATCCTGGCACTGTCCTTGGGTGTGCGGCATGGCTTCGGCCTGTTCCTGGCGCCGATGAGCGCCGACTTCGGTTGGGGGCGTGAGGTGTTCGCCTTTGCCATCGCCTTGCAGAACCTGATCTGGGGCTTGGCACAACCCTTTGCCGGTGCGCTGGCCGACCGCCTTGGTGCGGCGCGGGTGGTGATCATCGGCGGTATTCTCTACGCCACCGGCTTGGTCCTGATGGGTATGGCCGACTCGGCCTGGTCGCTGTCGCTGAGTGCTGGCTTGCTGATCGGCATCGGCCTGTCCGGCACTTCGTTCTCGGTCATTCTCGGTGTCGTCGGGCGTGCCGTGCCGGCAGACAAGCGCAGCATGGCCATGGGGATTGCCAGCGCCGCCGGCTCTTTCGGCCAGTTCGCCATGCTGCCGGGGACCCTTGGCCTGATCCAGTGGCTGGGCTGGTCCGCTGCACTGCTGGTGCTGGGCCTGCTGGTTGCACTGATCGTGCCTTTCGTCGGCATGCTGCGCGACCGCCCGCTGCCCAGCCATGGCACGGAACAGACCCTGGGCCAGGCCTTGCACGAAGCGTGTTCGCATTCCGGCTTCTGGCTGCTGGCCCTGGGCTTCTTCGTCTGCGGTTTCCAGGTGGTGTTCATTGGCGTGCACCTGCCGGCCTACCTGGTTGACCAGCATCTGCCCGCGACCACCGGGACCACGGTGCTGGCGCTGGTCGGCCTGTTCAACATCGTCGGTACGTTCACCGCGGGCTGGCTGGGCGGGCGCATGTCCAAGCCGCGCTTGCTGACCGGGTTGTATCTGCTGCGTGCGGTGGTCATCGTGCTGTTCCTCTGGGCGCCGGTGAGTGCGTTCAGCGCCTACCTGTTCGGCATTGCCATGGGCCTGTTGTGGCTGTCCACGGTGCCGCTTACCAACGGTACCGTGGCCACGCTGTTCGGCGTGCGCAACCTGTCCATGCTTGGCGGTATCGTCTTCCTATTCCACCAGCTGGGTGCGTTTCTGGGGGGCTGGTTGGGTGGGGTGGTGTATGACCGTACCGGGAGCTACGACCTGGTCTGGCAGATTTCCATCCTGCTCAGCCTGCTGGCCGCCGCCCTGAGCTGGCCTGTGCGTGAGCGGCCGGTCGCCCGCCTGCAGGCCCAGGCCGCATGAACCGCTACCTGGGCCGCGGGCTGCTGGCCGTTGCCGCGTTGTTGCTGCTGGTGTTGGTCTGGTGGGGCTGGCACCAGGGCGGGATGGCGTTGATGCAACTGGGCATGAGTGTTTGTTAGGCGCTACCCTGCAAGCTCAAGGATTGTTTTGCAGGAGAAACGAACCATGCGTGCACATTGGTTGACGGTGTTGGTGCTGGCCCTGCTTGGCAGCGCTTCGAGCTGGGCTGCCGATTGCCCGGCCTTGTTGCAAGGCAGCCTGCCGGAGTTGCGGGGCAAGGGGCAGGTCGACCTGTGCCAGCGCTTTGCCGGCAAGCCGCTGGTGGTGGTCAATACGGCCAGCTATTGTGGCTTTGCACCGCAGTTCGAGGGGCTGGAGGCGACATACAAGGCGTATCACCAACAGGGCCTGGAAATGCTTGGTGTGCCCTCCAACGACTTCAAGCAGGAAGATGCCGATAGCGAGAAGACGGCCAAGGTCTGTTATGCCAACTATGGTGTCACCTTCACCATGACCAAGGCGCAGCCGGTGCGGGGCAAGGATGCGATTCCGCTGTTCGTCGAACTGGCCAGCCAGAGCAGTGCGCCGAAGTGGAATTTCTACAAGTACGTTATCGATCGCAAGGGCAAGGTGATCGGCAACTTTTCCAGCCTGACCAAACCGGATGACCCAGAATTCCGCGCTGCCATTGAAAAGGCCATCGCTTCGCAACAGTAATGTAACTGCTCTTGCTCTTGCTCTTGCTTCTAAGCGCGCAGTAGTCCAGGCGCCGCCGAATGCGACTTCAGGAGCCCTTCGTTCGGCCTCCTGAAGTCGCGAAGATCAAGATCAGGATCAAGATCAGAATCAAGATCAAGAGCAAGAGCAAGAGCAAAGTCAAAAGCGGGTTATGTGCCCGGGTGGCGTGTTACTTCGCCTGCACCGTCATCGCCACCAACCGCACTACCAACGGCCTGACCATCAATACGCAAACGAACGCCACCGGCATCGCCAATCGATAGGCCTTAAGCACATTACCCAGGTACTCCGGGTTGACCCCCGCATTCGCCGCAGTAATCACGAAGCACATCAACAGCGCCATGATCGACGACATGTAGAAGGCAAAAACATAGGGCGTGGCACCCGGATGTAGTTTGCGTCGGCCGCGCGCCTGCGACAGGTTGCTCATGTGAACTCCTCAAGGTTGGGTGGGAGGCGCAGGTTAGCAACGTACCTGTCAGCCGCTGTAGACCAGCCGTATTGAGTTCTTTATAAAGAGACTCTTACGAATCCAAGGGCCACGCATGGACCTGCTCAATGCCATCCGCAGCTTCATCAAGGTGGTCGAAGCCGGCAGCATCGCCGCCGGCGCCCGCAACTTGGGCCTGAGCCCGGCTGCAGTCAGCCAGAACCTGGCACGCCTGGAAGGCCACCTTCAGGTACGCCTGCTCAGCCGCACCACCCGCAGCATGGCGCTGACCCCCGCCGGCGCCCAGTACTACGAGCGTGTCAGGCACATCGAACGCGACCTGGCCCTGGCCGAACAAGCCATTACTACCCCCGACAGCGAGCCCCAGGGGCGTTTGTGCATTGCCTCGACCTCCGCCTTCGGCCGCCACGTGCTGGCACCGCTGATACCCGCGTTCAGTGCCCGCTACCCCATGCTGTCGATAGAACTGGTAACGACTGATCGCCGGGTCAACCATGCGCGGGAAGACGTGGATGTAAGCCTGCGCATTGCTCCACAGCTGGAAGACCAACTGCTGGCCCGCCACATTGCCCGTATACCGTTCATTTGCTGTGCCTCACCCGGTTACCTGCGCAGCGCCGGCGTGCCAGGCACGCCCGAAGCCTTGCGTGATCACCGTTGCCTGGTGTTTCGCTACCCCGTGGATGGGCGCTTCCTGCGCTGGGGATTCATGCGTGACGGGCTGCGTTTCGAGGCCGAGTTCGGTAGCGTATTGATCAGCGATGACATCGATGCCCTGACCCAGATGGCACTGCACGATGGTGGCATCACCCGCTTGGCCGAGTTCATCGTGCAGCCGCACCTGGCCTCCGGCGCGCTGGTGCCGTTGTTCGAATACAGCGACAAGGGCCAGGCCTATGCCCAGACTGAACCAATGGATATCTACCTGTGCCTGGCCGACCGTTTTGCCATGACCGCGAAAGTGCGTGTGTTCATGGACTACCTGCGCGAATGCCTGGGTGACAGCTGGCAATTGCAGGCATGAAAAAACCGCCACGCGGGCGGTTTTTCATGTAACGCGTACGAATCAGAAACGGTAGGTGAGGGAAGCACCAATACCGTGAGCGCTGTTCTCATACTTGGCTTGGTAGGTACCTTTCAACAGCTGTTGGGACGGAGAGCCCGACACATTGTTGACCTTGGTATCCTCTTCCCACAGGTACGAGTAGGCCACATCGATGGTCATGTCATCGTTCGGGCTCCAGCCGGCACCAAAGCTGACCGCTTTACGATCGCCAGTCGGAATGCGTGGCGAGCGATCGTGGTTGTTGGTGGGCGACTGGTCGACCGAGAAGCCTGCACGCAGGGTCCACTCCTTGTTGACCTTGTAGGCCGCGCCAATGGCGTGGGCCCAGGTGTCATGCCAGTTCTGCTCTTCGGTGATGGTCTGCAGCGGGTAACCCGCCGGTGCTTCGTTCTTCACAACGATGCTTTCCAGGCGGCTCCAGCGCGTCCAGGTACTGCCCGCGTACAGTGTCCAGTGGTCATCCAGCTCATGAGTGATCGAGAAGTCCACCGACTCCGGCGTCTTGATCTTCAGGCTGGCGTCGAACTTGCCGTTCAGGCCAAGCTGAGGAATCGGATAGGAAACACGGGTATCGCCTTCAAGCTTGTAGTCGACCATCGAGTGATAGGTCAGACCCAGACGGGTACGGTCTGTAGCTTGTACCAGAACACCGATGTTGTAACCGATGGCGGTGTCGTCGCCCTTGATCTTGATCTCGCCATCCGGGCCGCCGGGGCCCAGGAGCGCCTTGCTGCTCAGGTTCGAGCCCAGCTCACCCTTGATACGGTTGATGGTCGGGCCAAAGCCGATCGACACCTTGTCGTTGAAGGCATAGCTGATGGTTGGCTGGAAGGTGACGACCTCGACCTTGCTCTTCTTGCCCCAGTAGCGTGCCGCGTCATCGCTACCGTAGTCGGTGATCAGGCCAAACGGCACGTAGACGCCGAAGCCCACGCTCCAGTGATCATCGATCGGCTTGACGTAGTAACCCATGGGTACGCCCACGACCGGGACCATGTCGCCATCGGTTTCCCCCCCGAAATTGCTACCACGGCCCGAAATATCAGTCTTGGCAATGACGGCTGCGCCACCCACGGTGACCTGTTCACGCTTCAGGCGTGACATGCCGGCAGGGTTGCCATACACCGTGCTGGCATCTTCGGCAGAAGACGAACGCCCCGCAAAACCGGTTCCCATGCCGCTGATGCTTTGTTCGTTCAGCGCGAACCCGGCGGCGAGCAGCTGGCTGGATGCAAGAGCAACGGCAATGCCGAGGGAGGTTTTGAGCATTACTTTTTTCATTATTAGAAAACTCCTTGGGATCTCCGGGGCGAAACGCTACCAACAAATCACGCGCCGCGCTATAGCCTCGATCGCCGGAGATAGCGCGGTTTTGTAGGACAATCCGACCAAAATTCCTTTTTTTCCGGGTATTTTGTAGGACCCCTCTTAAGATGCTTGCGGCAATTTCCGGTCTATGCAGGTGTGCCAGGCGTGGGTGAAGTCGCGCAGACGGCCTTGCGGGTTGAAAATCTGTCGCCAGATGCGCGCCAATGCCAGCAGGTCGTCGGCGGCGGGCAAGGGGGTGGCCTGCTCTTCGACGAGCATCCAGGCAATGGCGGTGGAATAGCGCAGGTTGACCGTGAGTTCCAGGTGCGGACCGCCGAGGAAGGCGTGCTGGCTGGCCAGGCCGCGGACCAGGCTGGCCAGGTCGGGGTCGCGGGCCAGGTAATCGTCCCACAGTGCCTGGTGACGATGCTCGCCGATGCGGTACAGGCCATGCCCGCGTCGGTCATGCAAGGCCGCGCCCAAGGCCGACTGGCTAGCGGCGATACCCAGCAACAAGGCTTCGGCGCTGGCACTGTGACGGTTCAGGTAGACCAGGGTGGGTCGGATCACATACTGACACAATTCATTCGCCGCGATACCCATGATGCCCTCGAGCAGTTAAGGGCCGGACGGGCGCTGGAGCTTGGCAGCTGGTGAAGGATCAGGCCCGCCGGAAGCGGCAGGTGCCGCTCGTGTTGAAGTGTAGTGTGATAATGATGATGTAAAAGGCTGTTTTTAAATCGATTGCTGCCTGACGTGCCGGACTATATGCCTTAAGGCAATTACGCCAGGCCGGTTCAGGCAGGCTTGCGATGGAGCCATTCAGTGCTTGAATGCCGCACCATTCAGGGTTCACGCGGTGAGCGACTGACGGGTACGGGCGATAACCGCTTGCAGCGGTTCGCTGCGGCTGTATTGCTCCGGATACAGGCGCTCGGTGTGGCAGGCGACGCCATGTTCGTCCACCAGGGTGAAGCTGAAGCTGCCCTTGCGTGGGGCGACGATCAGGCACTTCAACGGCGAAAAGGCCTGGGAAAGGGTGCCAATGGCAGCCTGAATCTGATGATGAGTTTGCATATTGTTTGGAGGTTCCTGCTTTAAACACGGAGTTAGGATCCGTGCATGATAGAAACGTTCCAGTGACGCCTTTATTAAGGGACGAACGAACCTGACTGGAACAGGGCAGCCAGAGGGGGCGCAATCAAAAGTGGGCGCTTGGGCTGACTGGTAGGTACTTCGGAAGGCAGGCAGCACGCCGGGGCCAAGGTTCTAGGCCGTCGGGGTGGGATCCTGATCAATCTGTCACGTGATTCGTGCCTGAACAGCGCAAGGCTGGCGAGTGAATCATCGAATGGGCCCGTCCTGGTTTCAGCAGTGCCACTCTTGGGGGGAGCGGGTCTGCAAGGACGCTTGAGGCCAGAATTGACTTTCAGCTTGGTACTAACGAGGCGCACCTTACCGGAAATGCCAACGCTTGGCAAGCTTTACCGCTTTGCTCCGGCGAGCCGAACAGTATCGCGCGTAATGAGCGTGCTGGGAAGAGGGGCCAAACGGTCTGCAATCGGCTGGATGTTCCGTTTTCGTGCACTCAAATGAGGGTTCAGGGTGCACTTGTTCACAGTCGGTGCGGCGCTTGTAACGACTTGGCAACACGCTGTGACGGACTCGCCAATGCCTTGACTGGGCGGTTAAGTCAATGAAAAAAAACACTATTTTCAGCTGGTGAAAAAATCGTCAGTTTGAGCCAAAGCCCCGATCTACGCGGGTTTGCGGGGGATAGTAGGGGGTTGTCCACCGAGTTATCCACAGGAACTGTGGATTGTCCCAAGCGCTTGCTCTAGGACGGGCGTGCCAGCAATATAATGAACTGTCCGACAATCGACAGGTTCCAATGGGCCCTCAAGTCATTCACTTGATAACGTCAAGAAAAGATCGCTGAAAATTTTTTGGATTTTGCCGCAAACGCCTTGCCGGAATGCAAGAAATCGAGTGGCTGCGCCAAACCCGCGCCGTTAACGATTGCTGATAAGCTGCGCAGCAATCATCCAGCATCATTCGGGGTAGGCATGACAGTGGATCTGGCCAGCATTCTGCTGGGCTTGGTGGCAGGGGCTTTGCCCTGTCTGGGGTGGATCATGCAGTTACAGCGCCGCCAAGGCGCGCGGCAGGCCGAACAGGCGTTGCTTGAAGAACGCCTCAATGCCGCTCTGTTGGCCCAGGCTGGCCTGCAGGCGCAGCTGGAGGCCAGCCGCGATGAGATCAGTGACCTCAGCGAAGCCAACACGGTCAAGCAGGCCCAGCTGGCCGCCCAAGGCCGTGAGCTGGAATTGCTCCAGATCGACCGTGACAACGCCCGTGATGCCGCCCACGCCTGGAGCCTTGAGCGCGCCAACCGCGAAGCCGAACTGCGCCGCCTGGAAGCCCAGACTGCGCGCCTGGACGCCGAATTGCGTGAACAGCAGGAAAGTCACCAGCAGCGTCTGGAAGACCTGCAGGAAGCCCGGGACACCTTGCGTGCGCAGTTCGCCGACCTGGCCACGAAAATCTTCGACGAGCGAGAGCAGCGTTTCGCCCAGACCAGCCAGCAGCACCTCGGCCAGTTGCTCGACCCGCTGAAGGAGCGCATCCAGGCGTTCGAAAAGCGTGTGGAGGAAAGCTACCAGCAGGAAGCCCGCGAACGCTTTTCGCTGGGCAAGGAACTGGAGCGCCTGCAGCAGCTCAACCTGCGCCTGTCCGACGAAGCCACCAACCTGACCCAGGCCCTGAAGGGGCAGAAGACCCAGGGCAACTGGGGTGAGCTGATCCTCGAGCGGGTGCTGGAGCATGCCGGCCTGGAAAAGGGCCGCGAATACCAGACCCAGGTCAGCCTGAAGAGCAGCGACGGCGAGCGTTTCCAGCCCGATGTGCTGATCATGCTGCCCGGCGACAAGCAAGTGGTGGTGGATGCAAAGGTCAGCCTCACTGCCTACCAGCAGTTCGTCGCCAGCAACGACGACGCTGCGCTGAAGCAGCATGTGCAGTCGCTGCGCAGCCACGTCAAAGGCCTGTCGAGCAAGGACTACAACCGCCTCGAAGGCCTGCACAGCCTGGATTTCGTGCTGCTGTTCGTGCCGATCGAGGCGGCTTTCTCGGCCGCCCTGCAGGCCGAGCCGAACCTGTTCCAGGAAGCCTTCGACCGGCAGATTGTGATCGTCAGCCCGACCACCTTGCTCGCTACCCTGCGGGTGATCGACAGCCTGTGGAAGCAGGAGCGCCAGGGCCAGAACGCCCGCGAGATCGCCGAGCGCGCCGGCTGGCTGTATGACAAGTTCGTGCTGTTCATCCAGGACCTGGATGAGCTGGGCAGCCGCCTGCAGCAGGTCGACAAGGCCTATGCCGCCGCGCGCAACAAACTGTGCGAAGGGCGCGGCAACCTGGTCAGCCGCAGCGAACAGCTGAAAATGCTCGGGGCGCGCGCCAGCAAGAGCCTGCCGGCCGATTTGCTGGAGCGGGCGCTGTCCGACGAAGCATTGCCCGAAGAAGTGCTTACTGAACCAGGCTCAGATGGCGATTGAGCAGGGCACGCAGGGCCGCTGGCTTGACCGGCTTGGCCAGGTAATCCAGCCCCGAAGCGTGGACCATGGCGAGGGTTTCCTTGCTGCCGTCGGCGCTGATCACCACACCCGGCACCGGTTCGCCCAGGCGCGCGCGTAACCAGCCCATCAGCCCGATGCCGGTCTCGCCATCGTCCAGGTGGTAGTCCACCAGCGCCAGGTGCGGGCGCATGCCCTTGGCCAGCAAGGCTTCGCATTCGGCCTGGTTGCGTGCGGTCCACACCTGGCAACCCCAGCGGCTGAGCAGGCTGTTCATGCCGATGAGGATGCTGTCTTCGTTGTCCACGCACAGCACGTGCAGCCCGGCCAGCGGCTGACCGGCCTGTTCCGCCGGGGCACTGGCAACTGGTGCAGCCTGGCGGGCAATCGGCACGCTGACGCGGAATACCGTGCCTTTGCCCGGCCATGAGCGCACTTCCAGCGTGTGGCCGAGTACCCGGCACAGGCCGTCGGCGATCGCCAGGCCTAGGCCCAGGCCTTTCTCGGCGCGGGTCTGGTGACTGTCCAGACGCTTGAACTCCTGGAAAATCACCTGCAGCTTGTCGTCGGCGATACCCGGGCCACGGTCCCACACTTCCAGCCACAAGCGTTCACCCTGGCGCCGTACGCCCAGCAGGATCGGGCTCTTGCCGTAGCGCAGGGCATTGGTCAGGAAGTTCTGCAGCACCCGCCGCAGCAGCTTCATGTCGCTCTCCACCCGCAGGCGACTGCCGCGCAGGCGGAATTCCAGGCCTTTTTCGGCGGCCAGCACCTTGAACTCGGCGCCGAGGGTGTCGAACAGTTCGTTGAGGGCGAAGGGCTTGGGGTCCGGGGTGATCTTGCCGTTTTCCAGGCGCGAGATGTCCAGCAGGTCGCTGATCAGCTCTTCGGCCGAGCGCAGCGAGCTGTCCATGTGCTGCACCAGTTGCCGGGCCTCTTCGTTCATGCCTTCGGCCTGCTGCGACAGGGCTGCGGAGAACAGCCGTGCAGCGTTCAGCGGTTGCATCAGGTCATGGCTGACCGCCGCCAGGAAGCGGGTCTTCGACTGGCTCACGGCTTCGGCATGGCTCTTGGCTTCGGACAATGCCTGGTTCAGTTGCGACAGCTCGAAGGTACGTTCGGCAACCCGCTGCTCCAGGCTTTCATTGGCTTCACGCAGGGCCTGCTCGGCCTCGCGGAACGGGGTGATGTCGGTGAAGCTCATGACGAAGCCGCCGCCCGGCATCGGGTTGCCGATCAGTTCAATCACTCGGCCATTGGGGAACAGGCGTTCCGATGAATGCGCGCGGCCCTGGCGCATCCAGTGCAGGCGGCGGGCCACGTGCACCTGGGCTTCGCCGGGGCCGCACAGGCCGCGTTCGGCGTTGTAGCGGATGATATCGGCAATCGGCCGGCCGACGCTGATCAGCCCGTCGGGATAGTTGAACAGCTCCAGGTAGCGACGGTTCCAGGCCACCAGGTGCAGGTTCTGGTCAACCACGCTGATGCCCTGGTTGATGTTCTCGATGGCGCCTTGCAGCAGGGCGCGGTTGAACTGCAGCACCTCGCTGGCTTCGTCGGCGATGCGCACCACGTCTTCCAGCTGCATGTCGCGGCCTTCGATGGCGGCCTTGACCACGGCGCGTGTCGATGAGGTGCCGAGCACCCCGGCGAGCAGGCGTTCGGTGTGTTCGATCCAGTCACCGTCGGCGTTCTGGTTGGGGTTGAAGCCCTTGCCCTGGCGATAGGCGAAGCGGATGAAGCTCTGCCGCGCGCGCTCTTCGCCGACAAAGCGCGAGGCCAGGGTCAGCAGGTCGTCGATCTGCACCGCCAGCAGCGGCTTGCTGCTGGGGCGGGCACTGGTCTGCTGGCCGATGAAGCGGCCGGCTTGCCAGTGCTCGGACACCCGCGTGCGCGATAACAGCGAGACCCAGCCGAACAGCGTGAAGTTGCCCGCCAGCGACAGCACCACGCCTTGGGTCAGCGGGCTGATCGGCAGGTTCAGCGGGTTGCCATGCAGCCACGCCAGCCCCGGAAACAGCTGCAGTGACCAGCCCACGCTGTGCGCGGCAATCGGCAGCACCAAGGTGTAGAACCACAGGAAGATGCCGGCCGCCAGGCCGGCGAACACGCCGCGGCGGTTGGCCTGCTTCCAGTACAGCGCGCCGAGCATGGCCGGGGTCAGTTGGGTCACGGCAGCGAAGGCGATCTGGCCGATGGTCGCCAGGCTGGCCGTGGAGCCCAGCAGGCGGTAGCTGACGTAGGCCAGCAGCAGGATCACCACGATGGTCACCCGGCGTACCGACAGCATCCAGTGGCGGAACGCCTCGAATGGCCGTTCGGCGTTGGTCCGGCGCAGCAGCCAGGGCAGCAGCATGTCGTTGGAAACCATGGTCGACAGCGCCACGGCCTCGACGATGACCATGCCGGTGGCGGCCGAGGCGCCGCCGATGAACGCCAGCAGGGCCAGGCTAGGGTGGGCCTCGGCCAGTGGCAGGCTGATGACGAACGAGTCGGAAATCACCGTGCCCGGCAGCAGCATCTGCCCGGCCAGGGCGATGGGCACCACGAATAGCGCGGCCAACGCCAGGTACATCGGGAATACCCAGCGCGCCAGGCGCATGTCCTGGGGTTCGATGTTCTCCACCACGGTGACGTGGAACTGCCGTGGCAGGCAGATGATCGCCATCATCGCCACGGCGGTCTGCACCACCATCGACGGCCAGTTGATGGTCTCCTGCCAGTAGTCCTGCAGGTGGACTGACTGGCGGGCCTGGCTGAACAAGTCATCGAAGCCGTCGTACAGGTTGAACACCACGAACACGCCCACGGCAAGGAAGGCCAGCAGCTTGATCAGCGATTCGAAGGCAATCGCCAGGACCATGCCACGGTGGTGCTCGGTCACGTCCAGGCTGCGGGTACCGAAAACGATGGCGAACAGTGCGAGCACCAGCGATACCACCAGCGCGGTGTCCTGCACGCGGGTGCCGGTGGCGTCGGCGCTGGCGCCGATCAGCAGGTTCACGCCCAGCACGATGCCTTTCAGTTGCAAGGCGATATAGGGCAACACGCCGACCAGGCAGATCAATGCCACCACCACCGCCAGGGTCTGCGACTTGCCGTAGCGTGCGGCGATGAAGTCGGCGATCGAGGTGATGTTCTGCTGTTTGCTGATCAGCACCATCTTCTGCAGCACCCATGGGGCGAAGATCAACAGCAGCACCGGGCCCAGGTAGATCGGCAGGAACGCCCAGAGCTGCTCGGCGGCCTGGCCGACCGCGCCGAAGAAGGTCCAGCTGGTGCAGTACACCGCCAGCGACAGGCTGTAGACCCAGGCACGCAGTTTCGGCGGCAACGGCGTGCTGCGGCGGTCGCCATAGAAGGCGATGGCGAACATGATGGCCATATAGGCCAGGGCGACCACGGCGATCAGCCCGCTGGACAACGACATGAAGACTCCGAAGCAAAAAAGATAACGCGGTCCCGATCAACCAGTCTGGCACGCAGGTGCCGCTTCGTCAGCGCAGACCATGGTCGCAGTGGCAGGTGGTCGCAGGGTGCAGCTGCAACCTGTGCCGGCGCCTGCGCCTGCGCCTGCTCCTGCTCCTGCTCCTGCTCGAGGGTACCCGAGTGGCAGCCGGCACAGGCATCGTCACCCTCGGCGGGTACCCAGCCAATAGAACACCCCCGCCAGTATCACCGACAACACCAGCAGGTAGAAGATCGCCCCTGGCCACAGCTGCACCAGGGCAAATCCCACCATCACCGGCCCCAGCGCCGCGCCCAGGTTGGACAGGTTCTGCGCGCCGTAATACACCCCGCGCAAGTGCTCCGGTGCGATCAGGTCGATGAACATGTATTCAGCGGGGATGACAATGATTTCGCCGAGGGTGAACACCAGCATCGCCAGGCACCACATCAGCGTCGACCCAGCCAGGGCAAAGCCCAGCAGCCCGGCGATGAACAGGCCCATCCCGGCCAGCAGCCAGGGCATCAGGCGCTGGCGGCTGATGCGTCGGCCGATCAGGTACTGCAAGGCAATCACCGTCACAGCGTTGGTGGTCACCAGGTAACCGACCAGGCGTGCCGCCTCGCCCGGGCTGCTGGTCACCACCAGGTACTGCGACAGGTAGGCAGTGAACTGGCCGAACACCACCGCGCTCAGCACCCCGCCGAGGGTAAAGCACACCAGCCGACGGTCACTGGCCAGGCCCAGAGCCACCTGGCCGAAGCCGGCGCCGGGCTGGTCCGCTGCGCTGGCCTGCAAACCGCGGTCGCCCAGGCGCCAGTAGGCCAGGCTCATGCCCAGGCCAAGCAGGGCCGAGGCGATGAATGGCAGGTGGCCGTCCAGCTCCAGCAGGGCCACGCCCAGCAGCGGCCCGGCGGCGTAGCCGATGTTGCTGAGGGTGTACTTGATGGCGAACACCTCGGCCCGCTCTTCCACTGGCAGCAACGCGCAGAAGCCCGCCTTGGCGGCGATGTCGACCACTGCCAGGGCGAGGTTGACCAGGACCAGGCAAACGAAGAACGACAGCGCCGAGCGGCTGGCGACCGCACCGACGAAAGCCAGGGCGAACAGCAGGGTACTGGTGCTGACCAGCGTGTGGTTGTGCAAGGTGTCCACCAGGTGCCCGCCATACAGGCTCAGCAGCGAGGCGATGATCAGTGCACCGCCGACCAGCAGGCCGATCTGGCTGATCGGCAGCTGGAAGCTGTCGGCCAGATACACCACCAGGTAGGGCAAGGTGAGGGCGCGGGCGACGGTGAGCGTGAAGGTAGTGAGCAGCAGCAGGCGAACGGTGTGAGGGTAGCCTTTGATGGCGGCGAGCATTGCCACGTCCTTGTTGTCTTGGGTTGCCAGGCACCAGCATAAGCCAGCGCTTGCCAGGTCGCGCATTTACCGTGCAGATTTGTGGCTTGTCGCGCCCGGCGCGCCTCCAATGCTAAAAGCCCCCAGGACCAAGGACGATGAGTCATTCCTCGCAATTCACCTTGCTCGGCAAGCGGCGTTTCCTGCCGTTCTTCATCACCCAGTCGCTGGGTGCGTTCAACGACAACCTGTTCAAGCAGTCGCTGATCCTGGCGATCCTGTTCAAGCTCAGCCTGGGCGACGGCGACCGTTCGATCTGGGTCAACCTGTGCGCCTTGCTGTTCATCCTGCCGTTCTTCCTGTTCTCGGCGCTGGGCGGGCAGTTTGGCGAGAAGTTCGCCAAGGACGCGCTGATCCGCGCGATCAAGCTGGCCGAGATCGCCATCATGGCCGTCGGCGCGCTCGGCTTCATCACCAACCACCTGGCGCTGATGCTGGTGGCGCTGTTCGGCATGGGCACGCATTCGGCGCTGTTCGGCCCGGTGAAATACTCGATCCTGCCGCAAGCCTTGCGCGAAGAAGAACTGGTCGGCGGCAACGGGCTGGTGGAAACCGGTACCTTCCTGGCCATCCTCGCCGGCACCATCGGCGCCGGGGTGATGATGTCGGCCGACAGCTATGCCACGGTGGTGGCCGGCGGCGTGGTCGGCACGGCGCTGCTGGGCTACCTGGCCAGCCGCTGGATCCCGCGGGCTGCCGCCGCTTCGCCGCAAATGCCGCTGGACTGGAACATCTTCAGGCAGTCCTGGGCGATCCTGCGCATGGGCCTGGGCCAGCCGCCGGCGGTGTCGCGGTCGATCGTCGGCAACTCGTGGTTCTGGTTCGTCGGGGCCATCTACCTTACCCAGATCCCGGCCTATGCCAAGGACTGGCTGCACGGTGACGGTACGGTGGTGACCCTGGTGCTGACGCTGTTCTCGGTCGGCATCGCCCTGGGCTCGCTGCTGTGCGAGCGGCTGAGCGGACGCAAGGTGGAAGTCGGCCTGGTGCCGTTCGGCTCGTTCGGCCTGAGCCTGTTCGGCCTGCTGTGGTGGTGGCACTCCGGCGATGTGCCGGCCGCCGCGGCAGCGCACGACTGGCTGGCGCTGCTGGGCATGGGCCAGGCCTGGTGGATCCTGCTGTCGATCGTCGGCCTTGGCGTGTTCGGTGGCTTCTATATCGTGCCGCTGTATGCGCTGATCCAGGCGCGCACTGCCGAGGACCAGCGTGCCCGGGTGATCGCCGCCAACAACATCCTCAATGCCTTGTTCATGGTGGTATCGGCGCTGCTCACCATTGCCCTGCTGGGCCTGGCCAAGCTGACCATCCCGCAGCTGTTTCTGGTGGTGTCGCTGCTCAATATCGCGGTGAACGTGTACATCTTCAGGATCGTGCCCGAGTTCACCATGCGCTTCCTGATCTGGCTGCTCAGCCATTCGATGTACCGCGTGCAGCACCGCGGCCTCGAGCGCATTCCCGAGCAAGGCGCGGCATTGCTGGTGTGCAACCACGTGTCGTTCGTCGACGCGCTGCTGCTCGGTGGGGCGATCCGTCGGCCGATCCGCTTTGTCATGTACTACAAGATCTACAACCTGCCAGTGCTCAACTTCGTGTTCCGCACCGCAGGTGCCATCCCGATTGCCGGGCGCAACGAAGACCTGGCCACCTACGAGCGCGCCTTCAGCCGGATTGCCGAGTACCTGGCGGATGGCGAGCTGGTGTGCATCTTCCCGGAGGGCAAGCTGACCGGGGATGGTGAAATCGATGTGTTCAAGGGCGGCGTCAACCGCATCCTCGCCGAAACACCGGTACCGGTGATTCCGCTGGCCTTGCAGGGGCTGTGGGGCAGCTTCTTCAGCCGTGACCCGGGCAAGGGCTTTTTCAAGCGCCTGTGGTCACGGGTAACCATCGTGGCAGGCGCCGCCATCCCGGTGGAGGCCGCGCAACCAGAAGCGTTGCGTGAGCAGGTCAGCCGCCTGCGCGGCGACCTGCGCTAGTGGCGGGTGTCAGCTGGCGCTGACTTTCAGGCCGACCAGGCCGGCAATGATCAGCGCCACGCTGACCAGGCGTACCAGGGCCATCGACTCGCCGAACAGGAGGATGCCGGCGATCACCGTGCCGACCGCGCCGACGCCGGTCCAGATGGCGTAGGCGGTGCCCAGCGGCAGTTCCTTCATGGCCAGGCCCAGCAAGCCCAGGCTGATGGCCATGGCGGCGACGGTGAGTACGGTGGGAAGCGGCTTGCTGAAGCCATCGGTGTATTTCAGGCCGACCGCCCAACCAACCTCGAACAGGCCGGCGAAGAACAGGATGATCCAGGACATGGTGCGTCTCCATCGTTGCGAAGGATGGGGCCGTCCCCGGGATGATCACGCGCTGCGTCGTGAGGTCGTCCTCACAGTGGGCACCATGGTGCACGCAGACAGTTCTCTGGGCAAGCCTGCGCTGGGCCTCTTCGCCGGGATACCTGCGAAGCGGCCCAGCGCGGGTAACATCAATGCCTGGCAGGCTCCCCAGCTTCAGCTTCAGCTTCAGCTTCAACCACAGGCTCACCCATGCGCCGGAACCAGGTCGACAGCAGCGCCCCGGAAATATTGTGCCAAACACTGAACAACGCGCTCGGCACCGCCGCCAATGGCGAGAAATGCGCCGCTGCCAGGGCCGCGCCCAAGCCGGAGTTCTGCATGCCCACCTCCAGCGCCAGCGCCTTGCGCTGGGCCAGCGGCAGCTTGCACAGCTTGCCGGTCAGGTAACCGAGCAAATAACCGAAGCTGTTGTGCAGCATTACCACGGCCATGATCAGCAACCCGGACTCGGCGATTTTCGCCTGGCTGGCCGCCACCACTGCGCAGACGATCATCACGATGCTGACCACCGACACCAGCGGCAGCACCTGCACCGCTGCTTGCACCTTGCTGCCGAGCAGGCGCTGGGCCAGCACGCCGAGCACGATCGGCAGCATCACCAGCTGCAGGATCGACCAGAACATGTCCATGAAGGATACCGGCAGCCAGGCCGAGGCGAGGAACCAGATCAGTGCCGGGGTCAGCAGCGGCGCGAGCAGGGTAGTCACTCCGGCAATCGCCACCGCCAACGCCAGGTCACCCCGTGACAGCCAGACCATCACGTTCGACGCCGTGCCGCTCGGGCAGCAGCCGACCAGGATCACGCCTACGGCGATTTCCGGCGGCAGCTGGAACAGCTGGCACAGGAGCCAGGCCATGCCCGGCATGATCACGAAGTGCGCGACCACGCCCAGCATCACCCGCCAGGGCTGACGGGCGAGGGCGGCAAAATCGTCGAGCTTGAGGGTGAGGCCCATGCCGAACATCACCAGGCCCAGCAGCGGCACGATGGCCACCTTGAGGGCGACGAACCATTGTGGTTGCAGGAAGGCCAGCACGGCGAATACCAGTACCCACAGGGCGAAGGTGTTGCCGACGAAGCGGCTGAGGGCGGCGAGGGCACGCATGGGGCAAGTCCTTTTTGTTATGGCTTTGTAATTTCAAGGGCCCAATCGCCGGCAAGCCAGCTGCCACAGGTACGGCCCAATATCAGACCTGTGCCGTACCTGTGGCAGCTGGCTTGCCGGCGCTTGGGCCGGTGCTGTCCGAGGATCTTCCCCATGCCAGCACCGGCATTCCATGGCCGTCAGACCCCTTGCGGAATCTCCTCGCCACCCAGCGCCTCGAACAGCGTCGGCAGGAACTCGGCAAAGGTCATCATCATCAGCTGGAAGCTGGCGTCGAACTGCTGTGCAGCTTCATCGCCGCCATCCTGTTCGGCCTGCTCCTGCAGCAGCTCCTCGAACTTCACGCGCTTGATCACCATCTTGTCGTCCAGCACGAACGACAGCTTGTCCTGCCAGGCCAGGGCCAATTGGGTGACCACCTTGCCGGTGCTCAGGTGCAGCTGGATTTCCTCGCCGGTCAGGTCCTGGCGCTTGCAGCGCACGATGCCACCGTCTTCGGCGGTGTCGCGCAGTTCGCATTCGTCCAGCACGTAGAAGCCTTCGGCGGCCTGCTGCGACTTGACCCAGTCGGTCATGGTGGCGGTTGGCGCGATCTTCACCGTGGCCGGGCGCACGGGCAGCGAGCCCATCACTTCGCGCAGGGTCGACAGCAGGTCTTCGGCACGCTTGGCGCTGGCCGAGTTGACCAGGATCAGCCCCAGGCGCGGGGCGATGGCGGCGAAGATCATCGAGCGGCGGATGAATGCGCGCGGCAGGAAGGCCTGGATGATCTCGTCCTTGATCTGGTCGCGTTCCTTCTTGTAGACCTTGCGCATCTGCTCGGTCTCGATCTCTTCGACCTTTTCCTTGACCGCGTCATTGACCACGCTGCTGGGCAGGATGCGTTCTTCCTTGCGCGCGGCAATCAGCAGGTACTCGCCGCTGACATGCACCAGGGGAGCGTCTTCGCCCTTGCCGAATGGCGCGACGAAACCATAGGTGGTCAGCTCCTGGCTGGCGCAGGGGCGGGCCGGCTTGCTGGCCAGGGCCGCTTCCAGCGCTTCAGGCTCGAGCGGGACTTCCTGGGTCAGGCGGTAGGTCAGCAGGTTCTTGAACCACATGAGGGGCAATCTCTCCTTAATGCATAAGGCGGGCATTATTCTCCGAGCGGTGCTCCGAGGCCAACCCTGTCAGAGGGCCAGCAGCTATCTGCATGCCAGGAAAATGCCCGGCAGCGCTAGGTCTTTGAAAGATCTGGAATTTTTTTTGAAAAAAGTTCAAAAAACGCTTGCCAGGGTAGCAAGCCGTCCGTAGAATGCGCGCCACACCGAGACGAAGGGTGATTAGCTCAGCCGGGAGAGCATCTGCCTTACAAGCAGAGGGTCGGCGGTTCGATCCCGTCATCACCCACCACTCGATGTTTAGCGCAGCGGTAGTTCAGTCGGTTAGAATACCGGCCTGTCACGCCGGGGGTCGCGGGTTCGAGTCCCGTCCGCTGCGCCATATTCCGCTTCCAGGGCCTACTGAACACCCGGAAGCAACAGAGAAAGCGACCTTAGGGTCGCTTTTTTTGTGTCTGTTTTTTGGTGTTTATCGAAATTTGCAAAAAAATCGATAAGTGCTTGCCACAGCGCGAAGTCGTCCGTAGAATGCGCGCCACACCGAGACACATGGGTGATTAGCTCAGCCGGGAGAGCATCTGCCTTACAAGCAGAGGGTCGGCGGTTCGATCCCGT
Organism: Pseudomonas sp. LAM2023; assembly: GCF_016620375.1. Taxonomy (NCBI): domain Bacteria; kingdom Pseudomonadati; phylum Pseudomonadota; class Gammaproteobacteria; order Pseudomonadales; family Pseudomonadaceae; genus Pseudomonas; species Pseudomonas sp. LAM2023. The sequence goes on along the minus strand of NZ_JAENHV010000026.1, from coordinate 494,741 downwards.
CATCACCCACCACTCGATGTTTAGCGCAGCGGTAGTTCAGTCGGTTAGAATACCGGCCTGTCACGCCGGGGGTCGCGGGTTCGAGTCCCGTCCGCTGCGCCATATTCCACTTCCAGGGCCTACTGAACACCCGGAAGTCACAAAGAAAGCGACCTTCGGGTCGCTTTTTTTTGTTTCTGCGCTTCTACAGCGCCTTTACCGGAATGCAGATGTCGCAGCTGAACTCACCGGTTTGCGGGTTGAATGCCGTAGCGGCGTAAAATCTTTCAAAGCACGGGCGGTCGTCACACTGCAGGCCGTTGGACGGCATCCACTCGCGAAGCAGCCGCGTCCAGGCGTCAGCGATGTTTTCCACCCTCCCTTTGAAGCTCGACAGCGCATAGCGCCCTCCCGGCAGGGTCTGGATGTCTGCCTGACCGCTGCTGACGAAATCGGCTGGCACCTCGACGCAAGCGTCATAACGGCACTTGTCGGCGGGCGTGATGGACGGGTCGTCATGACCGATACCGTAGCAAACGCCTTCGCTGAAACCGTGCGAGTACATCCAGGGCGTCATCTTGTTGCGCCAGAACTCGCCGATAGCGGGGCCGTAGGGGCCGATCAAACGTTGGTAGGCCACGCGCGTTGCCGGTAAATCGATGATGCGTACATTCATGGCGGGATCCTTTGCCAATGGACAGGAGACGACAGCATCAGCGAATGCACCCTGGTGTGCCTGATCCACATTGCTCGCAACCTGATCAGGATTGCTTTCTCCATCAGCGCGATGCTGGCCAATGGCTGCAACCAGCGCTGCCGTTCGCTGCGGAGCATTGGCCCGCCAGTCCGATGGCGTACAGCCAAACCTGAGCTTGAAGGCCCGTGCGAATGCCTCAGCCGAATTGAAGCCAGAAGCCAGGGCGGTCTCCAGCACTGTTTCATGGCTGCTGGCGGAAAGGCGCAGGGCTGCTTTCTCCAGCCGTCTGCGCCGGATGTAGTTGCCCAGGGTCTCGCCCATCCAGGCAGCGAAGAGCCGATGAAAATGAAAACGTGAAAAATTGGCGACGTCGGCGAGTGCTGCGCCATCCAAAGGTTGCTCCAGGTGAGCATCGATATAGTTGAGCACGCGATTCATACGTCGCGTGTACTCAGCGCGTGATGCCTGAGCGGCGGGGGCGGTCGTCATGGTGCAGACACTAGCCTCGGAATGGAAAAGTAGCGGCTCACGGGTTGCAGCGCAGTAGAACGCTTCCAGCGTTGCAAAAGCTAGTCTACCCGCTGCCATCAGCATGAATGTGCTCCAGCATGGCGCCAGGATGCCCGCGCGTGCCATTGCATGGTGCGCCACCAGTGCCGGCATCTTCGCCGCCCAGCCCACCCCCACAGTGCTGCTGCGCCCCCAGGCCTTGCGAAATCCTGGGGCGCGCTGGCATGCCCACGAAAGGGCGGCACAGCTGGCCCACAAATTGCTGTTTCCCCTCCATCCTGGGCTATCAACGTCGACAGCCCGCAACATTTCACGACAAAGGCGCCGTGTTGCCCCGCTTGCCAAGCAAGCCGGGCAGCCGGCGCCTTTTTGCGTTCCAACAGGAGCCCGCCCCATGGCCAACAGTGAAGTACGCAGCGTCTGTCCCTATTGCGGCGTTGGTTGCGGCATCGTCATGAGCGTTGTCGATGGCAAGGTCGCCAAGATCAGCGGCGACAAGCAGCACCCCAGCAATTTCGGCCGCCTGTGCACCAAAGGCCTTACCGCACACCTGCCGCTGAGCGCCGCCGGGCGCCTGGCCGACGCCTATGTACGCCAGCAGCGCAACCAGCAGCCGGCACGTACCGGCATCGACCAGGCCATTGCCGAGGCCGCCGCACGCCTGCGCCGCATCCTCGACCGGCACGGCCCTGACGCCGTGGCGCTGTACGTGTCCGGGCAAATGTCACTGGAGGCCCAATACCTGGCCAACAAGCTGGCCAAGGGCTTCATCCGCACCCGTCACATCGAGTCCAACTCACGCCTGTGCATGGCCAGCGCCAGCAGTGGCTACAAGCTCTCGCTCGGCGCCGATGGCCCGCCCGGCAGCTACCAGGATTTCGACCACGCTGATGTGTTCCTGGTGATCGGCGCCAACATGGCTGACTGCCACCCGATCCTGTTCCTGCGCCTGCTCGACCGGGTCAAGGCGGGCGCCAAGCTGATTGTCGTCGACCCGCGGCGCAGTGCCACCGCCGACAAGGCCGACCTGTTCCTGCAGGTGCGCCCTGGCACTGACCTGGCCTTGCTCAACGGGCTGCTGCACCTGCTGCAGCGCAACGGCCATACCGACCCCGATTTCATCGCCCGCCATACCGAAGGCTGGGACGAACTGGTCGGCTTTCTCGACGACTACACCCCGCAACGCGTGGCCGCCATCACCGGCCTGGCCGAGGCCGACCTCATCAAGGCTGCCGAATGGATCGGTACCGCCAACAACTGGATGAGTTGCTGGACCATGGGCCTGAACCAGAGCATTCACGGCACCTGGCACAGCAACGCGCTGTGCAACCTGCACCTGGCCACCGGTGCCATCTGCCGCCTCGGCAGCGGGCCGTTCTCGCTGACCGGCCAGCCGAATGCCATGGGTGGCCGCGAGATGGGCTACATGGGCGCCGGGCTACCGGGCCAGCGCTCGGCGCTGGTAGCGGCAGACCGGGCCTTCGTCGAGCGGCAATGGGGCCTGGCGCCTGGCAGCCTGCGGGTAGAGGAAGGCGAGGGCACCATCGCCCTGTACCAGCAGATGAAGGCGGGTGAAGTCAAAGCCTGCTGGATCATCTGCAGCAACCCGGTGGCCAGCGTCGCCAATCGCCAGCAAGTGATCGAGGGCTTGCGCCAGGCCGAGCTGGTGATCGCCCAGGACGCCTTTCTCGACACTGAAACCAACCGCTATGCCGACATTCTCCTGCCAGCTGCGCTGTGGGCCGAAGGCGAGGGCGTGATGATCAACAGCGAGCGCAACCTGACCCTGATGCCGCGCGCTGTCGCGCCACCTGGGCAGAGCCTGGCGGATTGGCAGATCATTGCCCGGGTCGCCTGCGCCATGGGCTACGCCGAGGCCTTCGACTACCCCGATGCCGAAGCGGTGTACGAAGAGATCCGCCGCTTCCACAACCCCGCAACCGGCTACGACCTGCGTGGCATCGGTTATGCCGAACTGCGCGAGCAACCGCGCCAGTGGCCCTGCGCGCCAGGCCGCGACAACCCGCGCAGCCCGTTACGCTACTGCAACGATGGCAGCAGCCAGGCGCTGGTGCACGATGCCCACGGCGAACGCCCGGCACTGGCCTTTGCCACCAGCAGCGGCAAGGCGCGCTTCTTCGCCCGGCCCTGGCTGCCAGCGGCGGAATTGCCCGATGCTGATTACCCCATGGTACTGAATACCGGCCGTGTGCAGCATCAGTGGCACACCCTGACCAAGACTGGCAAGGTGCCGGCGCTGAACAAACTCGAGCCTGGCCCTTTCGTCGAGCTCCACCGCGAAGATGCCGCGCGGCTGGGCATCACCGAAAACGACCAGGTCGCCATCCGCTCGCGCCGGGGGCAAGCCGTGCTGCCTGCGCGTATCAGCGACCGGGTGATGCCGGGCAACTGCTTTGCGCCGTTCCATTGGAACGACCTGGTTGGCGATCAGTTGGCGATCAATGCCGTCACCTGCGATGCGGTCGATCCACTGTCGTTGCAGCCGGCGTTCAAGCATTGTGCCGTGCTGCTGGAGCGGGTCGCTGGTGAACGCATCGAGGCGCTTGAACTGGACACTGCCATTGCGCAGCCAGCCGGCAGGCCGACCGCCGTCCTGGCCCGTGTGCTTGGCCTGGACACGCTGCCAGTGCCGGTGCTGGCCGAGGAACAACGCCACTATCTGCAAGGCTTCCTGCTGGGCCTGGAGCAGGCCGCTAGCGAGGCTGTGCCGTGCCTGCCAGCCAGTGCACCGCTGGCCGGCAACAGTCGGCTGTTCGTCGATGGCTTGCTGGCCGGGTTGTTCGCCGAGCCTGCACCAAGGCACCAAGCCGCGCCGGCAGCCCCTCGCCACCAGGTACTCTGGGCCTCGCAGACCGGCAATGGCGAGCGGCTGGCCGAGCGTTGTGCCGAGCGCCTGCGCGCTGCTGGCCTCGCTGTGCAGCTCGATTGCATGGATGCGGTCAGCCCACATCAACTGCAAGGCGCTGCCAGCGTGGTGTTGATTGCCAGTACCTTCGGCGATGGCGATGCGCCGGATAGCGCAGCGGCGTTCTGGCGTGCCTTGCAAGGCGAGGAGGGCGCCCATTGTGCCGAACTGCCCTATGCCGTGCTGGCCTTGGGCGATTCCAGTTACCAGCAGTTCTGCGGTTTTGGCCGCAAGCTCGACCAGCGCCTGGCCGAGCTGGGTGGGCGACGCCTGCTGCCACGGGTCGATTGCGAGCCAGATTTCGACGATGCCTTCGCTGCCTGGCTCGATGCGCTGCTGCCAACCCTGGGCAGTGTCGCTGCGCCGCAGCCGCGCAGCGAAGCCGCACCGGCGGTGGCCTGCAGCAAGCAGCAACCCTGGGCTGCTAGCGTGCTGGAGAACCGCCTGCTCAACGGCGCGGGCGCCAGCAAGGAAACCCGTCAGCTGGTGTTCGACCTGAGCGGTACCGGCTTGAGCTATGCCCCGGGTGATGCCCTGGGGGTGTGGCCGCGCAACTGCCCGGCACTGGTCGACGAACTGCTGGCGCTGATGCAGCTCGATGGCCAGGCCATGATCGAGCTGAAAAACCAGCCTCCCATGCCGTTGACAGAAGCCCTGCAAGCGCACCTGGAAATCGCCAAGGTCACCCCGCAACAGTTGCAGGCCTTTGCCGGCAATGCCCCGGACCTGCAGCGGCTGCTGCAGCCCGAGTGCAAGGCCGAGCTGCAGGACTGGCTGTGGGGCCGGCAACTGGTCGATGTGTTGCATGCCTTCCCGCAGCAACTGCCGCTGGCCAGCTGGCTCGAGCTGCTCAAACCGCTGCAGCCGCGGTTGTACTCGATCAGCTCCAGCCCGCTGGCGCACCCTGGGCAAGTGCACCTGACCGTGTCCACGGTGCGCTATGGCTCACGCAAAGGCGTGTGCTCAAGCTTCCTTGCCGACCGCGCGCAGTCACTGAAGGTGGCGATCTTCCCGCAGGTGTCGAAGCACTTCCGGTTGCCCGAGGACGACAGTGTGCCGCTGATCATGGTCGGCCCCGGCACCGGCATTGCGCCGTTCCGGGCCTTCCTCGAGGACCGTGAGGCGCGCGGAGCCAAAGGCGCCAACTGGCTGTTCTTCGGTGAACAGTACGCGGCCACCGATTTCTATTACCGGGAGCAGTTGCTGGCCTGGCAGACCACAGGGCACTTGCGCCTGGACACGGCCTTCTCGCGGGACCAGGCGCAGAAAATCTATGTGCAGCAGCGCATGCTGGAGCGCGGCGCGGAGCTCTGGCAGTGGCTGCAGGCGGGGGCTTACTTCTATGTGTGCGGTGATGCGCAGCGCATGGCCAGGGATGTGGAGGCGGCGTTGCGGGTGATCGTGGCCGAGCATGGGGGCATGGATGCGGCGGCAGCTGCGGCTTATGTCGAGGCGCTGGGCAAGGCCAAGCGGTATCGGCGGGATGTGTATTGAATGCGCCAAGATGGGGAGTGATGCACTTGGAATGTGCGTTTACTGCGCTGGCGCTATCACCGGCAAGCCAGTTTCCACAGCTATCTCACCGCCTGTGAAGCTGTGCCAGGCCTTGTAGACGCTGGCTTGGCGGCGATAGGGCAAGTCGTGGCAACAGCTTTGGCACAGTCCCTGCTTTAACCCGGTTACAACAACGCCCACTGATCAACGGCGATCAACCCGGGCCCCCTACCGTGATGAATACAGGCAAAGGCGCCTGGAGCTTCGGCTCCAGGCGCTTTTTTTTTGATCGAGGATCGGCTTATGAAGGCAACAGCGAGCAGCGGGCAACGACAGCGACTGGTCATCGTCGGCAACGGCATGGTCGGCCATCATTGCGTCGAACAACTGGTCAGCCGTGGCGCCCTGCAGCGCTTCGAGCTGCACGTGTTTGGCGACGAGCGGCAACGCGCCTATGACCGCGTGCACCTGTCCGAGTACTTCGGTGGCAGCTGCGCCGAAACCCTGGCCCTGTGCGGGCAGGACTTCTACAGCGCCAGCGGCGTGCATCTGCACCTCGGTGAAGCAGTGCTGGAAATCGATCGCGCGCGCGGCGAAGTGGTCACCGCCGAGGGGCGCTACGGCTATGACCAGCTGGTGCTGGCCACCGGCTCGTACCCCTTCGTACCGCCGATCGAAGGCTCCAGCGGCAACGCACGCCTGGTCTATCGCACCCTCGATGACCTCGACGCCATTCGCGCTGCCGCCGCCAATGCCCGCCGTGGCGTGGTGGTTGGCGGTGGCCTGCTCGGCCTGGAAGCGGCCAACGCCCTCAAGTCGCTGGGCCTGGAAGCCCACGTGGTGGAATTCGCCCCACGGCTGATGCCGGTGCAACTGGACGGCGAGGGTGGTGCCGCGCTCAAGGCCCAGATCGAAGCCCTGGGGGTGAGTGTGCACCTGTCGCGCGCCACCCAGTCGATCAGTGCCGGTGAAGACTACCGCTACCGCATGAACTTCGATGGCGGCGAACACCTGGAAACCGACCTGATCGTGTTTTCTGCCGGTATCCGCCCGCAGGATGCCCTGGGCCGAGCCTGCGGCCTGGACATCGCGGCGCGTGGCGGGGTGGTGATCGATAACCACTGCCGCAGCAGTGACCCTCGCATCTTTGCCATTGGCGAGTGCGCCTCGTGGAACGGCAGCGTATTCGGCCTGGTCGCCCCGGGCTACAGCATGGCTCGCAATGTGGCCGGGTTGCTGATGGGGGAAGCCGCTGGCGAATTCACCGGTGCCGACATGTCGACCAAGCTCAAGCTGCTGGGTGTGGATGTCGGCTCGATCGGCGATGCCCACGGCGCCACGCCAGGCTCGCGCAGCTACCGCTTCATCGACGAAGCCAACAGCGCCTACCGCCGGCTGGTGGTGGACGCCAGCGGCAAGCGCGTGCTCGGCGCGGTGCTGGTTGGCGACAACAGTTACTACGATACCCTGCTGCAGTACGCCCAGAACGGCATCGTCCTGCCGGCCGACCCGGCGACGCTGATCCTGCCGCAAGGCGGCGCCGCGCCGGCCCTGGGCGCCGATGCGCTGCCCGACAGTGCAACCATCTGCTCCTGCCACAACGTCAGCAAGGGCGCGGTGTGTGCCGCCATCGACAGTGGCTGTGGCGACCTTGCCGCGGTCAAGGGCTGCACCAAGGCCGCGACTGGCTGTGGTGGTTGCGCGGCCCTGCTCAAGCAGGTGGTCGAGCACGAGCTGGGCGCCCGTGGCGTGGTGGTGGACAAGAGCCTGTGCGAGCACTTTGCCTACACCCGCCAGGAACTGTACGGGCTGGTGCGGGTAGGGGGCATCCGCACCTTCAACGAGCTGCTCGCACGCCATGGCAAGGGGCAGGTTGGCTGCGACATCTGCAAGCCGGCGGTGGGCAATATTCTCGCCTCGTGCTGGAACCAGCCGATCATGGACCCGGCGCTGGTGCCGCTGCAGGACACCAACGACACCTTCATGGCCAACATGCAGAAGAATGGTACCTACTCGGTGGTGCCACGCATCCCCGGCGGGGAAATCACCCCCGACAAACTCATCGTGATCGGCCAGGTGGCGAAGAAGTACGACCTGTACACCAAGATCACCGGTGGCCAGCGCATCGACCTGTTTGGCGCCCAGTTGCACGAACTGCCGCTGATCTGGGGCGAGTTGATCGAGGCCGGTTTCGAAACCGGTCACGCCTATGGCAAGTCGACCCGCACGGTGAAGTCCTGCGTGGGTAGCACCTGGTGCCGCTACGGGGTGCAGGACAGTGTCGCCATGGCCCTGCGCCTGGAAGACCGCTACAAGGGCCTGCGCAGCCCGCACAAGCTCAAGTTCGCAGTGTCCGGCTGCACCCGTGAATGCGCCGAGGCGCAAAGCAAGGACATCGGTGTGATCGCTACCGAGAAAGGCTGGAACCTGTACGTGTGCGGCAACGGCGGCATGCGCCCGCGGCACGCCGAACTGTTCGCCACCGACCTCGACGACGAAACCCTGGTGCGCCTGATTGACCGAGTGCTGATGTTCTACATCCGCACCGCCGACAAGCTGCAGCGCACCTCGGTGTGGCGCGAGAACCTGGAGGGCGGCCTGGACTACCTGAAACAGGTGGTCATCGACGACAGCCTGGGCCTGGCTGGCGAGCTGGAGGCGCAGATGCAGCATGTGGTCGACCAGTACCAATGCGAGTGGGCCAACGCCCTCAACGACCCCGAGAAACTCAAGCGCTTCCGCACCTTCGTCAACGATCGCCGCGCTGACCCGGACGTGTACTTCGTGCGCGAACGCGAACAGCGTCGGCCTGTGGCAGCGCTGCATCTGATCCCAACCGCCGAGGAGGCTGTGTGATGAACCTGTCCAATGCTGCAGTGAAAACCCAGGTGAACTGGCAAACGGTATGCCAGGCCGACGACCTGATAGCCGATTCCGGGGTGGTGGTATGGCTCGATGGCGCCCAGGTGGCGTTGTTCTACCTGCCGGAGCAGGCCCAACCGCTGTACGCGGTGGACAACCGCGATCCGCGTTCCGGGGCCAATGTCATCGGCCGTGGGCTGGTGGGCACGCTGCAGGGCGAGTTGGTGGTAGCGGCGCCGTTGTACAAGCAGCATTTCAGCCTGCACAGCGGGGAATGCCTGGAGGATTCGGCGCAGCGCTTGCGGGTTTGGCCGGTGCGCTTGAGGGGGCGTGCGGTGGAGTTGGCGGTGGATTGATGGGGGTGTTGTCGCCTGTGAGATCGAGCGCCGCACGGGCGGCGCTCGATCGCCAATACGGCGAAAATACCGCGACCAGCGCAATGGGTTAAGCTTGCGCCCATGAACCTCGACACCCGCATCAAGTACCGCCACCTGCTGTGCTTCCTGGAGATTGCCCGGCAGGGCAGCCTGGCCAGGGCTGCCGACGTGCTTGCGATCAGCCAGCCGGCCATCTCCAAGACCCTCAAGGAACTCGAAGCGCTGCTGGAAACGCGGCTGTTCGCGCGCAGCCGCCAGGGCGTCGAGCTGACTGCAGACGGGACTCGCTTCATGCGCTATGCCGGGCCCAGCGTGCAAGCCCTGCGCGATGGCGTCAGCAGCCTGCGTGGCGAAGCGCGGGCACCTTCGCAGGTCCGCATCGGCGTGCTGTCCACGGTCGAAGGCCTGCTCATGCCCGAGGTGTTGTGCCGCCTGCACCAGCGCCATGATGCGCTGGTGATCAATGTGGTTACCGGGGTCAGTGCGCAGTTGCTCGGCCAACTGCGCCTGGGCGAGCTGGAGCTGGTGGTCGGGCGCATGACCGACAGCCCACAGATCCAGGGCCTGTCGTTCGAGCACCTGTACAGCGAGTCGATGAGCCTGGTGGTGCGCCCGGGCCACCCGCTGCTGGCCAGCATGCCGGTCGAGCGGGCCCAGGTCGGGCGTTACCCACTGGTGTTGCCGCCAGCCGGCACAACCATCCGCCAGCATGCCGACAGCCTGTTCGTGCAATGCGGCATCCAGATGCCGGCACAGCGCCTGGAAACCCTGTCGCTGGCCCTCAGCCGGCGTTACCTGCTGGGCAGCGATGCGCTGTGGGTGGCACCGCGCGACGCGGTGCTGCTCGACCTGCGGCGCGGCGAGCTGGCCGAACTCGACCTGGGCGTGCGCGAGCCAGGCGGTTCGGTTGGCATCTGCCGCAATGCGGCCTTGCCCCAGAGCCTCCCCGGGCAGTGGGTATGCGAAGTGCTGCGCGAGGTGGCCGGGCAGTACCGCGAGGGCGCCTACCCTTGAACAGCAGGGCAGGCGACCCGGGTTGCGTGGCCGTCTGGCCGGTGGAGCCCTGTCAGTAATCAGCAACGCTCATTGCCCTGATTCTCTCATCAGGCGTCCCTGAAGCCTGTTTCCGATAGCCTGGCCATGCGCGGATCAGTATCCCCGCAGCGGCGGATAATGGCGTTATGGTATATCTTGGTCGAGCGAAACGTAACGAAGCATCTTTCGCATCCAATCAAGGCCTTTCTGCCGCGCGCAAGGCTGTGGAACTAATCCATGTCTGCCCGCTCTTATGCCGGTAGCCATCGGTTGGGGACGCCTGATAAGCTCGCGGCTTCTACCCTGATTGCCCTTATGGCGCATGAACAAGGAAATCACATGAAACAGCATCGTTTGGCGGCTGCGGTTGCCCTGGTAGGCCTGGTACTGGCTGGCTGTGATCAACAGACCAGCAGCCCCGAGCTGAAGACTCCGGCGCAGAAAGCCTCCTACGGTATCGGCCTGAACATGGGCAAGAGCCTTGCTCAGGAAGGCATGGAAGACCTTGATTCGAAAGCTGTTGCCCTCGGCATCGAAGACGCCGTCGGCAAGAAAGAACAGCGCATCAAGGATGAAGAGCTGGTAGAGGCTTTCACCGCGTTGCAGAAACGCGCAGAGGAACGTCTGGCCAAGGCCAGCGAAGAAGCCGCCTCTGCCGGCAAGAAATTCCTCGAGGAAAACGCCAAGAAACCAGGTGTGGTCACCACTGCCTCGGGCTTGCAGTATGAAGTGGTCAAGAAGGCTGACGGCCCGCAGCCCAAGCCGACCGACGTGGTCACCGTGCACTATGAAGGCAAACTGATCGATGGCAAGGTGTTCGACAGCTCCGTCGAGCGCGGCAGCCCGATCGACCTGCCGGTCAGCGGCGTGATCCCGGGTTGGGTCGAAGCCCTGCAACTGATGCACGTTGGCGAGAAATACAAGCTGTTCATCCCGGCGGAACTGGCCTACGGTGCACAAAGCCCAAGCCCGCTGATTCCGGCCAACTCGGTGCTGGTGTTCGACCTGGAACTGATCGCCATCAAGGACCCGGCCCAGCTGCAAGGCGCCGAGCCGGGCGGCGAAGCCCCTGCCGAAGCACCTGCCAAGTAATACTGGCTGGTTCTGTGCAAAACGCCCCGTCCCGACGGGGCGTTTTCGTTTGTGCCGGGATGGTTGGACGAACCTGCACCTGCTGATACTGTCCGAGGAAATGCAGCGCGAAGACGTAATATGCCTTTGGCGTAAATCGTTTGCGGTGCACCGTACACAGGGTTTGAAACCACTGTGTAAAAAACGCCCGATCTGACCGGGGCCCTTGCCTGGCAGGCACCTGCGGTCGGAAACGTCGCCCTGTTCACAAGGTTATCCACAATAAATGTGGATAACCTTATCCGCCTGGAGGCTCCATGAGCGCACCTTGGAATTTCGCCCGTTTCCTGCCCTTGGCCGAACGCCTGCTCAGCCGTGGCCGGTTACCGGCCCTGCTGTTCGCGGTGGCCCGCAAAGGCCCGCGCCTCGGCCAGTTGCGGGAAGATGTAAAGCTGTTGCAGTCGCTGTGCCTGGCCTGGTGGCGTGGCGAGTACCGCGCCATCAGCGCCAAGGCCCTGGTCACCATCGTCGCCGGCCTGCTGTATTTCGTCAGCCCTATCGATGCCATACCGGACTGGCTGCTGGGAGTGGGCTTGCTCGACGACATCGCCGTGCTGGGCTGGGTACTGAAGACCGTAGCTGACGAGCTGGCGCGTTTCAAGGCCTGGCGCGACAGCCAGGCGCCGGAGCGGTTGCGCGTGGTCGAGCGCCTGCCGGCCACGGCGCAAGCCTTGCAGCTGGAGCGCAAGACGCAGTGAAACCGGCCTGAACGACACCTCGGTTGCAGCGCGACTGCACAGACCCCAGAGTTGGTAATATAATTGGCATAAGGGTTATGCCTACGGATTACATGCAGTAATCCTTACTGAGGGGGTTGTATGGGTATTCAGGTCATCTGCCGGGACGGTCAACCCGAGTACGCCGTGGTTCCCTGGGAGCAATACCAGGCGCTGCTCAAGGCAGCGGGGCAGGCGCCTGCCGAGGCGGCTGCGAGTGACCCGGGCAGCGCCGCTGCCAGCGCGCCATTGCCGGCATTCAGTGAGGTGGCGCAGATTCGCCAGGCCAAGGGCATTGCCCCTGAGCAACTGGCGCGCAATGTCGGTGTAAGCCCGGCGTACCTGGCCATGATCGAAGCGGGCGAACGCCAACCGGACGCGGCCATCCGCCGCGCCCTGGCCTGGCACCTGGGCGTGGCTGGCTGGAGCGAGCCATCATGAGCCAGGTCAGGATCAGCCGTCAGCACTGGGATAACCTGCTGGGTGAGCTTGACCTGGCCCGCCGTCAACGTCACTTGTTGACCTACCGTGCGCTGATCGAGCGCTTGCAACTGCCCAGCCCGGCCATGCAGACACTGACCGCAGCGCTGGAGTACCTGGCAGTACTGGATGCCCGCGCCGAACAGCCCTTGCGCAGTTCGCTGGTCATCAGCCAGGGCGCCAGCCGCTTGCCGCGTACCGGTTTTTTTGAGTGCGTGGAGCGCCTGGGGCGTTTCTCCGGGCCGGTGGATGGCATGGAGGCGGCGTCGTGGCATGCCTCCGAAGTCGTCCGGGTGTTCGAGTACAGCTACCCTGAAACAGCCTGATTCGTTGCCTGTTCCGGCCTCTTCGCGGGTAAACCCGCTCCCACAGGTTCACCACAGGTCTTGAGCCTTGTGTTCTATCTGTGGGAGCGGGTTTACCCGCGAAGAGGCCGGAACAACGGGCAAAGCATCCCTGTGGATCATCCCGCAAGCCTTGCCATCGGCATCCACCACCTCCAATACCTCCAGGTGCCGGTGCCGGCCAAACAACTCCAGCAACTGCCCAATCGTCGCATTGAGCCGCACCGTCGGCTGTTCGGCCTGCGGAACGTTCATCAGCGCCAGTAGCGGCCGGCTTTCGCGCACGCCCAACGCCTGCGGGCGCCCCAGCAGATAGCCCTGGACCAGGTCCACACCCATCTCGACCAGCACCGCCAGCTCCTCTGCCAGCTCGATCCCTTCGGCAATTACCTGCGCCTTCGACGCCCTGGCAATTTGCAGGATCGAACCGACGAACTCGCGCTTGAGCGGGTCGCGGTGAATGCCGTCGATGAAGTGGCGGTCGATCTTCACGTATTCCGGGCGCAGTTCCGACCACAGGCGCAAGCTGGAATAGCCTGCCCCGAGGTCGTCGAGGGCGATCGAAAAGCCCATGTCACGGTAGTGGTGCAGGGCATTGGAGAGCAGCTGGAAGTCGTCGGTCGGGGTATGTTCGGTCAGCTCGATCACCACCCGGCTGGGCGCCAGGCCGACCTGCTCGAGCAGTTTCAGGGTCTGGCCGGACGGGTAGTCCGGCTCCAGCAGCGACTCCGGCGAGACATTGAGAAACAGCTGGCCTTGCAACTGCTGTTCGCTGAACCGGCGACAGGCCGACTCCCGGCAGGCGGCCTCCAGCTCGGTCAGGCGCCCGGCCTGGCGGGCGATGGTAAACAGGTTCAGCGGAGCGTGCAGCGGGCTGTTGGACGGGCCGCGGCTCAGCGCTTCGTGGCCGAACACCCGTTGCTCGCTCAGGCGCATGATCGGCTGGAACAGGCTGTGAATGCTGCGTTGAGCCAGGATGGCACTCAAGGCACTGAGCTGTTCGGCGACGGTCATGATGGATTCCTGAAAATGAAAGGGCCGGACGCTTGCACGTCCGGCCCCTCTATTTCACGACAGCGCGATGACTGTTTGATGACAGGTCACATTAATTTGCCATCATTGCTGCCGTTGCTTACTTCTTGGCCACCTTGGTGCTTGCACTGAGGTAGTCGATCAGGATGCGGCCGGTTTCCGCCAGGTAGGCGTCGTCTTCCGGCTTGGTGTTTTCATCCTCGGTCGGCAAGGCGTCTTCGTCCTCTTTTTTCAGCTCTTTCAGCGGCTCTTCACCCTTGGCCTTGCGGCGGATGTTTTCCAACGCCAGCTGCTTGGCCTCGATTTCATCATGGCGCGCGCGGCGCTCCTGCTCGTTGAGGCTGACGGTTTTCTCGTTCAGCAGCTTCTGGGTCAGGGCCAGGCGGTCGCGGATATAGGTAAATTCCGCGTCCTTGTCGCTGCGCGCTTCATGCTGCGCCTTGAGCTGGGCCAGGAACGGCTTGAACGGGTCGGCCGCCGGCTTGACCACCGGGCGGATGGTGTCCCACGGCATGGCTTCGGGCAGTGCACTCTCGCCGATTTCCTTGGTGTCGATGATCGACGGGTAGCCGATATCCGGCAGCACACCCTGATGCTGGGTGCTCTGCCCGGACACCCGGTAGAACTTGGCCAGGGTCAGCTTCAGCTCGCCATGGTTGAGCGGCTGGATGGTCTGCACGGTGCCTTTGCCGAAGGTCTGGCCACCGATGATCAGGGCCCGGTGATAGTCCTGCATGGCGCCGGCGAAGATCTCCGACGCCGAGGCCGACAGGCGGTTGACCAGTAGCGCCAGGGGGCCCTTGTAGAAGGCGCCGGGGTTTTCATCTTCCAGCACGTCGACACGGCCGTCGCTGTTGCGCACCAGCACGGTGGGGCCTTTCTCGATGAACAGGCTGGTCAGTTCGGTGGCTTCCTGCAACGAGCCGCCGCCGTTGTTGCGCAGGTCGATGACCACGCCGTCGACTTTTTCCTTCTGCAGTTCGGTGAGCAGCTTCTTCACGTCACGCGTGGTGCTCTTGTACTCCGGATCACCGGCGCGGTAGGCCTTGAAGTCCAGGTAGAAGGCCGGGATCTCGATGATGCCGAGCTTGTAGTCACGCCCGTCCTGCTTGAGCTTGAGCACCGACTTCTTCGCCGCCTGCTCTTCGAGCTTCACCGCTTCGCGGGTGATCGAGACGATCTTGCTGGTCTGGTCGCTAGGTGCGTTGCTGGCCGGGATGATTTCCAGGCGCACCACCGAACCTTTCGGGCCACGGATCAGCTTGACCACTTCGTCCAGGCGCCAGCCGACCACGTCGACCATCTCCTTGTTGCCCTGGGCCACGCCGATGATCTTGTCGGCCGGGGCCACCTGCTTGGTCTTGGCCGCCGGGCCTGCCGGCACCAGGCGCACGATCTTGACCTGGTCGTTGTCGCTTTGCAGTACCGCGCCGATGCCTTCGAGCGACAGGCTCATGTTGATGTCGAAGTTTTCCGCGTTGTCAGGCGACAGGTAGTTGGTGTGCGGGTCGTAGGACTGGGCGAAGGTGTTGATATAGGCCTGGAAGATATCCTCGGCACGGGTCTGGTCCAGGCGCGCCAGCTGGTTCTTGTAGCGCTTGGTCAGGGTTTCCTGGATCTGCTTGGGTTCCTTGCCGGCGATCTTCTGGCGCAGCACCTCGTCTTTCACCCGCTTGCGCCACAGCTCGTCGAGCGCGGCCTGGTCCTTCAGCCATGGGGCGTCCTTGCGGTCGATCAGCAAGGTCTCTTTGGCGCTGAAGTCGATCTTGTCCACGCCCTTGTCCAGCTCGGCCAGGGCGAAGTCCAGGCGTTGCTTGACGCGGTCGAGGTAGCGTTTGTAGATGGTGAAGCCCGGGTCCAGGTTGCCGCTCTTGAGGAAATCGTCGAATTGCGTTTTCCACTTGTCGAATTCGGCGATGTCGGCGGCGGTGAAGTAGCTGCGCGCCGGGTCCAGCAGCTTGATGTAGCTGTCATAGATGATGGCCGAACGGGCATCGTCCAGCGGCGGCTTGCTGTAGTGATGGCGCTTGAGCAATTCCACCACGTTGAGGCTGGCGACGATCTCGTCACGGTCCGGCTGCAGGCTGTCCCACTTGTTGGCGGCCGCCGCATTGCCGCCGAGCGTGAGGCTGCCCAGGCCGATCATCAGCGCCAGGGCGGTGCTTGGGAGGAAATGCTTCATGCTGATTCGACGTGGAGGCAATTGATCACGCATAGTAGGCCGTCTTTTCCGTTCGCCGGTTGCAAAAAACCGGACGCATACTGCAAAAAGCCTGGGACATAGCATTCCCAGGCTCGGTCATATGATTCAACTATGGAGGCACTGTGAAGGCATTGCAAGGCGTTGACGGACATGTGGCCTGGGTGGAGGCCGAACGCCCGGCCTGCGACGCGGGCCAAGTGCGCATTCGCGTGGCTGCTGCGGGGCTGAACCGCGCCGATCTGCTGCAGATGAAAGGTTTGTACCCACCACCACCAGGCGCCAGCCCCTACATGGGCCTGGAGTGTTCCGGCGTGGTCGAAGAAGTGGGTGCCGGTGCCGACTGGCGGGTGGGTGACCGTGTTTGCGCGCTGCTGGCCAGCGGCGCCATGGCCGAGGAAGTGGTGGTGGATGCCCGCCACGTGCTGCCTGTGCCCGAAGGCGTGAGCCTGCACGAGGCGGCGGGGTTGCCGGAGGTGTATGCCACTGCCTGGCTGAACATCTTCCAGCTGGGTGGCGTGAAAGCTGGCGAGAAGGTGTTGGTACATGCTGGCGCCAGCGGCGTTGGCTCGGCCGCCATCCAGCTGTGCAAGGCATTCGGTAGCCCGGTGTGGGTCAGCGTCGGTTCGCAGGACCGCCTGGCCTATTGCGAGGCGCTGGGCGCCGCCGGTGGTGTGGTACGTAACGAAAACCTGGAAGCGCTGGAAGGTTTCGGCCCGTTCGATGTGATTCTCGACCCGGTGGGTGCCAGTTACGGCGAGCTCAACCTCAAGTTGCTGGCGCGTGACGGGCGCTGGGTGATCATCGGCCTGATGGGCGGGCGCAAGTTCGAGCTGGACCTGGCACAGGTATTGGGCAAGCGCCTGGAGATTACCGGCTCCACGCTGCGCAACCGCGATGACGGCTTCAAGGCCGAGCTGCTGCGCGATTTGCAGCTGCAGGTTTGGCCGCTGTTTGCCGAAGGGCGCCTGTCGCCGCAGCTTGTGGATACCTACCCGGTGGAGTTCGCCCAGGCGGCGTATGCCGAGCTTGAGACCAACCAGGTGTCGGGCAAGCTGGTGATGGTGATCGACCCTAGCCTGGCGTAAGCAGGCGCGGCCTCTCCGCGGGTGAACCCGCTCCCCCAGGGATTACCACAGGCTTGAAAACTGTGGGGTCCCTGTGGGAGCGGGTTTACCCGCGAAAGGGCCGGTGCAGGCGATGCGATTACCTCAGGCCCAGCTCAGGATCGGCCACTTGTTGATCTCGGCATGCTCCCGCAATACCGCATCGGGGTTCACCACATGCGGATGATCCACCTTCAACAACAACGGCAAATCGTTCCGCGAATCAGAATAGAAACTCGCCCCTTCCAGGTTCTCCTGTTCCTGATCCAGCCACTCCAGCAGCCGGGTGATCTTGCCCTCGCGGTAGGTCAGCACCCCATGGGTCTGGCCGGTATACACCCCGTTCACCGCCTCCAGCTCGATCGCCAGGTGCTCGTCCACGCCCAGCCGCGCTGCAATCGGCCCGACCAGGTGCGTGCCCGAAGCGGAAATGATCAGGATCCGGTCCCCGCGCTGGCGGTGCTCGGCAATGCAGCGGCAGGCATCGCCATAGATGATTGGCTCGATCACTTCCTCGACCCACGGCTCGACCAAGTGCTGGACCTCTTCCAGGGTGCGCCCGGCAATCGGTTCCAGGCTGAAGGCCATGTACTCCTCCATCCTCAGGTGGCCTCTGCCATAGGCCTCCATCAGTTCATGGTCACGGCGCAGGAAGGCCTTGCCGTCGACCCAGCCCAGCCGGGCCATCTGCTCGCTCCACAGCGACGCGCAGTCGCCGTGGATCAGGGTTTCGTCCAGATCGAAAATTGCCAGTGCCATGGGTAACTCTCCTTAGGCCACTTCCCGTAGTGCCGTGGGGTCGATCGACAGGCTTACCCGCTGCCCGTCTGCGTGCAGGTCGGCCGCCGAGCGGTTGAGCACGTCGACCACCAGCTCGACCTCGCGCACCCGGACCCGGTAGCGAATCACATTGCCCAGCAGGCTGTGGCTGCGCACTTCCGCGTCCAGTGCGCCGTCGCGGCCCAGGGTGATCGATTCCGGGCGGATTGCCAGGCGGCTGGCCACCGGGCGCTGCAGCAGGCGGCTGGCGCTGTCGGCGTCGAGCAGGTTGTAGTTGCCGATGAAGCCGGCGGCAAACAGGTCCACCGGCGCGGTGTAGAGGGTTTCGGCATCGCCGCTCTGGACGATGCGCCCCTGGTTCATCAGGAAGATGCGGTCGGACATGGTCAGCGCTTCTTCCTGGTCGTGGGTGACAAAGATGGTGGTCAGGCCCAGTTCACGCTGGATGGCGCGAATCTGCTCGCGCAGGTGCTTGCGAATGCGCGCATCCAGCGCCGACAGCGGCTCGTCGAGCAGCAGCAGGCGCGGGCGGGTGACCAGCGAACGGGCCAGGGCCACGCGCTGGCACTGGCCACCGGACAGCTGGTGCGGGTAGCGCCCGGAGAAGTTGCCCAGCTCCACCAGCTCCAGTGCTTCACGCACACGCTGCTGGCTTTCATCGGCCTTGACCTTCTGCATGCGCAGGCCGAAGGCCACGTTCTGCTCCACGGTCATGTTGGGGAACAGCGCGTAGCTCTGGAACACCATGCCGATGCCGCGTTTCTGCGGGCTCAGCGGCACGATGTCGTGGCCGTCGAGCAGGATCTGCCCGCTGTCCACCGGGGTCAGCCCGGCGATGCAGCGCAGCAGCGTCGACTTGCCGCAGCCGGACGGGCCGAGCAGGGTGACGAACTCGCCGCGTTGGATGTGGCAGTCGATGTTTTCGAACACCGGGCTGCCGGCGTAGCTCTTGTGCAGTTTCTGTACGCTGACGAAGCTCATGTCAGGTCTTGTCCTTGTTCAGGCGGTTGGCGACCCAGGTCAGTACCAGCACGAAGGCGAAGTACGAGATCACCAGCGCGCTGTTGAAATGGCCGCTGCTGTTGCGCATGTTGTTCAGGTACACCTGCAAGGTCTCGTAGCGGGTGCCGACCAGCAGGTTGGCAAACACGAATTCGCCGAACAGGAACGAGAACGACAGCAGCAGGGCTACCATCAGGCCCTTGCGCAGGTTGGGCAGCACCACCAGCAGCGCCGCCTGCCAGGTACTGGCACCGAGCAGTTGGGCGGCGTCCATCAGGTCGCGCAGGTTGATCGCCTGCAGGTTGTTGGTGATGGCCCGGTACATGAACGGCAGGGCGATGGTGAAATAGCAGCCGATCAGGATCCAGGGCGTGCCGACCATCGCCATGGGCCCGCTGCCGTACAGCTGCAGCAGCCCCACCGAGGACACCACCGGCGGTACCGCGAACGGCAGCAGGATGAGGATGTTCATCAGCGCGTCGAGCCTGGGGAAGTGGTAGTGCACCACGAACAGCAGCGGCAGGATCAGCACCACCGACAGCAGCAGTGCACCCACGCACACCAGCAATGACTGGGCAAAGGCGGCCAGAAAGCGCGGCTCGCTCCACAGCGCCAGGTACCACTTGAAGGTCAGCCCGCTGGGTAGCAGGCTGGCCGACCAGCTGGTGGCCAGCGAGTAGAGCAGGGTGCCGGCCAGAGGCAACAGCAGGATGAGGAACAGCAGGTAGACCACGGCGCGGTGGTACCAGCCGCCGGAGCGCGTGTCAGCGTGCATGGTAGCTCCTTTTCAGCAGCCATTGATGCACCACCGTGACCAGCGTCATCAGCCCCACCAGGACCATGGCCAGGGCGCTGGCCAGGTTGGGGTCGAGGCTGATGTCACCGGCCACCAGGCCAGCGATGCGGATCGGTAGTACGTTGAAATTACCGGTGGTCAACGCGTACACGGTGGCGTAGGCACCGAGGGCATTGGCCAGCAGGATGACGAAGGTGCCCAGCAGTGCCGGGGTCAGCACCGGCAGGCCGATGTGCCGCCAGAACTGCCAATGGCTGGCACCCAGCAGCGCGGCCGACTCGCGCCAGTCTTCACGCAGGGCGTCGAATGCCGGGTACAGCAGCAGCACGCCAAGCGGGATCTGGAAGTAGGTGTACACCAGGATCAGCCCGCTCTTGGAGTAGATGCTGAAGTCTTCCAGCAGGCCGGCCTGCTTCAGCAGCAAGGTCAACGCGCCGTTGAAGCCAAGCAGGATGATGAAGGCGAAGGCCAGCGGCACCCCGGCGAAGTTGCTGGTCATGTTGGCGAAGGCGCTGACGAAGTCGCGCAGCTTCGAGTCCACCTGGCGTAGCGAGTAGGCGCCGAGGGTGGCAATGACGATGCCGAACAGGCTCGACCAGAAGCTGATCTCCAGGCTGCGTTGCAGGGCCTGCAGGTAGAACTTCGAGGCGAACACCTTGCTGAAGTTGGCCACGCCCCAGCCCGCTTCCGATTGCAGGCTGTTGATCGCCACCCAGGCCAGCGGGGCGATCTGGAAGATGACGAAGAACACGGCGAACGGTAGCAGGCAGAGCAGGGCCAGGTAGCGGCCACGGTTGCTGCTGCGCTTGGGCGCAATCACTTCAGCAACTCCCGGCAGACGCTCTTGTCATGCGGCGCGCCAAGCAGCTCGCAGATGGTCCCGCACAGCTCGGTCTGCAGCGGCTTGGCTGCCGGGTCCAGGCTGAACGCATCGCCGAAGACGAACAGCGGTACTTCGCGCTCCTCGGCGAGCAGGCCGTTATGCGAGCGGTCGTTGTTCATGCCGTGGTCGGCGGTGACCAGTACCTGGTAGCCCTCGGCGAGCCAGCCCGGCAGGTAGTCGGCCAGCAGGATATCGGCGCTGCGCGCGGCGTTGCGGTACTGGCTGCTGTCCAGGCCGTGGTGGTGGCCGACATCGTCGATGCTCATCGGGTGTACCAGCAGGAAGTTGGGGGTATGGCGGCGGCGCAGGTATTCGCCATCGGCCAGCAGGTGCGAATCGGGATAACGGTCGTCCCAGTAGAACAGCCCATGCTGGATCGGCAGCTTGGGGGCGTGGGTGTGGCGGTCGCGCTGCGGGTCGAAGGGCGAGCGGTTGTACAGCTCGCTGATCCAGTGGTAGGCCGCCGCGGCAGTGCTCAGGTTGGCTTCGCGGGCGTAGTGGAACACGCTGCGCTGGCTGGACAAGCGGTTGACCTTGTTGTGCACGATGCCGCTGTCGATCGGCGGCACACCGGTGAGAATGCACTCGTACAGCGGCCGGGACAGCGATGGCAGCTCGCATTCCACGCGGTACAGCGCGGCGCGGTCAGCCTCGACATAGGCATGCAGGTGGCCCATGGCATGGTGGGCGACCTGGTAGTTGAGGCCGTCGAGCAGGACCAGGATGACGTTGTGTTGCATGGTGGCTCCAGTCATATACGCGTTGGCTTCTTCGCGGGCTCGCCCGCTCCCACAGGTACTGCAGAAGCCTCAAACCTGTAGAGGTCCTGTGGGAGCGGGCGAGCCCGCGAAAAGGCCGGATCAGGCACTGCAAAAGCTAGCCATTTACTCCATCTCGATGATCACTTGCTCCTGCCACATCTGCGGCAGTGCCTTGGAGGTCTTCTCCCAGGCTTCGGCATTCTTGATCGGCTGCGCCGCCTGGTACTGCTCGTTGGGCAGCAGCTTGGCCTGGACATCGTCCGGCAGCTTCAGGTGCTCGGCACGGATCGGCCGCGCATGCCCTTTGGCCAGGTTGATCTGCCCGGCATCGCTGAAGATGTACTCGCGCGTCAGCTTGGCCGCGTTCGGGTGCTTGGCATACTTGTTGATGATGGTGGTGTAGCCGGAGATTACCGAGCCGTCCGACGGGATCAGCACTTCGAAACGCTTGGGGTCGATCTGTTCGCGGTAGCTGAGGCCGTTGAAGTCCCATACCACGCCAACTTCCACCTCGCCCTTTTCCAGGGTCTGGATGGTCGGGTTGGCCAGCGACAGGCGCTTCTGCTGGGCCAGTTTGGTGAACAGCTGCAGGCCCGGCGCCACGTTGTTCTCGTCGCCATTGTAGGCGATGGCCGCTGCCAGCACGCCGTTGGCGGCCTGGGCGGCGGTACCGACATCGCCGATAGCGACCTTGTACTTGCCTTTTTCCAGGTCATGCCAGGTTTTCGGGCGCTCGCTTTCCTTGACCAGGTCCTTGTTGATGATGAAGGCGATGGTGCCGGTATAGGCCAGCGCCCAATGGCCGTCCTGGTCCTTGGCCCAGGCCGGTACCTGCTCCCAGGTGCTGGGCTTGTAGGGCTGGCTCACGCCCTTGGTCACGGCGATCGGGCCGAACGCGGCACCGACGTCGCCGATGTCGGCGCTGGCGTTGTCCTTCTCGGCTTCGAACTTGGCAATTTCCTGGGCCGAGCTCATGTCGGTGTCGCTGTGCTTGAGCCCGTACTTGCTGGCCAGGTCTTCCCAGGTGCCTTTCCAGTTGGCCCAGGCATCGGGCATGCCCACGCTGTTGACGTTACCTTCCTTGCGGGCCGCGTCTTCCAGGGCCTTGAGGTCGGTACCGGCGGCCATGGCCGTGGTGCACAGGGCGATGGCCGAACCGAGCAGTGACGCCATGAAGAACTTTTTCATCCGAAGCTCCTTTGGGTGAGTGCCTTGCGAATCGTTGTTATGAGTAAAGCCGTTGCCTGAGACCCCTTGGTCTAGGTCAGCAAACCTTGAGCCAAGGTAGGCCGCTTGCGTGACAATTTGATGTAGGGCAAAGCCTGCGCCGGTGTAAGCGGGTTCCTGGCAGTACAGCGTAGACCATGGCCAGCCCCCGGTTTTGCGGGGCTGGCCCGATTCTGGCAGTGCGTCTGGTGCAGCTTTGTCACAGGATGTTCATCAGCCCTGCCTAGGCTTGCACTATTCTCCAGATGCCCCGTTATGGGGCTGGACTAGTCCAGATAGGTAACCTTTGATGCAGTCGATGCCTCCGCGTGCGGTAACAGCCATCTGCCATGCCCTGCAGGAGCAGATCGAGCACGGCCTGTTGGCGCCGGGCGGCAAGCTGCCGGCGGAACGCAGGCTCAGCGAGGTGTTCGACACCACCCGCATCACCTTGCGTGAAGCGTTGGTGCAGCTGGAAGCCCAGGGGCTGATCTACCGCGAAGAGCGGCGCGGCTGGTTCGTCGCGCCCGAGCGGCTGACCTACGACCTGATCCAGCGCAGCCACTTCCACGCCATGGTGCGTGACCAAGGGCGGGTGGCCAGTACCGAATTGCTCTCCGCGCGACTGCAGCCGGCCTCGGCCGCCATTTGTGCGCGCCTGCAGTTGCCGGCGTTGTCCAGCGTGGTGCGCATCTGCCGATTGCGGCGGATCGACGGGCGGGCGGTGCTGTATGCCGAGCATTACCTCAACCCGCGGTATTTCCCGGCGATCCTCGAACAGGACCTGGCCCAGTCGCTGACCGAGATCTATGGGCGGGTGTATGGCATCCAGTATGGGCAGGTGTGCTTCGAGATCTGGCCGACGGCGTTGCCGGTGGAGGCGGCCAGTGCGTTGAAAGTGTCGGCGGGCAGCCCCGGGTTGCATATCACCCGGGTCAACAGCGACCAGCATGGAAACCTGATCGACTGCGACCTGGAGTATTGGCGGCATGATGCCATCCGCATTCGTGCCCAGGTGGGTTGATCATGGTTTTTGGGGCCGCTGTAGGAGCGGCCTTGTGTCGCGATGGGGCGCGAAGCGGCGCTAGTTCGATACGGCGTTGCCATCCGCCATCGTGCCACCCGCCGCCGTCACCACCTGTACCGACAACCGCGGTGTCGCCAGGTCCAGCCCCGCTTCATCCAGCTGCCGCTTCAACGCCAGGTTGAACGCCCGCGACACCTCCCACTGCTTGATCGGCGCGGTCTTGAACCGCGCCCGCAGGATCGCCGACCCCGACTCGAAGCTTTCCACGCCCTGCAGCTCCAGCGGCGACCAGATATTGCGGCGCATCAGCGGGTCGTTGCGCAGCTTCTGCCCCACCTCGCGAACCAGGCTGATCGCCTGGTCGATATTCATGCTGTGCGGGATCGCCACGCGGAAGATCGCATAGCCGAACTCGCGCGAGTAGTTCTTGATGCTCTTGATCTCGCTGAACGGGATGGTATGCACGATGCCGTCGATATCGCGCAGGCGCACGGTACGGATGGTCAGCCCTTCGACCGTGCCCAGGTGGCCGCCGACATCCACGTAGTCATCGATGGCCAGCGAGTCTTCGATAATGATGAACAGCCCGGTGATCAGGTCGGCCACCAGCGATTGCGCGCCAAAACCGATGGCCAGGCCGATCACCCCGGCACCGGCCAGCAGCGGGGTGACGTTCATGCCCATGTTGGCCAGGGCGACGATGACCGCGATGATGAAAATGACCACGAACATCACGTTGCGGATCAACGGCATCATGGTTTGCGCACGGGCGTTGGCCAGGCCTCGGCGTGAACGCACCAGGGCGTGGTGCACGGCGGTGTCGGCGAGAATCCACACCAGCCAGGCGACAATCAGCGTGCCGGCCAGGCCGAGCAGGCGCAGGCTTATGTCGTGGCCTTCGCCTTCGGCGAAGCTGATCATCGACAGGCCCCACACGCGCAGGCCCAGTTCGATGAACACCAGCCAGATGAACAGGTGCACCAGCAGGTAGGCAAAATTGCGCAGGCGTTCGGCGTACACCGCCTGGCGCTTGGTGGCCCGCTTGGGGTTGGCGGCATGGCGGCGCACCAGGCCGTTGAGCACCATGCACACCACCACCAGCACGGTGCACATCAGCGACTGGCGCAGGGCGGTGCTGGTGTCGCCGGCGGAAACGAAGGTCGCGAACAGCGAGATGGCCACCAGGATCAGCGCCGGCACGAACCAGAAGCTGCCGAGGATTTCGATGGTGTCGCTGAGGGTGCGCCGGGTCAGGCGCCGTGACAGCGGCTGGTTGCGGATCAGGTGGGCGATGGGCCGGCGAAAGCGCAGGATGAACAGCCCCGTGCACAGCGCCGCAATCACGTTGGCCAGGGTCGCCAGGGCATGCGCCAGGTGGGTGCCGAGGGCGACCGTCAGGCGTGGGTCGCTCATCGCCTCGCCGAACGCGGCGAAACTGCCGATCAGCCACAGCGGGCGGAATGCCTGGTGGCGCAGGATGTACAGGGCGCGGTGGCGGTGCGGGCCGTCGAGCAGCGAAAAGGCGATCACGCAGATCGCCGAGAAGCAGGTGCCCACCACCAACGCATAGGCCAGCACCATGGCCAGCGATTTGCCCAGCGACGGCGGCAGCACGAAGCTCAGGTATACGGTAAACACCAGCGCCACCAGCCATGGGCCGAGTTTGCGCAGGGCAAAGCGCACCAGGTCCCAGGTGCGGGGATGCTGCGGCAACTCCTCGCTCAAGCCAAAGCGCAGGCGTACCCGGTGGCCAACCCAGTTGAAGGCATAGGCCAGCACACTCCATACGGCGATGACTGCCGCGAAGCCGAACAGGATGGCCGGCCACTGGTGCACCGGCACCACCAGCTCGGCCAGTTCGGCCTGGGCCTGTTCGATTTCCGCAGCCCAACGGTGGAACGGGCTGGCATCGCCGCTGAACTGCTTTTCGAGATCATGCAGGGCGCCGCCGATCAGGCCGAGCACGCCTTGTTCGACGTTGGGTTGCGATTGTTGGGTGGCATCGCGCAGCTTTTTCAGGTCGGCCAGCAGCTTGGCCCGCTGCTGGTCGTTTTCCAGGTTCTTGATCACCTCGTCCAGCGACTTGCCCAGCGGTTCACTGGCTTCCGCTTGCGCGGGCGCGCTACCGCCAAGCAGGCCAGGCAGGCCGGCGGCTTGTACCGGTGGGAGGAACAGCAACAGCAGCAGGAACAGGCAACGCAGGAAGGCGGGCACGGGTAAAACTACCTCAGGTCAAACGATTGACCGAGTGTAGAGGTTTATGACGGCAGCTGCTCCAGGATCTTCCAGCAGGTGAGGCCAAAGATGCCCAGTGTGCCGACCCACATCATTACCACGCCGAGGTTGCGCTCGCGCAGGCTGAAGCCGACGGTCAGCAGCAACAGGAACAGGAACACCGGCACGAACAAGGAGAGGAACGGGGACATGGCAGTGGTCCTTCGGCGATGAGAGCGGTTGCGTTGAGTATAGTTCGCGCCGGGCTAAAGCGGGGTTGATCTGAATCACAGAAATTTTCAAGTAGGGTTTGTGGATTTTTCCTACATGTTTATCAGACCGACTTCCTACAAAGAATTTAGCGGTTCCGCCGATGGCTTGAGGGACACGTTGTATGTCTTTCACGTCATTTTGGGGAGCGCTTCATGAAGCTACCAGTACTCGTTGTTTTTTCGATGGTAACGCTGACCTTCAGCGGATTTACACAAGCACAGAACAACGTTGCAACGTGACCGTCGATAATCAGACGGATTCAACTGCCCAGTTTACGTTTGAACATCTGGTGGGGACTGCCAATCCAATGTTTTCGGCTGTGCAGAGAAAACAAGCCAGCACTGCAAAAGTGACCAGTTATTCGCCCTTGGTATCGGGCATGCGGTTCACCTACACGTCCGGGGCGAAGGCTTGTCGGTTTTCGGCTTCACATACCTCTGGCACAGGTAATACGCCTGTCTGGAACAAGGACGCTCGCTCCATTGGCTCATCCAGAGCGACGTGTTCGGTAGTTCTGCAGCGCGTGTCGGCGCAGCCACCTTACGATTACACCGTCAAGTTCACCATCCATTAATCCTGACGGATACTGCTTCAAATGCTCGCGCACATTCCTTCTGGAGAACAGAATGAAAATTACCGGTATTCCTGCCAATATCTTGCCCGTGCGAACTTCCGTGGCGCTCGAGAAGACAGAGCCATTACCACGATCGGCCTCGACCAGTGTGAGACTGTCTGAAGAAGGGCGGGATCTGGCTGCGCATTCGAATGAGACGAGAGCCAGCTATCAGCGCATCTATGGCACTCCTACGCTGGATGACCGCGTGAATATAGAATACGACAGGGTCGGGTATGAGAATTATGTCAAACGGCATTTGCCAGAGAACTACTCTGCCGAGCGCACCGAGTTATTCTACAAATCCGTGCAGTATATGGTTGACGTTGCGGATGGGAAATATCCGAAAAACAACCCGTTTGCCGGTCTGGGCAGGGATACACTGGTCGCCATACAGGAAGACGAAGGCAATTTTACCGAGATGGAGCGTGCGGCAGCCGGGCGTGCCAAGTACGAACTTGATCAGGCTTACTTTGGCCGCATTTTTGCCTACACCGACAGTACCAGGGATCTACGGGTTTTATTCAGAGGATATCTCGAATACCTCGATAACCTTACGCCTGTAGAACGTCTTGCTTATCCGGATAACGAGCACGAACTCGTGGCTGAACGGTTGGCACATGCCCAGAAAGAAACTGGCAGCCTCCCCGAAGATTTCTCGCTGTGGAAATACATCAACTGGGACCCCAAAGGCCGCCTCAACCTGGAAGCCCTGCTTGATCCGTCGAAAACAGAGCCCGCCCCGGCACTCGAGGCGGGCCCTGCCGCGGATCACGGCAGCTCGCGGCTGCGGTAGAACGCCGTCAGTACCTTCACCAGGTGCGCCAGGTCATGGCTGCCGCACAGTTCGCGAATCGAGTGCATGGCAAAGGTCGGCAGGCCGATGTCGACCGTACGTACGCCCAGGTGGCTGGCGGTGATCGGGCCGATGGTCGAGCCGCAGCCCATGTCGCTGCGCACCACGAAGCTCTGCACCGGCACCTCTTCGGCCATGCACAGGTGCCGGAAGAACCCGGCGGTTTCGCTGTTGGTGGCGTAGCGCTGGTTGTTGTTGACCTTGATCACCGGCCCGGCATTGAGCTTGGGCCCGTGGTTGCCGTCATGCTTGTCGGCGTAGTTGGGGTGCACGCCGTGGGCGTTGTCGGCCGACACCATCAGCGAGCGCTGGATGGTGCGCACGTAGGCATCGCCATCCGGCAGCAGGCGCTGCAGGGTCTGCTCCAGCATCGGGCCGTCGGCGCCGCAGGCCGAGCAACTGCCGACTTCTTCATGGTCGTTGCACACCAGCACGCAGGTTTCATCGCTGTCCGCGGTGAGCAGGGCCTGCAGGCCGGCGTAGCACGACAACAGGTTGTCCAGGCGCGCGCCAGCGATGAAGTCGCCGTTCAGGCCGACCAGCGCGGCATCCTGGGTGTCGTAGAAGCTCAGTTCGTAATCCAGCACCACGTCGGCGATCAGTTCATGCTCGCGGGCCAGCTGCTCGGTGAGCAGGGCGCGGAAGTCGATGCGCTCATCACCAGCCACCTGGGCCAGGATCGGCGGCAGTTCGTTCTGCGGGTTGATCGCCCAGCCTTCGTTGGCGGTGCGGTTGAGGTGAATGGCCAGGTTGGGGATGATCGCGATCGGCAGCTTGAAGTCGATCAACTGGCTTTCGACCTTGCCGTCACGGCGGTAGGTGACCCGGCCAGCCAGCGACAGGTCGCGGTCGAACCATGGCGCCAGCAGCGCGCCGCCATACACTTCGACGCCCAGCTGCAGGAAGCCCTGGCGCTGCAGCTCGGGCTGCGGTTTGACCCGCAGGCACGGGCTGTCGGTGTGCGCGCCGACCATGCGGATGCC
Organism: Pseudomonas sp. LAM2023; assembly: GCF_016620375.1. Taxonomy (NCBI): domain Bacteria; kingdom Pseudomonadati; phylum Pseudomonadota; class Gammaproteobacteria; order Pseudomonadales; family Pseudomonadaceae; genus Pseudomonas; species Pseudomonas sp. LAM2023. The sequence continues at coordinate 466,458 of NZ_JAENHV010000026.1, read as the reverse complement.
GTTCAGCAGCGGCGCTTGCTTGCCCAGCTTGATGGCGATGATCGACGAGTCGTTACGGGTGAGGTAGTAGCGGCCGCCAGGCACGGTGGCCCAGCTGTCGCGTTCGTCCAGGCGCTGGTAGCCGGCAGCTTCCAGGCGCTGGGCCAGGCTGGCGGTGGCGTGGAAGGGCGTAGGGGAGGCCTTGAGGAAGTCGATCAGGCCAGAATTCAGTGCGTCGCGCATAGCTCACTCCAGACAGCAGTGGCGCGAGTTTAGCGTATTGGGTCGACAATTTGTGTCTGCCTCTTCGCGGCTAAAGCCGCTCCCACAAGGACCGCACCGCTTTCAAGGGCCGTGCAGTACCTGTGGGAGCGGCTTTAGCCGCGAAGAGGCCGGTAAAGGCGATACAAGATCAGAACGGCGCCGGGCACTCGAACTTCATCCGCGCCCCGGAAACCGGGTGGGTAAAGCTCAGCATCGACGCATGCAGGCACAGCCGCTCATGGGCCGCCAGCGCCTCGGGGTTGGCATACAGGCGGTCGCCCAGCAGCGGGTGCCCGATCGACAGCATGTGCACGCGCAGCTGGTGCGAGCGCCCGGTAATCGGCGTCAGCTCGACCCGGCAATGGTCGCCACAGCGCTCGATGATGCGCCAGAAGGTCAACGCATGCTTGCCCAGTTCGTGGTCCACCACATGCCGTGGCTTGGTCGGCGGGTCGTAGCGCAGTGGCAGGTCGATGCTGCCGCTGTCCAGCGCCGGCTGGCCCCAGCACAGTGCGGTGTAGGCCTTTTCGGTTTCGCGATCGTGGAACTGGCGCGACAGTTCACGGTGGCTATCGGCATCGCGGGCCAGCAGGATGATGCCGGAGGTTTCCCAGTCCAGGCGGTGCACGATCAGCGCATCGGGATAGCCGTTTTCCTGCAGGCGGGTGATCAGGCAGTCCTTGTTGTCCTCGGCACGGCCCGGTACCGACAGCAGCAGGGTCGGTTTGTTGATCACCAGGATGGCGGCGTCTTCGTGCAGGATCTGGATGTTGGACAGCGGCATTGCAGGGTCTCTGTTGAAACGGGGGAAAGCCATTGGGGCCGCTTTGCGGCCCATCGCGACGCAAGGCCGCTCCTGCACCGGGGTAGGCATTCCCGGCAGGGTGGCCTTGCGTCGCGATGGGCTGCACAGCAGCCCCAATGGCTGATTGCGCGGATCAGCGATCCGGCAACGTGATGTTCAGTTCCAGAATCGAGCAGCTGCCCTGGTTTTCCAGTTCGATATGCACGTCATCGTTGCCGATGTTCACATACTTGCGGATCACTTCCAGCAGTTCCTTTTGCAGCGCTGGCAGGTAGTCCGGCTCGCTGCGTTGGCCGCGCTCGTGCGCCACGATGATCTGTAGACGCTCTTTCGCTACCGACGCGCTGGTCTGTTTCTGTCTGCCACGAAAGAAGTCAAAAAGGTTCATGGTTTACTTGCCTCCAAACAGGCGCGCGAAGAATCCTTGCTTCGGCACTTCGATGAACCGCAGGGGCTTCTCTTTGCCCAGCAGACGGTCGACGGTATCGCTATAGGCCTGGCCGGCATCGCTCTGGTCGTCGAGGATGACCGGGATACCCTGGTTGGAAGCCTTCAGCACGGCCTGGGATTCGGGGATCACGCCCTTGAGCTTGATCGCCAGGATCTCTTCGACGTCGGCGATGCTCAACATTTCGCCCTTTTCCACGCGCTCCGGGTGGTAGCGGGTGATCAGCAGGTGTTCCTTGATCGGCTCTTCGCCGTTCTCGGAGCGGCGCGACTTGCTCGACAGGATGCCCAGCATGCGGTCGGAGTCACGTACCGAGGAAACCTCGGGGTTGGTCACCACGATGGCTTCGTCGGCGAAGTACATGGCCAGGTGCGCACCTTTCTCGATGCCGGCTGGCGAATCGCAGATGACGAACTCGAAGTCTTTCTTCAGCTCCATCAGCACCTTTTCCACGCCTTCCTGGGTCAGCGCGTCCTTGTCACGGGTCTGGCTGGCCGCCAGCACGTACAGGTTCTCCAGGCGCTTGTCCTTGATCAGGGCCTGCTGCAGGTTGGCTTCGCCGTTGACCACGTTGACGAAGTCGTACACCACGCGGCGTTCGCAGCCCATGATCAGGTCGAGGTTACGCAGGCCTACGTCGAAGTCGACGATGACAGTCTTGTGGCCACGCAGTGCGAGGCCGGTACCAATGGCGGCGCTGGTGGTGGTCTTGCCCACACCCCCCTTGCCGGAAGTAACCACGAGAATCTTGGCCAAGGTGTTTCACCCCTAAAATAATCGGGACGCAAGTCCCTGCAAAAATACAAATAATTGGCAACGACAAAAAAGTTGCACTAAAAATGCTGGCAAGTATCCGTTAAAGACGGGTGATGTTCAACACGTCGCCAGACAGGCTGACTTGCACCCCGGTGCCCCACAGCGGGTCGCGGCGCAGGTCTTCGCAAACCTTGTACTGGCCGGCGATGGAGACCATTTCGGCGGTCATCTGCTGGCAGAAGATACGCGCCTTGGTATTGCCCTTGATGCCGGCCAGGGCGCGGCCGCGCATGGCGCCGTACACATGGATATTGCCATCGGCCAGAAGTTCCGCCCCCGGGCTGACCGAGGCAGTCACCACCAGGTCGCCGCCCTGGGCGTAGATCTGCTGGCCGCCACGCACCGGCGCGGTGATGATGCGGGTCGGGCGCACCTCGGGCTCGAGGATCGGCGGCGGCACCGGGGCCGGCTCGGGCTTCTTCACCTCGGGCTCGGGCTCCAGCGGCCGTTCGCGGGCACCGGACGGCGGCAGCACCGGCAGGTCGATGGCAATGGCGGCGGCAATGTCCTCGATACGGTTGGCGCGGATGGCCAGGGTGCGCAGGCCGTGGTGGCGGCAGATCCGCATCAAGCCAGGCAGGTCGATTGCGCCCACGTCGGCCGGCAGCTTGTCCAGCGCCAGCACCAGCGGCGTGTTGCTGAAGAAGTTCGGTGCCTGGGCGACTTTGGCCGCCAGCTGGCGGTCAAGGGCCTCAAGGTCATTGCGCGCCAGTTCCAGTACGGTAATGGCAAGCATGCTGCCCTTGAGCTGGAACACGGAGGCGGAGTCGGGTGTGTGGTTTGGGCTCATGGTCTGCATAGACGGCTTGTTGCGAAAAAAGTGCCCTGACTTATAACGATAAGACCGGTTGCCCGCAACATGCGCTGATCCGTTGTAGAATGCGCGGCCTTTGTCTTTCCGGAAGCTTCAATGGAACGTCCGCGTTTTCGTCCCTATTTCCTTCACCCTCGTTTCTGGGGCCTGTGGCTGGGCCTGGGCCTGCTGTGGCTGGTGGTCCAGCTGCCGTACCGGGTGCTGTTGAAGGTCGGTGCCGCGCTGGGGGCGGTGATGTACCGCTTTGCCGGTGAGCGGCGGCGCATTGCCGCGCGCAACCTGGAGCTGTGTTTCCCGGAGCTGTCGGTCGACGAGCGGCAGCGTCTGCTCAAGGCCAATTTCGCTTCTACCGGCATCGCCTTCTTCGAAATGGCCATGAGCTGGTGGTGGCCCAAGGCACGCCTGGCGCGCCTGGCGCATGTCGAGGGGCTGGAGCACCTGCAGGCCGCCCAGCAGGCGGGGCAGGGCGCGATCCTGATGGCGGTGCACTTCACCACCCTGGAAATCGGCGCCGCGCTGCTCGGCCAGCAGCACACCATCGACGGCATGTACCGCGAGCATGGCAACCCGTTGTTCGATTTCATCCAGCGCAGCGGCCGCGAGCGGCATAACCTCGACTCGCTGGCAGTGGAGCGCGAGGATGTGCGCGGCATGCTCAAGCTGCTGCGTTCGGGCCGGGCGATCTGGTACGCACCGGACCAGGACTACGGTGCCAAGCAGAGCATCTTCGTACCGTTGTTCGGCATCCCGGCAGCGACGGTGACCGCCACCACCAAGTTCGCCCGCCTGGGCAAGGCGCAGGTGATTCCGTTCACCCAGAAGCGCCTGGAGGATGGCAGCGGCTATCGTCTGGTGATACACCCGCCGCTGGCCGACTTCCCCGGCGAAAGCGAGGAGGCCGACTGCCTGCGCATCAACCAGTGGGTCGAGCGCGTGTTGCGTGAATGCCCCGAGCAGTACCTGTGGGCGCACCGGCGCTTCAAGTCGCGGCCCGAAGGGGCACCGCGGCTGTATGACAAGAAAAACCGCTGAGCCTGCTTTGCCTGTGCCGGCCTATTCGCGGGTAAACCCGCTCCCACAGGTTCTGCACAGGCCTTGAAAGCTGTGCAATACCTGTGGGAGCGGGTTTACCCGCGAATAGGCCGGCACTGACAGCACATCAACTCCAGGAAGGACTCGTATGGCCCCACCCCCGGTAACCGGTCTTATCCTTTCTGGCGGCGGCGCCCGTGCCGCCTACCAGGTCGGCGTGCTGGCCGGCATCGCCGAGCTGTTGCCTGCCGGCGCACATAACCCGTTCCCGGTCATCGTCGGCACCTCTGCCGGCGCCATCAACGCGGTGACCCTGGCCAGTGGCGCGACGCACTTCCATGACACGGTGCAAAAGCTCACGGCGTTCTGGCAGAACTTCCGCAGCCACCTGGTCATCCGCAGCGACTGGCCTGGCGTGGTCCGCCAGGCCAGTCGCTTCGTTGCCCACAACCTGCTGGGCCTGGGCCGCCCGGGGCCGGTGGCGTTGCTCGACAGCAGCCCACTGCGCAACCTTCTGCAGTCGCACCTGAACCTGGACGGGATCGCGCATTCCCTGGCTGCCGAACAATTGCGGGCCGTCGCGGTGACCGCATTCGGCTATGAGTCCGGCCAGGCAGTGACTTTCTACCAGGGCCGCGGCACCATCGAAGCCTGGTTGCGCCACCGCCGCATTGGCATGCCGGCGCCTTTGACCATCGACCACCTGTTGGCCAGCGCGGCCATCCCGTTGCTGTTCGCTCCGGTACAGCTCGGCGATGAGTATTACGGTGATGGCGCAGTACGCCAGTCGGCGCCGATCAGCCCGGCCCTGCACCTGGGCGCCAGCCGCGTTCTGGTGGTCGGGGTCAGCGGCAACCCGCAGCGGCCAGCGCCGCCCTTGCCGGCCCAGCGCATATTCAGCGGGCAGCAGCCGAGCCTGGCGCAGATTGGTGGGCACATGCTCAACAGTACGTTCATCGACAGCCTGGAAGACGACATCGAACTGCTGCAGCGCCTCAACCACCTCAGCCGCCTGTTGCCGGCGCACCTCGATGCCCGGCGCCTGGGGCTGGCACCCATCGACGTGCTGGTGGTGGCGCCCAGCCAACCGCTGGACGAGATCGCCGCACGCCACCGGCGCGAGCTGCCGGCGGCGTTGCGCGTGTTCCTGCGCGGGCCGGGGGCGACCCGGACCAGCGGCGCGGGGGTGTTGAGTTACCTGCTGTTCGAGGCCAGCTATTGCAGCGAGCTGATCGAACTGGGGCGCAGGGATGCCTTGGCCAAGAAGCGGGAGTTGTGCCAGTTCCTCGGTATCTGATGCTGCCTGTTCAGGCCCTGTCGCCGGCAAGCTGGCGACAGGGGCGAGAGCGCTGTTATTCGGCTATCTGCAGCTTGCGCGCCTGGGTATACACATAGCGCACCTTTTCATACTCGAACGGCGAGTTGAGCTGGCCGTAGCGGAAGTTGGTGGTATAGCGCTTGTCCACCACGCGCAGGGCAAAGATTTCCGGGTGGTCACTGCTGGCTTCGGCCACGTTCAGGTAGTTGATCGCCTGCTCGCCGGCATAGTCCACCACCAGCCCGGTGGTGTCGCGCAGGTTCGACGGCCCCAACACCGGCAGCATCAGGTACGGGCCGTCCGGCACGCCGTAGAAGCCCAGGGTCTGGCCAAAGTCCTCGCTCTGGCGCGGCAGGCCCATCTTGGTCGCCGGGTCCCACAGCCCACCGACGCCGATGATGGTGTTGAACATCAGCCGTGCAGTGATCTCCGCCGAACGCTTGGCCTTGAGCTGCAACACGCTGTTGAACAGGTTCGGCACATCGCCCAGGTTATTGAAGAAGTTGCTCACGCCGGTCCGCACGAAGCGCGGCGTGACGTATTGGTAACCGCTGACCAGTGGCAGCAGGACCCATTGGTCGAGGCGGTAGTTGAAGTGATAGATGCGCCGGTTGATCGACTCCAGCGGGTCGTACACGTTCAGCGCTTCCAGGGTGGAGCGCTCGAATTCTCGCTGGTCCAGCCCCGGGTTGAATTTCAGTTCGCGCAGCGGGTCGGTAAAACCATCGGCTTCCGGCGCCAGCGGCGCGGCGGTCACCTGCGGGTCGGCCTCGATCACGCTGGCCCGCGGGGCGGTCTCGGCAGCCAGGGCATGGCCGGCGGCTAACAGGGCAGTGGCGAGGAGGAGTTTGTTAACCACGGAAGAACTCCAGCATGGCGTCACTGTTGACGCGGTAATTGAGGTTGCCGCAATGGCCGCCGTGCGGGTAAAGGGTCAGGCGGTCGCCGAATACCTTGCGCAGGAAACCGATGTCGCCCGGGCCGAGGATGACATCGTCGGCGTTGTGCATCACGGCGATCTTGTCGCTGCTGCGCAGGTAGTCTTCCAGGGCATACAGGCTGACCTGGTTGACCAGCTGCAGGATGCTGTTGCCGTCGGTGCGGGCGCGCCACATGGGGATCACCTGCTCGGTCATGTAGCAGTCGAAGTCGCACTGCAACGCGCGCTTGAAGAACGGCGTGAGGCTGCTGCCCTCGGTAATCGGGAACTTCGGCGGAATGATCAGGCCGCGGCGGTTGATCAGGTCGGAGGTGAAGGCGATGTCGGCTGCGGAGAAGCGGAACGACGTGCCGATCAGCATGGCCATCTGTTCGTTGGACAGGTGCTGGCGCGACTGCTGGAAGTCGTACAGCAGGGCTTCATTGAGGTCGATGTAGCCTTTTTCCTGGAAGTAGCGGGTCAGCTTGGCCAGCATCAACTCGTAGAAGGTGGTGCTGCGGTCGATGCCCTTGACCTGGGTTTGCACCAGTTTGTCGAGGTTGTTGATCGAGGTGTACAGGTTGACCGGTGGGTTCAGCAGCAGCACGCGCTTGAAATTGAAGCTGCGGCGGGTTTCATCCAGGTGGCTGACAAAGGCGGCATCCAGTGCCCCCAGGCTGTAGCCGGTGAGATAGAACTCGCTGACCGGCAGGCGCGGGTGCTGGGCACGCACGGCCTGCATCACCCGGTACATGTCTTCGGCGTCTTCCTGGCTGACGCCAGGGGTGGCGAAGCGTGAAGCGGCGCTCATGAAGTCGTAACTGGTGGGTGAGGACAGTTGCACCACGTGGAAGCCGGCCTGGTAGAACAGCTTCTTCAGGTATTCGTTGATGCTGCTGGTGTAGGGCGCGCCAGTGCCGGCAATGATGAAGATCAGCGGTGCTTCACGGTCCTGGCGGGCCAGGCGGTACTTGAGCTTCTTCACCGCCCAGAAGTTGTCGGGCAGGCTGAACTCGCGGTCCGGGCGCAGGTTGAGGCTGTAGTCGGACTGGCTGATTTCGTCGTCGCCAGGCAGGCTGGGGCGCTGGTCCGGCGGCGTGGTGGCGATGGTCGCCTCGAACGGGTTGGTCAAGGGGTAGCCATAGCTCGCGGCGTCGATATCCCGCGCCGAAGCGGCCACAGCCAGGAGCAGGCCGCCAAGCAAGGCAGCGAGGCGCAAAGATCGAAGCATGTAATCCCCCAAAAGAACGCAAGGTCGAGCAGTGTGCAGGCTAGGACCACAGCGGGCCGGGCAAAGTTGCCAGGCGTGGTGGCCTTTTGTGTGCTTGTTATCTGCAACATAGCTGCAGGGTTGTGATTTTGCCTTACAACAAGCCATAAGCGATCATGGATGCTATCGATTACCGCTATTGGAGAACTGGATGTCTCGGTCGCTGCCGCTTGCGCTGCTTGTGCTGTTTCTGGGGCTTTGGCTTGCTGCCAGTTATGGCGTGCGCTATGGGCTGATGGAGGATGGCCAGTGGGTGGGGTTGTGCACGGCGCCGGCGGCTTACTGGCAATGTGAGGTGCGGTCGTTGCTGGGGTTGGGCATCCATCATCAGGTGCTGGCCTGGGGCGGGCTCGGGCTGGCGCTGCTGGCGCAGGTAGTTGGCGGCCGCGGCGGCTGGTGGCTGGCGCTGGTGGCGCTGGTGTTCGCAGTGCCGGCACTGGTGCTGTATACCGCCAGCATTGCCGTGTTCGCGCTGGTGCTGGCGGGGCTGCGCTTGGTGCGAGACGCTGGGGCCACGCCGTCCCTGTAGGAGCGGCCTTGTGTCGCGATGGGCTGCGCAGCAGCCCCGGCAATCTTGAGTCGTAGTCGAGATCCCGGGGGCCGCTTTGCGGCCCATCGCGACACAAGGCCGCTCCTACGGCGATAGTTGTTTTCAGGCCTTGCGCGTAATCCGCAAGCTGCGCCACAACGCCGCCGTCATCAGCACACTGACCAGCGCCCACAGCCAGGCCTGCTGGTTCTCCAGCCCCTCCACGAACAACTGCGGCGCCACCCCGGCACCCACGATGAACGCCAGCAACGCCACTTCCGCCCGCCGCGCCGCTACCGGCCACAGCGCAAACACCAGCGCCGGCAAGGCCAGCGCTGCGCTGGGGAAGCTGCGATAGCGTGGGTCGAATACCATTGCCAGCATGCTCACCGCCGCGGCAAAGCCCGCCGCCAGCAGCAGCCAGCCCGCGCGTGCCTGCAGCCAGGCGAACAGCCGCTCGCGCCAGCCGGCGCGCCGTGCCAGGGCCAGCACGGCATGGGCCAGAACCAGCAGGTTCAGCCCCGCCAGCAACAGCGCCCACAGCCATTCCCCGGCAAACCGCGCATGGGTGCGCATCAACTCGCCCCACAGCCCCAGGCAACCTGCGCCAAACGCCGCCAGCAGCGGTAGCAGCAGGGCGGTTGCCGGTGTAGCAGGGCGCCCGGCAAACACCAGCATGGCCGCCGCCAGCAGCGCACTGGCCAGCAACCACTGCGGCCAGTGCGGCAAGTTGCTCACTGGCCCTTCGAGTACGCCCTTGTCCTGCCGGTCGGCATCGTAAAGCCCCCAGTAACCGCCGACCGCCCCTTCGTTGGCGCGCTTCCATGGCTGGTCGAACGCCTCGATCAGGTTGTAGTGCCAGCCGTTGCTTTCCGCCATGGCGACGAAGCCGCGGATGAAGCGCGCCTCGTTGACCCGGCTCGGTACCGCGGTCTCGCGCTGGCGGCCTTCGCTGGGCCAGCCGGTTTCGCCGATCAATATGTCCTTGGGCGCGAAGCGCGTGCCGAATACCCGGCGCACATCGGCGACGTGGGCCAAGGCTTGATCGATGCCACGCGGGTCATCCTCCCAGTACGGCAGCAGGTGGATGGTGAGGAAGTCCACTGCCGGTGCCACTTGCGGGTGCTGCAGCCAGAACTCCCACACATCGGCGTAGGTCACCGGCACCTTTACCTGGCTTTTCACCCGGGCGATCAGCGTGGCCAGTTGTGTACCGGTGACTTCCTTGCGCAGCAGCGTCTCGTTGCCGACGATCACCGCGCTGACCACGTCGGGGTTGGCGTTGGCGGCGGCGATCAGCAGCTCGATTTCCTTCTCGGTGTCGGCCGCGTGGGCGTTGACCCAGGCGCCGAGCATCACCTTCAGCCCATGTTTGCGGGCCAGCGCCGGAATTGCCTCAAGGCCGCTCATCGAATAGGTGCGGATGCACTGAAAACGCTCGGCGAGCAATGCCAGGTCGGCGTCCATGCGTGCCGGGCGCAGGCGGAACGGCCGGTCGTAGGGCGACTGGTCCTTGTCGAACGGTGTGTACGAGGCGCATTGCAGCTTGTGCGTCGGGCTGGCGGCATCGGGCAGCTGCACCGGCTTGCCGAGCCCGTACCAGAGCCCTCCCAGGCCCAGCAGGGCAAGCACGCAGGCAAACAGGTACAACGGCAACAGCAGGCGGGCAGAGCGGGGCATCGGGCGGTCCATCGTCAGGTGCAAAAGGCTAGATAGTAGCCTGACGCCAAAGCTTTGGCATGCAAGGATCGCGCAGGTCGGCACTGGCGGATGGCGCTAATGGCATAGTGCTGTCGCATATGGGCGGGTACAGGTCGCACGTGGAGCAGGTCGCCCGGTGTGGCAGGAAGATGATGCAATCTCCTAGACCTGACGAGGGGATGCTTTGATGGCTGCTTTGAGAAAAATGCGACGTTTCCTGGGTGTGGGCACCGCCCTGGTAATGGCCATGGGCGCTGCACAGGCAATGGCTAAAGAAGTAAGCATTGGTTACGTGGATGGTTGGGCCGACAGCGTGGCAACCACCAACGTGGCCGCCGAAGTGATCAAGCAGAAGCTCGGCTACGACGTCAAGCTGCAGGCTGTGGCCACCGGGATCATGTGGCAGGGCGTGGCCACCGGCAAGCTCGATGCCATGTTGTCGGCCTGGTTGCCGGTGACCCATGGCGAATACTGGGCCAAGAACAAGGACAACGTGGTCGACTACGGCCCGAACTTCAAGGACGCCAAGATCGGCCTGATCGTCCCCGAGTACGTCAAGGCGGTGAGCATCGCCGACCTCAAGACCGACGACAGCTTCAAGCAGAAGATCGTCGGCATCGACGCCGGCTCTGGCGTCATGCTCAAGACCGAGCAGGCCATCAAGGATTACGACCTGACCGGCTACAAGCTGCAGGCCAGCTCCGGCGCGGCGATGACGGCAGAACTGGGCCGTGCCTACAACAAGCAGCAGTCGATCGCGGTGACCGGCTGGGTACCGCACTGGATGTTCGCCAAGTGGAAGCTGAAGTTCCTCGAAGACCCGAAAGGCGTGTACGGCGCTGCGGAAACCGTGAACAGCATCGGCAGCAAGGAACTGGCGAGCAAGGCGCCGGAAGTGGCGGAGTTCCTGAAGAAGTTCAGCTGGCAGTCGAAGGACGAGATTGGCGAGGTGATGCTGGCGATCCAGGAAGGGGCCAAGCCTGAAGCGGCGGCCAAGGACTGGGTGGCCAAGCACCCTGATCGGGTGAAGGAGTGGACCGGCAAGTAACAACCCGTCAGGGCCAGTTTTGCTGCTTCGCGGGCACGCCCGCTCCCACAGGAACTGCACCGACTTCAAGGGCAGCGAAAATCCTGTGGGAGCGGGCGTGCCCGCGAATGGCCCTTCACTTTGTTACGCAACTGGTAAAACACCGTTGCATCTAAGACTAAGGTCGTCTGGTTGGCGTCCGACAGCCGCATAAAGTAGGGGTCGTGGGTACCACCCCTATCTGTGCTGCTAGGACAAAAACAATGAACGACAGCATTTACCTCTCGATACAAAACAGCCCCCGTTTCAAGGAGCTGGTCACCAAGCGCGAACGGTTCGCCTGGATTCTCTCGGCGATCATGCTCGGCCTGTATTGCGCCTTCATCCTCCTGATTGCCTACGGTCCGCAGATCCTCGGCACCAAGCTCAGCCCGGACTCCTCGATTACCTGGGGCATTCCCCTGGGCGTCGGCCTGATCGTCTCGGCATTCGTGCTGACCGCCATCTACGTGCGCCGCGCCAATGGCGAGTTCGATGAGCTGAACAAGGCCATCCTGAAGGAGGCGCAACAATGATTCGTCATGCCAAAACCCTGGCCGTACTGGCCTGCGGCGTCTTCGCACCCGCCGTGTGGGCTGCCGATGCCCTGACCGGCGAGGTGCAGAAACAACCGCTGAACGTTTCCGCCATCGCCATGTTCGTGGCCTTCGTCGCCTTCACCCTGGGCATTACCTACTGGGCCTCCAAGCGCAACAAGTCGGCCTCTGACTACTACGCCGCCGGTGGCAAGATCACGGGCTTCCAGAACGGCCTGGCGATTGCCGGTGACTACATGTCGGCGGCCTCGTTCCTGGGTATTTCCGCGCTGGTGTTCACCTCGGGCTACGATGGCCTGATCTACTCGATCGGCTTCCTGGTCGGCTGGCCGATCATCCTCTTCCTGATCGCCGAACGCCTGCGCAACCTGGGCAAGTACACCTTTGCCGACGTGGCCTCGTACCGCCTCGGGCAGAAGGAAATCCGCACCCTGTCGGCGTCCGGTTCGCTGGTGGTGGTAGCGTTCTACCTGATTGCGCAGATGGTCGGTGCCGGCAAGCTGATCGAGCTGCTGTTCGGCCTGGACTACCACGTGGCGGTGATCCTGGTGGGTATCCTGATGTGCCTGTACGTGCTGTTCGGCGGCATGCTGGCCACCACCTGGGTACAGATCATCAAGGCGGTGCTGCTGCTGTCCGGGGCCAGCTTCATGGCGCTGATGGTGATGAAGCACGTGGGCTTCGACTTCAACACGCTGTTCTCCGAAGCGATCAAGGTGCATGCCAAGGGCGAAGCGATCATGAGCCCGGGCGGCCTGGTCAAGGACCCGATCTCGGCCTTCTCGCTGGGCCTGGCGCTGATGTTCGGTACCGCCGGCCTGCCGCATATCCTGATGCGCTTCTTCACCGTCAGTGACGCCAAGGAAGCGCGCAAGAGCGTGCTGTATGCCACCGGTTTCATCGGCTACTTCTACATCCTGACCTTCATCATCGGCTTTGGCGCCATCCTGCTGGTCAGCACCAACCCGGCCTTCAAGGACGCCGCCGGCGCCCTGCTCGGTGGCAACAACATGGCCGCGGTGCACCTGGCCAATGCCGTAGGCGGCAGCGTGTTCCTCGGCTTCATCTCGGCGGTGGCCTTCGCCACCATCCTGGCGGTGGTCGCTGGCCTGACCCTGGCCGGTGCCTCGGCGGTGTCCCACGACCTGTACGCCAGCGTATGGCGCAAGGGCAAGGCCAACGACAAGGACGAGATCCGTGTGTCGAAGATCACCACCGTCGCCCTGGGCGTACTGGCGATCGGCCTGGGCATCCTGTTCGAGAAGCAGAATATCGCCTTCATGGTCGGGCTGGCGTTCTCCATCGCCGCCAGCTGCAACTTCCCGGTACTGCTGCTCTCGATGTACTGGAAGAAACTGACCACCCGCGGTGCCATGATCGGCGGCTGGCTGGGCCTGGTGAGTGCAGTGACGCTGATGGTCCTCGGCCCGACCATCTGGGTACAGATCCTCGGCCACGAAAAGCCGATCTACCCGTACGAGTATCCGGCACTGTTCTCGATGCTGATCGCCTTCATCGGTATCTGGTTCTTCTCGATCACCGACAAGTCCAAGGCTGCCGAAGACGAACGTGCGCTGTTCTTCCCGCAGTTCGTGCGTTCGCAGACTGGCCTGGGGGCATCGGGCGCTGTTTCGCACTGATCCTCACGGCAATGAAAAAACCGCGCTTCGGCGCGGTTTTTTCATGTCTGCGGCGCTAGATCATGCCTAGCAGCAACAACACCAGCAGGATCACCAGCACCACGCCGATGATGCCGGACGGGCCGTAGCCCCAGCTGCGTGAATGTGGGAAGACCGGTAAGCCACCAATCAACAGCAGAATCAGGATGATGATCAGAATCGTGGTCATGACGGAGTCCTTGCGTGGTTGGGGGTCAAGGGCCTCGGACTGCTGGCCTCTTGTAAATTGGGACCGACGCCGCTTGGGAAAGATTCCATTGGTGTACGGACAGTGCTGGCCACGGACGCATGCTGCCCCATTCACTAACTTGATGAACCCTGCCGTTACCCAGGCCCTTGTTTAGACTCCAGTCACTCTTCATGCAAACAAGGCCAGCCACCATGCAAAACCGCATCATGATCACCGGCGCCGGGTCCGGCCTCGGTCGCGAGATCGCCCTGCGCTGGGCGCGCGAGGGCTGGCGCCTGGCGTTGGCCGACGTCAACGAAGGCGGCCTGCGCGATACCCTGGAAGGCGTGCGCAAGGCCGGCGGCGACGGCTTCGTCCAGCGCTGCGACGTGCGTGACTACAGCCAGCTCACCGCCCTGGCCCAAGCCTGCAGCGAGCAGTTCGGCGGCATCGATGTGATCGTCAACAATGCCGGTGTCGCTTCGGGCGGGTTCTTCGCCGAACTGTCGCTGGAAGACTGGGACTGGCAGATCGCGGTCAACCTGATGGGCGTGGTCAAGGGCTGCAAGGCTTTCCTGCCGCTGCTGGAGCGCAGCAAGGGGCGCATCATCAACATCGCCTCGATGGCCGCGCTGATGCAGGGCCCGGGCATGAGCAACTACAACGTGGCCAAGGCCGGCGTGCTGGCCTTGTCGGAGAGCCTGCTGGTGGAATTGCGCCAGCTCGAGGTTGCGGTGCATGTGGTGTGCCCGTCGTTCTTCCAGACCAACCTGCTGGATTCGTTCCGCGGGCCGAACCCGGCGATGAAAGCGCAGGTGGGCAAACTGCTGGAAGGCTCGCCGATCAATGCGGCGGACATTGCCGACTACATCCATCAGCAGGTCAGCGCCGGCGAGTTCCTCATCCTGCCCCACGAGGCCGGGCGCCAGGCTTGGCAACTGAAGCGCCAGGCGCCCGAGCGGCTGTATGACGAGATGGCCGACATGGCGGTGAAAATGCGCGCCAAAGCCCATTCCCGCTGATTGATCTGTAAGGAAAATTACCTAGAAATGTAGGGCGCTTCTGATTATCAGCGGAACTATTGAGTAGCCAAATGCCAGCAAGGCAGGCTCCGGTTTTCCCTTTCGCTGGAGGACTGGAGCATGTTGGTAATTGGACGCGAAGTGGGGCAGGTCATCGTGATCGGCGATGACATTCGGCTCATGGTGGTGGAAACGCGGGACGGAATGGTCCGCTTTGGCGTGGATGCACCGCGCGAAGTGCCGGTGCATCGGGCCGAAGTGTACAAGCGCATCAAGGAGGCCAAGCCAGGCAAAGCCTGATGGCGCCGGCCCAGGCCTGCTAGTCGAGCAACTCGCGCGGCACATCATGCCTGGCCAGCAGCTGGCACTGCTGGCTTTCCGGGTCGAACAGGATGAACGCCTGGCCCTTGGCCAAGGCCTGGCGCACCCGCAGCACACGGGTTTCCAGCGGGGTATCGTCGCCGTTGTCGGTGCCGTCGCGGGTGACGAAGTCTTCGATCAGGCGGGTCAGGGTTTCGGCTTGCAGTTGGTCGTAAGGGATCAGCATGGTGGGCGGAGCCTAGGGAATTGATGGGCGCATGCTACGCGAAACACCTGGCCTTTTGGGGCCGCGTTGCGGCCCGATCGCCGGCTGGGCGGCGCCCACAGGCCTCGGGCATCGCGCTGTTCCGTGGGCGCTGGCTTGCCGGCGATCGGGCTGCAACGCAGCCCTTGGCCTCAAGCCTTGTGACCGACCAGGCTATCCACCGCCGGCACCCGTGTATCACTTTCCATCTGCGCATCATGCTCCAACTGGTGGCTGAAGCGCTCCAACGAGGTATTGGCCGGTTGCGAGTCGCTGGCAAACACTGGCGGGCTGAGCAGGTACGCCGACAGCAACCGGCTCAGCGCCGCCAGGCTGTCGATGTGCGTGCGTTCGTAGCCATGGGTGGCATCGCAGCCAAATGCCACCAGCGCGGTACGAATATCGTGCCCGGCGGTCACCGCCGAATGGGCATCGCTGAAGTAATAGCGGAACAGGTCGCGGCGCACCGGCAGGTCGTGGTCGCCGGCCAGTTTCAGCAAGTGCCGCGACAGGTGGTAGTCGTAAGGCCCCGACGAGTCCTGCATGGCCACGCTCACGGCATGCTCGCTGGAAGCCTGGCCGGGCGCTACCGGGGCGATGTCGATACCGACGAATTCGCTGACGTCCCAGGGCAGCGCCCCGGCCGCCCCCGAGCCGGTCTCTTCGGTAATGGTGAACAGCGGGTGGCAGTCGATCAGTGGCTGGCGGCCGCTTTCCACCACCGCCTTCAGTGCCGCCAGCAGCGCGGCCACACCGGCCTTGTCGTCCAGGTGGCGGGCGCTGATGTGGCCGCTGTCGGTGAATTCGGGCAGCGGGTCGAAGGCGACGAAGTCACCGATGCTTACACCCAGCGCCTCGCAATCGGCGCGCGTGGCACAGTAGGCGTCCAGGCGCACTTCCACATGCTCCCAGCTGATCGGCATCTGGTCGATGGCGGTGTTGAAGGCGTGCCCGCTGGCCATCAGTGGCAGCACGCTGCCACGGAACACGCCGGTGTCGGTGAACACGCTGACCCGGCTGCCCTCGGCGAAGCGGCTCGACCAGCAGCCGACCGGCGCCAGGGCCAGGCGACCGTTGTCGAGCAACTGGCGGACGCTGGCGCCGATGGTGTCGAGGTGGGCGGACACGGCGCGGTCCGGCGAGTTTTGCCGGCCCTTGAGCGTGGCGCGGATGGTGCCGCGGCGGGTCAGCTCGAAGGGAATGCCCAGCTCCTCCAGGCGTTCGGCCACGTAGCGCACGATGGTGTCGGTGAAACCGGTGGGGCTGGGGATGGCGAGCATCTCCAGCAGCACGCGTTTGAGGTAGTCGAGATCGGGTTCGGGGAGTCGTTCGGACATGAGTACTCCTTGGAAATTGCATTGATTCTTCGCGGGCGTGCCCGCGAAGAGGCCATCAGTCGTTACGCCAAAGGCCGGCTATGCGGGAACAGCAGGTCGATGAAACGCTCGGCGGTCGGTTGCGGTTCGTGGTTGGCCAACCCGGCCCGCTCGTTGGCCTCGATGATCACGTACTCCGGCTGCTCGGCATCGCGCACCATGAAGTCCAACCCCACCACCGGGATCTCCAGTGCCCGCGCTGCCCGCACGGCGGCCTCGGCCAGTGCCGGGTGCAAGCGTTCGGTCACGTCTTCGAGGGTGCCGCCGGTGTGCAGGTTGGCGGTGCGCCGCACGGCCAGGCGCTGGCCCGCAGGCAGGACATCGTCGTAGCCATGGCCCGCGGTGCCCAGGGTGCGTTCGGTCTCTTCGTCCACGGGGATCCTGCTTTCGCCCCCGGTGGCCGCCTGGCGCCGTCGGCTCTGGGCGTCGATCAGCTGGCGAATGCTGTGCTTGCCATCGCCCACCACCTGCGCCGGGTGGCGAATGGCGGCCGCCACTACTTCATAACCGATGACCACGATGCGCAGGTCATGCCCGGCATGGAAGCTTTCCAGCAACACGCGGCTGTCGAACTGGCGTGCCTGTTCGACGGCGCGGGTGATGTCCTCGATGCTGGTGAGGTTGACGGCAACCCCTTGGCCCTGCTCGCCATCGACCGGTTTGACCACCACCGCCGCGTGCTCTTCGAGAAACGCCAGGTTGTCGTCGGCATTGCCGGCCAGCTGCTGTGCCGGCACCTTGAGCCCGGCGTTGTGCAGGGCTTGCCGGGTCAGGCGCTTGTCCTGGCACAGGGTCATGGTCACGGCGCTGGTCAGGTCGCTGAGCGATTCCCGGCAGCGGATGCGGCGCCCGCCCAGGCTGAGGGTGAACAGCCCGGCAGCGGCATCATCGACCTGCACCTCGATACCCCGGCGCAGGGCCTCGTCGACGATGATGCGCGCATACGGGTTGAGGTCGGCCTGCGGCCCGGGGCCGAGGAACAGCTGCTCGTTGATGCCGTTCTTGCGCTTGACCGCGAAGGTCGGCAGGTTGCGAAACCCCAGCTTCTGGTACAGGCGCTTGGCCTGGCGGTTGTCGTGCAGCACCGACAGATCCAGGTAGGCCAGGCCGCGGCTCATGAAGTGCTCGATCAGGTGGCGCACCAGCACTTCGCCGACGCCGGGGCGGGTACATTGCGGGTCCACCGCCAGGCACCAGAGGCTGCTGCCGTGCTCGGGGTCGTCGAACGCCTTGGCATGGTTCAGGCCCATGACGCTGCCGATGACCGCACCGCTGTCTTCGTCTTCGGCCAGCCAGTAGACGGGGCCGCCCTGGTCAAGCGGGGTGAGCAGCTCGGGGACGACCGGCAACATGCCGCGCGCCTGGTACAGGGTGTTGATCGCCTGCCAGTCACCGGGGTTCTGTGCCCGGCGCACGCGGAAACCACGGAACACCCGCTGTGCCGGGCGATAGTCGGGGAACCACAGGCGCAGGGTGTCGGACGGGTCGAGGAACAGTTGTTGTGGTGCATGGGCCAGCACCTGTTGGGGCGCGGCCACGTACAACGCGATGTCACGTTCGCCCGGGCACTCGCCCAGCAGGTCCTCGGCCAGCCTGGCCGGGTCGGCGTAGGTATGGCCGATCAGCAGCCGGCCCCAGCCGCAATGCACGGCGCGTGGCTGGTCGTGGGGCTGGCTGCCATCACCGGCCAGGCGCGCCTGCAGGCGTTCGTAGGAGGGCGCCTGGCCGCGCAGCAGGCGCTGGCCGTAGGCAGTTTCGTGGGCTTTCATCGCTCAGAGTCCTTGTTCGGTCAGCCACAGGTTCAGTGCCGCCAGCTGCCACAGCTTGGAGCCGCGCAGCGGGGTCAACTGGCCGTGCGGGTTGTTCAGCAGGCGGTCGAGCATGGCCGGGTTGAACAACCCGCGGTCCTGGCTGGGGTCGGTCAGCAGTTCCCGCACCCAGCCAAGGGTGGCGCCATCCAGGTGCTTCAGGCCCGGTACCGGGAAGTAGCCCTTCTTGCGGTCGATCACCTCGTGCGGGATCACCCGTCGTGCAGCTTGCTTGAGTACCTGCTTGCCGCCGTCGGGCAGCTTGAAGCGTGCGGGAATGCGCGCCGACAGTTCCACCAGGCGGTAATCGAGGAACGGCGTGCGTGCCTCCAGGCCCCAGGCCATGGTCATGTTGTCCACCCGTTTGACCGGGTCGTCGACCAGCATCACCGTGCTGTCCAGGCGCAGCGCCTTGTCGACCGCATCGGGGGCACCGGGGCGGGCGAAATGTTCGCGCACGAACTCGCCCGCGGCATCGGTTTCCAGCAGCCAGGGCGTTTGCACGGTGTCGCGGTATTCGGCGTGGCTACGGTCGAAGAAGGCCTCGCGGTAGGCGCTGAAGGGGTCCTCGGCGCCGTCCACCTGCGGGTACCAGTGGTAGCCGGCGAACAGTTCATCGGCGCCCTGGCCGCTTTGCACGCCCTTGCAGTGCTTCGCCACTTCCCGCGACAGCAGGTAGAAGGCGATGCAGTCGTGGCTGACCATCGGTTCGCTCATGGCGCGGAACGCCGCCGGCAGTTGCTCGATGACCTCATGCTCGGCAATACGCAACTGGTGGTGACGGGTGCGGTAATGCCGGGCGATCAGGTCGGAGTACTGGAACTCGTCGCCGCGTTCGCCGCCGGCATCCTCGAAACCGATGGAGAAGGTCGACAGGTCGTCCACGCCCGCTTCGCGCAGCAGGCCGACCAGCAGGCTGGAGTCGACCCCGCCGGACAGCAGCACGCCCACGTCCACCGCGGCACGTTGGCGGATGGCCACGGCCTCGCGGGTGGCGTCGAGCACCCGGGTGGTCCAGCCTTCGAGGTCCAGCTCGCGCTCGTCGGGCGTGGCGCCGTAATGCAGCTGCCACCAGGTCTGGCGTTCCACTTCGCCATGGCGGTCGATGCGCATCCAGGTGCCGGGTTCGAGCTTCTGCACATTGGCCAGCAGGGTGCGTGGCGCTGGTACCACCGCGTGGAAGTTCAGGTAGTGGTTGAGCGCTACCGGATCGAGCATCGGGTCGATGTCACCGCCCTTGAGCAGCGCCGGCAGGGTCGAGGCGAACCGCAGGCGCTCGCCGTTGCGCGACAGGTACAAGGGCTTGACGCCCAGGCGGTCGCGGGCTAGGAACAAGCGCTGGTTGTCACGCTCCCAGATGGCCAGGGCGAACATGCCGTTGAGCTTGGGCAGCAAGGCGGCGCCCCAGGCGTGGTAGCCCTTGAGCAGCACCTCGGTGTCGCCGTCGGACCAGAAGGTGTAGCCCAGCGCCTGCAGCTCCTGGCGCAGTTCGGGGAAGTTGTAGATGGCGCCGTTGAACGCCAGTGACAGGCCCAGGGTGTTGTCGACCATCGGCTGCGCCGAGCCGTCGGACAAGTCCATGATTTTCAGGCGCCGGTGGCCCAGGGCGATCGGGCCCTGGCTATGGAAGCCCCAGGCATCCGGGCCGCGCGGCGCCAGGTGATGGGTGATGCGCTCTACCGCAGCCAGGTCGGCTGGGCGAGGGGCTTGGTCGATCGGGGTGAAACGCAACTCTCCTGCTAATCCGCACATAGGTCCTTACCGGTTTTTCCGTTGGGGAGGGAGTGCCCCGGATTAGGGCACCTTAAGGAACTGACCCGTGCGGTTTGCGAGAGTTTTAGATCGATCTGTTATATGGGGTGGGGCGGTGGGTGGTTTGTCTTGGTATTTGGGGCGGCGCTCGATCTCCCGGGCGCTACAGGTCCAACGGCATACCCCGGCCCTGTCACCGCCCACGAATCAACCTGCGCAAGGCAAACCGGTTCGGATGACAGGCCTCCGCCACCGCCCGCGGCACCGGCAGTGGTTCCCCGCACACCCAGGCGGCCACCAGCTCGCCACTCAGCGGGGCGGTGATCAGCCCGCGCGAGCCATGCCCGCTGTTCACGTACAGGCCACCGAGCCACGGGCAGGCCACCTGCGGCATTTGCCGCGCATCCCGGCTGAGCACCGCATAGGCTTCGTTGAACGCCTCGGCATCGGCCAGCGGCCCGACGATCGGCAAGTAGTCGGGGCTGGTGCAGCGGAATGCCGCGCGCCCCTGCAACTGTGCCGGGTCCAGCTCGGCGGCGCCCAGGCGCTCGGCCAGGTCGGGGGAAATTTCATCCAGCAATGCCAGGTTGCCTTGGTGTTCGGCCAGCGTCGGTGCCAGGTCTTCGCTGTGGAAGTCGAAGCTTGCGCCCAGGGTATGCTCATCGCCGCGGGGTGGGGCCACGTAGCCCTCCGCACACACCACGGTGCGCAACGCGCGGCTGCCGGCAGTGGCTGGCAAGCGGGTGATCTGCCCGCGGATGCGCTTGAGCGGCAGCTGCGCGCACGCCTCGAAGCGCCGCACTTCGGCGGCCCCGGCCAGGACCACCACAGGTGCGCTGGCCAGCAGCCGTTCACCGGCCCAGGCTTGCCATTGCTCGCCGACCTTGCGCAGGTCGAGCACTGGCTGATGTGTCACCAGGCGAATGCGAGGGTGCTGCAACTGCTGCTGGCACAGCGCCGGCGGGTGCACCCAGCCACCCTCGGGATAGAACAGCCCGCCGGCCGGCAACGCCACACCGGCCATGGCTTCGGCTTCATCACGCTGCAGCGGATGCAGAAGGTCAGGGGCGAAGGCCGCTGCCAACTTGCCCTGGCGCTCGGCTTCCTTGCTGTCGAAGGCCAGCTGCAGCACGCCACAGGCATCCCAGTCGCGGCCGCGCTGCAGGCGCTCCAGCTGGCGCCGGGTGTAGCCGAAACCGGACAGGATCATCTGTGACAGCGCTGTGCCATGGGCCGACAGCTTGAGGTACAGCACCCCTTGCGGGTTGCCTGATGCTTCCCGTGCTGGCGCGTCGTGGCGTTCCAGCACGGTCACCTGCCAGCCGCGCCGGGCCAGGCTGGCGGCGCTGCAACTGCCGGCCAGCCCGGCACCGATGACCAGGGCCTCGCGTGGCCCTGCCGCGGCTGCCGGGCGTGCATACCAAGGGGGGCAGGGGGTAGGCGGGGTGCCGACGTAGGCGCCGCTCATCACTTCCCACTTCTTGCCGATGCCCGGCACCTTCTTCATGGCGAAGCCGGCATCGACCAGGCTGCGGCGTACCCAACCGGTGGTGGTGAACGTGCCCAGCACGGTGCCGGGGTGCGACAGCCGCGCCAGCTGCGCGAACAGCGCCGGGGTCCACATGTCGGGGTTCTTGGCCGGGGCGAAGCCGTCGAGGAACCACACATCGACCTGCGCATCGAGTTGCGGCAGTTGCTCCAGCACGTCACCGACCAGCAGGGTGAGGGTGACCCGCCCATTGGCGAAGGTGAACTGCTGGAAGCCAGGGTGCAGCGCCACGTACTGCGCCAGCAGGGGCTCGCTGTAGGCCGCCAGCTCCGGCCACAGGCGCACGGCACGGGCCATGTCGTCGCGGCCGAGCGGGTACTTCTCGACGCTGACGAAATGCAGGCGGGCTTCGGCGCCGGCATGCTGCTCGAACAGCTGCCAGGCGCAGTAGAAGTTCATGCCGGTGCCAAAGCCGGTTTCACCGATCACCAGGCAGGCATGCGGGGCGAGGGCGGCGAAACGTTCTGCCAGGCGGGTTTGTCCGAGAAACACATGACGGGTTTCTTCGATGCCTTCGTTGACCGCGAAATACACGTCGTCATATTGCCGCGAGTGTGGGCGGCCCTGGTCGTCCCAGTCGATCTGGGCGTGCTGGAGGAGGGTGGACATGGTTGGCTCGGTTGCAGCGGATAGGCGGATTTTAAGCTATCCGGGAGGTTTGCACAGGCTGTGTCGAGTGCTTCGCGGGCACAAATGAAATCCGCTAGTCTTGCTTATCCATTGAAGGAGCCAGTGCATGTTCGAATCCGCAGAAATCGGCCACAGCATCGACAAGGAGGCTTACGACGCCGAGGTGCCCGCCTTGCGCGAGGCCCTGCTCGAAGCCCAGTACGAACTCAAGCAGCAGGCGCGCTTCCCGGTGATCGTGCTGATCAACGGCATCGAAGGCGCCGGCAAGGGCGAGACGGTCAAGTTGCTCAACGAGTGGATGGACCCGCGGTTGATCGACGTGCTCACCTTCGACCAGCAAACCGACGAAGAGCTGGCCCGGCCCCCGGCCTGGCGCTACTGGCGAGCCTTGCCACCGAAGGGGCGGATGGGCGTGTTCTTCGGTAACTGGTACAGCCAGATGCTTCAGGGGCGGGTACATGGCCTGTTCAAGGATGCCGTGCTCGACCAGGCCATCACCGGCGCCGAGCGGCTCGAGGAAATGCTCTGCGACGAAGGTGCGCTGATCATCAAGTTCTGGTTCCACCTGTCCAAGAAGCAGATGAAGGCGCGCCTCAAGGCGCTGAAGGACGACCCGCTGCACAGCTGGCGCATCAGCCCGCTGGACTGGCAGCAGTCGGAAACCTACGACCGTTTCGTGCGCTTCGGTGAGCGCGTGCTGCGCCGCACCAGCCGCGACTATGCGCCATGGCACATCATCGAAGGCGTCGACCCCAACTACCGCAGCCTGGCGGTCGGGCGCATTCTGCTGGAAAGCCTGCAAGCAGCACTGGCCAGCGACCCCAAAGCCAAGCACCGGGGCAACGTCGCGCCGCTGGGCCGCAGCATCGACCAGCGCAGCCTGCTCGGCGCGCTGGACATGACCCTGCGCCTGGACAAGGCCGATTATCAGGAACAGCTGGTCACCGAGCAGGCCCGCCTGGCCGGCCTGCTGCGCGACAAGCGCATGCGCCGGCATGCCCTGGTGGCGGTGTTCGAAGGCAACGACGCCGCCGGCAAGGGCGGCGCCATCCGCCGCGTGGCGGCAGCGCTGGACCCGCGCCAGTACCGCATCGTGCCGATTGCCGCGCCCACCGAAGAAGAGCGCGCGCAGCCCTACCTGTGGCGGTTCTGGCGGCATATTCCGGCGCGCGGCAAGTTCACCATCTTCGACCGTTCCTGGTATGGCCGGGTGCTGGTGGAGCGGGTGGAAGGCTTCTGCAGCCCGGCCGACTGGATGCGCGCCTACAGCGAGATCAACGATTTCGAGGAACAGCTGGTGAATGCCGGCCTGGTGCTGGTCAAGTTCTGGCTGGCGATCGACCAGCAGACCCAACTGGAGCGTTTCGAGGAGCGCGAGCAGATCCCGTTCAAGCGCTACAAGATCACCGAGGATGACTGGCGCAACCGCGAGAAGTGGGACGACTATGTCCAGGCGGTGGGTGACATGGTCGACCGCACCAGCACTGAGATTGCGCCATGGACGCTGGTGGAGGCCAACGACAAGCGCTGGGCACGGGTGAAAGTGTTGCGCACCATCAACCAGGCGCTCGAGGCAGCGTTTGCCAAGGACAAGAAATAGCCGAATCGATGCTGCCTGTGCTTGCCCTTCCGCGGGCACGCCCGCTCCCACAGCAGTACCCCATGGCTGAAGCCTGGGGCCTTGTGCGAGCGGGTTTGCCGGCGAACAAGCCGGCACAGACAACTCGTCACCCAGGCATGCCATAGAAGAATGACCTGATGAATTCTTTTCTCTGCACTCGCCCCCGGCCTGGCCCTCCAAGCCTTTAGAATTCAACCACCCCCACCACGGGCTTGATCGAGGACTTTATGCACACCACTTCCGGCCGCTGGGGCTATGGCCTGTTCCTGGCACTTCTGACGGCGTTGCTCTGGGGCATCCTGCCGATCAAGCTCAAGCAGGTGCTGCAGGTGGTCGACCCGGTCACCGTCACCTGGTACCGCCTGCTGGTTTCCGGTGGGCTGCTGTTCGCCTGGCTGACGGCCCAGCGCCGTTTGCCGTCCATCCGCCAACTGACGCCCAGGGGCAAGGGGCTGGTGCTGGTGGCCGTGCTCGGCCTGATGGGCAACTATGTGCTGTACCTGATCGGCCTGAACCTGCTGAGCCCGGGTACCGCGCAACTGGTGGTGCAGCTTGGCCCGGTGTTGCTGCTGGTGGCCAGCGTGTTCGTGTTCCGCGAACGGTTCAGCCTGGGGCAGGGCATCGGGCTGCTGATTTTGCTGGCGGGGTTCGGCCTGTTCTTCAACCAGCGTCTGGAAGAGCTGCTGACCTCGCTCGGCACCTATACCACTGGCGTGCTGACCATCCTGCTGGCCACCACGATCTGGGTGTTCTACGCACTGAGCCAGAAGCAGCTGCTGACCGTGTGGAATTCGCAGCAAGTGATGATGGTGATCTACCTCGGTTGCGCCGCGTTGCTCACGCCATGGTTACACCCGTTGCAGGCGTTGCAGCTGACCCCGGTGCAGGGCTGGTTGCTGCTGGCCTGCTGCCTGAACACGCTGGTGGCCTATGGCGCGTTTGCCGAGGCGCTGGCGCACTGGGAGGCGTCGCGGGTGAGTGCCACGCTGGCGTTGACGCCGCTGGTGACCTTCGTCGCGGTGGCATTGGCGGCCTTGCTGTGGCCCGACTACGTGCATGCCGAGGACATCAATGCCCTGGGCTATGTCGGGGCGGTGACGGTGGTGCTGGGTTCGGCGCTGGTGGCGCTGGGGCCATCGCTGGTGGCTAGCTGGCGGGCCCGCAAATTCCGCAAAGTGGCCCGCTCTGTGTAGGAGCGGCCTTGCGTCGCGACGGGCTGCGCAGCAGCCCCAAAATTCTATGTCTCTGCCGAGCGTTCTGCGGCTGCTGCGCAGCCCGTCGCGACGCAAGGCCGCGCCCACACAGGGCGCGGTGTCCGGACCTCAGCCTTTTCCGCCTGGGGCCAGCATGTTCTCCGGCCGCACCCACTGGTCGAACTGCTCATTGGTCAGGTACTTCAATTCCAGTGCCGACTCGCGCAAGGTCTTGCCCTCGCCGTAGGCCTTCTTGGCAATTTCCGCAGCCTTGTCATAGCCGATGTGCGGGTTCAGCGCCGTTACCAGCATCAACCCGCGCTCCAGGTGCGCCGCCATCTGCTCGGCATCCGGCTCGATACCCGCCACGCAATGCTGCTGGAAGTTGCGGCAGCCATCGGCCAGCAGTTCGATCGACTGCAGCAGGTTGTGGATGATCACCGGCTTGAACACGTTCAGCTGCAAATGGCCCTGGCTGGCGGCAAAGCCGATCGCCGCGTCGTTGCCCAGCACCTGGCAGGCGAGCATCGACAAGGCTTCGCACTGGGTCGGGTTGACCTTGCCCGGCATGATCGAACTACCAGGCTCGTTGGCCGGCAGGCGCACTTCAGCCAGCCCGGCACGCGGGCCGGACCCCAGCAGGCGCAGGTCGTTGGCAATTTTCATCAGGGCCACAGCCAGGGTCTTGAGGGCTCCGGCCAGGCTGGTCAGCGGCTCATGCCCGGCAAGGGCGGCGAATTTGTTCGGTGCGGTGACGAACGGCAGGCCGGACAGCGCCGCCAGCTCGGCCGCGATGGCTTCGGCAAAACCATGCGGGGCGTTCAGCCCGGTGCCCACGGCGGTGCCGCCCTGGGCCAGTTCACAAACCGCCGGCAAGCTGGCGCGGATGGCGCGCTGGGCGTAGTCGAGCTGGGCGACGAACGCGGACACCTCCTGGCCGAAGGTGATCGGCGTGGCATCCATCATGTGCGTGCGGCCGGTCTTCACCAGCTGATGGTGGCGTGCCGACAGCTCGGCCAGCCCCGAGGACAGTTCGGCGATGGCCGGCAGCAGCTTGTCGTGTACCGCCTGGGCTGCAGCGATGTGCATGGCGGTGGGGAAGCAGTCGTTGGAGCTCTGCGAACGGTTGACGTGGTCGTTGGGGTGCACCGGCGCCTTGCCGCCACGGCCTTTGCCGGCCAGTTCGTTGGCCCGCCCGGCGATCACCTCGTTGACGTTCATGTTGCTCTGGGTGCCGCTGCCGGTCTGCCAGACCACCAGCGGAAACTGGTCGTCGTGCTGGCCGTCCAGCACTTCGTCGGCAGCTTGTTCGATCAGCCGGGCGATGTCGGCTGGCAAGTCGCCGTTGCGGTCGTTGACGCGTGCTGCGGCCTTCTTGATCAGCGCCAGGGCGTGCAACACCGCAATGGGCATGCGCTCCTTGCCGATGGCGAAGTTGATCAGCGAACGCTGGGTCTGCGCACCCCAGTAGGCGTCCTCAGGAACTTCGACCGGGCCCAGGCTGTCTGTCTCGATGCGGCTCATTCTGTACTCACTCCTGTGTAGTTCGAAATCGCAGTTTAGGCCCTGATTCGACCGAGCGGTTCCGTCGCTCGTCGTGCCACTTGAGCACATCGCCACCACGGCGCAGAATGCTCTACTCTGAGGTACCCGCCTCCGTCTCTTCTGAAGGAAATGCAATGACCCGTCTCCGTGTCCTTTGTGCCGCCGTTGCCCTGGCTTGCGCCAGCGGCCAGGTACTCGCTGCCACCGCCAGCCACAATGCTGCTGCCGAGAAATTCCTGACCCTGGCCAACGCCGACAAGCTGGGGACGCCGGTATACATGCAGGTCCAGCAGATGTTCGCCCAGCGTTTTGCCCAGACCAAGGCCCCGGCCACCAAGCAGTCGGTGCTGGAAAGCTACCAGGCCAAGGCCAACGCCGCGCTGGACAACGCCATCGGCTGGAAAAAGCTGAAGCCGAAGATGGTCGACCTGTACACCCAGACCTTCACCGAGCAGGAACTGAACGACCTGGTCAAGTTCTACGAATCGCCGCTGGGCAAGAAAGTGCTGCGTGAAATGCCCAAGGTCACCCAGCAGTCGGCCCAGCTGACCCAGCAGAGCCTGGAGCCTGCGGTACCGGTGGTGAACAAGCTGCTGGACGACATGACCAAGGAACTAGACCCGAACGCCGGCAAGGCCGTCGCCCCGGCGAAGAAGTGAGTACGCCGCGATGAGCATGCAACAGCGCATCGAACAGCAGCTGGCCGCCCTGGCGCCGCAACACCTGCAAGTGCTCGACGAAAGCCACATGCACAGTCGTGGTCAGGAGACCCACTACAAGGCAGTGATCGTCAGCGAGCAGTTTGCCGGGTTGAACAGCGTCAAGCGCCACCAGAAGGTGTACGCCACCATGGGTGAACTGATGGGCGAGATCCACGCTCTGGCCATTCACACCTACACCGCCGAAGAGTGGGCCAAGGTTGGCGCGGCACCCGCTTCGCCGGTGTGCGCGGGCGGCGGGCACTGAAACCATTCGGTTGTTCTGGTAGAATCCTGCAAAATCCGGGGGCCGCTTTGCGGCCCTTTCGCGACACTAGGCCGCTCCTACAGGTTATGCGATTCCACTGTAGAAGCGGCCTAGTGTCGCGAAAGGGGCGCAAGGCGCCCCCATGCTTTTTTTACACCTGTCAAACCCGGTCCGCCCCTTACGAGGGCAACCACCTGGAGATTCTGCTTCATGTCCCAACCCATCGTCGTCGCGGCGCTGTACAAGTTCGTCACCCTGGAAGACTACGTCGAGCTGCGTGAGCCGCTGCTCAAGAGCATGCTCGACAACAACGTCAAAGGCACCCTGCTGCTGGCCCACGAAGGCATCAACGGCACCGTCTCGGCCACCCGCGAAGGCATCGACGGCCTGCTGGCCTGGCTGCGCAACGACCCGCGCCTGGCCGACGTCGACCACAAGGAATCGTACTGCGACGAACAGCCGTTCTACCGCACCAAGGTCAAGCTCAAGAAAGAGATCGTCACCCTCGGCGTACCCGGCGTGGACCCCAACAAGGCGGTCGGCACCTATGTCGAGCCCAAGGACTGGAACGCGCTGATCAGCGACCCGGAAGTGCTGCTGATCGACACCCGCAACGATTACGAAGTGGCCATTGGCACCTTCAAGGGCGCCATCGACCCGAAGACCGAAACCTTCCGCGAGTTCCCCGACTACATCAAGGCCAACTTCGACCCCAGCAAGCACAAGAAGGTTGCGATGTTCTGCACCGGCGGTATCCGTTGCGAAAAAGCCTCCAGCTACATGCTCGGTGAAGGCTTCGAAGCGGTCTATCATCTTAAGGGCGGCATCCTGAAATACTTCGAGGAAGTGCCTCAGGAAGAAAGCCTGTGGGACGGCGACTGCTTCGTCTTCGACAACCGCGTCACGGTGCGCCATGACCTGAGCGAGGGCGAGTACGACCAGTGCCACGCCTGCCGCCACCCGATCAATGCACAGGAGCGTGCGTCCGAGCACTATTCGCCAGGGGTGAGCTGCCCGCATTGCTGGGACACCCTGAGCGAGAAGACCCGGCGCAGCGCCATCGACCGGCAGAAGCAGATCGAACTGGCCAAGGCCCGCAACCTGCCGCATCCGATCGGTTACAACTACAAAGCCGAGGCTTGATGCATGTCTGCACGCCTGATCTACGTGATGGACCCGATGTGCTCCTGGTGCTGGGGCTTCGCACCCGTGGCCGCGGCCCTGATCGCCCAGGCGCGTGCAGCAGGCGTGCCGACCCGCTTGGTCACCGGCGGCTTGCGCAGCGGCGGCAGCGCGCTGGATAGCGCCACCCGCAAGTACATCCTCGAACACTGGCAAGCGGTGGCCGAAGCCACTGGCCAGCCGTTTCGCTTCGAGGGGGCCATGCCCGACGGCTTCGTCTATGACACCGAGCCGGCCTGCCGGGCCCTGGTCACCGCCCGCGAGCTGGACGCCGAGCGCGTCTGGCCGCTGCTGGCGCTGATCCAGCGAGCGTTCTACGAGCAGGGGGTGGATGTGACCGTTGCTCCGCATCTGGTCGAACTGGCCGAGCAGGCGGGCTTCGACCGTGCCGTGTTCGCCGAGGCCTTTGCCCGGGCCGACACGCGCGCCGCCACTGCGGCCGATTTCGCCTGGGCGCAGGACCTGGGCATCGCCGGTTTCCCGACCTTGCTGGCCGAGCGCAATGGCCAGCTGGCCCTGCTGACCAACGGCTACCAGCCGCTGGAGCGCCTGCAACCCTTGCTCGGCCGCTGGCTGCAGCAGGCCGCCTGTGCTTGATCTGCCTGGGTCACCCGACCCGGTGCCGGGCAAGCCTTGCACGGCGGCCGACCGACTGAGCTGGGCGGAAATCCGCCGCCTGGCCCTGCATCACAAGAAAAACCTCTGGTCCGCCAACCTCATTGCAGTGTTGGCCGCCTGCTGCAGCGTGCCCATCCCGTTGCTGCTGCCGCTGCTGGTGGACGAGGTGCTGCTGGGCCAGGGCGATGCCGCGCTGCAGTGGATGAACCACCTGCTGCCGTCCAGCTGGCAGGTGGCCGCCGGCTACATCGGCCTGATGCTGCTGCTGACCCTGTGCCTGCGCCTGGCCGCCCTGGCGTTCAACGTCATCCAGGCCAGGTTGTTTGCCGGCTTGGCCAAGGACATCGTCTATCGCCTGCGCATTCGCCTTATCGAGCGGCTGAAGCGCATTTCGCTGAAAGAATACGAAAGCCTGGGCAGCGGTACGGTAACCACCCACCTGGTCACCGACCTGGATACCCTCGACAAGTTCGTCGGCGAAACCCTCAGCCGCTTCCTGGTGGCCATGCTGACCCTGACCGGCACCGCGGCCATCCTGATCTGGATGCACTGGCAGCTGGCCTTGCTGATTCTGCTGTTCAACCCGCTGGTCATCTACTTCACCGTGCAGTTGGGCAAGCGCGTCAAACACCTGAAAAAGCTCGAAAACGACAGCACCGCACGGTTTACCCAGGCGCTGGCGGAAACCCTCGACGCCATCCAGGAAATCCGCGCCGGCAACCGCCAGGGCTACTTCCTCGGGCGCCTCGGCCTGCGCGCCCGCGAAGTGCGCGACTACGCCGTCGACTCGCAATGGAAAAGCGATGCCAGTGGCCGCGCCAGTGGCCTGCTGTTCCAGTTCGGTATCGATATCTTCCGCGCCGCGGCGATGCTTACCGTGCTGTTTTCCGACCTTTCGATCGGCCAGATGCTGGCGGTGTTCAGCTACCTGTGGTTCATGATCGGCCCGGTGGAGCAACTGCTCAACCTGCAATACGCCTACTATGCCGCTGGCGGTGCGCTGAGCCGCCTCAACGAGCTGCTGGCGCGTGCCGACGAGCCGCAGTATGCGGCCGCCAGTGATCCGTTCGCCGGCCGCCAGACGGTCGGCATCGAAGTGCGCGACCTGCGCTTTGCCTATGCCGACGAGCCGGTCCTCGAGCACCTCGACCTGTGCATTGCCCCGGGTGAGAAGGTGGCCATCGTGGGTGCCAGCGGCGGCGGCAAGAGCACACTGGTGCAACTGTTGCTGGGCCTTTATAGCGCCCAGGCCGGGACCATCCGCTTTGGCGGTGCCAGCCTGCAGGAAATCGGCCTGGAAACCCTGCGCGAAAACGTCGCGGTGGTGTTGCAGCACCCGTCGCTGTTCAACGACAGCGTGCGTGCCAACCTGACCATGGGCCGTGACTGCAGCGACGAGGCTTGCTGGCAGGCGCTACGCATTGCCCAGCTGGATGGCACCATCGCTGCCTTGCCGCAGGGCCTGGACAGTGTGGTGGGGCGCTCCGGCGTGCGCCTGTCCGGTGGCCAGCGCCAGCGCCTGGCGATTGCCCGCATGGTGCTGGCCGAGCCCAAGGTGGTGATCCTCGACGAAGCGACCTCGGCCCTGGATGCCGCCACCGAGTACAACCTGCACCAGGCCCTGGCGCGCTTTCTCAGCGGCCGTACCACGCTGATCATTGCCCACCGCCTGTCCGCGGTGAAACAGGCCGACCGGGTGCTGGTGTTCGATGGTGGGCATGTGGCAGAGGATGGTGACCATCAGCAGCTGATTGCAGAAGGCGGGTTGTATGCCAAGCTTTATGGGCATCTGCAACAAAGTTGAACTTATACAAAGTCACCGATTTTCTGTCATGAAAAACCCAGCCGCGGCGATGGCATTTGGCCTACGCTGTGCTTGTCTGGGTTGATCTGCGCCTCATCTGCTCTGTGACAGGGACTCCATGAAGGGACATCGCACACTCGAAGCGCCCAAGCTGCTTGGTATCACCTGGCCCTTCATCGCCGTTGTGGTCTTCCAGGTGGCCCTGGGCAGCCTCAGTTTCTATGCGCTCTCGGCGGTGCGCGCCTATGTCGCCGGTGAAAGCCTTTGGTCCAAGGCCCAGAAAGATGCGATCTATTACCTTGACCTGTATGCCGAAACCCGCGACGACAGTACCTACCAGCACTATCGCCAGGCGATCATCGTGCCCCGCGGCGACCAGCGCTTGCGCGAGGTGCTCGACCAGCCCGTCCCCGACCTTGACGCTGCGCGCCAGGCCGTACTGGATGGCGGCAATCACCCCGACGATGTCGAACGGATCATCTGGTTCTATCGCAACTTTCGCAACCTCAGCTACATGCAGACGGCGATCGATTACTGGAATATTGGCGACGATTACCTGGCCAAGCTGGATACGCTGGCCAACGAAATGCGCAGCAGCTTCGCCGCCGGGCCGGTAGATGCCCGTACGATCAGCGATTGGAAGGCGCGCATCGTCGCTATCAATGAAGGGGTCACCCCGGCCTCCAAGGCGTTCAGCGATGCCCTCGGCGAGGGCTCGCGCATGCTGTTGCGGGTGCTGCTGATCACCAACCTGATGACGGCGATGTTCCTGATTGCCATTGCCTGGCGCCGCTCCAGCAAGCTGCTGGCCCAGCGCGAGGCCTTTGCCAGTGCTCTGCAGGTTGAAAAGGAGCGGGCGCAGATCACCCTGCAGGCCATCGGCGACGCGGTGATCACCGCAGATGTAGAAGGCATGATCGGCTACATGAACCCCGCCGCCGAACAACTGACCCACTGGCAGGCCGGCCAGGCCCAGGGCCTGCCATTGTCGGCGTTGTTCAGCCTGGTGGACGAGCAGGCCGAGGAAGATGGCCGCAGCCTGGTCGAGCAGGTGCTCAGCGGCAGCCTCAAAGGCGGCGCCGAGCATCCCCGGCTGATCCAGCGCCTGGATGGCAGTACCGTGTCGATCAACCTGGTCGGCTCACCGATCGTCAACGACGGCGAGGTCAGCGGCATCGTGCTGGTGCTGCACGACATGACCCAGGAACGCCAGTACATCGCCAACCTGTCCTGGCAGGCGACCCACGACGCCCTCACCGGGCTGGCCAACCGCCGCGAATTCGAATACCGCCTGGAGCAGGCACTCAGTGGCCTGGCGCGCCAGGCCGGGCGGCATTCACTGATGTTCCTCGACCTCGACCAGTTCAAGCTGGTCAACGACACCTGCGGGCATGCCGCTGGCGACGAACTGCTGCGGCACATCTGCGCCGTGCTGCAATCCGGCCTGCGGGAAGGCGACACCCTGGCCCGCCTGGGCGGTGACGAATTCGGCGTACTGCTGGAAAGCTGCCCGCCCGAGCAGGCCGAGCGTATCGGCGAGCAGTTGCGCCAGCTGGTGCAGAGCCTGCACTTCGTGTGGAAGGGGCGGCCGTTCGTCACCACCGTCAGTATCGGCCTGGTGCACTTGGCCCAGGCCCCCACCACCCTGGAAGCCTCGCTGCGCGCCGCCGACATGGCCTGCTACATGGCCAAGGAAAAGGGCCGCAACCGTGTCCAGGTGTACCATGCCGACGACAGCGAACTGTCCATGCGCTTTGGCGAAATGGCCTGGATCCAGCGCCTGCACGTGGCCCTGGAAGAAAACCGTTTCTGTCTGTACGCCCAGGAAATCGCCCCGCTGAAAAGCTTCGAAGGCCCGGGCCATATCGAGATCCTGTTGCGCCTGCACGACGAAAGCGGCCGCACCATCCTGCCCAACAGCTTCATCCCGGCGGCCGAGCGCTATGGCCTGATGACCGCGCTGGATCGCTGGGTGGTGCGCAATGTATTCGTGGTCATCCGCCAGTGCCTGGACCAGGGCCGGGAAGGGCCGCTGTCGACCTGTGCGATCAACCTCTCGGGGTCGAGCATTGGCGATGACAAGTTCCTCGAATACTTGCAGCGCCTGTTCGTCGAATACGCCATCCCGCCGCGGATGATCTGTTTTGAAATCACCGAAACCAGCGCGATTGCCAACCTTGGCAGCGCCATCCGCTTTATCAACGAGTTGAAGGGGCTGGGTTGCCGCTTCTCGCTCGATGATTTCTGCGCTGGCATGTCATCGTTCGCCTATCTCAAGCATTTGCCCGTGGATTACCTGAAGATCGACGGGAGTTTCGTCAAGGACATGCTCGACGATCCGGTCAACCGGGCCATGGTCGAGGTCATCAACCACATAGGACACGTAATGGGCAAGCGCACCATTGCCGAATTCGTCGAAACACCCTTGATCGAGCAGGCCTTGCAGGAGATTGGCGTTGATTACGCCCAGGGCTACCTGATTGAACGCCCCCAGGTGTTCACCTGTGACAGTCTGCAGCGCCAACGGATCGCCACCCGGCCTCTGTTGCAGCGGGCACCTGGCACGTTTCGTTAGCTAGTGATCGCAAGGATCAAGGAGCTCAAAGTGATTGATGCATTCGTTCGTATCGGCCCTCTGATGGACCCTGCAAGCTACCCCCACTGGGCCCAGCAACTGATTGAGGATTGCCGCGAAAGCAAGCGCCGGGTCGTGGAGCACGAGTTCTACGCACGGCTGCGCGATGGCCAGTTGAAGCAGTCGACCATCCGCCAGTACCTGATCGGTGGCTGGCCGGTGGTCGAGCAGTTCTCGCTGTACATGGCGCACAACCTGACCAAGACCCGGTATGGTCGGCACCAGGGCGAGGATATGGCGCGGCGCTGGTTGATGCGCAATATCCGCGTCGAGCTCAACCATGCCGACTATTGGGTCAGCTGGGCCCAGGCGCACGGCGTGCACCTGCATGAATTGCAGGCGCAGAACGTTCCGGCCGAGCTGAACGGCCTGAACGACTGGTGCTGGCGCGTGTGTTTCACCGAGAACCTGGCCATCTCCATGGCGGCGACCAATTACGCCATCGAAGGCGCGACCGGCGAATGGTCGGCGGTGGTGTGTTCCAGCGACACCTATGCGCTGGGCTTCCCGGAGGAAGAGCGCAAGCGGGCGATGAAGTGGCTGAAGATGCACGCCCAGTATGACGACGCGCACCCGTGGGAAGCGCTGGAGATCATCTGCACGCTGGCCGGCGAGAACCCGACGCTGGGGTTGCGTACCGAGCTGCGCAGGGCGATATGCAGGAGCTATGACTGCATGTACATGTTCCTGGAGCGCTGCATGCAACTGGAAGGTCGCCAGCAGCGGAGCATGCGCCCGGCGTTGGTGGCGGGCTGAGTGTTGCACCTCTTCGCGGGCTTGCCCGCTCCCACAGGTATGGCGCAGCCTTCAAGGGCCTTGCTGATCCTGTGGGAGCGGGCGAGCCCGCGAAGAGGCCAGCTCAGGCTCACTGGGCGTCGAACGCCTGCCCATTCACCCCTTTGCTGTCCGGCCCCATCAGGTACAGGTACAGCGGCATGATCTGTTCCGGCAGCGGGTTGTTCTGCGGGTTTTCGCTGGGGTACGCCTGGGCGCGCATCGCCGTGCGCGTGGCGCCCGGGTTGATGCTGTTGGCGCGCACCGGCGCCACGCCTTCCAGTTCGTCGGCGAGGGTCTGCATCAGGCCCTCGGTGGCGAATTTCGACACGCCATAGGCCCCCCAGTAGGCGCGGCCCTTGCGCCCGACGCTGCTGCTGGTGAACACCACCGAAGCGTCTTCCGACAGCTTCAGCAGTGGCAGCAGGGTGCTGGTGAGCATGAACGTGGCGTTGACGTTGATGTGCATCACGCGCATGAAGTTGTCACCCGACAGCTGCTCCAGCGGCGTGCGCGGGCCGATGATCGATGCGTTGTTCAGCAAGCCATCGAGGCGGCCGAACTGCTCCTCGATCATCACCGCCAGTTCGTCGTACTGGTGGGGCAGGGCGGTTTCCAGGTTGAACGGGATCACCACCGGTTGCGGATGCCCGGCGGCTTCGATCTGGTCGTAGACCTCGTTGAGGTTGGCCTCGGTCTTGCCCAGCAGCAGCACGGTCGCGCCCAGGGCGGCATAGGCCTTGGCGGCGGCGGCGCCGATGCCGCGGCCGGCACCGGTAACCAGGATGACCCGGCCTTGCAGCAGGTCGGGGCGGGCGGTGTAGTCGAACATTGCGTATTCCCTTTTTATGGCGCGACAGACCGTGTGGGAGCGGGCGCGCCCGCGAACACCGGCAAAGCCGGTGCCATCCACTGCAGTGCCTGCTTCGCGGGCTTGCCCGCTCCCACAGAGTCTGGCGTCAGCCGTTGCTACTCAGCAGCCGCACAGCGCGCTGTCGATCACTTTGCGCAGTTCCAGTGGGTGGTCCACCACCACGTCGGCGCCCCAGTTGTTGGGGTTGTCCTCTGGATGAATATAGCCGTAGCGCACCGCCGCCGTACGGGTGCCGGCATCGCGGCCAGACTCGATGTCGCGCAGGTCGTCGCCGACGAACAATACGCTGGCCGGGTCCAGGTTCAGGGTCTTGCAGGCGAGGATCAGCGGCTCGGGGTCGGGCTTGCTGTTCTTCACGTGGTCGGGGCAGATCAGCAGCGCCGAACGCTCGGCCAGGCCCAGCTGCTGCATGATCGGCTCGGCGAAGCGCACCGGCTTGTTGGTGACCACCCCCCACAGCAGGTTGCCTTTCTCGATGTCGGCCAGCAGCTCGGCCATGCCGTCGAACAGCTTGCTGTGCACCGCGCAGTCGCGCTGGTAGCGCTCGAGAAACTCCAGGCGCAGGGCCTCGAAGCCTTCCGTTTCGGGGCTGATGGCGAATGTGGCGGCAACCATGGCGCGGGCACCACCGGAAATCACGTCGCGGATGCGCTGGTCGTCGATGGCCGGCAGGCCACGCTCGGCGAGCATGGCCTGGCAGATGGCGATGAAGTCCGGCGCCGTGTCGAGCAGGGTGCCGTCCATGTCGAAGAGAACTGCTTGCAAACGCATTCTCATTCCTCGCGCAAGGTCTGGATCATGTAGTTGACGTCCACGTCGCTGCTGAGCTTGTAGTGCTTGGTCAGCGGGTTGTAGGTCAGGCCGATGATGTCCTTGACCTGCAGGCCGGCCACGCGGCTCCAGGCGCCCAGTTCGGACGGGCGGATGAACTTCTTGAAGTCGTGGGTGCCGCGCGGCAGCATCTTGAGGATGTACTCGGCGCCGACGATCGCCAGCAGGTAGGCCTTGGGGTTGCGGTTGATGGTCGAGAAGAACACCTGGCCGCCAGGCTTGACCATGCGGTAGCAGGCGCGGATGACCGAGGACGGGTCAGGCACGTGCTCGAGCATTTCCAGGCAGGTGACCACGTCGAACTGTTCGGGCATTTCCTCGGCCAGGGCTTCGGCGGTGATCTGCCGGTATTCCACCTGCACGCCCGACTCCAGCTGGTGCAGCTGGGCCACCGCCAGCGGTGCCTCGCCCATGTCGATGCCAGTGACCGTGGCGCCACGCAGGGCCATGGCCTCGCTGAGGATGCCGCCACCACAACCCACGTCCAGCACTTTCTTGCCGGCCAGGCTGGCGCGCTCGTCGATCCAGTTGACGCGCAGCGGGTTGATTTCGTGCAGCGGCTTGAACTCGCTTTCGCGGTCCCACCAGCGGTGGGCCAGCGCTTCGAACTTGGCGATTTCGGCGCGGTCGACGTTGCTCATTGAACAGTCCTCTGAAACTTCGCAAAATTGCGCCGGAGTATACCCGAGCGCTCGGCCCCCAGGGTCGCTATAATCGCCGGCTTTTGATATCCGAACGACGGGGAGAGGCGATGCGCGAGCGACTTTTGGCGGCGGAGAAGGTGACCGCGATCCGCTGGCAGGGCGGCGTCCTGCACCTGCTCGACCAGCGCCTGCTGCCGTCGGAGGAGCGTTGGCTGGCCTGCGACAATGTCGCGCAGGTGGCCGCAGCGGTCCGCGACATGGCCGTGCGCGGCGCCTCGGCGATCGGCATCGTGGTGGCCTACGGCCTGGTATTGGCGCTGGAAGAACGCCTGGCCCAGGGCGGCGACTGGGAGATGGACCTGGAAGAAGACTTCCTGTTGCTGGCCGAGGCGCGCCCCACGGCCGCCAACCTGTTCTGGGCGTTGAACCGCATGCGTGAGCGCCTGCAGCGCCTGCGCGCCGACGAGGACGTGCTGGCCGCGCTGGAGGCCGAAGCGGTGGCCATTCATGAAAGCGACCGTGAAGCCAACCTGACCATGGCCCAACACGGCATCGAGCTGATTCGCCGCCACCAGGGCAACGCCCAGACCCTGCTCACCTACGGCAATGCCGGCGCCCTGGCCAGCGGTGGCTTCGGTACCGCGCTGGGGGTGATCCGTGCCAGCTACCTGGAGGGCATGGTCGAACGGGTGTACGCCGGCGAGACCCGCCCTTGGCTGCAAGGCTCGCGCCTGACCGCCTGGGAGCTGGCCAACGAAGGCATCCCGGTGACCCTGTGCGCCGACTCGGCGCTGGCCCACCTGATGAAGACCAAGGGCATCACCTGGGTCGTGGTGGGCGCTGACTGCATTGCCGCCAACGGCGACATGGCCAGCAAGATCGGCACGTACCAGCTGGCGGTCAGCGCCATGCACCACGGCGTGCGCTTCATGGTGGTGGCGCCGAGCAGCAGTATCGATTTCAACCTGGCCACTGGCGAGGACATCCCCCTCGAAGAGCGTGCTGCCGACGAATTGCTGGACATCGGTGGCACCCGGGTGGCGCCGGATGTCGAGGTGTTCAACCCGGTGTTCGACGTGACCCCGGCAGACCTGATCGACGTGATCGTGACCGAGCGCGGTATCGTCGAGCGGCCGGACACCGCCAAGCTGGCGCAGTTGCTGTGCCGCAAGCGGTTGCATTGATATTCGTAGTGCCTGTTCCGGCCTCTTCGCGGGTAAACCCGCTCCCACAGGGATGGCACAAGGCCTGAGGGCGGTGGTGTACCTGTGGGGGCGGGTATACCCGCGAAGAGGCCAGCACAGGCTATAAAAAATCCAGATTTGCCCTCGTGTGAGGCCACCTGCCACATCTCCCCACCGCCCCCGCCTTTGTGATAACATCCGGCAGTTTCCAGGACCGCCTTCCACGGCGGCCTTCATTGCGCAGATCCATGGCACAACTCATTGATTTGTCGTAAGTCGTCGCACCACATGCGCTGCGGCGGCGAGCTTCGTTCGGCCCTTGATGGAGCTGCGAAGTTTCACCAGAAAAAGGAATCAGGCTTCTCATGGGCGAACTGGCCAAAGAAATCCTCCCGGTCAATATCGAAGACGAACTGAGACAGTCCTACCTCGACTACGCGATGAGCGTGATTGTCGGGCGAGCGCTGCCCGATGCGCGTGACGGCTTGAAGCCCGTGCATCGTCGCGTCCTCTATGCGATGAGCGAACTGGGCAACGACTGGAACAAGCCGTACAAGAAATCCGCCCGTGTGGTCGGTGACGTGATCGGTAAGTACCACCCCCACGGCGACACTGCGGTCTACGACACCATCGTGCGTATGGCCCAGCCATTCTCGCTGCGCTACCTGCTGGTCGACGGCCAGGGCAACTTCGGCTCGGTGGACGGCGACAACGCCGCGGCCATGCGATACACCGAAGTGCGCATGGCCAAGCTGGCCCACGAGCTGCTGGCCGACCTGCACAAGGAAACCGTCGACTGGGTACCCAACTACGACGGCACCGAACAGATCCCGGCGGTCATGCCGACCCGTATCCCCAACCTGCTGGTCAACGGTTCCAGCGGTATCGCCGTGGGTATGGCGACCAACATCCCGCCGCACAACCTCGGCGAAGTCATCGACGGCTGCCTGGCGCTGATCGACAACCCGGATGTCACCATCGATGAGCTGATGCAGCACATCCCCGGCCCGGACTTCCCGACTGCCGGCCTGATCAACGGCCGCCAGGGCATCATCGAGGCCTATCGCACCGGCCGTGGCCGTATCTACATGCGCGCCCGCTCCGAAATCGAAGACATCGACAAGGTGGGCGGCCGCCAGCAGATCGTGGTTACCGAGCTGCCGTACCAGCTGAACAAGGCGCGCCTGATCGAGAAGATCGCCGAGCTGGTCAAAGAGAAGAAGATCGAAGGCATCACCGAGCTGCGCGACGAGTCCGACAAGGACGGCATGCGCATCGTCATCGAGCTGCGTCGCGGCGAGGTGCCGGAGGTGGTGCTCAACAACCTGTATTCGCAGACCCAGCTGCAGAGCGTATTCGGCATCAACGTCGTCGCCCTGGTCGATGGCCGTCCGCGCCTGCTCAACCTCAAGGACCTGCTTGAAGCGTTCGTCCGTCACCGCCGCGAAGTGGTGACCCGCCGTACCGTGTTCGAGCTGCGCAAGGCCCGCGAACGCGGCCATATCCTTGAAGGCCAGGCCGTCGCGCTGTCCAACATCGACCCGGTCATCGCCCTGATCAAGGCCTCGCCGACCCCGTCCGAAGCCAAGGAAGCCCTGGTGTCCACCGCCTGGGAATCCAGCGCCGTGCAGGTCATGGTCGAGCGCGCCGGCGCCGATTCCTGCCGCCCCGAGGACCTGCCGGAGCAGTACGGCCTGCGTGAAGGCAAGTATTACCTGTCGCCGGAACAGGCCCAGGCGATCCTTGACCTGCGCCTGCACCGCCTGACCGGCCTGGAGCACGAGAAGCTGCTGGCCGAGTACCAGGAGATCCTTGAGCAGATCGGCGAACTGATCCGCATCCTCAGCAGCGCCGAGCGCCTGATGGAAGTGATCCGCGAAGAGCTGGAAGCCATCCGCGCCGAATACGGCGATGCCCGTCGCACCGAAATCCTCGATGCGCGCCACGACCTCAACTACGGCGACATGATCCCGGAAGAAGAGCGCGTGGTGACCATTTCCCATGGCGGCTACGCCAAGACCCAGCCGCTGTCCGCCTACCAGGCCCAGCGCCGTGGCGGCAAAGGCAAGTCGGCCACCGGGGTGAAGGACGAGGACTACGTCGAGCACCTGCTGGTGGCCAACAGCCACGCCACCCTGCTGCTGTTCTCCAGCCGCGGCAAGGTGTACTGGCTGAAGACCTACGACATTCCTGAGGCGTC
This sequence comes from Pseudomonas sp. LAM2023, assembly GCF_016620375.1. Lineage (NCBI taxonomy): Bacteria > Pseudomonadati > Pseudomonadota > Gammaproteobacteria > Pseudomonadales > Pseudomonadaceae > Pseudomonas > Pseudomonas sp. LAM2023. The sequence continues at coordinate 426,319 of NZ_JAENHV010000026.1, read as the reverse complement.
TCGCGCCGCCCGCGGCCGCCCGATGGTCAACCTGCTGCCGCTGGAGGAGGGTGAGCGTATCACCGCCATGCTGCAGATCGACCTCGAGGCCCTGCAGCAGAGCGCTGGCGCCGACGAAGAGCTGGAGGACGCGGAAGACACCGTGCTCGAAGGCGAAGTGGTCGAGGCCGAGGAAGTCGACGAAGAAGACGGCGATACCCCTGAGTGGGTGGCCGAGCCGACCGGCGCCTACATCTTCATGGCCACCGCTTCGGGTACCGTGAAGAAGACCCCGCTGGTGCAGTTCGCCCGTCCACGCTCCAACGGCCTGATCGCCCTGAAGCTGAAGGAAGGCGACACCCTGATCGCGGCGGCCATCACCGACGGCGCCAAGGAAGTGATGATGTTCTCCGATGCCGGCAAGGTGATCCGCTTCGCCGAGAGCGTGGTGCGCGAGATGGGCCGTAACGCCCGTGGCGTGCGCGGCATGAAGCTGGGCAAGGGCCAGCGGATCATCTCCATGCTGATCCCGGAATCCGGCGCGCAGATCCTCACCGCCTCCGAGCGCGGCTTCGGCAAGCGTACCCCGCTGTCCAAGTTCCCGCGTCGCGGCCGTGGTGGCCAGGGCGTGATCGCCATGGGCACCAAAGGGCGCAATGGCCTGCTGATCGGTGCCATCCAGGTGCAGGAAGGCGAAGAGATCATGCTGATCTCCGACCAGGGCACCCTGGTGCGGACCCGTGTTGGCGAAGTGTCCAGCCTGGGCCGCAATACCCAGGGCGTGACCTTGATCAAGCTGGCCAATGACGAGACACTCGTAGGCCTGGAGCGTATCCAGGAGCCGTCCGAGGAAGAGCTCGATGATGTGCTCGAGACGGACGAAGAGGGTGTCGCGGCCGAAGCGCCAGACAATGACGAAGCTGCTGGCGCCGAAGAGGCCCCGCAGGAGTAAGCGTAAAACCCGAACGGGGCGACCAAGGTCGCCCCGTTTGCCTGATGAAAGCAGGCAATGCTGAACCCGCCCTGTGGCGGGGCGAGCTTTTTGTAGGAGCGGCCTTGCGTCGCGAAAGGGCTGCAAGGCAGCCCTGGGGGTTCAGCGGCGCTGCAAGACGCCGGGGCCGCTTTGCGACCCGTTCGCGACGCAAGGCCGCTCCTACAAGAGCAGCGCGTGGCCTGTAAGTTAAGAATTTGTTCTATTTGGCAGAGCGAGAGTGGATGTGAGCAAACGAGCCTTTAACTTCTGCGCAGGCCCTGCTGCGCTTCCTGACGCTGTTCTGCAGCGTGCGCAGGCCGAGATGCTGGATTGGCATGGCAAGGGCTTGTCGGTGATGGAAATGAGCCATCGCAGCGACGATTACGTGGCCGTCGCCGAAAAGGCCGAGCAGGACCTGCGTGACCTGCTGTCCGTCCCCTCCAACTACAAGGTGCTGTTCCTGCAGGGCGGCGCCAGCCAGCAGTTCGCCGAAATCCCGCTGAACCTGCTGCCGGAAAACGGCACCGCCGACTACATCGAGACCGGCATCTGGTCGAAAAAGGCCATCGAGGAAGCGCGCCGCTTCGGCAATGTCAACGTCGCCGCCAGCGCCAAGCCCTACGACTACCTGGCCATCCCGGGCCAGAACGAGTGGAACCTGACCAAGAACGCGGCCTACGTGCACTATGCGTCCAACGAGACCATCGGTGGCCTGCAGTTCGACTGGGTGCCCGAAACCGGTGACGTACCGCTGGTGGTCGACATGTCCTCCGACATCCTCTCGCGCCCGATCGATGTCTCGCAGTACGGCCTGATCTACGCTGGTGCGCAGAAAAACATCGGCCCAAGCGGCCTGGTCGTGGTGATCGTGCGCGAAGACCTGCTGGGTCACGCCCGCAGCAGCTGCCCGACCATGCTCGACTACAAGGTCGCGGCCGACAACGGCTCGATGTACAACACCCCGGCTACCTACTCCTGGTACCTCTCCGGCCTGGTCTTCGAGTGGCTGAAGGAGCAGGGTGGCGTCGAGGCCATGGAGCAGCGCAACCGCGCCAAGAAAGACCGCCTGTACGGCTTCATCGACAGCAGCGAGTTCTACACCAACCCGATCAGCCACAACGCCCGGTCGTGGATGAACGTGCCGTTCCGCCTGGCTGACGAGCGCCTGGACAAGGCCTTCCTCGCCGGCGCCGATGCCCGTGGCCTGCTCAACCTCAAGGGCCACCGTTCGGTTGGCGGCATGCGCGCCTCCATCTACAACGCCCTGGGCCTCGAGGCGGTGGAAGCCCTGGTGGCCTACATGGCCGAATTCGAGAAGGAGCACGGCTGATGTCCGAGCACGAACTGAAGGCGCTGCGCGTGCGCATCGACAGCCTCGACGAGAAGATCCTCGAGCTGATCAGCGAACGTGCCCGTTGCGCCCAGGAAGTGGCCAAGGTCAAGACCGCCTCGCTGGCGGAAGGCGAAAAGCCGGTGTTCTATCGCCCCGAGCGTGAAGCCGCCGTGCTCAAGCGCGTGATGGAGCGCAACAAGGGGCCGCTGGACAACGAAGAGATGGCGCGCTTGTTCCGCGAAATCATGTCGTCGTGCCTGGCCCTGGAAGAGCCGCTGAAAATCGCCTACCTGGGCCCAGAAGGCACCTTCACCCAGGCCGCGGCCATGAAGCACTTCGGCCACGCGGTGATCAGCCGGCCGATGGCGGCCATCGACGAAGTGTTCCGCGAAGTGGCGGCCGGTGCCGTCAACTTTGGCGTGGTGCCGGTGGAAAACTCCACCGAGGGCGCAGTCAGCCATACCCTGGACAGCTTCCTCGAGCACGACATGGTGATCTGCGGCGAAGTCGAGCTGCGTATCCACCACCACCTGTTGGTGGGCGAGAACACCAAGACCGACAGCATCACCCGCATCTACTCCCATGCCCAATCGCTGGCGCAGTGCCGCAAGTGGCTCGACGCGCACTACCCGAACGTGGAGCGCGTGGCGGTGTCGAGCAATGCCGAGGCGGCCAAGCGGGTCAAGGGCGAGTGGAACTCGGCGGCGATCGCCGGCGACATGGCGGCCAACCTGTACGGCCTGACTCGTCTGGCCGAAAAGATCGAAGACCGCCCGGACAACTCCACGCGCTTCCTGATGATCGGTAACCAGGAAGTGCCGCCGACCGGCGACGACAAGACCTCGATCATCGTGTCGATGAGCAACAAGCCAGGTGCCTTGCACGAGTTGCTGGTACCGTTCCACCAGAACGGTATCGACCTGACCCGTATCGAGACCCGTCCGTCGCGCAGTGGCAAGTGGACCTACGTGTTCTTCATCGACTTCGTCGGCCACCACCGTGACCCGCTGATCAAGGCGGTGCTCGAGCAGATCAGCCAGGAGGCTGTGGCGCTGAAGGTGCTGGGGTCGTATCCGAAGGCGGTGCTTTGATTTGAGAGGGTTGGGGCCGCTTCGCGCCCCATCGCGACACAAGGCCGCTCCTACAGGTGTTGTGCAGGCCTCGAAACGCTACGGGCCCCTGTAGGGGCGGCCTTGCGTCGCGATGGGCTGCAACGCAGCCCCATGGGCCTCAAGACTGCCTAGATTTCTGAACAGGGTTCGCACCAGTGGTAAATGCAGCAAAAACCAAACCCGCGCCAATCATCGACCGCCTGGTCGTGGTCGGCCTCGGCCTGATCGGTGGCTCGTTCGCCAAGGGCCTGCGTGAAAGCGGCCTGTGCCGCGAAGTGGTCGGTGTCGACCTGGACGCCCCCTCGCGCAAGCTGGCCGTGGCCATGGGCGTGGTCGACCGCTGCGAAGAAGACCTCGCTGCGGCCTGCGTGGGTGCCGATGTCATCCAGCTGGCGGTGCCGATCCTGGCCATGGAAAAACTGCTCGCCCGCCTGGCCACGCTCGACCTCGGCAACGCCGTCATCACCGATGTCGGCAGCGCCAAGGGCAATGTGGTGCGTGAGGCGCGCGCCGTGTTTGTGAGCGACGGCGGCGCACGCCTGTCGCGCTTCGTCCCCGGCCACCCGATCGCCGGTTCCGAGCAAAGCGGGGTAGAGGCGTCCAACGCCAGCCTGTTCCGCCGCCACAAGGTCATCCTCACGCCGCTGGCCGAAACCGACCCGGCCGCCCTGGCCCTGGTCGACCGCCTGTGGCGCGCGCTGGAAGCCGACGTGGAGCACATGCCGGTCGAGCGCCACGACGAAGTGCTGGCCGCCACCAGTCACCTGCCGCACCTGCTGGCCTTCGGCCTGGTCGATTCGCTGGCCAGACGCAATGAAAACCTCGAGATCTTCCGGTACGCTGCGGGAGGCTTCCGCGATTTCACGAGAATCGCTGGCAGCGACCCGACCATGTGGCACGACATCTTCCTCGCCAACCGCGATGCTGTCCTGCGCACGCTTGATACATATCGCAGCGACCTCGACGCCTTGCGCGACGCGATCGCTGAAGGGGACGGGCACCAGCTGCTGGGTGTATTCACCCGCGCTCGGGTAGCCCGCGAGCATTTCAGTAAAATCCTGGCCCGCCGGGCCTATGTGGACGCTATGAACGCCAACGATCTGATTTTCCTGGCCCAACCGGGTGGCCGCCTGTCCGGGCGAATTCGCGTACCGGGCGACAAGTCGATTTCCCACCGCTCGATCATGCTCGGCTCGCTGGCCGAAGGCACCACCGAGGTCGAAGGCTTCCTCGAAGGTGAGGACGCGCTGGCGACCCTGCAGGCATTCCGCGACATGGGTGTGGTCATCGAAGGCCCCAACCACGGTCGCGTGACCATTCACGGCGTTGGCCTGCACGGCCTCAAGCCGCCACCCGGGCCGCTGTACGTGGGCAACTCGGGTACCTCGATGCGCCTGCTGTCGGGCCTGCTGGCCGGCCAGCCGTTCGACGTGACCATGACCGGCGACGCCTCGCTGTCCAAGCGCCCGATGAACCGTGTGGCCAACCCGCTGCGCGAAATGGGCGCAGTGGTCGAGACCGGCCCGGACGGCCGTCCGCCACTGACCATCCGCGGTGGCCACAAGCTCAAGGCGCTGACCTACACGCTGCCGATGGCCAGTGCGCAGGTCAAATCCTGCCTGCTGCTGGCCGGCCTGTATGCCGAAGGCAAGACCACCGTCACCGAGCCCGCGCCTACCCGTGACCACACCGAGCGCATGCTGCGCGGCTTCGGTTACAGCGTCGAAAGCAACGGCCCGGTGGCCTCGCTGCAGTCCGGCGGCAAGCTCACCGCTACCCGTATCGAAGTGCCGGCCGATATTTCCTCGGCAGCCTTCTTCCTGGTGGCCGCGTCCATCGCCGAAGGCTCCGAGCTGGTGCTGGAGCACGTCGGTATCAACCCGACCCGTACCGGCGTGATCGATATCCTGCGCCTGATGGGCGGCGACATCACCCTGGAAAACCAGCGTGAAGTCGGCGGCGAGCCAGTGGCCGACCTGCGCGTGCGTGGCGCCCGCCTGAAGGGCATCGACATCCCGGAGGAACTGGTGCCGCTGGCCATCGACGAGTTCCCGGTGCTGTTCGTCGCCGCTGCCTGCGCCGAAGGGCGCACCGTGCTGCGTGGGGCCGAAGAGCTGCGGGTGAAGGAGTCCGACCGTATCCAGGTGATGGCCGATGGCTTGATCACCCTGGGCATCAAATGCGAGCCGACCCCGGACGGCATCATCATCGACGGCGGCCAGCTGGGCGGTGGTGAGGTGCATGGCCACGGTGACCACCGCATCGCCATGGCCTTCAGCGTGGCTTCGCTGCGCGCCAGCGCGCCGATCCGCATCCATGACTGCGCCAACGTCGCCACTTCCTTCCCCAACTTCCTGGCGCTGTGCGCCGAGGTCGGCATCCGCGTGGCGGAAGAGGGCAAGTCGTGAGTACCCTGGCGCCGGTCATCACCATCGACGGGCCCAGCGGCTCCGGCAAGGGCACCGTTGCCGGCCTGCTGGCCCGCGAACTGGGCTGGAAGCTGCTGGACTCCGGCGCGCTGTACCGCTTGCTGGCGTTCAATGCCACCAACCATGGCGTCGACCTGACCAACGAAGAGCTGCTGACCAAGCTTGCCGCCCATCTGGATGTGCAGTTCATTGCCGCCCAGCCCGGTAAGCTGCAACAAACCATCCTCGAAGGTGAGGATGTCAGCCAGGTCATCCGTACCGAAACCGTCGGTGCCGGTGCTTCGATGGTTGCCTCGTTGCCTGCGGTGCGTGAAGCACTGCTGGAGCGCCAGCGCGCGTTCCGTGAACTGCCCGGCCTGATCGCCGACGGCCGTGACATGGGCACCGTGGTGTTCCCGGATGCGCCGTTGAAGGTGTTCCTCACTGCCAGTGCGGAGGAGCGCGCACGCCGCCGCTATCTGCAGTTGAAGGGCAAGGGTGAAGATGTTAGTCTGTCGAGTCTGCTGGATGAGATTCGTGCGCGTGATGAACGTGACACCCAACGTGCAGTGGCCCCGCTGAAGCCAGCGGCCGATGCCATTCAGTTGGACTCTACCGAGTTGTCCATCGAGCAGGTGTTGCAACGTATCAAGAGTGAGCTCGCCCTGCGCGACCTGCTCTGATAGCCAGGAAAGCAGGCAGGGGCACCAGTCAACGTCCTGCCCGTTTTCCTTTACTTAAAACAGACCCACATTGTCTGGAATGTGGCGAGGGGCGTATGTTTCGCCCGAATCTACAGGAATTAAAATGAGCGAAAGCTTTGCAGAACTCTTTGAAGAAAGCCTGAAAACCCTCAATCTTCAGCCGGGTGCCATCATCACCGGTATCGTTGTCGACATCGACGGCGACTGGGTTACCGTACACGCTGGCCTGAAGTCCGAGGGCGTCATCCCGCTCGAGCAGTTCTACAACGAAGCTGGCGAGCTGACCATCAAGGTCGGTGACGAAGTTCACGTTGCGCTGGACGCGGTCGAAGACGGCTTTGGCGAAACCAAGCTGTCCCGTGAAAAAGCCAAGCGCGCCGAGTGCTGGATTGTTCTGGAAGCAGCTTTCGCCGCCGAAGAAGTGGTCAAGGGCGTTATCAACGGTAAGGTTAAGGGCGGCTTCACTGTCGACGTTAACGGCATCCGTGCGTTCCTGCCGGGCTCCCTGGTTGATGTCCGCCCTGTGCGCGACACCACCCACCTGGAAGGCAAAGAGCTGGAATTCAAGGTCATCAAGCTGGACCAGAAGCGCAACAACGTTGTCGTTTCCCGTCGCAGCGTGCTGGAAGCCGAGAACAGCGCCGAGCGCGAAGCCCTGCTGGAAACCCTGCAGGAAGGCCAGCAAGTCAAAGGTATCGTCAAGAACCTCACCGACTACGGCGCATTCGTGGACCTGGGCGGCATCGACGGCCTGCTGCACATCACCGACATGGCCTGGAAGCGCATCAAGCACCCGTCGGAAATCGTTAACGTTGGCGACGAAGTCGACGTACGCGTTCTGAAGTTCGACCGTGAGCGCAACCGCGTTTCGCTGGGTCTGAAGCAGATGGGCGAAGATCCGTGGGTAGCTATCACTGCCCGTTACCCAGAAGGTACTCGCGTACAGGCTCGCGTTACCAACCTGACCGACTACGGCTGCTTCGCTGAGCTGGAAGAAGGCGTTGAAGGTCTGGTACACGTTTCCGAAATGGACTGGACCAACAAGAACATCCACCCGTCGAAAGTCGTTCAGGTTGGCGACGAAGTGGAAGTCATGGTTCTGGACATCGACGAAGAGCGTCGTCGTATCTCCCTGGGCATCAAGCAGTGCAAGTCCAACCCATGGGAAGACTTCTCCGGCCAGTTCAACAAGGGTGACAAGATCACCGGTACCATCAAGTCGATCACCGACTTCGGTATCTTCATTGGCCTGGACGGCGGCATCGACGGCCTGGTTCACCTGTCCGACATCTCCTGGAACGAAACCGGCGAAGAAGCCGTACGTCGTTTCAAGAAGGGCGACGAGCTGGAAACCGTCATCCTGTCGGTTGACCCAGAGCGCGAGCGCATCTCCCTGGGCATCAAGCAGCTGGAAGACGATCCGTTCTCCAACTTCGTTGCTGTCAACGACAAGGGCGCTATCGTCAAGGGCATCGTGAAGGAAGTTGACGCCAAGGGCGCCATCGTCACTCTGGCCGACGACATCGAAGCTACTCTGAAAGCTTCCGAAATCAGCCGTGACCGCGTTGAAGACGCGCGTAACGTCCTGAAGGAAGGCGAAGAGATCGAAGCCAAGATCATCAGCGTTGACCGCAAGTCCCGCGTTATCAGCCTGTCCATCAAGTCGAAGGACGATGCTGAAGAGCGCGAAGCCATCCAGAGCCTGAAAAACGCTCCGGAAGCGGCTGCCGACACCACCATGGCTGCGCTGCTGCGCGAAGCAATGGCCAAGCAGAACTGAGTTCTGTTTGATCGGTAAAAAAGGGTGGCCTTCGGGCCACCCTTTTTTTTTGCGCTTCTATTGGCTGGTTTGGAGGGGGGCAGGAGGTGTTCCTCGTAAGGGGGTGTGCCTGTGAGGCCGAACGCCGCCCGCGCAGCAGGCGATCTCCCAGGCGCCACCTCCCGTGCGCCGAGCGCTAACCAGCCAAACCCCCACCCCCGCCAAGCCCCGCCAGCTAGACCATTCCGACAAAACTTCAATCTTGAATTTTTTTATTAAGTCAAGAACCACCCTGTTCAAATCCTTCCCAGCGTGCTACAAACTGGTTAAGCAATGATCTAGCTGCTTGATAACGAAGGGAAAAATATGACGAAGTCGGAGCTGATCGAACGTATTGTCACCCATCAGGGGCTGCTCTCGTCCAAGGACGTGGAGTTGGCCATCAAGACCATGCTTGAACAGATGTCACAATGCCTTGCCACCGGCGATCGCATCGAGATCCGCGGTTTTGGCAGCTTCTCGCTGCACTATCGCGCACCGCGTGTCGGCCGTAACCCGAAGACCGGCCAGTCGGTCAGCCTCGAAGGCAAGTTCGTGCCGCACTTCAAGCCCGGCAAAGAATTGCGCGACCGGGTCAATGAAGAAGAGCACGAGGCTCACACCTGATTCCACAAGGAGCAATCTGATGCGTAACCTCAAGCGCGCCCTGGCGGCGGTGTTCGTGCTGCTGTTGGCGGCTGTGGTGCTGTTCTTCGTTCTGGAAAACCAGCAAACCGTCTCGTTGGTCCTGTTCGGCTGGGCAGCTCCAGCCATGCCAGTTGCGGTGCTGGTACTTGCCGCGCTGGTGATTGGCCTGGCAATCGGGCCTTTGCTGGGGGCATACAGCGTACAGCGCAGCAAACGCAAGATCCGGGCTTCCGCACGGCAGGCGGCACTAAGCAGCAATTAACGACATTTCCTACGGCTTCTTAGGAATCCTCACCTTTGTCTGTACCGGCTGTCATGGAGTAATAGCGCACTTCATTTTCGGCCCAGGCGAGTGTGTGCAGCATGGAATATCCCGTCCTTTCCCATCACGGTGGCACCCAGGGCGTCACCGGATCCTGCCACCAGCTGCATCTTGATCCGTCGACCAGCCTGCTCATCGACTGTGGCCTGGAGCAGGGCGGCGACGCCGCGTCAGGCGCTGCATCCGCGCCGCTCGATTTCGATGTGCAGGGCATTCAGGCCCTGGTCATCACGCATGTTCACCTTGATCACGTAGGGCGCATCCCGGCCCTGTTGGCTGCGGGCTACCGGGGTCCCATCCTGTGCAGTGAACCCTCTGCCCGGCTGCTGCCGCTGGTGCTGGAGGATGCCTACAAGCTCAGCATCAGCAGCGAGCCTGCCCAGGTGGCAAGGTACCTTGAATTCCTCCGCCAGCTAATCGTGCCGCTACCTTTCGAGCAGTGGCATACGCTGGTCGAGCGCCCTGGTCTCAGCTGCCGCATTCGCCTGCAGCGCGCCGGTCATCTGTTGGGTTCGGCGTATGTCGAATGCGACATGCAGCACGAACGGATCAATACCCGCTATGTGTTTTCTGGTGATCTCGGCGCCTGCGGCAACCCCTTGCTGCGCCCCGTGCAGTCCCCGGAGCGAGCCGATCTGCTGGTTCTGGAAAGCACCTACGGCGATCGCCTGCACCCGCTGCTGGGTGATCGCGAGCAACGCCTCGAAGCTGCCATCGACCGCGCCTTGGCCGACCAGGGCACGCTATTGATTCCGGCCTTCAGCCTGGGTCGCACCCAGGAGCTGCTATACGACCTCGAAGGTATTCTTCATCGCAAGGCCTTGCTCGGCAAATCCGGCCCGTCCCCGGCTGGCGAACCAGTCGACTGGTCGCAACTACCGATCATTCTCGACTCACCCTTGGCCCAGCGCATAACCGGCGTGTATCGAGAGCTGCACGATTACTGGAATGCCGAGGCCAGGGCGCGCCTTGCCGAAGGGCGCGATCCGCTGGATTTCAGCCAGTTGATCAGCATCGACAGCCATGCACGCCACCAGCAGGTGGTCAATTACCTCAAGAGCACCGGGCGGCCGGCGATTGTCATTGCCGGCAATGGCATGTGTTCGGGTGGGCGCATCGTCAACTACCTCAAGGCCATGTTGGGGGATCCGCGGCATGAGGTGATGTTTGTCGGTTACCAGGCCAAGGGCACGCCGGGGGCGGTTATCCAGGCTAGCGAAGGGGCGGAAGGGTTTGTGCAGATTGATCTGGATGGGCGAATGTACGAGGTGCGGGCCAAAGTAATGACCTTGGGTGGGTATTCGGGGCATGCGGATCAGGCGGGGTTGGTGCGGTTTGTGGTAGGGTGCGAGCCGCTGCGGGTGGTGCTGGTGCATGGGGAGGCGAGGGCTAAGCAAGTGCTCGCTCGGGCACTGCGGGAGGCGCTTGCCCAAGTCGGTAATGAAGTGGATGTCACTATTGCGTGATGGCCATCGGGTGGGTAGGCCGCGTTGATTGGCTTGCGTTTGGCTTGCGTTATGCTCGCGAGGTGAAGCTGTACATTCAGCCTCCTCTCCAAAGCGAGATTGCTCGGTTCACCTGAAGGCACAGGCTCGCGCCCCTCTCTTCCAAGGAGGCTCTGAAAAAGACCTTCGGATTTGGCAAAATAAGTGACCTCTAACGCCGAAACAACAGATGAAACAATGAACGTGTTGTCTTCGCTGGCGCGGACTATTTCGGGGTTGGAGTGTTATGAAGTTATTTCTTGACTGGATGGACCTATAATGAAAATCCCTAGGATTGCCGTACTTCTAGCTGCCTATAATGGTATGCAGTGGTTGCCTGAACAGGTAGCGTCCATCCTAGAGCAAGATGATGTCGATGTGACTTTGTTCATCAGTGTGGACCGTTCGGATGATGGTACCGAGGCCTGGTGCGAAACAATTCAGGAAAATACCCCTGCTGTACAGGTCTTACCGTTTGGCCAGCGCTTTGGTGGGGCAGGCAAGAATTTCTTCCGTTTGTTCCGCGATGTGGATCTATCGCCATTCGATGCGGTTTCCCTGGCGGACCAAGATGATATCTGGTATCCGGATAAACTGGCGCGCGGCTATCAACACATTGCGTCGGGTAATGCTGCGTATTCGAGCAATGTCGTGGCATTCTGGCCTGACGGCCGTGAAGTGCTGGTTGAGAAACATCAGCCCCAAGTGAAATTCGATTACCTTTTCGAAGCGGCCGGGCCGGGCTGTACCTACCTACTATCCTCGGCGCTTGCTAGTCAGTTCAAGGCGTTTCTGCTGGCGAACTGGCAGGAAGTTCAGGAGGTCGCGCTACATGACTGGCTGATCTATGCCTATGCGCGGTCACAACACATGAAGTGGTTCATTGACCCCCAGGCGTCCATGCGCTACCGGCAACACGCCAGCAACCAGGTAGGGGTCAACGCCGGTATCGTGGCCATGAGGGCTCGACTAAGCAAGGTACTTTCGGGGTGGTGGTTACACCAATCCATGCATATTGCATCACTTGTCGGGATGGAAAAGTCTGAATTGGTTGCGGGATGGGCGGAACCGGACGTCAAGAGTCTGCTGCGGCTTGCGGTTAATGCCCGGCAGTGTCGTCGGCGAAATCGCGACAAGGTTTATTTCTTCGGGTTGTGTCTCATTCTTGTGTGCGCCAGGCTGGCAGGACAGAGGCTTTCATAAGCCTGCATTCCCAGGCCAGAAGGGCGAATCGTTCAACTGTGCTGAATATTATGATTAAAAATGGACTGGAAGCTGGTGCGCAACCCAAAGTCCAGGCTGGCAGCAGCAAAGAGCCCAAGAGGACGGATTGCTCGATGATTATTTTGGTGGCCGGTGGAACCGGTTTTGGACATCTGGACAGGCCACGCGTCTTGCGCCTGCCGAGCCGGGTGGGGAGCGCGTGATGGCTGGCCAAGGCAATGCGCAATGTCGCGGCCTGCTGGTAACTGGCGGCAGTGGATTTGTCGGTCGTGCGCTGCTTGAGCAGCTTGTCGCCAATCCAGCCTGGGCGCCAAGGGCGCTGGTAAGGCAGTGGCCCGCCCAACAACTTGCCGGAGTCGATTACCGCCTGTTCGGCGAATTGGCGGCAGTGGATGCCGTCAGCGGGCATTTCGAGCTGGTAGACACCGTGATCCACCTGGCTTCGCGGGTGCATGTGATGCAGGAGACCGCAACAGATCCACTAGCCGAATTCCGTCGAGTCAACGTAGATGGCACTCTGAGCCTGGCCCGCTCAGCAGCCCAGGCAGGCGTGCGGCGTTTCATTTTTGTAAGCTCGGTGAAAGTGAATGGCGAGAGCACCGACGACCGTGCGCCATTCACTGCCGATGAAGTGCCGGCGCCTCTGGATCCTTACGGCATCTCCAAGCGCGAGGCCGAAGAAGGCCTACGCCAGTTGGCGACGCAAACCGGGCTGGAAGTGGTAATTGTTCGCCCTGTGCTGGTCTATGGTCCAGGCGTAAAAGCCAACTTTCGAAGTATGATGAACTGGTTGAACAGGGGCCTGCCGCTGCCGTTCGGCGCCATTCACAATAAGCGCAGCCTGGTAGCCCTGGACAACCTGGTGGACCTGCTGGTGACCTGTATCGATCACCCGGCCGCTGCCAATCAGACCTTTCTGGCCAGCGATGGTCACGATCTATCCACCACCGAACTGTTGCAGCGCTTAGGCCAGGCATTGGGCAAGCCCGCCAGGCTTCTGCCGGTGCCTGCCATCTGGCTCAAAAGTGCGGCAATGCTGGCCGGCAAGGGCGCGTTGTCCAGGCGCCTGTGCGGTTCGTTGCAGGTGGACATCGACAAAACACGTGAAATGCTAGGCTGGAAGCCCCCGCTCGATGTCGACCAGGCACTGCGGGCCACTGCGATCAACTTTTTGAAAGAGCAAGACAAATGAAGGCATGGTGGCTCATCCCCCTCGTTGCAGGGGCATCCCTGCTTTTGACTGCGGTATTGCGGCGTTACGCCTTGAACAAGCAGATTATAGATGTGCCCAACGCGCGCAGTTCGCACACCGTGCCGACTCCGCGGGGCGGTGGTGTGGCGATCGTGCTGAGTTTTCTGGCCTGCCTGCCTGTGCTTGCGCTGTCCGATGCGGTGCCATTGTCGACATTGGTCGCCATTGGTGGAGCGGGGGGGCTGATCGCGGTGATCGGCTTCATGGATGACCACGCACACATTGCCGCCCGGTGGCGGCTGCTCGGTCACCTCGCCGCAGCTGGCTGGATGCTTTACTGGCTGGGTGGCCTGGCGCCGTTGCAGGTATTCGGTTTCACCGTCGACCTGCAGTGGTTCGGCTACATCCTGGCTGCCTTCTACGCTGTGTGGATGCTCAACCTCTACAACTTTATGGATGGCATCGACGGCATTGCTAGTGCCGAAGCGGTCACTGTATGCTTGGGCATGGTCCTGCTTGCGGCGTTGGTCGGCGCGCCGCAACTGATGGTTCTGCCGCTACTGTTGGCAGCCGCTACCGTGGGCTTTCTGTTCTGGAACTTCCCGCCAGCCAAGATCTTTATGGGTGACGCGGGTAGTGGGTTCCTCGGTATTGTATTGGCAGGCATGTCGCTGCAGACCGCCTGGGCTGCACCACAGCTGTTCTGGTGCTGGCTGATCTTGCTGGGCGTGTTCGTGGTTGACGCCACCTTCACTCTGTTCCGCCGTCTGCAGCGTGGTGACAAGGTTTACGAAGCTCACCGCAGTCATGCCTATCAGTTCGCCTCGCGCCACTACGGTAAACACTTGCCGGTGACCTTGGCAGTGGTGGCACTCAATCTATTCTGGCTGTTGCCGGTGGCTCTGTGTGTACTGTTACTGGGCCTGGACGGCGTGTTGGGCGTGATCATCGGCTATCTGCCATTGGCGTTCCTGGCCGCGCGCTGGCGCGCTGGCGAACTTGAGCACTCGCTAAAGTGATAGGGAAAGGTTGTAGCCATGTCACTTTGGAATGATTTCAGAGGTTCTATGAATAGGTTGCGCTCAAGGCTGCTTGGGCTGCCTCGGCACCACAAACGGCTGATTCAGGTGGCGGCAGACGTCATCCTGGTCTGGTTTGCGCTGTGGCTGGCGTTTGTTGTGCGCCTGGGCATTGATAACCTAGCCAACCCTGTCCGGGACCACACCTGGTTGTTCGCCACCGCGCCGATCATTTCAATTCCGCTGTTCATCCGCTTCGGGATGTACCGGGCCGTGATGCGCTATTTTGGCAATGACGCGCTGATCGCGATCATCAAGGCCGTCACCCTATCGGCGCTGATTCTGGGCTTCATCATCTATTGGGCGAGCAACCACCAGAACGTAGTGCCGCGCTCCATTACCTTCAACTACTGGTGGTTGAGCCTGATCATGGTGGGCGGGTTGCGCCTGGCCATGCGCCAGTACTTCTTGGGTGACTGGTTCAGCACTGCTGTGCAGCACGTACCCTTCGCCAACCGCGCCGATGGCCTGCCGCGGGTTGCCATCTACGGTGCCGGCTCGGCGGGTAACCAGCTGGTGGCAGCCTTGCGCATGGGCAAGGCCATGCGCCCGGTAGCTTTCATCGATGACGATGCCAGCATCACCGACCGGGTTATTGCCGGGCTGCAGGTGTACCGGCCAGAACAACTGCAACGGATGATCGACGACACCGATGCCAAGGAAGTCCTGCTGGCGTTGCCATCCGTCAGCAGGAGCCGCCGCCGTGAAATCCTCAACCTGCTCGAAGGCTACCCGCTGCATGTGCGCAGTGTGCCCGGTTTCATGGACCTGGCCAGCGGCCGGGTCAAGGTGGATGATATCCAGGAAGTGGATGTCGCCGACCTGTTGGGCCGCGATGCGGTGCCCGCCCAGCACGACCTGCTGGATCACTGCATCGTCCAGCAGACGGTGATGGTGACCGGCGCCGGTGGTTCGATAGGCTCCGAGCTTTGCCGCCAGATCCTGGGGCGGGCGCCGTGCACCCTGTTGCTTCTGGAGCATAGCGAATTCAACCTCTACACCATCGCCGCCGAACTGGAGCAACGCATCGTCCGTGAGGGCCTGACTGTACGCTTGATCCCGATACTGGGTTCGGTTCGCGACCAGGCGAAGATGCTGGACGTAATGCGTGCCTGGCAGGTCGATACCGTCTACCACGCCGCCGCCTACAAGCACGTGCCCATCGTAGAGCACAACATTGCCGAGGGTGTGTTGAACAATGTGTTCGGCACCCTATACACCGCCCAGTCGGCCCTGCAGGCTGGTGTCGCCAACTTCGTGCTGATTTCCACCGACAAGGCCGTGCGGCCGACCAATGTGATGGGCAGTACCAAGCGCCTGGCCGAAATGGTGCTGCAGGCCCTTAGCCATGAACTGGCGCCGGTACTGATGGGCGAAAAAGGCAATGTATCGCAGGTGAACAAGACCCGCTTCACCATGGTCCGCTTCGGCAATGTGCTTGGCTCTTCGGGCTCGGTTATTCCGCTGTTCTACGAGCAGATCAAGGCAGGTGGACCCCTGACCGTGACCCACCCGAAAATCACCCGCTACTTCATGACTATCCCCGAGGCAGCGCAATTGGTCATCCAGGCCGGATCCATGGGACAGGGCGGTGATGTGTTCGTGCTGGACATGGGCGAGCCGGTGAAGATTGTGGAGCTGGCGGAAAAGATGATTCACCTGTCCGGCTTCAGAATCCGCTCCGAGCGCAACCCACAAGGCGACATCGCCATTAATTTCACCGGGTTGCGCCCTGGTGAAAAGCTGTATGAAGAGCTGCTGATTGGCGATAACGTGATTGCCACGCGCCACCCCATGATCATGAGCGCGAACGAAGAGTACCTGCCATGGGATGTGCTGAAGCAGCGCCTGGATGCGCTACGGGTTGCGATCGCGGCCGATGACTTTGTCACGGTACGGCAACTGCTTCGGGATACGGTAAGTGGTTATACGCCAGACGGGGATATCGTGGATTGGCTGTATCAGCGCCGGCGTCTGGAGCCTTGAATCAGTTTTGTTGCACAACATCGGTCCGCTCGGTCTTGCCCTTGGGCTGCACTTACTTCGCCTTGATGAAACGACGGGTATAGGCCATGCATGCTAATTGCTACATACCCGGTTATAGCACCGAGGCATTCTAACCGGTGTCATAGTCGACCATTGCATGGCGCGATTTTTTGTCCGCCGGGTGCTTTCGGTTGGTACAGTCACGCCACTTCCCGGGACACGATCGAGCGTTAATGCAAGCTCTCGAAAAGTTATGCCGCCATGGTCGAATTGGCCTGTTGGCGGCGGTGTAGACAATACTTATCACGTAGAGCCTAATCTGCGGGCGCCTCTTTGATGTTCGCCCGGAGTTTCTTGCAGTTGTTCGTGTTATTCACCAGCGTGGCTTGTGCGGCAACCACCGTAAAAAGTGAAATATCATTCAGTCAGCAGTTTCTAACTGTCAATGATCACATCAGAATCAAGAGAGTATGCCACTTGTGTCAAAGCGTACCTCCCACGAGTTGGCTTCCCGAAATTCTTGCATCTCATCTGTTTTACTATTGTGTACTATGGCTGTTTTGACCAAGCTGCTCAGGTCGGCGTGTTTGTCCATAAGAAAAACTCCCGCTAGCCCATCTCGCAGGGTCATCTCTCCGAAACTAGTGGAGAGAACCGGTAAACCCAACGCACGATATTCGTAATATTTAATTGGGTCAACCGATGTCGTAAGTTCGTTCAGCTTAAAGGGAATTAATCCAACAGTAAATTCCTGCATGTGCTTCATTGCAGTCGCATGATCACAAGCTGGCAAAAGCTCGATATTGCGAGGCAGAGGCCTAGGAGGAGGAGTATAGACAGGACCAATCAAACGTATGCACATGGATGGATTAGCCTCTGCCAGATTAAATACCAAAGGCCAGTCAAACCAGTGACCGATCGTGCCAACATAGCCAAGAACAGGTTTCTCTGAGTTTTTAGTTGTGGTGCTGGGGGGCGGCAGGGTTTCAATCGCGCAGGCATTAAGCGCAAGACTAAGTTTTGAATAATAAGTAGCGAACCGATCCGCTAATGCTGTAGAGGATACTGATATCCGCGTAACCTGGGCAGCAATCTTCTGTTCCCGATGGCTCATCGCTATCCGCGATAGCCCCCGATAAAATGCCGGGAAATCATCCATTGCATCGTAAATCGACGAAACTGTGGGGTGCTGGGCAAGCACCTGTAGAGCAAGCTCGGAGGGTTTACCAATACCGATTTGGCACTGCCCCTTCTCAATAAACGCTTGAATTGCGGCCAGTGTATCGTTCCAGATCCAACGATTGAGCGCACCAGCACCTGGCAGTGGTTCAATCGGAAATGACTTTGGATGAAGAACAGTTAGCCATGCGGGCGCACTATTCACTGCCGTTTGCATTGTCGCGTTCCCTGCTGCAGCCTTTTTACACAAGCGCCGAAGATCTGCCAGCTCTGGGAATCGCGTGGCGTAGGGATCAACCCAGAGTACATTGCCGCCACGCCGGGCATGGAACC
The DNA here is from genome assembly GCF_016620375.1 of Pseudomonas sp. LAM2023. Classification (NCBI taxonomy): domain Bacteria; kingdom Pseudomonadati; phylum Pseudomonadota; class Gammaproteobacteria; order Pseudomonadales; family Pseudomonadaceae; genus Pseudomonas; species Pseudomonas sp. LAM2023. Next base: position 408,565 of record NZ_JAENHV010000026.1, on the reverse strand, counting down.
ACTCCACAAACTTGTGAGGGCGCTGCGCAAAACTTGCCCAGGGTACAGGCGAGAAATATACTAAATGCATCAGACGAAATGCCCTTTGAGCACTTTAACGATCCGCTCAGGGCCATGGGGTTTCATGTGTGAGCGCTTCATTGCAGTAACGGAGGGAGAGGCGCATATTTCGCTGTGCTGGATTGTTGCCAATTCACGAATCTTTGCCCAAGGTTCATTTTTCAATGCCCGAGTCACCGGAGGCAGTCTGATGGCTTTGGGGTGGGTTCCAATTAAATACAAGTCTCTGTTCATCAGGCAATATCCAGTTCATTGAAAAGGTGCTTCCAGTCTTCGATAAACGAGGCTGCAGAGAATGTAAGTCTGGCACGCGCAACAGCATCGCAAGCATTAGCATAGTCATCAAAAACCGATTCTATGCGAGCTGAGAGTTTTTTTGTATCTCCCAGTGGATAGGTGAAGATTTGTTCATAGCCACTGACCAAATTGACGTGTGCCTTGATATCGGAAAGCACTACGGGGACAAGTGACGAAATAGCCTCTGCTGCAGATAATCCAAATGACTCCCCTTTGGACGGAGATACAAAAATTCCGCCAGCATGAGCGACTGAATTTAATAAACGCCCTGCTGAAGCGAACGCAACAGGAGGTAACACTACAGAAAGACCCTCTAGTGAACGTTTTGAAATTTCTTTGTTAAGGTCAATTTCTGGCGACGTTGGCCCACAGAATAAAAGCATAAATTCGCCTTTGCGACGATGCTCCAGTAACTGGAAAGCATCTAACAGAGACAACGGGTCTTTCAGGTGATCAAGACGCCCAAAGAAGAGTATGGGCTTTTTGGTCCAGCGAGGTAAGCAGTTGTCGAGGGAGGATCCTTGACTTGGCAGGTCCCACGGTACGAAGTTCCGCAGCTCACCGACTGGTGCGGGTAAGGCAGGAAACTCATTACGGATAAGATCGCTGAAAACAGAAGATGGAGTGATCAATCGCTCACAAGTACTGGGCAAATTGGCAAGGTAGCCCCGGTTTTCTGCATAAGAAGTGTGGCACTCCACCACATATCGCTGTGATCGTCTAACGCACAAGTCGATAGCTTGAGGGCAGTCAATGATAAATGCGAGATCATAGTCCTGATCAAACGAGGACATGATTGAGACTGATGAATTTGCGTTGAGCTCATACTGAGTCATTGCTGCCGCTAAGGGAGCTAGCCCTCCAGAGTCGTGTAAGAAATAAAAATCTACCCTTATTTCTGGGAGGTAATGTTTGAACGCTAGCGCGCGATTGAGGAGAACTCGCTCGACACCACCAAACGTAGCCCAGGGATAGATAAAGCATACTCTAGTTTGCATAGAGGCACCGCATGTTTTGGCTGTTGTTGACTCCGCTCACCAGTGTATCGAAGCGAGCATGCCATGTGGTTTGCTCTAGAAACGCATCAAGTTCCTCAAGGTTGCACTTGGATTGAAGTGCCTGCTCAAGCGCGTCAAGAGCATCCTTACGTTCGGCAAAGTATGTCATCGGGTAGTCTTTTAGGTGCCGAATACCGGTCACGATTACGGGAAGTCCAAAATAAAGATATTCGTAAATCTTAATTGGGTCGACGGCCTCAGCCAGAATACCTTCAACAAATGGAATCATTCCGGCAGACCAGCGGGAGGTATAGCGATGCAAGTCGTCTGGAAAGACTTTTCCCAATAGGCGGAGATTGGGCACTGTTGCCGACTCTTGCCTGACCCAGTCAGGTTCACCGTAACCAATAATTTCAAACGTAATATCTGTTCGACTTCTCGCAAGGTGGAAGACCTGCCGCCAGTCAAACCATGCATCAGTGAGGTGGCCGAAATAACCGATGATATGCTCATCGGTTCGTTGAGTTCCCGCGATCCCCTTCTGCTCGATGCCAATTACCTCAGGGGTATAGCCGTTGCCGATGACGCTGATGTCTGAGCGAAGGCTGGCGAACTTGTCTCGCAACGAGGGAGATACAGCGCAGACATAGTCCGATTGAAGTACCAGCGAGTCCTCTGTGGATTTTCTAAACCAAGGTGCTTGGCCAACATGGAAGAAAGCCTCCCATTCATCCATAATGTCATAAACAATTGCCAAGCCACGTTGCCGTAAAGATGGAATAAGATTGACCAATATGGGGGCAGGCATGGTAACCAAGAAGAGCGATAAATCTTGGGGTGGGCGCAGCATCTCAGCCTTGGAGATAAAATCAAAAAGTTGAACTTGGTAGACGTTCGGCCATACTTCATTGCTACCTTTTGACAAGGTATCCTTCGGCGACCATTGCCAGGCGATGAATAGCACCAAGTATCCTTGCGCAGCAAAATATTTTGCTGCGTTGATCGGTCTTTGGTTAACTAGTTCGTCAAATTCAAAGCCGCACGGAATGATGGCAATGCGCTTTGCCTGATTGGCGCTTACGAGCCATTCGCTATGTTCTATGGCATACGGGAGTGAAGAGTTACCGCCACCTTGATTTATAGCGAGGTTGTAATTTAGTCGCCTTGCAACATAGGCGTGACGCTGTCGGTTCAGTTTATTCCTTAGTTGTTCAGGTAGATGCCAATAAATAGCCTTCAGCAATGCATAGCGTTTTTCTTGTGAAAACATTGACCGCCCTAGTCTGTTAACTAGGCGAAGTGGCTGGGTCATCCTCCAGGAGCGAGAGGAAAGGAGCGATGTGATATGTCCATCGCGCTCGCCCAAGGTTTGCTTAAGGCTGGCGATCTGTCCTTCACTTTCGGCAGTGACGTCTGTAAGGCTCGCGATCTGCCCTTCACATTGGGCAATGACTTTAATAAGGGCAGCGATCTGTTCATCGCGTTCGCCTAATGCTTTGTCGAGACTGGCGATCTGCCCTTCGCGTTCGGCAATCGTGCGAGCCAGAATTTCGATTTTTTTATCGCGCGTGATCACAACCTGACGGAGATCGGCGATCTGTCCATCACGCCATGCTGAAATCCAATCGAAATTGGTGGCTTCCCATTGTTTTCGTGGGCTTGAATCACGCAGCGTTTCTGTAATTGCATGTTGCAATAACTGATGATGTTCTTTGGCTTTTTCGGCGAGAATTCCTACAGCATGTGTCGTTGAATCAGTTGACGCCTGTATCAGCGCTTTCAATGCGAAACTTAATTGCTCTACAGTTCCTGAAACAGGAACGCGAAGACTGTCAGGCACTTCAGCCCATACTGAAGCTGCCGTCATTTTGGGGTCGTATTCGTAGCACAGGGTGGGCTTTCCCATCGCAAGCGCCAGTATCTGAGCATGAAGACGCATGGCAAAAACGGCATTGCAATCTCTCAAGATTTCAATCGTTTCTGGAATAGTCAAGTTGCCGTACAGCGCGCACTGATGCGTATCGGCCAGGCGAGCCATAAGGGATTCAACGAAAGCAAAATCAGATGTAGACCGCCCGTCAATCTGATGTGATTGGAATGGCACCCAGATTAGTGTGAAGGTGCTAGGTACAACAGCCTTAATCGCGGTGACTAAGTAATCTTCCCATCCATCAATGAAGGACCAGGGGCGTAGCACTATGACTAGTTTTTTTTGAGTATGATGGAGGGCTTCTGACAGGGGACTCTTGTTTTTGTTGTCATGAATTGGCCATGCCCACACTGGATCGGGCGCAACTTTGACGGGCCTGGTTACGCCAATCTCTCGCAATAATTCAGCTGACCCTTCATCGCGCACGGAAACCCAGTCGGCTAAAGTGAAAACTTGGCTAACAATTTGTCGGCTTTGCATACTATCTAAAGGCCCGACACCTTGCGCCCAAACCAAGGTCTTTACCCCTAGTTGACGAGCCATGAAAAACGGGCGTGCATATGCCGAGATATCTCCCGGCAGGTAGTTGTAAAGCGCATTTATCGAAAATTGATGGTGGTCTTGAAATAAGCCCCCGCCGCCCAGTACGAGCAGGTCGGTATTCTGCATGGCTTGTATTAATGCGGGAAGGTCGTAAAAATCAATTGCCTCTATGCCGAGCAGGCTCTTTGTCTTTGCTGGGTCTATGCTAACTGCCGTTAACTGGCAATGCTCTTCAGTGCACCAGTTGTGAAGCAGGGACAAGAGCAAGTCGTCACCGATGTTGCCGGCGCCATAGTAACCAACGGCCATAATACGAAGGGGTGGCGTTTTTTTTGACTCAAATGAGGTCAATGTATTTTGTTCCTGCACTATGCCTCCTTCTTTAAGGCTAAAGACATTGAGTTAATGACCAGTTCATCAACTGATGGCTGAGGCGCCAACCATCCCGCTCCCCATGCTGGTTGTGGAAGCACATCAAAATGGCCTGCATATTCCAATCGGTGGTGGCGCTTGTATTCGCCACTTGTTATATCTCCAACGCCGAGTGAAATGATGTAGCGATTACCTGAAAAATTGGCCGTCAATCTCCAGCAGAATTTGTGTACCCCTTGCGGTAAAGCAGGTAGGGAGACGTTCATATTCTGCGTGGTCGCACTCCACAAGCCTATTCCATCAGTGCTTAATAATTGGATGCCGAAACAAGGGTGGGCATTGTCTCGATGTACGTTGATCGTTACTTCGACTCGTAAAACATTGCCGTGAGTAAAGTTGGTCGTCTCCTTCCCATCTTCATTCAAGATGCGCACTGACTGTATAGTGGTTTTGCTATCAGTCAACGGCTCCTTCATGACATTTAACGGGATCGAACTGTCCCCTTCGGGCCATTTCTCGGAAGTAACATCATTGATTGTCGCCGAATCTTTTGGGGTAAATACGGTGCCGCCTTCGTCCTGCACCAAATCGTCAGCATATGCCTTTACAACGTCACGGCAAGGACCATCAAGAACGAGTTCTCCATGTTTGAGGAATATGCCACGGTCACAGTACTCAATCAAAGTATTGCTAGAATGAGTGACTAGGAGTATCGAGACACCCTCTTGTTGCATTTGGCGTATTCGATTCAGGCACTTTTGCTGGAATGCTGTATCTCCTACCGCGAGCGCTTCGTCTACAACCAGTATGTCTGGCTCAACATGGATGGCTGTGGCAAAGGCTAATCGCACCGCCATACCACTGGAGTATGTTTTAATGGGGTGATCCATAAATGAACCAATATCTGCGAATGCAGCTATCGCTTCAAAACGTTTGTCTACTTCCGAGTTGCTCAATCCAAGTACGGCGGCATTTAGATAAATGTTTTCACGCCCGGTAAATTCAGGGTTGAAGCCAGATCCGAGCTCGAGTAGGGCAGCAATGCGACCATTTGTTTGCACACTACCACTCGTTGGGGTTAAGGTTCCGCAGATAAGTTGTAGCAATGTGGACTTTCCGGATCCGTTCCGTCCAATGATGCCGACGGTTTCCCCTCTTTTGATGTCAAATGAAACTTCGCTCAGGGATTTGAATTCTTCAAAGTATTGGGATGGCGCTTTCCCAACAAGTTTTTGAATGCGTGGCAGCATGAATTGTTTAAGTCGATCGCGGGGATGTGCATACATCTCATAGCGTTTACTTAAATCCCGAACTCGGATTACAAAGTCATTAGAGGACATCAGCGAAACCCTTTTTGGTTTTTTGGAACCAGGCGTAGCCTGCCCAAGCAATTACGGTAGCTGCCAGGGTATAACCGCCCAAGCCCATCCAGTCCGGCAAATGCCCCCAGATCAATACCTCCCGCGCCTGCTCGATGATGAAAGTAAGCGGGTTAGCCATTATGAATGGACGGAAACTTTCTGGTACTGCGGTCACCGGGTAGAAGACAGGGGAAAGGAACATCAATACAGTGGTAACGATGCCAATGGTTTGCCCAACGTCGCGCAAAAATACACCTAAGGATGCTAGTATCCAGGCAAGGCCGGTCGTGAGAATAATCAGAGGAAGCAATACTAATGGGGTAAAAATAGCCGTCCAGTGCAAGTATCCGTTGAAGAGTGCAAAGGCGGCCAGCAGTACCCCAAGGCTGATGAGGCTATGAAATAGCGCTGCGCCTATGGCAATGACCGGCAGAATCTCAATCGGGAATACCACTTTCTTAACGTAATTGACGTTGGAAAGAATCAAGCTCGGGGCACGGTTGAGTACCTCGCTAAACAGGCCCAGCACAATCATGCCGACAAACAGCACTACGGCGAATTGCGTTTTGCTATCATCAGCACCAATCCCGCCCCAGCGAATTTTGAAAATCTCGGAAAACACAAAGGTATACACGGTCAGCATGAATACTGGATTGAAGAAGGACCAAGCCAGACCTATGGCAGATCCTTTGTAGCGGCCCACAACCTCGCGCTTGGTCATCTGCACGATGAGCTGGCGGTTGCGCCAGAGACTCCGGGTAAGAGCCATAAGAGATGTGGGTTGGACTGCGTGGGGGTCAATCGTTTTTTGCAAGTTTGTCATGCGAAGTGCTCCACTTCTGCGAAATGCAGGCCGCGCAGCACGTTTTTGGCCGAACGACTGTGTCGGTCTTGCACTAAAGCCATGTCACGCCCGATTAGATTAACAAATGGGCCGGGATCATAGCCTGCGGGCAAGGTAATTTCTAGGGCGGCGGTAAAATCCGAGTGTAACACCCGACCAATCCGATACGGTGTGTTCATTTCTACTCAGTATCGAAGAACGCATCAAAATTCAGCGTGGCCGGCCCTAGGGGATGAGCGTGGGCTTGACCCATGCTGCCAACCAGCGGTCGTGAGCTTCGCTGCGACACCCTTGAGGTGGTGGCGCCAGATTTGTCAGCACATGCGATGCTGTCGGGCCGCTTACTGGCTGGGACGTAAACGGGGAGCCAGCGCGGTTAAGTGCCGTCTGTGAACGAGTTCGTCACGACCTGATGGTGGTCAGGATCTGAGCCGGTCGGAATTCATGTCCGACCAGCTGCCATGGCGGATCGCTAGATGCTCGACCACTGGGGCAGCTACTTAAGGCCAGGCCAAAGCCTCTGCGGTGGGGCGCTGGTCGAGCGTAGTGTGGATTCCGATGCTGGTGCAGATGAACGACGCGACGGCTGCCTCGGTAGCCGAAGGCTTCAGCGTTACCTTGAATCAGATGCCAGGCAGTGCGCGTAAAACGCAGAACTACGACCAAGGCAAGAGATGGCGCACCATGACGAATTCACCCATATACCGGCTTGGCGATTCACTTTTGCGAGACGCATAGCTCGTGGCGGCCGTAATGAGAGCATCAACGGCTGTCTCACCAATACTTACCTAAAGGCGTATTATAGTAAGAGCAATTGGATGTTATTATGTACAAGTTACATGTTCATGCATGCCAATGTTTTGCACTCGAGCGCTTCCTTGGAATGATGATCATGATGACCAGGCATTGTCCTGATGATACGACTTGCCAACGCAGATCGCCAAATCGCACTGGTTGTTGATGATCCCAGTATCTTGAATGCTGTGCTTCGATGCGGCATGACGGAGCGAGCCAGAAAGTACAGTACTCCTCAACTTTTCGGCTCCCCTTGATGGTCGTACTGCTGGCAGCAATACGGTCATCGATATAAACGGCTCTATTATTGGGAGCGTTTAATGAAGCGCATCTTTACAAGCAGCCTTCTGACTGTGGTAATCAGAAGGCCCTAGTTATCCAGGTAGACGGTCTATTTGAAACTCATGCTGACTCTTTCCTGCTGGCGAAATTGGAAAGAACGTCCAATATCCGCGCGCATGCCTCGCCGTCGCCGTAAGGGTTGTGGGCGAAGCTCATGGCAGTGTAGGTCGCTTCATCGGTAAGCAGTTGCGCCAGATGTTCGGTGATCGAAGCCACGTCGGTGCCGACCAGCTTCACGGTGCCGGCCGCAACTGCTTCCGGGCGCTCCGTAGTGTCTCGCATTACCAGCACCGGCTTGCCCAGGGCAGGGGCTTCTTCCTGGATGCCGCCGGAGTCGGTGAGGATCAGGTACGAGCGGCTCATCAGGTAGACAAACGGCAGGTAGTCCAGTGGCTCGATCAGATGAATGTTGCTGACGTCGGCCAGCAGGCGGTTGACCGGTTCGCGCACGTTGGGGTTGAGGTGCACCGGGTAAACGATGTCCACGTCAGGGAACTGGCGCGCGGTTTGTACCAAGGCCTGGCAAATGCGCTCGAAGCCGCCACCGAAGTTTTCGCGGCGGTGACCGGTGACCAGCACCATGCGGCGTTGCGGGTTCAGGAAGCTGAACTGGGTTTCGAACTGGCCTTTCAGCTGAGGGCTTTCCAGCTTGCGCACCACCTCTAGCAGTGCGTCGATCACGGTGTTGCCGGTGGTATGGATGGTCGTGGCGTCGATCCCTTCCTTCAACAGGTTGTCCTCTGAAGTGGAGGTCGGCGCGAAATGCAGGGCGGCCAATGCGCCGGTCAGGCGGCGGTTGCCTTCTTCAGGCCAGGGCGAATACAGGTTGCCTGTGCGCAGGCCGGCCTCTACGTGAGCAATAGGAATCTGCTGATAGTAGGCGGCCAGGCTGGTGGCCAGGGTTGTTGCGGTGTCGCCATGCACCAGCACCACGTCTGGCTTGAACTCGGTCAGCACAGGCTTGAGACCCTGCAGGATGGCAGTGGTCACATCGGTCAGATCCTGCCCCTGCTTCATGATGTTCAGATCGTAGTCTGGAGTGATCTCGAACAGTTCAAGCACTTGGTCAAGCATCTGGCGATGCTGGCCGGTCACGCATACACGCGACTCGAAGCGGTCGTCCTGGGCAAGTTTGAGAGCCAGGGGGGCCATTTTGATGGCCTCTGGGCGGGTGCCAAACACGGTAAGAGTCTTGAGTAACACGGCAACGTCTTCTATGCGATGGATTGAGGTGGATAGGGCAGGCGCAATGGGGCCAAAAACGAGATACGCAGAGTGGAGCCCCTATGGCAGTTGGCTGGTAGCAGACGGAATACCGCAGTGCCAGGCGCTGAATCTGATAAACCACTCGCCTCGATTCCTTCCTGAGCGGCGAGTCTTCCGGGCCCTCCAAATCTATCATCTGGCGATCGGAAAGACACCTCCAAGGGCGCGTGCTCCCCTTGGTCGAGCTGAACGCGGATGATGCCTATAAAATCGATGTCAATGTGCGTTATCGATCAATTAAATCGTTTTTAAATGTGGCTGTGGTTTGCGCCAGCCCGTCATGGCTACCCGGTGATGCCGGGGATGGGCCATGTATAGGGAGGGCGCATCCAGTCACCAAGCTGCAGGACTACCTGTTCAGGCAGGCGTGGAGGCAAACAAGGCCGCAGAGCGACCGGAGGAGTAGGCGTGTAGACCGTGCCTGCGCGCCTGGACGCGCTTATGCAGGAATGCTTCATGGGTTCCTTGCCGCTAATGAAGGTACCACGCTCAAAGCGTGAGCGACGTCTTACCACAACACTCCTGCAACATTCCCGTCTAGAATTGCGCCAGCTATTTTCTAACCGACACTCACTCGAGAAGCGTTCAACCCTATGACAATCCTGGTAACCGGCGGCGCCGGCTTCATCGGTGCGAATTTCGTGCTGGATTGGGTAAGCCAGTCAGGCGAAACCCTCGTCAACCTGGACAAGTTGACCTACGCCGGCAATCTGCAGAGCCTGGCAAGCCTGCAAGGCAATCCGCAGCACGTGTTCGTGCAGGGGGATATCGGTGATGGGGCGTTGGTACAAAAGCTGCTGGCAGAACACCGCCCGCGCGCCGTGCTCAATTTTGCCGCCGAGTCTCACGTCGACCGCTCCATCCATGGGCCGCAGGCGTTCGTAGAAACCAACGTGGTGGGTACCTTCCAGTTGCTGGAAGCCGTGCGCGGCTACTGGCAAGCGCTGAGTGCGCAGGAGAGGGCGGCGTTCCGCTTCCTGCACGTGTCCACCGATGAGGTCTACGGTTCGCTCAAGGCCGGTGAGCCTGCGTTTACCGAGACCCACCAGTACCAGCCAAACAGCCCGTACTCGGCCAGCAAGGCGGCCAGCGATCACTTGGTCCGCGCCTATCACCACACCTATGGCCTGCCGGTACTGACCACCAATTGCTCTAACAACTATGGGCCGCTGCACTTCCCTGAAAAGCTCATCCCGCTGATGATCGTCAATGCGCTGGCCGGCAAACCGCTGCCGGTCTACGGCGACGGTCAGCAGATTCGTGACTGGCTGTATGTCAAGGATCACTGCAGCGCCATCCGCCGGGTGCTTGAGGCGGGGCAGGTGGGGGAGGTGTACAACGTTGGCGGCTGGAACGAGATGCCTAACCTGGGAATTGTCCAGCGCGTTTGCGCACTGCTCGACGAGCTTCGCCCGCGGGCTGACGGCCAGCCTTACGCCAGCCAGATCAGCTTTGTCAGCGACCGCCCGGGCCACGACCGCCGCTATGCCATTGATGCACGCAAGATCGAGCACGAGCTGGGCTGGAAGCCTGCTGAAACGTTTGAATCCGGCATCCGCAAGACGGTGACCTGGTACCTGGCCAACCAGCAGTGGGTCGACGGCGTCATGAACGGCAGTTATCGCGACTGGGTTGCGCAGCAGTATGGGGTAAACAACGATTGAAGATTTTGCTGTTGGGGAAAAATGGCCAAGTCGGTTGGGAGTTGCAGCGCGCCCTCGCGCCATTGGGCGAAGTAATCGCCCTTGATCGCCACGTTGAAAACGGCCTGTGCGGCGATCTGAGCAACCTCGAGGGCCTGGCTGCTACAGTGCGCTCGCTGGCCCCGGATGCGATCGTCAACGCAGCGGCCTACACGGCAGTGGACAAGGCCGAGAGCGAGCCAGCACTGGCTGCTCGAATCAATGCCGAAGCGCCAGGCGTTCTGGCGCGTGAGGCGGCGAAGCTGGGCGCCTGGCTGATCCACTACTCCACAGATTACGTGTTCGATGGCAGTGGCCAGGCGCAGTGGCAAGAGGATGCCCCCACCGCTCCGTTGTCTGTCTATGGCCGTACCAAGCGCGAGGGCGAGTTGGCCATCCAGGCCAGCGGCGCCGCTGCCGTGGTGCTGCGTACCAGCTGGGTATATGCTGCGCGCGGGCAGAATTTTGCCAAGACCATGTTGCGCCTGGCAGCCGAGCGCGATGTACTCAGGGTAGTGGCGGACCAAGTTGGAGCCCCCACCAGTGCAGAGCTGATCGCCGATGTCACTGCCCATATTTTGCATCGGCTCTTTAGTGCTCACGATGCGAGTCGCCTGGCTGGCACCTACCATCTTGCAGCAGCCGGTGAAACTAGCTGGCACGGGTATGCCCAGTTCGTATTGGTGCATGCCCGCCATAGCGGGGTTGCCTTGAAGGTTTCAGCCGAACAACTGGTCGCAATCGGTACCGAGGATTACCCGTTGCCGGCGTTACGCCCGCGCAATTCTCGGCTGGCATTGGCTAAACTCGAAGAGACCTTCAACCTCAAGATGCCGCCTTGGCAACAGGGTGTGCAACGCATGCTGGACGAAATCCAGCGCTAGGAATTGTTATGGCACGTAAAGGACTCATTCTGGCGGGCGGCTCTGGTACCCGCCTGCACCCCGCCACGCTGTCTGTGTCCAAGCAGCTGTTGCCGGTATACGACAAGCCGATGATCTACTACCCGCTCAGTACGCTGTTGCTGGCTGGCATTCGTGACATCCTGATCATCTCGACCCCCCAGGACACGCCACGCTTCGAGCAATTGCTGGGGGATGGTAGCCGTTGGGGCATCAATCTTTCGTATGCTGTGCAGGCGAGCCCGGACGGGTTGGCCCAGGCGTTCATGATCGGCGCGGACTTTATCGGCAACGCCGCGTCCGCCCTGGTGCTGGGTGACAATATATTCTATGGCCACGACTTCCAGTCGTTGCTCCTCAATGCGGACCAGCAGCACAGCGGGGCCAGTATTTTCGCTTACCACGTCCAGGACCCGGAGCGCTACGGTGTCGCCGAGTTCGATGGCAAGGGCCGGGTATTGTCGATTGAAGAAAAGCCGAAAGCGCCCAAGTCCAACTATGCGGTCACCGGGCTCTATTTCTACGACAACCAGGTCGTGGACCTGGCCAGGCAGTTGAAACCGTCGGCACGCGGCGAGCTGGAGATCACCGACCTCAACAACCTGTACCTGCAACAACAGCAGCTCCAGGTTGAAATCATGGGGCGTGGTTATGCATGGCTGGATACCGGCACCCACGACAGCCTGTTGGATGCTAGCCAGTACATCGCCACCTTGGAGCGGCGCCAGGGCCTCAAGGTCGCCTGCCCTGAAGAGATTTGCTATCGCGCGGGCTGGATCAACGCTGAACAGCTTGAACGCCTTGCCCAGCCGTTACTCAAGAATGGTTACGGGCAATATTTGAAGAACCTGCTTGAAGTGAAGGTATTTTGATGCACGCTGTTTCATTGGCCATCCCTGAAGTTTTCCTGTTCAGCCCAAAGGTTTTCGGTGATGAGCGGGGCTTTTTCTTTGAGAGTTTCAACCAGCGTGTTTTCAGTGATGCGACTGGCCTGCGCCCAGACTTCGTTCAAGACAACCATTCCCGCTCGGTGAAGGGCGTACTGCGTGGCCTGCACTACCAGCTGCCGCCCCATGCCCAGGGCAAGTTGGTGCGCGTGGTGCAGGGTGAAGTGTTTGATGTGGCCGTGGATATCCGCCGCAGTTCGCCCACCTTCGGTCAATGGGTGGGTGCGGTGTTGTCGTCGGAAAATCATAACCAACTGTGGATTCCACCGGGCTTCGCTCACGGTTTCGTGACGCTGAGTGCGACTGCGGAATTTGTCTACAAGACGACTGACTTCTACGCGGCCCAGAGCGAACGTTGCATTGCCTGGGATGACCCGCAGATTGCCATCGAGTGGCCGATAGACTTCGAGCCTACGCTGTCAGCCAAGGACAAGCTGGGCAAGGCGCTGGGCGAGGCGGAGCTGTTTGACTGATGGTGTCAGTTGGGGGGTGAGAAGTTGGGCGTCTGTGAGATCGAGCGCCGCCCGCGCGGCGCTCGATCTCCGATCGTGGCATGCTTTGACAAGCTCGCGAAACGCTTTGCCGCCATGGTTTCACTGGCTTGATTCATGCGGTCTTTGCGACATCGATCTTCGTAGAGCCTGGTTGAATCACACGACGACTCGGTCGCTTTAGAGGGGCATAGATACCTGAAGTACCTACCAGATGCCGCTTGCTAGTGCCGAGCGTGGTTATTCAACGTCGTCAATTTGTTTCACGCTGCATCTTGCAGATATATGCTCTCCGAGTATGTCTTTGTAAAAAGCCATAATCTCCAATGTGTTGTACGCCTTTGGAGTCGGAAAACGGGCGTCTGCCGAGGAGTTATACCAACGAACATCACGGCGTGCGCCGTCGACTACAAGGTAGAAAGCAAAGTTCCCATTATCCTGGAACTTTCCATCAATGACTAAAGAGCAATGTACAAAGATCTCTTCGTCTGTTTTAATGGCGGCTACGGTGAGCTTCGCGCCCAGAGAAATTGGTGGTGGATAGGGGCGAGGCATCAGCGGAGCTTCTATAGTCGCCTCGTGCAGGTATTCAAATTTATTTCTGACTTGCATGAGGGCTTCTGCGTAGTAACCCTCACAGTAATGAAACGGCGAAACACCCCACTTATGCTGCTCGGCGGCAGTCAATAGTGCTGGTGAAAAGTTCATGAACTGGTGCTCGGCCAATTCATGGGCCAGCACTTCATACATCCAGCTCAGTTCGGCATTGGCTTTTTCAATTAAAGCAGGCGCTACAGGAAGATGGGTGTCGTTCTCTTTTTCAAACGTTGACGACCAGAAGACCTTATTGATGACGACTCGGTCAAGCTTGTTTCGGTCTCTCAAGAAGGTAAATAGTTTCTGCATGCCTTGAAGCCAGAGGCTACGACGCTCCAAGGACCCCTGAGGAATGATCCTGTAACCGGTGACGGACCCATCCTCAAGCAATCCGCTCTCTATGAGTTCATTTGAGAGCGTAATTATTTGGCCTGACGGCAAGGCTATAAGATCAAATCTTTCATCGATAAGGTCGATTAAAATTATGTCCGAGTCATCGAAATGGTTGCTTTCGGACAATATTGCCTTCGAGAAGTCGTAGGCCACCATGCGGCGTCGAAAAGCGGAAGGAATGCGTTGCAATGCGTCTTCGTTCGCATAGGCCGCACTGCATAGCGAAGCCATAGAGCATCTGGCATAGTATTCTAGGAGCTTGAAGTCGTCGATTGCTTCTAGGTTGAATATATCCCGGGAAACGCAGCTGCCATAAATAATTAGATTTTTAATCACTGTCTTGTTCTAGCCTTCTGGAGTGACGCAGCATTGGAAGTGCATCGCATGACGCTGCTACAAAATCCATAAGGCTTTTGGATGGACCCGACTGGATTATCTTGGCGTTAGGCTGACACGCTTTGATATTCACAGGGTCGCTAGTAGTGGCGGTCATATAGGATCCAATTTGCACCCTTTAGGGAACTGAAAAACCATTATCCCGAGCATGATAGGAGAATGCAACGACCACGCAGCGCCTGTGAGGCGTCGAAATTCGTAGTACGTCACAATACTAAAATCGTGGCGAATAGCGCTCATGCCGGTCTGGTGGTTCTCGTTTCGTCCAAGATGGTATGGGCGTAAGGGTAGGACCCACAGCCGGGGTGAGAGTTCATTTTTTGTTAGGCAGAGGCGCTTCGGGAGGCGATACCTGAGAGGGCATCGATCCGGACGAGTGGAGGCAAAGGAGGAGAATAAGAGCCTATTTCGTTTAAGACAGTACGGCAAGAGTGTTTTTAGGCGCGAAAAATAATCTTCAGTTCAACGTAGATCTCGCAGCTCCAATAGCAGCATATTCGCTATGCTTCAATTTTTAGTGCTCCGGCACAGGTGTTTTGGGGAAATTTTCAATATGTCCTTGGCCATTTCTTTCTTGATGTTATGTCGCGAGAATTGGTCAACGAAATCAGATCGCGGAGTTTGCTGCATTTTTAGTAGGCTTAGTGCCTCAATAGCGCAATCTATGTCGCAAGGCCGAAAGATTGCAGTATTCTTGATATGTTTTTGTGCAAAGCGAGCCGCATAGCCGGACAGGCCGCCCCAGATAGGTTTGTTAGTGGCGGCATACTCGAAAAGTTTTGAAGGCAGAACGCGGCGAAAGGCTTTTAGGTTGTTCAAATGCAGGAAAAGAACGTCCGCTTGTTGGTAAATGTGGATCAGGTCATCTCGCTTCATGGGGGGCGAAATAATGACGTTATCAACCTGGGCCTGCTCTAGGGCTTTTTTGAGGTGTTCTGATGTACTGCCATCTCCGATCAAATGAAACTCAACTTGGTTTGAGAGTCTTTTTGCGAGTTCTGGAATAATCTGGTGGAGTCCTTGGCCGGCGCCGATATTGCCTGCATAAACTACTTTAATTTTGGGGTAGGTCTTTGAATGTTCGGTCCACTGCGATGCCGATATTTTGTTGATGAATAAATCGTCCACGCCGTTGGTGTAAAGGGTAAAGTCTCGATCTGGATAGCGAGTATTGAAGTAGGGCAAAAATCCAGGTGATATCAAGTTTACCCGGGTTGCGTTGTTTATTGTCCAGCGTTCAAGTGGTGAAAAAATTGAAGCCGCGAAACGCCCCCAGCCAGAGGGCAGGAGGTCGCGTAGAGTGTCCACGAATATGTCACGTATATCCAGGTACAAGCTGCAGGCATTGCGCCGCGCGATGAGGGCACCAAGCGATGCGGTCATTAAGCGTGACGACGTGGCGAACACCAAATCGTAGTTTTGTTTTTTTGTAATCTTTAAAGCACTGATAGCGAAGCTAATGAAGGCTTTGGTCTGGTCTTTGATTCCACTTCGATGTGTCGGGATATCAATCCGTCTTATGGTAAGCTGCGGGGAGCATTCAAGGCTCACCGCATCTGCTGTGAAAGAGTGGTATCGGTTAGGGCGTGTAGTGATCACATCTATGTCGACGTGCTCGCCCAACTCGCTCCGTAGGGCGTTGACTAGCGCTTCTGCACGAAATGAACCGGCCGAGAGATCTGGTGGGTAGTAAAAGCTTAGCAGCAGGATCTTGGTAGTCATCATCGGGCCTGTATTTCTGAAGAGGCTGAAGAGAGTATTTGCTGGTACAGATTTACCAGACGAGCTTCCTGCTCCTCCCAGTTCAAAGTGTTTGCGGTGAGCTGTGCGTTATTGGAAAATTGTTTGCGTAGATCAAGGTCTATGACGAGCTGATTCAGCGCCTGCGCCAGGGCCGGTTGGTTGTTGGCAGGCACGAGTATACCCACGTTATTGTTACGCACGATGCGACGTATTTCCGGGAAATCAGTTGCTACAACAGGCAAGCCGGCGATCAAGTATTCGAAGAGCTTGTTGGAATCGGTGGTGTAGTGATTGAGACAGGTGTTTTCAATTGGCTGTACGCCAATGTCGGCAGAGGCCGTATACTCTGGAAGCTCTGATAAGGCTACCGTCGGAATGAAGTGCACCCGCTCCTGCAAGCCCAGCGTTTCGCAGCGCTGGGTCAGGCTTC
The DNA here is from genome assembly GCF_016620375.1 of Pseudomonas sp. LAM2023. Classification (NCBI taxonomy): domain Bacteria; kingdom Pseudomonadati; phylum Pseudomonadota; class Gammaproteobacteria; order Pseudomonadales; family Pseudomonadaceae; genus Pseudomonas; species Pseudomonas sp. LAM2023. The sequence continues at coordinate 392,176 of NZ_JAENHV010000026.1, read as the reverse complement.
GCGTCAGCCTGCCACCTCCGATAAGCACAAAGTAAGCATTCGGTACGTCTTTGGCAGTCTGGATAAGTTTTTCGAGCCCACGACCTTGTTGCAAGCCACCTTGGTAGATAATTATCGGCCATGGTGCCTTCAAACCAAGTTCTTCTCTAATACGGTTCGAACCTCGGCAATGCGTTAGTCGAGGGCGATTCTGTAAAACAGTAGGGCGGGCCACGCCATAGGCTCGGGCGAAGTATTTCGCCCGAGCCTCAGTGGTAGTAATACTGCCATCGACTTTAGGCATCAGCTTCTTTTCAACGAAGCCCACCATGCGGCGGAAACTTTGATAACCTTCGCGACTGGTGCTGATCTCATGGGCGTCATAAACCAAACGTGCCTGGCTTAAACGCGCTGCCAGCCAGGCGGTTGGAAGCGTGTTGACATCATGGGCATGTACCAGATGAGGGCGATACCGGATCATGTGCCAAAGAAGGGCTGCGTGCGTCCAAGTTCGAGCGATAAGCCGGAGAAATTGATGCTTGAACGACAGCTTTTCAAGGGAAGCTTGTTTGCTTGCTTGAGCGGGAGGCATTGATACAGTTTTGCCTTTACGCCAGCGCCACAACGGGCTACGAGCAACACGGAACACTCTAATACCGTCTTTCAGTCGTTCTTGTTGGCGGGTGACACCCGGTGTATGCAAAGCAAAAATACTAATTTCATAGCCTGCGCGCTGAAGCGTTTGCGCTTCTTTCAGGACACGAGCATCATTGAGAAATTCATTCCAAACGATCATGGCTACACGTTGCATACGGCCACCTCTGAAACGGGTTGATTGAGTGCGCTTGCCAGGTGTGAAATTTGGGGCATAAGTTCTGCGGCCGATAAATAGTTTTGCTTCACGAGCAGTTGATCAAGCTGGAAGCACAGTGCCGAGAAATGCAGGTGCTGTTCGGTGACTAACTGCATGTCTGCACGTTGCTCTTTTAGCTCAAGTAGCAGTTCGGGTAGCAATAGTTCTAATTTTCTGGATATCTGCAGGCTTGCGCCAACAGGCTCAAGGCTCCAATTGCCCCAATGGCTAACGGTCAAGGTGCCGGTAGTGGAAATGAAGATTTGGTCCTTGCCTACTTGAACGTTACAAACATGAAGAGGAAGGGTGCGAAGCAGATAGCGAATGCGATCTATATGTCGCATAAATTCCTTGAATGCATCGTGATGCGCACTGATGTTAAGTGCCTCGCCAAGATTAGCCAGTGCCGGGTCGCTTAGGCGGTCCCACAGCAGGGGTCTGGAGCGAGTATATTTTTGCACCAATGATGGAGAAGGCGTACTTCTCATAAGCAGTTTGGTCAATTCAAGGTGATGTATGGAAAATTCAACCGGCGGTATTTTATTGAGGTGCTCCGGTCTGAAAATGTGGCAATGAAACCCATCAAGTACAGTCGCATGAACGAAAGGAATGGTACATAGATTCCGGACGTTGGGCTCGGAAAGTAAAGTGGCTTCGTTGATAGCCAAAGTACTCCGATTGGTGTTGAAGATCTTGATAAGATATGTTTCTGCTGTTCCGAGATTGCATGTCGCTTTTACCTCGAGAGCAAAAATATCGTGCACACCACTTTGATGCCAGTTGATATGGTGCGCTGTATATGTTTTTTGTGTGGCCTCGTTAAGTAGCGCTGGTACCCAGTAATCGATTTGGCTTCGTGTGAAGATATTCCAAAATTTTGTTGCTTTAGACTGGGATTCGCTTGTCAGCTTATGGCTGTTAAAAAACAACGCCGAGATCTGAAGTCTCTGCTCTTTTAATACCATCACGTCCTGAATAAGCAAAGTGGTGCGTTGCATGATTTGGCGGGTTAGCAATACTCCGATAATGGCTGGAAGCAAGCTTGGAGGAGTATCGGACAGCAGATCATAGGCAAGATATGAAAATGCAGCCAAAAAGCCAAAGGAGCCCATTGAATTGACGAGTTCGTAGGTGCCTTCAGTTGTGGGTGCTGAATGATCCTTTTTCAGCGCGGTTATCGTTTTGGCGGCAATCCCCATGCATAGCCAGAACGAGATGACGGCAATGGTAAGTTCTAAATAGATAAACCCAAGTGCGGCGATGGTTAGTGCAAGAAATATTACAGCCGCCAGGCTGCGTGTGAGCCGTAGGTAGGCCTTGCGGGCTACATCATCCTGTCCATCAAACACGATTAGTTTTCTGCTATTGCTTACAAGTTTTTCGCTGCCAAGCGTCGTTAGCTTTTTGGTTATCGATTCAGAGGCGAGGTAGAGCATGTAGAACGCAATAGCGGCCACACTGAGTAGGATGAATAAATCCTTCTGTTCAAATTCCTTGAGATAATCAGGGAAGTACGAAGGAATGGAGGGGGAGCCGATAAGAATGATCGCTTTAAGAGGCAGGTAAGAGGCTGCCAATAAGCTCATCTGCGCCGCTAAGGTGCAGGTAATGATCGTTAGCGTCAGCCCCGGAATGTTGCGAGTTATTTTGGAAGCAACGGAGTAGATCCAGCGGCCTGAGTTGGGGATTGCGCTTTTTGCTTCGCTCATGATAACTGGCCTTGTTTCATCTGCACCTGAACATACCGGGGTATTACGTCAGTTTACTGCCCAGGAAAGCACCGCTTGGGTAGCTGCCTGATTCGGATTGGATTGCTTGAAGTTTGCAACAATCATGGCGGCGTTTGGCTTTCTGAAGTAGACCTGGATGCTCGAATCGTTTTGGGCTTTGATGGTTGATTTGTAGCCATTCTTCTCCAATGCTTGGCTGAAGTCCTGATAAACGGTCTTCAGGTCGGCAGTGGTTTCAAAATAGTGGAATTGGCGATCTTTTTCATCCTTGGTTGCCATATAGCTTTTGGTGCTTTTGACATTGTTCAAGGAAATCTTGTGACCTTCCTTAAGCTGGATGTCGGTCATGTTAGGTGCATCGCAAGCAGTCAGGAAAAGGGCCAGCAGCGAATACAGAGCAATCTTCTTCATGTTTATACCGAAGCTTTAGTTTTGGTGGGCTGTAATGGTGAATCGCGCTTTCTCGGCGCTCTTCATTTCAAAGGCAACCATAGATGTATCAATTTGTTGCATAAATCCAACGCCGCTTATGCCTTTCACCAATTGATCGTCGTTCCAGCCTGTGACGATCGTGCAGGGGCAATTTGAAGCGATGGTAATTCGGTAGTCTGAGGCCGGATGACGAATCTCCACGCCTTCTTGAGTCTTTGTCACCTTTGTGCCGTCACCACAGTGAAACAGGCTAAACATGGGCTTGTCTTTCAGCGCTGCATGAATCTCGTCGCAGATATCGAGTTGCAGACGGTCCAGATGCCCTGTGATGCTACGTTTTACGATGGTGTCGGCAAAGGCGTCATGCGAGCCATGCAAGGCGAAGTCGTTGTCAATGACTTCACCAGCGAGCTGTGCGTGTCCCGGTTCAATACTGTATGACACATCGCCGATAACCGGGTTGTTGTGCGAGTAGGGGCCCCGCAGGAAGGTTTGTATTGGCTTGAGATACTCATGTGAGTAGAAGCTTGGGTCGATGAGCCACTCAATACCATCCATGAACAACGTGAAAGACAGGTTGTCTTGATGTTTGTGTGTCTTGCACAGCGAAGTTGCAAACATGCTCAGCATGTAAGCGGTCTGTGCATGGTTGCCCTTGATAATTGCGTACCCTGCCGTTGGCAGGATCGTCGCGGAAGGTGTTCGGTAATTACCGCTATGACGTACCGTTTCCCGGTCTGGGTTAGCTCGGCGGAACGTATCGCCCTGCGCTGGGGAGCGATTATCCGGGTAGCGCAAGAAGTCGGAGAACTTGAGCAACTCCTCTGCGACCGTTGGAATGGTCGTGCTATGTGAGCTCTGCTGCGCCAGTTCACCGGCGAAGGCAATCAACCGTTGTACACCTTGGTGATAGCCGATGGAGTTTTCCACGAACACCGCGTAGCCATTATCGCGAACGATCAACGTGTCAAGCTGGTCGGTCAGGCGTGACAAGGCAAGCGATTGCCAGCGTTCAGAGCATGGAAAGTCAGGCATTGCCAGACTGGTTGCAAGCAGCGCCATGTCCTGAAACCAGGCATGGTTGTGGTAGCGGGATGCCTGGTGTGAGGCGTAGAACATCTCCGAAGCCAGTAACTGGGCATGCTTGAAGATGGCCACGCGCAGGCGCAGCATGAAGCGGGTGTCGAACTGGTGCAGCGCACCGATATCCCAGACCATCAGGAATGCCAGCAGTCGCTCGGCGGTGCCGTGGTCATACCAGGCAAACTTCCTGTCCTCATCGGCATTGAAATAGCTTTGTTCCAGCCAGTTACCGATGAACTCCCGAGCCGCAAACAGAGGCGCTACGCTGTTCTGTTGCCGGGCATGCAACATTAGAATGATTGCCGGATGTAGCGAATGCCATGAAAAACGGTAAGTGCCGACAGAATCAAGTTCGTCTGGCAGGGTCGATTGCCAGTTCCAATCCAGGCCTATGTTTCCGTAGAGTGGGCAGATGCTCTTCTCAAGGTAACCAGTCGCTTGAGTCGGTACGTCTTTGAAGCATTTCTCCATATAGGCATACAGCGAGTCGCGGAGGGCTTCAGGAAGAGGCGCTCTTGCAAAACCTTCTGTCAGCCAGGCAGCCGGCTTGTCATTTTCACGCCAGCAGGTAAGGCGTTCGATTTCCAGCGTCGAGCCTGCTTCTAACGGCTGCCCTTTGAAATAGAGTTTTATTTCTTCAATATCGCAGGCAGGTGGCACCTCCCAGTCATTTTGAATACCAAATGCCAGGTCGTTGTGGCCGATGGTGAAATCAATCCACTCGCCTCGAGCAGCATTGACGATTTTCACATGGCGGTAGCTGCCTTCGAAGGTGTAGCCCACTCCGATGTAATTCAGCTGTGCCCAATCGGAGATGCGGAACCTCAGGTGCAGGCCGTTCCCGTGAAAGCGTCGCGGCATTTTGAAGCGAATCTGAAAAATGTTCGCGTTCGCGTCAAAGGTAAATACAGGATTGCCATTCGGCATCGCAGCACGCGCGTTACCGCTGAAGCCCGGAAGGTTGAAGGGTTCGTCGATTTCACTCCCGTGATTGCAGAACGATCTGTAATCCAGAATGTCCCGGTCGGAAAGGAAATCTAATGGCGGCTTATTCGTCACCGGCACGGGTCCTACCTCGATTTCCTCGTCCTTGAAGAAGTGATCACGGATTTTCTTAAGCATGTCTTTGTAGTGTTTTCTGAATAGTGAAGAGAGCACAGCCCTCAGTGGCGCTACAAGGCGCTCAGTCAGTTCGCTGATAGATGATCGTAGAGTCCGCTGCGGCGGCAGGTCTCCTGCCGCGCGGTCATAGATGCCAGCAGTTGGCTTGGCAACAGGATCATGCTTATCGAATCAGCTCGATTTCACGGTTGATGATTGAATACTTCGCGGTCTGTTTTTCGACACGCACACGCGCCGCAGCGGACATCCGGCAGAATAATTCCGGTGATTCGATGACTCGCGCGATACCTTCTGCCATCGCGGTGGCGTCTTCACCGGGTGCAAGAATCCCACATTCATCATTGACGAATTCAGGGATCGCTGTAACAGCGTTTGTGACGGCGACCAGGCCGGAGGCCATCGCTTCATCACGAGACACGCCTTGGGCATCCATGCGTGTCGGGCAAAGGAACAGGCCGTAATCTTTGTGTAGCGCTGCTATTTCCTGATGCTTGAGGAAGCCGCGCTCAATCTTGACGTTATTGAATTTACGCAGCGGCGCGAGGGTCTCCTCAAATAATGCGCCATCACCGATCATGCGGAACTCAAGATCCTTGAAGTACGGTTTCTCTGCTAACAACTCGATGGCTTTGACGCTAAGGTCGTTTGCGTACTTGGCCGATGCATAGGGGCGAATAGACAACACTTTCATGCGCTGTGCTTCCGGCTTTGCCTGGTACGTGAAGGTTTCCGTATCAATCGGATTGTGAATGATCTCGTAGCGATCTTCAGGAATACGGAAGCCCACATCCTCCATGACCTCTTCAGCAAAGTAGCGAGACACGAAAACCAGTTTCAGGTTGGCTGGCATGTTGCTCAACGTGTCGCGCCAGAACGCCATGCGTTTTTCACTCTCGACTTTTGCCAGTGCCAACTGATGTTCATCCGAGTAGTTGTACTCGCGACGCCACCAGGGTTGCACTTCTGCGCCGTGTACCCACACCACTACTTTGACCAAGTGAATGAAGCGCTTGAGCACTTCCCACATATCGGGATCAAGGAAGTGCACCAGCACGCTTTTGTATTGGCCGCTTTCGAGCATCTTGGCGAGCGTAGTCTGGCATCCGGTTACCACGTCCACGTTTTGGAACTCGTGATAGCTGACCGCCTCGTTCTTGCGCAGCCGGAAGATGTCAACGTTGAGGTTTTGCTGCCGGTACGCCATCACTCGGCTGTGCACAAAGCCATTGCGATAAAGGTCTTCGTAGGCCGGGTAATGATTGGTGACAACCAGATGTTGCGAACGGCCCAGCATCTCCGAAGGTTGCAGGTTGCGGTGGCCAAGCACCAGAGCCTTGATTTCGGTGTTACCGGAGGCATAGGCACGTAGACCGAAGCGCACGAAGGCGGTTTCCGGCGGAACCTCGGAAGTCTGGTTACGGTTGGCATGCTGCATCACGTGGCTGATCCGCTGCTTCTCCGCATCGAGGAACAGCACCACTAGTTGCAGGTTCAGGCCCGGCGTGCAGTCCAGGTACAACTTCAGCTTTCTGTCCTGGATATTCAGCTGGTCCAGGCTGATTTCGTTCAGCGCATACACGTACTCATGTTTGCCATCTGCCAGCCTGGAATTCACGCGCCAGTTATCCACATCGACGCTCAGTTCCAGGAATTTGTTGTGCTTGACTCCGAAGATATCAGCCAAGCCTCGGCCAGTGATTTCCGGCGAGTCATGGCTGACTTTCAGAGGTGCAATGGCTTGGGCTCGAGCTTGCAGTTGGTCGATGCTCATGCCGAGATTCAGTTTCAGGTCGTCAACCTTGGCGGCGATGTTGTCGTACCGTTCCGCACCATTCTCGCAGTAGTTGAATGGGTCAATAGCCAAACCTTGCTCGTGCGTGTACTCCAGTGATGCCAGGCTCTTCAGCCAGTTAAGCAGTGGCTTGCCGGCAACGATTTCAGTCGCCACCAACGAACGCCTTGCGCTCAGCGATTGCACCGGGCGGTATGCCAGTTCATTCGACAGCAACTCGGCATCCTGCTCCTTGCAGGTGAAATGAGCGGCTTTACCCACTACCTGTGCACTGCTGTAGCGTGTTGCCAGCGCCAAGTCCAGCAGGTAGTTAGGGCCGTAGTAATCGCTTGCTACAAACGCAGCAAGCCACGGGGTGTTGCCAACCAGCTCGCCAAGGCTGGTTTTTTTCAGCTGGGTCGGTCTGAGCACAAGAATACGGGGGTCATCACTGACGATGCTGCTCTCATAGGCATCGCTGATGATGACCATGCGGACGTGACTGTAGGTTTGACGGTTCAGGTGGGCGCGCAGCATGTCGAACTGCTGACGATCCTGTGCTTCGCAAACGACCACAATTTCTGGCAGGTGTTGGGCCTTGACAGTGCCTGTCACCTTGCTGAGCACGTAATCCAGACGCTGGGTGTAAGTATGCTCTTGCATGACTTTACGCAGGGCGGCGAGCTTCAGTTTGTCACTGTTAAGTGGGTCTTGCGCCAGCAATTGCAGGCGGCGCAGCATTTCTTCACCATTGTCGGTGGTGACAACCAAGTCGCCGAACAACAGGCGCACACCGCGTGAGAAGTTGCTGACGGTGATGGTGTTGCATCCCAACAGTTCGAACACTCGACGCGCGAACATCGATTGCGACTGCTTGATCGAGTTCAGGTTGATCGCGTAGCGGTAGCCTTTGTATGCCGTGTCGATCTTTTCGAAAGGCAGAGTGCCGACAATGTACGGCTGATACTCTTCCGGGAACTGGTAATTGATGTCGTTCTTGCCGAAATTGCGATCGAAAATTTCCAGTGAGCGGAACTTCGGCAGTTCGCAAACAAAATTGCCCAAGTCACGGGTGCGCTCCGGATAACGAGCATAGTAGGCACCTGCGAAACAGAAGGCATCCTTTCGCTCGTACAGTTCGATCGGGTTATGCAGGGCTGGTTGGCAGGCAAACGGCAGCAAGTAGACACGGTCGTGCCCAAGCGCACCTTTATAGCGATGAATACAGTCGATATCGGTCGTGAACACGTGGTCGAACTGCTTGGCTGTAGTCAGGAAGGTCTCGAAATGAACAGGATCTTCCTTGTTCCAGAACACGGTGGGCACTTTGTTCTGGCGGCACCAGTGCAGAATGTCTTGCAGTTCTTGGCTGTTGTGGCCAACCTTGCTGCCCCATAACTCATCCTTGCCACGCCAGGCCGATTCAATGAACAACAGTTCTGGACCGAAACCTTCCAGCTCGGCCTTCCAGTTGTTCGGAGTCAGCTGCAGCAGCTCACATTCGTAGCGATAGGAGCCGAAGGTGAATTCGTCCATTACGCAAGCCATCTTCAAGCGGCTTACGGGTTGGTCGGCCTGGCGTAGGAGGGTAGAGCGGCTATGCGCGCTGGTCGCCAGAGCCGCAGGCAATTTAAGATAACTCTCATCCTGAACAACCGGTGCAGGGGGCAGCAGCGCCTTCATCGGTTCGTTGGCGATACGCTTCTGTTCACTCTGCTGGCGTTGTTGGTTGGCTTTGCGATAGAGGCGTAACAAGCGAACTGGCAGTCTTACCAGCCCGCCCAAAGAAGTGGCGCTGTTCTTGATCTGATAGCCGAGCTGGTAAGTCATGCTGGCGCGTGTCTTGACCAAACGCTGTTCAGCTAGATGGCGTTGCGTGTTTGCACGCTCCAGATTTGCGTTGAGCTCATCGATCCTACGCTGTTGCGCCGCGCTGCGCTCCAGCAACTGGTTGAGGTTGGCCTTCAGTTGCGGAATCTGTTCGCTGCTGACAGTACGGTACTTCATGTTTGCAGCGCCCAGGCCTGCTTTCGACGAGTTCAGCTCGTTTTCTAACTGCATCCGCAGGCCTTGCCACTGCTCATTCGTGGCCGCCAAGCTCGCTTCCGCCGCTTGGCGGCTGGCAACTTCGAGCGCCAGCTGTTCGACCAACTCGTTCTTTGCCTGATTCAACGAGGCAATGGTTTCTGCCTGTTCTGCCTGGGCTTCTTGTGCTTGGGTGCTGGTCTGCAGCAGGGCATGCAGCTGCTCCTCCAGGCCATTGCGTACCTCCACCAGTGTATTGATGGTGTTGGCTTGAGCGGTATGCTCTCGCTGGCTGCGTGCCTGTGTTTCGCTCATCGCTTGTAACTGGCTCTCCAGTTCAGCTTGACGTGCTTTCAACAAGGCAATGGTCTCTGCCTGAGCAGCGTCGGCCCGTTGGGTTTGGGCCTGCAATTCATTCATATACTCCAACTCGCTCTCAAGTTCGGCTTCCAGTTCCGCTTGGCGCATGCGCAGCGTGGCGATTGTGTTGTTTTTCTCAGCAATATCCTGATTGCTTTTAGCTTGCAGGCAGGTCGATTCATCAATCTGGGCTTGCAGGGCTGCTTGTTTGGCGCGAAGGGCGGTGATCGCTTCAATGTGCTCTGCGTTCTTCTGTTGAGCATCGCGCAGCCGTTCAGCAGCTTGTTGCTGCTGGCTTTCGTGGTCGGCTTTCAATGCGGCCTGATAAGCACGAAGCTCGGTGATGGTGGCAATATGGCTATCAATGATTTCCTGGTTTTCGGAGGAGCTTTGCAGCCCGTCAGTGACCTCAGCCAATTGCTCCAGCGTGCTTGCGTGCCGGGCCTGCAGTTCATCAAACTGCTGCTTTGCCTCGGCCAGGCTTTGTACGCGAGCTTCCTCGACCGCCTTTAGTTGCTGTTCCAACTGGCCATACTGCTCAGTAGCCACCCGGTATTTCTTGTTAGCTTCCAGCAACCGTTGCGTAGTCTCCTCAATCTCCTGGGCATGTTGTGCCTTGGCTTCAAGGATTTCCTGGCTGGATTTCTGCAGTGCTGCGATTTCCGCATCGCGCATTTGCAACTGTTTCGACAGCGCTTCAGCTTTTTGCGCTTCTGGTCTGAGCAAGGTGATTTGCTCAGTAGCAAGGCGGTACTTCTTGTTTGCCTCTTCCAGGCGCTTGCTCATTGTGGCGAGATTCTCGCGCAAGGTGCGTTCGATCGATTCAAACGCCCTTTCCAGTTCACGGACGCGATCCATGGTCATCGAGTCAATGATGCCTGGCTTGTGCGTGTCGCTCTTCACAGCAACGATGCCTAGCCATTTGCCGAGCATCTTCACTTCGACAATTTGCAGGTGCTCCGACAGCAGCCGGAACGGTTCCACCAGGTAGAACGTGTGCTTGTGGTCAATGAAGTCATTGACCCCGAACGGCACGGTGATCACCAGCCGGCCCCCCTGCTTGAGCAGGTCATAGGCTTTTTCGATGAACAATTCGGGACGTACCAGATGTTCCAGCACTTCGCTGATGACAACGGTGTCAGGTTCTACCTCGAGTGCATCCAGCGCGAGGAAGTCTGAATTGATATACGTGACGTTCTGCTGGATGTGGGCCGGTTCGGCAGACAGGTAGCCTTTGGCCTCTTCGATGGCCTGCGGGCTGGTGTCCACACCGATGACCTGGCAGCCTTCCCGTGCCAGCAACAGGGGCACGATGCCCTGCGAGCAGCCGACATCGAGGATCCGGCGCCCTTTGACCTGGGCGCAGATCCAGTGGATGCGGGACTGTGTTTCGCGCATGAACTGATCCCCCAGCTTGCCGTAATAGGCTTCCATCACGCGGTCATGAATATCGGCCAGAGGTGAAGGCAGCTCAGTGTTCACGGTAAGGGTCTCAAGCGTGGGGTTGTTCATGCGGTTTGATCCATCAAGCCTGGGTAACGCCAGCGGCGTCGATCACGAATGCTGCGTCGCGCACGCTGAAGGTGCCGCGGAATTCGCGGTGCTTCACCAGCAGTACGTGAATGTCGGCGCTGTCCTGCGCGTGGTCGAAGTCCACGTGCTCATGGCGCGCCAGGCGCTGCGGCAGGGCTTCGATGTTCGGCTCGACCAGTTGCAGGGTGGCTTCAAGCTCATTACCCAGGCGCTCGGCGATGCTCAGCGCCGGGCTTTCGCGCAGGTCGTCGATGTCGGCTTTGAACGCCAGGCCGTAGCAGGCGATTTTCACCTGCTGGGCCGACTTGCCCGGGTTCTTGATCAGGAAGTTGGCCAGGGCCATCTTGACCTTGTCGATCACCCACTCAGGCTTGCTGTCGTTGACCACGCGGGCGGTGCGGATCAAGCGTGCCTGCTCCGGGGTCTGGCTGACGATGAACCATGGGTCGACGGCGATGCAGTGGCCGCCCACGCCCGGGCCAGGCTGCAGGATGTTGACGCGCGGATGGTGGTTGGCCAGGCGAATCAGCTCCCACACATCGATGTCCAGCTTGTCGCAGATGATCGACAGTTCGTTGGCGAAGGCAATGTTCACGTCACGGAAGCTGTTTTCGGTCAGCTTGCACATTTCTGCGGTGCGGGCGTTGGTGACGATGCATTCACCTTCTACGAAGGTGCGATACAGGCGCACGGCCGCTTCGGAGCACTTGGCGGTCATGCCACCGATGATCCGGTCGTTTTCCACCAGCTCGCGCAGCACATGGCCTGGGAGTACGCGCTCAGGGCAGTGGGCAATGCGGATATCGGAGGCTTCGCCGTGGGTTTGCGGGAAGCTCAGGTCCGGACGGGCCTGGGCCAGCCAGAAGGCCATCTGCTCGGTGGCGCCGACCGGCGAGGTGGACTCCAGAATGACCAGGTCACCTTTCTTCAGCACCGGCGCGATGGCCTTGCTGGCGGACTCGATGTAGCTCAGGTCCGGCTGGTGGTCATCCATGAACGGGGTCGGCACGGCAATCAGGAAGGCGTCGGCTGCCTCCGGGACGGTAGAGGCGCGCAGGAAACCTTCGGTCACCGCAGCGTGTACCACCATGTCCAACTCAGGCTCGACGATGTGGATTTCGCCACGGTTGATAGTGTCGACCGCATGCTGGTTCACATCGATACCAATCACCCGCTTCTTGCGAGCGGCAAAAACGGCAGCTGTTGGCAGGCCTATATAGCCCAGGCCTACGACAGAAATCTTGCTGAAGCTCATGCTGCGTCCTTGGAGTTGGAGAATGCGGAGAGTGCGTCGAGGATTCGCGCGCACGCTTTTCCATCGCCGTAGGGGTTATGGGCAAAACTCATCTCGCGATAGGTCGCATCGTCGGTAAGCAGTTTCGCCAGGTGCTCGGTGATCGATTCGACGTCGGTGCCTACCAGCTTGACGGTCCCGGCGGCCACGGCTTCGGGGCGCTCGGTGGTGTCACGCATCACCAGTACTGGCTTGCCCAAGGCAGGGGCTTCTTCCTGGATGCCGCCGGAGTCGGTCAGGATCAGGTATGAACGGGTCATCAGATACACGAACGGCAGGTAGTCCAGCGGTTCGATCAGATGAATGTTGCTGACGTCGGCCAGCAGCCGGTTGACTGGTTCGCGCACGTTGGGGTTGAGGTGCACCGGGTAAACGATGTCCACGTCAGGGAACTGTCGTGCGGTTTGCACCAGGGCCTGGCAGATGCGCTCGAAGCCGCCGCCGAAGTTTTCGCGGCGGTGGCCAGTGACCAGCACCATGCGGCGTTGCGGGTTCAGGAAGCTGAACCGGGATTCGAACTGGCTTTTAAGCTGGGGGCTTTCCAGTTTGCGCACCACTTCCAGCAGCGCGTCGATCACGGTGTTGCCGGTGGTGTAGATGGTTGTGGCGTCGGTGCCTTCCTTCAGCAGGTTCTCTTGCGACGTGGAGGTCGGCGCGAAGTGCAGGGCAGCCAGGGCACCGGTCAGGCGGCGGTTGCCTTCTTCCGGCCAGGGCGAATACAGGTTGCCTGTGCGCAGGCCCGCCTCCACATGAGCGATGGGAATCTGCTGGTAGTAGGCAGCCAGGCTGGTGGCCAGGGTTGTTGCGGTGTCGCCGTGCACCAGCACCACGTCGGGCTTGAACTCGGCCAGTACGGGCTTGAGACCCTGCAGGATGGCAGTGGTCACATCGGTCAGGTCCTGGCCTGGCTTCATGATGTTCAAGTCGTAGTCGGGCGTGATCTCGAACAGCTCCAGTACCTGGTCGAGCATCTGGCGGTGCTGGCCAGTGACGCAGACGCGTGACTCGAAACGGTCATCCTGGGCGAGGTTGAGGGCCAGGGGGGCCATTTTTATGGCCTCTGGGCGGGTGCCAAATACGGTTAGGGTCTTGAGGGACACGGCGACGGTCTTCTGTGTATTGAATGAAGGCGGTGGATCAAGTGCTACGGCTGTGGATCGCGGGTGTTAGGCAAATCGGCCGGAGGGGGGGGCCTGGGTGGCGCCACGCACGCAATAGCGGACGAGGAGCCAGGGGGGAGATGAAGAATAATTCATGTTGGCTCGGATCCTTCAAGCATAGCGGTTGTCCAGTGACTGTAAATTTATCATTTCGTCATCAAGAGGGCACCCCGTTTGGCACGCTTTTTTCCGCTGAAGGCTCGGTTTTGCGTTTATATATCTATTTATTGGATCCTATTTATGGTTTATGAATCATGAAAAACGATTGATTGATGCCATTCAGGCATCATGCCAAAACTTTTTATTTGCCCAAGCCAGGCGACGAACGGATGTAGGCCTAGAGCAGCAAGGTGTGTGGGAAAAACAACTGCTTTTTGTCTGAATGAAACCTAGATTAAATGGGAATTCACCTAGTGACGATTTACCAGCGTCAATATTTCATGAAGTTAACCTGAAAAATGGCTTAATGCCATTACTTTTGGGTCGAAGAAGTTGCGTGTTGCAATGTTGGATCCGGTAACGATTAACCAGGTTACGACCCTGTTTGCACCGTGAGGGAAACGCTAGGGTTGATTGCACAGCCGAAGGAAAACGGCTGTTGGAAAATGACCAACCCAAGGAGTACCCACCATGCGTAACAACGTTCTGTCGTACCTTTTGCTCCCTCTGTTCGCCAGCCTGTCCTTTTCCCTCAGTGCCGCTCCGGCCAGCGCCACACCAGCGCCCGAGCCGGTGCCGATGGTGAGCCAGCAACCGCAGCGGCTAAACCTGAACACCGCTGATGCAGTCACGTTGCAGAAGGAGCTGAACGGTATTGGCAAGGCCAAGGCCGAGGCCATCGTGGCCTACCGGGAGGCCAATGGACCATTTGCTTCGGTGGATGAATTGCTTGAGATCAAAGGCATCGGCAACGCATTGCTGGAGCGTAACCGGGACAAGCTGATGGTGGAGTAAGCTGGCAGGAGGATGAGCCTGTCGGCTTGAGGTTGCTGGCTGGAACCTGGGGCTGCCATGCAGCCCGTCGCGACACAAGACCGCTTCTTGGCGTTGGCCTTCTAGCGGTCTTGCGCATCCTTGGCATCCGCTTCGGCGTTGCGCTCATGCACCTTGCGCAGCTGCTCTTCGGTCAGCGGCAGTTTCTTCGCCGTGTCGCGCAGCAGCATAAGCCCGCCGACGATCGAGCCAAGGGCTATGATGAGTATCAGCCAGGCATACCAGGGCATGGTCGTTCTCCTTTTACCGATGATGGGCAGCGCTTGTACGAATTTTGAGCAATTACCCGTTCCGTTGGTTCAATTATAGGAGCCAGGCCGTGCCGGGCCAATTCCGTGACTTGCGGGCCCCAAAGCCTGCGTCACATCGTTTACAATGCGCGCCGTTTTCGACTTGCCAAGAGACCCTGCCATGTCCGCCTGCCAGACGCCCCTGATCGTCGCCCTGGATTTCCCTACCCGTGAGGCCGCCCTGAAGCTGGCTGACCAGCTTGACCCTGCGCTGTGCCGGGTGAAGGTTGGCAAGGAACTGTTCACCAGCAGTGCTTCGGGCATTGTCGAAACCCTGTGCGACAAGGGCTTCGAAGTGTTCCTGGACCTCAAGTTCCACGACATCCCCAATACCACTGCCATGGCGGTGAAGGCGGCGGCCGAGATGGGCGTGTGGATGGTCAACGTGCACTGCTCCGGTGGCCTGCGCATGATGGCGGCCTGCCGTGAGGAACTGGCCAAGCGCAGCGGCCCGCAGCCGTTGCTGATTGGCGTGACCGTGCTGACCAGCATGGAGCGTGAAGACCTGGCCGGTATCGGCCTGGATATCGACCCGCAGGAGCAGGTGCTGCGCCTGGCCGCGCTGGCCGAGAAGGCCGGCATGGACGGCTTGGTGTGCTCGGCGCTGGAGGCCCCGGCGCTGAAGGCGGCGCACCCGGCGCTGCAACTGGTCACCCCGGGCATTCGCCCGGCGGGCAGCGCGCAGGATGACCAGCGCCGTATTCTCACCCCGCGCCAGGCCCTGGATGCCGGTTCGGATTACCTGGTGATCGGCCGCCCGATCAGCCAGGTCGCCGACCCGGCGCAGGCGCTGGCCGCGGTGGTGGCGGAGATTCGTGGGTAATAAGATGCCTGCCTGAGGTGCTCGCCTTGAGCGCCCTAGTGCCGGCGAAATCGAGCGCCGCCCACGCGGCGCTCGATCTACCCAGCGCTGATCCTCCCAAGGCCTACAGCTGCAAGCCCAACCCCGCAATCAAACCTTCAGCACCAACTTGCCAAAGTTCTCCCCACTGAACAGCTTCAGCAGCGTCTCGGGGAAGGTCTCCAGCCCGTCCACCACATCCTCCTTGCTCTTCACCTGCCCACTGGCCAGCCACCCGGCGATTTCCTGCGCGGCCTTGCCATAGTCCTTGGCATGGTCCATCACCACAAAGCCTTCCATGCGCGCACGGTTCACCAGCAGCGACAGGTAGTTGGCCGGGCCTTTCACCGCTTCCTTGTTGTTGTACTGGCTGATTGCGCCGCAAATCACGATGCGGGCCTTGAAGTTGATGCGGGTCAGCACGGCATCGAGGATGTCGCCACCAACGTTGTCGAAATACACATCGACGCCTTTCGGGCATTCGCGCTTCAGCCCAGCCAGCACGTCCTCGGCCTTGTAGTCGATCACCCCGTCAAAGCCCAGTTCGTCCTTCAGGTACTGGCACTTCTCGGCACCGCCGGCAATGCCGACCACGCGGCAGCCTTTGATCTTGGCAATCTGCCCGACAATGCTGCCCACCGCACCCGCCGCACCGGAAATCACCACCGTGTCGCCGGCCTTGGGCTGGCCGACTTCCAGCAGGGCGAAGTAGGCGGTCATGCCAGTCATGCCCAGTGCCGACAGGTAGCGGGGCAGGGGGGCCAGGCTGGGGTCGATCTTGTGCAGGCCCTGGGCATCGCCGGTGAAGTAGTCCTGCACGCCCAGGGCGCCGCTGACATGGTCGCCCGGCTTGAAGCCGGGGTGGTTGGACGCGACCACCTCGCCAACGCCCAATGCGCGCATCACCTGGCCAAGGCCCACGGGTGGGATGTAGGACTTGCCTTCGTTCATCCAGCCGCGCATGGCTGGGTCCAGCGACAGGTACAGGTTGCGCACCAGTACCTGGCCTTCGCCGGGTTGTTCGACGGCAACGCTGTCGAAGCTGAAGTCGTCACGGCGCACGGCGCCGACCGGGCGTTTGGCGAGCAGGAAGCGGCGGTTGGTCTGGGTCATGGCAGGTCCTTGTGGGCAGTGGAGGAATCGGGCGTTAAATCTACCTTGTTGATGGAGGCAGGTCCGTAACATCACTGACAAGCATGGTAGCCCAACCGGAGGGGTGATGATGCTGCCCGGCCAGACGGTGGCTGACTATGCTTTGCACCCCACCCAGTACTCTCAGGAGCACGCGATGAGCATGACCTTTTCCGGCCAGGTCGCCCTGGTTACCGGCGCTGCCGCCGGCATCGGCCGGGCAACCGCCCTGGCGTTCGCCCAGCAAGGCCTGAAGGTGGTGGTGGCCGACCTCGACGCGGTCGGCGGCGAGGCCACCGTGGCGTTGATCCGCGCGGCAGGTGGCGAGGCGCTGTTCATCGCCTGCGACGTTACCCGTGACGCCGAGGTGCGCCAGTTGCACGAGCGCCTGCTTGGCGCCTATGGCCGGCTGGATTACGCCTTCAACAACGCCGGTATCGAGATAGAGCAGGGCCGCCTGGCCGAGGGCAGCGAAGCAGAGTTCGATGCCATCATGGGCGTCAATGTCAAAGGCGTGTGGTTGTGCATGAAGTACCAGTTGCCGCTGCTGCTGGCCCAGGGCGCTGGGGTGATCGTCAATACCGCTTCGGTCGCAGGGCTGGGCGCGGCGCCGAAAATGAGCATCTACAGTGCCTCCAAGCACGCCGTGATCGGCCTGACCAAATCGGCGGCCATCGAGTACGCCAAGAAGGGCATCCGCGTGAACGCGGTGTGCCCGGCGGTGATCGACACGGAGATGTTCCGCCGCGCCTACCAGGCCGACCCGCGCAAGGCCGAGTTCGCCGCTGCCATGCACCCGGTAGGGCGTATTGGCAAGGTCGAGGAAATTGCCAGCGCGGTACTGTACTTGTGCAGCGACGGCGCAGCGTTTACCACCGGGCACTGCCTGACGGTGGATGGTGGGGCGACGGCGATCTGAACCGCTCTCGCAGGGCAATCACTGAGCGCAGCCATATCCCTGAACCTGGGTGTAGGAGCGGCCTTGTGTCGCGATGGGCTGCGCAGCAGCCCCGGCAATTCATGCAGCGAGGCAGGGGCGGCGCTGCGCCGCCTTTCGCGACACAAGGCCGCGCCTACACCGAGCGTGCCGCCTGTGCGGTTTTCACCGAACCGGACAGCAACGCCAGCCCAAGCGCCACACATGCCACTGTCAGTACCCCGCCAAACACCAGCAAGGCCAACCCCGACCCCAGCCGGTCACTCAGCAAGCCAGTGAAGATCACCGGCAAGCTGAACCCCAGGTAGGCCAGCAGAAAGAACCCGGCACTGGCCCGGGTTTTCTCGCTGCCGGCCAGCTGGTTCACCGCCGCCAACCCGCCCAGGTAGATAAACCCGTAGCACGCACTGCTGGCTGCTACCGCCCCCAGCAACACCGCCCCGAGCCTGCCGCTGTCTGCTCCCCAGGCCAGCACGGCATAGCTGCACGGCAATATCAACAGCCCCAGCAGCGTGGCCGTACGGCTGTCCAGGCGCCGCGCCATCGGCTGGAACACCAGCCCGCAACTGATCACGCAAAAGGTCGAGAAGCCCGACCAGACGCTTAGCCCATGTTGGCGCAGGATGCCCGGCAACAAGGCGATGACCAGCCCCGAGCAGGCCCATGCCAGCAGGATGGCCAGGCCATAGCCGACGCTGCCACGCGGGTAGCAAGGCAGGCGCAGCATGCGGGTGCGCTGTGCCGGGCGTGGGTCCGGCAGGCGCCATACCAGCGCCATGGCCACTGCCGCCAGCAGCAGTTGCCAGTAGAAGCTGCCCGGGGTCAGGCTGGGGCCACGCAGCAGGAACAGGCTGGTCAGCGCTGCACCCAGGCCAAAACCCAGCGAGGTGCTGGCGGTCACCCAGTTGGCGGCGCGAGGGCCATGCTCGCTGCCCATCAGTTCGCCCATGTAGGCGGTCGCCGTGGCGGTGGCCAGGGCGGTGCCGAGGCCCAGGCACGCCCGCGCCAGGCCCAGCGTGTGCAGGCTGGGGGCCAGCAGTAGCAGCCCCGTGGCTAGCATCGACAGGGCCAGGGCGGTCAGGATCAGCGGCCGGCGCCCGACCCGGTCGGCCAGGCCACCCAGGGCCAGCAACACGGGCAAAACGCCGAGCACATAGCTGGCGAATGCTACTGCCGTGGCACCGGCGCCCTGGCCGGAAAGGTCGGCGTAAGCGATATACAACGGGGCCGGCAGGTTGACAGCCAGGGTGATCAGGCAGAGGGCGAAGGCCAGGCGGGCCGGAGCGAAGGGCATGGGTTGGGTCCTGGTGTTGTAGTGTGTGTGCCGTCCTCTTCGCCGGTGAACCGCTCCCACAGGGTTCGCATCCAAACCCAAGCGCCGTGCACTACCCGCGAAAGAGCCAGCCCTGCCTACTCTGATGGGCGTCCATTCCGCTCACCAGACACACCCTCAGCGCATTTATGCTTAACTGTTCGCTCAAAATCGGCAAACAGTCAACCTCATGCACCTGACCCTCGACCGCACCAGTGCTACGCCGTTGGTGCAGCAACTCACCGACCAACTGCAAACCTGGATCGACCGGCAACGCTTGCGCCCAGGCGCGCGCCTGCCGTCGATCCGCGCCCTGGCCCGCAGCCAGGCGGTCAGCGCGTCCTGCGTGATCGAGGCCTACGACCGGCTGGTTGCCAGCGGCTGGCTGGAGGCGCGGCATGGCACCGGCTTTTTCGTG
Organism: Pseudomonas sp. LAM2023; assembly: GCF_016620375.1. NCBI lineage: Bacteria > Pseudomonadati > Pseudomonadota > Gammaproteobacteria > Pseudomonadales > Pseudomonadaceae > Pseudomonas > Pseudomonas sp. LAM2023. The sequence goes on along the minus strand of NZ_JAENHV010000026.1, from coordinate 372,912 downwards.
GCCGAGCGCAAACCCGGCCTGGCCGCGGACGACACCCAGCCCTGGGGGGAAGCCGCAGACGGTAGCTGGCGGCAATTTCGCGAGGGTCATGACGAACTGCTCAAGCTGGGCTGCGGTTGGCTGCCCAGCAGCTGGCGCGCCAGCACCGAGCTGGCCCAGGCGGTGCGCCAGGTCAGCCGCGGCAACCCGCAGGACCTGTTCGATTACTGCCCGCCGCTGGGCCTGGCCAGCCTGCGCCAGCAGCTGCACAAGCGCCTGGCGCAGCAGGGCATTGTCGCCGGCCCCGAGCGCATCCTCACTACCCAGGGTGCCAGCCATGGCCTCGACCTGCTGGTGCGCACCTTGCTGCGCCCGGGCGACACGGTACTGGTGGAGAACCCTGGTTACTACAACCTGTACAACTTGCTGCGCCAGCACCAGGTGCACATGCTGCCGGTGCCACGTGGCGCCGAGGGCCCGGACCTGGCGACCCTCGAAGCGCTACTGGCCAGGCACAAGCCGCGTTGCCTGTTCATCAACAGCTTGTACCACAACCCCACCGGCACCAGCCTGACGCCCAAGGTCGCCTACCGTCTGCTGGAGTTGGCCCGCGAGCATGACCTGCGCATCATCGAGGACGATATCTACGCCGATTTCCAGGAAGGGCCGGCCACCCGCCTGGCCACCCTCGACAGTGAGCAGCGGGTCATCTACATGGCCAGCTTCTCGAAAACCCTCAGCAGCTCGCTGCGGGTCGGCTATCTGGTCGCCGACCCGGCATTGGTCGCGCGCCTGGCCGAGTTGAAGATGGTCAGCGGTATCGGCACCTCGCGTTTTGCCGAGCAGGTAGTAGGGCAGATGCTGGCCAATGGCAGTTACCGCAAGAGCATGCAGCGTCTGCGCGTACGCCTGGCGCAGCACATGGCGCGGTTGCTTGGCCAGCTGGAACTGGCGGGCTGGCAGGTGTTCTGCGAACCCTACGGCGGCATGTTCGTCTGGGCCCGCGTGCCGGGCCGCGATTTCGCCTGCCTGGAGCACCTGGCGCTGCAGCATGCGGTGCTGCTCACGCCAGGTAGTGCCTTCGATTACCAGGGCGCTGCCAGCGCCTGGCTGCGCATCAATGTCGCCTATGGGCAGGACGCCCGCGCCCAGGCCTTCCTTCAGCACGCAGGGCGACCTCCGCAAAGCTGATAGCGACACTGTCGTAGCTATTTGACACTATTCTGACGTCAGGCCCTTGTTCAGTGGCTGGCAACGTTGCCACCCTTGGCCTTCCAGATAACCTCGCCAGCAGAAGGGGAATCGGCATGGGCACGAGCAAGCACGGTGTGCTGGCCAACCTGGGCATGGCCCGCAAACTCAGCCTGGGCTTTGCCCTGGTGCTGGTGCTGACCCTGGCGGTGGCGGCCATTGGCATCGCTGCGCTGTACAGTGTCAGCCAGCGCTTCGACAGCTTGCGCCAGCTGGGCCAGTTCAATACCGACCTGCTGCGCCTGCGCCAGCACGAGCAGGCGTTTGCCCTGCGTTCCGACATACAGCAGGCCGAGGCCCTGCGCAGCGGCCTGCAGAGCCTGGTCGAACGCGCCCGCGGCCTGCCGGCGCTGGCCGCGACGGAAGCCGACCTGACCGCCTACGGGCAAGCGTTCGAGGCCTTTGTCGAGGCGGTGCAGGCCAAGGAGCTGGCACTGGACATGGCCAGCTGGTCGGTGTCCAGCGTGGCCAACAACCTCGATGTGCTGCAGGCCGGCCTGGCCGACGATGGCGTGTACACCCTCAAGCAGTCGCAAGGGCAGCAGGGCGGCGAGTTCCTGGAGCAGGCCGCGCAAGTGGCGCAGGTTTCGCGGCTGATGCTGCAGGCCATGGACGAAGCGCGGGTACGCCTGGAAAAAAGCCGCAAGGGTGAAGAAGGCGTCAGCCAGGAGCGCATTGCCCAGACCGTCGAGGCCGCCAGCCTGGTCGGCCAGCTGCAGGGCGCGGTCAGCGATGCTGGCTACCAGAGCGTGCTGGGCGAAGTGGCGGGGCACATCGGCAGCTTCTCGGAGAAACTCAACGAGTACACTGACCAGCTGGCCCGCGAGCAGGGCCTGAAGGCGCAGTTGCAGGCCAGTGCCGAGCAGGTCACCGGGCGCGTCGACCAGGCCTACCTGGGGCAGGAGCAGGCGCTACAGGGCGAACTGCAGCGAAACGCCGTGGCCATTGGGGTGGCGACGGCGCTGGCGCTGTTGGTCGGTGTGTTGGCTGCCTGGTTGATCACCCGCGCCGTGGTCGGCCCGCTCAGGCATGTGATTGCCCGCGCCCAGCGCATTGCCGCCGGTGAGCTGGGCTTCGACGCCCAGGCGCCACGCCGTGATGAAGTAGGGCAGCTGATGCAGGCCATGCAGCAGATGGCCGAGGGCCTGTCGGGCATCGTCAGCGGTTTGCAGCAGGGTATCGAGCAACTGGCCGGTAATGCCCAGGCGCTGTCGGCGGTAACCGAGCAGACCAACCGCGAGGTGGGTAGCCAGAAGGACGAAACCGAACAGGTGGCGACCGCCATGCAGCAGATGACCGCCACCGTCCACGATGTCGCGCGCAACGCCGAGGAGGCGGCGCAGGCGGCCCAGGCTGCGGACGAAAAGGTCGATTCCGGGCAGCTGGTGGTGCGCCAGAGCATGCAGCGCATCGAGCAGCTGGCGGCGGCGGCGGAAACGGCCAGCGCCGGTATCGACAGCCTCAGTGCCGAGATTCACACCATTGGCGACGTGCTGGAAGTGATCAAGAGCGTGGCCGAGCAGACCAACCTGCTGGCGCTTAATGCGGCTATCGAAGCGGCCCGTGCAGGTGAGCAGGGGCGTGGTTTTGCCGTGGTGGCTGATGAGGTGCGTGCGCTGGCGCGGCGTACCCGGCAGTCTACCGAGCAGATCGAGACCTTGGTTGCCAGCCTGCGCGGCAATGCCCAGCAGTCGGTGGCGCAGATTCGTGGTAGTACCGAGTTGGTGCGCCTGGCAGTTGCCGATGCATTGCAGACCGAAAGCGCGCTGGGCAGCATTGCTGCAGCGGTGTCGTTGATCCAGCAGATGAACCAGCAGATTGCCGCGGCGGCCGAGCAGCAGAGTTCAGTGGCCGAAGAGATCAGCCGCAGCGTCACGCAGATCCGCAGCAGTGCCGACCAGGCGGCCCTGGCAATGCAGGACAATGCCCGGTCGAGTGTCGAGCTGGCGCAGTTGGGCACCGACCTGAAGGGGATGGTGGGGCATTTCAGGTTGTGATCTGGGCCTGGGGCTTGTGTTGCCTGTACCGGCCCCTTCGCGGGTAAACCCGCTCCCACAGGAATACCACAATGCTGAATATTGTGTGATCCCTGTGGGAGCGGGTTTACCCGCGAAGAGGCCAGTACAGGCAACAAATACCGTCAGACCCTGCGCGGGTTCAGAATCATCAAGGTCAGTACCCCCGCCACAATCCCCCAGAACGCCGAACCAATCGAGAACAAGGTCAGCCCCGAAGCGGTAACCATGAAGGTAATCACCGCCGCCTCCCGCTCGCGCGCTTCGCTCATTGCCACGGTCAGCCCGTTCATGATCGAGCCGAACAGCGCCAGCGCCGCAATCGACAGCACCAGCTCTTTCGGCAGCGCCGCAAACAGCGCCGCCAAGGTCGCGCCGAACACCCCGGCAATGCCATAGAAAATCCCGCACCACACCGCCGCGGTGTAGCGTTTGGCCGGGTCTTCATGGGCATGTGGCCCGGTGCAGATCGCCGCGCTGATCGCCGCCAGGTTGACCCCATGCGAACCAAACGGTGCCAGCAGCAGCGAGGCAAAGCCGGTGGCCGAGATCAGCGGCGAGGCCGGCACCTGGTAGCCGTCGGCGCGCAGTACGGCCACACCCGGCATGTTCTGCGAGGTCATCGCCACCACGAACAGCGGAATGCCAATGCTGATGGTCGCCGCCAGGGAGAAGCTCGGCGTGGTCCACACCGGCGTGGCAGCCTCCAGGCGGAAGCCGCTGAAGTCCAGCAGGCCCAGGGCGCCGGACAATGTCGTGCCCACCAGCAGCGCGGCCAGCACGCAGTAGCGCGGCGACAGGCGCTTGACCAGCAGGTAGCTGAAGAACATGCCCAGCACCAGCAAGGTGCGGTGTTGGGCGGCCACGAAGATTTCGCTGCCGATCTTGAACAGGATGCCCGCCAGCAGCGCCGACGCCAGCGAAGCCGGGATGCGTTTGACCAGGCGCTCGAAGCTGCCGGTCAGGCCACAGATCAGCACCAGGACAGCGCAGGTGATGTAGGCGCCGATCGCTTCGCCATAGCTGACGCCACCCAGGCTGGTGATCAACAGGGCGGCACCCGGGGTCGACCAGGCCACGGTGATTGGCGTGCGGTAGCGCAGCGACAGGCCGATGCTGCACACCGCCATGCCGATCGACAACGCCCAGATCCACGAGGAAATCTGCGCTGTGGTCAGCCCGGCCGCCTGGCCAGCTTGGAACATCAATACCAGCGAACTGGTATAGCCGGTGAGCATGGCGATGAAGCCGGCGACGATCGCCGACGGGGAGCTGTCCGCCAGTGGCCGCAGGCGAGCGGAAGTGGCATCGGTCATGAACAAAATCCTTGTAAAGGTGTAAGCAGTTTTTTCAGACTACAGCGAGCAAGATTGATCCTTGCCATACAGCGGCCATTGCTTTTAGCCGTACAGTCGCCAACTATTGGGCGCAAATGCACAACTGCTTGGGGAGTGAAGGGGCGATGTACAAGGTCTATGGCGACTACCAGTCGGGCAATTGCTACAAGATCAAGCTGATGTTGAGCCTGCTGGGCCGGCCGTATGAGTGGCACCCGGTGGACATTCTCAAGGGCGAGACGGAAACGCCCGAGTTTCTGGCCATGAACCCCAACGGCAAGGTGCCGGTACTGCAGCTGGAAGACGGCAGCTACCTGTGGGAGTCCAACGCCATTCTCAACTTCCTGGCCGATGGCAGCGAGTTCCTGCCGGTCGAGCCGCGCCTGCGCACCCAGGTGTTGCAGTGGCAGTTCTTCGAGCAGTACAGCCATGAGCCGTACATTGCCGTGGCGCGTTTCATCCAGTTCTACCTCGGTTTGCCGGATGATCGCGTGGAGGAGTACCGCAAGCTGCACAAGGGCGGGTACAAGGCACTGAGGGTGATGGAGCGGCAGTTGCAGATGACGCCGTACCTGGTCGGTGAGCAGTACTCGATTGCCGATGTGGCGTTGTATGCCTATACCCACGTGGCGCATCAGGGGGGCTTCGACCTGGCCGATTACCCGGCAGTGAGGGCCTGGCTGGAGCGGGTCAGCAGCCACCCGCGGCATGTGCCGATGGTGGGTTGACCCGCGCTGAGGCTGTGCCTGCCCGTGAACTGCGGTTGGTGTCGCGAAAGGGGGGCGAAGCGCCCCGGGTTTGCAGCTTCGCCGCGTAAACTGTCGGGGCCGCTTTGCGGCCCTTTCGCGACGCGAGGCCGCTCCTACAGGGCAGCGAACCTCTCGTCCAGGTAGGCAATGATGGCCTTGGACTCATACATCCAGGTCACCTTGCCGGCTTCTTCAATGCGCAGGCACGGCACTTTCACTCGGCCGCCGCCTTCTGCCAGGGCCTGGCGGTGTACCGGGTCGTTCTTGGCATCGCGCAGCGCCACCGGCACGTTCAGGCGGTGCAGGGTGCGCCGGGTCTTGACGCAGAACGGGCAGGCATGGAACTGGTACAGCGCCAGGCCCTTGGCCGCCTGTTCGACGCGGGCCTGGGCGGCGGCGTCGCGCTTGCGCTTGGCCGGGCGGCTGAGCCAGTCGGCGAACACGATGAGCTGGCCGAGGCCAACCCGCAGGGCTTTGACGATCATGGGCAACTCCTGAACATGAAAAAGCCGACCCGCAGGGTCGGCTTGGGGACGGCAGCCAATCACTTGATCAGGCTGAGGAACTCGCTGCGGGTGGCGGCGTTTTCGCGGAACTCACCCAGCATCACCGAGGTGATCATGGTCGAGTTCTGTTTCTCGACACCGCGCATCATCATGCACATGTGCTTGGCTTCGATGACCACGGCGACACCTGCCGCACCGGTGACCTGCTGCACGGCCTCGGCGATCTGGCGGCTGAGGTTTTCCTGGATCTGCAAGCGGCGGGCGTACATGTCGACGATGCGCGCCACCTTCGACAGGCCCAGGACCTTGCCCTTGGGCAGGTACGCAACGTGGGCCTTGCCGATGAACGGCAGCATGTGGTGTTCGCACATCGAATACAGCTCGATGTCCCGGACCAGCACCATTTCGCTGTTGTCGGAGCTGAACAGCGCGTTGTTGGTGACTTCTTCCAGTGTTTGCTCATAACCGCGGCAAAGGTATTTCATCGCCTTTGCAGCCCGCTTGGGCGTGTCGAGCAGGCCCTCACGGGAGACGTCCTCGCCCAGCTGGCTGAGGATCTCGGTGTAGTTCTGTTCCAGGGACATGGATCTACCTGTGGGAAAAAATCGCAAAAACGAAGGGTACGGCGGCGAAGGCGGCGCTGCAAGCGCGGCGTTATTCGTCGCGGCCTTCGAGCATGGTTCGCTTGAGCATCACATACACCGCGCCAGTGCCGCCGTGGCGGGCGCTGCACGAGGCGAAACCCAGTACCTGCGGGTGCTGGCGCAACCAGGTGTTGACGTGGCTCTTGATCATCGGGCGCTTGCCGTCCAGGCGTGCGGCCTTGCCGTGGGTAACGCGTACGCAGCGCACTTCCAGCCTGGTGGCTTCGGCGATGAAGTCCCAGAGGGTTTCGCGGGCCTTTTCCACGGTCATGCCGTGCAGGTCCAGGCTGCCTTCGAACGGAATCTGCCCCAGCTTCAGCTTGCGCAACTGGCCTTCCTGCACACCGTCGCGACGCCACAGCAGTTCATCCTCGGCGCCAACGTCGATGACGAACTGGTCGGACATGCCGTCGATCACCAGGGCCTTGTCACTGCGCACCGTCGCTGCCTGGCGCAGGCCGGCCAGCTGCTGGCGGTCGGCCTTGGGTTTGCCGACTTCGGCGCGGTCGTGCTTGATCGGTTTCACACCGCGCACTTCGGCCTTGAACAGGGAAAAATCGTCGTCTTGCATGATGCCTCCACGTGGGCGGCGTAGTTTACGCGACTGCAGAGCGGTATGCAGCCATGTCGGGCCTGCCTGGCCTTTTGTGGGAGCGGCCTTGCGTCGGGAAGGGGGGCGAAGCGCCCCTCGGGAATCCAGCTTCGCGCTTACATCTGCGGGGCCGCGTTGCGGCCCTTTCGCGACGCAAGGCCGCTCCTACAAAGGCCGCGTACGTAGCGTAGCGGTCAATCGTGCTTTTTCATCAGGTGTGGCGCCAGGTTCAGCTCGCGCCCACGCCGCAGGCGAATGCGGCTGCGGCGCCAGAAGCGCACGCCCAGCCACAGCAACAGCAAGCCAGCCACGCTCAACACGCCGGACAACGACTTGTTGGCATTGAGTTCCGCCAGGGCAGGGTAGTTGCCCAGCAGGCCGGCGACACCGGCCATTGCCAGCAGCACGCCCAGGGTGGCCAACAGGGCCGCCAGGCCAGCCGCCAGCCGCGCCCCCCAGTTGCGCGGTTCGCGCGGGCGCAGGCGCTTGGCGTCGAAACTGCCTTTGAGCTTCATTCCGCTCTCCTCTGTGGATATCCGGAATTCGACCTGGGGCCCTTTATCGCGTTCAGATCAGGCTGGCGGTAGGGGCCACGCAAGCGAAGTTGTCGGCCATCACGGCCATTTCGCACTGGTGAATCTGCGCGGCCGGGATCACCCCATCCTTGAATGCCAGGTCGCGGGTCGCCGAAGCATCTTCCACCAGGGTGCAGCGGTAACCATAGTCCTTGGCCCGGCGCACGGTGGTGCTGACACTGGAATGGCTCATGAAACCGCATACGATCAGGTCCAGGTGGCCCAGTTCCTGGAGGGTCTCGTGCAGCTTGGTGTTCTTGAACGCGTTGGGCATGCGCTTTTCGATGACGATTTCGCCTTCCAGCGGCTCCAGCCCCGGAATGAACTGGCCGGCCGGCCCCTGTGGGTCGAAGCGGCCACCGACGGTGCCCAGGTGGCGAACATGGATGATCGGACGGCCGCTCTTGCGCGCGGCGTCGAGCAACCTGGCGATGTTGGCCACGGCCTCGTCCATGCCCGACAGCGCCAGGGGCCCGCTGAGGTACTCCTTTTGCGCATCGATGATGATCAGGCTGGCGTGGCTCAGCTTGGCCGGCGGGTAATCGCGGCCAGTGAGGCGGAACATCGTGGTTGGAACGGACATCAAGGGCTCCTTGGATAGGGCTTTTGTATACCTATTCTCCCCTGCCTTGGCGCCAATGGGAATGGTTGACAATGCAAGCGGCATGATTACTGGCCTGTGGCCGGCCGGCAGGCGATCCAAGGGAACAAATGTGCGGTCGGGGCTGTTAGACTTTTGTCCGGTCTGAATTAGGAGTACCCCGTGATCACATCCCGTCTGCGCACGCTGCGCGACTACATCCGCTGGGCGGTCAGCCGCTTCCACGAGCACGACCTGTTCTTCGGCCACGGTGCCGACAACGCCTGGGACGAGGCCCGCCTGCTGGTGCTGGGCGCAGTGCATCTGCCGTGGGAGGTGGCCGACAGCTACCTGGACTGCCGCCTCGAGGACGATGAGCGGGTGCGCCTGCAGCACCTGCTGAAGCGCCGTATCGAAGAGCGCCTGCCGGCTGCCTACCTGCTGGGCGAGGCCTGGTTCTGCGGCATGTCGTTCATCGTCGACCCGCGTGTGCTGGTGCCGCGGTCGCCGATTGGCGAGCTGATCGAGAAACGCTTCGAACCGTGGCTGGCCAGCGAGCCGGCGCGCATTCTCGACCTGTGCACCGGTTCTGGCTGCATCGGTATCGTTGCCGCCGACGTCTTCCCCAACGCCGAGGTGGTGTTGGCCGACCTGTCGTTCGACGCACTTGAAGTGGCCAACCAGAACATCGAGCGGCATGGCCTGGACGGGCGCGTGTACACCGTGCAGGGCGATGGCTTTGCCGGTTTGCCAGGGCAGCGTTTCGACCTGATCCTGTCCAACCCGCCGTATGTCGATGCCGAGGATTTCGACGACATGCCGGCCGAGTACCACCATGAGCCCGAGCTGGGCCTGGCGTGCGGCAACGACGGCCTGGACCTGGTGCGGCGCATGCTGGCCGAAGCGGCCGACCACCTGACCGACAAGGGCTTGCTGATTGTCGAGGTGGGCAACAGCCAGGTGCATGTCGAGGCGTTGTACCCTGAGGTGGACTTCGCCTGGCTGGAGTTCGAGCGCGGCGGGCATGGGGTGTTCATGCTGACTGCCGAGCAGTGCCGCCAGCATCAGCAGCTGTTCAAGGCCCGGGTCTGATTCATTGGGGCTGCGTTGCAGCCCATCGCGACACAAGGCCGCTCCTACAGGGATACCGTCATCCCGGTGCTACGCGGTCTCCTGTAGGAGCGGCCTTGCGTCGCGATGGGCCGCAAAGCGGCCCAATTCCTCCTGCAGGGATACCGTCATCCCGGTGCTACGCGGTCTCTTGTAGGAGCGGCCTTGTGTCGCGATGGGCCGCAAAGCGGCCCAATTCCTCCTGCAGGGATACCGTCATCCCGGTGCTACGCGGTCTCCTGTAGGAGCGGCCTTGTGTCGCGATGGGCCGCAAAGCGGCCCAATTCCCACCGAGCGCCAAAGGCCAGGCGGCGCGCTGTCAGCGCGTGGCAATCCAGATCAGCAACCCCGCCTGGAACACCGCAAAGGCCACCAGGCAGGTGATGGTAAAGCGCAAGCCGCTGTCTTCGCGCTGGTACTTGGCAACGCGTTCGTCGCGCTCACGCAGTTGCGCTTCCTTTTCCTGCAACTGCTGGTCCGCCTGCTGCAGCAGGCTGGCCGCATCGAGGATCTCCACCCGCTGCACGTGCTCGCTGTTCCAGGCCCCCTTGAGCTGGCTCACCGTGGTTTCCACGGTACGGCCTTTCAGGTGCTGGCCGTCTTCATACTCCACCTCGATGCCGACCCCGCGCAGGCAGTGGTCGCGGCGCAGGCGCGAGTCTTCGTTCAGCGCATCCTTGCTCGGCAGCGCCATGCCCTCGACCCGGTAATGCGACCACTTGCGCTGCAGCCACTGCACGGCCTGGGCCAGCAGGAAACGGCCCAGGCCACGGTTCAAGGGTTCCAGTTGCAGGCCGGTTTCGGCGCCAATGCGTACCAGGCGTTCGCCATGGTCGACGCGGATGTCCAGGCGGTTCTGTTCCTTGTGCACCTTCTGGCCTGGCAGTTTTATTTCCATGCGCAGCAGGCTGTGGGCCTTGTCGTGGCGCTCGGCATAGCCGAACTGCACGAAGCGCAGCGGCCGTGCGCCGGTGCTGCGATCGGTAGGCAGGGCAGTCAGGCGCAGCAGCTGGAAGTGTTCGACGCTCAGCTCGGCCCAGGGCAGGGCCGGGCTTTCCTGGGATTCTTCGGCCGGCTCTGCGGCGGCGGGGGTGGTGGTCATCAGGGCTTGTCCTCGGCTATGCCCGCTGTATCGGCAGGCATGCCCGAGACCTGAGCCCGTTTACCTCACGCCGAAGGCAAATGCTGGATGAACGTCACGATCCGCTCACCCAGCTCGCGCGCCAGCGGCAGCTCGGGGTTGAGGTAGCTGTCGCGCTGCTGGCTCATGCCCTTGGGGCTGATGCGCAACATATGGTTCATGCCGTCGATCAGCACCAGCTGGGCATCCGGCTTGGCCGCCTTCAGCCGCTCGGCGTCGTCCACGTCCACCTGCACGTCGTTGCGCCCCTGCACGATCAGTGCCGGCATGGGCAGGCGGGCAAAGGCTGCGGCCGGGTTCTGCCGGAACAGCGAAATCAGGTAGGGCTGCACGCTGGGGCGGAACACCTGGCGCAGCGGTGCCGGCACTTCCAGGCTGGTTTGCCCGGCCTGCAGGCGGTCGAGCAGGGCGCTGCCACCGGCCAGTTGCGCTGGCGGCAGGCGCTGGGCCAACTGTTCGCGCAGCACTTCGGCCAGCGGCCGGCCACTGCCGGCCAAGGTAATCACCGCGCTGGCACCGGCCTGCTCGGCGGCCAGGCTGGCGATCAGCGCACCTTCGCTGTGGCCGAGCAGAATCAGCGGGCCAAAGCGTGGGTCGGCCTTCAGCTTGTGGCTCCAGGCGACCACGTCGGCCACGTAGCGCTCCACGCTGAGGTCACGCTCGTCGGGGGTGGCCGGCTGGCTGGCAGCGACCCCGCGCTTGTCGTAGCGCACGCTGGCGATGTGTTCGTTGGCCAGCAGCAGGGCCAGGCGCTTGAGGTTGTCGACCCGGCCCGAGGCCGGGTTGTTGCCGTCGCGGTCGGTGGGGCCGGAGCCTGCGATGATCAGCACCACTGGCGGCGGGGTGGCCTGCAGTGGCAGCAGCAGGCTGCCGTGCAGCACACCCTGGCCGGTATCGAGGTCGATCGGGCGTTGCAGCACGGTGGGGGCGGCCTGGGCCAGGCTGGTGCCCAGCAGGAACAACAAAGCGACGAGGCGCGACATCATGCGGTACTACAGTGGGGAGATGTCAGTTTGACCCTATGTCCACGGGAAGGTTCTCGGCCTGTGCAGGGCAGGCTCGGCCTCTTCGCCGGTAAACCCGCTGCCACGGGTTCACGATGCCCAGCACAGGCAGGCAATCCATCTGTATACTGCCGCTTTCGTTCACTTCAGGCAGATCTCGCGGAGCGTCCATGTCCGGCAATACCTACGGCAAGCTGTTCACTGTCACCACCGCTGGCGAGAGCCATGGCCCGGCGTTGGTCGCCATTGTCGATGGATGCCCACCGGGCCTGGAAATTTCCCTGGCCGACCTGCAGCACGACCTCGACCGGCGCAAGCCCGGCACCAGCCGGCACACCACCCAGCGCCAGGAAGCCGACGAGGTGGAGATCCTCTCCGGCGTGTTCGAAGGCCGGACCACCGGCTGCTCGATCGGCCTGCTGATCCGCAACACCGACCAGAAGTCCAAGGACTACTCGGCGATCAAGGACCTGTTCCGCCCGGCCCACGCCGACTATACCTATCACCACAAGTACGGCATCCGCGACTACCGCGGCGGTGGCCGCAGCTCGGCCCGCGAAACCGCCATGCGCGTGGCCGCCGGTGCCATCGCCAAGAAGTACCTGGCCACCCAGGGCATCACCGTGCGTGGCTATATGAGCCAGCTGGGGCCGATCGAGATTCCGTTCAAGAGCTGGGAGTCGGTGGAACAGAACGCTTTCTTCAGCCCCGACCCGAGCAAGGTGCCGGAGCTGGAGGCCTACATGGACCAGCTGCGTCGTGACCAGGACTCGGTAGGCGCCAAGATCACCGTGGTCGCCGAAGGGGTGATGCCGGGCCTGGGCGAGCCGATCTTCGACCGCCTGGATGCCGAGCTGGCCCACGCGCTGATGAGCATCAACGCAGTCAAGGGCGTGGAAATCGGCGCCGGTTTCGCCAGCGTGGCCCAGCGCGGTACCGAGCACCGTGACGAGCTGACCCCGCAAGGCTTCCTCAGCAACAACGCTGGCGGCATCCTCGGCGGCATCTCTTCGGGCCAGCCGATCGTTGCCCACCTGGCGCTGAAACCAACCTCCAGCATTACCACCCCGGGCCGCTCCATCGACATCGACGGCAACTCGGTGGACGTCATCACCAAAGGCCGCCACGACCCGTGCGTGGGCATCCGTGCCACGCCGATCGCCGAGGCGATGATGGCCATTGCGCTGATGGACCACCTGCTGCGCCACCGTGCGCAGAATGCCGATGTGAAGGTGAATACCCCGGTGCTGGGCCAGCTCTGATTCGCCAGTACCGGCCTCTTCGCGGGCATGCCCGCTCCCACAGGTTCATCGCCGCTTTCAGAGTCTGTGGGTTCCCTGTGGGAGCGGGCGCGCCCGCGAAGAGGCCGGCCCAGGTCCCCACAAGGGCATCCCATGCAGCAACCAATCCCCTACTGGCGCCTGTCCAGCTTCTACCTGTTCTACTTCGCCCTGCTCGGTTCCACCGCGCCGTTCCTGGCGCTGTACTTCGACCACCTGGGCTTCTCTGCGGCGCGTATCGGCGAGCTGGTGGCCATCCCCATGCTGATGCGTTGCGTCGCCCCCAACCTGTGGGGCTGGCTGGGCGATCGCACCGGCCAGCGCCTGCTGATCGTGCGCCTGGGCGCGCTGTCGACCCTGGCCACCTTCGCCCTGATCTTCTTCGGCAAGAGCTATGCCTGGCTGGCGCTGGTCATGGCCCTGCATGCGTTCTTCTGGCACGCGGTGCTGCCCCAGTTCGAGGTCATCACGTTGGCCCACCTGCACGGGCAAACCGCCCGCTACAGCCAGGTGCGCCTGTGGGGCTCGATCGGCTTCATCCTCACCGTGGTCGGCCTGGGCCGGCTGTTCGAGTGGCTGAGCCTGGATATCTACCCGGTGGCCCTGGTCACGATCATGGCCGGGATCGTCGCCGCCAGCCTGTGGGTGCCCAATGCACAGCCGCTGGAGCAGGGCGAGCGCCGCAGCGCCGGCGGCTTCCTGCAGCAGTTGCGTGCCCCCGGGGTGATCGCGTTCTATGCCTGCGTGGCGTTGATGCAACTCAGCCACGGGCCGTACTACACCTTCCTCACCCTGCACCTCGAACACCTGGGCTACAGCCGCGGTGCCATCGGCTTGTTGTGGGCCCTTGGCGTGGTGGCCGAAGTGCTGGTGTTCATGTTCATGAGCCGGGTATTCGCGCGCTTTTCCGTGCAGCGGGTGCTGCTGGCCAGCTTCGTGCTGGCGGCGCTGCGCTGGCTGTTGCTGGGTAACCTGGCCGGCGAGCCGGCAGTCCTGGTGTTCGCCCAGCTGCTGCATGCGGCCACCTTCGGCTGCTTCCACGCCGCCAGCATCGCCTTCGTCCAGGCCAGCTTCGGCGCCCGTCAGCAGGGCCAGGGCCAGGCACTGTATGCGGCACTGTCCGGCACTGGCGGGGCGCTGGGGGCGTTGTATTCGGGCTATAGCTGGAACCTGCTGGGGCCCACCTTCACCTTTGGTATGGCCAGTGCCGCAGCCTTGGCCGCAGCCGTTATCATTGCCTTTTGTTCGCAACCGACCAGGACCCGCCCCTGATGAGCATTCTCAGCGTTTTCCACACTTCCAGCCCGGAACTGCCGAACAAGGTGCTGACCCATCACGATGACATCGCCGCCACCCTGGCCGAACAGGGCGTGCGATTTGCCCATGCCGAACCTGGCCTGCGGGTGCGCCCGGGCTCGGCCCACGAAGAGGTGCTGGGCGCCTGCCGGGAGCACCTGGACCGGTTGATGACAGCGCATGGCAGCAAGGCCTTCGTGGTGCTCAACCGTGACGGTGCCGACCCGGCGCAGGTAGACCTACGCGATGAACACGTGCATGACGCTGAAGAGGTATTTGCCGTGATCAGCGGGCGTGCCCAGGTTGGCCTGCGTGCGGGCGACTGGGTATATTCGCTGCTGTGCGAGAAGGGCGACCAGCTGGTGGTGCCGGCGGGGACCCGGCGCTGGGTGGAACTGGGCGATACGCCGTTTTGCCTGGCGTTGCGCCTGTATGCCAGCGAGCAAGGTGCGCAGCCACGTTTTACCGGGGATGAAAGCGCCAGGGCGTTTCTTGGTATCGACGAGTTGTGAGGGTATTACCGGCCCGTTCGCAGGCTAGCCCGCGAAGCGGCCGGTAACGCCAACCCAAGACTCAGCGGTAAGTTGGCAAGGCAAAGCGCTGCTGGCTCTGCAGCATGGAAATCACCGGCAACTCGCTGGCCTGCTCGGCCAGGTCACGGCGAATGGCGCTGATCGCCCACGACAGCTGTTCGGCGCTATGCAGTTGGCCATAGGTCAGCACCCGACGGGTCACCTTGCCGTCGGCCGCGCGCAGGGTCAGCAGGATGCCGCCGTCCGGGCGGGGCTGGGTAGTGACCTGGTAGGCCGGAAATACCGAGACGAACTTTTCCTGGATGAGGTCCATATCAACTCCTGGCAGGTTTGGTAGCAATCGTGAACAGGTAGATTGCAGTGAGCGTGCCAAGAGTTTTGTTTTGGAAAAATCGTTTAAAATCAGAGGGTTAATATAGTTGTGGAAGCGGTGGGCCGTGCAATCTGCAAGGTCGTGCATTTTGCACAGTGCATTTTGCACGGTGCGCCTGTTGCCTATCGGCTCGATAGAAACTGAACCTTTGACCGGCAACCGGGGCCTGACAAACACTTGGGCAATGTTTGATGCCAGGAGGTTCCCGATGTCCACCCAAACCGCACCCACCACCATGAGCGAAGACGAGGCGGCCGCATTCGCCGAGCAGGTATTCGACCGTGCCCGCCAGGGCGATGCCGACATGCTCGGGCGCCTGCTGGCCAGCGGCCTGCCGGCCAACCTGCGCAATCACAAGGGCGACACCTTGCTGATGCTGGCCAGCTACCACGGTCATCACGACGCCGTGCGGGTGCTGTTGGCACACGGCGCCGACCCGCTGATTGCCAATGACAACGGCCAGTTGCCCATCGCCGGCGCCGCGTTCAAGGGCGATCTGGCCATGATCCGCCTGCTGCTCGAGCATGGCGTGCCGGTGGATGCCGCCGCGCAGGATGGCCGCACCGCCTTGATGCTGGCGGCCATGTTCAACCGCGGCGAAATCCTCGATTACCTGCTGGCCCAGGGCGCCGACCCGGCGCGCCAGGATGTCCGCGGCGCCACCGCACTGATGGCGGCGCAAACCATGGGCGCAGTGGATACCGCAGCACGGCTGCAAGCGCTGGCCGGCTAACCGCAAGGGGGCGTTTGCGGCTATCCTTGGCGACTTTTCACCCGTCGCAGGCCCCTTTCATGAAAACTCAGTTGCTCGAATTCATCAGCCTCATTGGCGCTGGCTGCATGCGCGAGGAGGACATCGAGCGCATCGCCGACGAAGCCGCCCAGGCCTACGCCGACCCGGCTGCCTTCCTCGCCGCCAACCCTGACATCAACTACGACGACAGCTTCCCTATCCCGCTGGGCGAATGGGTGGTGCTGGGCAGCCTGCCGGACACCGTGGTGTTCCAGGCCGACAGCTACCAGGAGCTGTTCGAGCAGATCAGTGCTTCGTTCGACCAGAGCGTACCGTTCACCCTCAAGCCCAAGCAGCTGGCCCGCACCGAGCCGCTGACCGCGCTCAACCGTATCCAGGTGCAAATGGGCGCGCTGAACAAAGAAGCAGGGGGTTATGTACTGCTCAATTTCAGCCAGTTGCTGGATGACGAGCTGCAGATGGTGATGGTGGGGCAGAACGACCTGGCACGGGTGCTGGAGCTGGGGGCGGAAGTGGGCATCAAGGTCGAGCCAGCCCTGGAGGCGTTGAAGGTAGCGGTACACGTCTGATGGCACCTTTTGCCCCTTCGCGGATGAATCCGCTCCTGCAGGCCCGTTGATATCCTTGCAGGAGCGGATTTATCCGCGAAGAGGCCGGCCCAGGCCGCTGATGACTTCAGCCCAGCGCCGTATCCAGAAACATCATCACCGCAAACCCACCCATCAGCCCCAGGGTCGCCGTGGTCTGGTGCCCGTTGCGGTGGGTTTCGGGAATCACCTCATGGCTCACCACGAAGATCATCGCTCCCGCCGCCAGGCCCATGCTGATCGGGTAGGCCAGGGCAAAGCCGGTCGAGATGCCCAGGCCGATCACTGCGCCCAGCGGCTCCATCAGCCCCGACCCGATCGCCACCAGG
Source organism: Pseudomonas sp. LAM2023 (assembly GCF_016620375.1). Taxonomy (NCBI): domain Bacteria; kingdom Pseudomonadati; phylum Pseudomonadota; class Gammaproteobacteria; order Pseudomonadales; family Pseudomonadaceae; genus Pseudomonas; species Pseudomonas sp. LAM2023. The sequence continues at coordinate 356,277 of NZ_JAENHV010000026.1, read as the reverse complement.
GCCGCTTTCAGGTTCGACAAACCCGTGGCCCGCAAGGCCAGGGCCACGGCCAGGCCTTCGGGGATGTCCTGGATGGCGATGGCGGTGGTCAGCGGCAGGCCAATGTTCATGTCACCGTTGGCGAAACTCACGCCAATCGCCATCCCTTCGGGCAGGTTATGCAGGGTGATCGCCAGCACGAACAGCCACACCCGGCTGAACCGTTCGGTTTCCGGCCCGGCCACACCGACGCGCTCATGCTCGTGCGGAGTGAAACGGTCCAGGCCGAGCATCAGCAGCACGCCCAGGCCCATGCCCACCACTACGGTAAGGGCCGCAGCAGGGCCATTGCCGGTGATTTCCCGGGCAGCGTCCAGGCCCGGCAGAATCAGTGAGAACGAACTGGCTGCCAGCATCATGCCGGCGGCAAAGCCCAGCATCACGTCCTGGCTGCGCGTGCTGACGTCACGCAGTACCACCGCCAGCACCGCACCCAGGGCGGTCGCGCCGAAGCCGGACAGCCCGCCCAGCGCCGCCAGGTGCAGGTGCTGAGCATGGTCGCCGTGGATCGCGTTCCACAGGCTTGCCCCCAGCAATACCAGCACCGCCAGCAGGCTCAGCGCCAGGCCGGCGCCGACCCACGGGCTGTTGTTGATCTGCTGGCGCCAGGCACTGATGCCTGACGGCGGGACGATGCTGTGGGTGTGTGCGGGTGGCATGGCAACCTCGAAATCAGTGGATGGGCCAGTTTATGCAGTGACCCGCGCAAACGGCCAAGGATTCCCTTCTATCGACGTGATAGCTGGCTATGCTGTGCAGCAAAGCCTTTGACAGGAGTTTTGCCATGGGGTCGATGTTCAACAGCCTGGTCGGGCTGATCATCCTGGCGCTGGATATCTGGGCCATTCTCAATGTAGTCAGAAGTGCCAGCGAGGTGGGTATCAAGGTGCTGTGGATCCTGCTGATCGCCTTGTTGCCGGTAGTGGGGCTGGTGATCTGGGCGATAGCCGGGCCGCGGGGAAATGTGCGTATCTGAGCGCCGCAACGGACAAAACCGGCAACACCCCCGTGACAAAATTTTCACATTGGGTTAAACAGAATTCGCACCCGCACCATGCTGCGTTGGTTCACACCTGCGCCATCTCCGCAAACCGCAATCCTAGGACCTTCCCATTCATGGCCAACCCTGACGCCTTGAAGCAACGGGGCGCGCGAGCGCCGTTCCCGCCGACCCTGAAATCCCACCTGGCCTACACGCTGCTCAGCGGCCTGGTGATCATGCTGATGCTCAGCCTCGTGCGCCTGGCGCTGCTGGTCTACAACAGCGACATGATCGGCGAAACCCCATATGCGACTGTCGCCGAAGGCTTCCTCAACGGCCTGCGCTTCGACTTGCGGGTGGTGGTGTACCTGAGTATTCCGCTGCTGCTGGCCATCCTCAGCCCCTGGGCCATGGCCCGGCGCGGGGTGTTCCGCTTGTGGCTGACCATCAGCGCGAGCGTGGTGATGTTCCTCGGCCTGATGGAAATGGACTTCTACCGCGAGTTCCACCAGCGCCTCAACGGCCTGGTCTTCCAGTACATCAAGGAAGACCCGAAAACCGTGCTGAGCATGCTCTGGTACGGCTTCCCGGTGGTGCGCTACCTGTTGGCCTGGCTGTTCGGTACCTGGCTGCTGAGCCTGCTGTTCAAGGGCATCGACCGCATCACCCGCGGCGCTGGCAACGGCGAAGTCACCCTGCAGCGCCGCGTGGCACCGTGGTACAACCGCCTGGCCGTGTTCATGGTGATCCTGCTGGTGGCCGTGGTCGCCGCGCGTGGCACCCTGCGCCAGGGCCCGCCGATGCGCTGGGGTGATGCCTTCACCACCGATTCCAACTTCGTCAACCAGCTGGGCCTGAACGGCACCCTGACCCTGATCGATGCCGCCAAGAGCCGCTTCGGCGAGGACCGCGCCAACATCTGGAAGCCGGTGCTGCCGCAGGACGTGGCCACGCAAAGCGTGCGTGAGCAACTGCTGACCGCCAACGACACGCTGGTCGACGCCGACGAGGCTGCCATCCGCCGCGACTTCACGCCGCCGGCCGAGCGCACCCTGCCGATCAAGAACGTGGTGGTAATCCTGATGGAAAGCTTTGCCGGCCACTCGGTGGGCGCGCTGGGCAGCCCCAACAACATCACCCCGTACTTCGACAAGCTGGCCAAAGAGGGCCTGCTGTTCGATCGCTTCTTCTCCAACGGCACCCATACCCACCAGGGCATGTTCGCCACCATGGCCTGCTTCCCCAACCTGCCAGGCTTCGAATACCTGATGCAGACCCCGGAAGGCGGCCACAAGCTGTCTGGCCTGCCGGCCTTGCTCAGCGCCCGCGACTACGACGACATGTACGTCTACAACGGCGACTTCGCCTGGGATAACCAGTCCGGGTTCTTCGGCAACCAGGGCATGACCACCTTCATTGGCCGTAACGACTTCGTCAATCCGGTGTTCTCCGACCCGACCTGGGGCGTGTCCGACCAGGACATGTTCGACCGTGGCGCCGAAGAGCTGGCCAAGCACGACGGCAAGAAGCCGGTCTACGCACTGTTGCAGACCCTGTCCAACCACACACCGTATGCGCTGCCCAAGGACCTGCCGGTAGAGAAAGTCACCGGGCAAGGCCGCCTGGACGAGCACCTCACCGCCATGCGTTATTCGGACTGGGCGCTGGGCCAGTTCTTCGAGAAGGCGCGCAAGCAGCCGTACTTCAAGGAAACCCTGTTCGTCATCGTCGGCGACCATGGCTTTGGCAACCAGCAGCAGGTCACCGAGCTGGACCTGGGCCGCTTCAACGTGCCGTTGCTGCTGATTGGCCCGGGCATCCAGGAGAAGTTTGGCGCGGTCAACCACACCGTGGGCACCCAGGTCGATATCGTGCCGACCATCATGGGCCGCCTGGGTGGCCAGGCCCGCCACCAGTGCTGGGGCCGCGACCTGCTCAACCTACCTGAGGGCGACCAGGGCATGGGCATGATCAAGCCATCGGGCAGCGAACAGATCGTCGGCCTGGTGCAGGGCGACCGCATCCTGATCGAGTCCAAGGACATGACCCCGCGCATGTACCGCTACCAGCTGGGGCGCGAGTTCAAGGCCGAGCTGATCGAAAGCCCGGATCAGCCGGAAATGCTGAAGAAGCTCGAGGCGTATATCCAGACGGCGACCAAGAGCCTGCTGGATAACACCGCCGGTGTAGTGCACGGTACCCCGAAGTAAGGCTGCAGTCAGGGCCGCCTTGCGGCCCTGTTCGCCGGCAAGCCGGCGCCCACCGGTACAGCGCATGGTGCGCAACCTGTGCACTCCCCCGGTGGGGGCCGGCCTGCTGGCAATGGCCCCGCCTCAAACCTCCCCGACTGAACATTCTTCTTGGCCCAAGGTCATTTATTCAGGCATCACACACCTGTGTTCCTTGAATTGAGAGGGCTCGTTCAATGAAAGAGTGGGAAGTCATCTTTGCCGACCAGAAAGGCGAACCGTCCTCGCTGGTGCTGCATGCCGAGCACCGTCCCAGTGAGGAGGACGCCGCCCGCGCGATACGCTCGCACCTGTTCCCGGTGATGGATGAGCTGGACCTCAACGACTTCCAGGACCGCACCATTTCTCCCACTGCCCGCTGGCTCAAGGAGCAGAGCGGCGTGACTATCACCAGTATCCACGAAGCGCCCTGACCTGTACGTTTGCGTGGTGCCGAGGCAGGCACTACGCTGGTGGAAGGTGCCTGTTGTTCCGCAGGTTGGCACCGCATCTCTTCGCGTCTTGCATCAGCTCGAACTGCCCGGCCGCTGCCGGCAGGTGCGTAGTGCACGGAAAGTCTATCCATCGCATTATTCAGGAGGACGATTCATGAGCAGCCAGAACGACGATATCAGCAGCAACGTCCTGCGCCAGATGAAAGCAGGCGGTTTCGACTTCACCCAGATCCACCCCATCGAGTTCTACGCGGTGTTCCCCGACGAGGCTGGCGCCCGTCGCGCCGCCGGCCAGTTTCGCGGCGAGTCCCTCAATGCCCAGGTGAAGGAACTGGACGACGGTGCCTGGCACCTGGAACTGAGCAAGGTCATGTATGCCACCCACGGTGGCATAGGTGACTTCGAAGAGGCCTTCGAGCAGCTGGTCACGCCCTATGGTGGCGAGGTGGAAGGGTGGGGGGTCAAGCAGGAGCGGGTCACCGCCTGAGCGTTCTGTGCTGCCTGCTTCGCGAGTGTGCCCGCTCAACCAGGGAGCTGGCCCGGGGCAATTCACCGGTCATCCTGTGCCAGCGGGCCAGCCGCGAAACCGTGTACGCCGCTCTCAAGGCTTGCGCTTGGCCATGTGCGCCAGATATGCCAGCAGGCTATCCAGCTCTGCTTCGCTCAACACGCTTTGCGTAAACGCCGGCATCTTCGCCTGCGGCCACTGCCGCAGGCGCTGCGGGTCACGAATCAGTTGCCGTAGATACCCCGGCTGGAAATACTCGGTCGGGTTGTGCGGCACGTTCAAGTCTGGGCCCAGCTGCGCATCCCCGGCACCGTTGAGCCGGTGGCAGGCCAGGCAGTTTTGCTGGAACAAGGCAAAGCCCTGGCGGACCGGGCTGTCGGCCGGCAGCTTGGGGTCGGGCAGCAGCGCCGGAAAGCGCGCTTCGACAGAGGCGAGCTTGCGAATCGTGGCAATCTGGAACGGCCACTGTTCCGGGCGGATGCCGCTTGCCTGCGGTGCAGTCCACACCAGGTAGAACGGCCCAGCACTCGGTTTGCCCTGGCCCAGTGCCGGCCACGGCTTGCCCGGGTCTTCCACGGCCAGCCAGGCCTGTGCCGGCCCGCGCTGCAGCAGCGGCGCGGCGGGCATTTCGGCAGCAAAACCGTCCAGGGCCACCGCCTGCAGATGGTCGCTGGCGTTCACCCCCTCGAGCAGCACGGCCAGCGGCACCGCCCGATAATGCATGGGCCGCTGGTAGGACACGTCCTGGTCGATGCTGATCTCCCGAGCCTGCGGATGCGCCAGCAGCTCGGCACTGCTCCATTGGCGCGACGTGGAGCCCAGTTCAAGGTGCAGTTGCGCCGCCGACAGCGGCAGGCTCAGGAGTAACGCTAACAGTGCAAGGCAGTGGCGCATGGGTAATCTCCAACCATCAAGGCCAGCAGGTTACCTGTGCGTTGCCTGTTGACGCCACAGCGGCAATCAGCCAAACAAGCGTGTCAGGTTCGGCAGGATCAGCAGCAGAGTCGTGGCGAAGAGAATGAGCCCAGCTTGGCGAATTTTCGATTGTCTGAACATGGCGGACCGCCTTCTTGTTGTTATTCCTGAATACCCCTTGGCTTCCCTGTCGAGCTTCGGGCTGATCGCAGTGGCGTGGGTGGACGCCGGTACTGCCTGCCTCTTGAAAGTGGATATACAACCAACAGTAGGGTGTGCGTCATCCATGTTTGAGAACCCTTTGTTCTAACAATTGACGATATCGGTTTATCTGGCTATGAGGCCATGTGCCATCCGGCTGGCATCCTCTCACTAGACAGTGGCGCAAGTGCCAGCAGCGCGCCGACGAAATGTGACCGTTCGTCAGTGCGCCCTACTTGCTTGTACGTGCCTTTCGCGTCAGTCTCTACAGCAAATTCCCACCTATGTCGTTCAGGACTATCCCTATGTCGTTACGCATCTGCATCCTTGAAACCGATGTCCTGCGACCGGAGTTGATCGCGCAGTACCAGGGCTACGGCAGGATGTTCGAGCAGCTCTTCTCGCGTCAGCCGATCGCCGCCGAGTTTCGTGTGTACAACGTGATGAATGGCGACTACCCCGCCGACGAGGAAGTGTTCGATGCGTACCTGGTGACCGGCAGCAAGGCCGACTCCTTCGGTACCGACCCCTGGATCCAGACCCTCAAGGCCTACCTGCTGAAGCTGTACGAGCGTGGCGAGAAGCTGTTGGGGGTGTGTTTCGGCCACCAGCTGCTGGCGTTGACCCTGGGCGGCAAGGCCGAGCGCGCCGAACAGGGCTGGGGCGTGGGCATTCATCGCTATTCGCTAGCGGCCCATGCGCCGTGGATGGACCCGGAAGTGTCGGAACTGACCTTGCTGATCAGCCACCAGGACCAGGTGACCGAGTTACCCGAGGGGGCCACGGTGATTGCGTCCAGTGACTTCTGCCCGAACGCGGCCTATCACATTGGTGACCAGGTGCTGTGCTTCCAGGGCCACCCGGAATTCGTCCATGACTATTCCCGTGCGCTGCTGGATGCGCGCCAGGAATACCTAGGGGATGAGGTGTACCACAAGGCGGTGGCCAGCCTGGCCACCGAGCACCAGGGGGACCTGGTCGGGGAGTGGATGCTGCGCTTCATCCAGCACCCGATCAGCAAGCACGACGCGGCGTAACGGCCGGGGGCCGCAACGCGGCCCCGGCTTTCTAGAGCCAGCCCGATTTCTTGAAGCTGGCATAGAGCCCGCTACAGCCCAAGCCGATCACGCCCAGCACCGCAAAATAGCCGTAGTGCCAGCCCAGCTCCGGCATGTTCTGGAAGTTCATCCCGTAAATCCCGGCAATCGCCGTAGGGAACGCCAGGATCGCCGCCCAGGCGGCGAACTTGCGCTGCACGATGCTCTGCCGCGACGATTCCAGCAGCATGCCGATCTCGATGGTCTGGCTGGCGATGTCGCGGATGCCGGCCAGGTCCTCCATCTGCCGTGTCACGTGGATCTGCACGTCGCGGAAATACGGGCGCATGTTCTTGTCGATGAACGGGAAGCTCAGGCGTTGCAGTTCCTCGCTCACCTCCACCATCGGCGCCACGTAGCGGCGCAGGCGCAGGATGTCGCGGCGCAGGCTGTGCAGGCGGCGGATATCGTCCTCCTGCAGCGAGCCACCGAGCACGCTCTGCTCCAGCTCCTCGATCTCGCCATGAATGGCCTCGCTGACCGGCTGGTAGTTCTCGGTGACGAAGTCGAGCAGGGCGTACAGCACGAAGTCTTCGCCGTGCTCCAGCAGCAATGGCCGCGCCTCGCAGCGCTGACGCACCAGGGCGTAGGATTTCGAGTGGCCGTTGCGGCAGGTGATGATGTAGCCGTTGCCGGCGAAGATGTGGGTTTCGATGAACTCCAGCTTGCCTTCGTGGCGCACCGGCGAATAGGTGACGATGAACAGGGCGTCGCCGAAGGTTTCCAGCTTGGGCCGGCTGTGCTTTTCCAGGGCGTCCTCGATGGCCAGTTCGTGCAGGTTGAACTGCCGCTGCAGGTTGGCCAGCTCCTCGGCGTTGGGCTCTTCCAGGCCGATCCACACGAAGTGCCCGGGCTTGCGTGCCCACTCGCTGCCTTCGTCGATGCTGATGTTGGTGACCTTTCTGCCGGCGCTGTACACCGCCGATGCCACGACTCGACCCATGGTTGTTCGCTTATTCCGGTTGGACACGACGTACAGCTTGGGCTGTACCTGGCGCAAGAGCAACCTGCAAGGCTGGAGTTGTTACTGGCTTCTTCGCGGGCCTGCTCGTTCCCACAGGATTACCACAGCTTCAGGCATTGTGGGTGACCTGTGGGAGCGGGCGTGCCCGCGAAGGGGCCAGTGCAGGCAACCTAGCCTTTGGCCAGTTCCCCTTCCATACGGTCGATGCAGTGCTGCATCTGTTGGCGGCACTGGTCGATCAAGGCTGGCAGGTCCTGCAGGGTCATGCCGGCCGTGGCGATCGGGGGGAGCGAGCGCACGATCACCGTGCGCTGGCGCCAGCTGTTCAGGGCCAAGCGCCCGGCGTAACGGCTGACGCACACCGGCACGATCGGTACACCGGCCTCGATGGCCATGTGGAACGCACCTTTCTTGAACGCCAGCAACTGCCTGCCAGCATTGCGTGTACCTTCCGGGAAGATCCAGATCGAGGTGTCGTCCTGCAGCACCCGAGTGGTCTTCTGCAGGGCCTTGCGTGCCTGGTAGGCGTTCTTGCGGTCGACCAGCACGTTGCCGCCCAGCCAGAACAGCTGGCCGAACAGCGGGATCCAGCCCAGGCTCTTCTTGCCGATGGCCACGGTGCGCTGGGGCACCACCTGGCCCAGCACGAACAGGTCGAAGTTGGACTGGTGGTTGGCGACGATCACGCAGCCGGGCGGCTGGTCCCACAGCGGGCCGACTTCGGCCTTGACCTTGAGCCGCATCAGCCAGGTGGCGGGCAGGCTGTAGAGGCGGGCGAACACGCGGCTGTTGTCGGGGTTGAACGGGCGGCACAGGCCAATGACCAGGCCCACCGCGCCAACCACAAGAAAATGCAGCGCCAGCAGGAACATGCGAAGGGAGTAGAGCATGGTACGACTCACACCAGACATTCGCCGCGCAGTGTACGGGTGTGCACTGGTCGCGGCAAACCCTGGTGTGAGCCAGTGCGGTCAACCCATGTGCTGCTGGTCCAGCTCGATCGCCTTGTCCAGCGCTTCCAGCAACCCTTTGCGTACCTTCAGCTTGGTGTTCTTGTGCGCCAGCATGTTCAGCTTCTTCAGCTCGCGCGCCGTCGCCAGTGCGGCCTCATGCAACTGTTCGGCAGGCACCACCTTGTCGAGGAAGCCGGCCTCTACCGCGCCTTGCGGGTCAAACACTTCGGCGTTGATCACCGCGCGGTGGAAGGCCGAACGGCGCAAGCGGTCGCGGGCCAGCTCGATACCGGCATGGTGCATGGTCATGCCGATCTGCACTTCGTTCAGGCACACCTTGTATGGCCCTTCGACGCCGATGCGATAGTCGCCGGACAGCAGCAGGAAGGCGCCCTTGGCCACGGCATTGCCCGGGCAGGCGACCACCACCGGGAACGGGTGCGCGAGCAGGCGGCGGGCGAGGGTGGAACCGGCGGTGACCAGGCTGATGGCTTGTTGCGGGCCGCTGGTCATTACCTTGAGGTCGTAACCGCCGGACAGAATCCCCGGCTGGCCGGTGATGATCACCACCGCGCGTTCTTCAGTGGCGCGGTCGAGCGCGGCGTTGAACGCGGCGATGACGTCTGGCGAAATGGCATTGACCTTGCCGTTGTTCAGGGTCAGGGTGGCGATGCCGTCTTCGGCGTGGTAGGTAATCAGCTCGCTCATGGCAGAGTCCTTTTGTTGGCGTGGCGACGACGTTACCCAGCGCCAGGGGCCAGGTAAAGCAGCAAGGCTGACCGGTCGGTCAGCGTTCGCCGGGGCTCAAATGCAAATGCATGAAAAAATTGAAAAAAATGCTTGCCAAAGGAAAGACCTTCCACTAAATTAGCGCGCCTCGACAGGCTGAAAGGCTTGAAGAGAAAACGGTGAAGTGTCCGAGTGGTCGAAGGAGCACGCCTGGAAAGTGTGTATACGAGAAATCGTATCAAGGGTTCAAATCCCTTCTTCACCGCCACATTCTGAAAAGCCCCGCAAATCAACGGTTTGCGGGGCTTTTTGCTTTCCGATTGTACTACTCGATTGTACTACTCATCGAGGCCTGCGCCTTCCCAACCCCTCGCAGCATACCGACACCAGCCGTAGGCAGCTCAGGGCCTGTGCTAGCAGCGGCATTGGCTCTACATGAGCGGTTCCCGCTTGGCACGCAACCTTGCCACTTCTTCGATCATCGCCGGGTTATTCGGAATCAGGGCTTCGGTACACGCTATACGCATATCCAGCCAAAACAACACCACCGCGTTCACCAAGTCCCGCAATACATCGGCTGTAATCAGCATACCGCCCACGGGCATAAATGCCGTTACAGATATCCCAAACTGCTCGCTCTCGGTCATCGCCTTTGGCCAAAGCTTCGGGTACTTCCCCCTGAGCTTCGCCGCTGATGCACCCTCACCGTGTCGGCAGACGTTTCCCAGTAGCTGTAGCATGTCTAGACGACTGTAGGACTCAAAACTCTCAAGCTGCAAACCGCGTATCTCGCTAAAGAGATGGTTCAGCGAAGGGACTTTGCCCGAGATGCCCCAGTGGGCACGTTGGATTAGATCCAAAGTCGGCCCATTGTGCTTAATCTGTACCCCGCAATTGCCAAGATACTCGCGTAACTGCTGTTCCCACAGCGACTGAATACCCAAGCACAGCGCCATGCTCGTCTTTGTGATCAGATGGCGATGATCATGTAGATGGAAGGCGGCAAGAATTTGATCTTCTTGTGCAGCAATCTCGACGCTCTTCTGCTCCAGGGCTGCTAGGGACGGAATCACCACGAGCGAAAGGAAGTCTTGAGCCACCTCGCCGTACTTGTTGGCGTAGGCGTCGGCGATCATCGGCGTCCATGAAGATTTTGCCGTCATAACCAGTCCTTTTGGGTGAAATGCCACTGTTGGCTGCCACTGGCTATGGTGCCATTGAGTTGGGCAAGGTGCGATGAAGCATTTTTGCCACGATGTCCAACCACCAACCAGACGACCTAAAGGGGCGTTCAGTCTACTTGAGCGGTGATTAGACCTGCGTGAAGCTGGAAGCATTGCTAATGCCTGAAGGCTGCGGTATCAGAGCTGATTATGAGCGGTGCAGAATTGCCCAGATGAAGTCTACGCTAGACGAGTCGTAGGCAAGCCAAGCGAATAGTGCTGCTCCGATTACGGCAGCAAGGACACATAGATAGATCAGGTTGTCGCTCATTTCCATGTCCCTAATCTCCTCTACAATTTGTTGAATATTAGGGGATTAGGTAAGCTGGGTGCGTCGATCTGCCGAGAAAGCGGGAAAAACCGATCAGCGGCCCTCGTGAACGTTTGCCATCTATTTTGAAAAGCTAAGCGTAATGGTTAAAATTCCATTTCAGGCCGCGAGCACCATAAGAAACGTGGCCGCATTTTTTCCACTACTGCCAATGCCATACTTCAGCCTTCTGCTCCCATTTCACGAAGCGCTTCAATCCCTTTAGCGATGCCTTCAGCATTGGCGTCAAGAATTTCAAGGGCGCCGGAAACGTTCTCATGAGCAACGGTTGACCCGCGTTGCTTGAGCCACAACGCCACTTCTTCCAGTCCGGCACGCAAGGCTTCCTGATTTAATAGAAGCAGCTCGATTGTATCTGCCAATGCAATTCTTTCGCGTTTCATCTTCTCTCGTTTCCTAGTTATTCAGCGGGTACGAGCCATGCAACCGAGTAGCTCGGTGATTGCGGGTGATGGTGTCTTTCTTGCTGACTATTTATGATGAGCCTGGTGGCCTTGACCTCATAAGGTAAAGGTCACCTTTGGGGAGGATACGCACATCGAAGAAGAGCCGCTGCCCACAGAAGGTCGTTTCTAAACCTTCCGCATAGCCCTGTTCAATCAAACCATCGAGTAGCGGCAAATCGGCGGGTTTTTCGATCAGATTCATTCCTGCAGCGATTCGACGAAGCAGACCTAACCTATGGGTCTCTAGGTTTTCCATTTTGCAGCCTTCAGGTGTGGCTAAAGCATCACGTTCCTGATGGACGGTTGAGGTTGAATCCTGCCTAGGATTCTGTGCCAATCGTTGATGGAAACCGTCAGGGGCTTTCATGAGTATACAGGACGGGTTACGAGACGGTGCGAGATTAAGTGGCACAATGGTGCCATAGTGTTCGGCTCAAGCGTCTAAAGGTTTTATGCGAGAATGGCCTACAGAAGATTCTGGCAACCGGTAACCCCAACTTTTCCACGCAGACCATCGCCCACAGCCGAATATCGCTGTGAGCAGTGGGCGGGAATATGGTCGAAGAGATTGGCCAAAGTCGGCCAAGTGAGTATCGGTGCTTAATGCTACTGGCTGGCCCGTAGCGAGCCGCACAGCACAATCGCCGAATATCCAAGGCAGCAAAAAGCCGCCCGAAGGCGGCTACGTGCGAAGGCGTTCTATCGCTGAAGTGATGGCGTCAGCGTTGGCATCAAGTGCCTGTAGGCAGGTCATGGTGTTTTCGTGGGCATTTACAGAGCCACGCTGCTGTATCCATGTGCTTACTTCTTCGATGGCTGCCCTCAAGGCTGTCTGGTTCATATGCAGCAGCTCTAGGGCATCGGCTGTAGCTGAGAAATCAGCCGTAGCTTTATCATCCATGTGGCGTTCTCGTTATAGGGCAGATACCGCAGCGTAGGCGATTACGGCACCTGAAGCGCCATTTCTTTCTTGATACGGTAAACAGTAGCAATACCCACATCAGCCAGCTTGGCAATCTCTTCCATCGTGTTGCCATTACGCTTGAGCAAAGCAGCCACCTTATCCCACTTCTGCTGGTTACGGCCCTTGCCGCCCACCTTCTCGCCACGGGCACGCTTGTTATCCAGCCCCTGCTTGATCCGCTCTACCCGCTTCTCTTGATCTAGACGGGCCATGGTGGCCATCAGATCGATCAGCATACCGTTGATCACATCCATGATCTGGCCAGCAATGCTCTGGTCGGCAAGCTGGTGAGTAGTTTCTAGGTCTTGCACCACGAGCCGTAGCCCCTTGGATTCGATAATGTGCTTCAGCTGCTTCCAGTCAGCTTGAGAAAGGCGAGACAGGCGGTCTACTGATTCCACCAGCAGCACATCACCAGCCGTAGCTGAAGCCAGCAGGCGAGACAGCTCAGGGCGTTCCAGTTTGGTTCCGCTGATGTTCTCGGCATATACAGCTGCCACTTCCAGGCCCTTACCCAGGGCGAAGTCCAGCAAGGACTGTTTCGCTCGTTCTGCGTCCTGATCGTTAGTCGAAGCACGAAGGTAGAGATGGGCCTTGATCATCAGTTTATCCTTTGTCATGATTTTCGATAGACAAATGATAACCTATCGTTTGGCTCTGTTTCAACTTGTGAATGATAGGCCCGAGTTACTTTTTATCGCCATCTCGGATACCTATACCCAAATGGTAGGCCCGCCCGACTGGCCCCCGGCACACCGGTTGCTTTCCAGCACGCACGAAAAAGCCCGCACCGAAGCGGGCTGATGAGATCAACTCAAATTTGAGTGCATTGGAAAAAGGTAGGAATCCCGCCCTTTACCGACCGTGGCCGGCATCATTTCCGTACAAATACTGTGGGATACACGGGAAAGCGGCACTTCGCTTGACCCCGTATAGTGCAAGTCCCCGGAACCACTGGGCTGTAGCCGTGTAGCGGTATCCAGACGGGTCGGAATGGTGGCCAGCGGGATTAGATATGGCGTTAGTTTTCCATTAGTTATCTGGCGGCTGCTACTTTCCCTCAAAACTGAAGAAAAGTGATGTCCAAGTTCGGCCTGGGCTATATACACCTTGCCCTACCACCAATGGGGGATCGCCCTACACTTAGCTGGCGTGCCAGTAGACCGACGCAAACTTGCGTTCGTCCCCACATCACTGCTGAAAACTCAGCCTCACCAACGCCCCCGACTTTTCAGGAGCGTCCTTATATGGGTATCGCCAAAGCTGGATATACCCCTATGCCGCCTGTGCTACCGGTTCTATTGCCACTGGTGGAAATTCGAGGTGTGCTGGGTAACCTTTAAAGCCCCACTGGCCGTAGTAGCGGCCTCGATACACCCGCTTGAACCGGGGCTGTGCCAAGTAGTCTCGACGGCCCTTTTCGATGGCGGCGTGCAGACAATCAAGCAAGCCAGTGCGGGCAGCTTCAACCTGTTCAGCGGTACATAGACCCAGTGCAAGCAATGGCTGCCACACTAGTTCGGCATCTACGCACAGAGCAGCGATGTAATCAGACCATGTACCCAGCTTCTTGAACCGCTGTTCGTCAGGTACAAGCACCGTTGGCACCAGCGTGGCCACATCAAGCCGCTTCAGCAGGCGGGCACGTAACAAGCCCTTGGGAATCTCTGCACCGGATAGTGCGTGGTAGCAGTGGTCGGTGATGCTCTCGATCAGCAAGCGGTGGTCAGCGTCTATAAGCTGCTGGCAGGGCTTGCCCCATGGCTGCTGCCAGTTCATATAGGTGAGCGGCTGCCATTCAAACCCCTTTTGCGGCAGAAAGGCTTTGTGGCCACCATCTACTGGGCATTCCTGCTGAGCGATATAGATGCCGAGCACCCGCACCAGACCAAGCATAAAGGTGCAGTTGTCCCGGTGACGCTGTGATGGTGATACCGCTGCCATCCGTTCAAGCTCATCTGCATATACGCACAGAGATGCACGGGTGTGCTTATCGGACGCAAACCTGGTGAACGAATCTTTGCCCCGCTGGTGGGCGTCCATAAGCTCTAGCTGCTCAAGCGGTAGTTGCTCAAGCTGGCCGAGTGTATAGCGGTCTTCCAGTTGCTGTACCGCTGTGTCCTTCTGCTGCCGGTTGTAGATTTGCCGGGCCAAGGTGTGCAGTGTGTCCAGCTTCAAAGCAGCGGATTGGGCCAGATACTCGATGAACTCTGTGCCCAGCAGGGCGCGTACCTTCTTTGCCACCTGCTGCTTAGTGTCGCCCACAGCTACTTGCCACTTCTTTTGCAGCTTGTGGGCGGGGATGCTCAGCCCCGCATCGGTAGATATCAACTTGTTACCGGCTGTCTGGTTAGGTCGGGATAGGCCGATGAACAGGTTTAGCGGGTGCAGTGCTCCCACTGAGCCATCTACGCCTATACGGGCTTGGATGTGGCAGCGGTGATACACAGACTTCTGCTCATCTGGGTTGAAGCCATAGCACTTGTAGTAGCGGTTGTGGAACTGTTCCAGCTCGAACAGTGAAGCAGTGGTGTGGGGCATCATGATGCAGACGGTGTTCGCCTTGATGCACTCTCTAATGATCCACTGCCCGAAGCTGCTCTTACAGAACCGGGTGAACTGGTCTTCTATGCGGGATTGCCGCTTTGTCGCCTTGTCGGGCTGTCTTGACTTGGCCTTTCTGCAACTATCCTTGCAGAATCGTTTGGTCTTGTCCGCCTGCTCCCGGCGTCCAACATATGCACTGTTGCAGGCGTAGCAGGTGTAACTGTAGTTACGGGTGCTGCTCTTCTTGGTGTTGCTCGATGACATTCGTTCCGCTCTCTAGGGAATCAAGCCGCATGGCAGCTTCTTCAATCAATTGTTCTACCACTCGGGTAGGGTTAATGGCGCCTGTGTGTTCCATCAAGCGAAGCAACTTCGCTTGGTGCTCAGGCCGGTATACTGAAATTCGCATATGGGTTTCTACTGGGATTGTGCATAGTCGATTGGGCTGAAGCCCTAGTGCCATGCGGGATTGAGCGATTAAGGCGGACAAGTTCTATACTACCTGCGGCCTTCACCGATGTTGCCGGGCGAGTCGAAAGGGGCGACTACTTCGCCCGATTCGTCTCTTCGGTTGGCACAGAGTTAATGAAGCATTTCACCATCCAGCTCAAGAACTTGCGAACGGGCATCTTGTGCTTGCGTGCCTGGCTGCACAGCACATCAAACTCGGCAGGGGTGAACGTTAGTCGCATCCCCTCGGCATGTACGTATTCGTTGTTCACGCTGCCTTACCTTCCACTGTGGGCACTACCGGTGTGGCGTAGGCTTTAAGTAGGTCAGCCAAGGCCGCTGCTTCCTGATCTTGTTTGAGTGCTGCCGCTGCTTTTGCTGCTGCTTCTGCTGCCGCTGCATCTTCTGCACGCTTAACTTGGTCTACGCTGAACTTAATCTGACGTTTAGTTTCAGCAAGATTCAACTCAAAGCGAGATAGGTCATATTCTTTGCGAGCAGACTTTGCAACTTCAACAAGTTCAGCTTTGATGGTCTTTTCAGGTTTGCGTAGCACAGCAAACACATCCAGCGGTGGGTTGAATGCCAGCTTCACCAGCGTATTTCCCTTCGCCATCTCTTCGAAAAGTTCCATGACGGCAGGCTCTAATGGCTTGCTGCGTTGCCAGTGGACATGGGCCGCCTTGTCTTTGTAGTGCAGAGTTTCGGTACCTCTATTGTAGGCATCTTGTTTGGCTGCTATCAGCTTCTGCAGGTCTTCATCAGAGTGAGGGTAAAATTCTACGACATTAACGCCGTATTGGTATTCGGTTATCATTGTTGTTTCCTTTGATTGGGAACCGGCTTGAATCCGGCTTTAAACTTTGCTGCTTTGTTTGTGGGCTGTTTATTGGTTGCAGCTGTAACGCTCAGGGAAGGCTTCTGAGTGGCCTTGCGAGCTGCTGCTATATGTTGGGCTGCCTTGGTTGCTTTCGCTACTTTAACGCGGCTCCTATGGGCTTCTAGGTGGGCTAAAGAAACCACCGTCCCTGCAGGTAGGATGTGATCAGCCAACGCTGACAGGTAAGTAAGCTCTTCCCTTGTTGCCTCGACATAATCCACAGCAATTGATTGCGTGGTTGGCAGCTCTAGGAAATAGCTCAAGATTGCCCCGCTTCCCTTCAGTACTTCTAGGTATATATTATCGCTGGACATTAAGCTGCATCCTTGGTTTGTTCTTCTTGCTCTTGAGCCAAGTAAAGTTGCTCAAGTTCTTCTTGTGTGGCTTGGTTGTTCTGGCGCCAAGTGCGTGACTGGCAAGTTGATCCGCAAAAGCGGGTTAGTGGGCTTCTGGAATAGTGGGTTCTTCCACAGGCTTCACAGGTGTTGCGGCGTAGCGGTCTTTGCATATGATGTTGCCTTCAATGAATTAAGAGTTTTCAGCAGACAAAATAAACCCGTCACTCGGTACGGAGCTTCGGGCTGATAGTGTCTTGAGCTGTATTGTTGCGTACTTGCGTGAGCAAGTATTGTGCCGCCCCTTGCGGGCAAGCCTATAAGTAAGTGGCCAGTCTCGCTGCTCCCACTGGCCGTGGGTATAACCTTGATGCTAATGACCCTATTTAATTAGCAAGCCGGTACAACTATCCTCGGTTTTCAAATTCTCGGTCATATGCCCCGGACTGAGAAAACGGGGTAACCCAGTAGGACCATTCCAAGTCTAACTGTGTATTGGCATTTAAGATGGGATCAAGCGGGAATAATTCGATGGGAAGTTGGCTGCATTACCAAACTTGTGACGTCCATTATGCACTATTTCTGTATTTGTCAATAGCTCAAGCATGCATTTGTGAAATTTATTTTCAGCGCTTTCAGGGGTATGTCTTGCCCCGTGGGTACAGGGCAAGTTATTCAGAATTTGATATTCGGCAAGACGGGAAGTTTCGATATCGCTAGCAACTTCTGTTCTGTGCTCGCGCCTTTTGAATATACGCTGTGCGTTACTGATTTCGAATCGTGCCCGATAAGCTCTTGGGCCAAGTGCTCTGGTACATCTGCTCTGATTAGTTCGGTGACAGCGGTGTGTCGGAAACTATGGAAGACGTGAAGTTTGCTGAAGCCGGCTTTGTCACGCAATCTACCAAATGCCTTGGATATCGCGTGTGAGCGTTTGTCATAAGGGCCGTTTGAACTGACTGGGATCAGGAAGTTGTCAGTAGAGTCTTTGATTAGTCGATTGATAGTTGGTAGTAAGCTTGGGTGAATCGGCACTACCCGCTTACTCGCCTTGCTTTTGCTTTTAGGGAAGTCAAAGCACTGAATGCCATCAACGGTGATGACACTGTCTTTAGTTAGTTTGCAAAGCTCTTCGATCCTGCCACCTGTATACCAACCCAATAGGATGAGGTCGGCAAGCGGCTGGTCTTTCTTTTGCAGGGCGGCTTGGTGCAGCTTGACTGCGTCATCCGGCGTATACATCTCTCTGTCTTGGCCAGCTGTCTCGGAACCCCCGCCTTGTGGCAGGTCGTGACCGGTGAACGGGTTAACCTTGTCCTTGTACTCTTCACGCCAGCCTTCATCGTATTTGATAGCCCACTTCCAGAACGCAGCACCAGCCATCAGGTATTGACTCAGCGTTGCCGGGGCACGATTCAGCGATTTCAGCCACAGGTCCACTGTATCAAAGTTCAGCGGTAGCGATTCTTTCTTCAGGAAGCCAGATAGCACTGTCATCTTGCTTACTTGCTGATCGATGTGCTTATCCGCACCACCCCGACTGTCCCGGAACTCGCGGAATGCTTTAAGGCGAGCGGCAGTGATTGGAGACTTGGGCTTGTAAGTAGTCGGCTCACATATGATTGCATTCGCCTCGGCTGCCTCAGATGAGGTCAGGCCGTACTTGTGGGCAGTAATCTGTGCCCCGATAGACTTAACAAGCTCAGCTGATCTCTGAACCCATTCCACCGTAGTGGGCGGGAACTCATCAAAGAAAGCTTGAACTTGTTTAACGATACCCTTCGGTCCATTCTCTTCCCATTTCTGAGCTGCCCGCATGAACGGTATGTACTCGGCTAGGAATTGGTCGATATCAACGTTGTCAACCGACAGTTTCTGCTGACTTAGTGGGGCCTTAACAGCAGCCAACAGCTCTTCATCAATCACTTTGTGCATAGCGAAAGACTGGGATGCAAGCTCTGGGCGCCAGTTTTCCTTGGCAGCCTGCACCTGCACTCTGGCTGCGGCAATCTCAGCCTTCCACTGGGCGAGGATGGGCAAGCGGGCTTCCATAGCTTCCTTGCGAAGTCCGGTTTTCAGCGACTGAATCCGCACCTTGCAGCCAAGCGCTTTCTGCACATCGACTGGGATAGCCAGCCGCACGTACCAAGTGGATTCGCCTCTCTTCTGGATCAGGTTGTCGGGCATTGGGGCGCCGTATCGTGATGGGGTGGTGAACGGATTGTACCACTCGTTTGTACTACTATACGCCTCGAAAGGCCTGATTCTGCGTGGTTTCTGGCCCGGAAGACCAAAAAGTTCAAATCCCTTCTTCACCGCCACATTCTACGAAGAGCCCCCGCGCTGAAAAGCCGGGGGCTTTTTGTTTTCAGGGGAATGAGGATTGCTGCGCGGCCCCCGCGACACAAGGCTGCCGCTTACCGGGGCGCGCGCAGTTTGACCTGCGCGATCTGCCGGGTCGCAATGGGCCGCAACGCGGCCCCACAGCCTCAGAAACTCACCGAGGCCGAAAGCCGGGCGGTCCGCGGTGCCCCCTGGAACAGGTAGTTGTCGCCCAGGTAGTCGCCCACGTCGCGCCAGTAGCGTTTGTCGAACAGGTTATCCACTGTCAGCCGCAGCACCGTGTCATATTCCCCGACCCGCAGGCGGTATCGGCCGCCGAGATCGAACACGGTGTACCCGCCAACCTCCACGTTCCCCGCCTGGCTTGCATACTTGCTGGCGCTGTAGCGTGCGCCGCCGAGTAACGCCAGGCCCGGCACCGGCAGGGTGTATTCCGCCTGCAGCGCCGCCCGCAGCCTGGGCACGTTGATCGCCTGGTGGCCCTCATAGGCATCGGTACCACTGTTCTGTACCCGCGCACGTATGGCTGCGGCGCTGGCCTGCACCTGCAGGTTCGAAGTCACCCAGCCGCTGGCGCCCAGCTCCAGGCCGGTGTTCTTCTGCTGGCCTTGCTGGACGTAGGTGTAATGGCCGGTGCCATCCGGGCGTGCATATTGATACGCCTGGCGGATCTGGAACAGCGCGGCGCTGAGGCTCAGGCCTTGCCAGTCGTGCTTGAGGCCGAGTTCCAGCTGGTGCGACGTGGTCGGCGCCAGTATTTCGGCGGCGTTGTCGGCAAACCAGGGGGCTGTGCCTCCGGCCGACAAGCCCTTGGCGTAGCTGGCATACACCGTGGTCTCCGGCTGCGGCTTGTAGATCAACGCGGCATTGGGCAGCAACTGGTACTGCCGGGTATGGCGGCCCGCCACGCCGTTTTCGTCCCAGGTCTTTTCATCCAGACGCACTTCACGCGCGCCCAGCACGGTCTGCCATTGCTCGCTGAAGCTGATGCGGTCGCTGACGAACAGGCCGTACTGGCGGCTGTCCAGGCGGCGTTCGCTGGCGCCGATGGGTTTGTCGGACGGGGCGAGTACCGGGGTACCCGCATGGATGTTGCCGGTGCCTAGCCACTCGTTGTAATACGGGCGCTGATCAAGGGTGCGCCGCTGCGCACTGCTGCCTACGGTCAGGTCATGCGCCACGCCCAGCGCGTCGAAACGCCCATTGAGCATTGCCTGTGCTTCATCGGTGCGGCGGGTATCGTCGGGGCTGCGGAAGTCGTAGATATCGTAGTCGCCGTTGCTGCCGAAGAATGCGCCTTCGCTCGACCCCCAGGCAAACGAACTGTAGTCATCGATCACCACCTTGCTGCGCGAGGCACTCAAGGTTCCGGTCCAGGCCTCGTTGAGGTGGTATTCGAAGCGCCCGCCCAGGTTCAGCGAGTCGTTCTGCACCGGCTTGGCCCAATGCTGGTAGGCCAGGCGGTCGTCGGGATCGATGCCGTGGGGCACAGTGTTGCCGCCGAGCAGTTGATAGCCCGGTACCGAACGTTGCTCACGGTGCTGGTATTCAGCATCCAGCTGCAAGGTGGCATCCGGGTTGAGCTGCCAGTCGAAGGCCAGCGAGGCGAAGTCGCGCTTGCCGTCGGCGTGGTCGACGTAAGAGCGGATATCTTCATGGGCCAGGTTGGCGCGCAGGCCGAACTGCCGCTCGCTGCCGAACCAGCCGCCCAGGTCGGTGGCCAGATAGCGTTCGCCCTGTTCGTTGGTCGAGACGGTGACGCTACGCACGTCTTCGGCGCGCTTGGTCACGTAGTTGATCAGGCCGCCTGGCTCCGACGCGCCGCTCTGCAGCCCCGACAAGCCTTTGAGCAACTCCACCTGCTGCTTGTTTTCCAGGGCCACGTTCTGCTCGCCGGCGATGGTCTGGCCGTTGATGCGGTAGCTGCTGGCCGCATTGAGCTCGAAGCCGCGGACATTGAAGTTTTCGTAGTAACCGATGGGGGCATAGCTTTCGCCCACCGAGGCATCGCTTTGCAGGACTTCGCTGAGCAGGCGTACCTGGCGGTCTTCGAGCAACTGCTGGCTGAACACGCTGACAGCGGCGGGGGTGTCGAGCAAGGGCGCGGGCTGGAAACCGCCCACTGCAGCCTCGCGTGCCTGGTAGCCATCGTTGGCATAGGTGTCGGACACCTGTACCGGGGCCAGCAGCACGCTGTCTTCGGCAAACACCTGTGGGCAATGCAGGGCCAGGCCCAGGCTGAGCAGGCTCAGGGGCAAGCGAGGGGGACGCGGGGGCATGCGGTGGGGCTCCTGGATGCGCACTCCTGTGTCGGCCTCTTCGCGGGTAAACCCGCTCCCACAGGGCAGTCACTACAACCGAGGCAGGTGATTTCACTGTGGGAGCGGGTTTACCCGCGAAGAGGCAGGCACAGGCCATGAAAAAGGCGGCATCTTACAGCCGCCTTCAGCATAAAACGATCCGCGCCCTGCGATATTCAGCCTTTGCCGCCCGGCCGCCGGTGCTGGCGCCAGTTGTCGTCGATCTTCGACCAGGTCTTGCCATCGGTACTGGCCATGAGCTTGCGCCCGTCCTTGAAGGTGGCCAGGAAGGTGGCTTCTTCTTCCTTGCCGCCCAGCCACAGCCCGGCCAACAGCCCCACTGGCCCGGCCACCAGTGCGCCGGCCACGCCCCAGCCCAGGGCGCTGCCCAGGCTACGGCTGGATTCGAGGCTGGCCAACCGCAGGTCGCTGATGCGGGCCAGGGAAATCCGCTCGCCCGGGGAGGGGCTGCGCGGGGTCTTGAGCGTGAGCGATCCGTTGCGATACTCGCCTTCACCTTGCAAGAAATCGCCGGATTGCACCGTGAGTCTTGTCATAACGTTGTCCTGTCAGGGAAAGGGCTTTGACCAACGCTTACTGAGCGCTGCCATGACGGGCAAGTCAACGGCCAGACGACGGAGGGTAGTGCGGTAGGTTGTCGCCATGCCTGATGGCCTCTTCGCGGGCAAGCCCGCGAAGAACCCAACGCGCGCTTTTCAGGCCATCTGCAACAGCTGCCTGCGCTTGCGCTCGGCTGCCACCCACGCCAGCAATGCCAGCGCGCCAATCACCAGCCCGGCGACCACGATGCCCATCCAGCCCTGGTACTGGAACAATTGCGTGCCCAGCAACGACCCAAGCGCCCCGCCAATGAAGTAGCAGGTGATGTAACCGGCATTCAGCCGCGTCCGCGCTTCGGGGCGCAGGGCGATCACCGCATTCTGGTTGCTCACGTGCACCAGTTGCACCGCCAGGTCGAGCATCAGCACGCCCAGCAGCAGGGCCAGCAACGATTGTTCGGCAAAGCCCAGCGGTACCCAGGACAGCAGCAACACCACCAGGCCCACGGTGGTGCCCAGTGCGCCCTTGCCCTGGTCGGCCAGACGCCCGGCCCAGTTGGCGGCCAGTGCACCCGCAGCACCGGCCAGGCCGAACAGGCCGATCACTGCATCCGAATAGTGGTACGGGTCTTTTGCCAGCAGGAACGCCAGCGGCGTCCAGAACAGGGCGAACAGACTGAACGCCAGCAGCCCCAGCAGCGAGCGCAGGCGCAGCACCGGCTCTTCGCGGAACAGGCGGAACACCGAGCCGATCAACGCCGGGTATTTCAGCCCGGCATGGCTGTGGTGTTGCGGCAGGCTGCGGTTCAGCGCCACGGCGGTGATGGCCATCAGCGCGGCGGCCAGTACGTAGATGCTGCGCCAGCCGCCCAGCTCGGCCATGAACCCGGCGGCGGTGCGCGCCAGCAGGATGCCCAGCAACAGGCCGCTCATCAGCGTGCCGACCGCGCGCCCACGCGAATGAGGCTCGCTGAGGGCTGCAGCCATGGGCACCAGGATTTGCGCTACCACCGAGAACAGTCCGGTCAGCGCCGTGCCGAGGATCAACCAGGGCAGGCTCGGTGCGCAGGCACTGATCACCAGGCCCAGGGTGGCAATCACGCTCATCACGGTTATCAACCGTCGCTGTTCGAACAGGTCACCGAGTGGCGCCAGCAGCAGCAGGCCGGCGCCATAGCTGAGCTGCGCGGCAATGACGATGCTGCCCGCGCTGGCGGTGCTCAGGCCAAACTGTTGGGCGATGCTGTGCAGCAACGGTTGCGCATAATAGTTGCTGGCCACGGCCAGGCCAGTGGCGGTGGCCATCAGCAGGATGAGTGCGCGGCTCAGGGTGGGGTTGTGCATGTGGTTCTCGTGGCAGTTAGGGGGAGGGGCAACCTGTACCGGCCCCTTCGCGGGCTTGCCCGCTCCCACAGGATTTTCACCGGGCCGGAGCCAGTGGGGTGCCTGTGGGAGCAGGCAGCCCGCGGAGAGGCCGGTACAGGCAACCGTTGGATCAGGCTGCAAACCCGCCATCGACAGTCAGGCTGGCCCCGGTAATGTACCCCGCCTCAGGCCCCGCCAGGTACGCCACGAAGCTGGCGATCTCGTCCGCCTCGCCATACCGCCCGATCGCCATCAGCGGGATCAGGCTTTCGGCGAATTCACCGCTGGCCGGGTTCATGTCGGTGTCCACCGGCCCGGGCTGCACGTTGTTCACGGTAATGCCTTTGGGTCCCAGGTCACGGGCCATGCCACGGGTCAGGCCGACCAGTGCCGACTTGCTCATGGCATAGGGCGCACCACCGGCAAACGGCATGCGTTCGGCGTTGGTGCTGCCGATATTGATGATGCGCCCGCCCTGGCCCATGTAGCCCGCGGCCGCCTGGCTGGCGACGAACACGCTGCGCACGTTCACCGCCAGCATGTGGTCGAAGTCGGCCAGGTCGAACTCGGTCACTGGCGCCACCGCCAGTACCCCGGCGTTATTGACCAGGATGTCGAGCCGGCCGAAGGCCTTCACGGTGTCATCCACGGCCAGTTGTACCGCAGCGGCATCAGCGCTGTCGGCGCGCAGTGCCAGGGCGCGGCCGCCGTTTTCGGTAATTTCCCGCGCCAGTTGTTCGGCCGGGCCGGCAGAGCTCACATAGGTGAAGGCCACCTGCGCGCCTTCACGGGCCAGGCGCCGCACGATGGCTGCGCCGATACCACGGGAGCCGCCCTGCACCAGGGCCACTTTGCCTTCGAGGGTGTGTTGCTTGGACATGTTGATCTCCTGCTGGAAGCCAGGCCGGAATGCCTTGGATGGGCGCAGTATCGGCGCTTGATTACCCGCTGATAAGATGGCAATCACTATCAGCAGAGTAAACCTTTGGTTGCTAATCATGGCCATGGAATCGTTCAACGCTTTGGAGTGTTTCATCCGCAGCGCCGAGGTCGGCAGTTTTGCCGAGGCTGCCAGGCGCCTGAGCCTCACCCCGGCTGCGGTAGGCAAGCATGTTGCTCAGCTGGAAGCACGCTTGGGGGTGCGGTTGTTCCAGCGTAGTACCCGCAAGCTGACCCTGACCGAGGCGGGGCAGCGATTTCTTGGGGAGGTCAGTGACAGTTTCCGCACCATCCAGTACGCCGTGGCCAACCTGGCCAGTGCCGAGGGCCAGCCGGCCGGGTTGTTGCGGGTCAGCATGGGCACGGTGTTCGGCCGTTTGTACGTGCTGCCCCTGCTGGGCGAATTCCTGCGTCGTTACCCGGGTATCACCCCTGACTGGCATTTCGACAACCGCCAGGTCGACCTGATCGGCCAGGGCTTCGATGCCGCGATTGGCGGCGGCTTCGAACTGCCTCCAGGGGTGGTGGCGCGCAAGTTGACCCCGGCGCACCGGGTGCTGGTGGCGGCGCCGGCTTATCTGGCCCGCCATGTACCGGTCACGGAGCCACAGGCGCTGCAGCGGCATGACGGTATCCTGATCCGTTCGCCGCAGACCGGGCGCGTGCGCTCGTGGCCGTTGACCAGCCGCTGGCAGGAGCAGCAGCCCTTGGCGTTGCGTCAGGCGATGACCATGAGCGATTCGGACGCGGCGTGTGCGGTGGCCGAGCAAGCGCTGGGGATTGCCCTGGTGAGCCTGCCGTTTGCGGTACCGTACCTGGAGAGCGGGCGGCTGCGCCGGGTGCTGCCGGACTGGTATGTGGACGATGGGCATATCAGCCTGTATTTCGCCGAGCACAAGCTGTTGCCGGGCAAGACCCGGGCGTTTGTCGATTTTGTGGTGGAGCAGTTTGCCCACCAGGGCCTGGCGAGGCGGTTCGATGCCTTGCAGGCGCTTTGATGGTACTGCGCGGCTCCCAGGCTCGATGCGATCGTTGTAGGAGCGGCCTTGCGTCGCGATGGGCTGCGTAGCAGCCCCCGACTATTCATGCTGGCGCGCAGATCCTGGGGCCGCTGTGCGCCCCATCGCGACGCAAGGCCGCTCCTACAAAACGACCGCATGTGGCCGCGCCGGGTGGCGGGGCAGCTCAGGCTATCTCGACAATCAACAACGTCTGCGACCCCAGCCGCACCTCATCATCCACGTGCTTGCCCATCAACTGCTGCCCCAGCGGCGATCGCGGGGTAATCACCGTGACCAGCCCATCCCCCTCACCAATCTTCAACCCTGCCGCCGCGGGCCCGAGGAACAGACGCCGTTGCCCGCCGTCTTCATCCTCTAGCGTCACCAGGTTGCTCATCTGCACCCCGCGTGCCGGGTCATGGTCGCGCAGCAGCAATTGCTGATAGGTCTGCAGCGCCGTGCGAATTTCCGCGCTGCGGCGGGCCTGGCCGGTAGCCAAGTACGAGGCCTCCAGGCCCAGGGTATCGTACTTGTTTTCGGCGATGTTCTCCTCGGCGGTGGCCGCTTCATACGCGGTTTGTGCTGCGCGTGTCAGCACGTCCAGGTCACGCTCGAGGGTAGCGACGATCTGCGCCAGCAGGCGGGGCTTGTCCATGGTCAGTAACAGAACTCCAGCACGTTGGCCTGGCTTTTGTCAGTGGGCGCGGTGCGATTCTGCTGCAACCAGAACTGGCATTTGGGGTTGTTCAGGTTGCGCGGGTTGCCCTGGGCGGCTTCGGCGGCCTGTTGCTGCTCCTGCTTGTGCAAGATGTCCTTGTAACGCTCGAACATCTCGGCCTGGGCGTCCGCCGCCGGGGCTGGCGCTGCAACTGGCCGGGCAATGCCAGGCGCCACCGCCTGGGCCAGCGGCTGCACCTGCTCTGGCCACAACTGCAGGGCCAGCCACAGGCTGGCGGCGATAGCCATGGCGCCCAGCCACAGGCCCAGGGCTACGCACAGGATCAACGGTAACGGCTTGAGGGTGATCTTCAGTTCACGGTGGCGGGGCATGGCACTGTCCTGGCAGGGTGGTTCGGGGTGCATTGTCGCATGCGTCCGGGCATTTTTCCGCGCCGGTGCTTTTGTCGGCGACAATTTATCCGCAGAATTCGCGGTTTTCCGTTGGGCGAGGGCAGGGCACATGAAAGCCACCTGGGATATCTTCTGCACCGTTGTCGACAACTATGGCGATATCGGCGTGACCTGGCGTCTGGCCCGCCAGTTGGTGGCCGAGCATGGCCTGGCGGTGCGCCTGTGGGTGGACGACCTTCGTGCGTTCGTGCGCCTGTGCCCGGGGGCCGATGCCGCACTCGACCAACAGTGGCAGCAGGGCGTGGAGATACGCCACTGGCCAGCCGACTGGCAGCCGGTGGCAAGCGCCGACGTTGTCATCGGAGCCTTCGGCTGCCGCTTGCCGGCGGGCTATATCGAAGCACTGGCCGCGCGACCGTCACCGGCGCTATGGCTGAACCTGGAATACCTCAGTGCCGAAGATTGGGTGGAGGGTTGCCACGGCTTGCCGTCGCCACAAGGCAACGGGTTGCGCACGGTGTTCTACTTTCCCGGCTTTACCGCCGGCACCGGCGGCCTGCTGCGCGAGGCACCCTTGCTGGCGCGCCGTGCCGCCTTCGAGGCCGACCCGGCGCAGCGCACTGCGTTTCTCGCCGGGCTCGGCGTACAGGTGCAGGACGGCGCGCGGCTGATCTCGCTGTTCGCCTACGAGAATCCGCACCTGGGTGGCTGGCTGCAGGCCCTGGCCGAAGATGCCCGGCCCAGCCACCTGCTGGTGCCGGAAGGGCGCATCCTCGGCGACCTGTGTGCCTGGCTGGGCGAGCCTGCGCTGCCGGTGGGGGCGGTACGCCAGCGCGGTGCGCTGACCGTGCAGTTGCTGCCTTTCGTCAGCCAGGACGATTACGACCGCCTGCTCTGGTGCTGCGACTTCAACGCCGTGCGCGGCGAGGATTCGTTCGTGCGTGCGCAGTGGGCAGGGCGGCCACTGCTGTGGCACATCTACGTGCAGGAAGAGAATGCACACTGGGAAAAACTCGAAGCGTTCCTGGCGCTTTATCGCCAGGGCCTGTCGGATGCTGCCGGCGAAGCCCTGGTCGATCTGTGGCGCGCCTGGAACCTAGACAGCCGCACGCAACGCGACATGCACGCCGCCTGGGGCGAGGTGCTGGCGCATTGGGACGAGCTGCAGGCGCATGCCCGCCACTGGTGTGCCAAACAGGCCGCTCAGCCGGACCTTGCCATGACGCTGGTACAGTTTTACCGAAATTGGCTATGATACGCGGCCTCGATTTTTATAAATCCATCCAGATTCGGATACTGCGTAATGAAAACTGGTAAAGAACTGAAACCCGGCACCGTACTGCGGATCGACAACGACCCGTGGCTGGTACAGAAAGCCGAATTCACCAAGTCGGGTCGCAACAGCGCGATCATGAAGACCAAGCTGAAGAACCTGCTGACCGGCTACAAGACTGAAACCGTCTACTTCGCCGACGACAAGCTGGACGACGTGATCCTCGACCGCAAGGAAGTGACCCTGTCCTTCATCAGCGGTGACGCGTACACCTTCATGGACACCACCGACTACACCATGTACGAGCTGAACGCCGAAGACATCGACGCCGTTCTGCCGTACATCGAAGAAGGCATGCAGGACGTCTGCGCCCTGACCATGTACGAAGAGAAAGTGGTATCGGTCGAACTGCCGACCACCATCAGCCGCCAGGTTACCTACACCGAGAACGCTGCTCGCGGCGACACTTCGGGCAAGGTCATGAAGCCTGCCAAGCTGGCCAACGGTACTGAAGTCCAGGTTGCCGACTTCATCGAAATCGACGAGTGGATCGATATCGACACCCGCGATGGCTCCTTCAAGGGCCGTTCCAAGAAGTAATTCTTCTTGTGAAACGCAAAAAACCCGGCCTTGGCCGGGTTTTTTCGTATCTGGATCGTTACCTGCAAACACTCGCCTGTGTAGGAGCGGCCTTGCGTCGCGATGGGCCGCGAAGCGGCCCCACAATCCCACAAAAATACTGGCTTTTGCAGGCCACTCCTGGGACCGCTTCGCGGCCCATCGCGACGCAAGGCCGCTCCTACAATCGAGCCTTAGACGGTCACATGCAGCCGTACGTCCACGTTATTGCGGGTGGCATTCGAGTATGGGCACACCTTGTGCGCCTTTTCCACCAGCCCTTCGGCCTCGGCCTGGGCCAGGCCCGGCAGGTTGATGTGCAGGTCGATGTCCAGGCCGAACCCGCCCGGAATCTGGCCGATGCCGACCTTCGCAGTGATCGAGGCCTCTGCCGGCAGGGCTTTCTTCTCTTGCCCGGCCACGAACTTCAAGGCGCCGATGAAGCATGCCGAGTAACCGGCGGCGAACAGCTGCTCAGGGTTGGTACCGTCACCACCAGCGCCACCCAGTTCCTTGGGGGTGCTGAGCTTGACTTCCAGCTTGCCGTCGCTGGAGCGGGACTTGCCGTCGCGCCCACCGGTGGAGGTAGCTTCTGCGATGTACAGCGGATTGACCTTTTGCATCTTGAGCCTCGCTAACGTGTTGTGCGCTTCCGTCTGCGGAAGGGCGCGGGTTGGTGTGGGATTTAAATTAGCGCGCAATTAGTTTGTGCGCAAGATAAATTATCGCCGTTCGTCCGGAGGCCATCCCTCAGCCAGATTGTCAGAGGTTCTTCTGCAGATTCTCGCGCAACGTCAGCAGGTCGGCCTGCAGCTGTTGCAGCTGTTCCAGGCTGCGGCCACTGGCCTTGAGGATGCACTGCGGCACCTCCCTGGCCCGCTGTTGCAGAGCGCGGCCCTGGTCGGTCAGTTGCACCAGCACCACCCGTTCGTCTTCGCGGCTGCGGTTGCGCTGCAGCAGGCCTTCGCTTTCCAGGCGTTTGAGCAACGGCGTCAGCGAGCCGGGGTCGGTAAGCAGGTGCTGGCTGATCTCGCCCACGGTCAGGCCATCGTGCTCCCACAGCACGAGCATGGCCAGGTATTGCGGGTAGGTCAGGCCCAGGGCCTGCAACAGTGGTTTGTAGACCTTGGTCATCAGCAACGAGGTGGAGTGCAGGGCGAAACAGACCTGGTTGTCCAGCAGCAGCTCGTCACAGGAGGCTTGGGTGTCGGCGTTCATGCAGGTCCTTGAAAGGTAATCAATGGGTAAGTCTGGCACGCTGATCATCAGTGCGCGCATTACTCGTGCAGTTCACTGCGCAAAGCCAGGTCCCATGGTGGAATCGGGCTGAAGCGGCTCTTGAGAAATTCGAGCAGCAAACGGCTGCGAGAGTTCGTTTCGTGTTCCAGGCGTAGCGCGTAGATACCGCTGGTTTCGGCTTGCGGCAAGCCGCCGTCGCAAAACAGTGGTACCAGCTCGCCGCGCAGCAGGTACTCGCTGATCAACCAGGTGGGCAGGTGGGCGATGCCCAACCCGGCGAGCGCCCCGAACAGCAGGGTCTCGGCGTTGTTCGCGGCCATGCGCATGCGTGCGGGGCGGTACAGGCGGGTTTGCCCGGCCACGTTGAAGCGCCAGGCAAAGGGCGGCGCCAGGCCGTCCCAGTCCAGGCCGTCGTGCCCGGGCAATTCGCTGGGGCAGGTGGGGATGCCGCGGCTGGCCAGGTAGGCGGGGCTGGCGCAGGCGATACGCACCATGTAGGCCAGTGGCGTGGCGACCAGCCGGGTATCGGCCAGCGGGCCGGCGCGCAGCACCAGGTCGACTTCGCCGAGGTGGCTGCCATGCAGGTCGACGAAGCTGTCGATCAGGCGCAGTTGCACGTCCAGGCCCGGGTAGGCCACCAGGAAGTCGGCAATGGCCGGCGCCAGGTGGCGGCGGCCGAATGCGGCGGGGGCGTCGATGCGGATCAGGCCTTCGGGGGCATTGCTCAGCGACACCGCTTCGGCGCGGGCCAGGCGCAGTTCTTCGATGATGCGCCTGGCCCGTTCGGCGAAGGCGTTGCCCGCGGGAGTGGCGCGCACGGCGTGGGTGCTGCGGGTGAACAGGCGGCTACCTACGGCGCTTTCCAGGCTGTCGATGCGCCGGGCTACGGCAGACGGGGTCAGCGGATGGCGGCGTGCGGCAGCAGAAAAGCTGCCGGTTTCCAGCACATCGAGGAACAGGCTCAACTGGTCGGTCAGGGTATCAGGGCTCATGGTTGCCTTGCTTATGCGGATGACGCACAGCCATTGTGCGCTGCTGTGCGTTTCCCCGCCAGCCCGCAGTGGCTAGCATGCTTGCATCGTGTGTACAGGCAGAGAGGCCCTGATGATCGAGTGGGTGTTGTATATCGTGCTGGGCACTGCCCTGGGGACCATGGGTGGCCTGTTCGGCATTGGTGGCGGGTTGATCGCGATTCCGGCGCTGGGCGTGCTGTTTGGCCTGGACCAGCAGCTGGCCCAGGGGACGGCACTGGTGATGGTGGTGCCGAACGTGCTGCTGGCGCTGTGGCGCTACCACCAGCGTAACCGCATCGAACTGCGCCACGCCGTGCCATTGTCGCTGTGCAGCTTCGTGTTCGCCTGGCTGGGGTCGATCTGGGCGGTGGGGCTGGATGCGCACTCCATGCGCCTGGGCTTTGTCGGCTTCCTGGTCGCCCTGGCAGTGTGGAACGTGGCGCGGATGTTCATGAAAGTTGCGCCGCCGAGCGCCGAGCTGCGTCATCCCTGGCCATGGCTGGGCGTGCTGGGCAGCTTCGCCGGCACCATGGGTGGCTTGTTCGGCGTGGGCGGGGCGGTGGTGGCCACGCCGATCCTGACCAGTGTGTTCGGTACCACCCAGGTGGTCGCGCAGGGGTTGTCGCTGGCCCTGGCGGCGCCGAGTACCTTGGTGACCTTGCTCACCTATGGGGTGCACCACAGCGTTGACTGGAGTGTGGGCATCCCGTTGGCGGTGGGCGGCTTGCTCAGCATCAGCTGGGGCGTGAAGCTGGCCCATGCGTTGCCCGAAAAGGCGCTGCGGGCGATGTTCTGCGTGTTCCTGGTGGTGTGCGCGGTGATGCTCGGGTTTGAGCTGTGAGGGCTTTGCGGTCTTGTCGCGAGCAAGGCCGCTGCTACAGCAGCCCCGGGCTCACTTGAACCCTTCGATGATGTAATCGGCCATGCAATCGGTAATCGGCGACGCACTCTGCGTACTGCGCACCAGCATCACATTGGCCACCGGCAACTGCGGCAACCCTTCGTTCTCGCCCAGGATGCGCAGGTTCCCGCCAATCAGGCTCTGCAACTGCGCGGTTACCGCCAGCCCGGCCGTGACGATGGCAAAAATCGCCGCCAGGCTCGGGCTGGTGTAGGCGATGCGGTAATCGATGCTCTGGGCTTCCAGGGCATTGCAGGTCCACGCCCGGCAGAAGCAGTCACTGTTGAACAACGCCAGCGGGATCGGCCGTTGCTCCTGCGGACAGAAACCTTCGGCGGCGGCCCATACCAGACGTTCCTGGCGCAACAGCTGGCCAATCTCGTTGCCCGGCTCGCGGGTAACGATGGTCAGGTCCAGGTCCTGGCGCAGCATCAGTTGTTTGGACGACTCGCAATGCACCTCTACCTGTACCAGCGGGTAGGCCTGGGCAAAGCTCGACAAGATGGTCGGCAGGAAGCGCATGGCGTAGTCGTCCGGCGTGCCGATACGGACCATC
This sequence comes from Pseudomonas sp. LAM2023, assembly GCF_016620375.1. Classification (NCBI taxonomy): domain Bacteria; kingdom Pseudomonadati; phylum Pseudomonadota; class Gammaproteobacteria; order Pseudomonadales; family Pseudomonadaceae; genus Pseudomonas; species Pseudomonas sp. LAM2023. The sequence goes on along the minus strand of NZ_JAENHV010000026.1, from coordinate 324,851 downwards.
CCGACCATGTGCGGCATGCGTAGGGTATTGAACACTTCGCCGTGCAGCTTGAGGATACGCCGGGCATACCCCAGCAGCACCTGGCCTTCGGCGGTCAGCCGCACCTGGCGACCGTCGCGCTCGAACAGCTGGCGTTGCAGGATGTCTTCTTCCAGGCGTTTCATCTGCATGCTCACCGCCGACTGGGTGCGGTTGACCACCTCGCCGGCCCGGGTGAAGCCACCTTGCTCGGCGATGGCGACAAAGGTGCGCAATACGTCGGCGTCGAGGCTCTGGTACTGGGACATTGCATCAATCTCCGAGATGCATGGCATCAGAAACATTCGTTGGATTGATCTTATGCCTGACAGCAGACTGGAGCCATCAACACGGAGGGCTTCACGATGAAAGGTCATGTCAGCAGCATCCAGCAACCTGCCTTTTCCCTGAACCACCTGTGGCATGCGGCCGTCCACCAGATGGCGCGGTGGCTGCAGCTGTACCGCCAGCGTCAGCAGTTGGCCAGCCTCAGCGATGCGACCCTGCACGATCTGGGATTGAGCCGGGCCGACATCCAGCAAGAGGCCGAGCGGCATTTCTGGGATGACCCGCTGCGTAAGTGAGCAAGGGGGGAGGTGTTTGGCTTGGGGTTTTCAGCGCGGTGAGATCGAGCGCCGCCCACGCGGCGCTCGATCTCACCGGCAACCTGAACCCCAAGGCATACACCCACCCGCCTCAGCGCCGTACCTGCTTCAGCGTTTCGGCGATCAGAAACGCCAGCTCCAGCGACTGGTCGGCATTCATCCGCGGGTCGCAGTGGGTATGGTAGCGGTCCGACAAGGCATCTTCGGTAATTGGCCGGGCACCACCAATGCATTCGGTCACGTTCTGCCCGGTCATCTCGATGTGGATGCCGCCGGCATGGCTGCCCTCGGCCTGGTGCACCTGGAAGAACTGCTTCACCTCGTCGAGGATCTGCGCGAAGTCGCGGGTCTTGTAGCCGCTGCTGGCCTTGATGGTATTGCCGTGCATCGGGTCGGAACTCCACAGCACCTTGCGCCCCTCGCGCTCGACCGTGCGGATCAGCCCCGGCAGGTGGTCGCCCACCTTGCCGGCCCCCATGCGCACGATCAGGTTCAGGCGCCCGGGGTCGTTCGCCGGGTTCAGCGTGTCGATCAGGCGAATCAGTTCTTCTGGGTTCATGCTTGGGCCAACCTTGACCCCGATCGGGTTGTGCACGCCGCGCAGGAACTCCACATGGGCACCGTCCAGCTGGCGGGTGCGGTCGCCAATCCACAGCATGTGGGCCGAACAGTCGTAGTAGTCGCCAGTCAGGCTGTCCTGGCGCACGAACGCTTCTTCGTAGTTCAGCAGCAGTGCTTCGTGGGCGGTGAAGAAGCTGGTTTCGCGCAGTTGCGGCGCGCTGTCCAGACCGCAGGCGCGCATGAACGCCAGGGTTTCATCGATGCGGTTGGCCAACTGGTGGTACTTGTCCGCCAGTGCCGAGTTGGCGATGAAGTCCAGGTTCCATTTGTGCACCTGGTGCAGGTCGGCAAACCCGCCCTGGGCGAAGGCCCGCAGCAGGTTGAGGCTGGCGGTGGCCTGGTGGTAGGCCTGCAGCAGGCGTTCCGGGTCGGGGATGCGGCTCTTGGCGTCGAAACCGATGCCGTTGACGATGTCGCCACGGTAGGCCGGCAGGGTGATGTCGCCGATGGTTTCATCGCCCGAGGAGCGTGGCTTGGCGAATTGCCCGGCCATGCGCCCGACTTTCACCACCGGGCAGCCGGCAGCGAAGGTCATGACGATGGCCATCTGCAGCAGCACCTTGAAGGTGTCGCGGATTTTCGCCGCCGAGAACTCGGCGAAGCTCTCGGCGCAATCGCCGCCCTGCAGCAGGAAGGCGCGGCCTTCGGTGACTTCGGCAAATTGCCGGCGCAGCTCGCGTGCTTCGCCCGCGAACACCAGCGGCGGATAGCTGGCCAAGGTCTGTTCGACCTTCAGCAGGTGCGCGGCGTCGGGGTAGGTCGGTTGCTGCTGGATCGGCAGGGCGCGCCAGCTGTCAGGGCTCCACGGTTGGTTCATCTCGGGCTCGGTCTGGTCGGTTGTAGGCTATTGGGCCATGGTAACAGTTGGCGCCGTGCTTGTTGCAGCAAGGGTGTTGGCGGACAATGCGCGTTTTTGCGCGGTTGGGTGGTGAACATGACGACGGAACGGCAAGAGCGGCTACTGGCACGGGTGGACGATGCCTTTGGCGTCATCAGCGTGTATGAAGTCGACGACTACCGCTTTCTGGAGTTTGGCGATGCGATCGAGCAGAGCTGCGTATTCACCGCCGACCCCAGCTGGCTGGAGTACGACTATACCCGCGCCATGCTGGTCGGGGCGTTGTGCCATGAACAGCCGGAAAGCGCGTTGTTTCTCGGCCTTGGCGCCGGCACGCTGACCCAGGCGTGCATGAAGTTCCTGCCGCTGGACGACATCGAGGCCATCGAGCTGCGCCCGGACGTGCCGCGCCTGGCCATGGAATACCTGGGCCTGGATGACGACCCGCGGTTGTATGTACGCATCGGGGATGCCCTGGAGCTGCTGCCCACGGCGGAAAAGGCCGACCTGGTGTTCGTCGACCTGTACACCGACCATGGGCCGGGGGTAGGGCACCTTGCGTGGAACTTCCTGGAAAGCTGCCAGCAGCAGCTCAACCCCGGCGGCTGGCTGGTGATCAACCAATGGGCCACCGACGACGGCAAGCCGCTGGGTGCGGCGTTGCTGCGCGGGTTGTACCACCGGCATTACTGGGAGTTGCCGGTGAAGGAGGGCAATGTGATCCTGCTGGTACCGGCGGACTTGGAGCAGACGCTGGAACTGGATGGGCTGAAAGCCCGGGCAGAGGCGCTGGCGCCGCGCCTGGGGTACAGCCTCGAGGGGCTGATCCGCGAGATTCGGCCGGCTACCTGAGTTGGCTTCTTCGCGGGCACGCCCGCTCCCACAGGAATATCACTGTGCTCAAGGGTGGTGAGTATCCTGTGGGAGCGGGCATGCCCGCGAATCAGACGACGCGTTATCGCAGACAGGAATCGTTTCAGCCGCACATTGCTGATGGCCCGACACTGGCCAGGCACCCTGAAAATTTTCCTCACGTCTTTGCACCATTTCGGGTATAGTACGCGCCGGTCTTTTAGCGGACCTCAAAATCAGGTGGTGCAAACCCTCCGAGTCCAGCTTCGGCTGCGCGTCCGCTAGGCGGACTTTCCCAAGTTTTCTTTTTCAATCGTTTTCGCAAATCCCCGCCGCCAAAGCTGCCTGGGTGACCTGTCGGTCTTTCATGGCTTGTGCAGCTTTGGAGCATGGGTCTTTGCGGATGCACCTAGAGGCAGACCCATGACCCAGGAAACCGGCGGCTTCGCCGCTCTCGATCTCAATCCGAACATTGTTGCTGCCGTTCTGGCGACCGGCTACGAAGAGCCGTCCGCCATTCAGCAACAATCGATCCCGATCATCCTCGCCGGTCACGACATGATCGGCCAGGCGCAGACGGGCACCGGCAAGACCGCTGCCTTCGCCCTGCCGATCCTCAACAAGATCGATGTGAGCAAGCGCGAACCGCAAGCCCTGATCCTGGCGCCAACCCGTGAGTTGGCGCTGCAAGTTGCTACCGCTTTCGAAACCTACGCCAAGCAGATGCCGGGCGTGAACGTGGTCGCCGTCTACGGTGGTGCCCCGATGGGCCCACAACTGCGAGCGATCCGCAATGGCGCGCAAATCGTCGTGGCCACCCCGGGCCGCCTGTGCGACCACCTGCGCCGTGACGAAAAGGTGCTGTCCACCGTGCAGTACCTGGTCCTCGACGAAGCCGACGAGATGCTCAAGCTGGGCTTCATGGACGACCTCGAAGTGATCTTCGATGCCATCCCGGCCAGCCGCCAGACCGTGCTGTTCTCCGCCACCCTGCCGTCGTCGATCCGCTCGATCGCCGAGCGTCACCTGCGCGAGCCCAAGCACGTCAAGATCCAGAGCAAGACCCAGACCGTCACCGCGATCGAGCAGGCCCACCTGATGGTCCACGCCGACCAGAAGATCCCGGCTGTGCTGCGTCTGCTGGAAGTGGAAGAGTTCGACGCGCTGATCGCCTTCGTGCGTACCAAGCAAGCCACCCTGGACCTGGCCGCCGCGCTGGAAGCCAAGGGCTACAAGGCTGCCGCGCTGAACGGCGACATCGCCCAGAACCAGCGTGAGCGCGTCATCGACTCGCTCAAGGATGGTCGCCTGGACATCGTCGTCGCCACCGACGTTGCCGCCCGAGGCCTGGATGTACCGCGCATCACCCACGTGTTCAACGTCGACATGCCGTACGACCCGGAGTCCTACGTACACCGCATCGGCCGTACCGGTCGTGCCGGTCGCGATGGTCGCGCACTGCTGCTGGTGACTCCGCGTGAGCGCCGCATGCTGCAGGTCATCGAGCGTGTTACCGGGCAGAAGGTGGCCGAAGCGCGCCTGCCGAATGCCCAGGCCGTGCTGGATGCCCGCATCAAGAAGCTGACTTCGAGCCTGGCGCCGTTGGTAGCCGAAGCCGAAGCCACCCATGGCGAGCTGTTCGACCGCCTGACCAACGACCTGGGTTGCAGCGCGCGTGCCCTGGCTGCCGCCCTGCTGCGCAAGGCCACCAATGGCCAGGCGCTGGACCTGGCTGCAGTGGAGCGTGAGCAACCGCTGGTGCCAAGCTTCACCCCGCGTGAGCGCAGCGGTGAGCGTGGTGAGCGTGGCGAGCGCCCGGAGCGTGGTGACCGCGAGCGCCGTGCGCCGATGCCGCTGGCCGAAGGCCGCGTGCGTTGCCGTACCGCCCTGGGTGCCCGTGACGGCATCGCTGCCAAGAACCTGCTCGGTGCGATCCTCAACGAGGGTGGCCTGGCCCGTGACGCCATCGGCCGCATCCAGGTGCGCGACAGCTTCAGTCTGGTCGAGCTGCCGGAAGACGGCCTGGAGAAGCTGCTGTCCAAGCTCAAGGACACCCGCGTGGCTGGCAAGCAGCTGAAGCTGCGCCGCTACCGCGAGGATTGATCCTGGCGCAATGAAAAATCCCCGGCCCAGGTCGGGGATTTTTTTGTCTGTGCCATTTTGCGGCTGCTTTGCAGCCCATCGCGACACAAGGCCGCTCCTGCAAAGGATCGCGTACTCCACGGTAGCGCGTAACCCTGGTAGGAGCGGCCTTGTGTCGCGACAGGGGCGCAAAGCGCCCCCGGCTATCTTCAGTCGAACCGATAGATGTCCATCCCCAACGCCCCGAGGGTAAACCCTTGGTGCACCACGCCAAATTTGCCCCCCGCCCCAAGGGCAAAGAACAGCGGCAGCAAGTGCTCATCGCTGGGATGGTTACGCACTGCATTCGGTGCCTGTTGCCGGTAGTCCAGCAACGCTGCCTGGTCATCGGCTTGCAGCTTTTCCACCACCCAATCCCTGAATGCCAGCGCCCAAGGTTCGATCGCCTCCGGCCCGGCGTGCCAGTCCAGTTCGCCCAGGTTGTGGGTGATGCTGCCCGAGCCGATCAGCAGCACCCCTTGGTCGCGTAGCCCCGCCAGCGCCTGGCCCACCTTGAGTTGCAATGCCGGCCCCAAATGGCTGGGCAGCGAAACCTGCACCACAGGGATGCTCGCATCCGGGTACATCAGCCACAACGGTACCCAGGCGCCGTGGTCGAACGGGCGTTGCGGGTCCAGCCGGGCCGGCAGCCCGGCAGCGCTCAGCAGGGCGCTGACCTGCCCGGCAAGGGCGGGCTCGCCCGGCGCAGGGTATTGCACTGCATACAGCGCCTGCGGGAAGCCATAGAAGTCATGCCACGTCTCGGGCCGTTCACTGCTGGTCACCAGCAGTTCGCGGCTTTCCCAGTGCGCCGATACCACCACGATCGCTTTCGGCCGCGCCAGGCTATTGGCCAGCCCGGCCAATGCCGGCCCGCTGGCCCCGGGTTGCAGGGCAAGCATGGGGGAACCATGGGAAATGAACAGGCTGGGCAACATGGCAGAGTCCTGGCGGTTAAGATGTGTTCATCTTCGAACAACTACACATCGAAATCCAAACCAAGTTTTACCGGTAAACCATCTAAAAATCGGGAGTGATCATGGAGCCAGCGTTCTGGCAGCAGCGGTGGGCCGACAACCAGATCGGTTTTCATCAGGCGCAGGTGAACCCCTACCTGCAAAAGTATTGGGCGCAGCTGCAGCGGCAGCCGGGTAGCCAAGTGCTGGTGCCGCTGTGCGGCAAGAGCCTGGACCTGGCCTGGTTGGCCGGGCAGGGGCATCGCGTGGTGGGCATCGAGCTGTCGCGGCGGGCGGTGGAGGATTTCTTCCGCGAGCATGGGCTCGATGCCGAGGTGCAGCAGCGCGGGGCGTTCGAGGTCTGGCGCAATGGTGATCTGCAGCTGTGGTGCGGTGATTTCTTTGCTCTGCAGCCGGAGGATATCGGCGACTGTACAGGGCTGTATGACCGGGCGGCGGTAATCGCGCTGCCGCCGCAGATGCGTGCGCGTTATTTGCAACGATTGTCGGCGTTGCTGCCAGCGGGGTGCCGCGGGCTGATGGTAACCCTGGATTACGACCAGGCGCTGCTGGACGGGCCGCCGTTCTCGGTCGGGGATGAAGAGCTGCGTCACGGCTTGGCCGGGTGGCAGGTGGACGAGCTGGAGGTTGTGCAAGTCATCGAGCAGAGCCCGAAGTTTGGACAGGCGGGAGTTACCAGCCTGTTTGAGAGGGTGTACCAGGTAAGCCGCTGAATGCGGTGTTGCCGTGCACAAAAAAGGGCGACCGAAGTCGCCCTTTCCTGTCACTGGGTGAATCAACCGCGACGGCGCAGGGCCTCGATGCGGTCTTCCAGCGGCGGGTGGCTCATCAGCAGGCCAGCCAGGCCGTGCTTGAGGCCGCCATTGATGCCGAAAGCCTTCAAGGTGTCAGGCATGTGCACCGGCAAGCCTTGCTCCACACGCAGGCGTTGCAGGGCGCCGATCATCGCTGCGGTACCGGCCAGCTGTGCACCGGCTTCGTCGGCGCGGTATTCGCGGCGGCGCGAGAACCACATCACGATCATGCTGGCCAGGATGCCGAGTACCAGTTCGGCAACGATGGTTGCCACGTAATAGGCAATGCCCTGGCCTTCTTCGTTCTTGAAGATGACCTTGTCGACGAAGTTGCCGATGATGCGTGCGAAGAACATCACGAAGGTGTTGACCACGCCCTGAACCAGCGCCAGGGTGACCATGTCGCCGTTCGCAACGTGGCCGATCTCGTGGGCCAGTACCGCGCGCACCTCATCGGGCGAGAAGCGCTCCAGCAACCCCTGCGACACCGCGACCAGCGCGTCGTTGCGGTTCCAGCCGGTGGCGAAGGCGTTGGCCTCGTAGGCCGGGAAAATGCCCACCTCGGGCATCTTGATCCCGGCCTCGCGGGACAGTTCCTCGACCGTTTGCAACAACCACTGCTCGTGGCGGGTGCGCGGCTGGCTGATGATCTGGGTGCCGGTAGTCATCTTCGCCATCCACTTGGAGATGAACAGCGAGACGAGGGAGCCGGCAAAGCCGAACACGGCGCAGAACACCAGCAGGCTGCTGAGGTTCAGGTCGACCCCGTTGGCGGCCATGAACCCGTTGAAACCGAACAGGCTCAGGGTAATGCTTGCAACCAGCACCACCGCAAGGTTGGTGGCTACAAACAACAGAATGCGCATCATGGTTGTTACGTTCTCCTGACGGATGAGTTGTCGCTTACTGCGGGGTATATAAGGTGCCGGCCGTGCTGATTCAATCGGGTGACTATTTCAAACTGTGTACGGCGGAGTATGGCAGAGGATGGCAGGAGGGCTGTGGGATAGAGCGTTGCAGGATGTAAGAAGCGGCTCATGCCTGGAGATCTACGGCGGCGTTGAGATCGAGCGCCGCGCGGGCGGCGCTCGATCTCGGCGCCTCCCCAGATCCTCGGTCGAACCTACTGCGAATAACCCTTCAGGAAACTGCCAATCCGCCCGATCGCCGCTTCCAGGTCATCCACCCGTGGCAAGGTCACCACGCGGAAGTGGTCCGGCCATGGCCAGTTGAACGCTGTGCCCTGCACGATCAGCAGCTTTTCCGACAACAGCAGGTCGAGCACGAATTTCTCGTCGTTGTGGATCGGACATACCTTCGGGTCGATCTTCGGGAACGCATACAGCGCGCCCATCGGCTTCACGCAGCTCACCCCGGGGATATCGTTGAGCAGCTCGTAGGTGCGGTTGCGCTGTTCCAGCAGGCGGCCCGGTGGCAGTACCAGGTCGTTGATGCTCTGGTAGCCGCCCAGTGCGGTCTGGATCGCATGCTGGGCCGGCACGTTGGCGCACAGGCGCATGTTGGCCAGCATGTCGATGCCTTCGATATAGCTCTGGGCGTGGTGCTTGGGCCCCGAGATGATCAGCCAGCCGGAACGGAAGCCCGCTACCCGGTACGACTTGGACAGGCCGTTGAAGGTCAGGCACAGCAGGTCGGGGGCCAGCGAGGCGGTGCTGATGTGCACGGCTTCGTCGTAGAGGATCTTGTCGTAGATCTCGTCGGAGAACACCACCAGGTTGTGCTGGCGGGCCAGCTCGAGCATGCCCAGCAGCAGCTCGCGGGAATAAACTGCGCCGGTCGGGTTGTTCGGGTTGATGATCACCAGCGCCTTGGTATTCGGGGTGATCTTGGCCTTGATGTCGTCAAGGTCGGGGAACCAGTCGGCCTGTTCATCGCACAGGTAGTGCACCGGCTTGCCGCCGGCCAGGCTCACGGCAGCGGTCCACAGCGGGTAGTCGGGGGCAGGGATGAGCACTTCGTCGCCGTTGTTCAGCAACGCCTGCATCGACATGACGATCAACTCGGACACCCCGTTGCCGAGGTAGATGTCTTCGATGGTGACGCCTTCGATGCCTTTCTGCTGGCAGTACTGCATGACGGCCTTGCGTGCACTGAACAGGCCCTTGGAATCGCTGTAGCCCTGCGCGGTGGGCAGGTTGCGGATCACATCCTGAAGAATTTCGTCAGGCGCCTCGAAGCCAAACGGCGCCGGGTTGCCGATGTTCAGCTTGAGGATGCGGTGGCCTTCCTCTTCCAGGCGCTTGGCGTGCTTGAGCACTGGGCCGCGAATGTCATAGCAGACATTGGCGAGCTTGTTCGATTTGCTGAACTGCATGATGGGATCCCGATTGAGAAAACGCGCTACGCCCCGCCGAAAGGTTTGAAAGGGCAGGAAGCGGGTGCCAGACTGAACGCCTGGCACACGAAGCCAACTAATATACGTGCCACCCGCGCCCCGGAAAAGACGGTGCACGGTGAAATTCAGCCTGCCGAGGTCCCTACATGCAAAAGATCGAGAAAACCCTGGAACAATGGCGCTCGATGCTCGACCCCGAGCAGTATCAGGTATGCCGTCTCAAAGGCACCGAGCGGCCATTCAGCGGCAAGTACAACAGCGAGCGCCGTGACGGCATCTACCACTGCATCTGCTGCGGCCTGCCACTGTTCGATGCGCAGACCAAGTTCGATTCCGGCTGCGGCTGGCCGAGCTTCTATGCCCCCATCGAGGACGGCGCGATGATCGAAATCCGCGACACCTCCCACGGCATGATCCGCACCGAGGTCACCTGCGCCCGCTGCGATGCGCACCTGGGCCATGTGTTCCCGGACGGTCCGCCACCGACCGGCCTGCGTTACTGCATCAACTCGGTGTGCATCGACCTGCGCCCGCGCGACTGACCGGAGCCCGCTACATGGCTGAATCGATGCTGGATATCAAATGCGTGACCTTGGGCGGCGAGCACAAGACGCTCGGTGACTTCCCGGGCAAGGCCCTGTTGGTGGTCAACACCGCCAGCCAGTGCGGTTTCACCCCGCAATACAAAGGCCTGGAGCAACTGTGGCAGGCCTACCGGGCACGTGGCCTGGTGGTGCTGGGCTTCCCCTGCAACCAGTTTGGCAAGCAGGAGCCGGGCGATGCGCGGGAAATCGCCCAGTTCTGCGAACGCAATTTCGGCGTGAGTTTCCCCTTGTTCCGCAAGGTCGAGGTCAACGGCCCGGGAGCCCACCCGCTGTTCGTCGAACTCAAGCAGCGTGCCCCAGGCCTGCTCGGTTCGCAGAAGATCAAGTGGAACTTCACCAAGTTCCTGGTCGATCCGGCCAGCGGCCAGGTCAGGCGCTATGCCCCCACCACCAAGCCGCAGGCGCTGCAGGCAGACATCGAGCGCCTGCTCAGCCGTTGACCGGCACCCAGTGGTCGATGAGTGCCAGCAGCTCTTCGCGGCGGAATGGCTTGGCCAGATAGTCGTTCATGCCCGCCGCCCGGCAGCGCTCGCGCTCCTCGGGCATGGCATTGGCGGTGAGGGCGACGATCGGCAAGTCGGGCCAGCGGCCGCTCTGGCGGATGCGACGGCTGGCCTCGTAGCCATCCATCACCGGCATGTTGCAGTCCATCAGCACCAGGTCGAAGGTGTCCTGCTCCAGCATTTCCAGGGCTTCGGCGCCCTGGGTCGCCAGTTGTACCTGGCAGCCCAGCTTGGCCAGCATGCCCTTGGCTACCAGCTGGTTCACCGGGTTGTCCTCCACCAGCAGGATCCGCGCGCGGCCTTGTTCCAGGGTGATGGCCGGGCTGGCGAGCGGGTGTTCGGGTTCGAAGCCTTGCAAGGTGCGGCGCAGGGTCTGGTACAGGGCGTTGCGCGCCAGGGGGCGGGCCAGTTGATGCAGCGGGGCGAGGGCGACCGATTGTTCGCTGGGCAGGAAGTTACCGTAGGCGGTCACCAGCAGGATTGGGGTTTTCAACGCCGGGCGCAGTTCGAACAGGCGGTCGAGATCATCGGTGATCAGCAGGTCGATGGCGGCGGCATCCAGCGTGGCGCTGCTGTCATGGCGCTGATACGCCAGCCCCCAGGCGGGCAGCAGGTCCTGGAGCAATTCATCAAGCCCGCTGCCGGCCATGGTCAGTGCCGCCACCCGTCCTTGTAGCGGGGGCGGAGCGATGGCCTCGGTGTGCACGGCCAATGGCAGCTCGGCACTGAAGCGGCTGCCAAAGCCCGGCTGCGAATCAATGTAAAGGCGGCCCTGCATGGCCTTGCACAGGTTGTGCGTCAGCGCCAGGCCCAGGCCGGTGCCGCCAAACTGGCGGGTGATGCCGGCGCCGGCCTGGGTGAATGGCTGGAAGATTCGTGCCTGGGCTTCTTCGGGGATGCCAATACCGGTATCGCGCACTTCCAGGCGCACGCCGCCGACAATGGTGGTCAGGCGCACATCGACGCGGCCGAAACGGGTGAATTTGAGGGCGTTGGACAGCAGGTTGCTGACCACCTGGCGCACCCGTGTGGGGTCGCCCAGCACACTGCTGGGGAAGTCGCGGGCGATCAGGCAGGTCAGCTCGACACTCTGCGCAGTGTTCTGTGACAGCAGGTTGGCGGTGTCTTCGACCATCGAGCCCATGTCGAACGGGATGTGCTCCAGCTCCAGCTGGCCGGCATCGAACTTGGACAGATCGAGGATATCGTTGAGCAGCTCGACCAGTACCTTGCCTGAGTCATGGGCAATCGCCAGCTGCTGGCGCTGTTCGCTGGGCAAGGGGCTGTCCAGGGCCAGGGCGATCATGCCGAGCATGCCGTTGAGCGGGGTGCGGATCTCATGGCTCATGTTGGCGAGGAAGGCGGAACGCGCCTGGGCCATGTCCAAGGCCCGGCGGCGGGCCTCTTCCAGTTCCTGGTTGGAGCGGCTCAGGCTGTTGTTGCTGGCTTTCAGCTCATTGGTGCGCGCCGAGACGATGTCTTCCAGCTCGTTGAGGTACTGGGTCAGGCGGTTTTCCGCGTTGCGGCGCTGATCGATCTCGGTGGCCATGCTGACGAATTGCTGGTTGGCGACTTTCACCAGCACCCCGATTTCATCGTTTTCGTGACCATGCGGGCAGTCCAGGCGGGTTCGCCGAGGCTTGCGTGGGTCGCGACCACTGAGCGCGCCGATCACGGTTACCAATGGCTTGGTCAGCATCATGTAGAAGAGCGCCAGCAGGATGCCGGTCAACACCAGGCTGCGCGCGAAGCCGTTGACCAGGGTGACACCGGCGCGGTCGAGGAAGCGGGCGCCGAAGGCGTAGGTGTCCACCTCCAGGTACAGGTTGCCGAGGTAGTCGTCGGGCATGTGGGTCAGGTACAGGCGATCCTCGAACTGGCGCTGCTCGCCGAACAGGAAATCGCTCAGTGACCGATAGCGGTCCTGCATGCGCGGACGCTGGACATCGGCCAGCACCATGCCGTTGTTGTCGCTCAGCCGTGCGCGGATGACCGCCGGCGATTGCAGCAGGCCGCTGGTCAACTCCAGGGCCAGCTCCGAGTCGATGTTGTAGGCGATGCGCGAGGCCGGGTTGTGGCTGATTTTCAGCAAGTCGCGCACTTCTCGGTTGATGGATGCGTCTTCGCTGGCATAATCGATGCCGATCTGGATGAGACTGAGCAATGTTCCCAGGATGAAGCCGACCAGGACTGTCAACCGGGCTTGCTTGTATGACAGGCGATTGGTGAACTTTATATCCATGAGTGCCGAGCCGGTTCCACGTTCCTTGCGCAGCGCAAGCATAGCCGATCAACCCCGGCTGCTGGTGGGTCTGTCGCACATTCAGCCTTGATTGATTTACTGGCTGTGCCGGCCTCTTCGCGGCTAAAGCCGCTCCCACAGGTACACCAAAGGTCTCAAGGGCGGTGATAAACCTGTGGGAGCGGCTTTAGCCGCGAAGAGGCCAGCACAACAACCCCGAATCTGAATTTGCAGGAGCCCTGATGGACGCTCGCTTGATTGCTTTCCTGGACCGCGCCGAATCGGTACTGGCGCGCCTCGAACCTCTGTTGCCGGCAACACGTCCGAACATCGACTGGGCCACCACCCTGGCCGCGCGCTGGCAGCGCGACGGCCGCAGCGGCTATCTGCTGCCGCTGCAGGTCAGCCTGGACATTCGCCTCAGCGACCTGATCGGCGTCGACCTGCAGCGTGACCAGCTGGGCCGCAACACCCACCAGTTCATCAACGGCCTGCCCGCCAACCACGCATTGTTGTGGGGTTCGCGCGGTACTGGCAAGTCGTCGCTGGTGCGGGCCCTGCTGGCCGAACACGCTAGTGCCGGTTTGCGCCTGATCGAAATCGAACGTGATCACCTGGCCGACCTGCCACGCGTGGTCGAGCAACTGCAGAAGCTGCCGCAGCGCTTCATCCTGTTCTGCGACGACCTGTCGTTCGAAGCCGGGGAGGGCGACTACCGGGTGCTCAAGAGCGTGCTCGATGGCTCGCTGGAACAGGCCCCGGACAACGTGCTGCTGTACGCCACCTCCAACCGCCGCCACCTGGTCCCGGAAAAACAGAGCGACAACGAAAACTGGAAAATGGTCGACGGCGAACTGCACCCCAACGAAGCGGTGGAGGACAAGATTGCCCTGTCCGACCGTTTTGGCCTGTGGCTGTCGTTCTACCCTTTCAGTCAGGAACACTTCCTCAACGTGGTCGAGCACTGGATCGGCCAGCTGGCACGCCCGGCCGGCTTGCGCTGGCAGCGTGACGAAGCCCTGGACATCCTCGCCGTGCGCTGGGCCACCGGCCGCGGTAACCGTAATGGCCGCTGTGCCTATCAGTTCGCCCGCTACTGGGTCGGGCTGCAATTGCTGGAGCAAAGTAAATGATCGACCTCAATGCCAGTGGCGCCGGACTCGACGGCTACAACCTGCTGGCGGCGCAAGTGCAGGCGCTGTTTGCCGACGAGCGTGACTTCATCGCCAATGCCGCGCAGTTCTCGGCGTTTCTGTACAACCAGGTGGACGCCCTGAACTGGGCGGGGTTCTACCTCAACCGCAACGAAGAGCTGGTGCTCGGCCCGTTCCAGGGCCAGGTGGCCTGCGTGCGCATTCCGTTCGGCAAGGGCGTGTGCGGGGCGGCGGCGGCAACGCGGCAGACCCAGCGAGTGGAAGACGTGCATGCGTTTCCGGGGCATATCGCCTGTGACAGTGCGTCGAACAGCGAGCTGGTGATTCCGCTGGTGAAGGAGGGCAGGTTGATTGGTGTACTGGACCTGGATAGCCCGAAGATCGGCCGTTTCAGCGAGGCGGACCAGCTGGGGCTGGAGCGCTTGGCGGCGCTCTTTCTGGAGTTGACTGACTGCTGATTGTGGTTGCCTGCACGGGCCCTGTCGGCGGTAAGCCCGCATCCACAAGTCCAACACCGGTTTGCACTTGTGCAGTAGCTGGGCGGGTTTGCCGGCGGCAGGGCCGTCAAACCCGCAACAGTTTTCCGATCAGTCGTAGATCACCCGCTTCTTCCAGGTCTCTTCGTCATCGGTCTTGAGCCCCTGGGTTAGTTCGTTCTGCTCGTTTTCCGCCGGCTCCATCTTTTCCAGCACCTGGGCATTGGCCCGGGCCAGCAGTTTCTCCAGGTAGGTCAACTGCTCTTCATAGGCCTTCGGCTCCGGCTGCTTGCGCAGGTACTGCACGCCGCGCTCGAAGGCCAGGCGCGCCTGGCCCGGCTGGCCATTCTGCAGGGCCTGCTGGCCCAGGTTGTTGAAGAACTCGATATGCAGCAGCACCAGCACATGCCGGATCTCCCTGACCCAGTGCTTGGCCTCGATTGTGGGCAGGAAGCCCTCCTGGGCGGCGCGGGTCACCTGGCTGTGCAGCGCCTCCAGCAAAAAGCGCACGTCCTTGGCCTTGACCTCGGTCTGGATCGGGCTGGGTGGGTTGTTGACCGGAATCTTCCCGCCCAAGGCAATCAGCCCCTCCAGTTCGGCAATGCGTGCCTTGATTTCGGCGCTGTGCTTGTCCAGCGCCAGCTGGCGCTGGTTGAGGTTGAGTTCCAGGCGGGTCAGCAGCAGCTTCAGCGCCGGGGTCATGAACTGGCCGGGGAAGGTTTCGGTGATTTCGCCACAACGGCGCAGGCGGTCGGCCAGCTCGACTTTCAGCCGGGCGCGCTCGAGCTTGTTGTTCTCGACAACATTGTTGAGGTAGCCGATCACGATCAGCAACGCGATACCCGCCACGATGAGCAGGGTGATCAGAAGTGGAGTCACCGTTAATGCCTCGTTGAAGAAGAATCACACCCTTGAGTGTAGTAAGTTCGCCTGGGAACGAACAGCCGCCGTGTCCTCTGCCGGCGCGCTTCGCGGGCAGGCCTTCTTTATATCGGCCGCCGCCTGCGGATCTGCACCCCACACCCGGAAGTCGTTGATTTAAATAAATTTCTACAAAGGGGTTGACGCCTCTACGAAGCCTCCATAGAATGCGCGCCACTTGCAGCGTAAAGCACACAGCGAAACGCGGCAGGGAGTGAAAGCAGGCAGCGATGCCAGCAGCGTGTCCCCTTCGTCTAGTGGCCTAGGACACCGCCCTTTCACGGCGGTAACAGGGGTTCGAGTCCCCTAGGGGACGCCAAATTGCGGGAATAGCTCAGTTGGTAGAGCACGACCTTGCCAAGGTCGGGGTCGCGAGTTCGAGTCTCGTTTCCCGCTCCAGTTTATCCGGCAGCGCCTTGCGGCGAGGCAGGAAAAGAAAATCCAGGCTGAATCGTGAGGTTCATGTTCTGGTGCACTGAAAAGTGTTGTGTGTCCCCTTCGTCTAGTGGCCTAGGACACCGCCCTTTCACGGCGGTAACAGGGGTTCGAGTCCCCTAGGGGACGCCAAATGCGGGAATAGCTCAGTTGGTAGAGCACGACCTTGCCAAGGTCGGGGTCGCGAGTTCGAGTCTCGTTTCCCGCTCCAGTTTAAATACTGTGGCGTTCGCACGGTGCAGTGGTGGTGAAGGTCGTGAAGGCGCTTCACGCCGTTTAGCGGTAAAGCTTCAAATTGCGGGAATAGCTCAGTTGGTAGAGCACGACCTTGCCAAGGTCGGGGTCGCGAGTTCGAGTCTCGTTTCCCGCTCCAATTCAGAAAACGCCATCTCTTGTGAGGTGGCGTTTTTTTCGTCTCTGGAAAATGTTGCGGGTAAACAGGCCGCGCATGTTTCATCGCAGCCTGGCATTGCGGTCAGTGCGTGCTGGCGGGGCCTTGCTGGGCGCCCAGCAGCTGCTTTTCCAGGTTCCAGTCAAACGGCTCGCCGGCCTGCTCGGCTTCGTAGCGGCGTTCTTCCAGCTGTTGGTACAGCTCCAGTTCTTCGTCAGGCATGAAGTGCAGGCAGTCACCGGCAAAGAACCACAGCAGGTCGCGGGGTACCAGGTGGGCGATCTGCGGGTAGCGCTGGATCACTTGGCAGATCAGGTCCTGGCCCAGGTACTGGCTTTGCAGTGGGTCTTGCGGCAGCAGGGTCAGCAGTTCGTCGAAGCGTTCGAGGAACAGGGCGTGGCTTTCCTCCGGTACCTGATCCGCTTCACCCAGGGCGACCAGGATGGTGCGCAGGTGGTTCAGCAGTTGCAGGTGGTATTCCAGATGGGGGTTGGCCATGGTGGCGGTCCTCGGTGTGGTCGAAACGGGCGCGGAGTATACGCGGGATGGGGAAGGGGCCGCAAAGCAGCCCCTTTCTGGCAGTGCCGATCAGCGAACCTTGCCCGGTTCCGCCAGCAACTGGGCCTTGTCGAAGGCATCGACATCGATCACTGCGCGGCGTGCCTGTTCCGCTGCTTGAAGGCGTTGCCCTTCGCCTGGCTGCAGCACCGCGCTGTCGACCGCTGCGTCGATCGCCGACTGGCCGGGTGCGGGTTGCACTCGGCCTTCCTTGATCGCCTGATGCAGCGCCTTGTACAGCGGGGCGGTCTCGTCCAGCAGGTCGCTGGCCCGTTGCAGCGCCGCCACCGGGTCGCCGTCGGCCTGTGGCCTGAAGCAGCCGGCAAGCAACTCCTCCAGTGCCGGGTCGCCTTTGTTGCGGCCGATCAGCGCGGCAATTTCGGCATCCAGCTCGTCGCTCGGCCCGGTATGGCGGCGGCCGAAGGGGAACACCAGTACCCGCAGCGCACAGCCGACAAAGCGGTTGGGGAAGTTGTCGAGCAGGCGGTCCAAGGCGTGTTCCGCCTGACCCAGGCTTTCTTCCATGGCCCAGCGCAGCAGCGGCTGCATGTGTTCCGGCGCGCCCAGGTCGTGGTAGCGCTTGAGCGCGGCACTGGACAGGTACAGGTAGCTCAGCACATCGCCCAGCCGTGCGCTCAGGCGCTCGCGGCGCTTGAGTGCGCCGCCCAGCAGCATCATCGACAAGTCTGCCAGCAGCGCAAAGGCCGCGGCCTGGCGGTTCAAGGCACGGAAGTAGCCTTGGCTCAGGGGGGCACCGGGCACGTTTTCCAGGCGCCCCAGCCCCAGGTTGAATATCAGTGTGCTGGCCGCGTTGCCCGCGGCGAACATGATGTGCTGCATCAGCAGGTCGTCGAATTCCTGCAATGCCTGGTCGTGGTCCTCGCGCCCGGCCAGGGCCATTTCCCTGAGCACGAACGGATGGCAGCGGATGGCACCCTGGCCAAAGATCATCAGGTTGCGTGAAAGGATATTGGCCCCTTCTACCGTGATGAAAATCGGCGCGCCTTGCCAGTTGCGGCCCAGGTAATTGTTGGGGCCCATGATGATGCCCTTGCCGCCATGCACGTCCATGGCGTGCTGGATGCATTCGCGACCGCGCTCGGTCAGGTGATACTTGAGGATTGCCGACAGTACCGATGGCTTTTCGCCCAGGTCGACGGCCTTGGCGGTCAGCAGGCGGGCGCTGTCCATCAGCCAGGTGTTGCCGCCGATGCGCGCCAGCGATTCCTGAATGCCCTCGAAGGCCGCCAGCGGCACATTGAATTGTTCGCGGATGTTGGCGTACTGGCCGGTGACCAGGCTGGTGTACTTGGCCGCGCCAGTGCCCACGGCGGGCAGGGAGATGGAGCGGCCGACCGACAGGCAATTCATCAGCATCATCCAGCCCTTGCCGAGCATGGCCTGGCCGCCGATGAGGAAGCTCAGCGGCACGAATACGTCCTTGCCGCTATTGGGGCCGTTCATGAACGCGGCGCCCAGTGGCAGGTGCCGCTTGCCGATGTCTACGCCGGGGGTGTCGGTCGGGATCAGTGCCAGGCTGATGCCGAGCTCTTCCTGTTCCCCCAGCAGGTGGTCCGGGTCGTAGGCCTTGAATGCCAGGCCCAGCAAGGTCGCGACCGGGCCGAGGGTGATGTAGCGCTTTTCCCAGTTGAGGCGCAGGCCGAGGACTTCTTCACCCTGCCACTGGCCCTTGCACACCACGCCGCTGTCGGGCATGGCGCCAGCGTCGGAGCCGGCCAGCGGGCCGGTCAGGGCAAAGCAGGGAATTTCCTCGCCACGGGCCAGGCGTGGCAGGTAGTGGTTGCGTTGCTCGTCGGTCCCGTAGTGCAGCAGCAGTTCAGCCGGGCCGAGGGAATTGGGCACCATCACCGTGGACGCCAGGTCGCCACTGCGGGTCGCCAGTTTCATCGCCACCTGCGAGTGGGCATAGGCCGAGAAGCCTTTGCCGCCATATTCCTTGGGGATGATCAGGGCGAAGAAGCCATGTTGCTTGATATGCGCCCAGGCTTCGGCTGGCAGATCCATGTCCTGGCCAATCTGCCAGTCGCTGACCATGGCACACAGTTGTTCCGTCGGGCCGTCGATGAAGGCCTGTTCTTCTTCGGTCAACTGCGCTGCCGGGTAGGCAAGCAGGGTGTGCCAGTCGGGGCGGCCGCTGAACAGCTCGCCGTCCCACCACACGGTGCCGGCGTCGATCGCTTCGCGCTCGGTCTGCGACATTGGCGGCAGGGTGCGCTGGAACCAGTTGAATACCGGGCCGGTGAAAACCTTGCGGCGCCATTCCGGCAGTGCCACCAGGGCAATTTTCAGGGCCAGCACGAGCCAGATCAGGGTCAGCAGCCAGCCGGGGGCCGGGCTGAAAATGCTCATCAGCAGCACGTAGGCCGCCATGATGCCGAGAATCTGCAAGGGCGCCAGGCGCCGGTGCGTGAGGTACGCTGCGCCGACCACCAATACCACTAACCACAACAGCAACATAATCGGTCCTCCTTGGAACCAGGGGCTTGAGCCGTCCCGGATAGCTTAGACGCAACGCTGTGGACGACAGGGTCAGAACAGTGACAAGGGTGGGGCGCCGGGAGTTTCAGCGCGCCTTGTCCTGTACCGGCCCAATCGCCGGCAACCAGCGATTGGGCCGGTACAGGCAACAAAACTCTGGAGTAGACTGTGCCACCTCCGCATTTCATAAGGACGTTGCCATGCTGAAGATCTGGGGCCGCAAGAATTCGAGCAATGTGCGCAAGGCGCTGTGGATCGCCCACGAGCTGGGCCTGGACTTCGAGTCCATCGACGCCGGTGGCGCCTTCGGCGTGGTCAATGAGCCGCACTACCGGGCCCGCAACCCCAACGGCCTGGTGCCGATGCTCGAAGACGCTGACCTGACCCTGTGGGAATCCAATACCATCGTCCGCTACCTGTGCGCCGAGTACGGCGCGGAGCAGGGCTGGTATCTCCAGGACTCACGCCAGCGCGCCCTGGCCGACAAGTGGATGGACTGGACCACCTCGTCCTTCGCCGGCCCGTTCCGCCCGTTGTTCTGGGGCCTGCTGCGCACCCCCGAAGACCAGCGTGACTGGGTGGCGATCAATGCCGCGCACAAGCAATGCGCTGCATTGCTGGCCATCGTCGACGACACCTTGGCCAAGCAGCCATACCTGTCCGGAGAGCGCATCGGCATGGGCGACATCCCACTGGGCAGCTTCATCTACGCCTGGTTCGAAATGCCGATCGAGCGCCCGCCCATGCACCACCTGCACGCCTGGTACGAGCGCCTCAAGGCGCGCCCGGCCTACCAGGCCGCAGTGATGACAGCGCTGACCTGATCGAACACCACGCATGCTTCGATAGTCATTATCAATACATGTGACTGTACTTGTGCGGCCAGGCCAAGCACCATTGGCCGCACTCACTGCGCCAGTGACTTTGCCTGGCGTGTCCTGCACCTTTTTTTCTGGTAAGTGACCCGCTATGAGTTCCGCCCTGTCGATCCGACAGCTGACCAAGACCTACGGCAACGGCTTCCAGGCCCTCAAGGGCATCGATCTGGATGTTGCCGAAGGCGATTTCTTCGCCTTGCTCGGCCCCAACGGCGCCGGCAAGTCCACTACCATCGGCATCCTCTCGACCTTGGTCAACAAGACCAGCGGGACGGTCAACGTTTTCGGCCATGACCTCGATCGCGAACCTGCCGCGCTCAAGCGCTGCCTGGGCGTGGTGCCGCAAGAGTTCAATTTCAACCAGTTCGAGAAGACCTTCGACATCGTCGTGACCCAGGCCGGGTACTACGGCATCCCGCCCAAGGTGGCCAAGGCCCGCGCCGAGCAGTACCTGACCCAGCTGGGCCTGTGGGACAAGCGTGACGTGCCGTCGCGGTCGCTGTCCGGCGGCATGAAGCGCCGCCTGATGATCGCACGTGCACTGATCCACGAACCGCGCCTGCTGATTCTCGACGAGCCCACTGCCGGCGTGGACATCGAACTGCGCCGCTCGATGTGGAGCTTCCTCACCGAGCTGAACCAGAAAGGCATCACCATCATCCTCACCACCCATTACCTGGAAGAGGCCGAGCAGCTGTGCCGCAACATCGGCATCATCGACCATGGCACCATCGTCGAGAACACCAGCATGCGCCAGCTGCTGGGCAAGCTGCATGTCGAAACCTTCGTCCTCGACCTCAAGCACGACCTGGCCACGGCGCCAGCGCTGCAGGGCTACCCCTGCCGCCTGCTGACCCCGCACACCCTGGAAGTGCAAGTGGACAAGGACATCGGCATCACCGCCTTGTTCGGCCAGCTGGCGCTGCAGAACATCGAGGTGCAAAGCCTGCGTAACAAGACCAACCGACTCGAGGAGCTGTTCGTGTCCCTGGTGGAGAAAAACCTGTCGAAGGTGGCAGTATGAATGTGGAACTGCGCACCAACTGGGTCGCCCTGAACACCATCGTCTACCGTGAAGTGCGGCGCTTCCTGCGCATTTGGCCGCAGACCCTGCTGCCACCTGCGATCACCATGGTCCTGTACTTCGTCATCTTCGGTAACCTGATCGGCCGACAGATCGGCGACATGGGTGGCTTCAGCTACATGGAGTACATCGTGCCGGGGCTGATCATGATGTCGGTTATCACCAACTCCTACGGCAACGTGGTGTCGAGCTTCTTCGGCAGCAAGTTCCAGCGTTCGATCGAAGAGCTGATGGTATCGCCGGTATCGCCGCACACCATCCTCATCGGCTATGTGCTGGGTGGGGTATTGCGTGGCCTGGCGGTGGGGGTGATCGTGACCTTCCTGTCGCTGTTCTTCACCCACCTGCAGGTGCACCACCTGGGCGTGACCGTGGTCGTGGTGCTGCTGACCGCCACCATCTTCTCGTTGCTGGGCTTCGTCAACGCCGTGTTCGCGCGCAACTTCGACGATATCTCGATCATCCCGACCTTCGTACTGACACCGCTGACCTACCTGGGCGGGGTGTTCTATTCGATCAACCTGCTGCCGCCGTTCTGGCAGACCGTGTCGCTGGCCAACCCGGTGCTGCACATGGTCAACTCGTTCCGCTACGGCATCCTAGGGGTGTCGGACATCAGCATTGGCACGGCGATTACCTTCATGCTGGTCGCCACCGCGGTGCTTTACCTGCTGTGCGTTCGCCTGCTGGTCAGCGGCCGCGGCATGCGTGCCTGAGCACCTGAGCTTGCGCCGGCGCCATTGCCGGCCAATCCACCAGCGCCAGTACAGCAGGGTAGTGAAGTAGGCGACGATGCCCAGCACCACCCCGCAGACCAGAGAACCCAGCAGGAATGGCTGCCACAGCGTGGCCAGCTGGTCGCTGATCCAGGCGAAGGTCAGCTCGTCGGGCAGGCTGCGCGGCGGAACCTGCATCAGCCAGGCGCCGGTCATGTAGGTGACGAAGAACACCGGTGGCATGGTCAGCGGGTTGGTCAGCCATACCAGGCTGACAGCGATCGGCAGGTTGCCGCGCACCGGAATCGCCAGCGCCGCCGCCAGCAGCATCTGCATGGGAATGGGTATGAGGGCCGCGAACAGGCCGACCCCCATGGCCCGGGCTACCGAGTGCCGGTTCAGGTGCCAGAGGTTCGGGTCGTGCAGCAGCTTGCCAAAAAAGCGTAAGGACTTGTGTTCGCGAATGCTGGTCGGATCCGGCATGTAGCGTTTGAACAGTCGGCGCGGCATGTAGGCTCCCGGAGCGTTGATCCGGGCAGTATGCCCTGATTCCCGATCAGCCTTGTTTAGAGTTTGTGACAATTGTTGAGCAAGCGCTGCCAGCAATTGGGCTATGCCTCAGAAGGTGATTTTGCTTCTGGAGCTCTACCTCATGCGCACAGGGATGTTTGCGCTCGCGCTCGGGCTGTTGTGTCTGGGCTTTTTCCCCGCGTTGCCGTCGGTCGGATGGCTGGTGCTACTGGCCGTTGGCGCTGGCGTCTGCCTGTTCACCCGCTTGTGGCCGCTGGGTTGCTTCCTGCTGGGCCTGTGCTGGGCGCTTGGCTCGGCGCAGCTGGCTTTGGATGACCGCCTGGCGCCCGGGCTGGAAGGCCGTAGCCTGTGGCTGGAGGGTCGGGTGGTCGGCCTGCCGACCCGCACCGCGCAAGGGGTGCGCTTCGAGCTGCAAGAGGCCCGTTCGCGGCGCGCCGATCTGCCGCAGCGCCTGCAGCTGAGCTGGTTCGACGGGCCAGCGCTACGCGCAGGGGAGCAGTGGCGGCTGGCGGTGACCCTGCAGCGCCCGGCCGGGTTGCTCAACCCGCATGGGCCGGACCTGGAGGCCCAGTTGCTGGCGCGGCGCATCGGTGCCACCGGCTCGGTCAAGGCCGGGCAACTGCTGGCACCGGTTGCCGGCGGCTGGCGTGACCGCCTGCGCCAGCGCCTGCTGGCGGTTGACGCTCATGGCCGTCAGGCGGCGTTGGTAGCCCTGGTGCTCGGCGACGGCACGGGCCTGGCACGGCACGACTGGCAGACGCTGCAGGCTACCGGCACGGTGCACCTGCTGGTAATTTCCGGGCAGCACATCGGCCTGGTCGCCGGCTTGCTGTACGGCCTGGTCGCCGGGCTGGCGCGTTGGGGGCTGTGGCCGGCACGGCTGCCCTGGTTGCCCTCGGCGTGTGGCCTGGCCATGGCGGCGGCGCTGGCCTACGGCTGGCTGGCCGGGGCTGGCGTGCCGGTGCAGCGTGCCTGCCTGATGCTGGCCGTGGTGCTGCTCTGGCGCCTGCGCTTTCGCCATCTTGGCGCGACCTTGCCATTGCTGCTGGCGCTGGTTGCGGTGTTGCTGATTGAGCCGCTGGCGGTGCTGCTGCCCGGTTTCTGGCTGTCGTTTGCGGCGGTGGCCACGCTTGTCTATTGCTTCAGCGCGCGGCTGGGCGGCTGGCGGCCGTGGCAGGCCTGGACGCGGGCGCAATGGGGCATCGCCATCGGCTTGCTGCCGGTGCTGCTGGCCACCGGCTTGCCGGTGAGCCTGAGTGCGCCGCTGGCCAACCTTGTGGCGGTACCGTGGGTCAGCCTGGCGGTACTGCCGCTGGCGTTGCTGGGCACGCTGCTGTTGCCGCTGGGTGGGGTAGGCGAGGCACTGTTGTGGCTGGCGGGTGGCTTGCTCGACGGGTTGTTCCGGCTGCTGGCGCTGGTGGCACAGCAGCGCCCGGCGTGGCTGCCGCCGGCGTTGCCGTGGTGGGCCTGGCTGCTGGTCTGTCTGGGGACCTGGCTATTGCTGCTGCCCCGTGGGGTGCCGTTGCGTGGCTTGGGTGGGGTGATGCTGCTGGCATTGTGGGTACCTAGGGCGACGGTGCCATTCGGGCAAGTCGAAGTCTGGCAGCTGGATGTCGGTCAGGGCCTGGCGGTGCTGTTGCGCACCCGCCATCACGACCTGCTGTACGACGCCGGGCCAGTGAGGGGGGAGACCGATCTGGGCGAACGGGTGGTGCTGCCGACCCTGCGCAAGCTGGGGGTGGCCAGCCTGGATCTGCTGTTGATCAGTCACGCTCACGCCGACCACGCCGGCGGTGCGGTGGCGATACAGCGTGGCTTGCCGGTGCGACGGGCAATTGGGGGTGAAGCGCTGGAAAATCTCCAGTTACAGCCATGTGCCAGTGGTGAGCAATGGGCATGGGATGGTGTGCATTTTTCGCTGTGGCGCTGGGCTGACGGGCAGAGCAGCAATGACCGGTCCTGCGTGTTGCTGGTCGAGGCGCAGGGCGAGCGTTTGCTGCTGGCAGGCGATATGGAGGCCGCTGCCGAACAGGCTTGGTTGGCGGCCACCGACACACCCCGTATCGATTGGTTGCAGGCGCCGCACCATGGCAGCCGGAGTTCTTCCACCGAGGCTTTCATCCGGGCCACGGCGCCGCGTGGGGTGCTGGTGTCGCGAGGGCGTAACAACAGCTTCGGGCACCCGCATGCGCAGGTGGTCGAACGTTATCGGCGGCATGGGGTGATGGTGCATGACACGGCGGTGGAGGGGGCATTGCGGTTGGTGTTGGGGCGTCATGGGGCGGTTGAAAGTGTGCGGGAGCAGCGACGGTTTTGGCGGGATTCGGCACAGTAGGGTGCAGTGGCTTGCAGGTGCTTGCCTTTAGATTTTCAGCGCCTGCGAGATCGAGCGCCGCCCGCGCGGCGCATCGCGGATAAATCCGCTCCCACATTTGTTGCAACGTGCCGAACCTGTTACGCCATGGTTGCCTGCCTTTGTACATGTCTCAAGGCAGGCGAGGCGGCATCAATGCCCACCCAAAAATCCCGTGATGCCAACCAGGCTGACAACCATGGCCTCACAGGCATGGCCACGTTGCAACAAATGTAGGAGCGGATTTATCCGCGATGCGCCGCGCGGGCGGCGCTCGATCTCACAGGCGCTGCATCTGTGATGGCGAGCACCTGTCCGCCCTGATGCCGAACCAAGGCATCCCCCTCTGGCCCCAGCGCCAATTCCCTGACCTCCGGCAGATGAGCCCCCGGCGCGCCTATGGTAGAGTGGCGGCCTTTTTCCGAGGGGGCGTTTACTGTGTGGGAATTGGTCAAGTCCGGTGGTTGGATGATGCTGCCGATCATTCTGAGCTCCATCGCCGCCATGGCTATCGTCGTCGAGCGCCTGTGGACCCTGCGCGCCAGTCGCGTCACCCCGCCGCACCTGCTGGGCCAGGTCTGGATGTGGATCAAGGACAAGCAGCTCACCAGTGACAAGCTCAAGGCCCTGCGCGCCGATTCGCCGTTGGGCGAAATCCTTGCTGCCGGGCTGGCCAACTCGCGCCATGGCCGCGAAATCATGAAGGAATGCATCGAGGAAGCTGCCTCGCGCGTCATCCACGAACTGGAGCGCTACATCAGCACCCTCGGCACCATCGCTGCCATGGCTCCGCTGCTGGGCCTGCTGGGCACCGTGCTGGGCATGATCGACATCTTCAGCGCCTTCATCGGCTCGCAGATGACCGCCAACGCAGCCGTACTGGCGGGCGGCATCTCCAAGGCCCTGGTCACCACCGCGGCCGGCCTGATGGTCGGTATCCCGGCGGTGTTCTTCCACCGCTTCCTGCTGCGCCGTATCGATGAGCTGGTGGTCGGCATGGAACAGGAAGCGATCAAGCTGGTGGAAGTGCTCCAGGGTGACCGTGAAGTGGAAGTGGCCGGAGGCAAGGCGTGAAGTTCCGGCGCAATCGCCAGCGGGAGAACGTCGACATCAACCTGGCGTCGCTGATCGACGTGGTGTTCGTGCTGCTGCTGTTCTTCGTGGTCACGACCACCTTCACTCGCGAGACCCAGCTGCGCGTCGAGCTGCCCGAAGCCACCAGCGCCGAGCCGACGCCGGCCGACCAGGGCAAGCTGGTGGAAATCACCATCAGCGCCGAAGGCGTGTACTCGGTGAACAACCACCTGCTGCCCAAGAGCGACCTGGCCACCCTGAGCGAAGCGATCGAGCGCGAATCGGGTGGCGACAACAAGCTGCCACTGGCCATCAGCGCCGATGGCAGGACCCCGCACCAGGCCGTAGTCACCGCGATGGATGCCGCCGGCAAGCTCGGTTTCAGCCAGTTGCGCATGACCACGGTCGAGGCGGCCCAGGGGACGCCTTGATGGCCTTCGCCGACCGATTGCTCGCGGCCTGGTACGCCGGGCACCCGGCCCTGGCACTATTGCGCCCGCTGGAGGCGCTGTACCGCTGCGTGGTCACCCGCAAGCGGGCGCGTTTCGTGCGTGGCGAAAGTACCAGCTACCGGGCCCCGGTGCCGGTCATCGTGGTCGGCAACATCACCGTGGGCGGTACCGGCAAGACGCCGATGATCCTCTGGCTGATCGAGCACTGCCGCCGCCAGGGGCTGAAGGTCGGGGTAGTCAGCCGTGGCTATGGCGCCAAGCCGCCGCAGCTGCCATGGCGCGTGCGGGCCGAGCAGCCTGCCGAGCAGGCCGGCGACGAACCGCTGCTGATCGTGCAGCGCAGCGGCGTGCCGCTGATGATCGACCCCGACCGCTCCCGCGCGGTACAGGCATTGCTGGCCAGCGAATCCCTCGACCTGATCCTCTGCGACGACGGCATGCAGCACTACCGCCTGGCGCGTGACCTCGAGCTGGTGCTGATCGATGCCGCCCGCGGCCTGGGCAATGGCCGCTGCCTGCCGGCGGGGCCGTTGCGTGAGCCGGCCGAGCGCCTGCACGATGCGGATGCGGTACTGTTCAACGGTAGCCGCGACGACCGCGCCGATGGCTTCGGCTTCTGCCTGCAACCGTCCGCCCTGGTCAACTTGCGCAGTGGCGAGCGCCACGCGCTCGATCACTTCCCCGCTGGCCAACGCCTGCATGCGGTGGCCGGTATCGGAAATCCACAACGTTTCTTCAATACCCTGCTAGGGCTAAACTGGCAGCCGGTGCCGCATCCCTTTGCCGACCATGCGCAGTTCAACGCCGCAAGCCTGGCCTTCAGCCCACCGCTGCCACTGGTCATGACCGAGAAGGACGCGGTGAAATGCCGGGCCTTCGCCGCTGACGACTGGTGGTACCTGGCTGTCGACGCACAGCCCACGGCGGCTTTCAGCACCTGGTTCGACAACCAGTTGCAACGCTTGCTGCGCAAGCCCTGAGCCCGTTATCAATTTCCGGCCACCTGGCCTAAAGGAAGCTCCAATGGACACCAAACTGCTCGATATCCTGGCCTGCCCGATCACCAAAGGCCCGCTCAAGCTCAGTGCCGACAAGACCGAGCTGATCAGCAAGGGCGCAGGCCTGGCCTACCCGATCCGCGATGGCATCCCGGTGATGCTGGAAAGCGAGGCACGTACCCTGACCGACGACGAGCGTCTGGACAAATGAGCCTGAACTTCACCGTGGTGATTCCTGCCCGCCTGCGCTCCACGCGCCTGCCGGGCAAGCCATTGCTGCCGATCGCCGGCAAGCCGATGGTCCAGCATGTGTGGGAACAGGCGCGCAAGAGCAGCGCCGGCCGCGTGGTCATCGCCACTGACGATGCCAGCATCGTCGAGGCCTGCCAGGCCTTTGGCGCCGAAGTGCTGCTGACCCGTGCCGACCACGAATCGGGCACCGACCGCCTGGCCGAGGTGGCCGCGCGCCTGGGCCTGCCAGCCGATGCCATCGTGGTCAACGTGCAGGGCGACGAGCCGCTGATCCCGCCAGTGATCATCGACCAGGTGGCGGCCAACCTGGCCGCGAACCCGCAGGCTGGCATCGCCACCCTGGCCGAGCCTGTGCATGAGCCGGAAACCGTGTTCAACCCCAATGCGGTCAAGGTAGTCAGTGACAAGCATGGCCTGGCCCTGACCTTCAGCCGCGCGCCGTTGCCCTGGGCGCGTGACGCGTTCGCCACCGACCGTAACCAGCTGCCGGCGGGCGTGCCTTACCGTCGCCACATCGGCATGTACGCCTACCGTGTCGGCTTCCTGCAGGACTTCGTCAGCTGGGGACCGTGCTGGCTCGAGCAGACCGAATCGCTGGAGCAGCTGCGGGCGTTGTGGCACGGCGTGCGCATTCACGTCGAGGACGCCATCGAGGCGCCTGCCGTGGGCGTGGATACTCCGCAAGACCTGGAGCGCGTACGGCGCTTGCTGGAGGCCTGATGCGCATTCTGTTCGTCTGTTTGGGCAATATCTGCCGCTCGCCCACGGCCGAAGGCGTGCTGCGCCATCAACTGCAGGCTGCCGGGCTAGCCGACAAAGTGCATGTGGCTTCGGCCGGCACGGGTGACTGGCATGTCGGCAAGGCCCCCGACAGCCGTACCTGCAAGGCGGCGCTCGCGCGTGGCTATGACCTGTCGCAGCAGCGCGCCCAGCAGGTCAAGGCGGCGCATTTTGCCGAATACGACCTGATCCTGGCCATGGACGAGAGCAACCTCAGCCATCTGCGTGCCTTGCGCCCGCACACGGCAGTGGGGGAGCTTGACCTGTTCCTGCGCCGCTATGGCGCAGCGCTGGATGAAGTGCCAGACCCGTACTACGGCGGTGCCGACGGCTTCGAGCAGGTGCTCGACCTGGTCGAGGCGGCGTGCCAGGCGCTGGTGCTGGAAATCAAGGGGCGGCTATGACACTGCAGCGGCAGGAGCAGGTATCGCTCAAGCCTTACAACACCTTTGGCATCGACGTGAAGGCGCGTTATTTCAGCCCGGCCCATGACGACCAGGAAGTGCGCCAGGCCTTGAGCCAGGCGCAGCAGCATGGCTTGCCGGTGCTGGTGATTGGTGGTGGCAGCAATCTGTTGCTGACCAGGGATATCGACGCATGGGTATTGCACATGGCCAGTCGTGGCCGGCGTGTACTCAGTGACGACGGCGAACGCATCGTGGTCGAGGCCGAAGCCGGTGAGCCCTGGCACCCGTTCGTGCAATGGACGCTGGCGCAGGGCTATTGCGGGCTGGAGAACCTCAGCCTGATCCCTGGCACGGTTGGCGCTGCGCCGATGCAGAACGTCGGCGCCTACGGCGTGGAAATCAAGGATGTCTTCGTCGGCCTGACCGCCCTCGACCGTGAGACCGGTGCATTGCGTGACTTCGGCCTGGCGGAGTGTGCCTTTGGTTATCGCGACAGCTTGTTCAAGCGCAACCCTGGGCGCTGGTTGATCCTGCGGGTGCGCTTTGCCTTGAGCCGCACCTTGCACGCCCACCTGGACTACGGCCCGGTGCGTCAGCGCCTGGCCGAGCAGGGCGTGAGCGAGCCGACCGCGCAGGCGATCAGCGAAGCGATCTGCAGCATTCGCCGCGAGAAGTTGCCAGACCCGGCACAACTGGGCAATGCCGGGAGCTTCTTCAAGAACCCGGTGGTAGCGGCGGCGCAGGTCGAGCGTATTCGGGCCCAGTACCCTGGCGTGGTGGCTTATCCCCAGGCCGACGGGCAGGTGAAGCTGGCCGCTGGCTGGTTGATCGAGCAGGCCGGCTGGAAGGGCTACCGCGAGGGCGATGCCGGGGTGCATCGCCTGCAGTCGCTGGTGCTGGTCAACCATGGCCAGGCGAGCGGGGCGCAGATGCATGCGCTGGCGCGGCGGATCCAGGCCGATATCCTGGAGCGCTTTGGCGTCGAGCTGGAGATGGAGCCCAACCTCTACTGATAGGCCTGGCCCTGTCAGGCCCACTGATTACCCCTGTGTAGTAGCGGCCTTGCGTCGCGAAGGGCCGCAAGGCGGCCCCGGCAATTCATGCTGCGAAGCTGAGATGCAACAGTAGCCCAAGAAAAAGCCCCGCCAGTTCGCACTGGCGGGGCTTTTTCATTCAGCCTTGGCTATCAACCGTGATGAGGTTTTTGCTCATCGGTGGATTCCAGGGCGGGTTCCTCGGCCGCTGCTGCAGCTTCCTGTGCGGCTTTGGCGGCAGCCTCGGCCTCACGCTTGCGGCGGCGCACTTCACGCGGATCGTTCGGCGCACGGCCGTTGGCCAGCATGACAGTGGCAGGTTCGGCAACCACAGGGGCTGCAACCGGGGCAGGCTCGACGACTACCGGCTCGACGACCACCGGGGCAGGCTCGGCGGCAACCACTTCTGGCTGGGCCTCGACAACCGGCGCAGGCTGTTCGGCAACCGCGGCGGTTTCGATCACGGCCGGGGCCTGTTCGATTTCACCGGCCTCGACGGCAGGTGCTTCGGTCGCAGCTTCGCTAGCCACGGCTGGCTCGGCGGCTGGTGCCGCTTCAACCACGGGCTGCGGTGCGACTTCGACCACAGGCTCGGCGCTTGCCTCGACTGCGACCACAGGCTCGCTGAACGGTTGCTCGACCACCGGTGCCACGGCAACTTCTTCCGCCTTGGCGGCTGCTTCGGCCTGCTCTACAGGCTGGGCGGCTTCGCGGTCGCCGGTTTCTGCAGCAGCGACTTCAGCGGTAGCCTGCTCGGCCTGCTGGTTGGCCTGGGCTTCGGCTTCGGCGCTGATGCTGCTGCTGGCGACAGCCGCAGTCACGGCCAGGCCCGCAGCCAGTTCGGCACCCAGCTCGGTGGCTTGGTGCTGTTGCGGCTGCTCTTCGTTGCCTTCTTCGTCGCTGCCTTCGATCAGCTCGCCATTGGCGTTGCGCTGACGCTCACGACGGTTGCTGCGACGACGCTGGCCACGGGAGCGGCGGCGTGGGCGCTCGCCATCGGTGCCTTCCTGTTCGTCCTGCAGCAACTCTTCGCTCGGCAGTTGCTCTTCGGCCAGTTCGGCAGCCTGCACGGCCGCTTCTTCGGCTGCGCGTGGCTGGCGCTCTTCTCGCGGTGGGCGCGGGGCACGTTCTTCACGGGGAGCACGCTCTTCGCGAGGGGCGCGTTCTTCACGAGGAGCACGTTCTTCGCGAGGGGCGCGTTCCTCACGAGGAGCACGCTCTTCGCGCGGGGCGCGTTCTTCGCGAGGAGCACGTTCTTCGCGCGGGGCGCGTTCTTCACGTGGAGCACGCTCTTCACGCGGAGCACGTTCCTCTCGCGGTGCACGCTCTTCGCGGGCTACACGCTCTTCACGCGGCTGACGCTCCTCGCGCTCGGCAGGGGTGGCGTCCAGCGGCTCACGCAGTTCACGCACGCGCTCTTCGCCACGGTTGCCGCGGCGGTCTTCGCGTGGCTGGCGTGGGGCACGTTCTTCACGCGGTGCACGCTCTTCGCGTGGGGCGCGTTCTTCACGTGGCGCACGCTCTTCGCGCGGTGCACGCTCCTCGCGTGGCTGGCGCTCTTCACGTGGTGCACGCTCGGCACGCTCTTCGCGTGGCTTGCGTTCCTCGTCGCGGCGGCCGTTGCGGTTGCGGCTCTGCTGGCGGCCGTTGCGGCGTTCTTCGTTGCGCGGGCTGCGTTCGGCAGCCGGTTTTTCGGTGGCAGTGACGACCGGCGCGGCGGCAGGTTCTTCCTTGCCGGCGAACAGGCTGACCAGCGATTTCACCAGGCCCTTGAACAGGCTCGGCTCCGGCGCGCTCGGCGCAGGGGTGGCCGGTGCGGCTGGCTGCTGCTCTTCAACGGCGGTCGGAACCGGCGCATTGGCACGGGCCGGGGCGGTCTTCACCGCGGCTTCCTGGCGAACCAAGGTGCGGGTGGCCGTTGGCTGCGGTGCTTCTTCGGCTTCGGCGGCGGCGATTTCGTAGCTGGACTGGTTGCTCAGCACTTCCGGGTTGTCGTCGCGCAGGCGCTGGACTTCGAAGTGCGGGGTTTCCAGGTGGTCGTTCGGCAGGATGATGATCCGTGCACGGGTGCGCAGTTCGATCTTGGTGATCGAGTTGCGCTTCTCGTTGAGCAGGAACGCGGCTACCGGGATCGGCACCTGGGCGCGCACTTCGGCAGTGCGGTCTTTCAGGGCTTCTTCTTCGATCAGGCGCAGGATGGCCAGCGACAGCGACTCGACGTCGCGGATGATGCCGGTGCCGGAGCAGCGCGGGCAGACGATGCCGCTGCTTTCGCCCAGCGATGGACGCAGGCGCTGGCGGGACATTTCCAGCAGGCCGAAGCGCGAGATGCGGCCGACCTGGACGCGGGCGCGGTCGGCTTCCAGGCATTCGCGGACGCGTTCTTCCACGGCACGCTGGTTCTTCGCCGGGGTCATGTCGATGAAGTCGATGACGATCAGGCCGCCGATGTCACGCAGGCGCAGCTGGCGGGCGATTTCCTCGGCCGCTTCCAGGTTGGTCTGCAGGGCGGTTTCTTCGATGTCGCTGCCTTTGGTCGCACGCGCCGAGTTGATGTCGATGGACACCAGGGCCTCGGTGGGGTCGATCACGATCGAGCCACCGGACGGCAGGTCGACCACGCGCTGGAAGGCGGTCTCGATCTGGCTTTCGATCTGGAAACGGTTGAACAGCGGCACGCTGTCTTCGTACAGCTTGACCTTGCTGGCGTACTGCGGCATCACCTGGCGGATGAAGGTCAGGGCTTCTTCCTGGGCATCGATGCTGTCGATCAGCACTTCGCCGATGTCCTGGCGCAGGTAGTCGCGAATGGCGCGGATGATGACGTTGCTTTCCTGGTAGATCAGGAACGGTGCGGCGCGGTCCTGGGACGCTTCCTTGATGGCGGTCCACAGTTGCAGCAGGTAATCGAGGTCCCACTGCATTTCTTCGCTGCTGCGGCCAAGGCCGGCAGTGCGCACGATCAGGCCCATGTCGCCCGGCACGGTCAGGCCGTTCAGGGCTTCGCGCAGTTCGTTGCGTTCCTCGCCTTCGATGCGGCGGGAGATGCCACCGGCACGCGGGTTGTTCGGCATCAGTACCAGGTAGCGGCCGGCCAGGCTGATGAAGGTGGTGAGGGCGGCGCCTTTGTTGCCGCGCTCTTCCTTCTCGACCTGGACGATGACTTCCTGGCCTTCGCTCAGCACTTCCTTGATGTTGACCCGCCCTTCGGGGGCTTTCTTGAAGTATTCGCGGGAGATTTCTTTCAGCGGCAGGAAGCCGTGACGTTCGGAGCCGAAGTCGACGAAGGCGGCTTCGAGGCTGGGTTCGATGCGGGTGATCTTGCCTTTGTAGATGTTGGCCTTTTTCTGCTCACGCGCGCCGGACTCGATGTCCAGGTCGTAGAGACGTTGGCCGTCCACCAGGGCTACACGCAACTCTTCGGGTTGAGTTGCGTTAATCAGCATTCTTTTCATGTTGTACCGTCGGTTTCCGGGCTGCCGGAAACGGCGTTCGGCACACACGACGTCTCATGGTCGGTGCCAAGGTGCGCAAAGGGTGGCCGGGCCACCCCCGTGTCGAGC
The DNA here is from genome assembly GCF_016620375.1 of Pseudomonas sp. LAM2023. NCBI lineage: Bacteria > Pseudomonadati > Pseudomonadota > Gammaproteobacteria > Pseudomonadales > Pseudomonadaceae > Pseudomonas > Pseudomonas sp. LAM2023. The sequence goes on along the minus strand of NZ_JAENHV010000026.1, from coordinate 291,763 downwards.
AACGTTCGGCACCAGCCGGTTGCCCAGCCTGCCGTTGTCGCGACGACGCGTCCTGTTTGCTGCGGTGCCAACAAGGCCCCGGTGGCTTCGAATTGGAATCCGAATCAACCAAGCGGGCCTTGTGCACTCAGTCAGGAGGAGGAATCAACCGTCAGCCGTGGACGCCCGGGGGCATCTGTTCAGGACCTTATCCGCTCGCCAGCCGTCAGTGGGCTGGTGGCCGGACGCGGTGCTACACGGTCCGAGGGCTGTGCATCTCCACCCTGCACGTATCCCTGATAATTCGGGTGCTGCCGCGCGCTGAATCCGCAACGGGTTGCATTTTTCGCCAGCGCAGGTTCTGCGCTGGCGCCATTCATGTCCAAGGCAGGTATTTCCGAAGCATTCGCCGGGCGTTGCGTGGAAGCGACGGGCGGGCAGAGGTGCAGCGAAAAGAATCGGGTAAGCAGGTGAAACACCGCACTTGTCGTTTTTTTTCGGTCTTCTCTACACGGCGCTGGTGGCGATTCCAGGCAATTCGGTAAACTGGCGAAAACCCCGTAGGACGGCCTCGCGTCCTGGAGAATTGCGTTGGTCAGGGACCGGCTAGGAGCCTGGTGCCACTGGCCTGCCGCTTTTGGCGGCGTTCGCGACTATAGCAGCAATGATTAAGTGCTTCAATTCCATAAAAAATTGTTATGATCCCGTAATGACGACCAATACCCCCCCGACTTCCGGCGTTCAGCTGATCGAAGTCGCGCCGGAACTTGCCGGCCAACGCATCGACAATTTCCTTATCACGGCCCTCAAGGGCGTGCCCAAGACGCTGGTCTACCGCATCCTGCGCAAGGGTGAAGTGCGGGTCAACAAGGGCCGCGTCAAGCCGGAATACAAGATCCAGGCTGGCGACATCGTGCGGGTACCGCCGGTCCGCCTGCCCGAGCGCGACGAGCCGGCTCCGGTGGCCCAGGGCCTGCTGCAGCGCCTGGAAGCTGCCATCGTCTACGAAGACAAGGCGCTGATCGTGATGAACAAGCCGGCCGGCATCGCCGTGCATGGCGGCAGCGGCCTGAGCTTTGGCGTGATCGAGGCGCTGCGCCAGCTGCGCCCGGATGCCAAGGAACTGGAGCTGGTGCACCGCCTGGATCGCGACACCTCCGGCCTGCTGATGATTGCCAAGAAGCGCAGCATGCTGCGCCACCTGCATGCTGCGCTGCGCGGTGATGGTGTCGACAAGCGCTACATGGCGCTGGTGCGCGGCCACTGGCCGACGTCGAAGAAGCAGGTCAGCGCGCCGTTGCTCAAGAGCAACCTGCGTTCCGGCGAGCGCATGGTCGAGGTCAACGATGAAGGCAAGGAAGCCTTGACCCTGTTCCGCGTGCTGCGCCGCTTTGGCGAGTTCGCCACCATTGTCGAGGCGCGCCCGATCACCGGCCGTACCCACCAGATCCGCGTGCACACCCTGCATGCCGGGCATATGATCGCCGGCGACAGCAAGTACGGCGATGAAGACTTCAGCCGCGAAATTCGCGAGCTGGGTGGCAAGCGCCTGTTCCTGCATGCCTACGCGCTGACCGTGCCGCTGCCGGACGGCGGCGAGCTGAAGCTCGAGGCGCCGGTGGATGAGGTGTGGGCGAAAACCGTTGAGCGGCTGAGTGCATCCTGACCTATGAAAAAGGGCTATGAGCTACTGATCTTCGACTGGGATGGCACGTTGGCCGACTCCATCGGGCGCATCGTCGAGGCCATGAACGCCGCCGCCGAGCGTGCCGGCGAGGGGCAAAGCAGCGATGATGCGATCAAGGGCATCATCGGCCTGGCCCTGGGCGAGGCGATCCACACCCTGTACCCGCACCTGGCGCCTGCACAAGTCGAAAGCTTCCGTCAGCACTATGCCGATATCTACATGGCCCTGGATCAGCAGCCCTCGCCGCTGTTCGATGGCGTGGTGGAGTCGCTGGATGCCTTCCGTGCCGAGGGTTACCGCCTGGCGGTGGCCACCGGCAAGGCACGCCGTGGGCTGGACCGGGTGCTCAAGGCCAATGGTTGGGAGCAGTTCTTCGACATCACCCGCGCCGCCGACGAGACCCGTGGCAAGCCGCACCCGCGCATGCTCGAGGAAATTCTCGGTCATTGTGGTGTCGAAGCGGGGCGTGCGCTGATGATCGGCGATTCGGCGTTCGACCTGCAGATGGCCAGCAATGCCGGCATGCATTCGGCGGCCGTGGGCTATGGTGCCATGTCGCTGCAGGCGCTGGCCGAGTTCGGGCCGCAGGTATGCATCGATCACTTTTCCCAGTTGCGCGAGTGGCTGGGCGGTTCCGCAATTCCTTTTCCAAGGTAGGTAAGCATGGCAGACGAATGGAAAGCCCCTGAGACCGAACCCGACGAGCGCGAAGCGCGCAACAGCTGGCGGCTGCTGGAAAAGACCCTGTTGGCGAACGTCCAGGAGCATCGCCGGACGCGTCGCTGGGGGATCTTCTTCAAGCTGCTGACCTTCGTCTACCTGTTCGGCATCCTGGCGTTGTTCACGCCGCTGATGGACATGGACAAGGCCGCGTCGCGCAATGTCAGCCATACCGCGTTGGTCGAAGTGCGCGGCATGATTGCCGATCAGGAGTCGGCCAGCGCCGACAACATCGTCAAGGGCTTGCGCGAGGCGTTCAAGGACAGCAAGACCAAGGCGGTAGTGCTGCGTATCAACAGCCCGGGTGGCAGCCCGGTGCAGGCGGGCTACGTGTATGACGAAATCCGCCGCCTGCGCGCCGAGTATCCGGCCATCAAGCTGTATGCGGTGATCACTGACCTGGGCGCTTCCGGTGCTTACTACATTGCCAGTGCGGCGGACGAGATCTACGCCGACAAGGCCAGCCTGGTGGGCTCCATCGGCGTGACGGCGGCGGGTTACGGCTTTGTTGGCACCATGGAGAAGCTGGGCGTCGAGCGGCGGGCCTATACCTCGGGCGAGCACAAGGCCTTCCTCGACCCGTTCTCGCCGGAAAAACCTGACGAGACCCGCTTCTGGCAAGGTGTGCTGGATGTCACCCACAAGCAATTCATCGCCATGGTCAAGCAAGGGCGCGGCGAACGCCTGAAGGACAAGGACCACCCTGAGCTGTTCAGTGGCCTGGTCTGGTCGGGTGAGCAGGCCAAGGAGCTGGGCTTGGTCGATGGGCTGGGCAGTGCCAGCTACGTGGCGCGGGAAATCGTTGGCGAAAAAGAGCTGGTGGATTTCACCGTGCAGGAATCGCCGCTCGATCGCTTCTCCAAGCGCGTAGGGGCCAGCGTGGCCGAGCACCTGGCCATGTGGATGGGGTTCCAGGGGCCGCAGTTGCGCTGAACCGAGATTGCCGGGGCCGCAACGCGGCCCCAGGGTCTCAAGGGATGGCCATGCCTTCCCTGGTCAGCATATCCACCAGCCGAATCAAAGGCAGCCCGATCAGGCTGGTCGCATCGCACCCGTGCGTGCTCTGGAACAGGCTCACCCCCAGCCCCTCCGCCTTGAAGCTGCCAGCGCAATCCAGCGGCTGTTCTGCCGCCACATAGCGCTCCACCTGCTCGCGGCTCAGTTCACGCAATGTCACGGTAAACGGCACGCAATCCACCTGGCATTGCCCGGTGGCGCTGTTCAGTAGTGCCAGCCCGGTCAGAAAACTCACCTGTTGCCCGCTGCACTCCAGCAATTGCTCGCAGGCGCGCTCGAAGGTGTGCGGCTTGCCCAGTACCTGTTCGCCCAGCACCGCAACCTGGTCCGAACCAATGATCAGGTGTGCGGGGTGGCTGCTGGCCAGCGCTTGTGCCTTCTGCCTGGCCAGGCGCCGCACCAGGTCCGCTGCTGGTTCGCCAGGCAGGCGCTGTTCGTCTATGTCAGGGCTTGCCCAGCTGAAGGGCAGGCGCAGCCGTGCGAGCAGTTCGCGGCGATAGGCAGAGCTGGAAGCCAGTAACAGAGGAAGCATGGTAGACTCCTGGATCGGTTGAACCAAATTCTATCACGCACGATGCCGCCGAATTTCCTTTGACAGGGGCGGGGGGCATCCCTAGAATGCTGCGCCTATGTTGAATGACCCGATTCCACCTCACGTTGACCCGCGCAAATTGGCTGATCGCGGCGTAACCATCAACGGTTCGCTGCAACTCGCTGATTTGGAAAGACTCTGCGACCCGCTTTCCGACAATGTCGGTACGGTGCAGGCGAAGTTCGATTTTGAACGAGATGAACAGCACGTAGTGGTTATCCACAGCGAGCTGGACGTCGAGGTCAAGATGGTTTGCCAGCGTTGTCTTGAGCTGGTCACCCTGCCGATCCACAGCGAATGTACATACGCCGTGGTGAAGGAGGGTGCGAATACCCAGTCGTTGCCGAAAGGCTATGACGTGCTGGAACTGGGCGAAGATCCATTGGATCTGCAGGCATTGATCGAGGAAGAGCTTCTGCTCGCCTTGCCGATCGTGCCTGCTCACCATCCGGAAGAATGCCAGCAGCCGGCGGGCGCAGACGAGCCCGAATCGAGCAAGGACGAGGTATCGCGGTCCAACCCGTTCAGTGTTTTGGCGCAGTTAAAGCGTGACCCAAACGTTTAGGAGTTAATCAATTATGGCTGTTCAGCAGAACAAAAAATCCCGCTCTGCCCGTGACATGCGCCGTTCGCACGACGCCCTGTCGGAAAACGCGCTGTCGGTAGAGAAAACCACCGGTGAAGTACACCTGCGTCACCACGTTTCGCCAGAAGGCGTATACCGTGGTCGCAAAGTGATCGACAAGGGCGCTGACGAGTAATCCTTGTCCGCTCAGATCATCGCGATCGACGCAATGGGCGGGGACTTCGGTCCCCGCAGCATTGTCCAGGCTAGCATTGCCTGCCTTTCGGCTACTCCCTCGCTGCACCTGACCCTCGTCGGTCAACCCTCCCTCCTTGAAGATCTTGTCAGCGGCCTTGCGGCTGCGGATCGCGCGCGCCTGCAAATTGTGGCCGCCAGCGAGGTGGTCGGCATGGATGAGCGGCCGTCCCAGGCGCTGCGTGGCAAGCCCGACTCGTCGATGCGCATCGCCCTCGAACTGGTGCGCGATGGCAAGGCGCAGGCCTGTGTCAGTGCCGGCAACACTGGTGCGTTGATGGCGCTGTCGCGGTTCGTGCTCAAGACCCTGCCGGGTATCGATCGGCCGGCCATGGTGGCGGCGATCCCGACCCAGTCCGGCTATTGCCAGCTGCTCGACCTGGGGGCCAACGTCGACTGCAGTGCGGAAAACCTCTACCAGTTCGCCGTGATGGGCTCGGTGGCTGCGCAAGCCCTGGGCGTGCACAGGCCGCGCGTGGCGCTGCTGAACATCGGCACCGAGGACATCAAGGGCAACCAGCAGGTCAAGCTGGCGGCCAGCCTGTTGCAGAACGCTCGCGGGCTCAACTATGTGGGCTTCGTCGAGGGCGATGGGTTGTATCGTGGCGAGGCGGACGTGGTGGTTTGCGACGGCTTCGTCGGCAACATCCTGCTCAAGTCCAGTGAGGGCCTGGCAACGATGATCGGTGCGCGCATCGAGCAGTTGTTCAAGGGTGGCGTGTTGGCGCGGATGGCCGGGGCCATGGCGATGCCGCTGCTCAAGCGTCTGCAGGCCGACCTGGCGCCAGCGCGGCACAATGGGGCGAGCTTCCTCGGGTTGCAGGGCATCGTCATCAAGAGCCATGGCTCGGCGGGCGTGCAGGGCTTCCAGAGTGCCATCCAGCGGGCGTTGATCGAAATCCAGGAGAACCTGCCGCAGCGTTTGCATGGGCGGTTGGAGGATTTGCTCCTGTAGCTGTGTCGGCCCCCTTCGCGGGCTTGCCCGCTCCCGCAGGATTGCCAGAGGGCTGAAGATTGTGGGGCGTCTGTGGGAGCGGGCAAGCCCGCGAAGGGGCCGACACAGGTAAACAAAGACTTTAGGCATATCGCCGATGAAGTGCTTAAATGTGACCGCTCAGGTGGAGTCTCCATCCAAGCTTTCAGATTCCGCGCCTGGCCCAGGGCCTGGCGCACCCTATCCGACGACAAGATCATAAGGGCTTGTTCAATGTCTGCATCTCTCGCATTCGTCTTTCCCGGTCAAGGTTCCCAGTCGCTGGGCATGCTCGCCGAGCTCGGCGCCGAGAAGCCAGTGATCATCGAGACCTTCAAGGAAGCCTCCGAGGCGCTCGGTTACGACCTGTGGAAGCTGGTCCAGCAAGGCCCGGAAGAACAGCTCAACCAGACCGACAAGACCCAGCCGGCCATCCTCACCGCCTCCGTCGCGCTGTGGCGCCTGTGGCTGGAAGAGGGCGGTGCGCGGCCGGCGTTCGTTTGCGGTCATAGCCTGGGCGAGTACAGCGCCCTGGTTGCCGCTGGCAGCATCAGCTTGAAGGACGCCGTACGCCTGGTCGAACGCCGTGGCCAGCTGATGCAGGAAGCCGTGCCGGCCGGCCATGGTGCCATGGCTGCCATTCTCGGCCTGGATGACGACGTGGTGGTTGCAATCTGCGCCGAAGCGGCTGAAGACCAGGTGGTCAGCGCGGTCAACTTCAACTCGCCAGGCCAGGTGGTCATCGCCGGCAACAAGGCCGCGGTAGACCGTGCCATGGAGCTGTGCAAGGCCAAGGGTGCCAAGCGCGCCCTGCCGCTGGCGGTCAGCGTGCCGTCGCACTGCGCGCTGATGAAGCCGGCTGCCGAGCGCTTTGCCGACTCGGTCAACGCCATCGAGTGGAAGGCCCCGCAGATTCCGGTGGTGCAGAACGTCACCGCCGCCGTCGCCGCTGACCTCGACGCCCTCAAGCAGGACCTGCTGGCGCAGCTGTACCAGCCGGTGCGCTGGGTCGAATGCGTGCAGACCCTGGCGGCGAACGGTGCCGTCAACCTGGTCGAGTGCGGCCCAGGCAAGGTGCTGGCCGGCCTGAACAAGCGTTGCGCCGATGGTGTCACCACCTACAACCTCAATACCCCTGACGCCGTCGCCGCCACCCGTGCGGCGCTGGCCTGATTTGGAGAAGCTTGCATGAGCCTGCAAGGTAAAGTTGCACTGGTCACCGGCGCCAGCCGTGGCATTGGCCAGGCCATCGCCCTCGAGCTGGGCCGCCAGGGCGCGACCGTGATCGGTACCGCCACTTCGGCTTCCGGCGCCGAGCGCATCGCCGCCACCCTGAAAGAGCACGGCATCACCGGCACCGGCATGGAGCTGAACGTGACCAGCGCCGAATCGGTCGAGGCTGTGCTGGCCGCCATCGGCGAGCAGTTCGGCGCCCCCGCCATCCTGGTCAACAACGCCGGTATCACCCGTGACAACCTCATGCTGCGCATGAAGGACGACGAGTGGTTCGACGTGATCGACACCAACCTGAACAGCCTCTACCGTCTGTCCAAGGGCGTGCTGCGTGGCATGACCAAGGCGCGTTGGGGTCGTATCATCAGCATCGGCTCGGTCGTCGGTGCCATGGGTAACGCCGGCCAGGCCAACTACGCGGCCGCCAAGGCGGGCCTCGAAGGTTTCAGCCGCGCCCTGGCGCGTGAAGTGGGCTCGCGCGGTATCACCGTCAACTCGGTGACCCCGGGCTTCATCGACACCGACATGACCCGCGAACTGCCGGAAGCGCAGCGTGAAGCGTTGCAGACCCAGATCCCGCTGGGCCGCCTGGGCCAGGCCGACGAAATCGCCAAGGTGGTTTCGTTCCTGGCATCCGACGGCGCAGCCTACGTCACCGGCGCTACCGTGCCGGTCAACGGCGGGATGTACATGTAACACAGCAACTCAATGTGACGGATTTCGTAAAAAAAGAGTCATACTGCGAGCCTAAAATCCGTTATAAAGCTGCAACCAGATTCCAGGCAGTGGGTACGGTGACTGGCCTGAAAGTGCGTTTAGCTTGAAAAGCGAACGTCTTTCTATAAAATTAGCCACCGGCCAGCTGCCTGACATATATCCATTAGGAGTAAACCTAGGTATGAGCAACATCGAAGAACGCGTCAAGAAAATCGTCGCCGAGCAACTGGGCGTCAAGGAAGAGGAAGTGACTCTCGAGAAGTCCTTCGTCGATGACCTGGGTGCCGATTCGCTTGACACCGTTGAGCTGGTGATGGCTCTGGAAGAGGAATTCGAGACCGAAATCCCTGACGAAGAAGCCGAGAAGATCACTACCGTTCAAGCTGCCGTAGACTACGTCAAAGCCCACCAGGCCTAAGACGCTCTAGTCGACGCTACTTGTCGGGGAAAACCGCACTGCCTTCGCCGGCGTGCGGTTTTTTCTTTGCGAGCGCCCGTATTTTCCAGGCTGCCTCGTTCACCGCGTACCAAGAGCCTGTTGCCATTTCATTCCTGCGCTTGAATGCAATGGCAAGAGACTCTGTTATTAGAAAAGGAGAGTACTGTGTCGCGTAGACGCGTCGTGGTCACCGGTATGGGTATGCTATCGCCACTGGGTACCGATGTACCGAGCACCTGGCAGGGCATTCTGGCTGGCCGCAGTGGCATCGGTCCGATCGAGCATACGGACCTGTCTGCCTACTCCACCCGTTTTGGCGGCTCGGTGAAAGGCTTCGAGGTCGAGCAATACCTGTCGGCCAAGGAGGCCCGCAAGCTCGACCTGTTCATCCAGTACGGCCTGGCGGCCGGTTTCCAGGCGGTGCGCAATGCCGGCCTGGAAGTCACCGACGCCAACCGCGAGCGGATTGGCGTGGCCATGGGCTCGGGTATCGGCGGCCTGACCAACATCGAAGAAACCAGCCGCACCCTGCACGATTCGGGGCCGCGTCGCATTTCGCCGTTCTTCGTGCCGGGCTCGATCATCAACATGATCTCCGGCTTCCTGTCGATTCACCTGGGCCTGCAGGGGCCTAACTATGCCATCGCCACGGCATGCACCACCGGCACCCACTGCATCGGCATGGCCGCGCGCAACATCGCCTACGGTGAAGCTGACGTGATGATCGCCGGTGGCGCCGAAATGGCTGCCTGCGGCCTGGGCATGGGCGGTTTCGGTGCCTCGCGTGCGCTGTCCACCCGCAACGACGAGCCAAGCCGGGCCAGCCGTCCGTGGGACAAGGGCCGTGACGGCTTCGTGCTGTCCGATGGTGCTGGTGCCCTGGTGCTTGAAGAGCTGGAGCACGCCAAGGCGCGCGGTGCCACCATCTATGCCGAGCTGGTCGGCTTCGGCATGAGCGGTGATGCCTACCACATGACGTCGCCGCCCGACACCGGCGAAGGCGCTGCCCGCTGCATGGCCAACGCCCTGCGCGATGCCGGCATCCAGCCGGAAGAGGTCAGCTACATCAACGCCCATGGCACCTCGACCCCGGCGGGCGACATCGCTGAAGTCGCAGCGATCAAGCGCGTGTTCGGCGAGCATGCCTACAAGCTGGCGGTCAGCTCGACCAAGTCGATGACCGGCCACCTGCTGGGCGCTGCCGGTGCGGTGGAAGCGATCTTCAGCGTCCTGGCCATCAACAGCCAGATGGCGCCGCCTACCATCAACCTGGACGAGCCGGACGAAGGTTGCGACCTCGACTTCGTGCCGCACCAGGCGCGCAGCATGCCGATCGACGTGGTGCTGTCCAACTCGTTCGGTTTCGGCGGTACCAACGGTTCGCTGGTGTTCCGCCGGTTCGCCGGTTGATGCACAGCTGGATCGACGGCCAGCCAGCGGCTGCAGTCAACCTGCAGAACCGCGGTCTGGCCTACGGCGATGGCCTGTTCGAGACCATCGCCGTGCGTGGCGGCCGGCCCAGCCTGCTGGACGGCCACCTCGCCCGCCTGGCGCTGGGTTGCCAGCGCCTGGCGATCGATGCCGACCTGGCACTGGTGCGCGACGAACTCCTGCGCTATGCCAGCCAGCTCGGTGATGGCGTTGCCAAACTCATCATTACCCGTGGTGACAGCCAGCGCGGCTATGCGCCGGTTGCCGGTGCCATGCCGCGACGTATCCTGCAGGGCGGCCCGTTACCCAGCTATCCTGTCGAACATGCCGAGCGCGGCGTGCGGCTGTTCCTGTGCCAGACCCGGCTTGGCGAGCAACCCCTGCTGGCCGGGCTGAAGCACCTCAACCGCCTGGAGCAGGTGCTGGCCCGTGCCGAATGGCAGGACAGCGAACATGCCGAAGGGCTGATGCGCGATGGGCAGGGCAGGCTGATCGAAGGGGTGTTCAGCAATCTGTTCCTGGTGCGCGACAGCAAGCTGTTCACGGCTGACCTCAGCCGTTGCGGCGTCGCTGGCGTGATGCGCGCGGCGTTGCTGCAACAGGCGGCGCTGCAGGGCATCCCGCTGCAGGTATGCGACCTGCCGTTCGAGGCGCTGGAACAGGCCGATGAAGTATTTGTTTGCAATAGTGTCTACGGTGTCTGGCCCGTGCGTGGCATCGCCGCGCTAAACTGGTCGCCGGGCCCGCTCACCCGTAAACTGCAGGCCGTTGCCCGTACGTTACTGGAAACCTGAATTCGTGAGACGCAAATTCCTGCTGCTGCTGGAAATGAGCTTGATCCTTGCCGGCCTGGCCGTTGGCTGGTCGGCCTGGAAGGTCAACTCGGTCCTGCAGCAGCCCTTGCACGTGACGCAGGAACGCCTGCTCGACGTGCCCAATGGCACCAACCCCAACCGCATGTTCTATCGCATGCAGAACGAAGGGTTGCTGGACGACGCTGTCTGGTTGCGCCTGTACTGGCGGTTCAATATGGCCGGTACGCCCCTGCACACCGGCGAGTACCGCCTGACCCCCGGCATGACCGTCGAGCAGCTGTTCGATGCCTGGCGGCGGGCCGACGTGGTGCAGTACAACCTCACCCTGGTCGAGGGCTGGACCTTCCGCCAGGTGCGGGCTGCCGTGGCCAGGCATGAAAAGCTCAAGCACACCCTGGACGGCCTGTCGGATGCAGAGGTGATGGACAAGCTCGGCCATACCGGTGTGTTCCCCGAAGGGCGCTTCTTCCCCGACACCTACCGCTTCGTGCGGGGCATGAGCGACGTCGAGCTGCTGCAGCAGGCGTACATGCGCCTGGATGAAGTGCTGGCCAAGGAGTGGGCGGAGCGCGCCACCGACCTGCCGTACCGCGACCCGTACCAGGCGCTGATCATGGCCTCGCTGGTGGAGAAGGAAACCGGTATTCCCCAGGAGCGCGGGCAGATCGCCGGGGTCTTCGTGCGGCGCCTGCGCCTGGGCATGATGCTGCAGACCGACCCGACGGTGATCTACGGCATGGGTGAGCGCTACAACGGCAAGATCACGCGTGCCGACCTGCGCGAGCCGACGCCGTACAACACCTACACCATGACCGGGTTGCCGCCGACGCCGATTGCCATGGTCGGCCGCGAGGCGATTCATGCGGCGCTCAACCCGTCGGATGGCACCAGCCTGTACTTCGTCGCCCGTGGCGATGGCAGCCATGTGTTTTCCGACGACCTCGACGACCACAACTCGGCGGTGCGCGAATTCCAGCTCAAGCGCCGTGCGGACTACCGCTCCAGCCCCGCGCCACAGCCCCAGCCGGGGGCCAACGCGGGCGCGTCACCTGACGCGCCAGCGGCGGATGAGCCGGCCGAGCAGCCCGCGCCCGATCAACCGCCTGTGCAGGGCGCCCCGGTCGGCGGCGCGCAAGCAGCCGAACGGCCGAAGCCTGACGAACAACCTTGAGGGCTGCCGGTGTGCCAGGCGAGCCGATGTTCGCGCTCGTCGAGCGCCGACATCGGCAGCGCCTGGCGCAGGCTTGCGCCTTCGCTCATGCTACCTCCAGCAACTGCGCGCGGGGCTGCGCGTCGGGCCGCTTCAGCATCACCGCCGGGATCGCCATGACCAGTGCGCCGCTGATGAACAGGCACAGGCCTAGCACATAGGTGCCGTTGTTGATGTCGCCGGTGAGGTTCTCTGCCACGGCTGTGATCATCGAACCGGTGAAACCGGACAGGTTGCCGAAAGCGTTGATCATGCCAATGCCAGCCGCAGCAGCGACACCTGAGAGCACTGTGCCCGGCAGCGTCCAGAAGATAGGCATCAGGCTGAGCACCCCTGATGCAGCGACGGTCAGGAACAGGATTGAAAGCACGACGTCATGTGCGAAGGCTGCACTGAGGATCAGTCCGCAGCCACCGATGAACGCCGGGATCGCAGCATGCAGCCGCCGTTCGCCAGTGCGGTTGGAGTGGCGTGCGTTGAGGAACATGGCAATTACCGCCACGCCATAGGGGATGGCGGTCAGCAAGCCGATTTCCAGGCTGCTGGTCACTCCCGCACTCTTGATGATCGATGGCATCCAGAAGGCCAGGCCATAGAAGCCTGTGTTGAAGGTCAGCAGGATGAATACCAGCAGCCAGACTCGTGGGCTGAAGAAGGCATCCTTCAGGCGCGAAACCTTGCCGTGCGCATCTTGCTTCAGGTTGGCCTTGAGCAGTTCCTTTTCTTGCTGGGACAACCAGGCAGCCTTGTCGATGTTGTCGCACAAGCAGCCAAAAACGATTGCCGCCATGACCAGCGATGGTACGCCCTCGATCAGCAGCATCCACTGCCAGCCGGCCATACCGTGCCAGCCGTCCATGCTGGCCATCAGCCACCCCGACAAGATACCGCCTAGCGTCAGGCTGACAGGCAGTGCCATCAGGAACCCAGACATCACTCGGCTTTGGCGATGGGTGGGGAACCAGTAGTTGAGGTAAAGAATCACGCCTGGGAAGAAGCCGGCCTCACAGATGCCGAGCAGGAAACGCAGCACGTAGAACATTGTGCTGGACTCGACGTGGAAGAACGAGGCGAGGGGTTGGGTAAACGCGACAGCCATGGAGACGATGGCCCAGCTCAGCATGATGCGGGCAATCCAGAACCGGGCGCCGTATCGATGCAGCAGCAGGTTGCTCGGGACCTCAAACAGAAAATAGCCCCAGAAGAAAACGCTGGCGCCGAGGGCATAGACGGTATTACTGAATTGCAGATCCTCCAGCATGCTCAGTTTCGCGAACCCGATATTCACCCGGTCGAGATAGGCAGCCATGTAACACAGCAACAGGACCGGCAGGATGCGGACGATTACTTTGCGATAGGTGCGATCCTCGAAAGCCTGATCGCGCACGGGGTCGACAACTTGATGATCCATAACCAGCCTCTTGGCATGTCGTGCATGCCTGATTGTTGTTATTGAAAGAGCACCGGGCACGACCGCACCCGGTGGTGTTGCGCCTGTGAGTAACAGTGTTCAGTGAATCGGTTCGCGGGTGGGCTGGCCATCGACCAGTCTCAGCAGCCTCAGTGGGTTGGCGTCGCGCAGTGCCTCGGGAAGCAGTGCGTCGGGAAAATTCTGGTAGCACACCGGACGCAGGAAGCGCTCTATCGCCAGCGTGCCGACCGAGGTGCCACGGCTATCCGAGGTGGCCGGATACGGGCCACCATGAACCATCGCCTCGCATACCTCGACGCCAGTCGGGTAACCGTTGACCAGCACCCGGCCAACCTTCTGTTCAAGCACCGTTACCAAAGACGCGGCTTGCGCCAGGTCGCCGGGCTCGCCAATCAGCGTGGCGGTCAGTTGGCCGCCAAGTGCGTGCAACGCTGCGACCAGCTGCTCTTGATCAGCCAGTTCAACCACCACCGTGGCCGGGCCGAAGATTTCTTCCTGCAGCAGCGGTTCACCGTCCAGCAGCAATTTCGCATCGGCCTGGAACAGTTGCGGCCAGGCCTGATTACCCTGCTGCTCGGCCCCGGCAAGCAGGCGGATGCCGGCCCGCGCCTTGAGGGTGGCCACACCCTGGGCGTAGCTGGCCAGGGTGCCGGCGTTGAGCATGGTTTGCGGCGCCTGTTCGGCCATCTGTGCGCTCAAGTGCTCGACGAAGGCGCTGAACTGCGCTGAGCGTACCCCCAGCACCAAGCCAGGATTGGTGCAGAACTGTCCACACCCCAATACCACCGAAGCCGTCAGTTCACGCGCCACGGCCTCGCCGCGAATCGCCAGTGCCTGGGGCAGGACCAGTACCGGGTTGATACTGCTCATTTCGGCGAATACCGGAATAGGCCGAGGTCGCGCCGCGGCCATATCGCACAAGGCCCGTCCGCCCTTGAGCGAGCCGGTGAAACCAACGGCCTGAATGTCCGGGTGCCTGACCAGCGCCTCGCCGACCCTGCCGCCAAACACCATGTTGAATACACCAGCCGGCATCGCGCAGCGCTCAGCGGCGCCGACGATGGCCTCGGCCACCCATTGCGCCGTGGCCATGTGGCCGCTGTGTGCCTTGAACACCACTGGGCAGCCAGCGGCCAACGCTGCGGCGGTGTCGCCACCGGCCGTCGAGAATGCCAAGGGGAAGTTGCTGGCGCCAAAGACGGCGACCGGCCCCAGGCCCATGCGGCATTGGCGGATGTCCAGGCGCGGCAGGGGCAGACGCTCGGGTTGTGCACGATCAATGCGAGCGCCGGTGAAATCACCTCGGCGCAGTACCGTGGCGAACAGCCTCAGCTGGCCGCTGGTGCGCGCCCGCTCGCCCTGGATACGCGCTGGCGGCAAGGCCGTTTCACGGCATACGGTTTCGATGAAGTCATCCCCCAAGCCATCCAGTGCCTCGGCGATCGCATCGAGGAACTCGGCGCGCCGCTCGGCGGGCAGCGCCCGGTAGACTGGATAGGCTGCAGCCGCCGCACGGGCAGCGGCGTCCACCTCCTGTTCAGTGGCTTGATAAAACGCACCGGGCAGCGCCTGTCCGGTGCGCGCATCGATGCTGTAGAGGGTCGCCTGGCCAGTAGCGCGGCGGCTCCCGCCGATGAATTGTTGGCCTGCGTGTAGCGTCATGGATGATTCCTCGGCGTTACGGAAGACATGGGGCGCTAATCTAGGTGGCTCAGTGATTCTTGCCCAATGGCTTTTAGGGATCATCCGATAACGGAAGGTTATCAATCCTCCGAAACGCGACGCGCATGTGTCAGGAGAATCTCGGCGAACTCCAAGGCCGCGCCGCTCAAGGGCTCGCCTTTGCGGGTGAGAATGCCGTAGTCCTGGGGCGTCAGGTGCAGTGGCGTGTCAAGGTTGACCAGTACGCCACTGGCCAGGTGCGGCTCGACCATCGCCTGCGGCAGCATGCCGATCATTGGCCCGCCCAAAAGCACCTTGAGGAAGGTCTGCATGGAAATGGTATCGATGGTATTGCGCGGCACCGCTACGCCCGCCTGGGCGAAGGCCCGCTCCATGCGCCCGCGGATGGGCGTGCCCTTGGGGTACAGAATCCACGGCCACTCCAGCAGCTGCGGCAAGGTCACAGGCCCGGCATTGCTCAATGGGTGCTGGTCATTGACCACGAAGCAGAAGGGTTCTGGCGCCAGTGGCTGGAAGTCGAAGCGCTGGTGCTGCGACACGTCGGTGAAGCGGGCCACGGCCAGGTGCAGGATCTTGTCCTCGAGCATGGCCATCAGGTGATCGCTGGTCTGCTCCACCACCTCGATCGACAGCAATGGCTTGCGCTGCTTGATCTCGACGATGGCATCCGGCAGCGCCACGGCGGTGGCAGCAAAGATGCCGCCCACCTTCAAATGGCCGTGCCCCCCTTGGCGCAGGCTGTCGATCTGATCGACGAAGTTGCGCGCATCGTTCAGGGCGACCTGGGCATAGCGCAATACCTGCTCGCCCAACGCGGTGGGTGGCATGCTGCGTGGCAGGCGGTCGAACAGGGCGAAACCGAGCAAATTCTCGATTTCCTTGAGCATCTTGCTGATCGCCGGCTGGGTGAGGTTCATCTGCTGCGCCGCCAGGTGCATGTTGTGGGTGCGCCCAAGCGTGTCAATCAGCAACAGGTGGCGGAACTTGAGCCAGTTGCAGACGTGGGAGAAAGACAGGTCCGACATGTGATCCACCTTGTTGCAATAACCCAGTGTTATCGAATAGTGAAAAGATGCCATTGGAGTTTATCGCCTGGCATGCCTAGCGTGCAGTTTTCCTGTGCCGAGAGATTTGATGCCATGCCAATGACGCTCACCCCCGCCAATACCCTGCCCGAGGATGGCCTGACCGGCACCCTGATCGGTCGCGCCTGGACCCCCGGCGAACCTGGGGGCCCTTCGCTGATCACCTTGCGCACCGACGGCGTGTTCGATCTCTCCGAGCGTTTCGCCACCCTTAGCCAACTGCTCGAATGCGAAGACCCCGTGCAGGCCGTGCGCAGCACCCCGGGCCGCTTCCTGGGCAGCGTCGAAGCCTTGTTGGGCAATAGCGGCGCAGCGTTCGACGGCAACCAGCCCTACCTGCTTGCACCGGTCGACCTGCAGGTAATCAAGGCGGCAGGCGTGACCTTCGCTGCCAGCATGATCGAGCGGGTGATCGAAGAGCAGGCCGGTGGCGATGCCAACAAGGCCGAGGCCGTGCGTGCCACGGTGCGCTCGGCGATCGGCGACAACCTGCGGGCGGTGCGCCCAGGTTCACCGCAGGCCATGGCGCTCAAGGCGCTGTTGATCGAACAGGGCATGTGGTCGCAGTATCTGGAAGTGGGCATCGGCCCGGATGCCGAGGTGTTCACCAAGGCCCCGGTGCTGGCCGCGGTAGGCAGTGGCAGCGCCATTGGCGTGCACCCGCATTCGGCCTGGAACAACCCCGAGCCCGAGGTGGTGCTGGCGGTGGACAGCCGCGGCCGCATCCACGGCGCGACCCTGGGCAACGATGTCAACCTGCGCGACTTCGAGGGGCGCAGCGCGCTGCTGCTGAGCAAGGCCAAGGACAACAACGCCTCGTGCGCGGTGGGCCCGTTCATTCGTTTGTTCGACGAAACCTTCGACCTGGACGCGGTGCGCCGCTGCGTGGTCGACCTGGAAGTCGTGGGCAGCGACGGCTACCGCCTGGTCGGCAGCAGCTCGATGGACCAGATCAGCCGCGACCCAGAGGATCTGGTCCGGCAAACGCTCAATGAAAACCACCAGTACCCCGACGGTTTCCTGCTGTTCCTCGGCACGCTGTTCGCCCCGACCGAGGACCGTGACCTGCCGGGTGCGGGTTTCACCCACAAGCCTGGCGACCAGGTGCGCATCGCCAGCCCCTTGCTGGGCCAGTTGCACAACCAGGTCACCACGAGTGACAAGGCCCGCCCCTGGACCTTCGGCCTCGGCGCGTTGATGCGCAACCTGGCTGCCCGAGGGCTGCTGCACCGCTCTGTCGGGGAATACCGCCCTTGATGACGCGGTTGGCAGCGGCGCCTCAGTGGTGCATTGCGCTGCACATGCCAGCGTGTTGCAACGCTGACGGGTACCCATAAATACAAGAGAGAACGACATGACCGATACCGCGAAACGCCCGCTGCGCAGCCAGCAATGGTTCGACGACCCGAGCCACGCCGACATGACCGCGTTGTACGTCGAGCGCTACATGAACTACGGCCTGACCCGCGACGAACTGCAATCGGGACGGCCGATCATCGGCATCGCCCAGACCGGCAGTGACCTGACGCCCTGCAACCGCCACCACCTGGAACTGGCCCAGCGGGTCAAGGCGGGGATTCGCGATGCCGGCGGCATCCCCATGGAGTTCCCGGTGCACCCGATCGCCGAGCAGAGCCGCCGGCCAACCGCTGCGCTGGACCGCAACCTCGCCTACCTGGGCTTGGTGGAAATCCTCCACGGCTACCCGCTGGATGGCGTGGTACTGACCACCGGCTGTGACAAGACCACCCCAGCCTGCCTGATGGCCGCTGCCACCACGGACATGCCGGCCATCGTGCTGTCCGGCGGCCCGATGCTCGATGGCCACCACAAGGGCCAGCTGATCGGGTCGGGCACGGTGTTGTGGCATGCGCGCAACCTGATGGCCGCGGGCGCAATCGACTACGAAGGCTTCATGGAGATGACCACTGCCGCGTCGCCGTCGGTCGGCCATTGCAACACCATGGGCACGGCACTGTCGATGAACGCCCTGGCCGAGGCCCTGGGCATGTCGCTGCCAGGCTGCGCGAGCATCCCCGCGCCGTACCGCGAACGCGGGCAGATGGCCTACGCCACCGGGCGGCGCATCTGCGAGCTGGTGATGCAGGACGTGCGCCCGTCGTCGATCATGACCCGCGAGGCGTTCGAGAATGCCATCGCCGTGGCTTCGGCCCTGGGCGCTTCGAGCAACTGTCCACCGCACCTGATCGCTATCGCCCGGCATATGGGCATCGAGCTGTCGCTGGACGACTGGCAGCGCATCGGTGAGAACGTGCCGCTGCTGGTCAATTGCATGCCGGCGGGCAAATACCTGGGTGAAGGCTTCCACCGCGCGGGCGGCGTTCCGGCGGTGATGCATGAACTGCGCAAGGCCGGCCGTCTGCACGAGGAATGCGCGACGGTCAGCGGCAAGACCATCGGCGAGGTGGTTCGCGACGCAGTCACCAGCAATCGCGAGGTCATCCTGCCGTTCGATGCGCCACTCAAGCACAACGCCGGCTTCATCGTACTCAGCGGCAATTTCTTCGACAGCGCGATCATGAAGATGTCGGTGGTGGGCGAAGCCTTCCGCAAGACCTACCTGGCCGAACCGGGCAAGGAAAACAGCTTCGAGGCCAGGGCCATCGTGTTCGAGGGGCCGGAGGACTACCACGCGCGCATCGACGACCCCGCACTGGACATTGATGAGCGTTGCATCCTGGTGATTCGTGGCGCCGGCACCGTGGGTTACCCAGGCAGTGCCGAAGTGGTGAACATGGCGCCGCCGGCGGCACTGATCAAGAAAGGCATCGACTCGCTGCCGTGCCTGGGCGATGGCCGCCAGAGCGGCACCTCGGCCAGCCCTTCGATCCTCAACATGTCGCCGGAGGCGGCGGTGGGCGGCGGCCTGGCATTGCTGCAGACCAACGATTGGCTGCGCGTGGACCTCAACCAGCGGCGGGTCGACCTGCTGGTGGACGACGAAGAGGTGGCACGCCGACGTGCGGCCTGGAAGCCGAGCATCCCGGCCTCGCAGACGCCCTGGCAGGAACTCTATCGGCAACTCGTCGGGCAGTTGTCCACCGGCGGCTGCCTGGAGCCGGCGACGCTGCATATGCGTGTGATCGCCCGTGAAGGGGGGATGCCGCGGCATTCCCATTGAGTGGCCTTGCGGGGCTTGGGCTGCCTCCATGCCGAGCAACGGTGGCAGTCCACCCTGCAGCCATTTGCAGTGCAGCTGCCGGCATGGCTGGGTCGCGATGGTTCGGTATCTCGTTCATTGCCTCGCAGGCGACTTCTGACAAGCCCTTGCGGGCTGGCTTTGCTGCCATGCGTGCTGCACAGCTGCCTGCAGGTCACCCAGAGAACCCGCGTTGGTGATCAGCAGGTCACCGGGTGCCTGGGCAATGCCGTGTTCAGATGAATGCGCGTTCACCTTCGGAAGGTTTGGGCGAACGATGTGCCAGATCAGGCCGTTGTGGTGGCGAAGAAAAGCGGCTTCGTTTTCAAAGCGGATGTCCTTGAAGATCACGGTCGTGGCATCAGCAGGGATCTTGCTGCGCGGCTTCAGCTGTTCGAGAGGGCGCTTGGCACGACGGGTGTCATAGTCCGGGTACAAGGCGTATGCGTGGCGTTTGAGCAGATCGATGGCTTGCGCGGGAGAAAGACCCCAGGTGGGGTCCTGGCGGGCCAGCAGCTGCGGGTCTGACAGCTGCTCGTCCGTGAAATCAAAGATGGCTTGGGCGGCCAGGGTAAATGGAGTGTGGTTTGGCTTGGCAGGTGCGGCCTTGCGCGTACCGCTCCGTGCGGCCGCAGGTGGATTGATTTCGCGTTCCGCTCGGATCAGCCAGTGGTCTGGGTTATGATTGCGCATCCATTCGGTACCAACCGTCTGGAAGAATTCTCTTGGAGAGCGAGCCCACAGATCAATGGGCTGCTCCTTGATGTCATCGCACCATGTCTCGTCTTCGGTGAGACCAAACAGCGCCTGGCAGCCAAGCTTGAGAGGATCGGCAAGTGCGTAGGCAGCAACCCCCGGGTAGCTCAGCAGCATCGAAGCTACGGTGTCCTTACCTGACCGAGCCAGGGCTGCAAGGCCGATGATTGTTCGCATGTCGTACTCCCCGTTTGCTGCCCGAACTCCTGTATTTACTGGGCTTCAAGGGCGTTTACGTTTTCGAGAAAGGATTGTAACCCACAGTGTTTACGTTTGGTGAAACCCGAAAACATGATGCCACCCATGCCTGCCAAGGCGGCGGGCGCGGTTTGCCTGGCGACGGTATTGGCACCCGTGGCTGAGGTCTTCCCCTGGCAGCAGGCCCTCTGGCAACAACTGGCCGGCCGCAGCCAGCACGCGCATGCCTACCTGCTGCACGGGCCGCAGGGTATCGGCAAGCGGGCCCTGGCCGAGCGCCTGATGGCGCGCCTGCTGTGCCAGCAGCCCCAGGGCCTGGAGGCCTGCGGCGGGTGCAAGTCCTGCCTGCTGCTCAAGGCCGGCAGCCACCCGGACAACTTCGTTCTCGAACCCGAGGAAGCCGACAAGCCGATCAAGGTCGACCAGGTGCGCGAGCTGGTGGCTTTCGTGGTGCAGACGGCGCAGCTGGGTGGGCGCAAGGTGGTGCTGATCGAGCCGGTGGAGGCGATGAACGTCAACGCTTCCAACGCCTTGCTCAAGAGCCTCGAAGAGCCTTCCGGTGATACCGTGCTGCTGTTGGTCAGCCATCAGCCCAGTCGCTTGCTGCCGACCATCAAGAGCCGCTGCCAGCAGGTGGCCTGCCCGCAGCCCAGCCTGGCCCAGAGTCGGGCCTGGCTGGCAGGCGCGCTGGCCGACAGTGACGAGGCCGAGCGTGACGAGTTGCTGACGTTGGCCGCCGGTTCGCCGTTGATGGCCGTCAGCCTGCAGGCACAGGGCGTGCGCGAGCAGCGGGCGCTGGTGACCGACGGGGTGAAGAAGCTGCTCAAGCAGCAGCAATCGCCCAGCCAGTTGGCCGAGGCCTGGAACAACGTGCCGCTGTTGCTGCTGTTCGACTGGTTCTGCGATTGGGCGCACTTGATCCTGCGCTACCAATTGACCCAGGACGAGGAGGGGCTAGGCTTGGCCGATATGCGCAAGGTGGTGCAGTACCTGGCGCAGAAGAGCCGCCAGGCCAAGGTACTGGAGGTACAGGCGTGGCTCCTGGAGCAACGCCAGAAGGTGCTGGGCAAGGCCAACCTCAATCGCGCCCTGTTGCTTGAATCGCTGCTGGCTCATTGGCTGCAGTTGCCGGGCGCCCGCTGATTTTCATTTTTCCATGTGTGCCGTTATCCCATGCTCGTAGATTCCCATTGCCACCTCGACCGTCTTGACCTCAGCGCTCACCAGGGCTCGCTCGATGCTGCCTTGCAGGCGGCGCGTGAGCGCGGGGTCGGGCACTTTCTGTGTATCGGCGTCAGTGCCGAGAATGCCGCTGCGGTGAAGGCGCTGAGCGAACAGTACGCCGATGTCGACTGCTCGGTGGGCGTGCACCCACTGGACCTTGCACCTGGCGAGACCCCGGCGCTGGAGTGGCTGTTGCGCGAGCTGGCCCACCCGCATGTGGTGGCGATTGGCGAAACCGGGCTGGATTATCACTACGAGCCGGAGGCCGCCGAGCTGCAGCAGGCTTCGTTCCGCTTGCACCTGGAGGCGTCGCGGCAGACCGGCAAGCCGGTGATCGTGCACACCCGCGCGGCGCGCGCCGACACCTTGGCGCTGTTGCGCGAGGCTGCTCTGCCGCAGGCCGGCGTATTGCACTGCTTCACCGAAGACTGGCAGATGGCCAAGGCCGCGCTGGACCTGGGGTACTACATTTCCTTGTCTGGCATTGTCACGTTCCGCAATGCCGATGCCTTGCGTGAGGTGGCGCGGCAGGTGCCGGTCGATCGGCTGCTGGTGGAAACCGATTCGCCGTATCTGGCGCCGATTCCGTATCGCGGCAAACCGAACCTGCCGCAGTATGTGCGCGAGGTGGCGGAATATGTGGCTTCGTTGCGGGGGGCCAGCTATGAGCAACTGGCCGAGCAGACCACGGCCAACTTCAAGCGGTTGTTCCCATTGGCACGGGTGGCCTGATTCGGCAGGGCGTTGGGGTTGTGTGGGGGCGACAGGTGCCTGCCGCGCCAAATTCAGCGCCTGTGAGATCGAGCGCCGCCCGCGCGGCGCAACAAAACCCGAGGCATACCCTTGCCGCCCTCATGCAATCCCCCGAATCCCATCGCCCCGAGCCCCCGAAACGAAAAAAAACCCGGGTTCTGGGGGGGGAATCCGGGTTAAGACCATTAGGAGTAAAACAAAGGTACGCGGTCCCTGAGCACCTTTATCGGCGCGCCACTTGGGGGGGATGCGCCGCGCCAACACTTCTAGTATTGGCCAGGTTTGGCGCAGTGCCAGTGCCTGCTGGTCGTTTTTTAAACAGATTTGGAATACGTCGACGTTTCATTCCTCCCGCAGCGTATGGCCGTAAGCATCGTGAAACACAGACATGCTTGGATGATCCGTGCAATTTCCTGCAAGTTAGGCATAATAAACCGCTTCGATTGTCATCCAGCTCCTTCCTATGCAGAAAGAACCTCGTAAGGTCCGTGAGTTTCGCCGTCGCGAACAGGAAATCCTCGATACCGCGCTCAAACTGTTCCTCGAACAGGGTGAAGACAGCGTCACGGTCGAGATGATCGCCGACGCCGTGGGCATCGGCAAAGGCACGATCTACAAGCACTTCAAGTCCAAGGCGGAGATCTACCTGCGCCTTATGCTCGACTACGAGCGCGACCTGAACACGCTGTTGCACTCGGCCGATGTCGACCGCGACAAGGAAGCCCTGTCGCGCGCCTACTTCGAGTTCCGCATGCGCGACCCGCAGCGTTACCGGCTGTTCGACCGCCTGGAAGAAAAGGTGGTCAAGGGCAACCAGGTGCCGGAAATGGTCGGGCAATTGCACAAGATCCGTGCCTCCAACTTCGACCGCCTGACCCAGCTGATCGAAGGCCGTATCAGCGAAGGCAAGCTCGAAGACGTGCCGCCGTATTTCCACTACTGCGCTGCCTGGGCGCTGGTGCATGGCGCTGTGGCGCTGTACCACTCGCCGTTCTGGAGCAACGTGCTGGAGGATCAGGAAGGCTTCTTCCAATTCCTCATGGACATTGGCGTGCGCATGGGCAACAAGCGCAAGCGCGACCCGGAACCTTCCAACTGAAGCGTTCCGACGCTTCCTGCTGAAACCGTCATGGCGCGGGGCTTGCAAAAACCTGATTTATGAGTCAGGTTTTGTCAGCCCCATCACCCATGCCGGAGTCATTCATGATCGTCGATCGTCAAGGCAGGCGTTTTCGCAACCTGCGCGTCAGCCTGACGGCTGCCTGCAACTACGCCTGCACCTATTGCGTTGCCGATGGCAAGCGCCTGGTGGCAGCGCAGGACGAGTTGTCGGCAGACGCACTGGCTCGCGGCGTGGCCTACCTGATCGAGGCGGCCGGTATCGAACGCTTGCGCATCACTGGCGGCGAGCCACTGGTCAGCCCACGGCTGGAGGGCTTCCTGGCCGCGGTGGCCAGGCTCGACCTCGACGATGTCTCGCTGACCACCAATGGCCAGCTGCTGGCGCGCAAGTTGCCCCAGCTGCAGGCGGCGGGTATTCGCCGCCTGAACATTTCCCTCGATACGCTGGACCCGCTGGCTTTCCGCCGCATCGCCCGCGGAGGTGACCTGGCGAGCGTGCTGGCGGGCATGGAGCAGGCCAGCGCGCTGGGCATGCAGATCAAGGTGAACATGGTGCCGATGCGCGGGCAAAACCTCGACCAGGTATTGCCGCTGCTGGACTACTGCCTTGCGCGCGGTTTCGAACTGCGTTTCATCGAACTCATGCGCATGGGGCACCTGGCCCGCGACCATAACGCGTTCCTGCAGCAGTTCGTCGGCCTCGACCAGTTGCTGGCACTGATCGCTGATCGGCATGCCATTGCCAAGGTCGATGCGCCGCCAGGTGCCACCGCCTTGCGTTATCAGGTCCCCGGCAAAGGCCACTTCGGCGTGATCGCCAATGAAAGCGAACCGTTCTGCCGCAGCTGCTCGCGGCTGCGCCTGTCCTCTACCGGCTGGCTGCATGGCTGCCTGTCGTCGGGCAATCGCCACTACATCGCTGACTTGCTGGAGAAGCCGCGCCATCAGGCGCTCCCAGCCTTGCAGCGGTTGCTGGTCAAGGCCCTTGCAGACAAGCAGGAGCTGGCGTTTTCCGGCGATGTGATGGTGATGAAGGTGATCGGTGGTTGAAGCTGGCGCAAAAGCTGCATCCGCCGGCTATTCGCCGGTTTTTCGTCGCCGGCCACTGGAGGAAAGATGCGTAGCCTGGTCTTGCTGCTGGCGCTGATGGCGCTTGGCGGTTGTATGAATGTCAGCGATATGGGCGAGGGCGTCCGTTATCACATGAGCGATGCCGGTCTGCTGGACCACAGCGATACCCGTCGCACCCTGTCGATCCGCCTGCAGCCCGACTCGTTCATCTTCATTGGCCAGGGTGCGTTCGTGCCGCCGGGCAAGGGGCCGGTGCCACGGCAGAATGTGGTCGCCGAGCAGGCGTTCAAGAGTTTCGTCGAATATTTCCCGCTGGTACGCCGGGCCCAGGGCCCGCTGGGCCTCGAAGAGGCCATCGCCCAGGCGCGTTCGGTGGGGGCCGATTATGTGCTGTACACCCGCTTTGCGCGTACCGATGACCGCATCGGCAATGGCGACGAATGGTACGACGAACAGGCCGTCGACCGCCTGGGCTGGGACACTGGCGTGGTGCAGATGATGCTGATCGAGACCAACACCCGCTACCTGATCGACACCGCGCGGATCAAGAGCCGTGGCGGTTTGTTGACGTTCCACGACAATACTCCGGAAGATTTGCTTGCGGCGCCGATGCGCGAGTACGCTCGTAGCCTCCTGGGCATGAGTGAATGAGGCAAGCGCGATGAGCGATTCCGGCAAGGCCAATGATCTGCTGGCGCAGCTTCCCAAGGCCAAGGGCCTGCCGCCGGTGCATCTGTGGAACCCGGACTTCTGTGGTGACATCGACATGCGCATCGCCCGCGATGGCACCTGGTACTACCTGGGCAGCCCCATCGGACGCAAGCCGATGGTGCGGCTGTTTTCCACCATCATCCGCCGTGACGGCGATGACTACTTCCTGGTTACTCCGGTGGAAAAGGTGGGTATCCGCGTTGATGATGCGCCGTTCGTGGCCGTGGCGCTGGATGTGCAGGGGCAGGGTGAGCAGCAGGTGCTGCGCTTCACCAGCAATGTCGAGGACCAGGTGGAGGCCGGGCCTGCCAACCCGCTGCGGGTGGTGACCGACCCGGTGACCCAGGAGCCGTCGCCGTATGTACTGATGCGCAGCAACCTCGAGGCGCTGGTTCATCGCAACGTGTTCTACCAACTGGTGGAGCTGGCGGTACCGCGCGACATTGCAGGCGAGCAATGGCTGGGGGTGTGGAGCCACGGTGAGTTCTACCCGATCGGGCGCAACTGCTGAAGGTTTTGGCGGGTGTCGGCCTTCTCGTCCTGAGCATGACCCGGCGTAACGAAAAAGCCCCCGGTGCTTGCGCACCCGGGGGCTTTTTCAGTGTTTGGCTCCGCGACCTGGACTCGAACCAGGGACCCAATGATTAACAGTCATTTGCTCTACCGACTGAGCTATCGCGGAATCTGCGCACATCTTACTGATTGCCCGGGGGAAGTCAAGCCACCCCCAGGCAAATCAAGCAGTTACAGCACTTCGACGATGGCCTTGGTGACCACGTGGATGTTGCTCTGGTTCAGGGCGGCCACCGCGATGCGGCCAGTGTCCAGGGCGTAGATGCCGAAGTCGTTCTTCAGGCGGGCGACCTGTTCAACGGTCAGGCCCGAGTAGGAGAACATGCCGACCTGACGACCAACGAAGCTGAAGTCGCGCTTGGCGCCGTACTGGGCCAGCAGCTCGACCATCTGCTTGCGCATGCCGTGGATGCGCTCGCGCATTTCGGCCAGTTCGGTTTCCCACATCTGGCGCAGTTCGGCACTGTTCAGCACGGTGGCAACGATGGTCGCGCCGTGGGTCGGCGGGTTGGAGTAGGTGGTGCGGATCACGCGCTTGACCTGCGACAGCACGCGGGTGCTCTCGTCCTTGGAAGCAGTGACGATCGACAGCGCGCCGACGCGCTCGCCATACAGCGAGAACGACTTGGAGAACGAGCTGGAGACGAAGAACTCCAGGCCCGATTCGGCGAACAGGCGCACGGCGAAGGCGTCTTCGGCGATACCGTCACCGAAGCCCTGGTAGGCCATGTCGAGGAACGGCACGTGGCCCTTGGCCTTGACCACTTCCAGCACGTTCTTCCAGTCGTCCAGGTTGAGGTCGACACCGGTCGGGTTGTGGCAGCAGGCGTGCAGTACCACGATCGAGCCGGACGGCAGGTTGTTCAAGTCTTCCAGCATGCCGGCGCGGTTGACATCGTTGGTCGGTGCGTCGTAGTAGCGGTAGTTCTGCACCGGGAAGCCGGCCGATTCGAACAGGGCACGGTGGTTTTCCCAGCTCGGGTCGCTGATGGCGACCACGGCGTTCGGCGAGATGCGCTTGAGGAAGTCGGCACCAATCTTCAGTGCGCCGGTACCGCCGACGGCCTGTACGGTGACCACGCGGCCTGCGGCCAGCAGCGGCGACTCGGCGCCGAACAGCAGCTTTTGTACAGCCTGGTCGTAGGAGGCGATGCCGTCGATCGGCAGGTAGCCGCGCGAGGCGTGCTGGGCAGCACGCTGGGTCTCGGCTTCGATCACGGCGCGCAGCAGCGGAATGCGGCCTTCCTCATTGCAGTAAACGCCTACGCCCAGGTTGACCTTGTCAGTACGTGGGTCGGCGTTGAATGCTTCGTTGAGGCCCAGAATAGGGTCGCGGGGTGCCAGCTCGACAGCGGAAAACAGGCTCATTGTTACCTTGGCTCTGATTGGAGTGTGATAGGACGTACACGCTCCAGCCGAATGCACTGAAGCGGTGCACAAACGGGGTGTCAGTATAGTGATACCGACCGGTCACCGCGACACTATGGCGCAGCTTTTCCAGTGATTTGCGCAAATATTTTTCGACCATTGGTGCAATTACCCGGTCCACCGTAACAAGCGCTCACAGCTATGCCTTGAAAGCGCCCCCCGGCGAACGCATTTGGGTATAGACTACTGGCTAAATTTACAGTTGCTGAAACACCGCGAGGTCCGTCATGTCCGAGTTCCAGCTCGTCACCCGTTTCCAGCCGGCCGGCGACCAGCCCGAGGCCATCCGCCAGATGGTCGAAGGCATCGAGGCGGGGCTGTCGCACCAGACGCTGCTCGGGGTGACCGGCTCGGGCAAGACCTTCAGCATTGCCAACGTCATCCAGCAGGTGCAGCGGCCGACCTTGGTACTGGCGCCGAACAAGACGTTGGCCGCGCAGTTGTACGGTGAATTCAAGGCGTTCTTCCCCAACAACGCGGTGGAGTACTTCGTTTCCTACTACGACTACTACCAACCCGAAGCCTACGTGCCGTCCTCGGACACCTTCATCGAGAAGGACGCGTCGATCAACGACCATATCGAGCAGATGCGCCTGTCGGCAACCAAGGCGCTGCTGGAGCGGCGCGATGCGATCATCGTCACCACGGTATCGTGCATCTACGGCCTGGGCAGCCCCGAGACCTACCTGAAGATGGTCCTGCACGTCGATCGCGGCGACAAGCTCGACCAGCGTGCGCTGCTGCGACGCCTGGCCGACCTGCAGTACACCCGCAACGAGATGGACTTCGCCCGCGCCACCTTCCGTGTGCGTGGCGATGTGGTCGACATCTTCCCGGCCGAATCGGACCTCGAGGCCATCCGCATCGAACTGTTCGATGACGAGGTGGAGAACATCGCCGCGTTCGACCCGCTGACCGGCGAGGTCTTCCGCAAGCTGCCGCGGTTCACCTTCTACCCCAAGAGCCACTACGTGACCCCGCGGGAAACCCTGCTGGAAGCGGTCGAGGGCATCAAGGAAGAGCTCAAGGACCGCCTGGAATACCTGCAGAAAGCCAACAAGCTGGTGGAGGCGCAGCGCCTGGAGCAGCGCACCCGCTTTGACCTGGAGATGATCCTGGAGCTGGGCTACTGCAACGGCATCGAGAACTACTCGCGCTACCTGTCCGGGCGCCCGGCCGGGGCGCCGCCGCCGACCTTGTATGACTACCTGCCGGCTGATGCCCTGCTGGTGATCGACGAATCCCACGTCAGCGTTCCGCAGGTAGGCGCCATGTACAAGGGCGACCGTTCGCGCAAGGAAACCCTGGTCGAATACGGTTTCCGCCTGCCTTCGGCCCTGGACAACCGACCCATGCGTTTCGACGAGTGGGAGGCGGTCAGCCCGCAGACCATTTTCGTGTCGGCGACACCGGGCAGCTACGAGGCCGAGCACGCCGGGCGCGTGGTGGAACAGGTGGTGCGCCCGACCGGCCTGGTCGACCCGCAGGTGGAAGTGCGCCCGGCGCTGACCCAGGTCGACGACCTGCTGTCGGAAATCCGCAAGCGTGTGGCACAGGGCGAGCGGGTGCTGGCGACCACGCTGACCAAGCGCATGGCCGAAGACCTTACCGACTACCTGGCCGACCACGACGTGCGGGTGCGTTACCTGCACTCGGACATCGACACCGTCGAGCGGGTGGAGATCATCCGCGACCTGCGCCTGGGGACTTTCGATGTGCTGGTAGGCATCAACCTGTTGCGCGAAGGCCTGGACATGCCCGAAGTGTCGTTGGTAGCGATCCTCGATGCCGACAAGGAAGGCTTCCTGCGTTCCGAGCGTTCGCTGATCCAGACCATCGGTCGCGCGGCGCGCAACCTCAATGGCCGGGCCATCCTGTACGCCGACCAGATTACCGGTTCGATGCAGCGGGCCATCGACGAAACCGAGCGGCGCCGCGAGAAGCAGATTGCCTTCAACCAGGCTCATGGCATTGTGCCCAAGGGCGTGGTCAAGGACATCACCGACATCATGGAAGGGGCCACCGTGCCAGGCGCGCGCAGCAAGAAGCGCAAGGGCATGGCCAAGGCGGCGGAGGAGAGCGCCCGTTACGAGGCCGAGCTGCGTACGCCAGGCGAGATCACCAAGCGCATCAAGCAGCTGGAAGAGAAGATGATGCAGTTCGCCCGCGACCTGGAATTCGAGGCCGCGGCGCAGTTGCGCGACGAGATTGCCCAGTTGCGGGAGCGGTTGATTACCAGCTGAAGCCAGGCGCGGCCCTTTGTAGCAGCGGCCTTGTGTCGCGATGGGCTGCGTAGCGGCCCCAGGATTTGTGCCGCATGGAATATCCTGAGGCTGCTGCGCAGCCCATCGCGACACAAGGCCGCTCCTACAGGGGGCGTCGATCTGCAGCGGCCTTAATGGGCCTCCCCAGCCTTCAACCCCTCAGGCAGCTTGCGG
Organism: Pseudomonas sp. LAM2023; assembly: GCF_016620375.1. Taxonomy (NCBI): domain Bacteria; kingdom Pseudomonadati; phylum Pseudomonadota; class Gammaproteobacteria; order Pseudomonadales; family Pseudomonadaceae; genus Pseudomonas; species Pseudomonas sp. LAM2023. The sequence continues at coordinate 262,496 of NZ_JAENHV010000026.1, read as the reverse complement.
GTCATCAACACCGCCACCATGCTCACCGCCAAGCCGATCCCGACAAAGTGGAAGGCATCGTTGTAGGCCATGATCAATGCCTGCTGATGGGTAATCTCGCTCAATTTCCCCAGCGCGGCATTGTCATTCCCCAGCCGCTCCGCCAGTTGCGCCAGGCGCTCCGCCACCTGTGGGTTGCCCGGCACCAGCGCCTCCCTCAAATAATCGAAATACACCTTGGTCCGCGCATCCAGCAGCGTGGCCAGCAGCGCAATGCCGATCGCCCCGCCCAGGTTGCGCAGGATATTGAACAGGCTCGATGCCGAGCCGGCATCCTGCGGCTGGATATACGCCGTGGCGATCAGCGAGATGGTCACCATGATCATCGGCTGGCCAATGGCACGGATGATCTGGATATGGTTGAACTGCGGCCCGGCGAAATCCGGGTTGAGCACCCCCGAGCCGAAACTCGCGGCGCCGAACAGGCAGAAGCCCAAAGCGCATAACAACTTGGGCGACACCACTTTCATCAATTGCGGCACCAGCGGGATGAGAAACAGCTGCGGGATGCCCATCCACATGATCACCTCGCCGATTTGCAGGGCGTTGTAGCCTTGCACCTGCGCCAGGTACAGCGGCAACAGGTAGATCGAGCCATACAGGCCCACGCCCATGCCCAGGCTGGCGATGCTCGACAGGCCGAAGTTGCGGTTGCCCAGGATGCGCAGGTTGATCAGTGGCTGTGGTCTGGAAAACTGCAGGATGACAAAGGTGATCAGGCTGACCAGGGCGATGCTGCCGAGGCCGACGATCAGCTGCGACTCCAGCCAGTCCTTGCGGTGGCCTTCCTCCAGAAACACCTGCAGGCAACCCAGGCCCAGGCCCAAGGTGACGATGCCGGCGTAGTCGGTGCTTTTCAGCAGCTCCCAGTGCGCGTCCTTCTTCTCCAGTCCGTACAGCAGGCCGGCGATCATCACCAGGCCTGGCGGGATGTTGATGTAGAAGATGTATTCCCAGCCCCAGTTCTCGGTCAGCCAGCCACCCAGGGTGGGGCCGATGGAGGGGGCGAAGGTGGCGGTCATGGCGAACATGGCCATGCCCTTGGCGCGGTGGTGCTCGGGCAGCTTGATCAGGGTCAGGGTGAAGGCCAGCGGGATCAATGCGCCGCCGGTAAAGCCCTGCAGGGCACGGAACAGGATCATGCTCTCCAGGTTCCAGGCCATCGAACACAGCAGCGACGACAGCAGGAAGCCGCCGGACACCCACACCGCCAGGCGCCGCGCCGACAGCAGTTGCACCAGCCAGGCGGTGAGCGGAATCATGATGATTTCCGCTACCAGGTACGAGGTGGAAATCCACGAGCCTTCCTCCAGCGTCGCCGACAAGGCGCCCTGGATGTCCTTCAACGACGAGTTGGTGATCTGGATGTCCAGCACCGCCATGAACGCACCGAGCATCACGCTCATTACCGCGATCCAGTCGCGCCGGGTCGGCTCCGCAGAGGGCCTGAGCAACACGTCAGCGGCCATTTTGGCCTTCGTCTTCGCTGCGCAGGTCGACGGTGGCGGTCACCGACATGCCTGGGCGGATGCGCCCGTGCAGCGGGTTGTCGGCACGGAAGGTCAGCTTGACCGGGATGCGCTGCACCACCTTGGTGAAGTTGCCGGTGGCATTGTCGGGTGGCAGCAGGCTGAACTGCGCACCAGAGGCGGCGAACAGGCTGTCGACCCGGCCTTCGATCGGTGTATCGGGGTAGCTGTCGAAGACCAGTTCGGCGCGCTGCCCTGGCTGCATGCGGCCGATCTGGGTTTCCTTGAAGTTGGCCTGCACCCAGATGTCTTCGTCCGGCACGATCGACAGCAGGTAGGCACCGGCCTGTACCACCTGGCCATCACGTGCGCTGCGCTGACCAATGGTGCCACTGATCGGCGCACGGATTTCGCAGCGGGTCAGGTTCAGTTCGGCCTGGGCCAGGTCGGCGCGGGCGTTGGCGATTTGCGCATCGAGGCGCTTGAGTTCGGCGCTCAGTGCGTTGACCTGCTGGTGCTGGCTTTGCAGGTCGGCGCGGGCCTTGTCGACCTGCGAGCCGGCGACATGGCTGTCGGCCGACAACGTGGTGACCCGTTCTTCCGAGACAAAACCCGGCTTGCGCAGCTTCTCGGCGCGGCTCAGGTCCAGGCGCGAGCGGTCGAAGGTGGCCTGGTTGGCTGCCACCTGGGCCTGCCCGGCGGCAATCAGGCTGGCCTGCTGGGTGAGGCGGCTTTCTGCCTGCGCATGCTCGGCTTCGCGGGTGGCCAGGGCGGCGCGGGCGCGTTGCACGGCCAGCTCGAAGTCGGCGGCTTCCAGGCGCACCAGCAGGTCGCCTTTGTTCACATGCTGGTTGTCCGCAACCGCGACGGCATCGATACGCGCGCCCAACTGGCTGGAAACGCGCGTGATTTCGCCCTGCACGTAAGCGTTGTCGGTGCTTTCGTAGAAGCGCCCCTTGAAGTACCAATGGCCGAGGAAGGCGAGGGCGATGATCGTCACCAGGGTGAAGAAGACCAGCAGGCGACGTTTGAGTTGGGCAGGCATGAGCACTATCGTTCCAGAAATGTAAATAAATTTAACAGCGGCATGGGGCGTATCGACAAGTGTCGTTCGCGCCATTGCTGGAGCCCGGTGCCTGCCTCCTGCTAACATCCCGCCTTTGTTTCATCTTTCGTTCGAGACCCTCCATGACCACCGTACGCACGCGTATCGCGCCATCGCCGACCGGCGACCCCCATGTCGGCACTGCCTACATCGCCCTGTTCAACTACTGCTTTGCCAAGCAGCACGGCGGTGAGTTCATCCTGCGCATCGAAGACACCGACCAGCTGCGTTCCACGCGCGAGTCGGAACAGCAGATCTTCGATGCCCTGCGCTGGCTCGGTATTGAATGGAACGAAGGCCCGGACGTCGGCGGCCCGCACGGCCCGTATCGGCAGAGCGAGCGTGGCGAGATCTACGCCAAGTATGCCAAGCAGCTGGTGGACGCCGGCCATGCCTTCTATTGCTTCTGCACCGCCGAAGAGCTGGAGCAGATGCGTGCCGAGCAGCAAGCCCGTGGCGAAACCCCGCGCTACGATGGCCGGGCGCTGTTGCTGAGTGCCGAGGAAGTGCAGCGCCGCCTGGACGCTGGCGAGCCGCACGTGATCCGCATGAAGGTGCCGAGCGAAGGCGTATGCGTGGTCCCGGACATGCTGCGTGGCGATGTCGAGATCCCGTGGGACCGCATGGACATGCAGGTGCTGATGAAGAACGACGGCCTGCCGACGTACTTCCTGGCCAACGTGGTCGACGACCATCTGATGGGCATCACCCACGTGCTGCGCGGCGAAGAGTGGCTGCCATCGGCGCCCAAGCTGATCAAGCTGTACGAATACTTCGGTTGGGAACAGCCCAAGCTGTGCTACATGCCGCTGCTGCGTAACCCGGACAAGTCCAAGCTGTCCAAGCGCAAGAACCCGACCTCGGTGACCTTCTACGAGCGCATGGGCTTCATGCCCGAGGCGATGCTCAACTACCTGGGCCGCATGGGCTGGTCGATGCCGGACGAGCGGGAGAAGTTCTCGCTGGCCGAGATGGTCGAGCATTTCGACCTGTCGCGTATTTCGCTGGGCGGCCCGATCTTCGACATCGAGAAGCTGTCCTGGCTGAACGGTCAGTGGCTGCGCGAGTTGCCGGTCGAAGAGTTCGCCGCGCGCCTGCAGAAGTGGGCGTTCAACAGCGACTACATGATGAAGATTGCCCCGCACGTGCAGGGCCGGGTGGAGACCTTCAGCCAGGTTGCTCCGCTGGGCGGGTTCTTCTTCGAAGGTGCGCTGAAGCTCGATGCCAAGCTGTTCGAAAGCAAGAAGCTGTCCGCCGACCAGGTGCGCCAGGTGATCCAGCTGATCCTGTGGAAGCTCGAAAGCCTGCGCCAATGGGAAAAGGAGCGCATCACCGGTTGCATCCAGGCGGTGGTCGAGGCGCTGGAGCTGAAGCTGCGTGACGCCATGCCGCTGATGTTCGCCGCCATCACTGGCCAGGCCAGCTCGGTGTCGGTGCTCGATGCCATGGAAATCCTTGGCCCCGACCTGACCCGCTACCGCCTGCGCCAGGCCCTGGACCTGCTGGGTGGCGTGTCGAAGAAAGAAAACAAGGAATGGGAAAAGCTGCTGGCGTCCATCGCCTGATAGCGCTCCAAAGGCCTTGGCTGAGCCCGGTAGGAGCGGCCTTGTGTCGCGAAAGGAGCGCAACGCGGTCCCGCGATTTCAGCTTTAACGCAAAAATTGCCGGGGCCGCTTTGCGGCCCTTTGGCGACACAAGATCGCTCCTACAAGCGCGCGGCGCTTAGATTTACCAAGGCAGGGCGGTAAGTGATTGTTATCTGTGAAAATTTTTTTGAATATTTTGAAAAATTAGTTTGACAGCCCTGCAATCCGATCTTAATATGCGCCCCGTCCACAGCGATGAACGAAAACGAAACGCCAGGCACCCAGCCAGTGCTTCGGTTCAGAGCGACATTGTGGGGCTATAGCTCAGCTGGGAGAGCGCCTGCATGGCATGCAGGAGGTCAGCGGTTCGATCCCGCTTAGCTCCACCAAATTCCGCTTGGCAGCCAAGGCTGTCAAGCAAGACCGGGTCCAGCACCGGGTCTTGCAGGTAAGAAGGTTCGTCCCCTTCGTCTAGTGGCCTAGGACACCGCCCTTTCACGGCGGTAACAGGGGTTCGAGTCCCCTAGGGGACGCCAGTTTTCCTGCGTTTTGCAGGGCTTAAAAAGGCTCGTCGATTATTGATGAGCCTTTTGTTTCGGGGCTATAGCTCAGCTGGGAGAGCGCCTGCATGGCATGCAGGAGGTCAGCGGTTCGATCCCGCTTAGCTCCACCATTTCTGCCAGGGTTCACATACGTGGATCTTCGCGAAGGTTACGTCCCCTTCGTCTAGTGGCCTAGGACACCGCCCTTTCACGGCGGTAACAGGGGTTCGAGTCCCCTAGGGGACGCCACATTTACCCGCGTATTGCGGGACCTTAAAGGCTCATTCGCTTATTGAATGGGCCTTTTGTTTTTTCTCCCAAAAAAACTCGCCGACAGAAGGCTGCAGAATTCGCTTGCGGAAAAATATGATGGGGATAATATTTCGATCATCATATTTTATCGGCGAGTGCCTGATGAGCGACAAGAAGAGCAAAACCCGCGAGCGCATTCTCGAAGCGGCATGCACGGCGTTGATCCAGCATGGCCCGGCCGAGCCTAGCGTCAGCCAGGTGATGGGGGCGGCAGGCCTGACCGTGGGCGGTTTCTATGCCCATTTCGACAGCAAGGACGAAATGATGCTCGAGGCGTTCCGCCAACTGTTGGGCGAGCGCCGAGCCTTGCTGGCCCAGGTCGATCCCAGCCTCGATGGCGCTGAGCGGCGGGCATTGGTCAGCGCCTTCTACCTGTCGCGCAAGCACCGCGATGCCGAGGTGCATGCCTGCCCACTGCCCAATTCGCTGGGTGAAATGCAGCGCCTGCCAGAGGCTTTCCGCGAGGTGCTGGCCGAGCACATCGAGTTGATGACGGCCGCCATGGTCGACCGCCCCGAGGAAGCCGACAAGGCCCTGGCCGACCTGGCCCTGATGATCGGCGGCCTGGCCCTGGCCCGGGCCTTGGGCACCAGCGAGCTGTCTGACCGCATTCTACGCGCCGCCAAATCAGCGGTGCTCTGACAGGAGCATGGCGATGACGACCCTGAGCTGGATTCGTGGTGTCAACGGCACCCTGGGCCGCCTGGCCCCGGAGCATGTTGCGGGCAAGATGCGCCGTGCGTTCATGACCCCGCGCAACCTGCCACCGCGGGAATGGGAACTGCCGGTACTGGCCAGCGCCGAGCGCATCACCTTGCGCTTCGGTTTGTCTGCGTTGCGATGGGGCAAAGGGCCGACTGTGCTGTTGATGCACGGTTGGGAGGGGCGGCCGACCCAGTTTGCCGCCTTGATCGAGACCCTGGTCGAGGCCGGGCATACCGTGGTGGCGCTGGAGGGGCCGGGGCATGGTCGGTCGCCAGGCGAGCAGGCGCACGTGGTGCTGTTTGCCCGAGCCTTGCTGGAGGCTGCCGCCGAGTTGCCGCCGCTGCGCGCGGTGATTGGCCATTCCATGGGCGGTGCCAGTGTGTTGCTGGCGCTGCAGATGGGCCTGCGTGCGGAAGCAGCAGTGAGCATCGCTGCACCGGCGCAACTGCTGGGCGTGCTGCGTGGTTTCGCCCATCGCCTGGGCCTGCCGGCACCGGCGCGGGCCGCATTCATCCGCCAGGTGGAGCGGGATGTGGGCATGAAGATTGCGCGGCTCGATGTCAGTGGTTACCAGCTGGAGTTGCCGGGGTTGGTGGTGCATGCCGCCGATGATGAGCTGGTGCCTGTTACTGAAGCCCAGGTCATTCACAAGGCCTGGTTCGACAGCCGGCTGTTGCGGCTGGAGGAGGGCGGGCACCAGCGCGTGCTGGCCGACCCGCGCCTGGGTGAAGCGGTGCTGGAGCTGCTGGCCCGGGCTGGTGCGGTCCCTGTAGGAGCGGCCTTGCGTCGCGATGGGCTGCGCAGCAGCCCCGGCAATCTGTGCTGGGACTGAGATTTTCGGGCCGCTATGCGCCCCATCGCGACACAAGGCCGCTCCTACAAGGGCGCGTAGCCCCGCAGGCAAGCGCCGAAGGGCTGGACTTTGCCCCGCAGGTCACTGCTAAATCCACTTTTGCGCCAAGGAAGCGAACATGAGCTGGGACCTGGCAACACCTTTCGTCATCGACCTGCGCGTGGCTAACGAGGACATCGATGGCCTCGGCCACGCCAACAATGCCGTCTACGTCACCTGGCTGGAGCGCTGCGCCTGGCGCCACTCGCAGCGCCTGGGCCTGGACCTGGCCGAATACCGCCGGCTGGACCGGGCCATGGCCGTGGTGCGCCACGAAATCGACTACCTGGCTGCAGCCTATGAGGACGACGAGCTGCAACTGGCCACCTGGATCATCGACTGGGACCAACGCCTGCGCATGACCCGGCGCTTCCAGCTCAAGCGCCCGCGTGACGGCGTGACCCTGCTGCGCGCCCAGACCACCTTCGCCTGCATCGAGCTGTCCAGCGGCAAGCCCAGGCGCATGCCGGCGGAATTTCTCGATGGTTACGGCCCGGCGCTGATCGGCGCCTGAAACAGCGGCAATTTTTGCTAGACTGCCGGCTTTTTCCCGCCGAGACCCCGACATGCAAATTGCCCTGGCCCCCATGGAGGGGCTGGTCGACAACATCCTGCGCGACGTGCTGACCCGCGTTGGCGGTATCGACTGGTGCGTCACCGAGTTTATTCGCGTATGTGACCGCCTGCTGCCGCCTGCCTCGTTCGACAAGCTGGCGCCCGAATTGCGCAACGGCGCGCGGACTGCCGCCGGGGTGCCGATGCGTGTGCAATTGCTGGGTTCCGACCCGGTGTGCCTGGCCGAAAACGCCGCGCTGGCCTGCGCGCTGGGGGCGCCGGTGATCGACCTGAACTTCGGTTGCCCGGCCAAGACCGTGAACAAGTCGCGTGGTGGTGCAGTACTGCTCAAGGAGCCGGAGCTGCTGCACGCCATCGTGCGCGAGGTGCGCCGCGCCGTGCCGGCGGATATTCCGGTGACGGCGAAAATGCGCCTGGGCTTCGACAGCCCCGATGGCGCGCTGGACTGTGCCACCGCCCTGGCCGAGGGCGGTTCGGCGCACCTGGTGGTGCATGCGCGGACCAAGGTCGAGGGCTACAAGCCGCCGGCCCACTGGGAGTGGGTGGCGCGGGTGCAGGATGTGGTCAAGGTGCCGGTGTTCGCCAATGGCGAGATCTGGACCGTGGACGACTGGCAGCGTTGTCGCGAAGTCAGTGGTGCCGAAGACATCATGCTGGGCCGCGGGCTGGTTTCGCGCCCGGACCTGGGCCTGCAGATTGCCGCAGCGCGAGATGGGCGGGAGTATTTGCCAATGACCTGGGCCGACCTGCTGCCGTTGTTGCGTGAATTCTGGCGCCAGGCCCAGGCCAAGCTGTCGCCGCGTTATGCGCCGGGGCGAATGAAGCAGTGGTTGGCGATGCTGACCCGCAGTTACCCGGAGGCGGTGGTGCTGTTCGCCGAATTGCGCCGGGAAGATGACTGCGCGCGGATCAGTCGCTTGCTGGGGATTGAAGCGCAACCCTTGACGGCATGTGTTGCCTGATCAGGCGCTTTCACCGGCGTGCCTGCGAAAAGGGGGCGCACCGGTTCAAGATTTTTTTGCTGGCCCCTCTTGAAAGCCTTTCCCTCGACCCTATCTCTTGAGTACGCGATGCCGAAGTCGGGTCGCGTAGTGAATTTACTTGCTGAATCTCAGGAGTTTATGACCATGAACACTGCTTTTTCTCTCGCTCCACTGTTCCGCCATTCCGTAGGTTTCGACCGTTTCAACGACCTGTTCGAATCTGCGGCACGTAACGAGGCCGGTAGCAGCTACCCGCCCTACAACGTGGAAAAGCATGGCGATGACCACTACCGCATCGTGGTAGCCGCAGCCGGCTTCCAGGAGCAGGACCTCGACCTGCAGGTCGAGAAAGGTGTCCTGACCGTATCCGGTGGCAAGCGCGACAACGGCACTGAAGAAGTGACCTACCTGCACCAGGGTATCGCCCAGCGCGCCTTCAAGCTGTCCTTCCGCCTGGCCGACCATATCGAAGTCAAGGCTGCCGGCCTGGCCAATGGCCTGCTCAGCATCGACCTGCTGCGCATCGTGCCTGAAGAAGCCAAGGCCAAGCGCATCCCGATCAATGGTGACAAGCCAGCGCTGAACTGATCGCGGCGATGTGAAGAAGGGCACCCCAGGGGTGCCCTTTTTTGTGCCCGCTGTACTGGCCCTGGCGCGCTACCTTTTGTAGGAGCGGCCTTGTGTCGCGATAGGGCGCGAAGCGGCCCCAAGACCCAGTCGTCGCAACAATAGCCAGGGCTGCGGCGCTGCCCATCGCGACACCAGGCCACTCCTGCAGGGAGCGTGACTGTCAGCTCCCGGAATTCGCCGGCGCCTCCAGCAGCATCTGCCGAAACTCCGACAAAGGTAGCGGCCGGCTGTGCAGGTACCCCTGGTACAAGTGGCACCCCAGCCGTTCCAGAAACTCCAGCTGTTCGGTCAGTTCCACGCCTTCGGCAATCACCGCCAGGCCCAGGCTGCGGGCCATGGCGACGATGGCGCGGACGATCTCGGCGTCGTTGGGGTCCATCGGCGCATCGCGCACGAAGGTCTGGTCGATTTTCAGTGCGTCTATCGGCAGGCGCTTCAGATAGGTCAGCGAGGAGTAGCCGGTGCCAAAGTCATCCATCGCAAAACTCACCCCGTGGCGCTTCAGCTCCCGCATCTTGCTGATGGTGTCTTCGAGGTTCTGGATGACGATGCCTTCGGTAATCTCCAGCTTCAGCATCTGCCGTGGCAAACGATAGTCGTCCAGGCTGCGCAGCACCCGCCCGACGAAATCGTTCTGGCGGAACTGCCGCGGGCTGATGTTCACGCACAGGCTGAAGCTGTCGGCCTCGACCAGCCCGTCGGCCAGCATGCTGGCGCAGGCGTCGCAGGCTTCGTCGAGAATCCAGCTGCCAACCTCCAGGATCAGGCCGCTTTCTTCCAGCACCTGGATGAATTGTGCCGGCGGTTGCTGGCCCAGTTGCGGGTGGTGCCAGCGCAGCAATACCTCGGCGCCGACGATGCGGTTGTCACGCGCGTCCACCTGCGGCTGGAAGTGCAACGCCAGTTCGCCACGGGCCAGGGCCAGGCGCAGGTCGTTTTCCATGCGCAGGCGCTCGCTGGCGGCCTTCTGCATGGTGGTATGGAACAGCTGGGTGGTGTTGCGCCCGGAGTCCTTGGCCCGGTACAAGGCGATATCGGCGCGCTTGAGCAGGTCGGCTGGCGTGGCGCCATGGTCGGGGATCAGTGCGACACCGATGCTCGGCGTCACCTGCAGGCGCTGGCCATCCAGCGACATTGGCTCGGCCAGCAGTTCGCGCAGGTTGTCGGCCAGTTCACGGACTTTTGCTTCGACCATGTCGCGGCTGCCTTCCAGGCCGCTCAGCAATACCACGAACTCGTCGCCGCCCAGGCGCGCCACGGTGTCTTCCAGGCGCACGCTGGCTTCCAGGCGCGCAGTGACGATTTTCAGCACCGTGTCGCCCACCGGGTGGCCGAGCGAGTCGTTGATGTGCTTGAAATGGTCGAGGTCGAGGAACAGCAGGGCGCCGCGCAGGTTATGGCGCTTGAGCAGGGCGATCTGCTGGCTCAGGCGGTCCATCAGCAGGGCGCGGTTGGGCAGGTTGGTCAATGGATCGTGATAGGCCAGGTGGCGGATTTGCGCTTGGGCATTCTTCAGCTGGCTGACATCGCGAGCATTCAGCAGCAGGCAGTCGACTTCGTTCAGGGTAATGGGTTCGACCGATACCTCCACGGTGAGGATATCGCCACGCTTGTTGCGCCCGAGCATCTCGCGGTGGTGCACCCGGCCACGCTCGCGTAATTCGGCCAGCAGGGCGCTTCGCTGCTTGTCGTCGGCCCAGATGCCCACCTCGTACACCGTGCGGCCGACCACTTCGGCGGCGCTGTAGCCGGTCAGGCGGCAGAAACCGTCGTTGATTTCCAGGTAGCGGCCACTGTAGCGCTCGGTGATGGTGATGGCGTCGGGGCTGGAGTGGAAGGCTTTGGCGAACTTCTCCTCGCTGGACTTGAGCGCCGCCTCGGCGCGCTGCTGCTGGGTGATGTCGCGCAGGGTGGTGACGCTGCAGGGCTGGCCGTCGACGGTGATCAGGCGGCTGGAAATCACGCAGGTCAGCGGTGCACCATTGCGGTGGTTGACCACCACCGCGACGTTGCTCAGGGCCTGTTCGCGGATCACCCGCTCGATGCGTTGCGCGCGCTCGAAGGTCTCGGCCCACAGGCCGATTTCCTCGGCCGTGCGGCCGATGACCTGATCGGTGCTCCAGCCAAAGGTCTGGGTGAACGCCGGGTTGATCTCGATGAACTGGCCGGTGTCCTGGCGGTTGACGCAGATCGGGTCGGGGCTGACCTGGAACAGGCTGGCGAATTTCTCCTCCGAAGCGCTCAGGCGTTGTTCACGTTCCACCTGGTCGGTGATGTCGAGCAAGGTGCCGGCCATGCGCAGCGGGTTGCCCTGCTCGTCGCGGTACAGCCGGGCGCGGCTTTCGATATAGCGCGAGACGCCGTTTTCCAGTTGTACCTGGTAGGTCACCTGGTAGTTGCCGGCAGGGCCTTCGCGCAAGCTGCGGTAGGTCTGGCGCATGGCGTTGCGCTCTTGCTCCGGCACCCCTTCGAAGAACGCGTCGAACGATTCGTGAAAGGGGATCGGCGGCAGGCCATGCAACTGCGCGGCGCGGGCCGAGCCGTAGAGCATGCCGCTGGGGATATGCCAGTCCCAGGTGCCCAGCTGGGCCGAGTCCAGGGCCAGGTCCAGGCGCTCCTGGCTTTCCTTCAGCGCCTGTTCGGCGCGTTTGCGTTCGGTGGTGTCCATGAAGGTGCTGAGGAGGAAGGTCACGCCCTCCAGCTCTATGCCCTGGGTGCTGAGTATGCCGTCATGCACCTTGCCGCTGATGGCGCGGAACTGGACTTCCAGGTTCAACGGGCCGTTGCTGGTGCGGGTCGACTCCAGCAACTGGTGACGCTGTTCGGGGTTGACCCACAGGCCCAGTTCCAGGCTGGTCTTGCCGATCACCTGGCTGCCGGGCCAGCCGAACATGTTTTCGAAGTGCTGGTTGACCTCGAAAATCATGCCGTCGTGGCGACGGGTCAGCAGAATGGCGTTGGGGCTGAGGTGGAACAGGGTGGCGAAGCGCTTTTCCGAGTTGATCAGCGCGGTTTCCCGTTCGCGTTGGCGGGTGATCTCGCGGATGACCCCGATCATCTGCGGCCGGCCGTGCTGGTCATGGGTCAGGCTGCCGTTGATCTCCAGCCAGTGCAGGCTGCCGTCTGGCCAGCGGATGCGGTGGCGCATGGCTTTTTCCGCCGGCTCGCCGTTGACCACGGCCTGGAACAGCTGGCGGGTGCGGGCGCGGTCTTCTTCTGGCAGCAAATCGAGATAGTCTATATCGCTGGGTAGTGGCTTGTGCGGGTCGAAGCCGAACAGCGCCTGGGTACCGCGCGACCAGCTCACCCGGCCGGTCTGTATGTCCCATAGCCAGGCGCCCAGGCGCGCTCCGTTGAGCGCTGCCAGCAATTGCGGGGCGTTCTGCCAGGCCTGTTCCGACTCCTGTGGATCGGCCGCAGGGATGCGCGGCAGGCGCGGAAAGCGGTTCGCTGATTTGGGCATCGGTACCAGACCTTTGGCGTATGACGCGTCCTTTGGAGGTGGAAAACCGGGCTGACAGCCAGTCAGGCGGGCCCCGCGTGGCTGTCGAGCAGGGCCATGAATGCCCTGGCGGCGTTCGATAGCGTGCGCTCCGTGTGCAAAATGTAGCCTAGCTGGCGGGACAGCTGTATGCCCGGCAAACTGATGCGTGCAACCTGTTCATCGAGCATGGTGCGCGGCAGCACGCTCCAGGCCAAACCGATCGAGACCATCATCTTGATGGTTTCCAGGTAATTGGTGCTCATGGCGATATTGGGAGTCAGGCCCTGGCTTTCGAACAGGCGCTGCACGATATGGTGGGTGAACGTATTGCCGCCCGGGAATACTGCCGGGTGGCGCGCGACGTCGGCCAGGCTCACCGCATGGTTGGCGGCCAGTGGGTGTTCAGGGGCGGCGACGAAATCCAGGGCGTCGTCCCACACCGGCACGGCCTTGACCAGGTGGTGCGGTTCGGGTGCCAGGGTGATTACGGCAATCTCGGCGCGGCCATGCAGGATTTCGTCGTAGGCCTGTTCCGAATCCATGAACTGGATATCCAGCGCCACGGCTGGGTATTGGCGCGTGAAGGCCCGCAACAGCGGCGGCAGGCGGTGCAGGCCGATATGGTGGCTGGTGGCCAGGGTCAGGCGGCCGCTCACTGCGCCGGTGAGGTTGGTCAACGCTCGGCGGGTGTCGTCCAGGACATTGAGGATCTGGTAGGCGCGCGGCAGCAAGGCGCGGCCAGCCTCGGTCAGGGTGACCTCGCGGCCCAGCCGGTCGAACAGGCGCACCTCCAGTTGCTGCTCCAGCCCGGCGATGCGCTTGCTGACCGCTGGCTGGGTCAGGAACAGGCGTTCGGCTGCCCCGGAAAAGCTTCCAGTTTCGGCGATGGCGATGAAGGCGCTGAGGTTGGCCAGGTCCATGGTTTGAATTCCTGTTGGTTATCCAAAGCATAAAAATTATGAATTTGAGTTATTCAATCTAAACCCCTAGCATCGACCGCACAAGCCAAGGGGTCTTTGGCATAGAAAGACGCTGATGAGGAACAGTCTGATGGCTGGCAAAACGCTCTACGACAAACTCTGGGAAGCCCATGAGGTCAAGCGCCGCGATGACGGCTCGTCCTTGATCTACATCGACCGCCACATCATCCACGAAGTGACGTCGCCCCAGGCCTTCGAAGGCCTGCGCCTGGCCAACCGCAAGCCTTGGCGCATCGACGCCAACATCGCCACGCCGGATCACAACGTGCCGACCACGCCCGAGCGCAAGGGGGGGATCGAGGCCATCGTCGACCAGGTGTCGCGCCTGCAGGTACAGACCCTCGACGAAAACTGTGACGAATACGGCATCGTCGAATTCAAGATGAACGACGAGCGCCAGGGCATCGTCCACGTCATCAGCCCGGAGCAGGGTGCCACCTTGCCGGGCATGACCGTGGTCTGCGGCGATTCGCACACCTCCACCCATGGCGCTTTCGGCGCCTTGGCCCACGGTATCGGTACTTCCGAAGTCGAGCACGTGCTGGCGACCCAGTGCCTGGTCGCCAAGAAGATGAAGAACATGCTGGTGCGCGTGGAAGGCCAGTTGCCTGCCGGCGTTACCGCCAAGGACATCGTCCTGGCGGTGATCGGCAAGATCGGCACCGCCGGTGGTAACGGCCACGCCATGGAATTTGCCGGCAGCGCCATCCGCGAACTGTCGATGGAAGGCCGCATGACCATTTGCAACATGTCCATCGAGGCCGGTGCCCGCGTAGGCCTGGTAGCGGTGGACGACACAACCGTTGCCTATGTCGAAGGCCGCCCGTACGCGCCCAAGGGTGAGCAGTGGAAACAGGCGGTCGCAGCCTGGAAAGGCCTGGTTTCCGACGCTGACGCGGTGTTCGACACCGTGGTCGAGCTCGACGCTGCGCAAATCAAGCCGCAGGTCAGCTGGGGCACTTCGCCGGAGATGGTCCTGGCCGTCGACCAGCGCGTGCCGGACCCAGCTGCCGAGCCGGACCTGATCAAGCGTGGTTCGATCGAGCGTGCCCTCAAATACATGGGCCTGGCCGCCAACCAGGCGATCACCGACATCAAGCTCGACCGCGTGTTCATCGGCTCGTGCACCAACTCGCGCATCGAAGACCTGCGCGCCGCGGCCGCGATCGCCAAGGGCCGCAAGGTCGCTGCCAACGTCAAGCAGGCGCTGGTGGTGCCGGGCTCGGGCCTGGTCAAGGCCCAGGCCGAACGCGAAGGCCTGGACAAGATCTTCCTCGAAGCCGGTTTCGAATGGCGTGAACCAGGCTGCTCGATGTGCCTGGCGATGAACCCGGACCGCCTGGAGAGCGGCGAGCACTGCGCGTCCACCTCCAACCGCAACTTCGAAGGCCGTCAGGGCGCCGGTGGCCGTACCCACCTGGTCAGCCCGGCCATGGCCGCCGCCGCCGCGGTGACCGGCCACTTCATCGATGTCCGCGAGTTGATCCAAGGGAGCGCAGCATGAAAGCCTTTACCCAGCACACTGGCCTCGTCGCCCCGTTGGACCGTGCCAACGTCGACACCGACCAGATCATCCCCAAGCAGTTCCTGAAGTCGATCAAGCGCACCGGCTTCGGCCCCAACCTGTTCGACGAGTGGCGTTACCTGGATGTGGGCCAGCCCTACCAGGACAACAGCAAGCGCCCGTTGAACAAAGAGTTCGTGCTCAACCACGAACGTTACCAGGGTGCCAGCGTATTGCTGGCGCGGGAGAACTTCGGTTGCGGCTCGAGCCGTGAGCACGCGCCGTGGGCGCTGGACGAGTACGGCTTCCGCAGCGTGATCGCGCCGAGCTTTGCCGACATCTTCTTCAATAACAGCTTCAAGAACGGCTTGCTGCCGATCATCCTCAGTGATGAGGAAGTCGACGAGCTGTTCAAGCAGGTCGAAGCCAACCAGGGCTACCAGCTGGTCATCGACCTGCAGGCGCAGGCCGTGACCCGCCCGGATGGCAAGGTGCTGCACTTCGAGATCGACGCGTTCCGCAAGCACTGCCTGCTCAACGGCCTGGACGATATCGGCCTGACCTTGCAGGACAGCGATGCGATCAAGGCCTTCGAAAGCAAGCATCGCGCAGCGCAGCCTTGGCTGTTCCGTGATGCCTGATTGTTTGTAGGTGGCAGTACCGGCCTCTTCGCGGGCACGCCCGCTCCCACAGAGAGCAGCGCTGTACCTGTGGGAGCGGGCGTGCCCGCGAAAGGGCCGGTACAGGCAGCGAGAAACCAAAAGGATCGAGACATGACCAGCACCACCCACACCGATGTGGTCCAACGCCAGTTCGGCGAACAGGCCAGCGCCTACCTCAGCAGCGCCGTACACGCCCAGGGCAGCGAATTCGCCCTGCTGCAGGCCGCGCTGGCGGGGCAGGGCCATGCCCGCGTGCTGGACCTGGGCTGCGGTGCCGGCCATGTCAGCTTCCACGTCGCCCCGCTGGTTGCCGAAGTGGTCGCCTACGACCTCTCGCAAGCCATGCTCGACGTGGTCGCCAGTGCCGCTGCCGAGCGCGGCCTGGCCAATATCACCACCGAACGCGGCGCCGCCGAACGCCTGCCGTTCGCCGACGCCTCGTTCGACTTCGTCTTCAGCCGCTACTCGGCCCACCACTGGAGCGACCTGGGCCTGGCCCTGCGCGAAGTGCGCCGGGTGCTCAAGCCGGGCGGCGTGGCAGCCTTCATCGACGTCATGTCGCCGGGAAGCCCGTTGCTCGACACCTACCTGCAAACGGTGGAAGTGCTGCGCGATACCAGCCACGTACGCGACTACTCCGCCGCCGAATGGCAGCGCCAGGTCAGCGAGGCCGGCCTGCACGTGCGCAGCCACACCCGCCAGCCGCTGCGCCTGGAGTTCGGCAGCTGGGTCGAGCGCATGCGCACCCCCGAGCCGATGCGCGTGGCCATCCGCCAGTTGCAGCAAGCCATGGGCGCAGAAGTACGGCAGTATTACCAGATCGAGGCCGATGGTTCGTTCAGCACGGATGTGCTGGTGTTGTGGGCCGAGCGTTAAGAACTTTTCGGTGTGGCCCGCTTGGCCGCACCGCGTGAATGGATAGAGGAAAGCATGAGCAAGCAGATTCTGATTCTCCCAGGTGACGGTATCGGCCCGGAAATCATGGCCGAGGCGGTCAAGGTGCTGGAGCTGGCCAACGACAAGTTCCAGCTCGGTTTCAGCCTGGCCCACGACGTCATCGGTGGCGCCGCCATCGACAAGCACGGCGTGCCACTGGCCGACGAGACCCTGGAGCGTGCGCGCAAGGCCGATGCCGTGCTGCTGGGCGCCGTAGGCGGGCCGAAGTGGGACAAGATCGAGCGTGACATCCGCCCGGAGCGCGGCCTGCTGAAGATCCGTTCGCAACTGGGCCTGTTCGCCAACCTGCGCCCGGCCATCCTCTATCCGCAACTGGCCGATGCCTCGTCGCTCAAGCCGGAAATCGTCTCCGGCCTGGACATCCTCATCGTCCGTGAGCTGACTGGCGGCATCTACTTCGGTGCGCCGCGTGGCCAGCGCGAGCTACAAGGCGGCGAGCGCCAGGCCTACGACACCCTGCCGTACAGCGAAAGCGAAGTGCGCCGCATTGCCCGGGTCGGCTTCGACATGGCCCGTGTGCGCGGCAAGAAGCTGTGCTCGGTGGACAAGGCCAACGTCCTGGCGTCCAGCCAGCTGTGGCGCGAAGTGGTCGAGGACGTGGCCAAGGACTACCCGGACGTGGAACTGAGCCACATGTACGTCGACAATGCTGCCATGCAGCTGGTGCGAGCACCCAAGCAGTTCGACGTGATGGTGACCGACAACATGTTCGGTGACATTCTGTCGGATGAAGCTTCCATGCTGACCGGTTCCATCGGCATGCTGCCTTCGGCGTCGCTGGATGCCGACAACAAGGGCATGTACGAACCTTGCCACGGCTCGGCGCCAGACATCGCCGGCCTGGGTATCGCCAACCCGTTGGCGACCATCCTCTCGGTGTCGATGATGCTGCGCTACAGCTTCAATCAGGTGGCTGCCGCCGAAGCGATCGAGAAGGCCGTGAGCGTGGTTCTGGACCAGGGCCTGCGCACCGGCGACATTTTCTCGGAAGGCTGCCGCAAGGTGGGTACGCAGGAAATGGGCGACGCAGTAGTCGCAGCGCTGCGGAATCTGTAATCTCTCTGGCCCGCCACCCCAAATTCCCGGTGGCGGCCCACTTTTAGCAAAGGTGTAGTTGCGATGAAACGTGTAGGTCTGATCGGTTGGCGCGGTATGGTCGGTTCCGTGCTCATGCAGCGGATGCTGGAGGAGCAGGATTTCGACCTTATCGAGCCGGTGTTCTTCACCACCTCCAACGTCGGTGGCCAAGGCCCGAACGTGGGCAAGGATACTGCTCCACTCAAGGACGCTTATTCGATCGAAGAACTCAAGACCCTCGACGTGATCCTGACCTGCCAGGGCGGCGACTACACCAACGAGGTCTTCCCCAAGCTGCGTGAAGCCGGCTGGCAGGGCTACTGGATCGATGCCGCTTCGTCCCTGCGCATGCAGGATGACGCGGTGATCATCCTCGACCCGGTCAACCGCAAGGTCATCGACCAGCAACTGGACGCGGGCACCAAGAACTACATCGGCGGCAACTGCACCGTCAGCCTGATGCTGATGGGCCTGGGTGGCCTGTTCGAAGCCGGCCTGGTCGAGTGGATGAGCGCCATGACCTACCAGGCGGCCTCGGGTGCTGGCGCGCAGAACATGCGTGAGCTGATCAAGCAGATGGGCGCTACCCACGCCGCGGTGGCCGATGACCTGGCCAACCCGGCCAGCGCCATCCTCGACATCGACCGCAAGGTTGCCGAAACCATGCGTAGCGAAGCGTTCCCGACCGAGAACTTCGGTGTGCCGCTGGCTGGTAGCCTGATCCCGTGGATCGACAAGGAGCTGCCGAACGGCCAGAGCCGCGAAGAGTGGAAGGCCCAGGCCGAGACCAACAAGATCCTCGGGCGCTTCAAGAGCCCGATCCCGGTGGACGGCATCTGCGTGCGCATCGGCGCCATGCGTTGCCATAGCCAGGCGCTGACCATCAAGCTGAACAAGGATGTGCCGCTCGCCGACATCGAAGGCATGATCAGCCAGCACAACCCTTGGGTGAAACTGGTGCCGAACCAGCGGGAGATCAGCATGCAGGAGCTGACCCCGACCAAGGTGACCGGGACCTTGAATATTCCGGTTGGCCGCTTGCGCAAGCTGAACATGGGGTCGCAGTACCTCGGTGCGTTCACCGTCGGTGACCAGCTGCTGTGGGGCGCGGCCGAACCGCTGCGTCGCATGCTGCGGATCCTGCTGGAGCGTTGATCGTTCTGGTGTGACCGAAAACCCGTGCTGGCGACAGTGCGGGTTTTTTTTTGCAGCTGATTGTGGGGTGGGTAGGGCGGCAAGTGTATGGCGCGACATGGTTGGCGCCTGTGAGATCGAGCGCCGCCCGCGCGGCTCATCGCGAGCTGCGCTCGCTCCTACGTTTATTTCGGGCCAGTAACGCCTGTGGCAGGCGCGCGCGACCGCCTGGTTGGTACGACGCGATGGCACGCCATGCGCCAAAGGGGGCCGCGCGCAAATCCCACAGAAATGATTGGCCCGAAACAAACGTAGGAGCGAGCGCAGCTCGCGATGAGCCGCGCGGGCGGCGCTCGATCTCACAGGCGCCGAAAACCCCGCGACCCACCCATACCGGCGATCACGCGTTCAGCCCGCATACCCACGATACGCCAGCAAAGACAAACATCGACAATCCAAGTAAAGTGCCGCCCCCGCCGTTTTCAGCAAAAGGATTCCTTCCATGACAAACCCTTTGGACATCGCCGTCGTCGGCGCCACCGGCAGCGTCGGTGAAGCCCTGGTACAGATCCTCGAAGAACTGGCCTTCCCGGTCGGCACGCTGCACCTGCTGGCCAGCATGGAGTCCGCCGGTAACAGCGTGATGTTCGCCGGCAAGAAGCTGAAAGTACGCGAAGTGGACAGCTTCGACTTCGCCCAGGTCAAACTCGCCTTCTTCGCCACCGGCGCCGCCGTCAGCCGCAGTTTTGCCGGCAAGGCGCTGCAGGCGGGTTGTACGGTTATCGACCTGTCCGGCGGCCTGGACGGCGCCCTGGCCCTGGTGCCCGAAGCCAACGCCGAACGCCTGGCCGGCCTGGCGCTGCCTGCGCGTATCGTCAGCCCGTGCTCGGCCGCCGTTGCCCTGGCTGTGGCGCTGGCACCGCTCAAAGGCCTGCTGGATATCGAGCGAGTGCAGGTGATGGCGGCGCTGGCGGTGTCCGCACAGGGCCGCGAAGCCGTCACTGAGCTGGCCCGGCAAACCGCCGAGCTGCTCAATGCCCGGCCGCTGGAGCCACGCTTCTTCGATCGTCAGGTCGCATTCAACCTGTTGGCCCAGGTGGGTGCTGCCGATGAACAGGGCCATACCGCGCTGGAGCGGCGCCTGGTCAGCGAGCTGCGTGTGCTACTGGGCATGCCTGAACTGAAGATTTCCGTGAGCTGTGTTCAAGTCCCGGTGTTTTTTGGCGATAGCTTCAGTGTGGCGGTGCAGAGCCGT
This sequence comes from Pseudomonas sp. LAM2023, assembly GCF_016620375.1. NCBI lineage: Bacteria > Pseudomonadati > Pseudomonadota > Gammaproteobacteria > Pseudomonadales > Pseudomonadaceae > Pseudomonas > Pseudomonas sp. LAM2023. The sequence goes on along the minus strand of NZ_JAENHV010000026.1, from coordinate 242,604 downwards.
CGCCCGGTCGACCTGGAGGCGATTCAACAGGCACTCGAGGCCGCCGACAGTGTCGAACTGGTGGAACGCGACGATTATCCGACCCCGGTTGGTGACGCAGTGGGCCAAGACGTGGTCTATGTTGGTCGTGTACGGCATGGTGTTGATGAAGACCAGCAGCTCAACCTCTGGCTGACCACCGACAACGTGCGCAAAGGCGCCGCGCTGAACGCCGTGCAAGTGGCGCAATTGTTGATTAAACACATGCCGTAAAAGATACTGGCGAGCAATTTTGTCCTGCTCCGCATGCAGGTTTCAGGACGCTTCATACAAGGGAAGAGGTCATGCTTCGAATTCGCAAACTGGTTCTGGCCATGGCTGCAGCATCGGCGCTGTCATCAGGCATGGCGAATGCCCTGGGCCTGGGGGAGTTGACCCTCAAGTCGGCACAGAACCAGCCGCTGGACGCCGAGATCGAGCTGCTGGACGTGCGCGACCTCACCGCCGCCGAAGTGGCGCCGAGCCTGGCGCCGCCGGAAGAGTTCAGCAAGGCCGGGGTGGCGCTGCCGCCTTACCTCGAAGACCTGACCTTCACGCCGGTGATCAACCCCAACGGCAGGAGTGTGCTGCGGGTAACCTCCAGCCAGCCGCTGCCCGGGCCGGTGGTCAAGTTCCTGGTCCAGGTGATGTGGCCGCAGGGCCGTCTGCTGCGTGACTACAGTGTGCTGCTAGACCAGGCCAAGGCCCAGGGCGACAAGCCGGCGGCAGGCAATGTCGCACCGGCGGTGACCAGTGCCGGCAGCTACACCACCCAACGTCGTGACACCTTGTGGCAGATTGCCGCGCGCAACACCCAGGGTGGCTCGATCCAGCAGACCATGATCGCGATCCAGGCGCTGAACCCGGACGCCTTCATCGGCAACAACATCAACCAGCTGAAGGTGGGCCAGGTGCTGCGCCTGCCCGACCAGCAGCAGATCCAGAGTATTGCGCAGGGCGAGGCGACCCGTGAGGTGGCCGAGCAGTATGCGGCCTGGCGTGAAGGCCGCCGTCTGGGCCCACGTGCCCGCCAGCTGGATGCCACCCGTCGCGGTGCCGCCGATGCAGCGCCGGCGCGCATTGCCCAGGGCGACAACCTGCGCCTGGTCAGCCCGGGCACCCAGGCCGGCGCCGACCAGGCCAAGGCACTCAGCGACAAGCTGGCCGTGGCCGAGGAAAGCCTGGATACCAGCCGTCGCGACAACGAAGAGCTCAAGAGCCGCATGGCCGACCTGCAGAGCCAGCTGGACAAGCTGCAGCGTCTGATCGAGCTGAAGAACAACCAGTTGGCCCAGCTGGAGGCCCAGGGCGCAGCTGCCCCGGCCCAGCCTGCAGCCGATGCGCAACCCGTGGTCAAGCCTGCACCTGCCGCCGTGGATACGGCGCCCGAGCCGGCGCCAGCCACCGAGGCAGCAGTCAATGAGCAGCCTGGCGGTGTGCTGGACGAAATCACCGGCAACCCGCTGCTGCTGGGGCTGATTGCCGGCAGTGCATTCCTCGTGCTGCTGCTTCTGCTGTTGCTGCTGGCGCGCAAGCGCAAGGCCCAGCAGGAAGCCGAAAAACATCTGCGCATGGCGCGCGCACTGGAAGAAGAGCAGGGCGCAGGCTTCGACAACGACAGCGCAAGCCTCGAGGGCGTCGAGGTCTCGGCGCCGAGCGTGACCCTGTCGCCAGCCGTGGTCGCCGCTTCGGCCGCCGCCGCAGCAGCAGCGGAAAAACCGCCGACAGCTGCCGTCGAAGCGCAGCCCGAGGCGCAAGCCGACCCGTACGCCGCGCTGCTGGAGGAAGTTGGGCAATGCCTGGCCGCCGGCCGCCTGAACCGTGCTGCCGACCTGCTGGAGCCCGCTGTGGCCGCCGCGCCGCAGCGTGATGACCTGCGCCTGCAACTGATGGATGTGTACGCCCGCCAGGGTGACCAGAGCGCCTTCGCCGAGCAGGAGCGCAAGCTGCCGACCAGCGAGCAGAACACTGCCGCAGTTGCCAGCTTGAAGGAACGCTACCCGGCCATGCTCGGCCTGGCTGCTGCCGGCCTCGGTGCTGCGGCCCTGGCTGCCGAGATGGACGAACAGTATGTGCAGGGCTTGCTGCAGGATCAGCCTGAAACCCCAGCGGCTGCCGATCTCGGGCTGGACGACCTGCCGACCCTCGAGCCGGAGTTGGCGGTCGAGCCGGAGGCCGTCGCGCCAGCGCAGCCTGAAGCAGCACCCGAGCCGGAAGCCGAGCTGGATGCCTTCGATGAAGTGCCGACCCTCGATGTGCCGGGCCTGGACGAACAGGACCTGGACAGTGCCTTCGACCTGAGCCTGGGTGATGACCTGCCCGAGGATGGCCCGCTGGCCGCGCCAGTGCTGGATGAGCCGGTACTGGATGAGCCTCTGCCGCCAGAGGTTCCGGCAGAAGAAGAGCCGTTTGCCGTCGATGCCGAGCTGCAGGCCGATGCCGACGCCGATTTCGAGGCCATGCTGGCCCAAGCCGAAGCGCAACCCACGGTCGACCTGGCCGATTTCGACCTCGATGTCAGCGAGCCGGTTGCCCCGGCTGCCCCGGCGGCGGCCGACGAGCCCACGGTGGATGTCGCTGCGGAACTGGCCGCCTTCGACAGCGTGCCGGCGTTCGACCCATTGTCCGAATTCGACCTGCCGTCCGACTTCGACCTGTCGTTGTCGCTGGAAGACGATTCGCCGGCAGCCAAGAGCTTTGCCTCCGAGCTGGACGACGTCAACGCCGAGCTGGACAAGCTGTCGCAGAGCCTCGAGTCCCCCTCGCTGGAGCCGCACTTCACCAGCGAAGACGCGGCTGCCCAGCCAGAGCCCGAGCCACTGGACGACCTCGACTTCGACTTCTTCTCCGGCAGCGACGAAGTGGCCACCAAGCTTGACCTGGCCCGTGCCTATATCGACATGGGCGATCACCAGGGGGCGCGTGACATCCTCGACGAAGTGGTCAAGGATGGCGATGAAAGTCAGCGCCAGGAAGCCGAGGACATGCTTTCCCGTCTGATTTGAGGCAGGCAAGCCTGGGCCTTTTCGCGGGTAAACCCGCTACCACAAGTTACCCCGGGGCCTTGAACCCGTGGAGTCCCTGTGGAGGCGGGTTCAGCCGCGAAGAAACCATCAAAGACCGTGCAGATCCGACGGCAGCCCAACACGGCTGCCGTTGTCGTTATAATCCCCGCCATTCCGTACACCCCCACAGGTTTCATGCTCTTGGACATCATCGACACCGCCGCCGCCGAGTCTGCGGCCGAAGGCTACTCTCGCATCGCCCTGGGCGTGGAATACAAAGGTGCGCGCTACCGCGGCTGGCAGCGCCAGGCCAGTGGTGTGCCGAGTGTCCAGCAGGCGCTCGAACAAGCCTTGTCCAAGGTGGCCAACGAGCCGATCTCGGTCATCTGCGCCGGGCGCACCGATGCCGGCGTACACGGCTGCGGGCAAGTCGTGCATTTCGACACCCGCGCCGTGCGCGACGAGCGCGCCTGGACCATGGGTACCAACTTCAACCTGCCGCATGACATCAGTGTGGTCTGGTCGCGGCCGATGCCGGCCGACTTCCACGCCCGTTTCAAGGCCTGTGCCAGGCGTTACCGCTACGTCATCTACAACGACCCGATCCGCCCGGCGCACCTGGCTGAGGAGGTCACTTGGAACCATCGCCCGCTGGATGTCGAGCGCATGGCGCAAGCTGCCCAGTACCTGCTTGGCACCCATGATTTCAGCGCCTTCCGTGCCAGCCAGTGCCAGGCCAAGTCGCCGATCAAGCACATCTACCACCTGCGCGTGACCCGCCATGGCCAGATGATCGTGCTGGATGTACGCGCCACCGCCTTCCTGCACCACATGGTGCGCAACATTGCCGGCGTCCTGATGACCATCGGTGCCGGCGAACGCCCGGTGGCCTGGGCGCGTGAGGTGCTGGAGGGGCGCAATCGCCGCGCAGGCGGGGTCACGGCGCACCCGTACGGGCTCTACCTGGTGCAGGTGGAGTACCCCGAGGAGTATGCCCTGCCCAAACGTTACATCGGCCCACACTTTTTGACCGGCTACGAGGCACTGGCTGACTGACGGGCCAAACGTCATTTGTTAACATCCGGCCTTTCACTGCCACCAGCAGGGTTCGCTGTCCATGAGCAACGTTCGCAGCAAGATCTGCGGTATTACCCGCATCGAAGACGCACTGGCCGCTGCCGAGGCCGGGGCTGATGCCATCGGCCTGGTGTTCTACGCCAGGAGCCCACGCGCGGTGGACGTGCGTCAGGCACGGGCGATCATCGCCGCACTGCCGCCGTTCGTGACCACGGTGGGGCTGTTCGTCAACGCCACACGCTGCGAGCTGAACGAGATTCTCGAAGCGGTGCCGCTGGACCTGCTACAGTTCCACGGCGATGAAACCCCGCAGGACTGCGAAGGCTACCAGCGCCCCTGGATAAAGGCCCTGCGGGTGCGCCCGGGCGACGACCTGGAGGCGGCTTGCCGGCTATACGCCGGCGCCCGCGGCATTCTGCTGGACACATACGTACCTGGCGTACCCGGAGGTACCGGTGAGGCATTCGACTGGTCGCTGGTACCGGCGCGCCTGAGCAAGCCGGTCATCCTGGCCGGTGGGCTGTCGGCCGACAATGTCGGCCAGGCCATCGCCCAGGTGCGGCCATACGCGGTGGATGTCAGTGGCGGCGTGGAGCAGGCCAAGGGCATCAAGGATGCGGCGAAGATCGAAGCCTTCGTGCGGGCGGTGAAACAGGCGTGATGGCAGATGTGACGGCTGGCTGCGCGCCATCGTCCATAGCTTTCGCAGCCCTGTTGGGCAGCCGCCTGCGCCTGAGGCGGCAGAACGACACATTAGCGGTGGAGTGGCGCGCCGGAAGCCCCGGCGGTCGGTCCATCATCGTTTCATACAAGATTGTGAGCTCAAGGGCAGGGCCGGCGATAGCGGCCGCTGCCTGCCGATACTGGAGAAAGAAAGCATGAGCAACTGGTTAGTCGACAAACTGATCCCTTCGATCATGCGTTCCGAGGTGAAGAAGAGCTCGGTGCCTGAAGGCCTGTGGCACAAGTGCCCGGCCTGCGAGGCCGTGCTGTATCGTCCGGAGCTGGAAAAGACCCTGGATGTCTGCCCCAAGTGCAACCACCACATGCGCATCGGCGCACGTGCGCGCATCGACATCTTCCTCGACGCCGATGGCCGTGCCGAACTGGGCGCCGACCTGGAGCCGGTCGACCGCCTGAAGTTCCGTGATGGCAAGAAGTACAAGGACCGCCTGGCCGGTGCCCAGAAGCAGACCGGCGAGAAAGACGCGCTGATCTCCATGAGCGGCACCCTGATGGGCATGCCGATCGTGGTCAGTGCCTTCGAGTTCTCGTTCATGGGTGGCTCGATGGGCGCTATCGTCGGCGAGCGTTTCGTGCGCGCCGCCAACTACGCTCTGGAACACCGCTGCCCGATGGTCTGCTTCTCCGCCTCGGGTGGTGCGCGCATGCAGGAAGCCCTGATCTCGCTGATGCAGATGGCCAAGACCTCGGCCGTGCTGGCGCGCCTGCGTGAAGAAGGCATCCCGTTCATCTCGGTACTGACCGACCCGGTGTACGGTGGCGTTTCCGCCAGCCTGGCGATGCTCGGCGACGTGATCGTCGGCGAGCCAAAGGCCCTGATCGGTTTCGCCGGCCCACGCGTGATCGAGCAGACCGTACGCGAGAAACTGCCGGAAGGCTTCCAGCGCAGCGAGTTCCTGCTGGAGCACGGCGCCATCGACCTGATCATCCCGCGTGGTGAGCTGCGTCCGCGTCTGGCCCGCCTGCTGGCGCAGATGACTGGCCAGAAAACCCCGGAGCAGGCGCGTGAGGCGGCTGCCGTCGCGTGATGAAACAACGATCCCTGGGCGAATGGCTCGCCTACCTCGAGCAGTTGCACCCCACGGCCATCGACATGGGCCTGGAGCGGTCGCAGAAGGTGCTTGCCCGGCTGGCGCTGGGCAAGCTGGCGCCACGCGTGGTAACGGTGACCGGTACCAACGGCAAGGGCTCGACCTGCGCCTTCGTGGCGTCGCTGCTGCGTGCCCAGGGGTTGAGGGTCGGCGTATACAGCTCGCCGCACCTGTTGCGTTACAACGAGCGGGTGCTGATCGATGGCCAGGAAGCCAGCGATCAGCGCCTGTGTGACGCCTTCGCCGCTGTCGAAGCGGCGCGGGGCGATATTTCGCTGACCTATTTCGAAATGGGCACCCTGGCCGCGTTCTGGTTGTTCTACCAGTCGCAACTGGACGCGGTGGTGCTGGAAGTCGGCCTGGGTGGGCGCCTGGACACCGTCAACGTGGTGGATGCCGACCTGGCCCTGGTGACCAGCATCGGCGTCGACCATGTCGACTACCTGGGCGATACCCGCGAGCAGGTGGCCTTTGAAAAGGCCGGGATCTTCCGCCAGGGCAAGCCTGCCCTGTGTGGTGACCTGGATCCGCCCCAGCCGCTGCTGGACAAGGCCGCCGAGCTGGCTGCGCCATTGTTCCTGCGCGGGCGCGATTTCGACCTGGCCAGCGCCGATGGCCACTGGAGCTGGCGTGGGACAGCCGCGACGGGGGAGGCGGTAGCGTTGCCCGACCTGCCATTGCTCGACCTGCCGATGGAGAACGCCGCGCTCGCCCTGCAGGCCTACCTGCTGATGGGGCTGCCATGGGACGCCGGGCAGATTCGCCAGGCGCTGCTGGATACCCGTATCACCGGGCGCCTCGATCGTCGGCTGCTGAGCTGGCAGGGGCGGCCGGTGGAGCTGTTGCTGGATGTGGGGCACAACCCGCACGCCGCAGAATACCTGGCGCGACGCCTGGCCGCCCGCCCGCTGAAGGGGCGCCGCCTGGCGGTGTTCGGACTGCTCGCCGACAAGGACCTGGACGGCGTTGTCGCGCCGCTGCAGGGCCTGGTCGATGACTGGGCGGTGGCGCCGCTGGACACCCCGCGCAGCCGCCCGGCTGCCGAGCTGGCTGCGGCCTTGACGAACCTCGGCGCCGCGGTGAAGTCTTATGCCAGCGTCGACGCCGCCCTCGAGGGGCAATGCGCGCAGGCGACGGCAGATGACCAGATCCTGCTGTTCGGTTCGTTTTTCTGTGTTGCCCAGGCGCTGGAATGGCTGGAGCGGCACGCCCAGGAGGGTGGAGTAGATGGCAGTGCTGGATAAAGGGATGAAACAGCGCATGGTGGGTGCGTTGGTGCTGGTGGCGCTGGCGGTGATTTTCCTGCCGATGCTGTTCACCCGCGAGGACGAGATGCGCCAGGTGCACGTCGAGGCCCCGCAGGCACCGGCCATGCCAAACCTGCCGGAAGTGAAGGTGGAACCGGTCGCCGTGCCGGAGCCACAGGCCATTGCGCAAGAGCCACAACAGCCCCCGGTGGTGGTAGAAGAATCCACTGCACCGGCGAGCCCGCCCAGCCAGCCGATCACGCCGTCGCCGCAGGCCCAGGCTCAGGCGCAGGCTCAGCCGCCCAAGGCCCAGGCTCCTGCACCAAAGGTCGAGCCCAAGCCGGAGCCCAAGCCGGCAGTCGCTTCGGCCTCGGCCGCCACCGTGGCCAAACCGGAAGCGCCCTCGAAGATCGACGTCAATGGCCTGCCGGTGAGTTGGTCCATCCAGCTGGCCAGCCTGTCCAACCGCGCCGGTGCCGAGAAGCTGCAGCAAACCTTGCGTAGCCAGGGTTACAACGCCTATGTCCGCTCGGCGGGTGGCATGAACCGGGTGTACGTGGGGCCGTTGATCGAGCGCGCCGAGGCCGAGCGCATGCGCGATGCGATCAACCGCCAGAACAGCCTCAAGGGCTTTGTGGTGCGTTTCCAGCCCGAGCGCAGCTGATACTGGCTGACTCGGTCCGTGTAGGAGCGGCCTCGTGTCGCGATCGGGCCGCGCCGCGGCCCCTCGGTTATTGCTATGGCCGAAATTGCTGGGGCCGCGGCGCGGCCCGATCGCGACAAGGCCGCTCCTGCAGAAGTCGTGCGTTTCGCTTTGGCGCGCAATCCTTGTCGGCGCTGGCTTGCCGGCGACGAAGCCAACACCAATCGACCTGACATTCCGCTTACCCAACCCCTCGCCGCTCTGGTAAAATGCGCCGCCTCAAACGTCTGCAGGCAGCACCGTGGCATTTACCCTGGTTGATTGGGCGATCATCGCGATCATCGCCGTCTCCACACTGATCAGTCTCAAGCGCGGCTTCGTCAAGGAAGCCATGTCCTTGCTCATCTGGATCATTGCCGGTGCGGTTGCCTGGATGTTCGGCGGTTCGCTCTCGGTATATCTTGAAAGCTACATCCAGACGCCATCGATGCGGGTCATCGCCGGCTGCGCCATTCTGTTCGTCGCCACCTTGCTGGTAGGCGCCATGATCAACTTCCTCATCGGCGAGCTGATCCGCGTGACCGGGTTGTCCGGCACCGATCGTTTCCTGGGCATGGCCTTCGGCGCCGCGCGCGGGGCCTTGCTGGTGGTGGTGGCCATCGGGCTGATCAGCCTGGGGCCGGTTCAACAGGACACCTGGTGGCAGGAATCACGCCTGATACCACAATTTCTCTTGGTTGCCGACTGGTCGAAAAACCTGATCCTTGGTTTTACCGGCCAGTGGACACCCAGTGGGCTGATCGGCACTCCGGCTGATCTTCCGTTCAAGGAACAGTTGCTCGGGCCGGCAAAGCCCTGAGCGCTATTCACTCAAGTTTCGTCAAAGTAGGGGTTGCGTCGCATGTGTGGCATCGTCGGTATCGTCGGTAAGTCGAACGTCAATCAGGCGCTGTATGACGCGCTTACGGTCCTCCAGCACCGCGGCCAGGACGCTGCCGGTATCGTGACCAGCCATGACGGCCGGTTGTTCCTGCGCAAGGATAATGGCCTGGTGCGCGATGTCTTCCAGCAGCGCCACATGCAGCGCCTGGTCGGCAACATCGGCATCGGCCACGTGCGCTATCCGACGGCGGGCAGCTCGACCTCGGCCGAGGCACAGCCGTTCTACGTCAACTCGCCGTACGGCATCACCCTGGCACACAACGGCAACCTGACCAACGTCGAGCAGTTGGCCAAGGAGATCTACGAGTCCGACCTGCGTCACGTCAACACCAACTCCGACTCGGAAGTGCTGCTGAACGTGTTCGCCCATGAGCTGGCCGTACGCGGCAAGCTGCAGCCGACCGAAGAAGACGTGTTCGCCGCCGTGTCCCACGTGCACAGCCGCTGCGTCGGCGGTTACGCCGTGGTGGCGATGATCACCGGCTACGGCATCGTCGGTTTCCGCGACCCCAACGGCATCCGCCCGGTGGTGTTCGGCCAGCGTCATACCGACGAAGGCGTGGAGTACATGATCGCCTCGGAAAGCGTGGCCCTGGACGTGCTCGGCTTCACCCTGATCCGCGACCTGGCACCCGGCGAAGCGGTGTACATCACCGAAGAAGGCCAGCTGTACACCAAGCAGTGCGCCGACGCGCCGAAACTGCAGCCGTGCATCTTCGAGCACGTCTACCTGGCTCGCCCGGACTCGATCATGGACGGCGTGTCGGTGTACAAGGCGCGCCTGCGCATGGGTGAGAAGCTGGCCGAGAAGATCCAGCGCGAGCGCCCGGACCACGATATCGACGTGGTCATCCCGATCCCGGATACCAGCCGCACTGCGGCCCTGGAGCTGGCCAATCACCTGGGCGTGAAATTCCGCGAAGGTTTCGTCAAGAACCGCTACATCGGCCGTACCTTCATCATGCCCGGCCAGGCCGCGCGCAAGAAGTCGGTACGCCAGAAGCTCAACGCCATCGAGCTGGAGTTCCGCGGCAAGAACGTGATGCTGGTGGACGACTCGATCGTGCGCGGCACCACCTGCAAGCAGATCATCCAGATGGCCCGCGAAGCCGGCGCCAAGAACGTCTACTTCTGCTCCGCAGCCCCTGCGGTGCGCTACCCCAACGTCTACGGCATCGACATGCCGAGCGCTCACGAACTGATCGCCCACAACCGCACCACCGAACAGGTGGCCGAGTTGATCGGCGCCGACTGGCTGGTCTACCAGGACCTGCCGGACCTGATCGAGTCGGTCGGTGGCGGCAAGATCAAGATCGAGCACTTCGACTGCGCGGTGTTCAACGGTGAATATGTCACTGGCGACATCGACGAGGCCTACCTCGACCGCATCGAGCAAGCCCGCAATGACCTGGCCAAGGTCAAGAACCAGGCAGTCAGCGCGATCATCGACCTGTACAACAACTGATTCGGGAGCGACGGCATGACGGATCAATGGGATGCCGGGCGGCTGGACAGTGACCTCGAGGGTGTCGGTTTCGACACCCTTGCGGTGCGCGCCGGTCAGCACCGTACACCGGAGGCCGAGCACAGCGAAGCGCTGTTCCTGACCTCCAGCTATGTGTTCCGCACGGCTGCCGACGCCGCCGCGCGCTTTGCCGGCGAAACGCCGGGCAACGTCTACTCGCGTTATACCAACCCGTCGGTGCGCGCCTTCGAGGAGCGCCTGGCGGCCATGGAAGGCGCCGAACAGGCCGTGGGCACGTCCACCGGCATGGCCGCGATCCTCGCCGTGGTGATGTCGCTGTGCAGCGCCGGTGACCACGTGCTGGTGTCGCAAAGCGTGTTCGGTTCGACCATCAGCCTGTTCGAGAAGTACTTCAAGCGCTTTGGCTTGCAGGTGGACTACGTGCCGCTGGTCGACCTGGCCGGCTGGGAAAAGGCCATCAAGGCCAACACCAAGCTGCTGATCGTCGAGTCGCCGTCCAACCCGCTGGCCGAGCTGGTCGATATCGCTGCCCTCAGCGAGATCGCCCACGCCCACGGTGCCATGCTGGTGGTGGACAACTGCTTCAGCACCCCGGCGCTGCAGCAACCGCTGAAGCTCGGTGCCGACATCGTGTTCCACTCGGCCACCAAGTTCATCGACGGCCAGGGCCGCTGCATGGGCGGCGTGGTTGCCGGGCGTGCCGAGCAGATGAAGGAGGTGGTCGGTTTCCTGCGTACCGCAGGCCCGACCCTCAGCCCGTTCAACGCCTGGATCTTCACCAAGGGCCTGGAAACCCTGCGCCTGCGCATGCGTGCGCACTGCGAAAGTGCCCAGGCACTGGCCGAATGGCTGGAGCAGCAGGAGGGTGTGGAGAAGGTGCATTACGCCGGCCTGCCGAGCCACCCGCAGCACGAGCTGGCCAAGCGCCAGATGAGTGGCTTCGGTGCGGTGGTCAGTTTCGAGGTCAAGGGCGGCAAAGAGGGCGCCTGGCGCTTCATCGACGCTACCCGGGTGATCTCCATCACCACCAACCTCGGTGACAGCAAGACCACCATTGCCCACCCGGCCACCACCTCCCACGGCCGTCTGACGCCGCAGGAGCGTGAAGCCGCGGGTATCCGCGACAGCCTGATCCGTGTTGCCGTGGGCCTGGAAGACGTGGCCGACCTGCAGGCCGACCTGGCGCGCGGGCTGGCGGCCCTGTGATCGAGATCGGCGGCGCTGCGCCCGGCCATAATGGCCGGGTCGCCCTGGTCACCGGTGCCGCGCGCGGCATCGGCCTGGGCATTGCCGCCTGGCTGATCTGCGAAGGCTGGCAGGTGGTGCTCAGTGACCTCGACCGGCCGCGTGGCGCCAAGGTGGCCAAGGCTTTGGGTGATAACGCCTGGTTCGTTACCATGGACGTTGCCGACGAGGCCCAGGTCAGTGCCGGGGTATCCGAGGTGCTGGGACAGTTTGGCCGCCTGGACGCATTGGTGTGCAACGCGGCCATTGCCAACCCGCACAACCACACCCTGGAAAGCCTGAGCCTGGCGCAGTGGAACCGCGTGCTGGCGGTCAACCTCAGTGGCCCGATGCTGTTGGCCAAGCACTGTGCGCCGTACCTGCGTGCGCACAACGGGGCGATCGTCAACCTGACCTCTACCCGGGCGCGGCAGTCCGAGCCCGACACCGAGGCCTACGCAGCCAGCAAGGGCGGCCTGGTGGCGTTGACCCATGCCCTGGCCATGAGCCTCGGCCCGGAGATCCGCGTCAATGCGGTGAGCCCGGGCTGGATCGACGCCCGCGACCCGTCGCAGCGCCGTGCCGAACCGTTGACCGAGGCCGACCATGCCCAGCATCCGACCGGCAGGGTAGGGACGGTGGAAGACGTCGCGGCCATGGTGGCCTGGCTGTTGTCACGCCAGGCGGCATTCGTTACCGGCCAGGAGTTCGTGGTCGATGGCGGCATGACCCGCAAGATGATCTACACCTGAGCATTCTGCATATCCTGTATTGGCCTCTTCGCGGGCACGCCCGCTCCCACAGGTATTTCACATAGGTCAAGATCGGTGGAGATCCTGTGGGAGCGGGCAAGCCCGTGAAGAGGTCGGTGCAGCCAACCGACCTTTTTTGAAAAAAATCCAACGGGGCTATTGACTTAGCTTCACCACCTGCGTAAATTTCGCGGCCTCAGCGAAGCAAACGCAACAAGCAACATCGCGAGGGTGATTAGCTCAGCCGGGAGAGCATCTGCCTTACAAGCAGAGGGTCGGCGGTTCGATCCCGTCATCACCCACCACTTCCTGAGAAGTTCCTGGTGCTCGAGGTTTCGCAAGAAGCCGATAGCCAGAGAGGAGCGCACTGCGCAGCGGTAGTTCAGTCGGTTAGAATACCGGCCTGTCACGCCGGGGGTCGCGGGTTCGAGTCCCGTCCGCTGCGCCATTTTTCAATAACAGATGGGTGCCTGGCACCGGTCTGAAGTCGCAAGGCAAGCTGCCTTGGACTGATCCCAGTTTCAATCGGGCGCAAGCCTGAACGATACGCAGCGGTAGTTCAGTCGGTTAGAATACCGGCCTGTCACGCCGGGGGTCGCGGGTTCGAGTCCCGTCCGCTGCGCCATCTTCGTTTCAAGGTCCCTTGAACACCTTGAAGCAAATACAAGAAAAGCGATCCAGTCATCGCTTTTTTTGTGCCTGTCCTGAGGCCATTGAGCCGGAAGGGTAGACCCAGGTTTCAATCGGGCGCAAGCCTGAATGATACGCAGCGGTAGTTCAGTCGGTTAGAATACCGGCCTGTCACGCCGGGGGTCGCGGGTTCGAGTCCCGTCCGCTGCGCCATCTTCACTTCAAGGCCCCTTGAACGCCTCGAAGTACGATAAAGCGACCTCATGGTCGCTTTTTTCGTTTCTACGCCTGGCCATCGCCGGCCTTGCCCCAGATTTACACGAATCTGACAGACTCTTCACCGATCAGCGGTTCCTGTGCCAGCCTCGTGTGTTGCACAATAGGCACCTTTCTGACTTACCCGGAATACGCAATGACCAGATCTTCCGTCTTTGGTGCGCTCGGGCTGGCCCTGGTGCTGGCGGGCGTGACCGGTTGTTCCTCGAAAAAAGCCGCCGTCTACGAGCACGAGAATTTCGATGACTCGGGCACCTTTTCGCGCAGCTTCCCAGTGAGCGATGCCGGCTCTTGCGAGGCCGCCCGGCGCGCCTTGCTCAGCCAGGGCTACATCATCACCAGCAGCGGTGCCAACCAGGTGATGGGCAACAAGAGTTTCCAGCAGAACAGCGAGAATCACCTGCAGATCAGCTTCAACGTTACCTGTGCGCCGGATGTGAGCGACGAGCAGCGCTCGACCATGTTCGCCAACGCCCTGCAGGACCGCTATGCTCTGAAAAAGTCCAACACCTCGGCCAGCCTGGGCGTTGGCGTGCTGGGTTCTGTGTCGATGCCGATCGGCTCCAGCGACGACTCCATGGTCAAGGTGGCCAGCGAGACGGTGACGGCGGCGCAGTTCTATGATCGCTATTTCGCCCTGGTGGAGAGCTATCTGCCCAAGCCCAAGCCGCAGCAGGAAAGCAAGGCCAAGGTCGAGGAGCCCGCGCCGAAGGCCGAAGCGCCCGCGCCTGCCCTGGGGCTGCCGGAGCAGGCTGCGGTGGCACCGGTGGCACCAGCCCCGGCAGCGGCACCCTTGGTGGAAGCGGCGCCAGCCCCGGCTGCCGTTACCCCAGCCAATGAGGCAGTAGCGGCACCGGTGGTGGATGACAGCCAGGGCTCGCAGCCGGTGGCGCCGCCGGCGGAGGCGGCTCCTATTGAAGTACAGCAGCAAGCGCAGCCTGCCGAGGCCGTTTCGCCCGCCCTCTGATTTTTAGCCTGTACCGGCCTCTCGCGGGGCTTGCCCGCTTCCACAGATAATGCGCAAGTTCCAGAGCCTATGGAGATCCTGTGGGAGCGGGCAAGCCCGCGAAGAGGCCGGCACAGGGCGAACACATCCCCTGTTACAGACACCCGGTGATTATGTCCTGAACACCTGCTACGTTTACCACTCATAAGATTGTCATCATTCCTTCACTCCACCTGCTTAGGTTGAAGGCGACACCGATAAAATCATGAGATGAGAGGACGCAGGTCGATGGACGAATATCAGGAAGAACTTCTCGAATACCAGGCTTATGAACTGGACACTCCGGAACCGGCTGACGACGCTACCGAGCTCTAGCCCACCCGCCGCTGGCTGCGGCGGAACTCCCCCGGCGTAAGGCCCGTCCAGCGCTTGAAAGCGCGCTGGAAGGCCTCGGCCGATGCAAACCCCAACAGATAGGCGATCTCGCCGAAGGCCAGTTCCGTATCGCGGATGTAGGTCTCGGCCAAGTCGCGCCGTGTTTCGTTGAGCAGGTCGCGAAAACGCGTGCCTTCCTCGGCCAGCTTGCGGCGCAAGGTCCAGGTCGGCAGTTGCAGGTGCCGCGCCACTTCTTCCAGGTCCGGTTCGCGACCGCCATTGAGCATCGGGCCCAGCAGGTGGGTGATGCGCTCACCCAGGCTGCGTACGCGCGTGCGTTGCAGCATCTCCGCCTCGCACAATTGCAACAGGTGCTGCCAGGTGCTTGGGCAGTGTCGGGGGTTGGCCAGCTGCAGCGTGGCGCGGCTCAGGCGCAATTGATTGCGTTCGGCGGCAAATTGCACAGGTGTGCCGCACAACGGCTGGTAACGCTCGGCGTAGGCGGGGGCGGCAAATTCGATTTCCAGGCGTTCTGCCTGGACCGGTGTGCCGGCAAGGTCGCTCAGCTGGGCCAACCAGCCCGCGAGCAGGGAATCGACGACGAACCGGTTGTAGGCGTTGTAGGGGCTGATCGAGTAGAAGCGCAGCCAGGCGCCCTGGGCATCTTCATGAAAACTGGAATGGCCACGGTAGTTGGCCGCATACAGCGGTTCGAAGCGCAGCAGGGTACGTGCCGCCTCGCCCACGGAGGGCGCCTGGGCTGCGGTGACCCCGGCCAGTCCGGCATGCGCCAGACGGCTCAGGCGCCCCATGTGCAGGCCCAGCGCAGCCTCGCCGCACAGTTCGATGGCGGCGTGGCCCAGGTGCATGTAGCGCGGTATCGACAAGCGTGCATTGGCCTCGCCCAGGCGAGCCGCATCCAGGCCATAGCGCTGCAACAGCGGCTCAGGGGCGTGGCCAAGCTCGCGCAGGGCCTCGCTCAGCGGCTGGACAAAACCGACCGAAAGGTCGCCCAGGCGCACACGGGGGCGGGCCATCGGCCTACAGCCACAGGTTCAGCAGGCGGGCGCCAGGGCTGGGCGTTCCCACCAGCAGTTCGCCAGCCTGGTGGGCAAAGCCCTGGCCGTCGCTGCCCTGTTCCCAGAACTGCCCACGCATGAACACGCTCATGCTGCTGACATTGGCACCGGCGGTCTTGGTCAGGTGCTGCCAGGCAGCCTGTTCGCTGACTTCGCCGCGCTGCAAGGGCAACCTGGCGCTGGCGTCCTGGTGGCGATTGCCACGCCAGGGTGCCTGCCAGCTGCCCTTGCCGCTGAGGAACACCGGGTTGGCGATCAGTTCCACTGCCTGGCGGGCCAGTTGCTGGTGGTTTTCCGGGTACCAGCTGTCGCTGCCCACCAGTACCCCCAGGCGCCCGGCGGGGGTTTGCACGACCTGCAAAGGCTGCTGGCGGCCATCGTGGACATAGCGGCGCATTTCGCTGTCAGGGAACTGTTGACGCTGTGGCTGGCCCAGCAGCGAGCCGTCGCCGGCGAACACCATGCTGCTGTTGAACAGCGGGCCGCTGCCGGCATGCAGTACGCCCTGCTTCACATAGGGGGCGGGCAGCACGATCGAGCCGGCTACCAGGGTCACGTTGAATTCCTTGGCCAGGCCACCGAACAGTTGCTGGTAATCCGTGGCCATCTGTTCGGCCTTCATGCGCAGGTGTGCGTCGGCGCGGCGGTCGTCGCCGTCAGCACCGAGCATGGCCAGGCCATAGCGCAGCGGGTTGCTCAGCTCCAGCCATTGCAGGGCTTCACGGCTTTGCGTGACCTGGTACAGCTCGTTCTTTTCGCCGCGCGCCCACAGCCAGGTACCGATGTGCTCGGGCAGCACCACCACCGTGCGCGGGCCGACCAGGCCCTGGGCCCGGGCCTGCTCCAGGTAGGCCGCGAGCTTGCGGTGCAGGCGTTGCAGGTTCTGGTAGTCGCCCGGGTACAGCAGCGGCTCGACGCCGAGCAGGTTGCCGTGCTCACCGGGTACGCCATGGTTCAGCGCCAGTTCGATGCGCAGGTCGGACAGGTAATGGCCTTCCGGGCGCTGCTGGGTCCAGAAACCGTAGCCACAGAGTGCGGCGGCCATCACCAGCGCCAGGGTGCTTGCCAGGAGTTTTCGCATCAAACTTCAGCTTTCACCTAAAAATGAACCGGCCGTGCAGAAATCAAGGACATGACGCAGCCTGATTCATCAGCTCTGGAGTCCCTGTTGCACTGCGTTTGCAGTATCGCGACTGGATCATACCAAAGCTGCCGGGCAGTTAGGCGCATTCTCTGCTGCGCGACAGGCCGGGTGTCACGGTTGGCACATAAGGCGCTGGCGCTCGTAGTTGACCGCCGTGTCCCGTTCCGGCAGGTCGTAGTGGGCCGCGCACTGGCGCTCACCCCATTTGATGGTCAGGCTGCCCTGGTCCTGCTCCAGCAGCACCAAGGCTTTACCGCTCGGGTCGGAAATCGCCAACTGCCGGCCTTCGGTGTTTTCGACCGAAGCCCCGAACGGTATCAACTGGCCGCGCTCGTCGAACAGCTCGAACTGCACCCGACGCCCGCTCTTGCCTGTGTAGCGGGCAAGCACCACGGCGCCGCGGCGAGGCACCAGCTGCTGGGTGGCGTTGTCGATCTCGATGTCGCCACCCAGGTCGCGCGTGTCCAGGCTGATCCAGTTGACCCGATAGGGTTGGGCACTGGGGATCACCGCATAGCCATTGCGCCCGGTTTCCACGCCGCTGTAGTTGCTGATCTTCGCACCTTTCACACCTGGTACTTCGGCCAGGGCGAAGGTTTCGCCGAGTGTCTGGCCAAGGTTGATACCGCCCTGGTGGGCAACCACGGCGCCGGCGATGTTGAGGTTCTGCGAATCGTAGCCGCGCCCCTGGCTGTAGCCCAGGCTGATGTCGGCGACCGAGGTGCGGGTGTTCAGGTTGGCCGAGGCCGAGCTGCCGCTGGTGCGGCTATGGCCGCCCTGGATCGAGTAGAAGGTGTCGCTGGTCTCCGACAGGTAGCCGTTGATGCCGGCCTGGGTGGTGTCGTTGCCCTTCTGCGTGCTGGCGGTGACGAACGCCCGCGGTGCGCGGGCGCGGCTGCCGAGCGGGAACGACACCGACAGGTTGAACTGGGTGTCCTGCCCCGCAGGGCCTGAGGTTCCCAGCTCCTTGGTGCGGCTGACGTCAAGGTTGTAGGAGATATCGCCCCAGTTGTTGCTGTAGCCGGCGGACAGGCTCTGCGAACCACCGCGGTTCCAGTAGCGCTGGTCGGTGGCCGTCAGGTACAGGCTGCCGAGTGCGCGGTCGCGGCCCAGGCTCTGGTTGATGGTCAGGTCGGTGCGGGTCTTGGAGTTGCCGCTGCGCTTGATCGCGTCGATGCTCTGGTCCTCGATATGCTGGGTGAGGGTGCGGAAGCCCTCGGTGGAGTAGCGGTAGGCGGCCAGGGTGAAGTTGGTATCGGTGCCGGTGAAGGTCTTGGCGTACAGCGCCCGCAGGCTGTTGCCCTGGGTGGTCTGGCCCTGGGCCTTGCTCGAGGAATGGGTGACATCGAGCGAAAAGGCGCCCAGCAGCGTGTTCAGGCCGCTGCCCACGGCCAGCGCCTTGTAGTCGTCGGTGGCTTGCAGGCCAACGACGCCGGTCACGGTGTTGGTCAGGCCGTAGGCCAGCGTCGTGCTGAGCATCTGCGGCGTCGCCAGGCCCTCGCTGTTGCTGTTGTAGCGCCCGGCGGACAGGCTGTACTTGACCTGGCCGCCACGGACCATCAGCGGCAGGCTGGAAAACGCCTGCACGCTGACCCGGCGGCGACCGTCGGCCTCGATGATGGTGATTTCCAGGTCGCCGTTGGAGCCGCTGGGGTAGATGTCGCTGATCTCGAACGGGCCGGGCGGTACGTTGGCGGTGTACAGCAGGTAGCTGTTCTGGCGGATCTCGACCCTGGCGCTGGTCTGCGCCACGCCCCGCACCACGGGTGCGTAGCCGCGCTCGCTGTCGGCGCGCATGCCTTCGTCCGAAGCCAGCTTCAGGCCCCGGTAGCGCACGCTGTCGAACAGGTCGCTGTCGCTGAAGATGTCGCCGGCGCTGAACTGGCCCTTGAGCGCGGTCACGTCGTGCTGCACGTAGCTGCGGTTGCTCTTGAAGCTGTCCGGGCGCCCGGTGCCGCTGCTGAAGTTCGACTCGTTGCGCAAGCGCCAGCTGCCCAGGTTGATGCCGTTGCGCAGGCTCAGGTTGTTGTTGATGCGGGTCTCGGCATCACCGGCGCTGCGGCTGGTGTTGAACTGATAGTTGACGAATGCCGCAGACACCCCCGCATCCCACAGTTGCGGGTCGACGTAGCCGCGCAGGCCGCGCTTCATGGCGACCTGCGGGATGCTGGCAGACAGGCGCAGGTGACCCGAGTCATAGCTCAGGCTGGCCTGGTCGATCAGCGTCGGCAGGTCGTGGCAGGCCTGTGCGGTACCCAGGCGCCCCTGGGCCCTGAGCTTGTCCATGTCGATGCCCAACTGCTCGAGCAGTTCCAGGGTCAGGCATGGTTCCACCCGCCCGGTATTGGGGTTGCGGTTGAAGTCGATGTCACGCCGGCCCACCAGTATCTCGTTGCTGTACAGGTCTACCCGATAGTTGCCCGGCAACACGTTGCTGGCTGATAGCAGTAATTGCAGGTCGACCGCCGATTGCGCACCTTGCAAGAAGGTGGTGTTGAAGCCCAGCAGCTGGGCATCGTCCTGCGCCGTCGCGAGGCCGGGCAGCGCGCTGCACAGCAGCAATGACAGGGCATTGAGCTTCCAGGCCGGGCGAGGCGTGCCGCCATTGAGCGCGCGCGCGCCTGCATCGGCACCGTCTACGGAGCGGGGGGCGATGGACAAAGACATACGAGGAACCTATTTCATGTCCCGGCACGGGCTGGGCACGGGAGGCCGCACACGACCGGGGCGCGCGAGGTGGGCGTTATGCGGTCACAAGCTGATGGCGGGTTCGGCAGGCTTGGCGCTACCTGGCTGGGCAGGGTTCAGCAGCACGGAATAGCCATGCTGGGCGCCATAGTCGTTGATGCTCTTGAAGGTGAGTGTCAGCGGGCCGTCCACTTGCGAAAGTGCCGAGCTGAAGGTCTTTTGTTCACCGGGGGCGATCATGCTCGAATCGACGCTGAACACGCTCTGGTTACCGCGTTTGACTTCGATGTCAGCCATCGACACGTGATACAGGCTGGGGTTGTTCACGCTCAGCTGCGCCTTGCCGGCGTGCCGGGTTACTTGCCAAACCAATTGTTCCGGTGCCAGCAGGGCGTTGCCGGGCAAGTTGGCCGGGCGGAAGAAAATCTTGATGCGTTGGCGCACCGCCAACTGCAAGGTATTGGCCTGGGTAGTGGCTTGCGGGATTTCCTGCACATTCAGCCAGACCACCGATTCGCGGTCGGTTGGCAGGCCCTGGCCCTCATAGAGAATGCGCAGCAGTTGTTCCTGCTTGGGCATCACCCTGGCCAAGGGAGGGGTAATGGCAAACGGCGCCTGCGCGCTGTCGCCGGCATCCACCCAGGACTGCACCAGGACTTCCTGGTTGCCATTGCGCACGGTGACATTGGCCTCCTTGTGAGCACCGTCGAACACGACGCGCGTAGCGCTCAGGGAGATGCTGGCGGTTGCCTGGGCAGCGACGAGCATGCCCAGCAACCCGAAAACGGGATACAGAGAACGACGCAACATGGTTGGGGTACCTTGCGGGACGAAGAAGTGGCGAGGCTGTTGAGCCTCGCGCAGGGGAGCAGCGGCGAATCGATTACTCGTACTGCAGGATGAACGGCAGGGTGGCGTCACCACGACCGGCGGTGGCAGTGCCGGCGGCGCCGGTGGTCACGTAGGCTGCGGAGAAGCTCAGGGTGGCATCGCCGCCCGCAGCGCCAGTGCCGTGCACGTCGCTCTGGATCTTGGCGGTAGCGGCCGAGCTCAGGTCGATCAGGTTGCCGTTCGGGTCGAGCAGGGCGATGCCGACGTTGGCCGCGGTGCCGGTGCCTTTGGTCAGGGCCAGGACCTTCTTGCCGGTGACCAGGCCCGAGCCGCCGCTGTTGGCGTCGAAGACCATCGCCACCTTGGTGCCGACGTTGCAGTTGACGTTGAGGTTGAAGTCCTTGCCGGTCACGCGGCCTGCGCTCGGGTTCTCGGCGGTGCCCATGTCCTTGATCGAGACGGTGCCCATGTCCACGGCGATTACGCGGTCGGCATTGGCGCCGTCGACCGAACAGGCGTCATTGTTGATCACGCCGGTGAAGGAAATCTTGCCGCTGCCACCGTTGACTGGCCCGGTAGGATCGGCAGCCAGGGCGCCGGCTGAAGCGGTAATCAGCGCGAGGGTCAGTGCGGCCAGGGAGAATTTATTCATATTGATGTCCACATGAAAATGAGTAAGTGCTGCAACTAAATGCACGCTCACAATAAGTCAGGTGGTTTCCCTGGCCCATCAGACGAATCTTAATGGTCGGCCAATCAAACTGGGTTAATTGAAGATATGACTTGCCAGGCAATAGGCCAATAATTCCTGGTCGCTGTTTACTTCAAGTTTGCGCATGGCGGAAACTTTCTGTGCACTGATGGTCTTGGTACTTCGGTGTTGGCTGCGGGCAATTTCGCTGACACTTTGGCCGGCCACGAACAGGCGCAGTATTTCGAATTCCTTGGGCGACAGGTTTTCTACCCGTTGGTCGATGGCGGTGTTGCAGGCCACCACCGAATGCCTCGCCGGTTCCGGCGCCCGGTAGGTGCTGTTGCGCGCCACGGCGTTGAGCGCCTTCTCGATTTCGCCGTGCAGCTGGCTCTTCTGGATGACACCGTCCACGCCCAGCTCCTGCAGCCGCGTGAGGATCAGCGGGTTGGAAATCATGGTCAGCACGAGAATGCGAACAGCGGGATAGTGGCGCTTGAGATAGTCGATCAGTTTCAACCCGTCACCGTAGGGTGAGTCTGCCGGCATGTTGTAGTCGGAAATGACCATGTCCACGGGTTGGCGTTCGAGCAGTTCGATCAGCCCTTGCGAGCAAACGGCTTCGCCGACCACGCAAAAGCGCGGGTCGCGTTCGACCAGTTCACGGACGCCGAGCAGTACGATGGGGTGATCGTCGGCGATGATGACCTTGAGTTTTTCCATAAATGACGACCCGTTAGCCGGTGCGGATGAGAGGGTGGTTTCCATGCGTTATCAGCGCTGTAGTTGATTCTATGCAAGGCTGTCGAGCATGGCCGACAACCTGTCCAGCACCTCGCGCATCCTAGCCGCCAGGGTAGCGTCGAGCGGCGAGTTGGCCAGCGCGTCCTCAAGTGCGCAGCACTGCTCGGACAGGGCTCTGGCCTGCACCGCACCGAGGGCCCCGGCGACGCTGTGCAGGCGCTCGCCAAGACGCCGATGGTCGCGCTGTTCGAGGGCCAGGCGCAACTGCTGCAGGTCTTCGTGCAGGGTGCTGATGAACAGCGCGCGCATGCTGGCGGGTACTTGCACGGTGTCGCCGGTGGCGGGCAGGGGCGAGCTGCCGTGGGTGTCCGCTTGCGCCTGGCTGGGACCATCGGCCAGGACCGGGCGGCACAGACGGAGCAGATAGCTGCGCAAGGCCTGCAGGCTCAACGGTTTGACCATCCAGGCATTCATGCCCACCTCGAGGCAGCGCTGGCCCTCTTCGCGCAGGGCATTGGCGGTAACGCCGATGATCGGCAGGCGGGCGTCGTGCTGGCGCAGGGTCCTGGCCAGTTCGTAGCCATTCATCAACGGCATGTTCACGTCGGTCAGGACCAGGTCGAACAGGCCTGGCTGCCAGCGTTGCATGGCCTGTTCGCCGTTGGCCGCGACGACCGTGGTGCAGCCCAGCGCCTCGAGCTGCTCCTGCAGGATCGCCTGGTTGATCGGATTGTCCTCGGCCACCAGCACATGCAGGCGCAGGGCGGCACGTTGCTGCTGGGTGGGGTCGTGGCCATCGGCCGCCCCGCCCTGGCGCACCAGGGCGATGGCCTGGGCGATGGCGCGCACGTCATGCAGGTCTACCCGCCAGCAGCCGTCGATGAATGCACCGGGGGCCGGGCCGTCGCTGCAGGCGCAGATCCGCTGGCCATGCCAGCTGGCAGCGTCCGGGCAGTCGAGCAGATCGACCAGCAGGGCCTGGGGGTTGTCCTGCTCGAGAGGGGGAATCGTCAGGGTGGCGGCGATGCCCAGGCGCTGCAGCCAGTCGACGCCATGCTGGGCAAGTTCCGGTATCGGCGCACGCACGTACACCGGGGTCGGGTCGGGCACTAGGCTCGGGCAGTCGCTCAGCGCCCCCTCGGCCAGCGGCAGGCTGACGGTGAGCGAGAAGCTGCTGCCCAGGCCCGGCTCGCTGACCACCTTGATCCGGCCGCCCATCATCTCGGCCAGCCAGCCGCAGATCGGCAGGCCCAGGCCTGCGCCGCTCTCGCTGGAGGCGTCGGCGACCTGGTAGAACAATTCGAACAACCTGGCTTGCTGTGCCTGGGAAATGCCGATGCCGGTATCGGCAACCTGGAACTGCAGGCTGACCTGGCTGGCGTCGAGCGCCAGCACGCGGGTGCGCAGCACCACCCGGCCGGTGTCGGTGAACTTGATGGCGTTGCTCAGCAGGTTGTTGAGGATCTGGCGGATGCGTATCGGGTCGCCGACCACCTGGGCCGGCAGGCGGGCGTCGTGGCAGGCATACAGCAGCAAGCCCTTGCGCTCGGCGAAGGCGCGATAGGTGCGCACGGTGTCCTCGAGCAACTCCAGCGGGCAGAACGTTACCGGCTCGAGCGCCATTTGCCCGGACTCGATCTTGGTCACGTCGAGCACGTCGCTGATCAGCTGGAACAGGGTTGCCGAGGAGCGCTGGATGGTGTGCAGGTAGCCTTGTTGGCGAGCATCCAGCTGCGTCAGGCCGAGCAGCTCGAGGGTGCCCAGCACGCCGTACAGCGGGGTGCGGATCTCGTGGCTCATGGTCGCCAGGAACAGGGTCTTGGCAGTGTTGGCGGCATCGGCGGCGCGGCGCGCCTCGTCCAGCGCCTGGGCGTCCTCGACGTGGCGGGTTACGTCGTTGAATGCATAAAGGCGCACGTCTTCGCCGTGGTAGCGGGTCGACACGAAACCCACCTGCAGGTGGCGGCCTGCGACCTGCAGGGAATGTTCGCCGCTGCTGGCCTCGTCCACCGTCGAGGCGAGGGTGCTGACCAGTTCGCGCGTGCCTTGCCATTGCTGCGCCCGCTGGTTCTCCAGCAACACTTCATGGTCGCTGCTACGCACCACGCACAGGCCGGTCGGGGCGGTATCGATGACCACCCGGCTGAAGGCCTCGCTCTCGGCGATGGTCTCGTGGGCGGCGCGTGCCGGCAGGACGACCTGGCGCTGATACCAGCGGATGGCCACCCGGCCCAGCCCGATCAGCACCAGGAAGGTGGCGGCGATGCTGGTCAGCGACCAGAACGCATAACGGAAGAAGTGCCGGTAGGTCACGGTGTAGACCGCGCTCCAGCCGCCGTTGGCCTGTTCGTGCAGGCGGAACACCAGGCCTTCGGCTTTGATGTTGAGGCCCTCGTGCACCCCCTCCAGGGAGGCAGGCGTGCCGATCAGCACCTCGCCGGACGGGGCGATGAGGTTGAAGTGGTCATACACGGTCCAGTCCATGATGCGTTCGAAATCGTCGATCTGCGCCAGGTCCACCAGCGACGCCACTTGCGTGCGCTGGCTGTCGGCCTTGGCCGGGTGCAGGATGACATTGGCGTAGGCCAGCACACGCGGCGGGGAGGCCTGGTCCGGCTGTTCGACATAGCTGCGCCAGATGATTGCGCCTCCCGGGCGCCAATCCTCGGCGTGCGGCTGGCGTGCCATGACCTGGCGGATGACGTCGATGAACGGTTCTTCCTCGGGCTTGCCGCGCCCGCGTCCTGCAGCGGGCACGGTGATGTCGTAACGGGCATCCGGCGAGAACAGGAACACCTGCGGCGAGCGGTAGGGTGAGGCTGACCAGAACATGCTGTAGAAACTGGCCAGGTTCGCTCCTTGGGTGTACACCTCCGACACGTCGCGGTCAGCGAAATGGCGCCGGTCGAGCTTGAGGCTGAACGGCATGGAAAATGGAAAGACCTCGCCCTTGTAAATGTCCGGCCCTTCTTCAGGCAGCGGCGTCAGCACGGGTTCCAGCGCGCGAGGGTAGTCCAGCAACTCCCCCTTGGCGCTGCGTTGCACGAGGGCCTGGAGGAAGGTTTCCTGTTCCTGGACATTCTCCATCAGGCGGGCGAAATGGATGCTGATCGTATCGCTGTGTTCTTCGACCAGGCGCTCGATCGACCACAAGCTGAAGCCCGCCAGCAGCAGTGCCAGGCCCAGCAGCACGGTCATGCCTTTGTTCAGGCGCAGGGAGCTGCGGGCCAGGTTTTCCAGCAGGGCGTTGTACTGTTTCATGCAAGGATCCGCAAGGCCATGGGGCGTCGATAACCAATGTAGATTACCTTGGATGCCCGCCCGGCGCCGTGAGTTACAACGGGTCAGTAGGCCGACGGCGGGCCGTCGCTGTTCAGCAGGCGCTGGAACTGTTCCGCCGACACGGCATGGGAAATCAGGAAGCCCTGCACCTGGTTGCAATCGACCTTGCGCAGCAGTTCGAGCTCCTGCGGCGTCTCCACCCCTTCGGCGACCACGGTGAGGCCGAGCTTGCGGCCCAGGGCGACGATGCTGGCCAGGGCCGAGGCCAGGCTTTCGCTTTCATCGCAACGCTGCACCAGCGCGCGGTCGATCTTGAGTTCGGTGAAGGGCGTCGAGACCAGGCTCATGTAGGAGCTGTAGCCTTTGCCGAAGTCGTCCTGGGACAGGCCGAAACCTTTCATGCGCAGGCGGCAGGCACCCGCATAGAAGTTGCTCAGTTGTTCGGGAATGGAGCATTCCATCAGCTCGAAGCAGAGCTTGCCGGGCACGCCCTGGTGGTGCAGGACGAATTCCAGCAGGCGATCGGCCAGGTCATGGCTGTTCAGCAGGTGGGTCGGCAGGTTGATCGACACCGGGATGTCATAGCCCCGTTCCCGCCAGCGCGCCTGGGCATCCATGGCTTGCTTGAGCATCACCCACAGCAGCCGTTCCTCCAGGCCGAAGGCATTGAGCGCTGGCAGGAAGGTGCCTGGCAGCAGCACGCCTTGCTCCGGATGCATCCAGCGCACCAGCGCCTCGGCCGCGACGATGCGGCCGTTGTGCAAGGACTTCTTGGGTTGGAACCAGGCCTGGAAGGCCCGGTTGTTCAAGGCATCGACCAAGGTCTGGCGGTCGAATTCGGGGCTGGCCGCCGTGGCCTGGGCCGGCGCCTGATGGTGCAGCTGCAATTGGTCGATCAGGCTGCGCAGTGCGCTGGGCTCGACGGGCTTGGAGATCAGCCCGAGCACGTCCACGCCGAGGTTCTTGGCCACCAGGCTGGCCGCCATCAGCATGCGCCGCGAGGCCGCGCTCATGATCGCCAGGCCTGGCTTGTGGCGCAGCCCGGCGAGGTGCTGGATGAACTGCACACCGTCCATGCCGGGCATCAGCAGGTCGGTCAGGACCAGGTCGAAGTCACGCTGGCGCAAGCGCTCCAGCGCTTCCTGACCATCCCGGGCCGCTTCCAGGTTGAAGCTGCCGAGTTCGCTGAACAGGTGTTGCAGGTACATATGCTGGAACGGGTGGTCTTCGACGATCAGGATGTTAAAGGGCTTCAAGACGGCTACCTCGATACGGGGCCAGGCAGTTGAACAGGGCTTGCAGGTTGAAGGGCTTGATCAGGCAGCGATCCATGCCGGCGGCCAGGCACAGTTCTTCCTCGCCGCGCAGGGCATTGGCGGTGGCGCCGACGATGGGCCGGGTGCAGCCCAGCCGGCGCAGGGCGCGGGCCAGTTCGTAGCCGTTCATGGCGGGCATGTTGACGTCGGTCAGCAGCAGGTCGAAATGCTCGCGCTGCCAGGCTTGCAGGGCCTGTTCGCCGTCGCTGGCCAAGGCCACGCTGCAGCCGAGCTGCTCGAGCTGGTCACGCAGGATCAACTGGTTGATGACGTTGTCCTCGGCCACCAGCACGTGCAGCCCCAGTGGCTCGGTCGAGGGGGCCGGCACGGCCTGGTCCCGGGGGCGGCGCAGGCCCTGGGCCTGGCCGACGGCCTGGTGCAGGGCGGCCAGGTCGTTGAGGTTGACCTGCCAGTGACCGGCTTCGTGCCGCGCCTCCCAGCAGTCCTGGGCGCTGGCCAGGATGCGTGGGCCCGGCCATTCGGCGACCAGCCAGCGCTCGACATTGCCGGGATGCAGTTCGACCAGCAGTTCGCCAGCCAGGGCGCTGCCCGCTGGCGGCGCGCCGACCTGGGCGCGTGCGCCCCAGCGGCACAGCCAGCCACTGATGGCTTCGGCCAGTTCGTGTACCGGCGATACCACGTGAATGCGTTCGGCCAGCAGGTTGAACGGGGCGCTGGCACGGCCTGACGCCTCCTCCAGGGGCAGGCTCAGGCTGAAGCTGCTGCCCAGCCCCAGCTCGCTGACCAGGCGCAGCTGGCCGTTCATCAGTTGCGTCAGGCGCTGGCAGATCGGCAGCCCGAGCCCGGTGCCGGGGATGGCCTGGGTGTACCCTTCGGTCTGGTAGAAGGCGTCGAAGATGAACGGTTGGTCCTGTTCGGCGATGCCCTTGCCGGTGTCCGACACCTGCCACAACAGGCAGGAGCGCTCGCCATCGCGGTTGAGCAGCCTGGCGCGCAGCACCACGCGCCCGCAATCGGTGAACTTGACCGCGTTGCTCAACAGGTTGTTGAGGATCTGGCGGATCCGGTTGACGTCGCCGATCAGGTGTTCCGGCAGGCGCGGGTCCAGGCAGCTGTAGAGCTGCAGGCCCTTGCTCGTGGCCGCCGCGCTGTAGCCCTGGATCACTTCGCGGACCAGGTCCGGGGCACTGAACTCGCTGAGTTCGAGGGCCAGTTGGCCGGCCTCGATCTTCGACACGTCCAGCACGTCGCAGATCAGCTGCAACAAGGTTGACGAGGAACCTTCGATGGCCCTCAGGTAATCGCGTTGCTGGGCGTCGAGCGTGGTACGCGAGAGCAGCTCCAGGGTGCCCAGCACGCCATACAACGGCGTGCGAATTTCATGGCTCATGGTCGCCAGGAACTGCGTCTTCGCTTCGTTGGCTGTGTCGGCCGCGCGCCGGGCGTCCTCCAGCGCGGCCTCGATCTGCTTGCGGGTGCTGATGTCGCTGAAGGCACACAGCAGCACCTGTTCACCCTTGTAGCGGGTGGGCGCGCAGCTCAGGTACAGGTGGCGCCCTTCGGCGCTCTCGAAGTAGTCGCTGCACTGGCCGTCGGGCCGCTCGAAGGCCTGCTCGATCCATTGCGCGCTGCGCAGGCTGCGGGCCTGGTCCTGACCCAGCCACTGCTGGGCCAGGTGGTTCTCCAGCACCACCTGGCCATCGCTGCGGCGCAGCACACACAGGGCGACGGGGGCGGTTTCGATGACGTCACGGCTGAACATCTCGCTTTCCACCAGTGCGCGGATGCGTTCGACGGTGGGGGTGAAGAAGCGCTGGTCGAAACGCTGGATCAGTACCCGTATCAAGCTGATGCTGAGCACGCAGAACAGCAAGGCACCGAGCAGTTGTTGCCACAGGCCGGCAAGGATGGCGGACAGGTCGATCGCGTAGACCAGTTGCCAGTCCGAGGACATCAATGGCTTGCTGATGACCAGGTGCTCAGGCAGCAATCCCTGGCCGGCGAAGCCGAAAAAGTCGTTGCCCACGGGCTGGCGCAGCGAGCGCTCCAGCGTCGGCTCCGGGCTGTTGGTGAATACCAGCATGCCGTCGGCGTTGAACATCATGAATTCGCCTGCGCTGGCATCCCGGAGCGCCGGCGCCACGGCCTGGCTGTCGATTTCCAGGCCCAGCCAGCCAGAATCCGGGTCACGTTCGTCCAGGCGCAGGAAGATGAACAGGCGTGAACGGTGCACATCGTGGTCGGCCAGCCACAACTCCTGGGCAGCGGTGGATCGTTCCCCCGCGGCACGCAGCTGCTCCAGCAACGCAGGCGAAGGCAACGCGGCCTGGGCATCAGCGTGGTACAGCCAGCGCATCGGGGCCTGAGCCGCGGTGTCGACATACAGCAGGTTGACCTGGCGGGCCTTGAGGTACGCGCACATGCGCTGGGTCAGCCACAGGCTCCAGCGCTTGTGCGGCTGGCTGCCCAGTTGCAGGTGCACTTCCTCGCCCGGCGCCAGTGGCACCCAATCGATGAGCGGATCCGTTTGGCGCACGGCCGCGAGGCTCAGGCTCTCCAGCAGTGCCTCACGGTTGGTGAAGAAGGTGTGGGCCTCGGCGATCGCGCTGCTCATGGCGCCGTGGCGCCGGGCGATGTCGGTGTTGAAGGTGAACGACAGGAAATTGTAGGCCGCGCCGAGAATGCCGGCCGACAGCACGATCGCCAGCAGCCGAAGCAGGCGGCGCGCTGCCTCGGGGTCGGAGAGGAGGGGGTTGATTTGTTGCAGGTAGGCTTTGAGTCGCATCCCGTGAATGTAGGGAGACCGCTGGCAACTGGACATCAGACGATCCTTAAAGGTCGCCTGGCCGGGGGCCTACTTGTAATACAGGTCAACCAGCGCCATGGCTTCGAATGGGCCGGGGATGGGCGCCGAGCGCCAGATCAGGTCGGCACGGAACGCGTTGCGGATCAAGCCCGGCACGGTCAGCTCCGTCAGCTTGAACCAGGTGTCGAAGGGCACCGGTTGGTTGCTGTCCTGCTGGGTCAGGGCGATGCCGACCGAGCTGTTGTTGCTGGGCACCAGCAGCTTGTCGATAACGCTGGCGCTGCCAGCGACGGGGGTGAAGCGAGCATTGATGGTGTAAGGTGTGTCGCAGGACCTGACCAGGTCGAGGCTGAAATCGGCCGAGCTGGCGACCTGGCCGACCTGTGCCGAGCTGGCAAGAGCGCGGCGAAAATTGACCACTGACGGCAAAATGGTCAACTCGGGAGAACAAGGGACAAAGCGGATGTTGTCCATGCCGGTGATGACATAGTTGAGGTTGCTGTCGGGCCTTGGGTTGAGTCCGTCCTTGCCATCTAGCTGGAACACGCGGTATTCGCTCAACGTGCTTGCTTGCCCGTTGGTTGGCGTTTTGCCGTACTTTCTGATGAACACGGTAAAGTTCAGGGTGAACCGGGCCTGCCAGCCCAGGCAGTTTGCCCAGATGCAACCATAGCGTGAGTTGAAACCGGTGGTGACGGCGCCCGAAGCTTGTGTGATCTCCTGGGCCTTGTAGCGTATTCCGACCCGTATGCCCTTACCGATGTCGGCCTTGGCCGGGTTGATATAGAAATAGATGTCTTCCACGACGCCGGTTTGAGTGTCATCGATGCAAATGACCGAAACCGAGTGTGGTGCCGATTCCCAGATGATCGTGCCGTCGGGCGCGTCGGCCGATACAGCCAGTGCGGTGCCCAGTGCCTCCTTCAATACCGCCTCCTTGGTCGGGTCCAGCTTGCAGGACAGGGCGTAACTGGTGGCGGGGCAACTGGCGGCGACGAGCAACAGGCCCAGCAGGTGTTTGCGGATCAAGGTCATGGGGTAGCTATCCTGTAGCGGTGTGTTCACGGCAGGGCGATGCGGTGGTGCCTCTGCAGGCCGATATCGGTGAGTTCGCTGAACGTCAGGTGGCTCTGCACGGGCAAGGGTGAAGGTGCTTCGAGGGTGAGCGATTGCCCCGGGCGCAGCAGGATATAGTCCGTGAGCTGTTGCGACTGCCCAGGGTTGTCGAGCCGCAGGTCCACCAGCGAAACATGGAAGGCACTCGGGTTATGCACTTCGATCCGGCCGGGCTGGGGCGTGCGCCATTGCAGGCCATCGGCTGCCGCACTGGCCGAGCCTGGCAGGCCGGCAGGGCGGTAGAACAGCTTCAGGCGCTGGCGGATGGCGAACTGCAGGGTGTCGGCCTGTTCGGGCTTGCGCGGGATCTCGAGAATGTTCAGCCAGAACAGTGACTCCCTGTCCTCGGGCAGGCCCTGGCCGGCGTACAGCACCCGCAGCAGCTGCTGGCCGTTGGCCGGTATCAAGGCTAACGGCGGGACAACCGCGAAGGGGGTATCGCGGCCCTCGTCGGGGCTGCTGACCCAGCTCTGCACGACCGTGTCGAGGCCGCTGCGATTGACCACGTTGATGTTCGTTTCCTTGGCCGAGCCCTGGTAGATCAGGCGTGTGCCTTCGATCTTGAGCTGGCACCAGGCCGTGGAGGCCAGGCTCATCAGCAGGAGTGCCGCCATGGCCGGGCGCGAGAGGGTATGAAGCAGGCGCGACATGGTCGGGAAGGGGCTCCGGTGAGGTTGGCTGGGAGGGGCCTGGCTATCCTAGACCGCTGCACCGCCGCCGGCTTTGAGACGTTTCTTAAACCGTCGCGTGGTTTATTTTGCGGGTTTGTGAACGACCTCACGCACGCAGCCAGGCCAGCCAACGCTCATCCGATAGTCTCAAGCGTGGGTATCGGGGAGTGGAAATCATGAGCGGCAAGCGATTCGCAGTGACTGTGGCAATGTGCCTGGCCCTGGTGGGCCAGGCCCAGGCAGGCGGCGTTGTCGCCTCAGGAGTGCTGCAATTCAGTGGCAGCATCGTCGAACCATCCTGCACCACCACGGTGGGCAGTGCCGGTTGGCGCATGGATAACTGTCCGGCGCTGGCGCGTGACAGCGTCATTGGCATCCAAGCGGTGGACGAGCAGGCGCTGCCGGCGCACGCGGTACGCATTGATCGTGGGCACAGCGTGGACCAGGCCTACAGGCTGGTCGATGAGCACGGCAAGCCGCTGACCCAAGGCCATTACGTGGTGGTCGTGACCTCACCTTGAGGGTGGCGCAGCCAGCCTTGAGTCAGCGCTGGCGCAATTGTCGCGGGGTGGCATTGAGCAGGCGCCGCATCAGCCGCCGCAGCGCCGTTGCGTCCTGGTAGCCGACCTGCGCCGAGACCGCTTCGACGGAATAGTCGCCAGACTCGAGCAGCGCCCGGGCCTTGTGCAACTGTACCCGCTGGATCAGCTGCCGGGTGGAGTGTCCCGTTGCCTTGCGCACATGGCGCGACAGGGTCCGCTCGGACATGCCGACGCTTGCCGCCAGGGCCGTGACGCTGGCCGGTTCCGGCAGCGACCTCTCGATCTCGGCAGTCAGGCGCGAGATCAGCGCATTGCCTTGGGCCAGCACGGCGGGGATGACAAAAGGCGCCTGCAGTTGCCGGCGGTCGAGCAGCAGCGCCTTGCCTACCGCGTCGGCGATTTCAGGTGACAGGCGCCGACGAAGCAGGTGCAGCATCAGGTCGGTTTGCGCGAAGGCGGCACCTGCCGTGGTCACTGGGTGATCGGCCAGCACCATGAAGTCCGGGTCTACGCGGCAACCGGGTGCCAGTTGCTGCAGATGCGCTGCCAGCCACCAGGAGGTGGTCACCCGTCGGCCGTCCAGCAGCCCGGCTGCCTGCAGCAGAAACACCGCCGAGCAGGATGCGGCAATTTCCTGGCCGCTGGCGATATGACTGCGCAGCGCAGCGAGAAAGGGCGCTGTCCATGGCTCGGCGAGGCGCTGCTCGAGCAGCTCGATGTCGCTGACGCCGATGCCCGGTATGACCCAGCAGGAATGGTCCGCGGCGCTTGCTTCGAGTGGTTGTACCGGCAGTTGCAGGCCATGGCCCAGCGCTACCGGACCCGGTTGCGGGCCGCAAACCCGCCAGCGTGGTGCGGCCAGGCCGAGCCGCCCGCTGACGGTGGCTGCGCTGGCGAGGATGTCCAGGGTGGCGGCGACGCTCGTCGCGAATGCCCCCGGTGTGACCAGGATGGTGAAATCGTACATTGTCGGATTATGCTCGAAACGGGACGGATCCGACACTTATGCACGCAACGGCTGGCAGGCCTAATGGCGCCTCCATTCATCATCAAGGTTTCCGCCATGCCCAACATTCTGATCAAGGTACCTGCCGGAGCTTTCAACGAGGCGCAACGCGAACAGCTGCTCAAGCGCGTCAGCGAGGCCGCCATCGCCCACGAACACATGGGTAGCGCGCTACCGCAGCGCGGCCTGTGCTGGGTACTCATCGAGCAGGTCCGTGGCGCTGACTGGCTGTGTGGCGGGGTGAACCTGCACGCCCAGGCCATTCCCTGCATCGTCACGGTAAAGGTGCCGGCCGGGGTCCTCGATGCACAGATGCGCAAGGATTATGTGCAGGGCCTGCACCAGGCCATCGAACACTGCGTGGGGCAGGCTGACGGGCGCATGCTGATGACGTCGATACAGCTGGTCGACGTCGCCGATGGCACCTGGGGCGCGAACGGCAACCTCTGGCATCTCGCCGATTTCACCCGCGCTGCCGGTTACGGCCATCTTGTCGCTCGCGCCCAGCCATGCGGCTAAAACCTGCGTACCGCCGTGCAGACGGGTTGGGCGATCCAGCCAGCCGGCACGGCGCTGTCAGGGGTGGGCTGGATAGTCGATGTAGCCTCGTTCGTCGCCACCAAAGAAGGTTGCTGGGTCGGGGGTGTTGAGTTGCAGGCCGTCGCGGATACGGCGTGGCAAGTCCGGGTTGGCCAGGAACGGTCGGCCGAAAGCCACCACGTCGGCACGGCCTTCGGCAATCGCTTGTTCGGCAGAAGCTGCGTCGTAGCCGCCTGCGATCACCAGGACACCTTCCCAGGCATCGCGCAGCTGCAAGATGATCTCGTCCCAGCGCGGGTCGAAGTTTTCGTCCTTGACGGTACCGACGACCGCGGGCTCGACCAGGTGCAGGTAGGCCAAGCCGTAGCGGTTCAGCGACTTGACGATGTAGCTGAACGTTTCGAAGGGGGTGTCATCGCCCATGCCCATGAACCGCCCCATCGGGGTGAGGCGCACACCGACGCGATCGGCGCCGATCTCTCGCGCCACGGCCTGGACCACCGCCAGCAGCAGGCGCGCCCGATTCTGGTACGAGCCGCCGTAAGGGTCGCTGCGCTGGTTGCTGTTGCTGTTGATGAACTGGTCGAGCAGGTAGCCGTTGCCGGCGTGGATCTCGACGCCATCCATGCCCGCCGCCATGGCATTGAGCGCAGCATTGCGGTAATCATCGATGATCGCCGCGATCTCTTCGACTTCCAGGGCGCGCGGGACCGGTACATCACCCCACACGCCATTGCCGTCGTGGTCGACGATGAACGTCTTGCCGGGCGCTGCGATTGCACTCGGTGCCACGGGCAGGCCATGGTCAGGCTGGAAGCTGGGGTGCGATACGCGCCCGACGTGCCACAGCTGCATGAAGATGCGGCCGTCCTGTGCGTGCACCTTGTCGCTCACCTGTTTCCAGGCTGCGATCTGTTCAGCCGTGTAGATGCCGGGGGTCCATGCATAACCTTGGCCCTGCCGGGAGATTTGCGTGGCTTCGGTGATGATCAACGCTGCGCTGGCGCGCTGGGCATAATATTCCGCTGCCATTGCCGTCGGGATATCGCCGGGTTGGCCCGCACGGGAGCGGGTCAAGGGGGCCATGGCAATACGGTGTGGCAGTTGCAAGGCGCCCACGCGAATGGGATTGAACAGGTGAGGGGCCATTACTCAGTTCCTTTGCAAGTGGTTTGAATGCGGTTGGCAAGTGCAGCGCTAGCGCGGCTGTTTGCTGGAGTCAGGTTAATGTCCGGCGCCCAGACTGATAATCAGCACAACCGGGGCAAGTGCATTGCGCAACTCGCAAAGCCCGGGAACCTTCAAAGCGCCGTTCGCGCTTTACCTCGGTAAACCCGCAGCACATCAGCCATGACCGACAATGCAATTTCGGCGGGGGTCCTGGAGCCGATATCCAGGCCGATGGGCATGTGCAGACGGGCGACATCCGCAGCCGACAAACCGCCGATCCGGCGCAATCGCTCCGCGCGTCTTTCCGAGGTCCGTTTCGAGCCCATGGCACCGATGTAGAAGGCAGGCGTGTGCACGGCCTCCATCAATGCGAGGTCGTCGATTCTAGGATCATGGGTCAGCGCAACGACCGCCGTCGCTTCGTGGCAACCGCCGTTGGCGATGTAGATCGAGGGCAGTAGCGGAATCACCGTCACGCCCTCCAGCGCCAGCGTGGCCACTTCTTCTCGCGGGTCGCATGCGATCACTTCAAAGCCCAGGGCCCGGGCGAACTGTGCACAGGCCTCGGCAACCGGTGACAGGCCTGCCAGCAGCAAGCGCAGTGCCGGGCCCAGGCTGATCTCCAGGCGGCTGCCAATACGCACCACGGTGTCGCTGCCGTCGGTGCGGCTGCGGGTGCTGAACAGGCCGCCTTCCAGGTCAATCACCCGGGTCAGCCGACGTTGACCGCGCAGCGCGTCGAGCAACTGGCGCAGGTGGGCGCGCCATTCGGCGCTCGGGCGCCTGTGCTCGACCAGTACGTCCAGGCTACCGCCACACGGCAGCTGCAGGCGACTTCGCTCCTCGGCACTGGCGCCGTAGCAGATGACCTGTGCTGGTGCGGCATGCTCGCCACGGCCGAGTGCTTCGAGAAATGCCTCCTCGACACAGCCGCCGGACAACGAGCCGCTGTGCGCGCCGGACTGGATGGCCACCAACATTGCGCCAGGCGCGCGCGGTGCCGAACCGAAGGTGGAAAGGACCGTGCATAACCACACGCTGTGTCCTTCGTCTGCCCAGGCCAGCGCCTGCTCCAGCACCGTCACATCAAGATGTTGCATCTGCCGTTACCTTTGCAAAACGCGGGTTCAAGTACCGCCGGTTCATGCCTTGCGGGCCAGCGGCAGCGCCAGCCGGCGCTGGCCGGTGGCATCCGCCACTGCGTTACCCAGGGCTGCGGCCATCGGGCCCTGGACGATTTCGGCTGCACCGAGGAAGGGTTGGCCAGGCTGGTCGATCAGGTGCACTTCCACGTGTTTCGGCAGTTGCGGGAAGCGCAGGATCGGATAGCCACTCCAGTCATAGCTGCGTACCCCACCGGGGTCATAACTGACCGCCTCGTAGAGCGTCCAGCTGCTCGACTGGACGATGCCACCCTCGACCTGGTTGCGCAGCCCATCGGGGTTGACGATCTGCCCGACGTCCACCGCCGTGACTACCCGCTGAATCGCGATCTCGCCGGTTTGCGGATGCACCTGGATTTCCACTGCCACCGCGCAGTAGCCCATGATGTTCTTGTAGCGGGCGAAGCCCAGGCCGATGCCCGTGCCCGGTGCAGGCGACCGCCGTGGCCAGGCGAACTCATCGCGGGCCCGTTCGACCACGGCGCGGGCCCTTGGGTCGGTGAGATGGCTGAGGCGGAACTCGACGGCATCCACGCCTGCCTGCGCCGCCAGTTCGTCCAGGCAGGCCTCGATGGCAAACACATTGATATGGGCACCCAGCGAGCGCATTGCCGAAGTGCGTAACGGCATTTCGCTGATGAAGTGCATGTCGATGTCGCTTGCGCCCGTCTGGTACAGCGGGATCGCGTTGCGGTCGCCATCCCCTTCTGGCTGGGCAATCGGCACCGATGGCGCCGAGGTGAACGGGCGGGCGAGCAGGCGCGCGGGCACCAGGCGGCCGGCGTTGGTGATGCGCTCGTTATGTGGCGTGGTCCATAGCTGGTACTTCCAGTGGTTGATGCGGCCGCTGCTGTCCAGGCCGG
Organism: Pseudomonas sp. LAM2023; assembly: GCF_016620375.1. Lineage (NCBI taxonomy): Bacteria > Pseudomonadati > Pseudomonadota > Gammaproteobacteria > Pseudomonadales > Pseudomonadaceae > Pseudomonas > Pseudomonas sp. LAM2023. Next base: position 206,535 of record NZ_JAENHV010000026.1, on the reverse strand, counting down.
CTTCCAGTTCGGTGAGCATGGCCGAGCTGTACGGTTCCCACAGGTTTTCCTGTTCGCGCATCCATTGCACGCGCACCGGCACGCCTGGTACTCGCATGGCGATGAGCGCCGCGTCGGCTGCGGCATCATCGGCACCGTTGTGGCCGTAGCATCCGGAACCTTCGGCGTGGATGCAGCGCACAGCCGTCAGCGGTAGGCCGAGCATTTCGGCGATGCCCGCACGCAGCGGGAACACACCTTGGGTATGGGTCCAGACGGTCAACGTACCGTCCTTGAACCAGGCCAGCGAGCAGGAGGGGCCGATGGAACCGTGCATCAGGTATTGTTTGGTGACACGCGCCCGATAGGTCTTGCCACTTGAAGGCGTCGGCTGGCCTTCGTGCTGGATGGGGTAGCGCCTGGATTGCAGCTTGGGCAGCAGCTGGTGGATGACGGCCTGGTCCGGAATCACCTCGCCAGTGGTCCACGTTGCCGCCGCGTAGCCCGCCCGCATGGCCTTGATGGCCTGCCATTCATCCCTGGCCACCACGGCGAGATAGTTGCCGTCCTCGACCACCTTGACGATGCCCGGCAGGCGTTCAATCGCCTGTTTATCGAAACCGGTGAGCGTGCAGCCCGGCCTGGGTGGCCGGATCACCCGGGCATGGAGCATGTCCGGCAGGCGCATGTCCTGCACGAACGCCGCGCCACCGCTGACCTTGGCCGGAATATCCAGGCGTGGGATGGCGTGGCCGATGAGCTTGAACTGCGCAGGTGGAAGGTCCGGCGAGTTGGCCTTGGCATATTGATGCAGGTCCACGCCCGCTACCGCCTCGGCATAGCTCATGCGGGCGCCGGACGGGGCCGTGATCATCGCACCGCCTGTCTGCAGCGACGATACGTCCACGCCCCAGCGCCTGGCGGCCGACTCCATCAGCATCTGCCGCACCTGCGCGGCGGCATTGAACAGCGCCGTGCCGCTGTCGAAGATGGTATGGCTGCCGGCCGTGTAGCCTTCGTTCGGTGTCAGCGCCGTGTCCGCCGTAAGGAAGGTGACCGCCGCCGGCGAGACGTCCAGCCGCTCGGCCGCAATCTGCAACAGCGCGGTCTTCACCCCGGTGCCCAACTCCACTTTCCCGGTATACACGGTGATGCCTTCGACGCCGACCTTGATCCACGCGTCGAGGTAAGGGTTGGTGCGCAAGCTGCCGGGCAGATCCGGGGCGAGCACGACAGTACCGAGGGTATCCACCTCGGTATCGGCCAGCGCCTTGCGGGCGGCCGGCATCAGCGCGAATGCCATCAGCAGGCTGCCGCCCTGCAGGAACGCGCGGCGACCGAATTCAGTTGTGGACGACATGCAGGCCACCGTTTTCGACGACGCGGGTGATCGCTTCGATGATTCGCAGATGCGTGCCGCAGCGACACAGGTTGGTGGCCATGTGCGCGCGGATGGTGGCTGCGTCGGGCCGCGGATTCTGCTCCAGCAAGGCTTGGGCGCGCATGATCATCCCGGCGATGCAGTAGCCACACTGCGCGGCCTGGGTATCGATGAAGGCTTGTTGCAGCGGGCCTGGCCGTTCAGGCGTGCCCAGGCTCTCGACGGTGCGCACGTGGCGGCCTTGCATGCCAGCACACGGGGTCACGCAGGCGAATACCGGCTGGTCGTCGACGATGACGGTGCACGCGCCACACTGGCCCAGCCCGCAGCCATACTTGGCGCCGTTGAGTTCCAGGTGGTTGCGCAAGGCATAGAGCAGCGGCATGTCCGGGTCGATATCCAGGCTGTGCAGCTTGCCGTTGACTGTAAGGTTCACGTTGCTCATGGGGTCTCCTCGCGCAGAGCCTGAATAGTCGAATGCAAATCCGGCCACGGCCGATCTGGGGCGGCTTGGCCACGGACGAAGGCCGCCAGGGCGGCGAGCTGCTGGTCGTTCAGGCTGGCCGCGAAGGGCGGCATCGCCGGGCCGGGCTCACCGGGTGTGGAGGCAATGCCTTCCAGTACCGTCTTGATGAAGTTGCGTGGCGCAGGGGCTTGCACCGAGGACGTCGCCGTCAGCGCTGGCCGGCCGTCGATACTGCGCATCGGTGCGGCTGCACCGTGGCAGCCTGCGCAGGCGGCCTGGAACAGATCACCCCCGAGGCTGGACGATTCGGCCGAGGCCACAGCCTTTGTTTCGAGCGTGGCGGGTTGGTGGGGGGAGGCCGGCAAACTGAGCAGATATTCCGCCATGGCTTCGACGTCGCTCCGAGGCAGCCGCGCGAGTTCCTGGCTGACCGGGCGCATGGGGCCGGCCGCGGTGCCATGGCCGTCGACGACCTTGGCTTGCAGGTAATCCACCAGCTGGGCTTGGGTCCAGGGCGTTTCGCGGCTGGCCAGGCCGAGCAGGGAAGGGGCCGCCCAGCCGTCAACCACGCCACCGGCAAGCGCCTGGCCCGTTTTCTCGGCACCGAGCAGGTTCAAAGGGGTATGGCATCCGCCGCAGTGGCCCGCGCCTTCGACCAGGTAGCGGCCACGGTTCCACTGCGGCGACGCCTGCGCGGTCGGCACGAACGGCGCTGAATGCAGAAACAGCAGGTTCCAGCCCGCGACCAGCGGGCGCAGGTTCATCGGGAACTTCATGCGGTTGGGGGTTGCCGGCTGGTACACCGGAGGCCCGCTCATCAGGTAGGCATAGGCGTCCGCCAGGTCCTGATCGTCGAGCAGCCGGTAATGCGTGTATGGGAAGGCTGGGTAGAGGAAATGCCCATCGCGGGAAATCCCGTCGCGCATGGCGCGCTGGAATGCTTCGAGTGGCCAGCTGCCGATACCGGTCTGCGCGTCAGGGGTGATGTTGGTGCTGTACAGCGTGCCAAACGGCGTCACCAGTGGCAGGCCGCCTGCCAGGTACTTGCCGCCAGGGCGCGTATGGCAGACCGCGCAGTCGCCGGCGGTGACGACCTGGGCACCGCGTGCGATCTGTGCGGGTTCGAATGCCATGGGCCGCTCGATCGGATCGATTGCCGGTCGCCACATCAACCCGAACGCTGCGGCTAGCCCACCCACGCCCAGCGCAATAGCTGCCAATGCCCAACGCTTCCTACGTGACATCGATACCCACCTCGTTCTCCGCCCTTGGCAACCAGCAACTCCCGGTATTGCCGGATGCCGATCAGTTCAGGGCGAGCCTAAAGGAGCACGGCTTGTGCGGGTATGGGTCGCTCGCGCAAGGCAGCTTTGCTCATTACGCAAGGCTGGCAGCGCGTGTTCGATAGCACGCCTGTTCAATCTCGAGGCCGGGCAGGTGGCTATGCTGCAGGCTGATGCAACCTCGACTGGTGATGCCACCAGCTTCCCTCATGGATATCTTCGACAGGGTCGGTCAATGGACAAGTTTCTCGCCTTGAGCATGTTCGTAGAAACGGTACGTTGCGGTGGCTACTCCGCCGCAGCCCGCAAGCTTGGCGTGGCAACATCGTCCGTGGCGCGGCAGGTTGCAGCATTGGAGGCCGAACTGGGCACCACACTCATTACCCGCAGCACCCGCCAGAACCGCCTGACCGACCTGGGCCAAGCCTATTTCGACAACGCGGTGGGCATTCTCGATGCGCTCGCTGCAGCCGATGGCATGGTCACCGACAGGGGCAGCGAAGCGAAAGGCAAGCTGCGGGTCAGCGTGCCGGTGGAGTTCGGCCGACGCTTGATCTCTCCCCACCTTGGTCGGTTTCTGGCGAGCCATCCAGAGCTGGAGGTCAGCCTCAACCTCAGCGACGAGCGCGTGGACCTTTACAAGGACCGTATCGACCTGACCGTGCGCCTGGGGTCGACCGTCTCCAGCGAGGACGTGATCTGCACCACCATCGGTCATTTCCAGCGTTGGCTGGTGGCCAGCCCGGCCTACCTGGAGCGACACGGTGCGCCGACGCAACCGAGCGAACTCACCCAGCATTCCTGCATGCGCTTCGATTACGGCGGGCCAATGCGCGACTGGCTGTTCGAGGTGGCTGACGAGACGGTACCCGTCGCGGTGCAGGGCCGGATGCAGAGCAACAATGCCGACATTCTCAGGCAGGCGGCGGTCGCCGGGCAGGGCGTTGCGCTGCTGGCCGACTGGCTGGTTGCCGAGGATGTGCAACAGGGGCGGCTCACCCGCTTGCTGCCTGAATATGAAGTGAACCCGGTGTCAGTCAACGCCTCGATCAATATCGTCTACCTGCCGATCAATCGCGCCTCGACGCGTATCAGGGCCTTTGCGCATTTCATGAAACAGCTGGTCAGTGTTGCCTAGCGACATTGCGCAACGCTCTATTGCGTGCTGTGTGGCTTCTGCCTGTGCAGCTGACGCCGTACGCTGGGCTGAACCACCTTACTCAGGGCCTGGACCATGCATATTCCCCCGCTCCTGGCGTTCGACTTTCTTGACCCTTGGAGCTGGGTAGCGCTGCGCCGCCTTGCGCTCGCGATGAGCCAGGCCGGGCAACCACTGAGCGTCACCTTTCAGCCGTGCCGCTCGCCATTGAGCCGTGCCGCCGCTGGCATGGCCTACCACGACTTTCTCGAACGTCGCTTTGGCACCCAGGCGCTGATACAGCAGTCCCTGGTGGCTGCGGAAATGCGCCAGCTTGGCATTGAACCGGCGTTCAGCCAGATCGTCCGCCTGCCCGACACGCGCCCCGCGCTTGCCGCTGTACTGTGGCTGCAGCGTAGCGGGAAACCCGCTCATCACTTTGTGGAAAGTGTCTTCGAAGCCTTGTATTGCCATGGCCAGGACATCGGCGATCCGGCAGTCCTGAAACAGCTGCTGCTGCGAGAGCGAGTAGCTTTGAGCGAAGTCGTGCAATTCATGCACAGCGGCACGTTCAGTGAGGAATTGCAGGCCACCGAAGCCACGGCTGCGAAGTGGGCGGGGCGTGTGATTCCGTCTTTGCGCATCAACGGTATGGTGGTATTCGGTGCGCAGACACCGAGTGTTCTGGCGCCGATGCTTGGCTTCTTCGGCGCTCAGCAAGAATGAAATGGCCATCAAGGCAATCAAGGACAGGGTATGGCCCAGTTTTGCAATCTTTGTTGCACGGTTAGGGATTGCAGTCAGGCTTTGCGTCGCTTCTGCGCAAATGCCTCCAGGGTAACCGTCCTGGCTGAATTAGTCGGCAGGTTGTAAGTCGCTCTCGGTAAATGGTTGCTAGGTTCTGTGTGAAAAGTCTTGAGACGAAGGTCAGGCAAGGCGAAAACAGCCGAGGAAGCGGAGTTTACGGGTTGTAAATGAGCATTCCGAGGCTGTTTTCAACGCAGCATCACCGAGTATCAAGGCTTTTCACACAGAGCCTAGGGGGCGAGCAGTTTTGCGTTTGGACTGTGTTCAGCACGCGATGTAGTCCTTGCGTGATTCACGAGCTGCCTATTAGTATGCGATCGCTCGGCAGGATCAGCCGAAATGTTTTTCCATCCGCGAAACAAGGAGGTGCCCTATGACCCGGTTTTCAATGATGTGTCTGCTAATAAACCGTCAACGAAATCCTGAAGGGGCCCCTTTTGCCCCGCGGAGAATCAAACATGTCCAATCTTTGCCCACCGGTGTTTCTTGTTAGCCTCAGCTCGCCAGAGGAAGAAGCACTCTGCCGCGCCCTACGGGTACGCGACGACCAAAGTGATTTTATTGCCAGCAATGCCGAATCGCTGGAACAGGCTGCCGATAGCCCGTGGTGTGAGCCGTTGGCCATACGGGCCATGCAGACTGGTGAGCTAGTCGGTTTCCTGATGCACGCCCTCGATCCGGATGAGAACAGCCGCTGGATCTACCGCCTGATGATTGACCGCAACCACCAGGGCCGCGGTTACGGGCGTGCTGCCCTACGAGCGCTCATGGCACATCTCCACACCTTGCCTGGAGGACCTGGCGTCGCCCTTGGTGTTGACCCCGAGAACATCGGCGCGCGACGTCTCTATGCTTCTGAAGGCTTTGTCGAGACCGGTGAAGTCATTGATGGCGAGTTGATCATGCGACGGATGTCTACGTGATCAAAGGCAGGGGCGCCGTGTCGCCCCTGCAACTTCGCAGAGCCATCCCCAACGGGTGCCTGACAAACAGGAGTTATAGATGAAGGAGAAAAGCATCGCCTCTCAGCGGGTACTTTTCATCGGACGCGAGCTATCCATCTCGGAAATTGCTGACCAAGCGTCAGTATGTTGTGCGGAGATTATTAGCGCGGCCGAAGATCTGGGGCTTGAGGTCGTCGGTCCATGGATTTTCGTTTCCCACAAGATGCCTAACAATTCCAACGACCGTTTTCGGATAGAATTCTGCCTGCCAGTGGAGGGTGACTTCGAAGAGCAGATCGAAGGGGTTCGCTATCAACTGCTACCGGCGTTACATTGCATCTATGAAGATTACCGAGGGCCCCTCAGTGACCTCTTTTCCCATGGTTATGCGAAGCTCTTCGAAGGGGCTCGTGCAGCCGGCTGTAGACTAACCGACGAAAGCCGAGAGGTCTATCACAACTGGCAGGGACCAGATTCACTAGATAATCACATAGAACTCCAATTCGGCATCGTTTGAGCATGGCAAAGAATGCCTAGACCCTTCCTTGTGAACCTATTGATTGGACTGTTCAGGTGCCAGAACCCTGAACCGCTCTTAACGTCATAAATACGGAACGACGCATTTGGCCGATTGCTGCCGTCCGCGAGAGGCAGCTTTCGACCCTAAGCAGCCCTTCACGCGGAGGGCCACTATCAGCCAAAAGCAGACATGCGCACCTGGCAAAAGTAAGCTCTACAGACTTCAGGGATTCGAGAGCTGGAATGAGTAATTTGCTATCCATCACAAGCCACAAATCCAAGTACAGTCTCGGCTTCTACCCGACGTTTGCCGTTGACGGAGTACCTTTGGAGGTTTGGCTACCTCAGCACAATCGGGAAGCTGAGTTACACCTCGTATCAGCGCATTCAGGCTTGAGCGACGATGACGACACCTATTTGGTATGGGATCGGACCTATTCCACAGCGCCGGGCTGGGAGACTTTGGTCCCCCTGCTTGTTTGCTCTGATGACTTGGACCTGACATGTACCGTCATTGTTGCTGAGCAGCACGCCGATGAGCACCATGTCCAGTGGCGCCGATTTGGTTTGCTGAGGGATTTAATCACTTTGCAATGCCCTGCCGTTGATTGGTATGACTCAATACCGAGCCTGACTTTCGAGCGCTCCCGTTTCGAGAGTGTGCTGGATGCGTTCAGGAAACAAGAGAGCATCAAAATGGACTGGGACTAACGCGGGTTGCTGTCTGTGCGAGCGACCACACTCGACCCTTAGCTGCCATCGCCGAGGGCAGCAAGCGGCCAGAAGCGACCGGCCTCGAGTGAACAGACTATCCTAGAGGCTTGAAGGCGTATACGAAACTAGGGGGGATTCAGGTAGCCATTCGCAAGTGGTCGCCTCGCCCAAGATCGGGTACGTAAGACCAAGGGGCAGCTTCCTAACACGGCCAAATCAAATCTCAGACGCGGCTTTAACGGCGCGCTCATAGGAGGCAGAGCCGAATAAAAAAGGGCCAACATCAAGGATTATGCGAGGCTCTTCATATCCGTTTTCGTAAGCGAACTCCTCCCAGATGATCTCGTCACCAGAACTGCGAATGTGCACTGAGTATGCTCCGCAGCCGATGTCTCCACATTCAGGGCAAATGTAGATGATTACCCGATTGGACCTTGTCTCGGGCAGGCCGCTTCGGATCAGGCTATTGGCAAAGAGAAGATTTTGTTCTGGATATCCCGATACGAAACCACTCATATAGTCAGAGTGCCCACCGTCAGCGCTTACTAAAATTTCCAATAGAGAACGCTCGTCGATTCTAAAGTCGGCAAAATAACGCTCAACGCTGGTACAACCGTTCGATGCGCCTCCAGAGCGAATCGCATCCTGAAAAGTTATGGTGTTGCGGTGCATGCCTTGTTCCTTACTTCGATATGGTCACGATTACACACATTGGGCGTGACTCACGCAAGTGCAGAGGGCACCGACGACTGTCCGCTGAGACGCTTTTTAACTGCCGCGACGGGCTGCTATGGGTTGGATAGCGACGGTCTGCCCTCGACCGTCGCTTTTGGATGGTCAGACCTCCGTCTGCTCTGCCATCTCCAAGGCATCGTCGACCTCAATCCCCCAGATATCTGACGGTGCTTTCAAGCTTCGTATGGCCAAGCAGGAGTTGGACTGCCCTTAGATTCTTGGTCCTGCGATAGATGAATGAGGCCTTCGTTCGCCGCAGCGTGTGGGTGCCGTACATTGTTGGATCAAGGCCAATGGCTGTCACCCAGGCTTTCACTATTCGAGCGTATTGCCTGGTGGAGAGATGATCTGAACCGTGTAGCCGACTCAAACAGACAGTCCTCGCTAAGGAGGTGAGCCTGATGCGTCCAGGCTTCCAAAGCCATACGGGTTTGCTCGGTGATTTCAAATTGCACTGGATGCTGAGTTTTCTGCTGTATCACGATCGCTCGTGACGAAACATGCTCTCCATGGGCTACGTCCCGCACACGAAGCTTGGTTAAGTCGCTGGCTCGCAGCTTGCTGTCGATGGCAAAGTTGAACAACGCCAGATCCCTAGATTTCTCTGCGATCTGGAGCCTTACCCGGATGGCCCAGATATCTCTCAGTCAGAGCGGGGCTTTTGCCCGACTAGCTTTCCCTTGTTCCATGGCCGATGGGGGTAGGTAGCAGCGGTTTTCATGGGTTGTCCTCCGCGTTAGGGAGAACAAGGGTGAACTCGATACGGTGTACGGTCGCTAACCGACCCAGAGCAGGCATTTGGCGGGGTATACTGACGGCCAGCAGCGTAGGCAATCACCTGCTGGCTATGCACTTACGAGGGAATTGAAAAAGGTGACGGGATTCTCATGCCTGATTTGCCATTGGTATGGAGAGGAGCAGCACGAACGCATTGCTGCTGTGGATCACGCCATGGTTGCCGTTGAATTTCTCGCGATGCAAGCGAAGCAACAACAACAGATCATCCCTGACTGTCCAGTCTGCGAAGCCTGGTCATCGAAGGTGCTGCCGATCCACGATTTGCTCAGTACCTGCGGCGATGCCTTGCCGGATGACATCCGAACCCCTCTCGAGAGTCTCTGGGCTGCCTGCTGCACTTTGAAGACGCTTGAGATGCCCTGCCACGACAGAGGCATCTTCGAGCATGGCGCATGGCAAACAGTAAGAGCAGCTGCCCATGAGGCACTCACGGCCATGGAGTCAACCTTGATAAAACCGCTCCTGGTGGATCTTGTCCCTAAGTGATGCGTCGATAACTGCCGCCTGATCGAGAGCAGAGACAATACACGAAGGGCTGCGACGAGACAGGAGCAGACGTTCTACTACCAGTAGTGCGATGAAGAGAGACACAAGGATGGCTATACGGTCGGCCAATAACGCATGCAACCCCGCCTGGGTCTGGCTGGACGTCTGACCTGATCGAATGATTCACGGCACATAGGTCACCACAATCTGAGGAATGACTGTCATGAGCCCACTTAACAACGACGTGAGGGCCGCTTTCGTTGAGGCACTTAAGGAAATCTCGACGCAGATGTCGATTGCATACGAACAACTCGGTCCTGTACCAGAGGGCCATGTATTTGCTCAGGCAGGTTTGCAGAATGGCGCTGAAATCGTTCTGACTGGAGTAGCGTTCGAACACCTGCTTTACATGATTAAAGAACCACCGCTCGTCGTTTCTGAACAATTCATAAAAACTCTAGCTGGGATCGCAAGCGCCTTGAAGATGCCATTCACGATAGGACAGCGTTTACCCTGCTGAACGTCAGCTTTGGGTCGTTAGCGGTCATCCGCAACCAACCCTGTTCCGTCAAGCCTGCGGCGAACCCAATGCAGCCACAACTTCGTCTATGAAGTGCCTGAGCTTTGCGGAGGGGCGACGGTCCAAGGGGTAGATCAGATTGACAGGATACGTGGGCCCTTCGAATTCCTCGAAGAGTACGACCAGTTCGCCCCGTTGCACGTAAGGCATCAGTACGTCCTCGACGCACAGCGTGATGCCGAAATCCGCTAATGCGGCGTTCACCTTGGCCAGGGTGTTATTGACGTTCAGTCGACTCGTAATGGGGACCGTGAACGTCTGCCTGTTTTTGGTAAATCGCCAGACTCTGTCCGTCATGCGATCGGAGAACAGATAGCCCAGGCAATCATGGTCCACGAGTTGTTCGGGATGGAGCGGGGTGCCTTTGCGTGCCAGATAAGCGGGAGATGCGCAAGCAAACATCCTGAAAGGCCTCAAGCCGCGTTGCACCAATGCCGCGCTGTCGCCCAGTTGGGGTTTGCCCAACCGAAACACGACTTCGAATCCCTCTTCTACGATATTCACGAACCTGTCGGTCAACTCCAACTCGATTTCCGTTTCCGGGTATCGCGTCAGGTATTGGGTCAGGAACGGGATGAGTCGATGAGAGCCGTAATTATAGGGCGCGCTGATGCGGATTTTTCCGCGCGGTGTCGAGCTTGCTGACTGCGCCAGCTCATCGGCGTCTTCAACGTCGCTCAGGATAGCCTTGCAGCGCAAGTAATAGTCCCTGCCCACGGCGGTCAGGCTTTGTCGGCGAGTGGTGCGGGTGATCAGTTTAAGGCCTAGCTGAGATTCCAGATTGCTGACCTGTTTGGCAATCAGCTGCGGCGTCACGCCTAACACGGAGGCGGCTGCCGAGAAGGAGTCTGACTCAGCTGCTGCTACGAACGCCGCCATGCTTTTAAGCTTGTCCATATCCTCAATCTTTAGTTGTTAATGTTGTTTGAATTCGAGCATTTATCTTGAAGATCTTCCTGCTTAGCATCTCTGCGGTCAATCAATAGAAGCGCTGCGCGCTTTACTGAACGGAGAGTCTGGAATGGTGAACATTTCCCATGAAACGGTCGAAGATACGGAGCGCCGCTTGTTGCGCGTCATTACCCAAGCCCATGTGCGATTCTTCCCTGGCTCTTACACCTTTTTGGAGTTTCCGTTTTCATCGTTTCCTGATGCTGCCTGCCGCGATGCGCTGGCGCTCGTACGGGATGACCAGGTATGGAGTCAACTGGTCCCCTGTGGTGATGTCGAGCAAGAGCTGTTCGGTGTTTTCCGATTCCATTTTCCGCAAGGCGCCGACAACAGCGGTTTCGTGGGCTGGTTGGCAATGCGCCTGAAGCAGAAGTTTGGGACCGGCGTTTTTGTGACCTGTGGCCAGAATCGAGATGAGGGTGGGATCTTCGATTATTGGGGCGTCCCGGCCAGCCTGGCTTCAGATGTCTTTGCAGAGATCCAGGCTTTGGTGGACGGCCGAGCGGACGGGGAGGTGGGAGTTTTCTTGTAGCGGATGCGTTCGCGTATGCCGAGATCTTAGCTGTGCACCAGGATCATCAACTTGTCAGTTTCGATCATTGAGCCGGTTCAAACGGCTGTTTACTGTCGCAGGCAGACAAACGACGGGGGCCCATCGGCTGGTGAGGCGCCCGCATCCCGTGATCACGCCAATTGGGGACCTTTCCATGGCCGCCGACCGCTACCCGCACCTGCTTGCCCCGCTGGACCTGGGCTTCACCACCTTGCGCAACCGCACCCTGATGGGCTCGATGCACACCGGCCTGGAAGAGCGCCCTGGCGGCTTCGAGCGCATGGCCGCGTACTTTGCCGAACGCGCCCGGGGCGGCGTTGGGCTGATGGTCACGGGTGGCATCGCGCCCAACGATGAAGGCGGGGTGTATTCCGGCGCGGCCAAGCTCAGCACCGAGGAAGAAGCCGACAAGCACCGCATCGTCACCGAGGCGGTACACGCCGCCGGCGGCAAGATCTGCCTGCAGATCCTGCATGCCGGGCGTTATGCCTACAGCCCGCGGCAGGTCGCACCCAGCGCGATCCAGGCGCCGATCAACCCGTTCAAGCCCAGGGAGCTTGACGAAGCAGGGATCGAGAAGCAGATCGCCGACTTCGTCAATTGCGCCGCACTCGCCCAGCGGGCCGGCTACGATGGCGTCGAGATCATGGGTTCGGAAGGCTATTTCATCAACCAGTTCCTCGCCGCCCACACCAATCAGCGCACCGACCGTTGGGGCGGCAGCTATGAGAACCGCATGCGCCTGGCCGTGGAAATCGTCAGCCGGGTGCGTGCCGCGGTAGGGCCGAACTTCATCATCATCTTCCGCCTGTCGATGCTCGACCTGGTCGAGGGCGGCAGCAGCTGGGACGAGATCGAGCTGTTGGCCAAGGCCATCGAGCAGGCCGGCGCGACCCTGATCAACACCGGTATCGGCTGGCACGAGGCGCGCATCCCGACCATCGCCACCAAGGTACCGCGCGCGGCGTTCAGCAAGGTTACCGCCAAGCTGCGGGGCGTGGTCGGCATTCCGCTGATCACCACCAACCGCATCAACACCCCGGAAGTGGCCGAGGCGGTGCTGGCCGCGGGTGATGCCGACATGGTCTCGATGGCCCGGCCGTTCCTGGCCGACCCGGACTTCGTCAACAAGGCCGCCGCCGGGCGCAGCGACGAAATCAATACCTGCATCGGCTGCAACCAGGCCTGCCTGGACCATACCTTCGGCGGCAAGCTGACCAGCTGCCTGGTCAACCCGCGTGCCTGCCACGAGACCGAACTCAACTACCTGCCGGTGCGCGCGGTGAAGCGCATTGCCGTGGTTGGTGCTGGCCCGGCCGGCCTGGCCGCTGCGACGGTGGCAGCCGAGCGCGGCCACGCGGTGACCCTGTTCGATGCCGCCAGCGAGATCGGCGGGCAGTTCAATGTGGCCAAGCGGGTGCCGGGCAAGGAAGAATTTCATGAAACCCTGCGTTATTTCCGCAACAAGGTGAAAAGCTCAGGCGTGGACCTGCGCCTGAACACCCGCGTGGATGTGCAGGGCCTGGTCGCCGGAGGCTACGACGAGATCATCCTGGCCACCGGTATTGCCCCGCGCATGCCGGCCATCCCGGGTGTCGAGCATGCCAAGGTGCTCAGCTACCTGGATGTGCTGCTTGAACGCAAACCGGTCGGCAAGGCTGTCGCGGTGATTGGCGCGGGAGGTATCGGCTTCGACGTTTCCGAATACCTGGTGCATCAAGGTGTGGCCAGCAGCCAGGACCGCGAAGCGTTCTGGAAGGAATGGGGCATCGATTCCCAGCTGGAAGCACGCGGTGGCGTCGCCGGGGTCAAGGCCGAGCCCCATGCCCCGGCGCGGCAGGTATACCTGTTGCAGCGCAAGAAATCCAAGGTGGGCGACGGCCTGGGCAAGACCACCGGCTGGATTCACCGCACCGGGCTGAAGAACAAGCAGGTGCAGATGCTCAACAGTGTCGAGTATCTGGGCATCGACGATGCCGGCCTGCACATTCGCGTGGCGGGTGGTGAACCGCAGGTGTTGGCGGTGGACAACGTGGTGATCTGTGCCGGCCAGGAGCCGTTGCGCGAGCTGCAGGACGGGCTGGTGGCGGCGGGGCAGTCGGTGCACCTGATTGGCGGTGCGGATGTGGCGGCGGAGCTGGATGCCAAGCGGGCAATCAATCAAGGTTCGAGGTTGGCGGCCGAGCTCTGAATTTGCCGGGGGCCGCGTTGCGGCCCTTTCGCGACACAAGGCCGCTCCTACAGGGGCCCGGGGTTGTGCAAATCGCTGTAGGAGCGGCCTTGTGTCGCGAAAGAGGCGCGCAGCGCCCCCCGAGTTCACTGGTAAACTCGCTGCATGCCCCTCGACCTAGCCCAAGCCCCCCTGCACCCACTGAACCTGCCCTGGCTGGAAAACGCCAGGGTCGAAGCCGCCATCCTGCGCCTGGACCTGATCGACCCGCTGATCAGCGGCAACAAATGGTTCAAGCTGCGCCATCACTTGCAGCACGCCATGGCCAGCAAAGCTCCCGGGCTGATCAGCCTAGGTGGCAACCATTCCAACCATTTGCACGCGCTGGCCGCCGCCGGCAAACGCTTCGGTTTCGCCACCGCCGGGCTGCTGCGCGGGCACGCCCAGGACACGCCGACCGTACGTGACCTGCAGGCGCTGGGCATGCAGCTGCACTGGCTGGGCTACGGCGGCTACCGCGCGCGCAACCAACCCGGTTTCTGGCAACCCTGGCAGGCGCGCTATCCGGGTTGGCAGTGTATTGCCGAGGGTGGTGGCGGGCTGGCGGGGGCGCAAGGTTGTGCCCTGATCCTGCTGCAGGCCCGCGCCCAACTCGCCGCACTCGGCTGGGCCGACTATGACGCCTGGTGGCTGGCCGCTGGAACCGGGACGACCCTGGCCGGCCTGGTGCTGGCCGAGGAGGGGAGGCATATGGTGCATGGCGCACTGGCCGTACCCCGCGATCATGGCGTGGAGCAGGCGGTGAAGGAACTGGCGGGGACGCAGGGCTATCAGCTGCACGACGCCTGCCGTGGCGGCTTCGGCAAGTTCGATGATGAACTGCTGGCGTTCATCGCTGACTGCGAGCGGCACACCGGCGTGCCACTGGAAGCCCTGTATACCGGCAAGGCGCTGCTGGCCCTGCGGCAACAGGTCGAGGCCGGGCTGTTCGCGCCCGGCACTCGCCTGATCGTGGTGCACACCGGCGGCCTGCAAGGCCGGCGCGGTTACTTGTAAGGCAGCATGCGCAACAGCGTGTTGTCGCGCTTGACATAGTGATGGTACAGGCCGGCCACGGCATGGATGCCGATCAACCAGTAGCCCCAGCTGCCGACGCGTTCATGCCAGCCCTTGATGAACTTGGCCTGGTCCGGGTCGGGGCCGATCAGGTGCGGCAGCTCCAGGCCGAAGAACGGCACCGGTTTGTCGGCGGCGCTGAGGATCAGCCAGCCGGCCAGCGGCAGGCCGATCATCAGCAGGTACAGCGCCAGGTGCACCAGGTGCGCCAGCCCGGTCTGCCAGGCCGGCGGCTTTGGCGTGATCGGTGGTGTCGGGTTGCTCAGGCGGATGGCCAGGCGCAGCCAGACCAGCACGAACACGCTGAGCCCGAGCATGAAGTGCAGCTCTTTCATCAAGTTGCGTTCGACGCTGTCCTTGGGGAACAGGCCGCGGAATTCGATAAGGGCATAGACAGCAGCCAGTAGCACCAGCATCAGCCAGTGCAGGGCGATGGACAGGCGCGCGTAATGGCGCGCGGGGGTGGTTGAAACCATGATCGGTCCTCGTCATCAGGGTCGGGAAGGCGCTCTTGCTGGCGCTCAGGTACAACTGTAAAGGTTATGGGGAAGTGAATCTTTGCGCTGGGTCTGTGAAAATTGTGTCACCTGCGTGGGTCTTTTCGCGGGGTAAACCCGCCCCCGCGGGAACTTTACTGCTGCTGAAGGTGTCGCGGCACCTGTGCGCGCGGGTTTACCCGCGAAGAGGCCGGTCCAGCGGTTCATGCCTCTGGCGCAAGCGGCCAGCTGTCAGCCACCAGAAACACCCGCTCCGCTTCCTGCCAGGCGCCGTCAGCCTCGCGTTCCAGGCGCACCAGCAATTGCGCCGGTGCCTGCCGCTGCAGCAGGTGCAACCATGCTGCAAACTGCTCCACCTCCCAGCAGTCCGCCGCTTCGACCCGCGCCGGTGCCAGCCAGGCATGCCGCGGCAGCGGCTGCCAGCGCTCACCCTCGGCCAGTACCCAGTCGCGCCGCCGCAGCCAGCGCCCGCGCAGGTGCTGCGGGTTGGCGCCCTGCGGTGGCTCGGCCTGGCCTGGCCACGGGTAGAACAGATAACCCCCCAGCCACACATGCGCGTGCACCTGGCCGACGCCCAGCTGCGCCAGCACTTCGCGACTGTGCGCACTGTGCGACATGGGCAACTGGTGCCTCGCCAGGTGCGCCAGCTTGGTCCCCAGCCGGTCATGGCACCCCGGCCCCAGCCAGGTGGCAGGGTCCTGCCCGGCGTGCTCCGGCCCCAGGTACAGCTTGATCGCCAGTTCCAGGTGGTGCACGCCGTCGCGGTCGCGCAGCAGCACATCCAGCTCGCCCAAGGTGCGCCCGCCGTCGCGAATCGCCAGGTTCGCCGCCAGCACTTCGATGCCCGGCGCCTGACCCAGGGCGAATTGCCACAGGCGTTCGTAGTAATGGCCCAGGCGCCGGCTGCCCAGTTGCGCGAGCCACTCGCGCAATGGCCGGTCATCATCATCCAGGGCCCGCAACCAGCGTTCCAGGCCTTGCGGCTGGTCTGCCCACAGGCTGCCTGCCAGCGGGT
Source organism: Pseudomonas sp. LAM2023 (assembly GCF_016620375.1). Classification (NCBI taxonomy): domain Bacteria; kingdom Pseudomonadati; phylum Pseudomonadota; class Gammaproteobacteria; order Pseudomonadales; family Pseudomonadaceae; genus Pseudomonas; species Pseudomonas sp. LAM2023. The sequence goes on along the minus strand of NZ_JAENHV010000026.1, from coordinate 190,403 downwards.
GGCGCTGGGGGCAGGGCGGGGCGCTGAGCAACGGCGGCGACAACAGCGCCCAGGCCAGGTCGCGCACGGCGGGTCGGCGCAACTGTCGGGGCAGGTCGTGGAGCAAGGCGAATGGCGTCATCCTGCGAGCATAGCCGGTTTGCCGCTGCCCGGTGGTTTCGCCCATAATCGGCGCATTGTCACCCGCCGCAGAGCCTCGCAGGAGCCCCATGGAGCAATTTCGCAATATCGGTATCATCGGCCGCCTTGGCAGCTCGCAGGTGCTCGACACCATTCGCCGACTGAAAAAATTCCTCCTCGAGCGCCACCTGCACGTGATCCTCGAGGACACCATCGCCGAAGTGTTGCCCGGCCACGGCCTGCAAACTTCCACCCGCAAGCTGCTGGGCGAGGTCTGCGACCTGGTCATCGTGGTCGGCGGCGATGGCAGCCTGCTGGGCGCCGCCCGCGCCCTGGCCCGGCACAACATTCCGGTGCTCGGCATCAACCGCGGCAACCTGGGCTTCCTCACCGACATCCGCCCGGACGAACTGGAAGACAAGGTCGCCGAAGTGCTCGACGGCCACTACCTGGTGGAAAACCGCTTCCTGCTGCAGGCCGAGGTGCGCCGCCACAACGAAGCCATCGGCCAGGGCGACGCGCTGAACGACGTGGTGCTGCACCCGGGCAAGTCCACGCGCATGATCGAGTTCGAGATCTACATCGATGGCCAGTTCGTCTGCAGCCAGAAGGCCGACGGCCTGATCGTCGCCACGCCCACCGGCTCCACCGCCTACGCGCTGTCGGCTGGCGGGCCGATCATGCACCCCAAGCTCGACGCCATCGTCATCGTGCCGATGTACCCGCACACCCTGTCGGGCCGGCCGATCGTGGTCGATGGCAATAGCGAGCTGAAGATCGTGGTGTCCAAGGACCTGCAGATCTACCCGCAGGTGTCCTGTGACGGCCAGAACCACTTCACCTGCGCCCCCGGCGACACCATCACGGTGAGCAAGAAACCGCAGAAACTGCGCCTGATCCATCCGCTGGACCACAACTACTACGAGGTCTGTCGCACCAAGCTCGGCTGGGGCAGCCGCCTGGGAGGCAGGGACGACTGATGCTCGATCCGGCGCGAAGTTTCGACATCATCGGCGATGTGCATGGCTGTGCGCTGACCCTCGAACGCCTGCTCGACGCCCTCGGTTACAAGCGCCAGGCCGGCGTCTGGCGTCATCCGTGGCGCCAGGCGCTGTTCCTGGGCGACATCGTCGACCGCGGGCCACGCATTCGCGAGGCGCTGCATATCGTCCATGACATGGTCGAGGCCGGCCAGGCGTTCTGCATCATGGGCAACCACGAATACAACGCCCTGGGCTGGGTGACCCCGGCGCTGCCTGGCAGCGGCAAGGCCTATGTGCGCGAGCACACGCCACGACATGCCCGGCTGATCGACGAAACCCTGACCCAGTTCGCCCAGCACTCGGCGGACTGGCACGACTTCGTCAACTGGTTCTACGAGCTGCCGCTGTTCGTCGACGCCGGGCGTTTCCGCCTGGTGCACGCCTGCTGGGACCCACGCCTGATCGAGCCGCTGCGCCAGCAATACCCCGACGGCTGCATCGACCAGCACTTCATCCAGGCGTCGGCGGTGAACGGCAGCTTTGCGGCCAACGTGTGCAACCGGCTGTTGCGCGGTACTGACATGCGCCTGCCGGACGGGCTGACCCTGACCGGCGGCGACGGCCTGACCCGGGCATTCTTCCGCACCAAGTTCTGGGAAGAAGACCCGCAAACCTACGGCGACATCGTGTTCCAGCCTGACGCCCTGCCAGCGGAAGTGGCCAATACCCCACTCAGCCACAGCCAGAAGAACGCCTTGCTGCGCTATGCCGAAGACGAGCCCATGCTGTTCGTCGGCCATTACTGGCGCAGTGGCCGCCCGGCACCGATCCGTGCCAACCTCGCCTGCCTGGACTACAGCGCCGTGCTCTACGGCAAGCTGGCCGCCTACCGGCTGGATGATGAAACCCGCATCGACCCGCACAAGTTCGTTTGGGTCGATGTCGACCGCCCACAGGCCAGCCAATGAACATTATCGAAGTGATGCGCCTGCCGCTGTCGGTCGACCTCAGCGGCTTCGTCCAGCTGCTGCAGCGCCTGCAGGTGCCGCACCGGGTCAGCGAGGAGGGTGAGGTCCAGGTGCTCTGGGCCCCCGACACCCTGGCCGCAGACGTTCGCGAACTCTACCAGCGCTACCCCGACGGCAACGCCGACCTGCCGGCCACCACCGATCCTGTGGGAGCGGGCGAGCCCGCGAAAGGGTCGTCCCTGGCGGAACAGGCCCGCGCCTGCAAGATCACCACCGTCACGCTGCTGCTGTGCTTCATCGTCGCCGGCCTCACCGGCCTGGGCGACAACTTCACCACCATCAGCTGGTTCACCTTCCTCGACTTCCGCGTGCAGGGCGACTACCTGTACTTCAGCCCGCTGGCGCAAAGCCTGGAACAAGGCCAGTGGTGGCGCCTGGTCTCGCCGATGCTGCTGCACTTCGGCGTGCTGCACCTGGCGATGAACAGCCTGTGGTACTGGGAACTGGGCAAACGCATCGAACTGCGCCAGGGCCCCTGGGCGCTGCTGGGCCTGACCGTGCTGTTCAGCCTGGTGTCCAACCTGGCCCAGCACTACACCAGCGGGCCGAGCCTGTTCGGCGGGTTGTCCGGTGTGCTGTACGGCCTGCTCGGGCACATCTGGTTGTACCAGTGGCTGGCGCCCAACCGTTACTTCAACCTGCCCAAGGGCGTGCTGGCCATGATGCTGATCTGGCTGGTGGTGTGCCTGACCGGCGTGGTCGGTACCCTGGGCCTGGGCCAGATCGCCAATGCCGCGCATGTCGGCGGGCTGCTCATCGGATGCCTGACCGGGCTCTTGGGCGGGGCGCTGGCCAGGCGTAAACTGTCGGCTTGAATCAGGAGACACTATGTCCACTTTCGCGCAAATGATCGAAAACATCACACCCGAGATCTACCAGAGCCTGAAACTGGCGGTGGAAATCGGCAAATGGTCCGATGGCCGCAAGCTCACCGCCGAGCAGAAGGAGCTGTCGCTGCAGGCGGTCATCGCCTGGGAGATGAAAAACCTGCCCGAAGACCAGCGCACCGGTTACATGGGCCCGCAGGAATGCGCGTCGAAGTCGGCACCGATTGCCAACATTCTGTTCAAGTCGGACTCGCTACATTGATCGAACTCGCACGTGGCTCGTTGAGCAAGATGGCGGTCAGCCTGCAGGCGCCGGTGGTGCAATACAGCTTCCGCCTGGGTGACACCCAGGTGCCGGTCAACCCGCTGATCGGCCAGCACCTGCGCCTGGAATACCTTGGCGCCATTCACTGCAGCCATTGCGGCAAACGCACCAAGACCAGTTTCAGCCAGGGCTACTGCTACCCGTGCATGACCCGGCTGGCCCAGTGCGACGTGTGCATCATGGCCCCGGAAAAATGCCACTACGACGCCGGCACCTGCCGCGAACCGTCGTGGGGCGAACAGTTCTGCATGACCGACCATGTGGTCTACCTGGCCAACTCGTCGGGGATCAAGGTCGGCATCACCCGTGCCACCCAGTTGCCTACCCGCTGGCTCGACCAGGGGGCCAGCCAGGCCCTGCCGATCCTGCGCGTGGCCAGCCGCCAGCAGTCCGGCCTGGTCGAAGATTTGCTGCGCAGCCAGGTGCCGGACCGCACCAACTGGCGCACCCTGCTCAAGGGCGATGCCGAGGAGCTCGACCTGGTCGCCATTCGTGAGCAGGTCTTCGACGCCTGCGCCGATGGCCTGCGCGAGCTGCAGGGGCGCTTCGGCCTGCAGGCGATCCAGCCACTGACCGATGCCGACGTGGTGCAGATCAAATACCCGGTCGAGGCCTACCCGAAGAAAATCGTCAGCTTCAACCTCGACAAGGACCCGGTGGCCGAAGGCACGCTGCTGGGCATCAAGGGCCAGTACCTGATCTTCGACACCGGTGTGATCAACATTCGCAAGTACACGGCCTACCAGTTGGCCGTGCTCCAGTAAAAAGGACCTGCACATGCGTACCGAACAACCGCAAGTGATCTACCTCAAGGATTACCAGGCGCCCGAGTACCTGATCGACGAGACGCACCTGACCTTCGAGCTGTTCGAGGACCACACCCTGGTCCACGCGCAACTGGTCATGCGCCGCAACCCGGCACGCGGTGCCGGCTTGCCGCCACTGGTACTCGACGGCCAGCAGCTGGAACTGCTGCGCGTTTCGCTGGACGACCAGGAGCTGGGTGCGGATGCCTACCGGCTGGATGCCGACAGCCTGACCGTGCAGCCCCAGGCCGAGCGCTTCACCCTCGATACCAGCGTCAAGATTCACCCCGAGCGCAACACTGCGCTGGAAGGCCTGTACAAGTCGGGCAAGATGTTCTGCACCCAGTGCGAGGCCGAGGGCTTCCGCAAGATCACCTACTACCTCGACCGCCCGGATGTGATGAGCACCTTCACCACCACGGTGATCGCCGAGCAGCACCGCTACCCGGTATTGCTGTCGAACGGCAACCCGACCGGCAGCGGGCCAGCGGAAGACGGCCGCCACTGGGCGACCTGGGAAGACCCGTTCATGAAGCCGGCCTACCTGTTCGCCCTGGTGGCCGGTGACCTGTGGTGTGTCGAGGACAGCTTCACCCGCCAGTCCGGCCGCGACGTGACCCTGCGCATCTATGTCGAGCCCGAGAACATCGACAAGTGCGAGCACGCCATGGTCAGCCTGAAGAAGTCGATGCGCTGGGACGAGGAAGTCTACGGCCGGGAGTACGACCTGGACATCTTCATGATCGTCGCGGTCAACGACTTCAACATGGGCGCCATGGAAAACAAGGGCCTCAACATCTTCAACTCCAGCTGCGTGCTGGCGCGTGCCGAAACCGCCACCGATGCTGCCCACCAGCGCGTCGAAGGCGTGGTGGCCCACGAGTACTTCCACAACTGGTCGGGCAACCGCGTCACCTGCCGTGACTGGTTCCAGCTGTCGCTCAAGGAAGGCTTCACGGTGTTCCGCGATGCCGAGTTCAGCGCCGACATGAACTCGCGAACGGTCAAGCGCATCGAAGACGTCGCCTACCTGCGTACTCACCAGTTCGCCGAAGACGCTGGCCCCATGGCCCACCCGGTACGCCCAGACAGCTTCATCGAGATCTCCAACTTCTACACCCTGACCGTGTACGAGAAGGGCGCCGAAGTGGTGCGCATGGTTCGTACCCTGCTGGGTGCCGATGGCTTCCGCAAGGGCAGTGACCTGTACTTCGAACGCCACGATGGCCAGGCGGTAACTACCGACGATTTCATCAAGGCCATGGAAGACGCCAACGGCGTCGACTTCACCCAGTTCAAGCGCTGGTACAACCAGGCCGGCACCCCGCGCCTGGACGTCAGCGAGGCTTATGATGCTGCCGCGCAGACCTACAGCCTGAGCTTCCGCCAGAGCTGCCCGCCGACCCCGGACAAGGCGGAGAAGCTGCCGTTCGTGATCCCGGTGGAACTGGGCCTGCTGGACGCCGCCGGCAACGACTTGCCGTTGCAACTGGCGGGTGAAGCGGCCGCGCAAGGCAGCAGCCGCGTGCTGGCGGTGACCGAAGCCGAGCAGACCTTCACCTTCCGCGGCATCCAGGCCAAGCCGCTGCCTTCGCTGTTGCGCGGCTTCAGCGCGCCGGTCAAGCTCAGCTTCCCCTACGACCGCGACCAGCTGATGTTCCTGATGCAGCACGACAGCGATGGCTTCAACCGCTGGGAAGCCGGGCAGCAGCTGTCGGTGCAGGTGCTGCAGGAGCTGATCGGTCAGCATCAGCGTGGCGAAGCGCTGCAACTCGACCAGCGCCTGATCACCGCCCTGGCTACCGTACTCGGCAACCAGGCACTAGACCCGGCGATGGTCGCCGAGATGCTCTCGCTGCCGGGTGAGGCCTACCTCACCGAGATCAGTCAGGTCGCCGATGTGGATGCCATTCACGCTGCCCGCGAGTTTGCCCGCCGGCAGATCGCCGAGCAGCTGTTCGACGCCCTGTGGGCGCGCTACCAGGCCAACCGTGAGGTATCGCGCAACACCGCCTACATGGCCTCGGCCGAGCATTTTGCCCGTCGCAGCCTGCAGAACATCGCCCTGTCCTACCTGATGCTCAGCGGCCAGCCGCAGGTGCTCGAGGCGACCCTGGAGCAGTTCGAGCAGTGCGACAACATGACCGAGCGCCTGACCGCGCTGGCGGTACTGGTCAATTCGCCGTACGAGGCCGAGCGGGCCAAGGCCCTGGAGGCCTTTGCCGAGCACTTCAAGGACAACCCGCTGGTCATGGACCAGTGGTTCAGCGTGCAGGCCGCCAGCACGCTGCCGGGCGGGCTGGCGCGGGTCAAGGCGCTGATGCAGCACCCGGCGTTCACCCTGAAGAACCCGAACAAGGTACGTGCGTTGATCGGCGCCTTTGCCGGGCAGAACCTGGTCAACTTCCATGCCGCGGATGGTTCGGGGTATCGCTTCCTGGCCGACCTGGTGATCGAGCTGAATGCGCTGAACCCGCAGATCGCCTCGCGGCAACTGGCACCGCTGACCCGCTGGCGCAAGTATGACACTGCGCGTCAGGCCCTGATGAAGGGCGAGCTGGAGCGGATTCTGGCTTCTGGTGAGCTGTCCAGTGATGTGTATGAGGTTGTGAGCAAGAGCCTGGCTTGAGGGCCGGTGGGGCTGCTTTGCAGCCCATCGCGACACAAGGCCGCTCCTACAGGGGGCCGCGTCAATCCGGCGTTCGCGGTCCCTGTAGGAGCGGCCTTGTGTCGCGATGGGCCGCACAGCGGCCCCCGGCTACACGCCGATAACAAAACATAACACCCCGCCCGTTGTCTTCCCGCAAACATCCCCGCTACGATCCGGTCAAGTTATTGCAGGCCTCTAGCTCAGGCTTTTCGCAGTACCTGCAATGCATTGACCCACCAACAAGAACACAACAGGGGGCAGTCATGGGGCAGCAGAACAGGCGTGGTGCCTGGCCGTTGGCAACCAGCGCGATGCTGGCACTGGCACTGGGGGTTTGGGCCGAGGTTGTCCAGGCCGCACCGGCCGAGGAATATTCCACCGAATCGGCCAAGGCCAGCCAGAGCCTGCTGATCGACGCCGCCCAGGCCGGCAAGCGCCTGGTGGTGGTAGGTGATCGCGGCCACATCCTGTTTTCCGATGACCAGGGCCGCACCTGGACCCAGGCCCGCGTGCCCACCCGACAACTGCTGACCGCAGTGTTCTTCCTCGACGACAAGCACGGCTGGGCGGTCGGCCATGATGCACAGGTGCTTACCAGCAACGATGGCGGGGCCACCTGGAGCAAGCAGTTCGAAGACCTTTCCCGCGAAGCCCCCCTGCTCGATGTGGCCTTCCTCGACGCCCAGCATGGCTTTGCCGTGGGCGCCTACGGCGCCTTGCTGGAAACCACCGACGGCGGCCAGCACTGGCAGGACGTGGCCGAGCGCCTGGACAACCCCGACCAGTTGCACCTGAACGGCATTGCCCTGGTACGCGAGGCCGGGCTGTTCATCGTCGGCGAGCAGGGCGGCATGTTCCGCTCGACCGACCACGGCCAGACCTGGGCCAAGGTCCAGGGCCCCTACGCGGGCTCGCTGTTCGGCGTGATCGGCACGGCACAGCCCCATACACTGCTGGCCTACGGCCTGCGCGGCAACCTGTTCCGTTCCACTGACTTCGGCGACAGCTGGCAGCCGATCGAGCTCAAGGCCGCACGCGGCAACCTCGAGTTCGGCCTGGCAGGCGCTACGCTTGTCGAGGATGGCAGCCTGGTACTGGTCGGCAACGGCGGCAGCGTGCTGCGCAGCACCGACGATGGCCACACCTTCAGTGTCTACAACCGCACCGACCGCATTGCCCTGGCCAGCGTCAGTGGCCTGGCCAACGGTGGCCTGTTGCTGGTAGGGCAGGGTGGCGTGCACCTGGCCACTGCCCAGGGTGCCGACCAGGAGGTGCAGCCATGACCAGCAGGGAGAGCATCACCATGCACCCGCATCACCAGGACAAGGCCACGTTGCTGGAGCGCCTGATCTTCAACAACCGCCCGGTGGTCATCGCCTTGTGCCTGCTGGTGAGCATTTTCCTGTTCTGGCAGGCCACGCAGATTCGCCCGTCCACCAGTTTCGAGAAGATGATCCCGCTGCAGCACCCGTTCATCGAACAGATGATGGCGCACCGCAACGACCTGGCCAACCTGGGCAACACCGTGCGCATCTCGGTGGAGGCGGTCAACGGCGACATCTTCGACAAGGACTACATGGAGACCCTGCGCCAGGTCCATGACGAAGTGTTCTACATCCCCGGTGTCGACCGAGCCGGGCTGAAGTCGCTGTGGAGCCCCAGCGTGCGCTGGAGCGAGGTGACCGAAGAAGGGTTCTCCGGTGGCGAGGTCATACCCAACACCTACAACGGCTCCCAGGACAGCCTCGATACCTTGCGCGACAACGTGCTCAAGTCGGGCCAGGTAGGGCGCCTGGTGGCGAACAACTTCAAGTCCAGCATCGTCGACGTGCCGCTGCTGGAGAGCTACCCCGACCCGCAGGACCCGGGCAGGCAGGTGAAGCTGGACTACCAGCAGTTCTCGCACCAGCTGGAAGAGAAGATCCGCGACAAGTTCCAGGCGCAGAACCCCAACGTCAAGGTGCACATCATCGGTTTCGCCAAGAAGGTCGGCGACCTGATCGATGGCCTGGTGATGGTGGCGCTGTTCTTCGGCATCGCCCTGACCATCACCTGGGTGTTGCTGTACTGGTTCACTTGGTGCATCCGCAGCACCATCGCCGTGCTCATCACCACCCTGGTGGCGGTGGTCTGGCAGCTGGGCCTGATGCATGCGGTGGGCTTCGGCCTGGACCCCTACTCGATGCTGGTGCCGTTCCTGATCTTCGCCATCGGTATTTCCCACGGGGTGCAGAAAATCAATGGCATCGCCCTGCAGTCCAGCGACGCCGACAATGCCCTCACCGCGGCCCGCCGCACCTTCCGCCAGCTGTTCCTGCCGGGGATGATCGCCATCCTTGCCGATGCCGTGGGCTTCATCACCCTGCTGATCATCGACATCGGGGTGATTCGTGAACTGGCCATCGGCGCCTCCACCGGCGTGGCGGTAATCGTGTTCACCAACCTGATCCTGCTGCCGGTGGCCATCTCCTACGTCGGCATCAGCAACAAGGCCGTCGCGCGCAGCAAGCAGGACGCCACCCGCGAGCATCCGTTCTGGCGCCTGCTGTCGAACTTCGCCAGCGCCCGGGTAGCACCGGTGTCCGTGGTGCTGGCGCTGGTCGCCTTTGCCGGTGGCCTGTGGTACAGCCAGAACCTGAAGATCGGCGACCTCGACCAGGGCGCGCCGGAGCTGCGCCCCGATTCGCGCTACAACCAGGACAACAACTTCATCATCAGCAACTACTCGACCAGTTCCGATGTGCTGGTGATCATGGTCAAGACGCCACCGGAACACTGTTCGATCCACTCGACCATGGCGCCGATCGACGAGCTGATGTGGACCATGCAGAACACCCCGGGGGTGCAATCGGCGATTTCCCTGGTGACCGTGTCCAAGCAGGTGATCAAGGGCATGAACGAGGGCAGCCTGAAGTGGGAGACCTTGTCGCGCAACCCGGACATCCTCAACAACTCCATCGCCCGCGCCGATGGCCTGTACAACGGGGACTGTTCGTTGGCACCGGTGCTGGTGTTCCTCAACGACCACAAGGCCGAGACCTTGGAACGGGTCACTGCCGTAGCCAAGGCGTTTGCCGACAGCCACAACAAGGAAGGCCTGCAGTTCCTTTTGGCGGCGGGCAACGCCGGCATCGAGGCGGCGACCAACGAAGTGATCAAGTCGGCCGAGCTGACCATCCTGATCATGGTGTACATCTGCGTGGCGGTGATGTGCCTGATCACCTTCCGCTCGTTCGCCGCCACCCTGTGCATCGTCCTGCCACTGGTGCTGACCTCGGTGCTGGGCAACGCGCTGATGGCCTACCTGGGCATCGGCGTCAAGGTGGCGACCCTGCCGGTGGTGGCGCTGGGCGTGGGCATCGGCGTGGACTACGGCATCTACATCTACAGCCGCCTGGAGAGTTTCCTGCGCGCGGGGCTACCGTTGCAGGAAGCCTACTACCAGACCCTGCGCTCGACCGGCAAGGCGGTGCTGTTCACCGGCTTGTGCCTGGCGATTGGCGTGTGCACCTGGATCTTCTCGGCGATCAAGTTCCAGGCCGACATGGGCCTGATGCTGACCTTCATGTTGCTGTGGAACATGTTTGGTGCGCTGTGGTTGCTGCCGGCCCTGGCGCGGTTCCTGATCAAGCCGGAGAAAATGGTGGGCAAGGAGGGCGGCTCGATCTTTGCCCATTGAAGAGCGGGGCCGCTCCTACCTGGGAACGCGACGTGCCAATTGGCGCGACCCGTGTAGGAGCGGCCTGGTGTCGCGATGGGCTGCAACGCAGCCCCAGGGTTATAATGCTGGCACATCCCTCACAGGTAACCCCATGTCCCCCCTCGCCACCGCCCTGCAGTCCTGCGACATGCTCCTGATCGACGGCCTGCACGCCTTCGACTTCACCGCCGACGCATCCGGCCTCACCGTCGAATGCATGGACGGCCGCCAGTTGCGCCGCTGGTCCTTCACTGCCGAACAAGTCGCCGCTGCCGTCGCCATCGCTGACGAATGGCAACTCGACGATGCCGACGGCGCGCATCGACTAGTCTGTATGAGTGCCTTTCGCGCCCCGGATGATAATGACAATGAAGCGGATCTGGACGAGCCTGCTGGCCACTAGCCTGATGAGCCTGAGCCTCACTGTCCCTGCCGCCACCTTGCTGGTGGGCAGTTACACCGACGGTGCCAGCCAGGGCATCTACCGTTATCGCTTTGACAGCAAGGCCGGCCACATCGACCCCACGCCGCTGCAAGTGGTGAAAAGCGTCAGCCCCTCGTGGCTGGTACTTTCGGCCGACCAGCGCCAGCTGTTCGCGGTCAATGAAACCCCAGGCGGCCAGGTCAGCAGTTTCAGCGTCAGTGCCAAGGGCGAGATCAAGCCGCTCAACCAGGTCGCCAGCCAGGGTGACGAACCGACCCATGCCAGCCTCAGCCGCGACCAGCGTTACCTGTTCGTCGCCAACTATGCGGTCAAGCCCGACCCCGGCAGCAGCCTGGTGGTGATCCCGGTGGCCAGGGACGGCAAGCTCAAGCCGGTGGTGCAACATGCCCGGCACCAGGCCAGCGGGGTCAACCCCGAGCGCCAGGCCAGTGCCCACGTGCATTCGCTGGTGCTGTCGCCCGACGGTCGGCACCTTTACGCCAGCGACCTGGGCGCTGACAAGGTGTTCATCTACCGCTACGACGGCGCCAGCGCCGACCACCCGTTGACACCGGCGATCCCGGCGTCGGTGGCCCTGCCACCGGGTAGCGGGCCGCGCCATTTGTTGTTCGATGCCAAGGGCCGGCATGCCTACCTGACCCTGGAGATGAGTGCCGAGGTGGTCATGTTCGACGTGCAGGACGGCAACCTGGTCGAACGCCAGCGCCTGCCCCTGGCCGAGCGCCAGGAGGCGGCGGCGAAAGCGGCCGGTGGCTTGCACCTGTCGGCGGACGGGCGCTTCCTGTATGTGAGCAACCGTGGCACGAGCAACGAGATCGTCGCCTTCAGCGTGGGCAAGCAGGACGGCCAGCTGACGCTGCTGCAACGCCGCTCGGTGGAGGGTGATCATCCCCGGGAATTCGCCCTCGACCCGAGTGACAACTTCCTGCTGGTGGCCAACCAGAAGAGCAACCAGATCGTGGTGATACGCCGCGACCCACGCAGCGGCAAGCTGGGGGAGACGGTGCAGACGCTGAAGCAGGACGCCCCGTCGGACCTGAAATTCATCGAGTGATATCGATTGGCGTGATAACCGATACTGCCGCAATGAATTTCTGCCGGCGCCCTCGGCGGCGTAAGTTTGACCCAAGGCCCGGATGGGCCACCGTCAAACCACCGCCGTCGAGGTCAACCCAGATGAACTTCAATCTCTTCCCGGTCATTGCTGCATCCGCCATTTCCGCTTCGGTCGTCCTGCCGACGCATGCCCATGCCGACAGCAGCGGCAAAGCGTCCGCTACCCACAGCTACACCGAGCAGTACCTGCGCCAGAGTGCCAACTTCCATGCGGCCCTGAGCGGTAAGCAGCACGCGTGAATCCGACTCGGTCCGATGTAGGAGCGTATGAACCTATTTGGCCATGACGGCCTTGAACAGGTCCGATGCCAACCAGCCCTGCAGCCAGCTCCGCAGCCGCGGATAAGCCGCCTCGGCGAACCACTGCGGTTCGACCCCGGCAAACTGGCGCATCAAGGGCAGCAGTGCGGCATCGGCAATGCTCGGATGGTCGGCCAGCAGGTAAGGCCGGCCGGCGAGCAAGCCCTCAAGCTCGGCCAGCCAGGTTTCGGCCTGTTGCCGGTAATGTGCGCGGGAATGCGCCGGGTAGCGCTCGGCGTACTTGTACAGGCTCACCTGCGCCTTGAACGTGCTGTCGTTGCGCGCAATCAGTGCTTCAGCCCGCTGCGCCGCAGTAGCGTCGGCTTGCAGCTGCCAATCCTGTGGGTCGTTGCGTGCCAGCGCCCAGCGCATGATGTCCAGGCTCTCTTCCAGCACCTCGGTACCGGTATCCAGCACCGGCACCGTGCCCTTGGGCGACAACGCCAGCAGTTCTGCCGGCTTGTTCTTCATCGCCACTTCGCGGATTTCCACCTCGCAGCCGGCATAGCGCAGGGCCAGGCGCGCGCGCATGGCCCAGGGGCAACGGCGGAACGAGTAGAGAATCACCCGCACACCTCAACATCACTGAGGCCGTTGCCCTGCCGGCGCACCTGGATCTGCACCGGGATGCGTTCGTGCATTTCCTGCACGTGGGAAATCACCGCCACCTTGCGGCCCTGGGCTTGCAGGCCGTCGAGGGCATCCATGGCCAGCTGCAACGATTCCGGGTCGAGGCTGCCGAAGCCCTCATCGATGAACAGCGATTCGATGCGCAGGGTGCTGGAGGCCATCGAGGCCAGGCCCAGGGCCAGGGCCAGCGACACCAGGAAGGTTTCGCCGCCTGACAGCGAGTGCACCGAACGCAGTTCGTCGCCCATTTCGGTGTCCAGCACCAGCAGGCCAAGGGCGCTGCCGCCGCGCTTGAGGCGGTAGCGACGGGCCAGCTGGCGCAGCTGGGCGTTGGCGTGGTGCAGCAACAGGTCGAGGTTGTAGCCCTGGGCGATCTTGCGGAACACATCGCCCGAGGCCGAACCGATCAGGGCGTTCAGGCGGGCCCAGCGCTGCCATTGCTGGTGTGCCTGCTCGATTTCTGCCGCCAGCGCCTGGTGCGCCTGTTGCCGGCGCTGGTCGTCGGCCTGCTGGGCGCGCAGTTCGGCACACTGCTGCTCATGCCCGGCCAGGCGTTCACGCAAGTCGGCCAAGGCCTGTTCCAAGGCTTCGGCCGAGGTGTCCACGGTCATTTGCGCTGCATGTTGCTGCAGGCGTTGTTCACGTTCCTGCAGCAGTACGCGGCCCTGTTCGATGGCTTTTTCGGCACCTTGCAGGCGCTGGCGCAGTTCAGTGACCTGCGCGTCCTCCATGCCCAGCAGGCGATCCAGGCCAGCGTCGTCCAGTTCCGGGTGTTCACCGCGCCACTGGGCGATCTGGCCCTGCAACTGCTGGCACTCGGCGTCCAGCGCCTGCTGCTGCTGGGTGTTGGCCTTGAGTTCGCTGGCCAGTTGCACGCCTTGGGTACGCAAGTCCTGCAGGCGCTGGGCAGTGTCGGCATCGAGGGCGCGTGCCTGCTCCAACGCTACATCCATATGCTGTTGCCAGGCCTCGGCGCTGGCGTGACCGCCAAGCAGTTCAGCGAGCAATGCCAGGGCCTGTTGGCGCTGTTCGTCGAGGGCGGCAAGTTTCTGCTGCAACTGCTGCTGGGTCTGCACGCGCGCCTGTTGCTGGTCGCGCAGCTTGTCCAGCTGGGCCTGGCGGGCTAGTTGTTCTTCCTGTTCGTCCTTGCGCTGCTCCAATTGCTGCAGGCGCTGGGCGATCTGCTGATCCAGGGCGAGGAAGGCATTGGCCGGGTCGTCGTTCAAGGCCTTGAGGGCCTCTTCGGGCAACACGCCGGCCAGGTCGTCAAGGCCTCGCTGCAACTGTTGCTCGTCGCTGGCCAGGGCCTGGTGCTGTTGCTCCAGGTGGCGCTGGGCCTGCTGTTGCGCCTGCTGGGCGGCCTGCAATTGCTGGTTGAGACGTGCTGCATCTTTTTGCAGGGTGAGCAGGGCGCTCTGGCGTTTCTCGTCCTGGCCGATTTCTTCGTCCAGGCGCCGCAGCTGGCTGTCGAGCCAGGCACTGCGGGCCTTGTCGTCCTGCGGGGCCAGGGCTGGCCACAGGCTGTGCGCCTGCAGCTGGGCCACCAGCGGTTGCAGCTGTTCGCCCAGTTGCTGCTGTTGCTGCTGGAACTCCTTGAGCTGGGCATTGACCACGCCCAGCTGGGTACGCAGCTCAACCAGCTTGCTGTTGAGGGTTTCGACCTGCTTCTGCGCGGCCTCTTCCTCGGCCTGGTCATGGCGACCCAGGCTTTGTAACAGTGCTTCAGGCTGGTGGAACGGATGCTCGGCGCTGCCGCACACCGGGCAGGGTTCGCCGTCGCGCAACTGGCCACGCAGCTCTTCGACGCTGGTATTACGTGCCAGGCGCTGGCGTTCCAGCAACTGGCGGGTGAGGTTGAGCGCTTGCTCGGCGGCTTCCAGCTCGGCCTTGGCGGCGGTGCCTTCGGTAATCAGTTGCTGGCGCTGCTGCATAGCCTGCTGCTGACGCAGGCGCGCGGCCTCCAGCTGCTGGCGCAGTTCCAGCTCACGGCCATGCAGGCGTGACAGTTCTTCCACGGCGCGCTGCTGCTTGCGGTTGTCCTGCAGCATGCCACCCAGCAGGTCGATCTGTTCTGCCAGGGCCTGGGGTTCGGCCTTGGCTTCGCGGAACAGCAGCTCGAAGGCATCGCGCTCGGCCTGCAACTGCGCATTGGCTTGGCTGGCCTGGGCCTGCAGGCCGGGCAGCTCTTCACGGCCCTTGGCCAGGCGGCCGCCGATCAGCATTACCTGTTTCAGTTGTGGCAGGTAGGCGTGCCAGGCATTGGCCAGGCCCGCCAGGTGCTGGCTGTCGGCGAGCGCGGTATCGATCTGTGCCAGTTGCTGCAAGCTGCGCTGCTGGTTGTCTTCCAGCTGTTGCAGGTGTTGCTGGCCTTCGGTGACCTGCTGCTCAGCCTGCTGGCTGGCGCTGCGCTGTGCTGCCAGCTCCTGTTCCAGGCGGGCCAGGTTGTCCTGGGCGGCAAAGGCCTGGCGCAGGCGAGGGGCGTTCTCGCTGTGTTCGGCCTGGCTGACGGCAAGCGCCTTACGCGCGGCGTCCAGCGCCTGTTCGAGCTCACTGGTGCGCACTTGCAGCTCGGCTTGCTGCTGCTGTTGCTCGGCGATCTTCGCTGCCACCGGTGCCAGTTGCGCAGTCAATGTCTGCTGGCGGTGGAACTGGTGACGCTGCGGGGCCAGGCGCTCCAGGCGCACGAGGTCCAGGCGCTGGTCAGCCAGTTGTTGCCAGTCCTGTTCGGCGGCCTGCAGTGCGCTGCTGGCTTCGGCATGCTGTGCCTGCAACTGGCGTTGTTCATTCAGCCAGTTGCGTTGCTGTTCCAGCTGGCGCTCGGCGGCCTGGTCGGCCTTGAACTGCTGCTGTGCCAGCTCCAGGCGCTGGTCGAGTTCGGCGCGGGCTTCGGCGGCCATCGGCAGCAGGTGGCTGGCACGCTCCTTGAGGGCGTTGTGGGCTTCGCCGGCCTCGCGCGCCTTGCTGAAAGCGCGTTGGCCCAGGCGGGTATAGATGGCGGTGTTGGTGAGCTTTTCCAGCAGCTCGCTGCGCTCTTTGTCGTCGGCCTTGAGGAAGGCGCCGAACTCGCTCTGGGCCAGCATCACCGCGCGGGTGAACTGCTCGAAGTTCAGGCCCAGGCGGGCTTCGACCAGTTGTTTGTATTCGTTCTTGCCGCTGGCCAGCACCTGCTCGCTGTCCAGGTCGTAAAAGCTCTGGCGGCTGAGCTGCAGCTTGCCGTTGGCCTTGTCGCGGGCGCGGTTGGCCTCCCAGCGGGCCCGGTAGCGGCGGCCGTCGATACCGACGAAGTCCACTTCGGCAAAGCCGCTACCGGTACCCCGGCGCAGCAGGTTGCGCGGGTCGGAGGTGGGGATGTCGCCGTCGGCATCCGGCACCTTGGCCTCGCGGCCGATGTCGTTGAGCCGCGGGACGCTGCCGAACAGGGCCAGGCACAGCGCGTCGAGCAGGGTACTCTTGCCGGCGCCGGTAGGGCCGGTGATGGCGAACAGGCCGGCGCTGGCCAGCGGCTCGGCGGTGAAGTCGATGTCGATCGGGCCGGCCAGCGATGCCAGGTTCTTCAGGCGGATGGCGAGAATCTTCATGGCTGTTCCTCTTCCTGCTGCACGTCCTGCAACAGCAGGGCAAAGTCGGCCAGCGCCTGTTCGTCGACAGGGTTGCCGTAGGCCTGCTCCCAGGCGCGGCTGAACAGGTCCTGCGGGGTCATCTGGGCCAGTTCGACGAAGGCCAGGTCATCGTCTTCGGCGTTGTTGCGGCCAGCGTATTCGGCACTGATGCGCACCAGGCGCACGGCCTTGCCTTGCAGGGCACCTTCGATCTGCTGGCGCAGGTCGGGTTGCGGTTCGTCGAGGATCACCCGCACTTCCAGCCAGGGCTGGCGGTTGGGGTCTTCGAGCAGGTCGATCACTGGCAGCTCGCCCAGTTGCGTCAGCAGTTCGCCCAGCGGTGCCGGGCCAACCCGTTGCAGGGCCACTGCGCGTGGTACCGGGCGCGGCTCGACACTGACCAGGCCGCTGCCATCCAGTTCCACCTCCAGCACCTGATGCGGGTAGTTGATCTCGGCGAATGACAGCGGGATCGGCGAGCCGCTGTAGCGAATGCGTTCTTCGCGGTTGACCTTTTGCGGCTTGTGCAAGTGGCCCAGGGCGACGTAGCTGATGGCCTTGTCGAACAGCCTGGCCGGCAGCGCCTCGGCGTTACCGATGATCAGGCTGCGTTCGGAGTCTTCCGAGACCGCGCCACCGGCCATGTGCGCGTGGCTGATGGCGATCAGCGCCTGGTCTTTCCTGCGCTTCTTCTGTGCAGCGGCGATCAGTTGCTGGTGCACTTGGGTGATGCCTTGCAGGTAGTCGTCGCCCAGGTGCGGGCCGGTCACCTCGGCCGGGCGCAGGAAGGGCAGGGCCAGGCACCAGGCGGCGACTTTACCGCGGCCGTTGGTCAGCGGGATCAGCAGGCGCTCGGCATCCAGCTGGCCCTCGTCCAGCCAGTGCACGCGGCCAAGGGCATGGGTACGCAGGCGGCGCATGAGTGCGGCGGGCAACTCGATGCGCGAGCCAGAGTCGTGGTTGCCGGCGATCATCACGATGTCCAGCTTGGGCTGCTGCTCGTGGGCCTGGACGATGAAATCGTAGAGGCGCTCCTGGGCTTTGACCGGCGGGTTGACCGTGTCGAAGATATCCCCGGCGATCAGCAGCGCATCCGGCTGACGCAGGCGCAGCTGGCCGAGCAGCCATTCGAGGAAGCAGGCGTGTTCGAAATCGCGTTCCTGGCCGTGCAGGCTTTGGCCCAGGTGCCAGTCGGAGGTATGAAACAGACGCATGGATGACCTGTTGGTGTCGAGTCGAGCAAGCGAGGGCTTGGCTTGGGTGATAGGCGTTGCGCAAGGGCGGTATGGTAACCCAAGCGTGGGGCCGCTGTGCGCCCCGATCGCCGGCAAGCCTCAAGGCCTGCGCAGCGCATTCTGTAGGAGCGGCCTTGCGTCGCGAAAGGGGTGCGAAGCGCTCCCGGGATACTCGCATCACTGTCAGATTGCCGGGGCCGCTTTGCAGCCCTTTCGCGACGCAAGGCTATGGCCTGGATGATGGTGTAGAAGCGGCCGGTCAGTTTCACGGTGGATCGGCAAGCTGTCAGGTATCAGGCTTGCTCTCGAAGACGTGCTGATTTACCCTCGCGGCCCGCCATGATCATGGCGATTCGATATCCACGGACGAAATCACAGGAGCTACCAATGGAAGGGATCCCACAGACCCAATCCAACCCAGGCAACCTCAAGTCAAAATGGCAGGAGCGTTTCGCCTTCTTCGATCAGTACGGCGCACCCACCTCCGAGGCCTACAAAGCCGCTTTCCGCGCCTTGCCATTTGGCAAGAAAATACTGATCAACAACAACTTCATCGCGTTCTTCTTTGGCCCGATCTACTGGTTCGTGCTGGGGCTGTGGAAGAAGAACCTGGTCATGCTGGCCATCATGATCGTCATTGGCGTTCTCCTGAGCTACTACGAGATCGCGACCGGTAGCGAAATCCCGCGGCCGTTGGATAACGGCATCAGCATGGGGTTTGCATTTCTGTACGGTTTTCTGACCAACCGTGCCTACTACCTGAAGCAGACCAAAGGGCAGCAGGGCTGGAACCCGTTCGAGGGGCAGCGGTTCATCTGAGCCGTCAGCCAGTTCAACCGGTGCTCGCAGGTTGATGAAGCCCTCTCTCCGATCGTGGTCTCTGTAGGAGCGGCCTTGTGTCGCGAAAGGGCTGCAAGGCGGCCCCGGCGATTTTGTGGTGGTGCGCAGATCCTGGGGGCGCTTCGCACCCCTTTCGCGACACAAGGCCGCTCCTACAGGGGCCGCGTATGTCTTGGGGCTGTGTAGTCAGTGCCAGGTTATATCCCCGGCTTGCGGGTGCAACAGCAACTCGGCCAAGGCCTTGGTCATCTGAACGTGATGCACCGCGTTGACCAGCATGTTGATGCCGGGCTCGCCGGCATTGGCGCAGATGTATTCGGAGAAATGTCGTACGCCGGTGTTCGCGGGTGAACCCGCGAAGAAGCCCGCACAGGCAGCTCATCACTTGGGATAGAGCGGCGGCAGGCTGCCGTTCTCGCCGGTCGGCAGCAATACCTGCTCAGCCGGCGGAATGGTACCGATCGCCCGCCACAGATCCTCACCCTGCCAATATTGCCCGCTCTCGCTGTACAACGCCCCGTTCAAGCCGTCCAGCGCATCCGACAGCGGCACGAAGCGCGCCGCCATTTCGGCCAGGGTTTCCGGCTGCTGCCGGGCCCAGGCGTCCAGTGCCTGGCGGGTAGCCTGCGGGTCGTTGGCCTGGCAGGCGCGCTTGAGGTCATCCAGCAAGGTACGCGGGCTCGGCCCGGTCTGCGCGGCGCGCAGCACGGCCGGCTGCGAACGGGCGCGCCACCACAGGGCGAAGCCCAGCACGCTGGTCAGGGCAAACAGCAAGGTGGCCAGCTGCCACGGCCACAGCAGGCTGCTGGCGCTGCTGCTGTCGCCCGCCGGGGTGTCGGCACTCAGTGCCGGGTTGTCCTGCACGTTGAGCGTACGCGCTGGCAGGCTGCTGTGCTCCAGGTGGTCCTCGCGGGTATTCCACCAGGCTACTTCCAGTACCGGCAGGGCCAGTGCGCCACTGTGGGTCGGCACCAGCGCCTCGCGTTCCTCACGGTTGGCGGTCATGCCCCGCTCGCCAATCTCGTTGCGCAGCAGCGGCTGGTCGGGGTAGCGGCGCAGCCCGGTGATTTCGGTGGCTGGCAGCGGTGGCAGCTGGGTGCTGGACAAGCCTTCGGCACGCAAGGTGATGTTCCGGGTCAGCGAGTCGCCAATCTGCACCTGTTGGTCGCCCGGGTCAGGGTTCCAGTGCTCTTCCAGGCTCAGGCTACGGGCCGGTAGCCACGGCACGCCAGCTGGCCAGGCCGCCGGAATCGGCCGCACGGCCAGGCGCAATGGCAGCGAGCTGACCTGCACCTGGCGCCCGGCCCGGGCCGTGCCGTTGGCGGCCGAGGCCGCGTCGGGGCTGGCGGCAGCGGTGGCGGTGAAGGTCAACGACGGTATCTCGAGGGTACCGCTCTGCTGGGCATAAATGGCATAGCGGGTTTCGATCACGCCATGGCGTACGCCGTTGATTTCCTTTTCATAGGTACGCGATTCGCCCAGCGGTTCGACCTTGGCATTGTCCAGTTGCAGCGGGCTCAGGCTGCTGTCGTCGTACAGTGCCACCGAGTGGTAGATGCGCAGGGTCAGCACGGCCTGGGCCTGGACATAGACGTCGGCAGTGTCGAGGCTCGCTTCGATGAACACCTGGGAAGCACTGTCCTGGCGGCTGGCGTCGGCCTGCAGGACTTGCAGGTCGATGGCCTGGCTGTGCGACTGGCCCAGTTGCAGTTCGGGGATGCGCAGGCTGCCACTGCGCCGTGGCAACAGGGTGATGATCCAGCGGGTGCTGGCGCGGGTTTCGCCATCCAGGCTGTGCAGGCTGTTCAGCTGGCGTGTGCCGCGCACCTCGAAGTCGTTTTCCAGCGCGCGCAGGTCGGGCTTGCCAAACTCGGTGACGTCCTGGCTTTCCAGGGTCAGCTCGAGGCTTTCGCCGGCCTCCACGCGGGTACGGTCAACGCTGGCCCGCAGCAGCGGTTCGGCCTGGGCCAGCACGGCCCACAGCAGGCCGAGTAGAAAGACGCCGAAGCGACTCATTGTGGATTTTCCTGTTGCAATTGCTGTTCATACCAGAATTTGCGCCGCAGCAGCTCGGCCGGGTTGTCGGGGATCTCGCGCAGCCACTGTTCCAGGGCCTGGCGCTGTTCGGCATCGAGGCTGGTCGACACCGGGCGCTGCGGCGGCTGGATGACGCCGTCATCTGCGCCCGGCTGGTTGCCGGACGCAGCCTGGCTGTTGCCGCTGCCTTCACCGGGCTGTTCGTTGCCAGGCTGTTCATCATCGCCCGGGGTGCCTTGGGCCGGGCTGCTGGCCGAGCTGCTGTTGCCTTCGGTTTCGCTGCCGGGCGTGCCTTGGGCATCGCTGTTGGCCGGTTGCTCGTCGGCCTTGGCCGTCCGCTGTTGCAGCAGTTGCTGCACCAGCGCCTGGTTGTCCAGCGCTGCTTGCAGGTCGGGCTGGCGCTCCAGGGCTTGTTCATAGGCGTCCAGCGCAGCTTCCAGCTCGCCGCTGCGGGCCAAGGCATTGCCTCGATTGTAGTGGGCTGCGGCCGTATCGCCCTGGGAAAACGCTTCGGCGGCAGCGGCATAGTCGCCGGCCTGGTACAAGGCCATGCCGCGCCATTGTGGGTCGTGGAAGTGGCGCGCGGCGCTGGCCGGGCGGTTCTGCTCGAGCAGGCGCTGGCCTTGCTGGTCGGGGCGCAGCCACAGGTCGTTGAATTCGAAGGCGTGGCTGGGTTGTGGCACGGCCAGGAGCAAGGGCAGGCAGAACAGCCAGCCGCGTCGGCCGGCACAGGCGGCCAGCAGCAACAGCGGCAGCAACAGCCAATAGCCTTGGTCGGCCCAGCTGTCCAGTTGCAAGGTCTGGCCGTCACTACGCCCGCTGCGTGGGTTGTCGAACAGGCCCAGGCCGCGCAGGTCGAGGTCATCGATCCGGGCATGCCGGTAGCGCCCGCCGGTGCCGCTGATGAAGCCCTTGAGGCTGGCGCTGTCCAGCCGTGGCAGGAGGATGCCGCCCTGGTCGTCCTTGAGGTATTCGCCGTTGGCCTGGCGCACCGGCGCACCCTCGCGGCTGCCGATGCCCAGCATCAGCAGGCTCGGGCCCTGGCGGCCGAGGGCCTGGGCGATACCCTGGCGCTCCGGCGCACTCAGCGCAGAACCGATCAGCAGCAGGCGGCCCTGGCCCAGGCCGCTCTGGGCCAGCAGGGCCAGGCCTTTCTGCACGGCGAGATCGGCCCGTTGGCCGGGTTTGGGCATGATCGACGGGTCGAGCGCCTCCAGCAGGTTGCGGGTGGTCGCCAGGTCGTCGGACAGCGGTACCAGGGTGTGCGCCGAGCCGGCGTAGACCACCAGTGCGGTCTGGCTGTCGCGGCGGTGCTCCAGCAGGTCGAGAATCTTGCGCCGCGCTTGCTCCAGGCGGTTGGGTGGGCTGTCCTCGGCGAGCATCTGCGGGGTCAGTTCCAGCAGGATCACCAGCGGGTCGGCCGGGCGCTGGCGGCTTTCCTCCACGCGCTGCCAGCTGGGCCCGAGCAGGGCCAGGACCACCAGCGCCCAGGCCAGGCCCAGCGCCACCCACGGCAGCTTGCTGCTGCTGCCACTACCACCGCCGAGCAGCACGCCATGGAACGCCGGCGGCAGGATCAGCTGCCAGCGCCCGGCGCGCTTGCGCCGGTGCCACAGCTTGTACAGCAGCCAGCCGAGCAGGGGCACGGCCAGCAGCCATAGCGGGCGCAACCATTCAGGCCACAGTTCGCTCATCGCCGCCTCCTCAGGCGCAGGCGCTTCAGGCGTTGGCGCCACTCCGGGTGCGGCTGCAGGAAGCGCGGCTTGCGCAACACCCGCTGCAGCAGGTTGTCGGGCCATTGCACGGCCACCACCAGCAGCACGCTCAACAACAGCGCCAGGGCCAGCGGCCAGGCGTAAAGGGCTTTCGCGGTGCGCGACTGGGTCGGTTGCTGGGCCACCGGTTCAAGCTGGTCAAGGGTGTCGCCAATGGCGTCCAGTTCGGCGCCGTCATGCGCGCGGAAGTAGCTGCCATGGGTGATCTCGGCAATTTCCTTGAGCGAGGCTTCGTCCAGGTCCAGGCTCGGGTTGAGGCCGAGCAGGCCCGGGGTGCCACTGGCCTCGGGGTTGGCGCCGATGCCGATGGTGTAGATGCGTACGCCTTCCTGGGCGGCCAGGCGGGCGGCGGTCAGTGGGTGGATCTGCCCGCCGTTGTTGGCGCCGTCGGTGATCAGTACCAGCACCCGGCTTTGTGCCGGGCGTTGGCGCAGGCGCTTGACCGCCAGGCCAATGGCGTCGCCGATCGCCGTGTTCTTGCCGGCGATGCCGATCTGGGCTTCGTCGAGGAAGGTCCGTACGGTGCGCCGGTCGAAGGTGAGCGGGGCCTGCAGGTAGGCCTGGCTGCCGAACAGGATCAGGCCCACGCGGTCGCCTTCGCGGTCCTGCAGAAAGTCGCCGAGCAGCGCCTTTACCAGGTCGAGGCGGCTGATCTCTTCGCTCTGCCATTGCATGTCGGGGAAATCCATCGACCCGGACACGTCCACCGCCACCAGCAGGTCGCGGCCGCTGGCGGCCACCGGGACCGGGTCGCCCAGCCACTGCGGGCGGGCGGCGGCGCACAGCAACAGCAGCCAGATGACGACGAACGGCGCCTGCTGGCGCCAGGTCGGCAGGTTCAGCCGCGCACGGCGCCCGGCCAGGCTTTCCAGTTCGTTGAGGAAACCGACCTTGAGCACCGGCTCGCCGCTGTCGGCGGCCGGCAACACCAGGCGCGCCAGCCACGGCAACGGCAACAGGGCGAAGACCCACGGCCAGGCCAGTTCAAACATGCTTGCGGATCCAGGTTTCGACGGCTTGGCTGAGCCCGGCGATGGCTTTGTCGTCGAGCTTGCACTCGGGTTTGTAAGCGCCTTCGACCAGCACCATCCAGCGGGTCAGGCCGGCGGCCGGGCAGCGGTTGTCGAGAAACGCCAGCCACTGGCGGCCGTTGAGGGTATGGCTGTTGGCCCCCGGGTAGTGGATGCGGCACAGGCGCTTGAGCAGCGCGTTGATCTGTTGCAGCCAGGCACCCGCGGGGGCGCCGTCATAGGGTCGTGGCAGGCGGGCCAGCTCGGCCAGCGCCTCTACCCGCACCGGGTCCAGCGGTTGCTCGGCGCGCACGACGCGGCGTTTGCCCGGGCGCCAGCGGCGTAGCCGCCACAGGCCCCAGGCCAGCAGCGGCAGCACGCCCAGCAACACCCACCAGCCGGGCGCCGGCGGCCACAGGCCGATCGGCGCCGGGGCGATCAACGGTTGCAATTGGTCAAGCGGGTTCATTGGCCGTTGCTCTTCATGACGCGCTCCGTGGCCGCTGGGCATTCAGGTATTCGCGCAGTTGCTCGATCATTTCGCTCTGGGTGCTCAGTGGCATCAGCAGCACGCGCAGCTTCTGCGCCATCAGTTCCCAGCGTTCGATGCGCGCTTCGGCCTGCTGGCGGTACGCCTGGCGCAGGTTGGCGTCGAGGGTGTCGAGCTCCAGTTGCGCACTGCGCTGGGCAAAACGCAACAGGCCGGCGGCGGGCAGGGCGTGGTCGAGCGGGTCGGATACCGGCATCAACAGCAGGTCGCAGTGGCGCGAGAGCATGGCCAGGTGCTGTTCCACCTGGCCAGTGAGCGAGCGTTCGTCGCAGATGATGATGGCCAGGCTGCCGGGGCGCAGCACTTCGCGGGCGCGGCGCAGGGCCAGGCCCAGGCTGTCTGTGCCGGGGGTGGCTTCGGTGTGCAGTGCCTGGTTGACCTTGGCCAGGCGGTTGAGCAACTGCAGCAGGCTCTGCTTGCTGCGTCGCGGCTTGATTTCGTGGTGTTCGTTGTCGCCGAACACCAGCCCGCCGATGCGGTCGTTGTGGCCCAGCGCGGCCCAGCCGAACAGTGCTGCAGCCTGGGCGGCCAGCACCGACTTGAACATCAGCCCCGAGCCGAAGAACAGCCGTTGGCTCTGCTCGACGAGAATGAAGATCGGCCGTTCGCGCTCTTCGTGGAACAGCTTGGTGTGCGGCTCCTGGGTGCGCGCGGTGACCCGCCAGTCGATGTTGCGCACATCGTCGCCGGCCTGGTACACGCGCACCTGGTCGAAGTCCACGCCGCGCCCGCGCAGCTTGGAATGGTGCAGGCCCACCAGCGGGCTGCGCTGGCCGGGCCGGGAAAACAGCTGGATTTCACGCACGCGGTGGCGCATGTCGATCAGCTCGGCAAGGCCGATACGGATGCCGGGTTCGGCCAGCGACGCGGTGGGCATGGGTTCAGGCTACGGCGACGACGTCGAGGATACGCTGGACCACGCGGTCCTGGTCGATCCCGGCGGCCTCGGCCTCGAACGAGAGGATGATGCGGTGGCGCAGTACGTCGAACAGCACCGCCTGGATATCCTCGGGGCTGACGAAGTCGCGCCCGGCCAGCCAGGCATGCGCGCGCGCGCAGCGGTCCAGCGAAATGGAACCGCGTGGGCTGGCACCGTAGGCGATCCAGTCGGCCAGCTCGGTGTCGAACTTGGCCGGGGTGCGGGTGGCCATCACCAGCTGCACCAGGTATTCCTCCACCGCGTCGGCCATGTACAGGCCGAGGATTTCCTTGCGGGCGGCAAAGATCGCCTGCTGGCTGACCCGGCGTTCGGGCTTGGTCTCGCCGCCCAGGGCTTCGCCACGGGCCTGCAACAGGATGCGCCGTTCTACCGCCGCGTCGGGGAAGCCGATTTTCACGTGCATCAGGAAACGGTCGAGCTGGGCTTCGGGCAGCGGATAGGTGCCTTCCTGCTCGATCGGGTTCTGCGTAGCCATGACCAAGAACAACGGCGACAGGTCGTAGGTGCTGCGGCCCACGCTGACCTGGCGCTCGGCCATGGCTTCGAGCAGCGCCGACTGCACCTTGGCCGGGGCGCGGTTGATTTCGTCGGCCAGCACCAGGTTGTGGAAGATCGGGCCCTGCTGGAACACGAAGCTGCCGGTTTCCGGGCGGTAGATCTCGGTGCCGGTAATATCGGCCGGGAGCAGGTCGGGGGTGAACTGGATGCGATGGAACTGCGCCTCGATGCCTTCGGCCAGCTCTTTGATGGCCTTGGTCTTGGCCAGGCCCGGCGCGCCCTCGACCAGCATGTGGCCATCGGCCAGGAGCACGATCAACAGTCGCTCGACCAGTTTTTCCTGGCCCAGGATCTGGGAAGAAAGAAAAGTGCGCAGCGCGATCAGCGCTTCACGGTGTTCCATCGGCGACGGTTCCTGGTGTGGGGCCGCAGGCAACTGGAAGCAGCTGCCCTGGCAAGGGCTGATACTTTAATCCATCCGGGGGGGCGGCGACCAATGGCGGCAGGGAAATTTATCCTTGCCGGGGGCCATGCACGCGCGGAATTTTCCTGATCATGGCTGGCCATTGGCTGATGTTCCGTCGCGGCGCGCTGGCGCTTGCTTGTGCTTTTTGAACAAGCAGGAAGCACGCTGATGGTACCGAACAGCTGTAACAACGAATGTATGTTCCCGGTCGCCCTGCGTTTCGGGGTGTTCTTCGATGGCACCGGCAACAACCAGAACAATGCGGCACAGCTGGAGGTGCCGGTGGGCAGGGGGGCCAGTTATACCAACGCATTGAGCAATGTGGCCCTGTTGCATGCCCTGTATCCGGGGCAGGGGGCCGATGCCGAGGGCCGCATGGCGTTTCTGAAACACTATGTCGAAGGCGTGGGTACCTTGGCGGGCGAGGCGGACCAGGTGTACGCGTCTGCCACCGGGTCTGGGTCGACAGGGGTGGCGGCGCGGGTTGCCGAGGCGCTGGCCGCGATAGCCGAGCAATTGCGCGGCTGGTGCCAGGCGCATCCCCAGGCCAGGCCCGAGCGCGTCGAGTTCGATCTGTTCGGCTTCAGCCGCGGCGCGGCGGCGGCGCGGCATCTGGCCAACTTGCTGCACGACAATGCAGGCCGGCTGATACCGGTGCCCTGCAGGCTGGTGATCAATTTCATCGGCCTGTTCGACACCGTCGCGGCGATCGTCGCGCCGTTGCAGGGTGACTTCGACCCGGCAGACGAGCGCCACGCCGGCTTGCGCCTGGGGCTTTGGCCAGGCATTGCCCGGCAAACGGTGCAACTGGTGGCGCGGGACGAGCAGCGGCACAACTACCCGCTGGTGCGCAGCGATCATGACATCGTGCTGCCAGGCGTGCACTCGAACATCGGCGGTGGTTATCCGGAGACCACCCAGGAGCAGGTGTTGCTGTGCAAACCGCAATCACAGCGTGTGCCGCAAGGTATGCGTGCCGAGCAGACACGCGTATACGCCACGATGCAGGCCTTGCTGGCCTCGATACCGGAGGCACGTGGAGCGCAGGTGCTGGCCTGGGAGGTGCCGCTTGCCGGTGACCGCTCGGATGAGGCGCAAAAGCAGGTGTATGCGGCGGTATACCGTGAACGGGAGGTGGCGGGGCAGCTATCACGGGTGTACCTGAGCATCATGCGCGAACTGGCGGTGCGGGCGGGGGTGCCGTTTGCCCCATTGGGCGGCCAGGCCGAGCATCGCTTGCCGGAGGCATTGCTGGAAATCAGCCGCAAGTTGCATGCCTTGGCCCTGGGTGACCGGCAACAGCCGGGGTTGACGGCGGAGGAGGAGCAGCTGTTGCGCCACCGGTACATACATGCGTCGGCGAACTGGAATGCCGTGAAGGGGTTGCGTAACAGTGTGCTGGACGTGTTGTTCGTCAATCGACCCGCGGCGGATGGTCGCGTGGTGCATGCCAACCCGGTCGCCTGAGCCAACTGCGGCAATGGGCTTGCGTGGCAGCCGCTGCGCCGGTGTTCGCCGGCAAGCCCGCTCCGGCAGGTCTGGCGTCAACCGCGAGAGCGGCGCATTACCTGCGGGAGCGGCTAGGCACGTTATCGCTGCCTTCTGGCCCGGTATGCTTCCTGCGCCAGGGTCAGCAGCACTGTCAGCAGCATGAACACCACCGATGCCACGAACACGCCATTAGGCAGGCGCTGGTCGAGCATCCAGCCAAACGCCACCGGCCCCAGGGCGCCGCCGATGTTGAAGCCGGTCGAGACCAGCCCGAAGGCTTTGCCTTCGCCACCACGCGGAGCCGCGGCCTTGACCAGCATGTCCCGCGACGGGGCGATGACCCCGGTCAGCAAGCCAATGGCACCCAGCACCCCTACCAACGGCCAGCCCCGAAGCAGCCCCAAGGCCACCAGCGTCGTCAACGCCGCCGCCAGGGCGAAGGCCAATGCCGCTACCAGGCCATGGCGCCGGGTCCGGTCCGCCAAGGCCCCGCCGCATAGCACGCCCGCCGCACTGCCGAGCAGGAAGGCCGTAAGCGCCGTGTTGGCCCAGGCCAGGGTCAGGCCTTGGCCCTGGACGAGTGCGGCCACGGAGAACTTCTCGATGGCACTGGTGCTCAGGTTGAGCAGGATGAACAGCACCGTCAGCACCCCGAGCATGGGCGTGAACAGCCGTACGCGAGCGGTTGCTGCTGCGGGGGCGGCGCCATCTGCATTGCCCGGCCTGGCAACCTGATACACGCCACTGCCGGGCACTGATATCAGCAGCAAGGCGGCCAGCCCCACTGCCGCGCCCGCCGCCAGGGCTGCCTGCGTGCCGAACACGGCAGCGATGCCGAGAAACACCGCTGGCGTCATCGCCGAGCCCAGGAAGCCGGCAAAGGTGTGGATCGAGAACGACCGCCCCAGGCGGCTTTGATCGATGCCGTTGGCCAGCAGCGCATAGTCGGCCGGGTGGTACACGCCATTGGCCAGGCCGGCCATGGCCATCGCTACCAGCAGCAGTGCGTAGCTGGGGCTGAGGGCAACCAGCAGGAAGCTGAGGCTGCCCAGCAGCAAGCCGGCCTTGAGCACTTTGCGCGCACCGTAATGGTCGACGGCATAGCCCAGCGGCGCCTGCACCAGGGCGGAGACGATGTTGAACACCGCCAGGGCCACGCCGAGCTCGACGAACCCGACCCCCAGCAAGCCGGGGAGCACGGGCAGCAGCGCCGGGACCAGCATGATGTGCACATGGCTGACGAAGTGCACTGCAGCAATTTGGGTAAGAAGCTTGGGGCCAGCTGGGGGCATGTCGATACCTTTGTATGGCGTGCGCACCCGGCGCACGGCAGGGTGGTGAAAGCCCGCTTAACGGGGCGAGCGGCTGAAACCGGGTAGGCGGCCGTTCAGCACGGCATGGGCCAGCAGGCCGATGACCAATCCCCAGAATGCCCCGCCGATGCCGAACAGGCTGATGTTGGCGGCCGCTGCCAGGAAGGTGATCAGTGCTGCCTCGCGCGAACGGGCATCGGCCATCGCGCTGGCCAGGCTGGCGCCGATGGTGCCGAGCAGGGCAAGACCGGCCAGCGTGGTGATGAAGGTGGCCGGCAGGGCCATGAACACACTGGCCAGGGTGACCCCGAACACCCCCACGAGGATGTAGCAGACACCGGCAGCGATGCCCGCAACCCAGCGTTTGCCCGGGTCTTCGTGGGCGTCCTTGCCGGTACAGATGGCAGCGGTGATGGCGGCGATATTGAAGGCGTGCGACCCGAACGGAGCCATCAGCAACGATCCCAGGCCAGTCACCGCGACGATCGGGTTGGCGCTGGTCTTGAAGCCGTCGTTGCGCAGCACCAGCATGCCAGGCATGTACTGGCCGGTGAGGGTGATCAGGAACAACGGCAGGGCCACGCTCAGCGCGGCATTGAGCGAGAAGGTGGGCGCGGTGAACACCGGCGAGGCGAATTCCAGCCTGAGCGATGCCAGGCCCACCTGGCCCTGGACAAGCAGGTAGCCCAGGCCCAGCAGCAGAATACCTACTACAGCGTAGCGGGCGGTAAGGCGCTTGAACGTCATATAGGCCGCGATCAGCAGCCCGGCCAGCGCGGGGTCGACCGACAGGCCGCCGAATGCACCGATGCCGAACTGCAGCAGGATACCCGCCAGCAGCCCAGCGGCAATCCCGCCGGGAATCACCCGCACCAGGCGCTCGAAGCACCCGGTCAGCCCCAGCACCACGAAACCGGCAGCCGACAACAGATACGCGCCGATGGCCTCGCTGTAGGGCACGCTGCCCAGCGCCGTGACCAGGAACGCTGCGGCCGGCGTGGACCAGGCAGTAATCACTGGCTCGCGGCTGTACCAGGACAGGGCCAAGCCACTGAGGCCGACGCCGATCGACACGGCCCAGACCCACGACGAGGTCAGCTCCGGGCTCAGCCCGGCCAGCTTGGCGGCCTGGAACACCAGGATGAAGGTGCCACCGTAATTGACGATGACCGACACGATCCCCGCCACCATGGGGTGTAGCAGATCGGTCAGCTGTAGGGGGGTTGAAGCAGTGTGTGCAGGCGCGTCCATGGGGGCCTCCGGGTACTGGCACATAGGGTTGCAAGGCATGGTTTTTATAGCGTTAAAATGGCCGGTAATACCCCACCACTTTTCAAGGTCTGTACATACCAATGTTCAAGCATGCACAGCTGGAGTCGGTGAAGGCCTGGATCGGTGACCCGGTGCGTGGGGCGCTGCCGTTGCACGTGCGGATCCAGCGGGCGATACGCCAGCTGATTCTCGAAGGGGCGTTGCCCGCGGGTAAGGCCTTGCCTGCCTCTCGTGCACTGGCGACTTCGCTGGCGGTATCGCGGGATACAGTTGAAGCCGCATACGGCCAGTTGCACGCCGAAGGCTTCATCGAGCGCCGGGTAGGCAGCGGCAGCTTCGTTTCACCCCGCGCGCAGCACCTCCCGGCGCGCCCCCGGGGCGGGCGGGTGAAAGCCCCGGCCGAGCCGGCAGTGCTCAGCCGCCGGGGCCAGGCGCTGTGCCAGGACGGTGGCGTGCACAATTTTTTCGCCCCGCGCCCGTTTGCACCGGGTGTGGCAGAGACACGCAACTTTCCGTTACAGACCTGGGAAAAGCTGCAGCGGCAGGTGTTAAAGGAACATGGCACCCAGGCGCTGCTGCACAGTGCGGCGCAAGGCACCGAGTCACTGCGGCGGGCCATTGCCGATTACGTCAACCTGGAACGCGGCGCCCAGGCCACGGCCGACCGCGTGCTCATTCTTACCAGTTCGCAGCAGGCGTTCAGCCTGTGTGCCCATGTGCTGGCCGATGCCGGTGACCAGGTAGTTATCGAAGACCCGGTGTACCACGGCGCCAGGAAGGCACTGGTTGCTGCGGGCCTGCACTGCATCCCCGTGGCCGTGGACCCGGGCGGCATGCAGGTGGAGCAGATCCCACGCCTGGCGCCCCAGGCCAGGGCGGTTTTCCTGACCCCTTCGCACCAGTTCCCCACCGGCGTGACTTTGTCCCTGGACCGGCGCCTGGCAGTGATCGAGTGGGCACGGCAGCAGCGCGCCTGGCTCATCGAGGACGACTACGACAGCGAATTTCACTATGCCGGCAAGCCCACTGCGTGCGTGCAAGGCCTGGATGCCCATGACCGGACGGTTTACATCGGCACGTTCACCAAGTCCCTGTTCGCCGGCTTGCGTATTGCCTACATGGTCTTGCCGCCGCAGCTGGTCGGGCCGATGACCGCTGCGCGGACGTTGCAGGACGGGCATACGGCTTCGCTGGCCCAACTGACCCTGGCCAGGTTCATCGAAGGTGGGCACTTCGGCGCCCACGTGCGCTTGATGCGGGCGATCTATGCCGAGCGCCGCGATGCCCTGGCGGCGCTGGTGCAGGCGCAGTTGTCCGACTTTCTCGTCGCGCGCGTACCAGCGGGTGGCATGCAGATGCCCTGTGTATTCACCAGGCCCATGCCTGAAGCACAGGTGGTGAAAGCGGCGCAGGCCGCAGGCATCGATCTGTTGGGGCTCAGTGGCCTGTATGCGTCGTCCAGCGCGGAGGCGGGGGTACTGATGGGGTTCGCGGCGCATACCCCGGGCGAGCTAGCGATGGCTGTGGCGAAACTGGCGAAGGTGTTGCGCCAGTTCGCGCTCGGCCAAGGCGCAGCAAAGCTGGTGCGATGAGGCCCGGCGGCAGGGCGCCGCCGGGCAGTTGGCGCGGTCAGTCAGCCAGCGCTACCAGCTGGCTTTTCAGGT
Organism: Pseudomonas sp. LAM2023; assembly: GCF_016620375.1. Taxonomy (NCBI): domain Bacteria; kingdom Pseudomonadati; phylum Pseudomonadota; class Gammaproteobacteria; order Pseudomonadales; family Pseudomonadaceae; genus Pseudomonas; species Pseudomonas sp. LAM2023. The sequence goes on along the minus strand of NZ_JAENHV010000026.1, from coordinate 158,783 downwards.
AGGTGCTGCCTTGCGTATCCAGCGGCTGCAGGGGCAGGCGTGGGGCGCCGACATCATGGCCAAGCATTTTCAGCCCCGCCTTGATGGTGGTGGGCAGGCCGCGGCGAGTGATGTACTCCAGCAGTTCGTACTGGCGGTAGAACAGCGCACGGGCTTCGCCCAGGTCGCCTTGCTGCACCGCGTCCCACAGCGCCAGGTTCAGTGCCGGGATCAGGTTGGGCGCGGCGGTGCACCAGCCGGCGGCACCGGCCACCAGGGCTTCCAGGGCGAGCGGGTTGCAACCGTTGTAGAACGCCACCTGGCCCTCGGTGGCCTTGAACAGGCGGTGCATGCGCTGGATGTCACCGGTGCTTTCCTTGACCATGGTCACGTTGGGCACTTCGTCGAGGATGCGCAGGATCAGCTCTACCGGCAGGTCGGTGCCACTGGTCCCGGGGTTGTTGTAGAGCATGATCGGAATGTCGATCGCCGCGCCCACTGCGCGGTAGTGAGCGACCACTTCGGCTTCGGTGAGTTTCCAGTAGGAAATGGGCAGCACCATCACCGCCGTGGCGCCGCAAGCCTGGGACAGGCGGGCGCGCTGCACGGTGCGTGCGGTGGTCAGGTCGGAGACGCTGACCACGGTTGGCACACGGCCGGCGATACGCGCCTGGCTGAAGCGCACCACCGTTTCCCATTCGCTGTCGGACAGGTAGGCGCCCTCGCCGGTGCTGCCCAGCGGTGCGATGGCGTGCACGCCGTCGGCGATCAGGCGGTCGATGGACAGGCCCAGGGCATCCAGGTCAAGCGTGCCGTCTGCCGTGAAGGGAGTGATGGTGTAGCCGATAACGCCGCGAATTACAGGTGTAGACATGACCAGGCACCTCTGCCGTTGTAGGGGATAGGGAGCAACATCTTCGATCAGCCCAGGCAGTCGCCATGGGCACGCAAGGCACGGCGCGCGTAATAGCTGAACGCGGCGCCATGACGTTTCGGGGTAGAGATCCAGTCGTGGGCTTCCTTGCCCAGTGCTTCGGGGATGGGGCGGATGTCGCCAGCGCCCATGGCCAGCAGCTGCATCTTGGCCGCGCGTTCGAACAGCATGGCGAGTACACAGGCTTCCTCGATCGAGCGGCCGGCGATCAGCAGCCCGTGGTGGGATAGCAGGATCGCGCGCTTGTCGCCGATCGCCCGGGCAATGATCTCGCCTTCTTCATTGCCCACCGGTACGCCGGGCCATTCCTTGAGAAACGCGCAGTCATCGAACAGCGGGCACAGGTCCATGTGCGAGATGGCCAGCGGCACCTCCAGCATCGAAAGGGCGGCACTGTGCAGCGGGTGGGTGTGGATGATGCAGTTGACGTCGGCACGTGCGCGGTACAGCCAGCTGTGGAAGCGGTTGGCCGGGTTGGCCATGCCGCGGCCTTGCAGCACGTTGAGGTCTTCATCCACCAGCAGCAGGTTGGAGGCGGCGATTTCGTCGAAGCCCAGGCCGAGTTGTTGGGTGTAGTAAGTGCCGGGTTGCTCGGCGCGCGCGGTGATCTGCCCGGCCAGGCCGGAGTCGTGGCCAGCATCGAACAGGATGCGGCAGGTGAGGGCGAGTTTTTGCCGTGGGGTGTAGGTGTTGTCGGCCAGCGCCGTCAGCATTTGCTGCTGGGCGAGTTTGACGAGCTGGTCCTTGGGGGTTTGCATGGTGGTCGTCATGGGCGGTACCTGCATGGGATGGCGATCAGGGGCTGAGCGGCGCGGGGCGACGTCAGGACACAATGCGATCTTAATGACACAATGTGTCATAAGCAAGCGTTGTGTCATCGCCGTCGTACTTTCGTACGCTGCTATCCGAATGCAGTAGCTGGTGGTGGAGAGTTGCGCCCGCTGCAGAGCCTAGCGGGGCGGTGTACTTAGGCTCTGTACGAAAAGCCTTGATACTTGTTCATGCTGCGTTGAAAACAGCCTCGGAATGCTCATGTACTCCAGTACACTCCGCTTCCTCGGCTGTTTTCGCCTTGCCTGACCTGCGTCTCAAGACTTTTCGTACAGAGCCTAGTGCGAAATACGATGTGGGCATTGATTGCACAGGGCGTTGCGTGAACGCCGGGCTGGGAAAGGCCCTGCAGGACAGTCTGGTGAATAGGACCGCGCCAGACCGCTCGAATTTGCTTGATGGCAGTCTGGCCAAGATCGGACTGCAGGCCGTTATGGGCGGGGTTGGCCGCTGAGGCCGCTGGCGGTTATTTCAGTACTGGTGCGCTGGAAGGATTATCCAAAGGTTTCAGAGGGAGGTAAGAACTATGCTCAGGTCGGAGATCGACTATAAATGTGATCCGCTCAGGTCAACCAGTGCATACCGTTGTTGATGAGGTTCCTAGGACGGTTTACTGGAGTGGAAATGTTTGGCGTGGTAACTGAGAATTCAGGGAAACTTGTGGTTACGATCCTTCGGAGGGCCAGCGAATGACTGAGTGGCTCTATCCTAAGACAGTTGAGGCTGTTGAGCGTGCGTGCGCCTTATTTCTGAGCGGTGGATTGGCTAGGAGCGACCTGCAAGCTGCTTTATATAAAGCAGAGCAGGAGGTTGTCGCATATGAGGAGCGCTGGTTTAGGTCTTTGCTGTGCGATGCTGAAAATAGAATTGAAGAAATAACTTACACGGAGTCATCTGAACGACATTCCGCGTTGATTGCTTTAATTGTTCATCAGTTACTTGAAAGCATGCGGCGCGGTGATTTACTCCATGCACAGTGACTCCACGTTTCTCAGGCACCGGAGCTTACGCCGGTTTTGTCTTGTCTGCGGTCGGCACCAGGCGTAACTACCTGTTTCTTCAGTTCTCAGGTGTTCTCCTCGTGTTGCTTTTCTGTTCTTGTTGTTGCTGTGTTGCTGTGTTGCTGTGTTGCTGTCGAGTTGTCTGAAGGTCCCTGTGCATGACGCCATTTGAACTGCTTATTTTGTGCTATCAGGCTTCTATTTATCAGCTATCGTGCGACTTTCTTTCTGCGGCCGACTCTCTCAAGGCGCACCAAACACCATCGTCCAGTAAACCCCATCATCGCTACGCGAATTCTCGGCATATGCCGCCCCCACCTGGGTAAACATCGGATTCATCAGGTTGGCGCAATGCCCCGGGCTGGCCAGCCAGCCTGCCATCGCCTTGCTCGCTGAGCCCTGGCCGGCGGCGATGTTTTCGCCGATCTGGCGGCCGCGATAGCCGGCATTCCGCGCCCGGTCCGCCGGCAGGTCACCGTCGAGGTCGCGGTGGGCGAAGAAGTTTTCGTTGGCCATCGCCCGGCTATGGCGCTGTGCGGCCGCGCCCAAGGCGGCGTTCCAGGTCAGCGGGCGTGCGGCAGCAAAGCGCTGGCGCCCGCACAGGCGCGGTTTGGCCCGGGCAGCGTTGACCTGGGCCAGCAACGCCTGGCCCGTGCTGCGCCGGTCGCCGAGTTGCGCCTCCAGCAATGGGCGCGCCAGCACCACCTGCCACTCATTGCGGGCGCGGCGCACGCCAATATCGGCATACTGGCTATCGAGCAACGCAGCGCAGTAGTCGCTGCGCAGCATGTCGAAGGCCTCCTCGGCATCGTGGGCGCCGACCAGGCGGATAGCCCGCACCTTCACTGCCTGATAGCCAACCGCCTTCAAGCCGTCGCGCAAGCCACCCCCATAGCCGATCGGCAGCGCCAGGTTCGCCTTCAGCGCCAACGGCGTCGAGGCCCGAACCAGGCGCCGCTCGCAGCGCTGTGGCTGGGCGCGGTAGTCGTTGATCGCCGCTACCAGCTGGCGCTCCCCGCTGGCATGGGCGGGGCTGGTCAACAGCGGCAGGAAAGGCAACAGGCAGAGCGAGACAAGGCGGGAGCAGCAGGCAGCGTGGCGCATGGGGCAGACAGCTCGGCAGGAGGTTGGCAGTGAGGCCGGTCAAAGGGCCCGGCTATGACTGCGCCGCCCGACACTGGTTCACCAACAATCCGTACATTTTCATTCGCTGGGAAACTGCCAGACGGTAGCGCTACAAGCGCCAGAAAGGTGTCGCCCGGCTCGAAAACCCGGCTTTGCAGCGCTACGCTTATTCCACCCAATCGAAAACTGCCCTGGTCAAGCAGCGGAGGAATGACTGCATGCGGTTGTCTACGTTCATCATTCAGCATATGGAAAGGATCCTCCAGGCTTGGGAGGACTTCGCCCGAACGGTTGACCTGCCCAGGGAAGCTCTGAGCACATCGGGCCTGAGGAACCACGCAGCGCACATTCTCCTGGCCGTGGCGCGGGACATGCAAACCAGCCAGACCGTGCAGGAGGAAATAGACAAATCCCACGGACTGGCTGCAGCGTCAGCGGGCGAAAGCGCGGCGGAAACCCATGCGGTCATGCGCCTGATGGATGGCTTCAGCATGGATCAGATGGTGTCGGAGTATCGGGCCCTTCGATCAAGCGTGTTGCGCCTGTGGCTTGCTCAGGAAATGTCGATCGACCAGCCCGAGCGGGTGGCGGAGGTCATCCGCTTCAACGAAGCCATCGACCAGGCCCTGGTCGAATCCATCGCTTCGTATGGCAAGGCCGTCGAGACCACACGAAAGATGGTGCTGGGTGTACTCGGCCATGATCTTCGTTCACCGCTGACCGCCATCACCATGGGGGCCGGTATGCTTGCCAGGAATCAGCAACTGGGGCCGCGGGAACAGACTGTGCTGAACCAGATCTACACGAGCGTCGGGCGTGCCAACGACCTGGTGAACGACTTGCTCGACCTGGCCCGATGCAACCTCAGCCTGGGCATACCCATACAGCGTGAGCCTGGTGAACTCAGCGCCGTGTGCGCCGCCATCGTCAAGGAAACCAGCCTGGCCTATCCGCAGATAGACCTGCGCTTCGAGCAGGCAGGGCCATTACCGGCCAGCTTCGACCCGTCACGCATTTCCCAGGTAGTATCGAACCTGGTCGCCAATGCCATACGGCATGGCGATGACCGCTCGCCGATTCGGATACGGCTGACGACCGAGAACAATTGCGCGGTGATTGAGATCCACAACTGGGGCAACCCTATTCCTCCAGACCGCAAGATGTATCTGTTCAATCCTGAGGCACGTTTGGCCCGGGCGGGCCATATGGAAGGTAGAAAGCCGCATGGGCTGGGGCTTGGCTTGTTCATTGCCAACGAGATTGTCGCCAGCCATGGGGGCATGATCGAAGTACTGTCCAGTGCGGAACTGGGTACGACATTCAAGGTTGTTTTTCCTCTTGAACCAGGTACTTCTGCCGGTTGACGGCGTAGAGCCTGGCACCGGCCGTGCCCGTTCTCACAAGGTGAATGCCTGCAATGCTTCACCCAGGCAGAAGCGGCCTTGTATCGCTGCCTGGCAGTAGGGCGATGGCCTCGCGCAGCAAGGCCGTCATCAGGCGCATCGCGGGGTCGCGGGCATTGTCGATTCGCCAGCCCAGCTCTATCGAATACCGCGGCAAGTGGATCGGGCAAGGCTGGCACACGACATGGCTCACCCGCGCCAGCGCCTGTGCCGCATGCGTCGGCAGGGTGGCCACGCAGTCACTGCCTTGCAACAGCGCAGGGAGCGCAGCGAAATGCGTGGTGGAAGCTTCCACCGTGCGGCTCTGTGCCTGCGCTGCCAGCACTTCGTCCACCACGCCAACATAACCGCCTGAAGAAACCAGGACATGGCGTTTTTCCAGGTAAGCCTCAAGGGTCAGCGCAACCGGCGCAGCGCTGGTTGCCGTAAGGCAGCTGTAGCCACCGGTTCCGAGCGCCAGGCGCCCGAGCGCTTTCGAGGCGACGGCGCCTGAAGTCAGCGCCAGGTCGAACTGCCGATTCATCAAGGCATCGTTGGCAAGCAAGCTGTGGGTCTGCTTGAACACCAGGCGGATGCCAGGCGCGTGGGCTTTCGCCTGATCGATCAACTGCCTGCCGATCGCCAGTTCGAAATCATCCGACATGCCCAACGCGATCGTGCGCCCCTGGATGGCTGCATCGTCGTTGAATGCCAACATCAAGCCTTGGCGACACTTGTCCAGCGCGGCAGCAATCACAGGGCGCAGTTCCTCGCTTTTTGCCGTGGGCTGGAGGCCGCGCCCGGTGCGCTCGAACAAGTGATCACCGAAGACCCGCCGAAGCCTGGCCAGCGCAGCGCTCACCGCTGATTGGGTAATGCCCAGGCGGATGGCGGCGCGGCCGGCACCGCCTTCTTCATATAAGGCTTCGAAGACCTTGAACAGGTTCAGGTCCACCGAGGCGAGGTCGAGTTTGCTCATGATCGGGACTGCCCTTTGCAAGAATGACTGCGGCCACGCTAGGCGAAACCCGATATGAATTCCAGTCATATCAGATGTTGCCCTGGCGGTGTTGTTCAATAACGTGTCGCGACAGAACATGGCAGCCACACCGTTCACACGAGACAGTCGATCATGGCCCATACCACCGTTGCAGCACTGCAGATAGGTTCCCACCCGGACGGCAAGGCCGAGACCCTGAAGGCGATCCTCGGCTACGAGGAAGCGATCAGGGCCAGCGGGGCAAAACTGGTCGTGATGCCCGAAGCGCTGCTTGGCGGCTACCCGAAAGGCGCGACCTTCGGCACCTACCTGGGCTATCGCCTGCCCGAGGGGCGCGAGGCATTCCAGGCCTATTTCGCCAATGCGGTTGACGTGCCCGGCGCAGAAACCGATGAACTCGCCGCGCTCTCCGAGCGCACTGGGGCGCACCTGGTGGTCGGGGTGATCGAACGCTCCGGCAACACCCTGTTCTGTTCCGCACTGTTCTTCTCGCCAGAGGGCGGGTTGGTCGCCAAGCACCGCAAGCTGATGCCGACGGGCACCGAGCGCCTGATCTGGGGCCAGGGTGACGGCTCGACCCTGCCTGTGGTCGATTCGCCCGCAGGCAAACTGGGCGCGGCGATCTGCTGGGAGAACCACATGCCGCTGCTGCGCACGGCCATGTACGCGAAAGGGGTACAGGTGTGGTGCGCGCCGACCGTCGATGAGCGTGATGTCTGGCAAGCCAGCATGCGCCACATCGCGCATGAGGGGCGGATGTTCCTGGTCAGCGCCTGTCAGGTCCAGCCGTCGCCACGTGAACTGGGCATCGAAGTGCCAAGCTGGGATCCTCAACGTCCCCTGATCCAGGGCAACAGTGTTATCGTCGGGCCGCTGGGCGACGTGCTTGCCGGGCCGCTACGCGGTGAAGCGGGGCTGTTGACCGCGGATATCGACCTGGAGGAGCTGGTGCGCGCTCGCTACGATTTCGATGTGGTGGGCCATTATTCGCGGCCCGACGTGTTTTCGTTGAACGTCGATGAGCGCGCCAGGCGCGGTGTCGATTTTCAAAAGTGACTCATTGCCGGGGATATTCGGGAGCGAAAGCATGGATGGCCTTCCTACCTTGTTCACAGAGCGTCTGCTGCTGACGCCGCTTCGCTTGGAGGATGCCCAGGCGATACAGGCGCTGTTCCCCCAATGGGAGGTGGTGCGCTACCTCGACCGTCGCGTGCCATGGCCGTACCCGCCAGACGGGGCGCTGAGCTATGTGCGTGATATCGCCCTGCCTGCTATGGCTGTCGGCCGAGAGTGGCACTGGATGATCCGTCTGCGCGACGAAGACCAGCACACCATCGGCAGCATCAGCCTGTATGACCAGGCTGGTAACAACCGCGGATTCTGGCTGGCGCCGCAGTGGTGGGGCAAAGGCTATATGCGGGAAGCATGCCGGGCCATCAATGCTTATTGGTTCGAGACTCTGTCGCGCCCCGTCATGCGGGTTCCCAAGGCGGTTGCCAACAACGCGTCGCGCAAGGTTTCAGAGCACGAAGGCATGCGCCTGGTCGAGGTGCGCGATGGCGATTTCGTCTCCGGGCCAATGCGCGTCGAGATCTGGGAGATGACCCGCAGCGACTGGCTGGACAGCGTGAAGCCAGGCCGCTAGTGGCTTGAGCCTGGTCAGTGGCTTTCCAGTTACCCTGGCAGCCCTGCCAGTTGCAGGCCCTCGGCCAGCCGGGCCAGGTCTTCATCGCGATAGATCGGCAACCATTCACGCAGGATCGACACGCGTAATCCCGGATCTTGCTCGCGCAGGCGCGCCATGGCCCGGTGGGCGCTGTCCATTCGCCCGCTCAGGGCATGGCTGGCTGCCACCAGGGCTACCGCCACCAGCAGGTTGGGCAGGTTGCCCAGCGATTTTTCCGCCCACTCCACCGCGTCATCCAGCCGCCCGGCAAAGAAGTGCGCCAATGCCATGCCTACCTGCATGCGGAACATCTCCGGGTCCAGCGGGCTCAGCCGGGTGGCGTGGCTGAGGTTGTCGATGGCGGTCTGGGTCTCGCCACGCAGCGCCCGCAACACCCCGCCCAGGTACCAGGCCGGTGCGAGGTTGGGGTTGAGCAGGCGTGCCCGGTCGAGCAAGGCGATGGCACCGTCCAGGTCGCCGGCCAGATGGCCAAGGGCATGGCCACCACGGGTCAGGGCCACGGCATCGTCACGCCCCAGTGCCACGGCAAGGCGCGCGAGCCGGGCGCCCTCGGCGATCTCCTCGGTGCGGTTGTCCATCCAGCCATTGAGCTTGCGCCAGAAGTAGCACCATGCGGCCATGCCGTAGGCTGAAGCGAACTCCGGGTCGCGTTCGATGGCGTGGTAATACAGTGTCAAGGCCTCGGCGATGGCCTCGCGGGTGCCGTGGTGCAGCTTGGCCGTGCCGCGCAGGTAGAAATCGTAGGCGCCAAGGTCGGCGGTAGGCTTGCGCTTGGCCCGCTCGATCTCGGCCCGCTCCAGCTGCGGCGCGATCGCCCCTACCACGCTTTCAGTGACCTGGTCCTGCAACTCGAACACATCATCCAGCGACCCTTCGAACCGCTCGGCCCACAGGTGCTCGCCGCTGCTGGCGTCGATCAGCTGGCCGGTGATGCGCAGCCGCTGGCCGGCCCGGCGCACGCTGCCTTCGAGTACATAGCGCACGCCCAGTGCCTGGCCCACCTGCTGCACGTCGATGGGCTGGCCCTTGAAGGTGAAGCTGGAATTGCGGGCGATGACGAACAGCCAGCGGATGCGTGACAGGGCGGCGATGATGTCCTCGACCATGCCATCGGCGAAGTAGTCCTGCTCGGGGTCACCGCTGAGGTTCTGGAACGGCAGCACGGTGATCGATGGCTTGTCCGGCAGCGCGGGCCCGCTGGGTGCCGGCACCGTTTCGGCTGCGGTTGGCGCCGGGCCGCTGGCGGCTTCGCGGACTTCGCCGACGAAGCGATAGCCCTTGCGCGCCACGGTACGCAGCAGCCGTTGCTCCTCGCCGGAGTCGCCGATGGCTTTGCGCACGGCGTTGATGTGGCTGGTGATGGTCGATTCGGAGACCACCTTGCCGTTCCACACCCGTGCCAGCAATTCGTCGCGGCCCAGCACCCGGTCGCGGTGGCTGACCAGTTGTACCAGCAGGTCGAACACCTGCGGGCCGATGGCCACGGCCTGGCCCTGGCGGGTCAGTTCCCGGCGCTGCTCGTCGAGCTGATAGTCGTCAAACACGAATGGCACGTGGCATCCCTCGCACGCCCTGGGCCTGGTGGCCGAGGCGCCTGGTTTCAGGTATCGGTCGATGATACGGCAGCAGCCCAGGCGGCAGTACTGGCCTGCGCCCGGATTGAATAGTTTGGACGCAAATTAAAGCCTGCGTGGAGGCAAATCCAGCCCGCGAACAAGGACTGGCTGTACCAGGCGGCGCATGCTGCAGCCAGACGACAGCAATGGTTGCGGTCGTGCATGCGGAGACAGCCCAATGAAAATCGTGGTCATCGGAGGCACCGGCCTCATTGGTTCGAAGCTGGTCAACGGCCTGCGTGAGCGCGGCCACCAGGCCGTCGCGGCAGCGCCGAGCACCGGGGTCAACAGCATCACCCGCGAGGGCCTGGCCGAGGCGATGGATGGTGCGGATGTGGTGGTGGACGTGGCCAACGCCCCGTCCTGGGAGGACCAGGCGGTGCTGGAGTTCTTCGAGACGTCCACGCGCAACCTGCTGGCGGCCGAGAAAGCCGCTGGGGTGAAGCACCATGTGGCGTTGTCGATCGTCGGTACCGAGCGCCTGCCGGATAACGGCTACTTCCGCGCCAAGGTCGCCCAGGAGGCGCTGATCAAGGACTCGGCGTTGCCGTACACCGTGTTGCGGGCCACGCAGTTCTTCGAGTTCGTCGAAGGCATCGCCCAGGCGGGTACTGTCGGTGACGAAGTCCACCTGTCGCCGGCGCTGTTCCAGCCGCTGGCTTCCGATGACGTGGTGGCGGCACTGATCGACGTGGCCCTGGCACCCGCGGCCAACGCTACGCTGGAGGTGGCCGGGCCGGAGGCACTGCCGATGGACGAACTGGTGCGCCGCTTGCTGCGCCTGCGTGGCGACAACCGCAAGGTGGTGGCCGACGTGCACGCCCGCTATTTCGGCGCCGAGCTCGACGACAAGGCACTCACCCCCGGCAGCGGCGCGCGGCTTGGCACCATCCGTTTCGAAGACTGGCTGGCGCGCCAGTGAGTCGCCCAGCCCCCACCCGTCAACCGAGGAGCACCAGCATGTTCAATCGCACCCTCCTGGCCGCCGCGTTCAGCGTGCTGGCCATTACCCCGGCAATCGCCGCCGAACGCCCGCTGAGCAAGGTCACCGTGGTGTTCGACAAGCCATTGCCGAACGTGCCAGGCAAGAGCATGCGCGGGGTCATCGTCGACTACGCGCCGGGCGCTGCGTCACCCGCGCACCGCCACCCGAATTCCGCCTTCATTTACGCCACCGTGCTCGAAGGTGAAGTACGCAGCAGCGTCAATGGCGAGCCGGCCAAGGTCTACAAGCCCGGCGAGAACTGGTACGAGGCCCCGGGCGCGTTCCACGGCGTCAGCGCCAACGCCAGCGACAGCAAGCCGGCCAAGCTGATGGCGGTGTTCGTGCTCGACAGCAACGAGACGGTACTGGTCACCCCGAGCGACAAGTAGGCCGCGAACAGTCGCCGATCCTGCGTACAATGCGGGCAGGGCAGGGGCATCGCGAGGTCAATGTGGAATTACGCCAGTTTCGCTACTTTTTGAGTGTGCTGGAGCACGGCAGCCTGGGCCGGGCCGCGCTCGAGCTCGGGGTGGGCGCGTCCGCCCTGAGCCAGCAGCTGTCGAAGCTGGAAAGCGAGCTGAGCACCCGCCTGCTGACCCGCTCGAGTACTGGTGTTACGCCGACGGCGGCGGGCCTGGCCTTCGAGTACCACGCCCGGCTGGCGCTGCGCCAGGCCGAGCACGCCATGCTGGCGGCGCAGAGTGGGCGCATGAGCGGCTATGTCAGCGTCGGCCTGGCGCCGACCACCGCATCGGTGCTGGGCCTTGCTCTGATCGAGCGGATGCGTCAGCGCTATCCGGACATCCACCTGCACCTGGTGGAAATGCTATCGGGCTATCTGCTGAGCCAGCTCAACGCCCGGCACCTGGACCTGGCGGTGTTGTTCCAGGCGGAAGCAGGGGCGCGGCTGGAGGTGCGCCCGCTGCTGCAGGAGCGCTTGTTCGCCCTGGTGCCGCAGCGCCTGGTGCAGGAGGGCTGGGGCGAAGCGCTGACCCTGCAGCAGATCGCCACGCTGCCGCTGGTGATGCCTAGTACCCAGCACGGCCTGCGCTCGACCTTGCAGGCGATCCTGGCCCGGGCCGGGCTGGAAGCCGACATCGTCATGGAGGTCGACGGCTTGTCGCTGCTCATGGATTGCGTGGCCGCCGGCCACGCCGCCACCCTGCAACCCGGTGCTGCGGTAGCCCGGGCAGCCCAGGCCGGCGTGCGGGTATTCGCCATCGACGATGCCCAGGCGCAGCGCCGCAACCTGGTGGTGAGCCTGGGTGAAGACGAGCTCTCGCCAGCAGCATTGGCGACCCGGATCGTGCTGCATGAAGTGGCCCGCGACTTGGTCGCCCACGGCAAATGGCCGGGCGCGCGACTGCTCTGACCAGGGCCTGCCGCGGCGCCACCCTTTAGAAAAACTGAACACCTACCCCCGCTGATCGCGTTTCGTCACCCGCACGGGGTCATTAGATTCCGTGGTCCGCGAGGAGCACACCGACCGTTCTGGCTCCTCGAGACCTGGAGGCAAAATGATCGATGTGCTTGTCATTGGCGGTGGCAACGCCGCCCTGTGCGCTGCGTTGATGGCGCGTGAGGCCGGCGCCAGCGTGCTGCTGCTGGAGGCCGCGCCGCGTGCCTGGCGAGGTGGCAACTCGCAACACACCCGCAACCTGCGGTGCATGCACGATGCACCGCAGGATGTGCTGGTCGATGCATACCCGGAAGAAGAGTTCTGGCAAGACCTGCTCAAGGTCACCGACGGCCAGACCAACGAAAAACTGGCGCGGCTGGTGATAAGGGCGTCGTCCGATTGCCGCGACTGGATGCGGCGCCACGGTGTGCACTTCCAGCCGTCGTTGTCCGGGGCCTTGCACACGGCACGTACCAATGCGTTTTTCATGGGCGGCGGCAAGGCGTTGGTCAATGCCTATTTTCGCAGCGCCGAACACCTGGGCGTGCAGGTTCGCTACGACACCCCGGTGTGCGACATCGAGCTGCACGGCGAGCGTTTCGTCGCCGCCCATGTACCGGCGCGCGAGGTAGGCGGGCGGCAGTTGCCGGCCGAACGTATCCAGGCACGCAGCTGCGTGCTGGCCGCCGGTGGCTTCGAATCCAACCGCAGCTGGCTGCGTGAGGCCTGGGGGCAGAACCAACGCGGCGAATGGCCGGCGGACAACTTCCTGGTGCGCGGTACTCGCTTCAATGACGGTGTGCTGCTGCGGCGCATGATCGACCTGGGCGCCGATACCATCGGTGACCCGACCCAGGCGCACATGGTGGCCATCGATGCCCGCGCGCCGCTGTACGACGGCGGCATCTGCACCCGCATCGACTGCGTGTCGCTGGGGGTGGTGGTCAATCGCGAAGGGCAGCGCTTCTACGATGAGGGTGAAGATTTCTGGCCCAAGCGCTACGCGATCTGGGGCCGCCTGGTGGCCCATCAGCCGGGCCAGGTCGGGTTCTCCATCATCGACCAGAAGGCCCTGGGTCGGTTCATGCCGCCGGTGTTTCCAGGCACCACGGCCAACACCCTCGAAGAACTCGCGGGCCTGCTTGGGCTGCCGCCGGCGGCCTTCGTCGACAGCGTGCAGGCTTACAACCGCGCCTGCCAGCCCGGCACCTTCGACCATACCCGGCTGGATGACTGCCACACCGTCGGTATCACCCCGGCCAAGAGCCACTGGGCCCTGCCCATCGATACGCCGCCTTTCTACGGCTACCCGCTGCGCCCAGGCGTGACCTTCACCTACCTGGGCCTGCGCACCGACGAGACCGCCGCCGTGCACTTCGCTGGCCGGCGCAGCCCGAACCTGTTCGTGGCCGGTGAAATGATGGCCGGCAACGTGCTGGGCAAGGGCTACACCGCCGGGGTCGGCATGTCCATCGGCACCGCCTTCGGCCGTATTGCCGGCACTCGTGCCGCTGCCGCCGCGCGCATTCCATCCCCTGACGAGGCCCGCCATGACCGCGCAACTGCCTGAACCCCGCCAGTACCTGCCTGCTGCCAGCGGCCCCGAACTGATCCCGTTGCTGAACCTGGACGAACAGGAAGTACAGCGGCAGATGAGCATCTGCAACGCCTGTCGCTACTGTGAAGGGTTCTGCGCCGTGTTCCCGGCGATGACCCGCCGGCTGACCTTCGGCAAGGCCGATATCCATTACCTGGCCAACCTCTGTCACAACTGCGGCGCCTGCCTGCACGCCTGCCAGTACGCCGCGCCCCACGAGTTCGCCGTCAACGTGCCGCAGGCGATGGCCAAGGTGCGCGGCCAGACCTACGCCGACTATGCCTGGCCGGCGGCGTTCGGCCGGCTGTACCGGCACAATGGTACCTATGTCGCCAGCGCGCTGGCCGTGGCGCTGTCGCTGTTCCTGTTGCTGGCCCTGGCGGTCAACGGCACCTTGCTGCCCGGGCGGCTGGCGGGCGATTTCTATGCGGTGTTCCCGCACCACACCCTGGCGCTGTTGTTCGGCAGCGTCTTCAGCCTTGCCGGTGTGGCGCTGGCACTGGCCGTGCGGCGCTTCTGGCGCCAGGTCTCGCCCGCCGGGCAGCAGGCAACGCCGGCCGATGGCGCTGTGCTCGAGGCATCGGCGGCGGTACTGACGCTGAAGTACCTCGACGGCGGGCATGGCCAGGGCTGCAACAATGCGGACGACCGCTACACGTTGTGGCGGCGCCGCTTCCATCACCTGACCTTCTACGGCTTCCTGCTGTGCTTCGCGGCTACGCTGGTCGCCACCGGTTATCACTACCTGCTCGGCCTGGCAGCGCCTTACCCGCTGCTGAGCCTGCCGGTGCTGCTGGGCACGGCCGGTGGGATTGGCCTGGTCATCGGCCCGCTCGGGCTGCTGGCGCTGAACCTGCGCCGGGCGCCGGAACACGGCGATGCTCGGCAAAGGCCGATGGACCGGGCCTTCATCCTGCTGCTGTTGCTGGTCAGCGTCACCGGGCTGGCGCTGCTAGGGCTGCGCGACAGCGGGGCCATGGCCATCCTGCTGGCCATCCACCTGGGCACGGTGATGGCGCTGTTCCTCACGCTGCCCTATGGCAAGTTTGCCCATGGCCTGTTCCGCAGCGCCGCGTTGCTGAAGTTCGCCATCGAGAAACGCCGGCCCGACCCGCATGGCCTGGGCGGGGACTGAAGCATGGGCACCGCGCTGATGTTTTTCTGGGCTGGGCATCGGCCTGATGGCCGCGCCCGCTCAGCGGTTGGGCCACTTCTCCAGCAGGATCGAAACGAACTTTTCCGCGGCAGGCGACAGCGACGCACCGCGCCGGTACACCAGGCCCAGGGTACGCGTTACCTGGGGTTCGATCAGCGGCACGCTGACCAACGTCGGGTGGTCGGCGCTGGGCATGGCCAGGCTGGGCATGGCGGATACCCCCAGCCCGGCCTCGACCATGCCCAGCGAGGTGGACAGGTGCTGCACCTCGTAGAACCACTTGGGGCGCAGGTTGAGGCCGGAGAGGGCATGGTCGAGCAGCATGCGGTTGCCGCTCAGGCGGCCAACGCCGATCAGCCGGTAGTCGGCAAGCTCGGTCCAGGTCACGGCTTCACGTCCCGCCAGTTTGTGGTCGCGCCGGCAGGCCAGGACAAAGTGCTCCTGCACCAGCGAGACGAATTCGATGTCCGGGTGTTGCCCGCTCATCATGTTGATGCCGAAGTCGGCTTCGCCGCGCAGCACGGCTTCCAGCCCGTCATTGGCGCTGAGGTCGAGCAGGCGGATACGGATTTTCGGGTACTGCTCGTTGTAGTCGCGGATCACTGACGGCAGGAAGTAGAACGCGGCGGTGGGAATGCAGGCGAGGGTGACCTGGCCGGTCTGCCGCTCGGCCAGCTCACGGATGCTGAGGATCGAGTCCTCGAAGTCATCCAGCAGCCGCCTGGCCTTGGGCAGGAAGTCACGCCCGACACTGGTCAGGCTGACCCGACGGGTGGTGCGTTCGAGCAACGAGGTGCCTAGCCCTTCTTCGAGCTTTTTGATCCGCCGGCTCAGCGCCGGCTGCGACAGGTGCAGTGCTTCGGCGGCTTCATGGAAGCTGCCGAGTTCGGCGATTTTCACGAAAGATCGGATGTCTTGCAGCTCATATTCCATAAATAAACCACAGCCCGTTTGACGGAGAATTATTTTGTGAAAAGCAATAATGGCTACGATATTTGCATTGGATTGATTTATCCATCCCTGTCACTCTTTTGCTCACAGCATCAATGATGTCCATTGATCAACAAGAGTGCGAAATCATGCAACGAATTCCTTGCGTACTCATGCGCGGTGGCACCTCCAAGGGGCCGTTCTTCCACGCCTGGGACCTGCCTGCCAATGTGGTCGAGCGCGACGAATTGCTGATCAACCTGATGGGCTCCGGCCACGAACTGGAAATCGACGGCATTGGTGGCGGCAGCCCGCAGACCAGCAAGGTCGCCATCATCAGCCCGTCGTTGCATGCCGACGCCGACGTCGACTACCTGTTCGTCCAGGTCATGGTCGCCCAACGCCGGGTCGACACAGCCCCGAACTGCGGCAACATGCTGTGCGCCGTGGGCCCGTTCGCCATCGAGCAAGGCCTGGTCAAAGGCCAGGACGGCAAGACGTTGGTGCGTATTCGCAACCTCAACACTGGCACCTTCGTCAATTCGCTGGTGGAAACCCCCGGCGGTATCGTGCGCTACGAAGGCCGTACGGCGATCGACGGCGTACCGGGCACTGCCGCCCCGGTGCACCTGACCTTCCTCGATGCGGTCGGCAGCAAGACCGGCAAGCTGTTCCCCACCGGCCAGGCCAAGGATGTGATCGATGGTGTGCCGGTCACCTGCATCGACATGGCCATGCCAATGATGGTGGTGCAGGCCAGCGAACTGGGGGTCAGCGGCGCGGAAACCCCGGCTGAACTCGACGCCAACGGCGCGCTGCTCGCACGCCTCGAGGCGTTGCGCCTGAAGGCCGGCAAGGCCATGGGCCTGGGGGATGTCAGTGGCATGGTGATTCCCAAGCCGGTGCTGGTGTCCAAACCGCGCTACGACGGCACCGTGCAGGTTCGCTACTTCATGCCGCACAACTGCCATCGCGCCCTGGCCATCACCGGCGCGGTAGGGCTGGCGACTGCCTGCGTCAGCCCCGGTACGGTGATCGGCGACCTGCTGGGCGAGGGTGCCGGGCAACTCACCGAGGTGCGCCTGGAACACCCGAGCGGCGGCATCGATGTCGCGCTGTCGCGCAGCGGTGCCGATGGCAAGACGATCCAGGCCTCGGTGGTGCGAACCGCCCGGCGGCTCTTCTCAGGGTTCGTCTACGCCCCTACATTCCGCAGGTTGGCGGGGTAAGCCCAGGCGTTATCCAGACCTGCACAATCGCAACCAGCGCATCCGCACAATTTCAACAATGGGTGATGCCACATGAAACTCGCCAAATCGCTGTACTTCCAGATCCTCTGCGCCGTCCTGCTGGGCGTGGTGGTCGGCCATTTCTGGGCGCAACAGGCAGTGGCCCTGAAGCCGCTGGGTGATGCGTTCATCAAGCTGATCAAGATGATGATCGCCCCGGTGGTGTTCTGCACCATCGTCACCGGCATCGCCGGCATGACCGACAAGCGCTCCCTGGGGCGCCTGATGAGCAAGACCCTGCTGCTGTTCCTGGGGCTGACCGTGGTCAGCCTGGTGATCGGCCTGGCGGCGGTGTACCTGTTCAAGCCCGGCGTCGGCATGAACATCGACCCGGCCACCCTGAGCACCGCAGGCCTGAGCCAGTACACCGCGTCGGCGGCCAAGCTGAGCGTGGTGGACTTCTTCATGCACATCATCCCGGACACCTTCATCGGTGCCTTCAACAAGGGTGAAGTGCTGCCGGTGCTGTTCATTGCCGTGCTCAGCGGTTTCGCCCTGTCGTCGATGGGCGAGAAGGGCAAGCCGGTCCTGGATGTGCTGGAGTCGGCCTCGACCATGGTGTTCCGTATCTTCGGCTACCTGATGCGGTTCGCCCCGGTCGGTGCCTTCGGTGCGCTGGCGTTCACCGTCGGCCAGTACGGCATCACCTCGCTCGGTTCGCTGGCCAAGCTGGTGGGCACGCTGTACATCGCCTGCGCGTTCTTCGTGCTGGTCGTGCTGGGCGGCATCTGCCGTGCCCATGGCTTCAGCCTGTGGAAGCTGCTGCGCTACTTCCGCGAAGAGTTCCTGGTGGTGCTGGGCACGTCATCGACCGAGCCGGTGCTGCCGCGCATGCTCGAGAAACTGGAGAAGCTGGGCTGCAAGAAGGGCGTGGTCGGCCTGGTGTTGCCCACCGGCTACTCGTTCAACCTGGACGGTACCGCCATCTACCTGTCGCTGGCGGCGGTGTTCATCGCCCAGGCCTGCAACATCGACCTGAGCCTGGGCCAGGTGGTCACCATGCTGGCGATCATGCTGCTGTCGTCCAAGGGCGCCGCCGGCGTGACCGGCAGCGGCTTCGTGGCGCTGGCTTCGACCCTGACCGTGATCCACGATATCCCCCTGGCCGGCCTGGCCCTGCTGATCGGCATCGACCGCTTCATGTCGGAAGCCCGTGCCCTGACCAGCCTTGCCAGCAACGCAGTGGCAACGGTGGTGGTGTCGCTGTCGGAAAACGCCTGCGACCGCCAGACCCTGCTCAGCCGCCTGAACGGCGAACCGCTGCCCGGCCCGGTTGCGCAAACACCTGAATGGACTGCCGAGCCGCGTCGTCACGGCTGAACTGCGGTGCCCTGAACCCTTGTCGACCAATCCCCCCACCCGCTTTTGCCGGGTGGGGTAGGGGGCCGTCTGCGCTGCGCTCGGCCACACTGGAAAAATAACAACAAGAGAACAAACCATGCTCGCACTTCTGGGCCTGATCATGGTGGTGACCTTCACCTACCTGATCATGAGTAAACGCCTGTCTCCGATCGTTGCACTGACCGTCGTGCCGATCGTCTTCGCCCTGATCGGCGGCTTTGCCCCCGAGCTGGGCAAGATGATGCTCGACGGGCTGAAAATGGTTGCACCGTCTGCTGCATTGCTGCTGTTCGCCATCCTGTTTTTCGGCCTGATGATCGACGCCGGGCTGTTCGACCCGCTGATCCGCAAGATCCTCAAGCGGGTGAACGGCGACCCGGTCAAGATCGCCATCGGCACCGCACTGCTGTCGCTGCTGGTGGCGCTGGACGGTGATGGCACCACCACCTACATGATCACCTGTGCCGCCATGCTGCCGCTGTACAAGCGCATTGGCATGAACCCGATGATCCTGGCCACCGTGTCGATGTTGTCGCTGAGCATCATGAGCGGCATGAGCCCCTGGGGCGGCCCGGCCACGCGTGCCATTGCCGCGCTGGGGCTGGATGCCACCGAATACTTCATCCCGATGTTGCCCACCGTCATCGGTGGCGCTGCGTGGGTAGTGTTCACCGCCTTCCTGCTGGGCCGCGCCGAACGCCGGCGTATCGGCAACATCGCCCTGGAGTCCGGTGGTGGCAACTGCTACATCAAGGAAATCCTCGGCGATAGCCCGCACAAGCGCCCGCGCCTTGCCTATGTGAACCTGGTGCTGGTGATCGCCGTGATGACCGCGCTGGTGCTGGGGCTGATGCACGCCGCCATCCTGTTCATGATCGGCTTCGTCGCCGCGCTGATGATCAACTACCCGCAGCTGGAGCTGCAGAAGGAACGCATCCTCGCTCACTCGGGCAATGCGATGACCGTGGTGCTGCTGGTGTTCGCCGCGGGCATCTTCGCCGGTATTTTCTCTGGCACCAAGATGGTCGATGCGCTGGCGCAAACCCTGGTGGACTGGATCCCTGAAGCCTGGAGCCACTGGTTCCCGCTGGTGGTGGCGCTGACCAGCATGCCGCTGACCTTCGTGCTGTCCAACGATGCCTACTACTTCGGCGTAGTGCCGATCCTGGCCAATGCCGCGGCGGCCTATGGCATCGACCCGGTGGAAATCGCCCGCGCCTCGGTGCTGGGCCAGCCGGTGCACCTGATGAGCCCACTGGTGGCGTCGACCCTGCTGCTGGTGGGCATGGTCGACCGGGATATCGGCGACTTCCAGAAAGCCACGGTGAAATGGGCGGTGCTCACCTCGCTGGTGATCACCGCACTGGCATTGCTCACCGGGGCCTTGTCCTTCTTCGTCTAAGCGTTACCGGGCGCTGCCAGGCGCCCGCCACTACTCATTCTGAAAACAACAACAGAGTACCGATCATGTCCCGAGCTGTGTTCCGTGGGGCCACCTGTGGCCTGCTGTGCGGCTGGCTGCCTGTTGCCGGCGCCGCTGGTTTCGTCGATGACAGCAAGCTCAAGCTGCAATTGCGCAATGTCTATTTCAACGAGAATTTCCGTGACGAGCAGGGCATGAGCGCGCGCGCCGCGGCCAATGCCAAGAGCGAGCGGGTAGAGTGGGCGCAAGGCTTTTTGCTCGACTACCAGTCGGGCTTTACCAACGGCACCCTGGGCGTGGGGCTGGATGCCCTTGGCCTGTGGGGCGTACGCCTCGATTCCGGTCGTGGGCGCAGTGGCACCGGGCTGCTGCCGGTGCATGACGACGGCCGCGCTGCGGACGAGTTCGCCAGCGCGGGGGTGACCGCCAAGGCGCGCCTCGGCCAGACCGTGGTCAAGCACGGCACCTTGCTGCCGAAGACGCCGTTGCTGGTGTACAACGATGCGCGGTTGCTGCCGCAGACCTACCAGGGCACGCAGCTGACCAGTACCGACATCGACGGGCTGGCCTTGACTGCTGCCCACCTGGACCGCTTCAAGCAGCGTGATTCCTCCGACAGCACAGGCCTTTACCTGGACGGTTATGGCGGCGACAAGTCAGGTGATTTCAACTTCGCTGGTGCTGATTATGCCGTTAACAAACAACTGCGCCTGAGCTACTACCATGGCCAGCTCGAGGATTTCTATCGCCAGGATTTCGCCGGGCTGGTCCACGACCTGCCGTTGGCCGGCGGGGTGCTGACCACCGACCTGCGCTATTTCAAGAGCCGTGACAGCGGGGCGGCCTACGGTGGCGCCATCGACAACGACATGTTCAGCGGGCAGCTGGCCTATGCCCATTCCGGCCATACCGTTGGTGCTGGCTACCAGGTGCTCGATGGCGACGCGGGGTTGCCATATATCAGTGGTGCGACGGTGTATTCGTTCAGCAACGTCGGTATCGGCAAGTTCATCGAGGAAGAGGAGAAGACCTGGATGGCCAGCTACGCCTACAACTTTGCCGCCGCTGGTGTGCCTGGGCTGACCTTCATGACGCGCTACCTGAGTGGCGACAATGGCCGCTCCGGTAGCGAGGGGATCAAGGAGTGGGAGCGTGACGCCGAGCTTGCCTATGTAGTGCAGGACGGGCCGTTGAAAGGCCTGGGGGTGAAGTTGCGCAATTATGTCTACCGTTCGGATTTTGCTCGGGGGCGGGACAGTAATCGCCTTTATCTGACCTACGATATCGCCATCTGGTAAGGGGCCGGGCTTCAGCCGCGAACCGCGTCGCCTGCATCGCGGATGAATCCGCTCCTACAAGGGTGAACGGCTTCAGGTTGAGGCTGCACCTGGTAGGAGCGGATTTATCCGCGATCACCGGCACAGCCGGTGCCATCCACCGCGCTGCCTGTTTCACGGGCACGCCTTGTCGGGACCCATGCCTTATCGGGTCTTGCTCTCCAGGATCCGCCCGCCGGTGCCTTGCTTGCCCAACACATCCTCAGGGTTGCGCAGCGGGCACTCCTCCAGCGACAGGCAGCCGCAACCAATGCAATTGTCCAGGCTGTCGCGCAACGCCTCCAGCGTACGGATGCGCGCATTCAGGTCTTCGCGCCAGGCGGTGGACATTTCCCCCCATTGCGCCGCCGTCAGCTTGCTGTTCGGCGGATAGCGGCTGAACGCCTGCCTGATTTCTTCCAAGGGAATGCCGGTGCGCTGCGCCACCTTGATGATCGCCAATGTTCGCAGCACCAGCGCGGGATAGCGGCGCTGGTTGCCTGCCGTTCGGGTGCTGGCAATCAACCCCTTGGTTTCGTAGAAATGCAGCGCAGACACGGCCACGCCGCTGCGCCTGGCCACTTCCCCTACCGTTAGCATTCGTGTGCTTTCTACTGCCATGCCTGTTGGCCTCGACTTAACCTGCAGAAACTGGTGCGTATTGCTTCGAGAGCACCGCGATGATGGGTTCAACCCGCTGGACGATCCCGACGCAGTTGGGTAACCAGGGTAAAGCGGTCGCCCGGATGCACGGTCTCGGATACCGCCATCAGGTCGCCGTTTTCCTCACGGTAGTGGCGGATGATCCGCAGCCCAGGTGAACCCGCCTCGGCCTTCAGCGCCTGGGCGATTGGCGCAGTCAGCAAGACTCCCCGCACCTGCTGCTCGACCAGCGCGATGGCCCGGCCGTAGCGTTGCTCGATCAGCCCTGCAATCACTTGGTCGGGGTGTTCGCGGGCCAGTTCGATGACCTCGGTGTAGTCCCGCGGGAGATAAACCTCGCTCCAGCACTGCGGCAAGCTATCGTGCACGCGGTCGACACGGATGCTCGACACGCAGAGATAGTGCTCACCCGGTACCAGGCCCAACCGCTCGGCCTCGCTCAGGTCGGCGACGAATTGGCGCACGTCCTGTATTTGCCGCTGCTGGTTTTGCCCGAGTTGCACCAGCTCCGCCACGCTGGCCAGCGACTGGCAATAGCCGCCACGCGGGCTGCTGGCCTCGACCCGGGTGCCCACGCGCTTGCGGCGCGACACCAGCCCCTGGTCGAGCAATTGGTCGATGGCCGCGCGCACCGTATGCCGGCTGACATCGTACAGGTCGCACAGTTCGAGCTCGGTGGGCAGCAGGCTGCCCACCGGGTAACGGCCGCTGGTGATGCCTTGCATCAGGTCCTTTGCCACACGGGCATAGCGCGTCGGGTTCATGCCTTGCCCTGTCGGCAAAATGAAAGAGGGGGCAGTTTAACAGAGCCCCCCGACGCTGCAGGTTACGCTGCCTGTCACTCCAGGTTCAGCAAGTCCTGCACGGTCTGCCGGCGGCGGATCATCCGCAATGCGCCTTCCTCGATGAGCAATTCCGGCAACAGTGGCCGGCTGTTGTAGTTCGACGACATCGATGCCCCGTAAGCGCCGGCGTCGTGGATCACCAGCAGGTCGCCCACCTGTGCCTGGGGCAGGTCGTGCGGGGTCAGTTCCTGGTCATCCTGGGTAAACACGTCACCCGACTCGCACAGCGGCCCTGCGACCACGGTTGGCTGGCGTGGGCGGTCCACCGGCTGGCCATTGGCGTCGAGCAGGGTCATGCGGTGGTAGGCGCCATACATGGCCGGGCGCATCAGGTCGTTGAAGCCGGCGTCGATCATGACGAAGGTATTGCGGCCGGCCTGCTTCACGGCCCGTACTTCGGCCACCAGGTAGCCCGATTCCGCCACCAGGAAGCGCCCGGGCTCGATCTCCATGCGCACCGGATGGCCCAGCATGGCTTCGATTTCCTGACGCGCCACGGCCCAGGTGCGGGCGTAGCGCTGCAGGTCGACCGGCGTGTCGCTGCTGCGATACGGGGTGGAAAGCCCGCCGCCGATGGAGAACGCTTCGATGTCCACGCCCAGCCGGCCAACCAGCTCGATCATCGCCCTGGCCACCTGCTCCAGGTGCTGGTAGTCCACGCCGGAGCCGATGTGCATGTGCACACCCACCAGGTGCAGGCCGTGAGCCTTGACGCAGGCCAGCGCCTCGTCCAGCTGTTCGTGCCAGATGCCGTGCTTGCTGTTCTCGCCACCCGTGTTGGTCTTGCGGCTGTGGCCATGGCCGAAACCGGGGTTGATGCGCAGCCACACGCGGTGGCCGGGGGAGCGTTCCCCCAACTGGCGCAGCATGTCGATGGAGCCGGCGTTGACCTCGATCTTCGACGCCACCACCCGCTCCAGGGTCGGCCGGTCCAGCGCATCGCAGGTCAGGACCACGCCGGCGGGGTCGCCATCCACGCTCGCACCGGCAGCGAAGGCCCGCTCCATCTCGCCCAGCGATACCGCGTCCAGCACCAGGCCGTGGGCGCGCATCAGCCGCAGCACGTGCAGGTTGGGGTTGGCCTTCTGGGCGAAGCGCACGGTGTCGAACACTTTCAGTTGTTCGACCCGTGCGGCGATGGTGCTGGCGTCGTAGGCCCACAGCGGCGTGCCGTGCTGGCGGGCCGCCTCGGCCAGGAGGGGGAAGGGTGCGGTCATGGTGGCGCTACTCATATAAGGAAGGGTTCGAGGATGAGCCAAAGTGGAAATTCAGAAAAATAGCTATTTTTCTGTTGATCATTCATATCTGATATACCCTCCGCCACTTTCTTGGGACTGCCGTGAAACTCTCTGTTCGCCATATTGAAGTGTTCCGCGCCATCATGGCCGCTGGCAGTGTCACCGGTGCAGCGCGCCTGCTGTTCACCTCGCAGCCCACCGTCAGCCGTGAACTGGCGCGGTTGGAGCAGGTGACTGGGCTGAACCTGTTCGAGCGCGAGGCCGGGCGCCTGGTGGCCACGGCCCAGGCGTTGCTGTTGATCGAGGAGGTGGAGCGCGCCTACCTCGGGCTGGAGCGGATCGAGCGCTTTGCCCAGGCCATTCGCAATTTCGAGCAAGGCCGGCTGGCCATCACGTGCTTGCCGCTGTTTTCCCAGACCTTGTTGCCCAAGGCGTGCCAGCGTTTTCATCAGCAGCACCGGGGCGTGAGCGTGAGCATCCTGGCGCAGGAGTCACCGTTGCTGGAGGAGTCGCTGGTCGCCCAGCAGCATGACCTGGGCCTGACCGAGGTCGAGCAGATACCACGCGGCGCCTACGGCGAATTGTTGTTCAGCGCCAACATGGTCTGCGTGCTGCCCGAGGGGCATCCGCTGCAGGCCAAGGCCGAACTGGAGCTGAGCGATTTCCACGAGGTCGACTTCATCAACCTGGCCAGCCTGGACACCTACCGGCAGCGCCTGGACCAGCACTTCCGGGCGGCGGGGGTCAACCGCCGCACGGTCATCGAGACCACCAGTGCCGCCTCGGTGTGCGCCATGGTCAGGCAAGGCCTCGGGGTGGCGATCATCAACCCGCTGAGCGGGCTGGAGGCGGCGCAGGGTGGCTTGCCGATCCGCCGGTTGCGGGTATCGGTGCCGTACCAGGTGATGTTGATACGCCCGGACCACCGGCCAGCGTCGGCGGCGGTGGAGCCGTTCTGTGAGGCGTTGCGGGTGCAGGCGCAGGAAATGCAGGCGGCCTTGGCCTGACGCCAGGCTCGCTTTTCATGTAGGAGCGGCCTTGTGTCGCGATGGGCCGCAACGCGGCCCCGGCAATCTTTGCGGCATCCAGATCCCGGGGCCGCGTTGCGGCCCATCGCGACACAAGGCCGCTCCTACACACACACAAACACTGAGCACGCCTGGTTTGGGCCTACAGCTCGCAGACGAAGGTGCCGGTCCCGGCCAGGATGTTCTCCAGGGTCTGCTTCACCTCATCCAGGTCGCTCAGCTCGCTGGTCAGGTTGATCTCCAGCGTTTCATCCCCCTTCAGCGCATCGCGGTCGCCGGCCGCCACTTCGATCAGCAGGCGCTTGGCGCTCAAGGTCACTTTCAACCCATCCAGCGTCGACGGTTCGTCGTCCAGGGTCAGGTCGACGGTGTCTTCGTCCGGGTAGCGGGTCAGCAGGAACATCTGGCCCTTGTCGCTGTGACAGCACAGGGTCGCCATGTTGTCTTCCTCGTCATCGCAAGGGGTGGCGAACAGCAGGGCAGTATTGATTTGCATGGACAAGGCTCGGATCAAAGGAAACGGAAGGGAATTCTGACAGTCTTGTCAGCAGGCATAAACGTAAAGTTACCGCCCCTTGACCGAAATTGTCGCAGCGCTGCAAGCCTGAATGACCGATCAGTCGGTAAGCTTCGGCGAGCCCTGGGCGTGCCTGCGCACGTTCAACGTCTGGTTTTACCGTCCGCCTTGCCACGGGTTGGCTATCGTTGATCCGTACATGGCGCACGCAGCGACGCTTCAACTATTACAAAGCCCAAGCGGAGTACCACAGATGGCGTTCTTCACCGCAGCCAGCAAAGCCGACTTCCAGCATCAACTGCAAGCGGCCCTGGCGCAGCACATCAGCGAACAGTCCCTGCCACAAGTGGCGCTGTTCGCCGAGCAGTTCTTCGGCATCATCTCTCTGGACGAACTCACCCAGCGCAGGCTTTCCGACCTGGCCGGCTGCACCCTTTCAGCCTGGCGTATCATCGAACGTTTCGACCCCGAGTACCCGCAGGTGCGGGTCTACAACCCCGATTACGAACGCAATGGCTGGCAGTCGACCCACTCGGTGGTCGAGGTGCTGCACCACGACCTGCCGTTCCTGGTCGACTCGGTGCGTACCGAACTCAACCGCCGTGGCTACAGCATCCACACCCTGCAGACCACCGTGCTCAGCGTGCGCCGTGGCGCCAAGGGCGAATTGCTCGAACTGCTGCCCAAGGGTACCCAGGGCGAGGGCGTGCGCCATGAATCGCTGATGTACCTGGAAATCGACCGTTGCGCCAATGCCGCCGAGCTGACCGTGCTGGCCCGCGAGATCGAGCAGGTGCTGGCCGAGGTGCGCGTGGTGGTGGCCGACTTCGAACCGATGAAGGCCAAGCTGCGCCAGGTGGTGGCGGAGGTGGAACAGACCGCCTTTGCCCCGGCGCAGCACGAGAAGGCCGAGGTCAAGGCGTTCCTCGAGTGGCTGCTGGACAACCACTTCACCTTCCTCGGCTATGAAGAATTTACCGTCCAGGGTGGCGCCGATGGCGGCCAGATGGTCTACGACGAGCAGTCGTTCCTCGGCCTGCCACGCCGCCTGCGCGTGGGCCTGACCAGCGACGAGCTGCGCATCGAAGACTACGCCGTGGCCTACCTCAACGAGCCACTGCTGCTGTCGTTCGCCAAGGCCGCGCTGCCCAGCCGCGTACACCGCCCGGCCTACCCGGACTACGTGTCGATCCGCCAGCTGGACGCCGACGGCAAGGTCATCAAGGAACACCGCTTCATGGGCCTATACACCTCGTCGGTGTATGGCGAAAGCGTGCATGCCATCCCCTATATCCGGGTCAAGGTCAACGAAGTCGAGCGCCGCTCGGGCTTCGACCCCAAGGCGCACCTGGGCAAGGAACTGGCCCAGGTGCTGGAAGTGCTGCCGCGTGACGACCTGTTCCAGACACCGGTCGACGAGCTGTTCAGCACCGTCATGTCGATCGTGCAGATCCAGGAGCGCAACAAGATCCGCGTGTTCCTGCGCAAGGACCCGTACGGTCGCTTCTGCTACTGCCTGGCCTATGTACCGCGGGAAATCTACTCCACCGAAGTGCGACAGAAGATCCAGCAGGTCCTGATGGAGCGCCTGAAGGCCAGCGACTGCGAGTTCTGGACCTTCTTCTCCGAGTCGGTGCTGGCACGCGTGCAGCTGATCCTGCGGGTAGACCCGAAGAATCGCATCGACATCGACCCGCAGCAGCTGGAGCGCGAAGTGATCCAGGCCTGCCGCTCCTGGCACGACGACTACTCCGCGCTGGTGATCGAGAACTTCGGCGAAGCCCAGGGCACCAACATTCTCGCCGACTTCCCCAAAGGCTTTCCGGCCGGCTACCGCGAGCGCTTTGCCGCGCACTCGGCGGTGGTCGACCTGCAGCACGTGCTGAACCTGTCGGAAAGCAAGCCCCTGGCGATGAGCTTCTACCAGCCGCTGACCCAGGTCGGCGAACGCATCCTGCATTGCAAGCTGTACCACGCCGATACACCGCTGGCGTTGTCCGATGTGCTGCCAATCCTGGAGAACCTCGGCCTGCGCGTGCTCGGCGAGTTCCCCTACCGGCTGCGCCATGCCAGCGGCCGTGAGTACTGGATCCACGACTTCGCCTTCACCTACAGCGAAGGCCTGAGCCTGGATATCCAGCAGCTCAACGACATCCTCCAGGACGCCTTCATCCATATCGTCCGTGGCGATGCCGAGAACGACGCCTTCAACCGCCTGGTGCTGACCGCCGGCCTGCCATGGCGTGACGTGGCGCTGCTGCGCGCCTACGCCCGTTACCTGAAGCAGATCCGCCTGGGCTTCGACCTGGGCTATATCGCCAGCACCCTGAACAACCACACCGACATCGCCCGCGAGCTGACCCGGTTGTTCAAGACCCGCTTCTACCTGGCGCGCAAGCTCACCCAGGAAGACCTGGACGACAAGCAGCAGCGCCTGGAGCAGGCCATCCTGACCGCGCTGGACGATGTGCAGGTGCTCAACGAAGACCGCATCCTGCGCCGCTACCTGGACCTGATCAAGGCCACCCTGCGCACCAACTTCTACCAGCCGGATGCCAACGGCCAGAACAAGTCGTACTTCAGCTTCAAGTTCAACCCCAAGCTGATCCCCGAGCTGCCCAAGCCGGTGCCCAAGTTCGAGATCTTCGTCTACTCGCCGCGGGTCGAGGGCGTGCACTTGCGCTTTGGCAACGTGGCCCGCGGCGGCCTGCGCTGGTCGGACCGCGAGGAAGACTTCCGCACCGAGGTGCTGGGCCTGGTGAAAGCCCAGCAGGTGAAGAACTCGGTGATCGTGCCGGTCGGTGCCAAGGGCGGCTTCCTGCCGCGCCGTCTGCCCCTGGGTGGCAGCCGCGACGAGATCGCTGCCGAAGGCGTGGCGTGCTACCGCATCTTCATTTCCGGCCTGCTCGACATCACCGACAACCTCAAGGACGGTGGCGTGGTGCCGCCGGCCAACGTGGTGCGCCACGATGATGACGACCCGTACCTGGTGGTGGCGGCCGACAAGGGCACCGCGACCTTCTCCGACATCGCCAACGGCATTGCCATCGACTACGGCTTCTGGCTGGGTGACGCCTTCGCCTCGGGCGGTTCGGCCGGTTACGACCACAAGAAGATGGGCATTACCGCACGCGGCGCCTGGGTCGGCGTGCAGCGCCACTTCCGCGAGCGCGGCATCAATGTGCAGGAAGACCCGATCACCGTGATCGGCATCGGCGACATGGCTGGTGACGTGTTCGGCAACGGCCTGCTGATGTCCGACAAGCTGCAGCTGGTGGCTGCCTTCAACCACCTGCACATCTTCATCGACCCGAACCCGGAGCCGGCTTCCAGCTTTGCCGAGCGCAAGCGCCTGTTCGACCTGCCGCGGTCGGCCTGGAGCGACTACGACACCAGCATCATGTCCGAAGGCGGCGGGATCTTCCCGCGCAGTGCCAAGAGCATCGCCATCAGCCCGCAGATGAAAGAGCGCTTCGCCATCGAAGCCGACCGCCTGACCCCGACCGAGCTGCTCAACGCGCTGCTCAAGGCACCGGTGGACTTGCTGTGGAACGGTGGCATCGGTACCTACGTCAAGGCCAGCACCGAAAGCCACGCCGATGTCGGCGACAAGGCCAACGATGCGCTGCGGGTCAACGGCAACGAACTGCGCTGCAAGGTGGTGGGCGAGGGCGGCAACCTGGGCATGACCCAGCTCGGCCGGGTCGAATTCGGCCTCAACGGCGGCGCCACCAACACCGACTTCATCGACAACGCCGGCGGCGTGGACTGCTCCGACCACGAAGTCAATATCAAGATCCTGCTCAATGAAGTGGTGCAGGGTGGCGACATGACCGAGAAGCAGCGCAACCAGCTGCTGGGCAGCATGACCGACGAAGTGGCCGGCCTGGTGCTGGGCAACAACTACAAGCAGACCCAGGCGCTGTCGCTGGCAGCCCGCCGCGCCCGCGAGCGGATTGCCGAGTACAAGCGCCTGATGGCCGACCTGGAAGCCCGTGGCAAGCTGGACCGCGCCATCGAGTTCCTGCCGTCCGAAGAGCAGCTGGCCGAACGCCTGGCCGCAGGCCAGGGCCTGACCCGCGCCGAACTGTCGGTATTGATCTCGTACAGCAAGATCGACCTCAAGGAGCAACTGCTCAAGTCGCTGGTGCCGGACGACGACTACCTGACCCGCGACATGGAAACTGCCTTCCCGCCGTCGCTGGTCAGCAAGTTCGCCGAGGCCATGCGCCGCCACCGCCTGAAGCGCGAGATCGTCAGCACCCAGATCGCCAACGACCTGGTCAACAACATGGGCATCACCTTCGTCCAGCGCCTGAAGGAGTCGACCGGCATGAGCCCGGCCAACGTGGCCGGGGCCTATGTGATCGTGCGCGACATCTTCCACTTGCCGCACTGGTTCCGCCAGATCGAGGCGCTCGACTACCAGGTGCCGGCGGAAGTCCAGCTGACCCTGATGGACGAGCTGATGCGCCTGGGCCGCCGGGCTACCCGCTGGTTCCTGCGCAGCCGCCGCAACGAGCAGGACGCCGGGCGCGACGCCGCGCACTTCGGGCCGAAGATCGCGCAGCTGGGGCTCAAGCTCGACGAGCTGCTCGAAGGGCCGACCCGCGAGCGCTGGATGGTGCGTTACCAGGGCTTCGTCGAGGCTGGGGTGCCGGAGCTGCTGGCGCGCATGGTGGCCGGTACCAGCCACCTGTACACCCTGCTGCCGATCATCGAGGCGGCTGACGTTACCGGGCATGAACCGGCGCAGGTGGCCAAGGCGTTCTTCGCCGTGGGCAGCGCGCTGGACCTGACCTGGTACCTGCAGGAGATCAGCAACCTGCCGGTGGAGAACAACTGGCAGGCGCTGGCCCGCGAAGCTTTCCGCGACGACATCGACCTGCAGCAGCGGGCAATCACCATCTCGGTACTACAGATGGCCGACGGGCCGGAAGACATGGACGCCCGTGTGGCGCTGTGGGCCGAGCAGCACCGGGTGATGGTGGAGCGCTGGCGCGCCATGCTCGACGACCTGCGCAACGCCACCGGTACCGACTATGCGATGTACGCGGTGGCCAACCGCGAGCTGGTCGACCTGGCCATGAGCGGGCAGGCGACGGTGGTGCCGTCCTGAGTCTGATGACGCGGTAAGAAGAAAGCCCCGGCAGTGATGCCGGGGCTTTCTTTTGGTCTGTACGGTTGGTTGACGCGGCCCCTGTAGGAGCGGCCTTGTGTCGCGAAAGGGCTGCAACGCAGCCCCGGCTTCAGGTGTGCTGTAGCTGAAATCCCGGGGCCGCTTTGCGGCCCTTTCGCGACACAAGGCCGCTCCTACAGGGGCCGCGTCAAGCCGGGGGGCAGGCTTACTTGAACCTGCGCTCCACGCCTTTCTCGACCAGGATCTTGGCCGAGATCTCTTCCACCGAGAAATGCGTGGAATTGATATGTGGAATGTTCTCCCGGCGGAACAGGCTCTCTACTTCGCGCACTTCGAACTCGCACTGGGCAAAGCTTGAATAGCGGCTGTTGGGTTTGCGCTCGTGGCGGATGGCGGTCAGGCGGTCGGGGTCGATGGTCAGGCCGAACAGCTTGTTGTGGTGTTTTTTCAGCACCGCCGGCAGTTGCAGGCGCTCCATGTCGTCTTCGGTCAGCGGGTAGTTGGCCGCCCGGATGCCGAACTGCATGGCCATGTACAGGCAGGTCGGGGTCTTGCCGCAGCGCGACACGCCAACCAGGATCAGGTCGGCCTTGTCGTAGTAATGGGTGCGCGCGCCATCGTCGTTGTCGAGGGCGAAGTTGACCGCCTCGATGCGCTCCATGTAGTTGGAATTGCCGCCAATCGAGTGCGATTTACCGACGGAATACGACGAATGGGCCGTCAATTCCTGTTCGAGTGGGGACAAAAACGAAGAAAAGATGTCGATCATGAAGCCGTTCGAGGTCGCCAGGATTTCACGGATGTCCTGATTGACGATGGTGTCGAAGATGATCGGGCGGACACCGTCACGCTCGGCCGCGGCATTGATCTGCTGGACCATGCTGCGTGCCTTGTCCGGCGAATCGATGTAGGGACGAGTGAATTTATTGAAAGGAATGCTCTCGAATTGAGCGAGCAGACTCTGGCCCAGGGTTTCGGCAGTAATGCCGGTGCCGTCGGAGATGAAGAACGCGGTTCGTTTCATTTGCGATCTGGGCCTTAAGCTGATGACGTTTCTTGGATATGATAAGTTCGGTTTGCCGAATGCGGCTGTCGGCATTCTCACTTATTTTCCATGTACAGGCCACAAGCGTCCGGCCAAGTCAATGAAGGCAGGCGGGCGCCCTTGAGCTTTTCCAACACAGTTAGTGGAGAGATCACCTTGGTAGAGTACGTAGTTTCCCTCGATAAGCTCGGCGTCCATGATGTGGAGCATGTGGGGGGCAAGAACGCATCCCTGGGCGAGATGATCAGCAACCTCGCAGGTGCTGGTGTATCGGTGCCGGGCGGCTTTGCCACTACGGCGCAGGCGTACCGCGATTTTCTCGAACAGAGTGGTCTCAACGACCGTATCCATGCGGCGCTCGACGCACTGGACGTGGATGACATCAATGCCCTGACCAAGACCGGCGCGCAGATTCGCCAGTGGGTCATGGAAGCCGACTTCCCGCCGCGCCTTGACAGCGAGATCCGCGCGGCCTTCGCCGCCATGGCCGCCGGCAATGACAACATGGCCGTGGCCGTGCGTTCCTCGGCCACCGCCGAAGACCTGCCGGACGCCTCGTTCGCCGGCCAGCAGGAAACCTTCCTCAACATCCGCGGCGTCGACAACGTGATCCGCGCCGCCAAGGAAGTGTTTGCCTCGCTGTTCAACGACCGTGCCATCGCCTACCGCGTACACCAGGGCTTCGACCACAAGCTGGTCGCCCTGTCGGCCGGCGTGCAGCGCATGGTCCGCTCGGAAACCGGCACCGCTGGCGTCATGTTCACCCTCGACACCGAGTCGGGCTTCCGCGACGTGGTGTTCATCACTGGCGCCTACGGCTTGGGTGAGACCGTGGTGCAGGGTGCGGTCAACCCCGACGAATTCTATGTGCACAAGAGCACCTTGCAGGCAGGCCGCCCGGCCATCCTGCGCCGCAACCTGGGCAGCAAGGCGATCAAGATGGTCTACGGCGACGAAGCCAAGGCCGGCCGTTCGGTCAAGACCGTGGAAGTGGACCGCGCCGAGCGCGCGCGCTTCTGCCTGACCGATGCCGAAGTCAGCGAGCTGGCCAAGCAGGCGATGATCATCGAGCAGCACTACCAGCGCCCGATGGACATCGAGTGGGCCAAGGACGGTGACGACGGCAAGCTGTATATCGTCCAGGCCCGCCCTGAAACGGTGAAAAGCCGCTCCAGCGCCAATGTCATGGAACGCTACCTGCTGAAGGAAAAGGGCACCGTCCTGGTCGAAGGCCGCGCCATCGGCCAGCGCATCGGCGCCGGCAAGGTCCGGGTGATCCACGACGTCTCGGAAATGGACAAGGTCCAGCCGGGCGACGTGCTGGTTTCCGACATGACCGACCCGGACTGGGAGCCGGTGATGAAGCGCGCCAGCGCCATCGTCACCAACCGCGGCGGGCGCACTTGCCACGCGGCGATCATCGCACGTGAGCTGGGCATCCCGGCCGTGGTCGGTTGCGGCAACGCCACCCAGGTGCTGAAAGACGGCCAGGGCGTGACCGTATCCTGCGCCGAAGGCGACACCGGCTTCATCTTCGAGGGCGAGCTGGGCTTCGACGTCAAGCAGAACTCGGTCGATGCCATGCCCGACCTGCCGTTCAAGATCATGATGAACGTCGGCAACCCGGACCGTGCCTTCGACTTCGCCCAGCTGCCCAACGCCGGTGTCGGCCTGGCGCGCCTGGAATTCATCATCAACCGCATGATCGGCGTGCACCCCAAGGCGCTGCTGAACTACGCCGGCCTGCCTGCCGACCTGAAGGACAGCGTCGACAAGCGCATCGCCGGTTACAACGACCCGGTCGGCTTCTATGTCGAGAAGCTGGTCGAGGGCATCAGCACCCTGGCGGCAGCCTTCTACCCGAAAAAGGTCATCGTGCGCCTGTCGGACTTCAAGTCCAACGAGTACGCCAACCTGATCGGCGGCAAGCTGTACGAGCCGGAAGAAGAGAACCCGATGCTGGGCTTCCGCGGTGCCTCGCGCTACATCAGCGAGTCGTTCCGCGACTGCTTCGAGCTCGAGTGCCGTGCGCTGAAGCGTGTGCGCAACGAGATGGGCCTGACCAACGTCGAGATCATGGTGCCGTTCGTGCGCACCTTGGGCGAAGCCAGCCAGGTCGTCGACCTGCTCGCCGAAAACGGCCTGGCCCGCGGCGACAACGGCCTGCGCGTGATCATGATGTGCGAACTGCCGTCCAACGCCATCCTGGCCGAAGAATTCCTCGAGTACTTCGACGGCTTCTCGATCGGTTCCAACGACCTGACCCAGCTGACCCTGGGCCTGGACCGCGACTCGGGCATCATCGCCCACCTGTTCGACGAGCGTAACCCTGCGGTGAAAAAGCTGCTGGCCAACGCCATTGCCGCGTGCAACAAGGCTGGCAAGTACATCGGCATCTGCGGCCAGGGCCCCTCGGACCACCCGGACCTGGCCAAGTGGCTGATGGAGCAGGGCATCGACAGCGTGTCGCTGAACCCGGATTCGGTACTCGAAACCTGGTTCTACCTGGCCGAGGGCCAGGGCGAGGCCTGACGCAGTA
This sequence comes from Pseudomonas sp. LAM2023, assembly GCF_016620375.1. NCBI lineage: Bacteria > Pseudomonadati > Pseudomonadota > Gammaproteobacteria > Pseudomonadales > Pseudomonadaceae > Pseudomonas > Pseudomonas sp. LAM2023. Next base: position 124,777 of record NZ_JAENHV010000026.1, on the reverse strand, counting down.
GAACGCGGGGGGACGTCTGGCGTACCCCCGCCTGGTTTTTCCAGGGCGAGTTCCAGCAATGGATCCCGCCCTTTTTTATGCACCAAGCAAAATTATGCAAAGCAGCAGCACTCTATTCCCCGTGGCCCTGCTCAGTGCCGAACGCCGCGGCGACCTCAGCGAAGACGTGTATCGGATCAAGGCCGGCAACGGCCCCGACCCCAGCGTCGAGTTGGCGGTGACCCGCCTGGGGTTGGCCGACCAGGGGCAGGCCCAGGGCGCACCGGTCATCCTTCTACACGGCAGTTTTTCCAACCGTCGCTTCTGGTACTCGCCCAAGGGCGTCGGCCTGGGGGCCTTTCTCGCCCGCGCCGGTTTCGATGTGTGGATCCCGGAAATGCGCGGCCACGGCCTGTCGCCGCGCAATCGCGAGTGGAAGCACAACAACGTCGCTGCCTATGCCCGTGATGACCTGCCGTTGATTGCGGCGTTCGTGCGCGAGCAGTCGGGCGAGGCGCCACATTGGGTCGGTCATTCGCTGGGCGGCACGACCCTGGTGGCCGCCCTTGGCGGTGGCTTCCTGGAGGCCGGGCAGGTGGCCAGCGTGGCCTTGTTCGGCACCCAGGTCAGCCGTGTGTACTGGCCGTTGAAGGTCCCGCCGCTGACCTGGGGAGCGAAGCTGTTGCTCAAGCGCTGGGGGCAGATCTCCGGGCCGCGTTTCAAGCGTGGGCCGGAGGACGAGCCGATTGGCCTGGCGCTGGAGAGCATGCGCTGGCATGGCCTGTTCGGGCGCTTTGGCGACAAGCACAGCGACTGGTGGGCCGGGCTTGCCGAGGTGGATGTGCCGCTGCTGGCAGTGGCCGGCGCAGGCGACTTCCAAGACCCGGTATGGGCCTGCCGCAAGCTGTTCGAGCAGTTGGGCGGGGAACGCAAGCAGTTTCTGCGGCTGGGCCGCGAGGAAGGCTTCGAGGCCTTCGGGCATGTCGACATGCTGGTGAGCAAGGCCGCACAGGTGCAGGTGTGGCCGCTAGTGGAGCGCTGGTTGCGTGACCCGTTGCTGCCGGTGCATGCCTCCACGGTGGCGGTGCAGCCTGTACCTGCTGGTTGATTCGGCTGACTGCTCAGTCCTGGATGACTGCGACAGCCTCCAGGGTGTAGCCTTGGCCGATAACCGCTTTCGTTGTGACTGACAGGAGCTTCCCATGCAGCATTACGTAACGCCCGACCTGTGTGACGCCTACCCGGACCTGGTGCAGGTACTGGAACCGATGTTCAGCAATTTCGGTGGCCGCGATTCCTTCGGTGGCCAGATCGTCACCATCAAGTGCTTCGAGGACAACTCGCTGGTCAAGGAGCAGGTCGAGCTCGATGGCAAGGGCAAGGTCCTGGTGGTCGATGGCGGTGGCTCGCTACGCCGTGCCTTGCTTGGCGACATGCTTGCGGAAAAGGCCGCGAAGAACGGCTGGGAAGGCCTGGTGATCTATGGCTGCGTGCGTGACGTCGATGTGCTGATCCAGACTGACGTTGGCGTGCAGGCCCTGGCCAGCCACCCGATGAAGACCGACAAGCGCGGCATCGGCGACCTCAATGTGCCGGTGACCTTCGCCGGGGTGACCTTCCGCCCGGGTGAGTATGTGTATGCCGACAACAACGGCGTGCTGGTCTCGCCAAGCCCGCTGGAAATGCCGGCGTAATGCGCCAGCCGCGCTGATGGAGCTTTGATGTTCGAGGAAGACAACGCGCAGTGGGGGCTGGTCCATGCCCTGGTGCTCGATGGCAAAGGCGGCGCGCGCTCGATTGCCCGTACCGAACTGGACAGCCTGCAGCTGCAACCCGAGCAGAGCCTGTGGCTGCACTGGGACCGCAGCCATCCGCAAACCCGCACCTGGCTGCTGCACGACAGCGGGCTGAGCGAGTTCGCCTGCGAGCTGCTGCTGGAAGAAAACACCCGCCCGCGCCTGCTGCCCCTGGCGCAGGAGCAGCTGTTGCTGTTCCTGCGTGGGGTCAACCTCAACCCCGGTGCCGAGCCTGAGGACATGGTCTCGGTGCGCATCTTCGCCGAGGCGCAGCGGGTCATCTCGCTGCGCCTGCGGCCCTTGCGTGCCAGTGACGAGATTCTGCAGCAGCTCGAAGAGGGCAGGGGGCCGAAATCGGCCTCCGAGCTCTTGCTGCTGATGGGTGAGCTGCTGACGGAAAAGGTTCAGGCCCTGGTCAGCGACCTGTCCGAACAGGTCGACCTGGAGGAAGAAAAGGTCGAATCCGACGAGCGGTACACCCCTGAAAACGGTTGCCTGCAGCATATCCGTCGGCGCGCTGCCAGCCTGCGCCGTTTCCTCGCCCCGCAGCGGGAAATCTACGCCCAGCTGTCGCGCAGCAAATGGAGCTGGTTCGCCAATGCCGACGCCGATTACTGGAACGAACTGAACAACAGCCTGATCCGCTACCTCGAAGAGCTGGAACTGGCCCGCGAACGTGCCGCGCTGGTACTGGAAAGCCAGGACCGCCGGCGCAGCGAGCGGATGAACCGCACCATGTACCGTTTCGGCATCATCACCTGCATCTTCCTGCCCATGAGCTTCATCACCGGGCTGCTGGGCATCAATGTCGGTGGGATACCGGGCGCGGAAAACCCCTACGGCTTCCTGTTTGCCTGCATCGTGGTGCTGGGCCTGGCGGTGGGGCAGTGGTGGCTGTTCCGACGGTTGCGGTGGGTGTAGATGTTGATTGACCTGCACCGGCCGCTTCGCGGGCATGCCCGCTCCCACAGGAACAGCACAGGTTTGAGGGCGAGTGGCACTCCGGTGGGAACGGGCGTGCTCGCGAAAAAGCCAGCGCGCATGCATTTTGAAACATCCGTCCCAGTGCGATGTGTGACCCATCGCCAGGCCATCTCGTCTCTGACTGACACTGCGCGAGGTGCCCATGCACGATCCGTTTGAAGAATCCCTGCGTGACCTGCTCAAGGCGTCACCCTCCGGCAATGACCGGGACGACCGGGATGACGCCGCCTGCCTGGGTCGCGTGCTGAAAACCGCCAACCGCCAGGTTGGCGCCGGTGATCTGTTCAGCCTGCTTGGCCGCTGGAGCCAGGCGCTGCTGATCGCCGTGAACAATGGCGCGGCGCATGTTGCGCCGGTGCGCCGACATTCTTCCCGCAACGCTGCCAATGGCAGCAAAGCAGATAAGGCCGATTGAATATGGAACTCGATCTCTGGACCCAGAGCCTGGTCACTGCCATGACCGCCCTTTGGACCAAGGTAGCGAACTTCATCCCCAACCTGTTTGGCGCGCTGGTCGTGGTGCTGCTCGGTTTCGTGGTGGCCAAGCTGCTCGACACGTTGTTGTCCAAACTGCTGGCCAAGTTCGGCCTGGACCGCCTGATGGCCGGCACCGGGCTGACCAAGATGCTCGGCCGGGTCGGCATTCAGGTGCCGATCTCGACCCTGATCGGCAAGGTGGTGTACTGGTTCGTGCTGCTCATTTTCCTGGTCTCGGCGGCGGAGTCGCTGGGCCTGGAGCGGGTCTCGGCGACCCTCGACATGCTCGCCCTGTACCTGCCGAAGGTATTCGGCGCGGCCCTGGTGCTGCTCGCCGGCGTGCTCCTGGCCCAGGTCGCCAACGGCCTGGTGCGTGGCGCTGCCGAAGGCATTGGCCTGGAATACTCGGCAGGCCTGGGGCGTATCACCCAGGGCCTGGTGATCATCATCAGCATCTCGGTGGCCATCAGCCAGCTGGAGGTGAAAACCGACCTGCTGAACCATGTGATCGTGATCGGGCTGATTACCGTTGGTCTGGCCGTTGCGCTGGCGATGGGCCTTGGCAGCCGCGAAATTGCCGGGCAGATCCTGGCCGGCATCTACGTGCGCGAGCTGTACCAGGTAGGCCAGCAGGTGCGGATTGGCGAGGTCGAAGGGCAGATCGAGGAGATCGGTACGGTGAAGACCACGCTGCTGACCGATGATGGCGAACTGGTGTCGCTGTCCAACCGCGAGTTGCTGGAACAGCGAGTCAATAGCCGCTAACCGCACAAAAGCTGTTAATGTATGCCGCCGCGAAAATCGACCCACGGGGTCACGCGGCGACATTGACCTGACTGTCGGCCAGATCCGTTTTGAATAAAGTTCATTCGCCGCCCATGCGCTATGACCCCCGCGAGCTCACCGACGAAGAGTTGGTGGCGCGTTCGCATGAGGAGCTGTACCACGTTACCCGCGCCTATGAGGAGCTCATGCGGCGCTATCAACGGACCCTGTTCAACGTCTGTGCGCGTTATCTGGGGAACGACCGTGACGCGGACGATGTCTGTCAGGAGGTCATGCTGAAAGTGCTCTACGGGTTGAAGAACTTCGAGGGCAAGTCCAAGTTCAAGACCTGGCTCTACAGCATCACCTACAACGAATGCATTACCCAGTACCGCAAGGAGCGCCGCAAGCGGCGCTTGATGGATGCCTTGAGCCTGGACCCGGTGGAAGAGGCGTCCGAAGAAAAGGCGCCGAAGCCGGAAGAAAAAGGCGGGCTGGACAAGTGGCTGGTGCATGTGAACCCGATTGACCGGGAAATTCTGGTGCTACGTTTTGTCGCAGAGCTGGAATTTCAGGAAATTGCCGACATCATGCACATGGGCCTGAGCGCGACGAAAATGCGCTACAAGCGCGCGCTAGACAAGCTTCGGGAGAAATTTGCCGGCCTTGATGAAACTTAGGGGCGTGCAAATATCTCTAACGAACCGGCGAGTTCTGCTAGACTTGCCGTCGAGTTGTCCCCCTTGTTTGTGGTGGGACTGCTTAACTATCACCAGATGGGGATTTAACGGATGAAATTGAAAAACACCTTGGGCTTGGCCATTGGTTCGCTTGTAGCCGCCACTTCGATTGGCGCTATGGCGCAAGGCCAAGGCGCCGTCGAAACTGAAGTCTTCTACAAGAAAGAGTTCTTCGACAGCCAGCGCGACTTCAAGAACGACGGCAACCTGTTCGGCGGTTCGATCGGTTACTTCCTGACCGACGACGTTGAGCTGCGTCTGGGCTACGACGAAGTTCACAACGCTCGTGGCGAAGACGGCAAGAACATCAAGGGCTCGAACACCGCCCTGGACGCCGTTTACCACTTCAACAACCCGTACGACGCTATCCGTCCGTACGTTTCCGCTGGTTTCTCGCACCAGTCGCTGGGCCAGACCGGCCGTGGCGGTCGTGACCACTCCACCTTCGCCAACGTTGGCGCTGGCGCCAAGTGGTACATCACCGACATGTTCTACGCCCGTGCTGGCGTTGAAGCTCAGTACAACATCGACCAGGGCGACACCGAGTGGGCCCCGAGCGTTGGCGTTGGCCTGAACTTCGGCGGTAGCCCGAAGCAAGCTGAAGCTGCTCCGGCTCCTGTTGCTGAAGTCTGCTCCGACTCCGACAACGACGGCGTTTGCGACAACGTTGACAAGTGCCCGGACACCCCGGCCAACGTTACCGTTGACGCTGATGGCTGCCCGGCTGTTGCCGAAGTCGTTCGCGTTGAGCTGGACGTCAAGTTCGACTTCGACAAGTCGGTCGTCAAGCCAAACAGCTACGGCGACATCAAGAACCTGGCTGACTTCATGAAGCAGTACCCACAGACCACCACCACCGTGGAAGGTCACACTGACTCCGTCGGCCCAGACGCTTACAACCAGAAGCTGTCCGAGCGTCGTGCCAACGCTGTCAAGCAGGTCCTGACCCAGCAGTACGGCGTAGAAGCTAGCCGTGTTGACTCGGTAGGCTACGGCGAAACCCGTCCGGTTGCCGACAACGCCACCGAAGAAGGCCGCGCTATCAACCGTCGCGTTGAAGCTCAGGTAGAAGCCCAGGCCAAGTAATTGGTTTGAAGCTTCACGAAAAACCCGGCCTCGGCCGGGTTTTTCTTTGCCAGGAATTTGTGTTGCCGGTGCCGGCCCTTCCACCGGCAAGCCGGTCCGCACGGTCCGTTGTAGGAGCGGCCTTGCGTCGCGAAAGGGCTGCGTAGCAGCCCCAGGATTTCCGCGCAGGTGCACAAGTCGCTGGGGCTGCCTTGCAGCCCTTTCGCGACGCAAGGCCGCTCCTACAACGGACCGTGTTTCAGCCGGCTGCTGCCACCAATGGCTGAACCGCCTGTTCCCCAACCACCTCGCCAATCACCAATATCGCCGGGCTACGCAAGCCAAACCCCCGCGCAGCCTCTACCATCCCGCGCACATCGCTCCAGCATGCCCGCTGTTGTGGCAACGAGGCATTCTCGATCATCGCCACCGGCATTCCCGGTGCCATGCCGCCGTCCAGCAGCCCCTGGCGCACCTGCTCCAGTCGTGCCACGCCCATGTACACCACCAACGTGGTTCCGCCCTGGGCCAAGGCCGCCCAGTTCAGTTCGCTGTCGTCCTGGGTATGCGCCGTGACCAACGTCACGCCCCGGCTCACACCCCGTGAGGTCAGGGAAATGCCACACTGCGTGGCGCCGGCCAGGCCGGCGGTGATGCCGTTGACCACTTCCACCTCGATGCCATGCCCCTGCAGCCACAGCGCCTCTTCGCCACCACGGCCAAAAATGCACGGGTCGCCCCCTTTCAGGCGTACCACGCAACGCCCTTGCCGGGCATGGCGCAACATCAGGCGCTGGATGAACGCTTGCGGCGTGGAGCGGCAGCCACCGCGCTTGCCCACGGCAATCACCCGGGCCTGGGGGCAATGCTCCAGCACTGCCGGGTTGACCAGGTCGTCGATCATCACCACGGCGGCCTGCCGCAGGGCGCGCACGGCCTTGAGGGTGAGCAACTCAGGGTCACCAGGGCCGGCACCGACCAGCCAGACTTTCGCATTCATCAGCATTTCCTCTTTGGCGTCGAGCATTCAGCCCTTGAGCAGGGTGAGCAGCAAGATCAGGTTGAACAGCAAGGACAGCAGGGCCATGGTGCGCCACACCTTCAGTGGCTCGCGCTCCAGCAGTGGGCGTGGCCGGTCCGGCAGTTCCTGGCGGTCGCCGCGCTCGAGCAGCAGCAACCAGTGTTCGGCGGTTTCGAAACGTTGCGCCGGGTCGGCCGCCACTGCCTGCTGCAGGTTGTGCTGCAGCCATTCCGGCAGGTCGGGGCGATAGCGCGCGGCGCTGACCGGCTGGCCGAAGCGCGGGCGCTGGAAGGCCTCGACCTCGCCGTACGGGTAATGCCCGGTCAGCAGGTGATACAGCGTAACGCCTACGGCATACAGGTCCTGGCGCGGGCTCGGCGGTTGGCCATCGAACGCTTCCGGGGCAATGTACGAGGGCGTGCCCGGCAGCTCGTGCAGCGCGTCTTCGGACAGCCCCGGGCAGTAGGCCAGGCCGAAGTCCAACAGGCGTAGCTGGCCGTCGCTGCCCAGGTGCAGGTTCTCCGGCTTGATGTCGCGGTGCAGCAGGTTGCGCCGGTGCAGCACGCCGACCGCCTGCAGCAGTTGCCGGGCCAGCTCCAGCCACTGCGACAGGGGCAGTGGGCCGTGCTCGGCGAGCAGCGCCGCCAGGCTCTGGCCGGGGTATTCGCGCATCACGTAGTACAGGTGCTGGCGTTGGCTGGCCGGGTGCAGCTCGGGGAAGTGGCGGCCGGCGACCCGGCGCAGGAACCACTCCTCCAGCAGCAGGCCTTGCGCCGCGCCGGGCGCCTGCTCGCGCGCGGCGGGCAGGGTCTTGAGCAGCCAGGGCTGGCCGTGGCCATCGCGTACCCGGTACAGCAGCGACTGGCGGCTGTGGGCGAGCAGCTTTTCGGCCTGCCAGCCATCGATTGCCTGGCCCTCGCGCAGCGGGCCAGGTAGCGGCCATTGCTGCAGTTGGGCCAGGGTGTCGCCGAGGTTGGCCGTGCCCAGCTGCTCGACCTGCACCAGCAAGGCACTGGCGTTGTCCTGGCTGCCGTTGAGGTGCGCGCTGGCAACCAGGGTATCGACGGCCAGTTGCAGGTCGGGTTGCTCGCGCAACACCGCCTGGATGTGCTGGTCGCCCAGGCTGGCCCAGACCCCGTCGCTGAGCAGCAGGAAGCATTCACCGGCCTGCAGCTCGCCTTCCAGATAATCCACCAGCAGGTGCTGGTCCAGGCCCAGCGCACGCTTGAGCACATGTTGCATGCCGGGCTGGTCCCACACGTGGTCTTCGCTCAGGCACTGCAGGCGCCCGGCGTGCCAGCGGTACACCCGGCAATCGCCGACGTGGGCAAGGGTAAAGCGCCGGCCACGCAGCACCAGCGCGCTGAGGGTGGTCAGCAACGGCTGGCCGCTGCCTTGGGCACGCAGCCAGCGATTCTGCGCCAGCAGCAGGCGGTCGAGGGCCTGGGCCACGCTCCAGGTCGCGGGGGTGGCGTAGTAGTCCAGGGCCAGCGCCTGCAGGCTGGCGCGTGCCGCCAGGCCACCATCGGCGCATTGGCTGACGCCGTCGGCGAGGGCGAACAGGTAGCCCTTGCTGGCGGCCAGCTCTGGCGCCGGGGTGACCAGGCGCAGGGCATCCTGGTTTTCCTCGCGCGGCCCGGTGGCGCTGGCCTGGGCAAAACTCAGTTGCAGGCTCATTGGTGTGCCTCAGACCCGCGCCGCGGTAACGGCTGCCGAGCCCCAGGTGGTGCGCCAGCGCTGTTTGACGCCATGCAGGCCGAACCAGGCCAGCAGGCCCAGGCTGGCGAACAGCCACAAGCCCAGTTGGTAGTCACCGGTGTGCTGCTTGATGGTGCCGAGACCGGCCGCCAGCAGGAAGCCACCGATGCCGCCGGCCATGCCGATCAGCCCGGTCATCACGCCGATCTCCTGGCGGAAGCGTTGCGGCACCAGCTGGAACACTGCGCCATTGCCGGCACCAAGGCCCAGCATCGCACTGACGAACAGCGCCAGGGCGGCGGCCGCGCTGGGCAGGTTGAAGCCGACCGCAGCGATGCAGATGGCCGCCACGCTGTACATGCCCAGCAGGGTGCGGATGCCGCCGAAGCGGTCGGCAAGCGCGCCGCCGAGCGGGCGCATCAGGCTGCCGGCGAACACGCAGGCGGCGGTGTAGTAGCCGGCGGTGACCGGGCTCAGGCGGTACTGGTCGCTGAAGTAGCCGGGCAGGGCGCTGGCCAGCCCAATGAAGCCACCGAAGGTGACACTGTAGAAGAACATGAACCACCAGCTGTCGCGGTCGCCCAGGGCCTTGAGGTAGTCGGCCATGGCTTTCGGCTTGGGCCGCTGCGGAGCATTGCGTGCCAGCAGGGCGAACACCAGCAGTGCCAGCGACAGCGGTATCAGCGCGAAGCCGAACACGTTGTTCCAGCCAAAGCCTGCGGCCAGCGCCGGTGCCAACAGGGCGGCGAACACCGTGCCGGAGTTGCCGGCCCCGGCAATACCCATGGCCTTGCCCTGATGCTGCGGTGGGTACCACTGCGAGGCCAGCGGCAGCGACACGGCGAACGAGGCGCCGGCAAAGCCGAGGAACACGCCCAGCAGCAGCGCCTGTTCATAGCTGCGCACGCCCAGGTGCCAGGCTGCCGCAAGCGCGACGATGACCACCACCTGGCCGATCAACCCGGCGGTTTTCGGCGACAGGCGGTCGACCAGCACGCCCATGGCGAAGCGCAGGATCGCCCCGGCCAGGATCGGTGTGGCCACCATCAGGCCCCGTTGTTGTGCGCTCAGTTGCAGGTCGGCGGCAATCTGCACCGCCAGCGGGCCGAGCAGGTACCAGACCATGAAGCTGAGGTCGAAGTACAGGAACGCGGCGAACAGGGTGGGCACATGCCCGGATTTCCAGAAGCTGGTACTCATCGAACACCTCACTTGGCAATGCAGCGGAACGAAAAAGACGCCGCTTCCCGCTCCACGGGTGTGGAGGGGAGAGCGACGTCTTTGTCGGGATCAAGTGGGCAACCGCCGTTGGTTACCGGTGCAATTCGTTCAGCAAGAGATGGGCCAACTTTGCCAAGCGACCGGGTATTTGTAGGAGCGGCCTTGCGTCGCGATGGGCTGCGCAGCAGCCCCGAATTTCAGCCTGCAGCACAGATTGCCGGGGCTGCTGCGCAGCCCATCGCGACGCAAGGCCGCTCCTACAGGGGGGCCGCGTGAAGCAGGTTGCTAACCGAGCATCTCGTGCATGGCGATGATCTGCTCGGCTACCTGGATCAGCTTCTGCTGGCGGCTCATGGCCTGCCGGCGCATCAGGGTGTAGGCCTGTTCCTCGTTGCAGTCCTTCATTTTCATCAGCAAGCCCTTGGCCTGCTCGACACGCTTGCGCTCGGCCAGTTGCTGGTCGCGCGCCTGCAACTGCGCCTTCAGCGCCTGGTCACTTTCGAAGCGGGCCATGGCCACATCCAGGATCGGCTGCAGCCGTGCGGCATGGATGCCTTCGACGATGTAGGCGCTGACGCCGGCCTGGATCGCCTGGCGCATCACTGCGGGGTCGTGTTCGTCGGTAAACAGCACAATCGGGCGTGGCTGGTCCCGGCTGACCAGTACCACCTGCTCCATCACGTCACGGTCTGGTGAATCGGTATCGATCAGCACCACGTCCGGGCGCACTGTTTCGACGCAGGCAGGCAGGTCGATGGTCAGGCCTGGGGCTTCGATCACCTCGAAACCGGCCTCGCTCAGTGCCGCCTTGAGACGGCCGAGTTTGTTCTGGGTATCGTCGATCAGCAGGATACGCAACATGCTCATCCCCCTTACGCGCCGACGCGAGCATCGGGCAGCTCGCCCAGGGCATGCAGGCGGAAACTGCGGGCATAGGCGTAGGGATCGCTGCCATCCCAGCGGGTACCGTCGATCAGCAGGCTGCTGCGCATGGGCTGCTCGGGGCAGGCCACGCCCAGGCTCTGTGCCGCTTCACGGTACAGGGCCAGTTGCTGCACCTGGCTGGCCACGCCGAGGTAGTCGGGGTCTTCGCGCAGCAGGCCCCAGCGGCGGAATTGGGTCATGAACCACATGCCGTCGGACAGGTAGGGCAGGTTGGCCTGGCCATGGTCGTGCAGGCGCAGGGCGTGCGGGTCTTGCCAGTGATTGCCCAGGCCGTCCTGGTAATGGCCGAGCAGGCGCGGTTCGATGCGCTCCAGCGGGGTGTCCAGGTAGGCGCTGCCACTGAGCAGCTGTGCGGTGCTGCGGCGGTTCTCCGGGCTTTGCTCGATGAAGCGGCTGGCGGCGAGGATCGCCTTGATCAAAGCGCGGGCGCTGTTGGGGTACTGTTCGGCGAAGGCACGGGCACAGGCCAGGACCTTTTCCGGGTGGTCCGGCCAGATCGACTGGCTGGTGGCCAGGGTGAAGCCCTGGCCCCTGGCCACCGCATCGGCGGCCCAGGGTTCGCCCACGCAGAAACCGTCGATGCGCCCGGCCTGGATGTGCGCAGCCATCTGCGCTGGCGGCACCACTACGCTATCGACGTCGCGCAGCGGGTGGATGCCCTGGCTGGCCAGCCAGTAATACAACCACATGGCATGGGTGCCGGTGGGGAAGGTCTGGGCGAAGGTCAGCCGTGCGCCATGCTGGTGCACCAGGCGCGCCAATGCCTCGGGGTTGGTCACGCCCTTGCGTTGCAGGGCCGGCGACAGGTTGATCGCCTGGGCGTTCTGGTTCAGCCCCATGAGCACGGCCATGGCGCTGGCCGGTACGCCGCCGATGCCCAGGTGCACGGCATAGGCCAGGCCGTACAGGCAATGTGCGGCATCCAGCTCGCCGCTGACCAGTTTGTCACGCAGCCCAGCCCAGGAACCCTGGCGCTTGAGGTTCAGGGTAAGGCCATGCTGCTGGGCAAAGCCCTGGGTGGCGGCGACCACCACCGAGGCGCAGTCGGTCAGGGCCATGTAGCCGATGTTCAGGCTGGGCTTTTCCGGCGCGTCGCTGCCGTTGACCCAGGCCAGGGGCATTGCTCGGGGTGCTGTGTTCACAAGGTTCCTCGCCCGTACTGATAAGGCTGTGGGCTTGTCTGGTGCAACCGATGTGCCATCTGGCGGCAGCACTGGCGCAGTTGCCCCACGATTTGCTGTCATGCCGGCTGCGCGCTGGCTATAATCGCCCCCTCATTCACCCCGAGCCTCGCCGCCCATGTATACCCTGGCCCGCCAGCTGCTGTTCAAGCTTTCTCCGGAAACCTCCCACGACCTTTCCCTGGACCTGATCGGTGCCGGTGGCCGGCTTGGCCTCAACGGCGTGCTGTGCAAGCAGCCGGCGGCATTGCCGGTCACGGTCATGGGCTTGAACTTCGCCAACCCGGTAGGCCTGGCGGCCGGCCTGGACAAGAACGGCGCGGCCATCGACGGTTTCGCCCAGCTGGGCTTCGGCTTTGTCGAGATCGGCACGGTCACCCCACGCCCGCAGCCGGGCAACCCCAAGCCGCGCCTGTTCCGCCTGCCGGAGGCCACCGCGATCATCAACCGCATGGGCTTCAACAACCTGGGCGTCGACCACCTGCTCGGCCGGGTGCGCGCAGCACGTTACAAAGGCGTGCTGGGCATCAACATCGGCAAGAACTTCGACACCCCGGTCGAGCGCGCCGTGGATGACTACCTGATCTGCCTGGACAAGGTCTACACCGACGCCAGCTACATCACCGTCAATGTCAGCTCGCCAAACACCCCTGGCCTGCGCAGCCTGCAGTTCGGCGATTCGCTCAAGCAACTGCTCGACGCCCTGGCCGAGCGCCGCGAGCAACTGGCTGGTGCGCATGGCAAGCGTGTGCCACTGGCGATCAAGATTGCCCCGGACATGAGCGATGAAGAAACCGCCCTGGTGGCCGCCGCGCTGATGGAGTCGGGCATGGATGCGGTGATCGCCACCAACACCACGCTGGGCCGTGAAGGTGTCGAAGGGCTGCCATACGGCGGCGAGGCCGGCGGCCTGTCGGGCGCGCCGGTACTGGAGAAGAGCACCCATATCGTCAAGGTGCTGGCGGGCGAGCTGGGCGGCAAGTTGCCGATCATCGCTGCCGGCGGCATTACCGAAGGCCGCCATGCTGCGGAAAAGATCGCTGCCGGTGCAAGCCTGGTGCAGATCTACTCGGGCTTCATCTACAAGGGGCCGGCGCTGATTCGCGAGGCGGTCGACGCGATCGCCGCGATGCCGCGTTGACCTGACGGGCCCATTTGCCGGGGAACCGCAAAAGCCAGCGTGGATACCGAATCGAAGCCATAAAAAAGGGCCCCATCAAGGGGCCCCTGGGCCTTCGCCCGCCGCCCGGATAGGGCGTGCATGGTAAATCGAATTCAGTGTCCTCGTTCAGCCAACGGCGTGATTTTCGTTGAGTCTATGGATGCCAGCGGTGCCAGTCATTCCGTCCCAGTTATCACCGCGACCTTCACGCCAGCCGTTGATCCAGGCTTGGCGAACAGAAGGAAGATTGAAGGGGCAAAGTTCGCGGGATTTGCCGGTGACCCCGTATTGGTAGCCACGTGAATATGCTCTTTCCAACGGATCACGCTTAAGTCTTCTCATAGGGTGTTGCCCTCACTTGTTGACTGTAATGTCCCGTCGGCCTCTCCGAGGCCGGGCAGAGTCTTTCTGCCGGTGTGCGCTCGCTGCCGGCGTGGCGAGCTGAAAGTGCCGCCTCGTTGCGAAGCGGCCTGAGACCAGTTCTATCGAATGCGGGTCACGGTGTGAATGATCGATTTGTCATAAGGACGTAACCTTTCCAAGGGTGACGGGATAAGTAAATAAATGCGACTCAACCTTGTTTAGCGTTGAGCCCGCTATGATCAGGGTTTGCCGAACCTTGACGCCATTTCGCCAGCGTTGCTGGCGGATGACGGAAATAATTTGAAATGCGACGAAGGGTCACATTGGCCCCGCCGTCACCAGAATTTTACGTACTGCCTGATGATCTAAGCTGTCCTTGCCGCTGGGCCAGGCGCAGATTGGTCAGGCGGCCCGGCCGTTCACCGCACGCTCGCGTGCCGGGGAAGGCCACCCGCACACCTGCTGGAAAGGGGTGCGGCAAACATCGCGGGGCGATGCGTTGCCCCGTCAGTCAAATAGCCCAAGGCGCTGGATTACTCATGTCGGACCGTTTCGAACTTTATCTCACTTGCCCCAAAGGCCTGGAAGGCCTGCTTGCCGAAGAGGCGCGCAGCCTCGGCCTGGATGAGGTGCGTGAGCACACCTCGGCCATTCGCGGCGCCGCCGACATGGAAACCGCCTACCGCCTGTGCCTGTGGTCACGCCTGGCCAACCGGGTGCTGCTGGTGCTCAAGCGCTTCTCCATGAAGAACGCCGACGATCTCTACGACGGCGTGCACGCGGTCGACTGGGCCGACCACCTGGCTGCCGATGGCACCCTGGCGGTGGAATTCAGCGGCCACGGCTCGGGCATCGACAACACCCACTTCGGTGCGCTGAAGGTCAAGGATGCGATCGTCGACAAGCTGCGCAACCGCGAAGGCCTGCGCCCGTCGGTGGAAAAGATCGACCCTGACGTACGCGTGCACCTGCGCCTGGACCGTGGTGAAGCCATCCTCTCCCTCGACCTTTCCGGGCACAGCCTGCACCAGCGTGGCTACCGCTTGCAGCAAGGCGCCGCGCCGCTGAAGGAAAACCTGGCGGCGGCGGTGCTGATCCGTGCCGGCTGGCCACGCATTGCCGCCGAAGGGGGCGCGCTGGCCGACCCGATGTGCGGTGTCGGTACCTTCCTGGTCGAAGCCGCGATGATCGCCGCCGACATCGCGCCCAACCTCAAGCGTGAACGTTGGGGCTTCAGTGCCTGGCTCGGCCACGTGCCGGCGCTGTGGCGCAAGGTGCATGAAGAAGCGCAGGCACGGGCCGAAGCCGGCCTGGCCAGGCCGCCGCTGTGGATCCGTGGCTACGAGGCCGACCCACGCTTGATCCAGCCCGGCCGCAATAACGTCGAGCGTGCCGGCCTGGGCGACTGGGTGAAGATCTACCAGGGCGAGGTCAGCACCTTCGAGCCGCGCCCGGACCAGAACCAGAAAGGCCTGGTCATCAGCAACCCGCCCTACGGCGAGCGCCTGGGTGACGAAGCCAGCCTGCTGTATCTCTACCAGAACCTCGGCGAGCGCCTGCGCCAGGCCTGCATGGGCTGGGAGGCCGCGGTATTCACCGGCGCGCCGCAGCTGGGCAAGCGCATGGGCATTCGCAGCCACAAGCAGTACGCGTTCTGGAACGGCGCCTTGCCGTGCAAGCTGTTGCTGTTCAAGGTGCAGCCTGACCAGTTCGTGACCGGCGAGCGCCGCGAGCTGCCCGCGCAAGGCGCAGACCTCGATGCGCAGGCGCCGGTGGCCAGCGAGCCGGCGCGCCTGTCGGAAGGGGCGCAGATGTTCGCCAACCGCCTGCAGAAAAACCTTCGGCAACTGGGCAAGTGGGCGCGTCGCGAGCAGGTCGATTGCTACCGCCTGTACGATGCCGACATGCCCGAATATGCCCTGGCAGTCGACCTGTACCAGGACTGGGTGCACGTGCAGGAGTACGCCGCGCCACGTTCGGTCGACCCGGACAAGGCCCAGGCACGCCTGCTCGACGCGCTGGCAGCCATCCCCCAGGCGCTGGGCATTGCCCCGCAGCGGGTGGTGCTCAAGCGCCGTGAACGGCAGAGCGGTACGCGCCAGTACGAGCGTCAGGCCACCGAAGGGCGCTTCCAGGAAGTGCGCGAAGGCGGCGTCAAGCTGCTGGTCAACCTCACCGATTACCTCGATACCGGGCTGTTCCTCGACCACCGCCCGATGCGCATGCGCATCCAGCGCGAGGCCGCCGGCAAGCGCTTCCTCAACCTGTTCTGCTACACCGCCACGGCCACCGTGCACGCCGCCAAGGGCGGGGCGCGCAGTACCACCAGCGTCGACCTGTCGAAAACCTACCTGGACTGGGCGCGGCGCAACCTGGCGCTCAACGGTTTCTCCGAACGCAACCGCCTGGAGCAGGGTGATGTGATGGCCTGGCTGGAAGGCAACCGCGACAGCTACGACCTGATTTTCATCGACCCGCCGACCTTCTCCAACTCCAAGCGCATGGAGGGTGTGTTCGACGTGCAGCGGGACCACGTGCAACTGCTGGACCTGGCCATGGCCCGCCTGGCTCCGGGCGGTGTGTTGTACTTCTCCAACAACTTCCGCAAGTTCCAGCTCGACGAGCACCTGATGACGCGCTACGCCGTGGAGGAAATCACCGCCCAGACGCTGGACCCGGATTTCGCCCGCAACAACCGCATTCATCGCGCCTGGCGTTTGCAGCTGCGGTGAGGCGACGAGGTACATTGCGCGGCTGATGGCCAATAGCTATAAATGACAGCAGGGCAAGATAATCCGCAGGACGCTGGCTTGACGAGACGGGTGTATGTCGAAGGGTGGCGTGCGTGCGCGGTTGCTTGGCCTGAGCACAGAGGGGGTGCCCGCCTGGGCTGTCGCGCTGGTCGCCCTGCTGGTGGGCGGCCTGCTGACCGCCGTGCTGGCGCTTGCCGCGCAAACTTTCTACAAGCAGCAGCTGCGCCAGCGCTTTGAGCTGCTGGCCAGCGAGCGCTTCAGCCGTATCGCCGAGCGCCTTGACCAACAGCAGCAGCGCCTGGACGGGCTGCGGCGGTTTTTCAGCTTGGCCGAGGCTGTCACCCCGCAGGCATTCAACGCCTACGCCCGGCCATTGTTGCAGCGGACCCTGGCCTATGCCTGGGCGCCGCGTGTGGAAGCTGCACAACGCGCCGAGTTCGAGCGCCAGGCCAGCGTGTACCTTGGCCCGGGTTATGTAGTGCGGGACCAGGACGAACATGGCCAGTGGCACCCCGCCCCGCTGCGTGACCATTACTTCCCGGTGTTCTATACCCAGTCGGGCGAATTGCCTGGGTTGCCCTATGGGCTCGACCTCGCCGGCCAGGCCACGTTCCGGGCGGCACTGGCGCGGGCGCTCGGGCCAGGCAGCATGGCGGTTTCCGGATCACTGGCCCTGTTCGATGGGCGCTCGGACGCACGCGGCCTGCTGATGGTGGCGCCGGTGTTTGCCGATTCCGCGCCCAGTGGCGCAGCAATCGGCTACGTGGTGGCCTTGCTGAGCATGCTTGAGCTGGTCAGTGACGGGCAACCGGCGGTGGCAGACGACAACCTGGTCGTGCGTATCGTCGATCCCGCCGGCTCGCGTGGCCCCGAAGTGCTGTTCGATTCGCAGAACCCGGTAGCCCCCCTGGCGCTGGCCAGCAACCAACTGCTGCACCTGGCCGACCACCACTATCAGCTGGGCATCAGGCCGAGCCTGGCGTTCATGCAGGCCAACCGTTCCTCCGCAGTGCTGGCGGTGAGCTTGCTGGGTGGCTTGTTGAGCCTGCTGCTCAGCGTGCTGTTCCACAGCCTGTTCAGCCAGCGCCAGCGTGCCCTGGCCCTGGTCGAGCAGCGCAGCGCCGAGCTGCGGGTCAGCGAGCAAGCCCTGCGCGGCACCCATAATCAGCTGCGCAGCGTGCTGGATGCCGCGACCCAGGTGGCGATCATCGCCACCAACCTCAAGGGCGTCATCAGCACCTTCAACGCGGGTGCCGAGCGCATGCTCGGTTACCCGGCCAGCGAGGCGATTGGCCAACTGCACCTGGAAGACCTGGTACTGGCCGAGGAATTGAGCCAGCGCGCCCACGCCTTGAGCCTGCGTTACGGCCGACCGATCGCCGGCGGCCAGGCCATGTTCGCCGAGACGGTGCAGGCGCATGGTGCCGAGCCGGGGGAGTGGACCCTGTTGCGCGCCGATGGCAGCCAGCTGGTGGCCAACATGCTGGTCACCGCCATGCTCGATGAACAAGGCTTGTGGACGGGCTACCTGGCGATCTGCATCGATGTCACCGAACGGCGTCGGGTACATGAGGCGCTGGCGGCGCGTGATCGGCTCCTGGAAAAGCTCACTGCCGAAGTGCCGGGCGGCATCTACCAGTACCGCCTGGATGGCGATGGCCATTCGTGTTTCCCCTATGCCAGCATGGGCCTGTACGACATCTACGAAGTCGACCTGCAGCAGTTGCGCGAGGATGCGACGGCCGTGTTCGAGCGTATCCACCCTGATGACCTCGAGCGGGTACGCCGTTCGGTGCGTTACTCGGCCGAGCACCTGTCGCCCTGGCGCGAGGAGTACCGGGTCTGCCTGCCGCGTGCCGGGTTGCGCTGGGTGCGTGGCGAGGCGACGCCGGAGGTGGGCGAGCAGGGCTGCACCCTGTGGCATGGCTACCTGACCGATATCTCCGACCTCAAGAGCGTGGAAGAGGAGTTACGGACGCTGTCGGTGACCGATTCGCTGACCGGCATTCACAACCGCCGCTATTTCCAGGAGCGCTTGAAGTCCGAGCTGGAACGGGCCCAGCGCGATGGCCAGGCGCTGGCGGTGATCATGCTCGACATCGATCATTTCAAACGCATCAATGACCGCTTCGGCCACGCCGTCGGTGACCGTGTGCTGCGCAGTTTGTGCCTGCGCATTGCCCAGCGTCTGCGGCGTACCGATGTGTTCTGCCGGCTGGGTGGCGAGGAATTCATGGTGCTCTGCCCAGGCAGCGATGCCGAGCAGGCGCGGCAACTGGCGCTGGAGCTGTGGCAGGGGGTGCGCAATGTGCCGGTGGAGGGTGTGGGCAGGGTGACTGCCAGCTTTGGGGTAGCGGGTTGGCGGCGGGGAGAAGGTGCCGATGCCTTGCTGCTGCGCGCCGATGCCGGGGTGTACGCGGCCAAGCAGGCCGGGCGCGACCGGGTGGAGGGGGAGTCGGCCTGATCGGCCATGGCGGGCGCGATCGATGTAGGAGCGGCCTCGTGTCGCGATGGGCTGCAACGCAGCCCCAGGATTCCAGCTTCGCAATACCAAATGGCTGGGGGCTGCTGCGCAGCCCATCGCGACACGAGGCCGCTCCTACACCGACCGGGTCAGCCGGCCCTTTGTTGCCGGGCCGCTGCGGTCAGTTGGCCGCAGTGCTGCCGGCCAGCTTCGGCTGGCGGTACAGGTCCAGCAGCACCTGGTCGAGCACCTGCGATGCGCCCCATGGTTTCGGGTCGTTGAGGATTGCCGCCACCGCCCAGGTATGGCCATTGCTGTCGCGGCTGAAGCCGGCGATCGCCCGCACGGTGTTCAGGGTGCCGGTCTTGATGTGCCCTTCACCCGACATCGCCGTACGTTTCAGGCGCTTGCGCATGGTGCCGTCCATGCCCACCAGCGGCATCGAGCTGATGAACTCGGCGGCGTACGGGCTTTTCCAGGCGGCCTGCAGCATTGCCGCCATTTCCCGCGTGCTGACCCGCTCGGCGCGCGAGAGGCCGGAGCCGTTTTCCATGACCAGGTGCGGTGCGGTAATGCCCTTCTTCGCCAGCCATTGACGCACCACGCGCTGGGCGGCGCGGGCATCGTCGCCATCGGCATCGGTGCGGAACTGCGCGCCAAGGCTCAGGAACAGTTGCTGGGCCATGGTGTTGTTGCTGTATTTGTTGATGTCGCGGATCACTTCCACCAGGTCTGGCGAGAAGGCCCGGGCCAGCAGACGCGCACCTTTTGGCACGTTCTCGAAGCGGTCGCCCCCCTGGATGCTGCCACCCAGCTCGTTCCAGATCGCGCGCACGGCACCGGCGGCGTAGGTCGGGTGGTCAAGCAGCGACAGGTAGGTCTGCGAGTTGCAGCCTTCACCCAGCTGGCCGCTGACCGTCACGCTGATGCCATCGGCCTGCGGCACCGGGTTGTAGCGCACATCACCCGCGCACTGCCGGGAGGCTACCGCCTTGACCTGGTTGTCGATGCGGATACTGGCAATCGGCGGCTCGACCGCAATGGTGACCTTGCCGCCATCATTGCGGGCCACGAAGCGCAGGGCCTTGAGGTTGATCATCAGCGAGTCCGGCTTGACCAGGAACGGCTTGTTTTCATCGCCGCCATCATCGTTGAATTGCGGCAGGTTGGGCTGCACGAAGTGGCTGCGGTCCAGCACCAGGTCGCCGGTGATGGTGCGCACGCCATTGGCACGCAGGTCACGCATCAGCAGCCACAGCTTTTCCATGTTCAGTTTCGGGTCGCCGCCGCCTTTGAGGTACAGGTTGCCGTTGAGCACCCCGTTGCTGAGCGTGCCATCGGTGTAGAACTCGGTCTTCCACTGGAAGGTCGGGCCAAGCAGTTCGAGGGCGGCGTAGGTGGTGACCAGTTTCATGGTCGAGGCCGGGTTTACCGACACATCTGCGTTGAACACGGTCGGTGTACCAGGGCCGTCCAGCGGCAGCATCACCAGCGACAGCGCCGAGTCCTGCAGCTTGCTGGCCTTGAGGGCCTGCTGCACTTTGGGGGGCAGGGTGGTATTGACGGCGGCGGCCTGGCTGGGCAGGGCGAATGGCAGCAGCAGGCCGGCAAGCATGAGGGGACGAAGCTTTTTGATCATAGTGCGTAAATACCCTACGGCGAGGGGAAAGGGCATTGGGGCTGTAAAGGATGATGGCCCCAGGATGAAAGAATGCGCATTATGCCCCAAGCGCAGCGACGATGCGCCACGTTCGACAGAAAAGCACCACCCATGGAAAACCACTGGCCATGAAAAAGGCCACCATGAAGGTGGCCTTTTCAGCGATCGGGCCGGTATTACTCGGCCTTGTTGATCGGCTTTTCCGGGTACCAGGCGTCCAGCAGCGGGCTGACTTCGATCTTGGTCAGTTCGCTGCGGCCCTTGAGCCAGGCTTCAACGGCTGCACGCTGTTCTTCGCTGACCGAGCCGCGTTTGACCGAGCACACCAGGCCGAAATCGTCACCGCCTACATAGTCCAGGCCGTTGGCGTCCATGGCTTCTGCCAGGAACGCGTCGAGGAAAGCATCGATTGCCTGGTCATCCAGATCTTCCTTGAATTCCAGGTTCAGCTCGAAGCCCAATTCCTGAAACTCGTCGACACACAGCTTCTTGCGCAGACGACGGGAGCGGTTTGTGGCCATGAAACAATCCTCTTAGGTAATAACGCCGCGCAGTCTACCAGTTAACACGCCTGGCTGCCTGCCTGTGTGCAGCTATCGGTAGCCAGTTCCCTGGCCAGGGCCCGTTCCACCCGGCACATGTGCCGCGCCAGTGCCTGGCGCCGCCGGCGCAGCTGGAGGGTGGACAAGCCGCCGGCCTCCAGGGCTTCGCAGGCCGCCATCAGCTCGGGGGCTTCGAGCATGCGTGCGGCGCTGAGCACCTTGTGCGCCTGTTCGCCGATGGCCCCGCTGTCGTGCTCCGGATGCAGTGCCATGAGCGTGGCCAGATCGGCCTGCAGGCTTTGCTGCAGGGCTTCCAGGAAGCGCTGGCGGTCGTTGGGGTCATGCCCGACCACTGCAGCCAGCCCGTCCAGGTTATACAGCTTGCGCCGGGGTTTTTGCTGGCGCCGCGGGCGGATGCCGGCCAGGCGCTGGCTGAGCGTGCTGAGGCTGATGGGCTTGAGCAGGCAGTCGTCCATGCCGGCGCTCAGGCATTTGCGCCGCACCTCCGGTTGCGCATTGGCGGTGTAGCCGAGAATGGTGCAGCGCGAGCGCTTGCCATGGCGCTCTTCGGCACGAACCGCAGAGGCCAGCTGATAGCCGTTCATGTGTGGCATGTTGCAGTCGAGCACCAGCACATCGAAGTCGCCCGCCCGCCAGGTAGCCAGGCCTTCACGGCCATCATGGGCACTGGCATGGTCCAGGCCCAGGTAACCAAGCTGTTGCGCCATCAACTGCAGGTTGGCCGGATGGTCGTCGATCACCAGCACGCTGAGCCGTGGGTCGGGCACGTCGAGTTCTTCAGGCAACGGGGCCTGCAGCGTGGGGGCGTCTACCCGCTGCAGTGGCATCTTCAGGCGCACCTGGGTACCGACATCTTCCAGGCTCCTGATGCTCAGGTCGCCGCCCATCATTTCGCACAGGTTGCGACAGATGGCCAGGCCCAGGCCGGTGCCCGCGCGAGCGCCCTGGCTGTGCGGGTTGGCCTGGATGAAGGGGTTGAACAGGCGTTGCAGGTCGTCAGCGGGTATGCCAATGCCACTGTCGCGCACCTCCAGCTCCAGCACTGCCGGGGTGCAGGCCTCATCCAGGCTGACGTTGATGCGCACCTGGCCATGTTCGGTGAACTTGATGGCGTTGCTCACCAGGTTGGACAACACCTGCTTGAAACGCAGTGGGTCGAGCAGTGCATGGCAGCGTGCCGCGGGGGCGATCATCACTTCCAGGGCGAGGCCTTTCTGCCGTGCCTGGCCCTCGAAAATGCGCCCTACCGATTCGACCAGGGCCGCCAGGTCGACGGTTTCCGGGGCGAGGGTCAAGTGCCCGGACTCGATGCGCACGATATCGAGGATGTCGCCGATCAGGCCCAGCAGGTCCTTTGCCGAGTGGTGCGCCAGTTCCAGAGCGCTGCGGTCCACCCGGCCCTGGTCGGCACGCTTGACCGCCAGTTCCAGCATGCCGATGACCGCGTTCATCGGGGTGCGGATCTCGTGGCTGATGGTGGCCAGGAACGTGCTCTTGGCGCGGTTGGCATCGTCGGCCTGCTGTTTGGCCTGGCGCAGTTCCATGACCAGTTGGCGGCGGTCGCTGATGTCGATCCAGCCGCCGATGATGCCCTGGACCTCGCCCAGCGAGTCGCGATACGGCAGGATCCAGTGGTAAATGGTCATCTCACGGCCCTTGATCCGTAGCGGCCGGTCCATGATCAGCGGGGTGCCGACTGCCATCACCTTCAGGTAATCCGCCTCGATCTGGCGAATATGCTCGTACTCGGCGAACAGGCTGTCTTTCAGGCGTTTGCCAATGACCTCCTCGGAGCACGCCTGCACGGCTTCCAGGTAGCTGAAGTTGCAACTTTGCAGGCAGCCCTCGCGGTCACGCACGTACATGGGGTGAGGCGTGCCGTTGAGCAGGGCGCGCATGAACGCCAGTTGGTCGTTCAGCGCGCGCTCGGCGCGTTGCCGCTGGCGAATCTGCAGGCGCAGGCGGGCGTTCCAGAGCAGCGCCAGCAGCAACAGCACGGCTGCGCCCAGTACCAGCTGTACCGCGAGGCGATGGTAATCCCGGCCGTTGCCGTCATCGTGCAGGTCGAAGCCGCGCCAGCGGTTGTTGATTACCCCCAGCTCCTCCGGCGAGATGCTCAGCAGGGCCTTGTCGAGGATCGAGACCAGCACCTGCGACGAGGCGCTGGTCGCCATGGCGAAATTGGCGGGTTCGCTACCGACAGTGGTGCGGATGACCAGCTCGGGATTGCTGGCCAGGGCATGGTTGGCGTCGACCAGGGTGGTAATCACTGCATCGACGGCGCCGCTGTTGAGCAATGCCATGGAGTAGAACGTGCTTTCCGTCTCGATCCAGCCGATTTGTGGATAGTGCTGTGACAGCATCGCGTCCATGGCGCTGTAGCGGGTAATGGCGATGCGACGCCCGTGCAACTGTTCCAGCGAGGCCGGTGCCTCGTTGTCCTTGCGGCTGACCAGTACGTAGGCGCTTTCCAGGTAAGGGCGGCTGATCTGCAGGTTGTCCTCGGCGTCGCCGCCGGTGGCCAATGCGGCGATGACATCCGCGCGGCCGTCCTTGAGGCGGGCAATCATGTCGGCGATGCCACTGGCGCGCTGCACTTCGAAGCGCAAGCCGGTACGCAGGCGGATGAGTTCCAGCAGGTCGGCGGTAATGCCGCGAATATGCCCCGCGCCATCGAAGTAGGACACCGGTGCGGCTGTGTCATCGATCGCCACACGCATCACCGGGTGGTCGCGCAACCATTGCTCTTCGGCCTCGGTCAGTTGCAGCTTGCGGTCGGTCAGCAACAAATCGCTGCCGGCACTCCAGCGTTTGAAGATGCTGGCGCGTATGGCGGGGGGCTGGCTGTCCAGCACGGCATTCACCAGCTCCATCAGCAGCCTGTCCTGCTGGCGCAGGGCAAAGCCGAAGCCGATGGCTTCGTGCTTGCCGAAGTTGGCCATGCGCAGGCGCGGCAAGTGGCCGCGGTTGAGCTGGTAATGGGTGGAAATGGTATCCCCGATGAACACGTCGGCCTGGCCGAACGCCACGGCATTCAAGGCCTGGCTGGAAGAGCCGAAGGCCAGGAGCTCGGCCTTGGGGTAGGTGCCCAGGACTTCTTGTCTGGGCAGGTAGTGGTAGAGCATGGCCAGGCGCATGCCAGGCAAGCCCATGTCCAGTGCCCGGCTTTCGTCCTCACGCGTTACCAGCACCGGTTGGTCGATGGCATAGGGGTGCGAAAGCGCCAGGCCGTCGCTGGCTGCCTCGTAGCCATTGGCACTGCCAAGCAGATCGATGTCGCCGTGGCGCAGCGCTTCCACCGCCGCCTGCCGGCTTGAAAAGCGCAGTACCCTCACCGGCAACTGCAGGGCCTTGCCGATCAGGCTGGCGTACTCGGCGGTCAGGCCCTGATAGTCGCGGCCACCACTGGTGATGTCAAAGGGTGGGTAGTCCGGTGCCGAGGTACCCAGTACCAGTTCCTGACGGCTGTCGAGCCATTGCCTTTGTTTGGCGGTAAGCGCTGGCAGGGCGGGTTGAGCCGATGACCGGGCCAGCAACGTGTAGGAAGAGGCTTCTTGATAGGTAGCCTGTGCCACGCTGCTGAGCAGGAGCAGGGCGAGCAGCAGGCGAGCGATAGGGCGCGCCATGACCATCCTCAGACCAGTGCATTGCGCTTGGCCATCTCGATCAGGTCGACAAGCGTATCGACCTGAAGTTTGTGCATCAGGCGCTTCTTGTAGGTGCTGACGGTCTTGCTGCTGAGGAACATGCCCTTGGCGATTTCCTTGTTGCTGCGGCCTTGGGCGAACAGCTGCAGCACCATCAGTTCGCGGTCGTTCACCTGCCGGAAAAGTTGCAGGTCGGTATCCGCCGCCTGGTTGTGCTTTATCGCCTGGCTGGGGAAATAGTTATAACCGGCCAATACTGCCTTGATTGCACTGAGCAATTCGCTCAGGTCTTCCCGATCAAATTCTTATGAAGTCGAAATTAGTGCTGGGGCTTGATGAGAAATTCAATAGTTTTTAATTTTCTTTGTTCAGGGAAATTAAAATAGATGAATTCGATCTTACTAGAAATAATCTGGATGAAATGCCGGCTCCTGGAAGTACCTGTCAACTCATTGAATTGTCCTATGCGACAAGTTGTTTAGGAGGGGGCGGAATGCCGTTCAAGATTGACCGAAGAGGGCGAGTCGGTCCCTCGCTTATATTTCAGGAGATATTTCATCCAAATGTTGCGATCTTTTCATAATGATGAGGTGGCGAATATGGGGTCTAGTAAATCATAGGTTGCGATCTGCACTTATCTAAATGTTTTCGCAGGGGTGGTAGTCCGCGTAGTCATGATGAATGACTTTTGAGGCTCAGGATGTTAGGGGGTGGATCTGTTGAGACAAGGCTAAGATCAGTCATGGTTTATTCTATAGGGTTGGAATGTTATTTCATTTCATTGAATTTGTAGAATATTAAATCGAGATAATTACCATTGATTGATGATTAGGCGGCGTAAGGGTAGAGCCGTAAGACCATGCTAGGGGGAGCGCTCAGTCGCCGAAACTGTCAAGTTATCAATTTCTACAATATTTGGCGTAGCTGGCTTGGGGTCAAGTTGGATAGGTCTGCATCAAAAAACGGAGGCTAGTTAATTAATTGTAGTATGCTGAGGGAGCATGAATTATGCAGGTGCAATCCTGCGGGCGACAGCCAAGTAGAAGGTGCTTAATTGATTTGAAGTCAAATATGGCACCTCTCTAGTTGGGGATTATTGTCTAGCGCGCTTGAAAATAGTTTCTAGCTTCGCTTTGAGTAGGTGTGGGCGGCCCTTCGCGATGTGATCGATTCCTAATCTTTGACAGATTGGAGCGAGTCGCTCATCCGCGTGTACGGAGTAAATAATCAGATTTGATCCCGGGTAGCCTTTGTTTCTCGCTTCGCTGGCTAGGAAAAGACCGCGAAACTCCTTATATAGAGGGTCCTTAGCTTCAATTTTTTTGTCGATGTCCGCAGATGAAGGAACGTTCAAGTCAACTAGCAAGGCAACATAGTTGTTGTTCGAAATCTCAATATGAGCATCTGGCAAGTTAGTAACAAATTTTGTTTTGAAGCCTCGCGATTCAATAAAATCTTCTAGCCAGTCTAAAAAAAGTGGCTCGTCATCTAGGACGAGAACAGTGTCAGTAATTCTGTTCATTTACTTTTCTCATAAGCATTTGGAATTCTTAATTCAAAGCGCACCACGCCGCTAGCTGAGCAGTTGCCAGTAATAACTCCGTTAAAGACATTTTCTACAATCAAACGGCAAATATAAAGTCCCAAGCCTGAGCCCGACGATGTTTTTTCCTCTGCTTTCTTACCGCGTGCGCCGAGGCCAAAGATGTCATCTGAAGTGTCGAATGGGGTGCTGGTTCCTTCAATTGTGACAATTAGTTCTTGAGTTTTCTTCTGAATCCAATTTTTCACTAATACTTGAGAGTTCTTATTTCCGTACTTGACTGCGTTATCAAAAAGGTTCATAAAAACTTGCCGGATCAAGTCTGGGTCGCCAGGTACACAGTTCTGAACCTTTGCGTCTTCAAGCTGAATACGGATGCCGTTCTGCCTGCCTTGCTCTTGGAAAAATTGCGCTGCTTGGATGATGATTTCAGGAATTACGCATTTTTTGGAAGGGCCGGGCTTTTTTTCGCTATTTTTTTCGACAGCATACTCTGCAAAATAGGATAAGTTTCTAATCAGTGATACGGTATACTCTAATTGAGCGCGAGCGCTTTTCAGTCGCTGCTCAATTTTGTGTTCTGCTACATCGCCCTTTACAACATTGTCCAGTGTGCCAATTACACCATTTAATGGGTTGATTGCTTGGTGGGTGATATTTGAGATCAGGAATAAAGTGAAATCCGCTGGTTCAGGCTTCATGTGGTCGCCTCGCGCAGTACTATTTTGTCTTGAGTAATTGAAAAGTTAAAATTTGACCAGTTGCTAATTGTTAGTAGGTGAGCTATTTGGTATTGCTCGAGGCTCTTTCCTAACTCTACTGTCAGTTCAGGATTGTTGCCGTCTTCAGTCATGATCGAAACTTGTTCACTCTGGGTCGCGAATTTAATGTAGCACATGAAAGCGCGTAATCCCAAATTATCGAATTTGCAAAGCTTAATGGCTGGACTGTTATCAATATTAATCCATTCATACATATCTTGAATGCCGGACGTCTTGCGCCATCTCCGCGTTTCACTTTCTTCCAAGTCACACAGCCGCTTGTCGATTAACTCTCCGAGGGCGTGGGAAAGTTCAAGTTTTGCCTGTGATTTTGTGCTTGTCAATCCTGAGGAGTACAGTGAGTCATTAGCTTTTATAAGTAGTTTGAGGAGCGGGGCCAGTGAGGCTGATGCCTCTTGAAGACTCGACTTAGACAGGCCGTACTTGATAGAGAGATGCTTTCTTATATTTAGCCGCTCTATTATGTCGATTTTGTTCCAGATCCGGATGGTGGGTCGCTTGCCAGATTCATTCCACTTTGTAACTTGATTTTGAGCCTGCGGCGTGATTGTTGAAGTGTTGGTAAATAAAAGTACGTCAGCATTATGGGTTTCCGCATAAGAGATCTTTTCCCAAATAAGCGGCCATCCAATACTTCCCGTATATCTCTTGCACTCTATATACCACAGCTGCCTTTGAAAATACCCAGAAAGGTCGCTTATGTAAAATTCCCCCTCAATATCTCGACCCTCGTCGCTGCCAGGGGTTCGCCACTTAGGGTTGATTAAGCCACAATCACAAACTAAGTCAAAAATTAGGTTTTCAAATATGCCAGCATCTAAAGTTTCTAGTTCCACAGTTCTAGGGATCTCAGTTTAAGGCTGATTCCGAATTTTAGTCTGTATCTGGAAATTATGGAAGATCTTGAAGTTTTGGAAGGTTGGTGCTAAGGTTTTGAGTTTTTAAGGTTTTTGGGCTTAGTTTTTTTTGCGGTGCGTGACTTGCTATTGAAGGTTGATAAGGTTTGATTTTTATAATGGTCGTTTTTTCAAGTTTATGAATGATTTGTTATTCTGATCTGCTTGAAAAGTTTATATGACTTTATGCTTGTGAAGATGGACTTTAGCTCGGTGCTGGTATGTGAGCCAATATTTGTGATTTTGCATAATATTACTCTGGGCTGAAATCTTCGGCGCAGGAAAAACCTTTGTAATAGTCGAGGATTGGCGCGTAAAATTTGGGGTCTGGAGGGCATGAGGTTATTCATGGTTGGGCCTGCCGGCAAGGGGGATTAATCGCAGATCTTGTGGCTATTAAAAGCGGTTTCGTAAAGCTGTATTAAATGTGGATAGAGTCCAGAACAGCTGGCTGTAAGTGCGAACTGATCGGGTGATCAATGAGATAGCGGGCTATCAGGTCCCGCCGTATCAACGGCTTGGTGATCAAGTCTGATAGCGCTTCTGTCGGAAGGATATGTCGTCTTATCAAGCAACGAGTCGTACCAGGGTTATTGAATACGAGGCGGTCTGCCATGGCGCAGGTAATGTGCGTGGTAAGGACGCGCTGGCACTCTTCATAATCCTTTTGACTTAGGTATTTGCCGTTGTCATGTTTTATAATCTTTGAAAATCCTTTCTTGGCAAAAGTGTCATTGAAGTCGTTATTGCTAATTTGTAAATGTTCCAGGGCCGCTATGAGTGAAATCGCGTGGGTCAGCATTGGTAATGTGGCTGGACGATTTTGTCTAGTTGCTATTTTGATTCTTGTCAATGCTGGTGCGTCCGATGGTGCATCGGAATGCAGGTACGATAATATATCTGCGCTGCTTCGGTAAAACGGAGCTGTATTGCTCGAGGCTGGCATCTTGGTGGTTTTGTATTTGTGCAGTGTCTCGATAAGTTTTGGGGTGGGGTGCGACGGAAATCCCATAGATGAGAGCAAAGGCTCGATAATCGCGAATTTACTGCGAAACAAGTCTAAAACGCTTGGGCGAAAATAGATTGAAAGTTGACCTTTCACGTGAGTGAGGATGTTGTTAGCAGCCAGGACCCTAAGCGTACGTTCGTCTGCACGGCCACGCTTGCTAGCGATAGTTATACTTAAGTAATTCTGTCGCTCTCTCGACTGTTCAGTGCTGAGCTGAGCGGCAAATCTCTTGATCTCTTTTTTTCTGTAAATTGTCGTGATGCGGGATTGGGTGGTGGAGGGAAAGGTTAGCGGTTGGATCCCAACGGCTTGGAGCACATCTGACAATCGGTTTACAGTAATCTTCAGAATCTTGCTGGTGGCGGTGCTGTTCAAATAATGATGTCTGAATTTTTGCACTTCGATTTTGGGGATGTATATTTTCTTTGCGGATAAATAACACCCTTTAAGATGCTGCCATTTGATCAGCTCGTGGACCGTGCCTTTCACGATTCCCAGCGATCTGGCCGCCTGCGCATACGTCATGAAGTTGGCAAAAAAAACTGGATCAAAAGGCAATTTCGGCAGAATTAAATTGAAGTGCTGCGCAGTGCGGAGTTTTCGTTCATGAACTAGCGCGCGCTTGATTGATTGGACGTCGTCCAAGTTGAACAACCAATATGACCAGTGAAGTTCGGCATGGTAGCTCGATTTTACTTGGCATTGGAGGATGGCTTTCCGGATCTTTGTAACTTTGAGCCCGCACGTGGCAGCAATGTAGTGTGGCGGTTGAAGCTGCTCAAGAAATTTGTCGACGTCGGCAGGTAAAAAGTATTTCTTGTTGTGCCTCCCCTTGTAAAACGTCAACAAGCCATCTCGTGCATAGATTTGTATTACATGCGGATTCACTTGAAGTTGTTTGGCGACCTCATTAGTGGTCCACATTTCTGTCTGAGTTGTGGGCAGCCTTCCAGCACTCGTAGCGTGGTATTCCTCGAGGGCGGTCGACAATGCTGAGATGTCCTCAGTGCTAAAACGTCTTCTTTTTGCGTTCAAGTTCTTACACATCTGACTACTGCTGTCAAAGTGAAGACCCTCTGCCTGCATTTTTTGTCTTACTTGACCCGCTGTTAGTAAAAACGGCGAGTCGTTGCGGACGCTGCTGTGAGTCGATGTTATTTTCGTCATGAAAATGGTTGTAGCCTCCGCCACTCCAGGCGTTTTCATCCCGGAAAAGCGAGCCGCGATCCAGGATTTATCGATCTCCGGATATCCCTCATGTAATGCTGAGAGATGATCCACGAGGCCATTCACGTCATCGTTAGCAATGAACATGGCAGCTTCATTTATTTGGCATCGGGTAGCGTCGGGAATAAACCCCTTATTTTGGCTTGCTCCTCCCAGTAGGCGGGTGGTTCTGATGATTTTGTCAATGTACGCCTGGTTGTGTGACTTCAAGCTATGCGCAAGGCATCGCTCAGGCAGACAGTCGTGATCGCTGCACGGATCGCACTTAAGGACTTCGCCACAGTAATGACATTGCCCGTGTAGCGCGTGCCACCATTTGAGATCGCCATTACATGCAGGGCAGTTCGTTAGGTATCTTTTGCAGTGGTAGGGGCAATATTCAGATAGTCTAAGGTCTTGAACTTGACGTTGCCAACCTTCTTCAAAGCAGCTGTCGCAGAACACAAATGAGCGCAGCCTTAAATAAATGCTGGGTATTTCGACGCCGTTGATCATCCAGTGAGCTATCTGAGCCCGATTCACAGGTTGATAAAATCCATTGAGAACTGCGCTCGCATAAGCCCCAGCCTCTGCAGCCAGAAATTGAGCAATCGCTGATGATTGACTTATGGTTGTATGCTGCACAGCGGACTCCCCGATACAGCGACGAGTGAATTGGCCAACTGTGTTGAATTTATGAAACAGTGTTACCCGCCTGATCAGGCTGTATGGGCTTTCTTCAGCGTGCGGAACGGGCACGAAGATTAGCTTGTTCATCGGTGTACTCCGCTATCAGTGTCAGGCATTCGGTCAGCGATATTGAAAAAGGGTTCCTGGTTTCGCTAAGTTGTTTGGGCAGGCTGAGGCATCGACAGGCCTCGATGAAGTCCTGGCGGGTGAGCACATTCGCATGGCGGGTTTGGGCATTGATAACAGCTTCGTACACGATCTGCCGAAGGTATTCCAGGTTCCCCACGCTGGCCACGTAGAGCGGCGCCATGATCAGCAAGTTGTGAAGATGGACTTCGCCGCTAAACTCCATCAGGTCATACAATTGCTGGTCCAACACCTTAAGCGTCATGTAGAAATCGGAACTTTCCAGCTCGCTGAACGTGAAGTGTTCCAGGTAGGCCACGTAACAGTATCTTCTGATGAACGGAGAGTGTCCTTGTTTCCTCTGTTCATGAAGCAGATATTTACACTCTTCGGTACCTGCCAGCATGATAGGAATTTCACTCTTGCTTAGCAGCGTAACCAGCCAATCCAGAGTCACACTGCGCGACTTTTCTGCCTCCGGTTTCAATAATCGCTGGATTTCATCCAAAATAATGACTCGGACCCGGCATTTTTTTAAGCGATCGAGTAACAGCTCGTTCAGTGCATGCACGTCGCCGTGTGGCGGGTAGACTCCGAGGTTCTTGAGTAAAGTTATGCAAATTCCCTTAATTGTTACGGGTGCGGGGACGATACAATAGAGTGCCGTGATGACTTTATAGACGCCATCTCCATCAAATGCTTCATAAGGTGCGTCAAAGGACTCGGTGAACAGTTCGCACAGACGAGATTTGCCGGTGCCTGAAGGTCCGATAATGAAGGCGCAACTCGCCGTCTTACGTATTTCCGTAGCCTCCACCGCTTTGGAAAGCTGGGAATAAGCGAATTGATAACTTGGAAAGAACACAGCTAGCTTGCTGAATTCGGCCACAGCCCCGCTTGCTTCACTTTTCACGTTTAGTCACCACGCTAGCGAAACCCGAAGGTGTGTCAGGATGGAGTTGAAGAGGATGGTTACTAGCGATCTCCGTCGCTACGGCGGGGCGGGGCAAGCTAGGTTGTGTATTGAAATCGCCACGCTCCTCAGCGCGCTTCCTAGTAATGCGTTGCGTTTTGGTTTTCGCGCCGGCGAGTTCTCGTAGAATCTGCACACGTGCCTCGCGCGCGGCGCTGTAATTTAGAGACTGTTTTCTGACCCTCAGCCGAGTTTTGATCATCTCATGCAGGTGCATCGTCAACCCGTTCTGGTACTCGCCATCCACTGCAACGACTTCGAAAATACCGTTCGAATTAGGATCGCTGACCCAAGCTTTTCCTAGTTCGGAAATGTCATACAGCAGCCGCAGGGCCCTGGGTTTGCCAGGATGCTGGGTTGCTAGGTAGCTCACTGCTGGTCCTGTCCACGCTAGACCTTCAAAACGCAAACGACCGTTGTTGGGTTTTACGTAGGTGACGCTCAGCAAGTGACGTTTGAGGTCTTCCTCGCTGTACCTTTTTCGCTCGAAAGCTAGGGTATCGGCTTGATCTTCATCCCATGCCTCTTGGGGTGATTGGCCTAGGCCGTTTTGAAAGCCAGAGTGGTACGTGTTCGTGAGCCACTCCTCGAATTTATTGATGACTTCTTGCAGAGTGAGGGTGGCGTTGGCTTCGGAGTCGTAGGGATTTGGACCTGAAAAAGTCGTCCCTGGCATACTATGAGCAATGGACGTGGTCCAGGTTTTGAAAAAACTTTCGATGTGTGGCTTTTGATCGGGGTTTCCCGGCTCACAGTAGGTCACGTCACTCCCCATGTCGCTAAGTACACGTTTTAACCGGGCGTTGGCGAACTCGCTGCCGTTGTCCAAACGATAACGACTTGCCAGTCCGCCATAAGGATTATTGCTGGAAAGTGACATCTTCAATGCGCGCATCGTTTTTTCGGCGCTGGCGGGGTTGTAGGAAATATCCCACCCGGTGATTATTCGAGTTCTTACCTCGATCAGCGCAGTCAAGTATGGGCGCCCGAGCAATTGGCCGTTTTCATCTACGGTTTCAATGTCAAGCGTATGCGTGTCGCCTTCGACGAGATCAAAGAGCTTTTGTGGTTTCATGCACTTTTTGCTCCATTTTTGCTTTTTGATAGCTCGGCGGTAACCGAGTTGGTGGCGGTCCGTCTCGTACCGGTCCAGTTCAGTGATGATCCGGTACAATGTGCTCGTTGACGGACAACCGAGTTGGTCATGTGGCGGCCGTTTTTCGTTGCATGCGTCAATTGAGCATTTAATGGCGACGATCAGGTCAGTCTTTTTGCACGGGGTGGGCGTGTAAAATAATTGCTGCAAGTTGATTTGGATGAGGTCTTGCACTACCTCTGGAAGACTGAAAATACGCCGGGTCGTGGAGGTGCGCTTGCGGGGGGCTAGCGCGAGCTTATTCTCACCCATGCTGAGGTAAGCTCTTACCCATAGGTACAGCGCGCCATAGCTCGGTCCCCTTTCACCGTGCTGTTCTGCAATTTCGGAGAGCAGGGTCATTACCGGTTGACGCGGAAGATGACCACCCCAGCGGTCCATTACCGGCATCACATAACGTAGCCGCTTGGCTAGGACGGCTTGTTGACGGTTAGTCAAGGCGTCGGCGATCAGGTCCATCCGCGGAGCGAACGGCGCCTCCTGAGTTTTAAACAGAGTGCCATTTCGCCAGGCATTCACCAGTCGATCATATGACTGAATTACGATTTGCTTACTAAATTTCAGCGAGCGCAGTTGATAGCGATTGCCTTGCGCCGAGACCAATTGGTAATCGGAGCCACCGTATTGGTAGTGCTCGCCGACCTTGAGTTCCAGGCTATTCATCATATTCATCCTATCCAATTAAAAGATTAAGTGGACATTGAAAAACACGGTATTGATTTGAGTTTATTGCGGGCCTTGCTTTGAAAGAAGCCTGCACGGAGTGCATGCAGACATGGACGTGGTCCAGGCCTCGTAGATTTTTTCGATGTGTTGCTTATGGCAGGGGATTCTTGGCTTGCAGTAGATAATGTCAACGTCAATTTCGCCAAGCGCAATTTTCGAACAGGCGTTGATATACCCGCTGCCCTTGTCCAATTGATAGGCAACTGTAAAATTCTTATGATGATTTTTTCCAAGCCTATCCATAGAGATCACCATACCCGGCTCATTAAATTAATCGGGCGCTGTAAGTTGCAATGCAAGTGCTGATGAAAAAGTGCGCAGGTGATGTCAGCCTGCGAAACGCCGTGTTTAAGTAAAAAGGCGATGGTGGTGCTTTTTAGTGCTTCCTTGCTGAGTAATCTAAGGATGTACGGTACTCTGCTGAGACTGCCGTGGTAGCCGAGATGATATAGCGTCCGCAGATTTTGAATCTCGATAGGACGGCAAAACTGATGTTCCTCAACACACTCGAATTTCAGGTTATTGAGGCTGAAGAACTGCTCCAGCACGGCACGTTTTCTGCTCCATCGCCGATTACGAGCCCCCGCATCGCTTTTTACCTCGTAGATAACTTGGCTACCGTCCGCTAGCGTCGCCATGAAATCTGGCGTATAGCGCCTCCTCGTTGCGCTGAAGCAAATGGTGAAGGGTTGTGATTGATAGGCTGTGATAGCGGGCTGGTACTCTAAATAAATACAAAAATCAGCTTCCAGCAAGCTCTCGCAGCCGATGGAGTTCCCATTCTTGCGAGAGGCAACGAAGGTCACCAGTTTGCGAGGTTTACCGAATTTTAAGATTTTGCTCGGCTCAAGCGTGTAGCCAGCGTGCAGTACATGCCGATCGTATGAATTAACCATGACCTGGTCTCCACGAACGCAAGCGGAAATAGTTCAGTTGATTTCCAGTTACGGAATCGGCTGATGTTTACTTCGGATTTAGCGGACTAAGCGTTCCTCTCTCGTGCTGCCCGTTTGGCTGATAGAACCGCCAGAACCTGCATTTTCCAATCCAGCGCTTTTCGTAAGCGTGGTATCACCTTCGTCACAATTACGTATTTGGTGCGGTTATCTATTGCTACGAGTTGCAAAATAACTGGAATGCCTTGGCGGTTGGCAGCTTTAGGTCCAAGCCCCTTGAATGCGAGTGACAGGTACGTGGCATTGCAGTGGCGCTCCTCGCGGGAGGCTTTAGCGCTGGGAAGCTGACATTTCCGGTCAACGCTGCTAGAGCGTTTGTGGCTGGCATAGCGGGATTCAGGGCCAAGTCGAAGCGTAGAATTCGGTTTTGCGGGGAGTACTAGGCACGCGCCTTGGAACAGTGTCTGAGCATGCCAGCAGAGGGTGCTGGCGTTTCCTGCCAAGGCCAACGGTTCGAGAGCTTTCGATGGCGTAACCCGCAACTCAACGCCAGTACTTGATCGGATGGTTTGGCCGCTGTCGAGCCAAATTCGGCAGTTACAGGACTTCATGATCACACTCCCACCTGAGCCATGCGTGCGTGAAGTAGCGGACATGTTCGTATTATTGAACGGATTTCGTACTAGTACGATTACCGGTATGTGGTTCGTTAGCAGGATTTAACTGCTTGATTTCATGGAAAATTCTTTGGGTATTATATTTAGATGTTGCGGTTTGAGCGGATCGACACGTTGCAGCTAAGGCCAATCCTGCTTCACTTTTTGGTGTTCATTTGCCGAAGATGCTGCCATGAACCGTCAATCATTAGTCCGACCTATCAAAGGAGTGGTGCTGAGCCATTCGGTGCCAGCCTTGGCAGGCCTAGAGCTGAGTAGCCGTGGTTTGGCGCAGTTCGGGGATGCGGTTACGCTCAAATTTCACCCGTGTCTGTCACCACGGGGCGCGTGCAACCATAAATACGCGGCCCAGTGGAGGGGCGCTCTGCCGCAAGCCCGTTATCTAAATGAATGGCAGGTTGTACTGCCGGCATTGCAAGACGTGTTGATGGACCCCTTGTGGGATGTGTTGGAAACGCTTTGGGACAAGCGCCGGCACACCGGCAGTCAGGCTCTGAGCCTGCACCAGGCCTACGGCTACGGGTTGCCTAATGCGGGGGCAGTGCTCATGCGGCGATTGTGCGAGTGTCCCGATTGGCACAACCTCGGGTGTGTGATTGCCATAATGGGGTCAACAGACTGGCGGTTTCGCCCGCACCGGCGCTGGTGCAGCACCCATTTCCTCACGTACTTGGCACTGGTCTGTCATGGCGAGCCCTGTTGCGGCGCCCGCCAGCCATTGTACGAACTGCTGGATGCGCTGCACGAACGTCACTTCTTTGAGCCTATCGTGGGCTGGCCCCATGAGTTTGCCGGCTTCGAACAACTGGGGGACGGATTGGATCAGGTTGCGGCCGTATTACAGGACCTTCAGTGCTTCGAACGCTGGGACTTGTCCGGCTGTACGGCGGTGCATCTTCTGCTGTCGCGGGCTCCGCCTGGGTCATCGACAACGTCCTGGGCGCAACTGGCGAGAGAAGTGGTGCCATCGGTTCTGCTCAGGCAGGTTGCAAACGCGCTCAAACGGCACCAACGGAATCGGTTCCGACTCGATGTCGGCGTGTAAGCGAGTGGAAACCTGGTATCGCTTGCGGTTATCGGCCAATAGCAGCTGGTCGTTGAAGAAGCCTCACCCTTCCAGTGGTTTCGCTGCGTGGGGCTCTTTGAGGAGGTCTTGCAGTTCGCTAACCCGCTGTTTTTGGGCGCGTAGCTCCCGATGGACGTGGCGATCTTTGAGGATATGGCGTTTCACCCGTTCGCGAAGACTGGCATTCGCCGCCGACAACGTGTTCAGGCGCTCTTGGGCCAGGCGCAGTGCAGCGTCAGCTTCTTGGTGCAATTGACGGAGGTGAGCTTGATCCTGGTCATGGCGGTGGGCTTGTTGCCGTTCGGCGCGCAGTTCGCTGACCAGTCGCTCATTGTCCCGGGACAAGCTGCTCAGCTCTTCCAACTTGTGCTGCAGGGCCAATCGGACTTCACGCAGTTCGTGCTGCAGTTGCTGCATCTGGGTGTCGTACCGCTGAAGCTCTTCTCGGCGTTGAGTCAGGTGTTGTTGGCGGTAATGGGCGAGGGCTTCACGCG
This sequence comes from Pseudomonas sp. LAM2023, assembly GCF_016620375.1. Lineage (NCBI taxonomy): Bacteria > Pseudomonadati > Pseudomonadota > Gammaproteobacteria > Pseudomonadales > Pseudomonadaceae > Pseudomonas > Pseudomonas sp. LAM2023. The sequence continues at coordinate 88,053 of NZ_JAENHV010000026.1, read as the reverse complement.
CTTGGCGCAGTTTGTCCTCCAACGTGTGCACCCGCAGGGCGCGCTCCTCCAGTAATTGCTGCCAGTCGCGGTCGACCTGGACCAAGCGCCGACGCTCGCCTTCGGCTTCGCGCAGTTGTGCTTGCAGCGTTCGTTCATGGGCGCGCACCGCCTCCACTTCACCGAGCAGGGTGGCGTGCGCTTGCTGCAATTGGTCGAGCTGCGCTTGTTGCTGGAGGCGTTGTTGCTCCTGAGCAATGCGTTCCAGGGCGAGCTGGCGTCGGTCCTCGGCGACATGCTCGGCGGCCAGCGCATTAAGGCGCGCGCTGAGGTCCGCGACATAGCCCTGCAGTTCCTCATCCGGGGTTGGAGGGCGCTGCGCCCGATCTCCGGCACTGAGTTCCTTCAGATAGCGCTGAATCGTGCTTTTGGAGCCGGTGTTGCCGAGCTGGACGCGCACCGCATCGATGCTCGGGTGTACGCCGCGGGCGAGCAGAGTTTCGCGGGCGGTTCTGACCACAGCCAGGTTGATGCCACCGCGCGCCATGGCGGCTCTCCTACGATTTCGTACTGGTTTACGGAGTATGCGATTACAGCTGTAACGGTGCCCGAAACGCGACAAGGATTCGGACGGAGTGGCGTTCGAGAATGCAGATTTCTCGAACCTGATAGGCGTTTTAGCGGGATTCGGCGCGTAAGCGCGGTACACGGGAGGTCAGGTGAGCGACGCGGAGCGGTATCAGCAGGCGGCACGCCGGGCCAGCACCGCGCGCCGCTACGCCCAGGCCATCGAGCACTTCGAAGGGGAGTGGGGCGGGCTGCTGCCGGCGTCGAGCGTCAGCGTGGTGCGCTACCTGGCGGCCTTCGGGGCACGGCTGTCCGCCAGCACGTTGCGCACGCACCTGGCGGCACTCGCCCAGTGGCACCAGCAGCGCGGCTTTGTCGACCCGACCAAGGCGGCCCAAGTGCGCGACACCTTGCGCGGCATCCAGGCGCTGCACCCGCAGCCGGTGAGACAGGCACCGGCGTTGCAGCTCAAGGTGCTGGAAGCCAGCATTGAGGGCTTGAGCGCCGACATGCACAGTGCACTACCCGCACTTCGACTGCGTGCCGCCCGCGACCAGGCGCTGATCCTACTCGGCTTCTGGCGCGCCTTTCGTGGCGACGAGCTGTGCCGACTGCAGGCCGAGCACGTGCGGATCGAGACGGGAGTAGGCATGCACGTGTTCCTGGCAAGCAGCAAGACCGACCGGGACAACCGCGGGCGCAATCTGACCATGCCGGCGCTGAAACGCCTATGCCCGGTACAAGCCGTCGAACAGTGGCTAACGCTCAGCGGTATTGAGAAAGGCCCTCTGTTTCGTGGCATTGATCGCTGGGGGCATCTCAGCAAGCAGCCACTTAATGCCAACAGTGTGTCGCGTCTGTTGCGCCGGGCTCTATTGCGTAGCGGGATCGAGGCCGAGGGCTATTCGGCGCATTCGCTACGTCGTGGCTTCGCTACCTGGGCCAGCCGCAATCAGTGGAGCACCGAGGCATTGATGGCATATGTCGGTTGGCGTGATGTGCAATCTGCCGCCCGCTACATCGAGTCTTACGCACCGTTCGGCGAGTGGGCGCGTTGAATTTCTTTCAGGAACCTGATCGTGGGTTGTCTCCTGCATAGGGTTCCTGCGGATACCTCATGCTCAGGCATATGGGTCAATAGGGCCTACAGCCAGATGTCATCATCAATGAGGCTGTCGAGCGCCGCATCGTAGGGCTTTAAGTTGGTAGTCGTTTACTGCCTGAAACTGCGCTTCGGCGATTCTTCGCAACCGCTCGACTTGCTCGGCAGGACTGCCGGAGGCTTGGGCTTCGTGGTATCGCCTCATCGCGTCCACGGCGTCTGTATACATTCGATGGTCAGGGTAAACTACTGATGGTTTGTGCGTCATTCGCCTGCGCCTCAATGGATGGTCGATGGGCAATCCCCGGCGTTAACCAGCTGAAAATCAATGACCGCTTGGTAGAGTGAGTCAGCCAGTAGCCGAAGACGCGCCACTTCAGGCTCGGAAACACCTGCATCCTCGGCTTCATGCAACTGGCGCAGTGCCTCAAGTGCTTGTCGCAACAGCGGCTCTCCAGCCTCTGCCATCCCAATCAGGGTGCGTTTCACGGCAGCTTCCTCGACGACGTTACTCACGAACTATACGCCCTGAGGCCAATGCTTAGCTAGGTCGGCACGAGCGAGGCAGTTATTAGAGCCTATCTATCATTGTCCGTGGCAGCATGAGCTCCTGCATTAGCGGTGACCATCGAGAACGTTAATTGGCACTTGGAGCAGGGATGTCGAGACTTCGATACTCGATTGTGCTCATCAAAGTGTGACGCCGGCTTGTGGCTACCAAGTTTGGCTATCCATCTTCTGCAGTTGCTTCCCTATGGTCACGAACTACAAAAAACGAGTAGCATTGCGGTGCCATCACACCACAGCGCAGGAGTAGCATGAGCAGGAAAGCGATAAGCGAGGTGTTCACCCCTCGCAGCAGGGAACTGAATCCAGCCATGTACGTGCACCGCCCGCGACTGGAGAAAGACCTCGCCAGAGCGTTCGCCCGGCACAGTCACACTCTCCTGTTCGGAGAAAGTGGGAATGGAAAGACTTGGCTTTTCAAGAAAGCGCTAGCTGCGAATAAACTGCCGTACATCGCCGTTAACTGCGCCAACGCATCGCGAGCAAACTCCCTTACGCAGGAAATTTGCCGCTGCATCATCGAACCCGGCACTGCTGTTAAGATGGGTTACAACGAAGAAAAGGCCGCTGAGGTAAGCGCATACTTCGCAAAGGGTGGATTGAAGCATACAGGCATGTACAACATCGCCCAAGAGGAACCATTGCTGAGAGCGTTCAAGCTCTTAGCAAGCAGCGGTCCGGGCGGGGTCGATCAAAAAAAGATTATTGTCCTAGATAACCTTGAATCTATTTTTGACGCGCCGGCGTTGATGTCAGAGCTTGCAGACTTAGTAATTCTTTTGGATGATACTCGATACGCCGACTGCAACATAAACTTCCTGATCGTTGGCGTTCCGAACGGTGTCCTCCAATATTTTCGTGAAACTAAGAACTCTGAATCTGTTTCCAATCGAATAACAGAGATACGAAAAGTAGGAAGCCTGGATTCTGGACAGGTTCAGGAAATCGTTCGAAAAGGCTTCGAACAGCTTGAGATCAAGATGGAAGCTGTCGAGTACATAGAGGTTTCCGATCATATCTGGTCGATCACCTTAGGCATAGCACAACGCGTACATGAATACTGCGAAGCGTTAGCCGAGGAGATTGAGGAAAACGACTGGATCTACGATTCGGACCTACTTGATCTCGCAGATGAAGCTTGGATGTTAAGCGGTCTGCGGCAGTGCTATACCGTAATCGAAGGGCACCTAAACAGTCGCGATACCACCGTAGCCCGAAGAAACCAGGCTATTTACTGCATCGCTCAACTCAGCGGGCATCAATTTGATGCGAACGACGTTGACAAAGTCATACGAAGTGAGTTTCCGAAAACTGCCGTAAAAAATATGGGTATAGGCAATATCCTTGCCGATCTAGCATCGGGCAGTACGCCACTGCTGTCGAGGAATGACCGTTCGGGCTCGTACACCATCCGAGACCCCAAATACCTCATGTGCATAAAGGTCATGCTGCGTAAGGATCGAGCCGGCTCAAAGGTAGTTAAGAAGAATTTCACTCGGTGAAAAATCAAGCCCCTCCTGGGAGGGGCTTTTCGACGTCAGAACGTGGTGGCTTGGCTATTGAGCGCATAAGCGTGCGGTACACGGGGTTGATATGTCAGCAGATCAGACACACGCGAAAGCTCTTAAGACCGCTTTACTTGCACTTGACCCTTCCGGGCCACAGGGCTTCGAGGGGCTTTTGGGTATCGTTCTGGGGGAGCTTACAGGGCAATCGTTCCGCCTTGCGAAATCAGGTACGCAACGAGGCCGAGATGGTGATTCCGCCTTTGACGGAGGTGCCACTTATTTTGAAGGTAAACGTTATAAGGAAGGCCTTCAGAAGAACGATGTCTCGGCAAAGCTTTTTGACGTTGCTAACGATGATACCGGCCAGGTGGATCTCTGGATTCTAGGCGCTACTTGCGAGGTCGCTTCGCAAACAGTGGAGGACGCTCGCACATTTGCAGCCAATTACGGTTTCGGAATTGTGGTATTGGACTGGTTGAATAACGATCTGGGATCTCTGCTTATCGCAGTAGTAGCGGCTGCCTCCAAGTCCAAAGAGTTGATTGCCCAAGCCCTGAAGGACAAGCCTGAAGCAGTGCTTGTTGTACCCGCTGTGGATGCAATCGACTACTTCGGACGTCATGTGGATTTTGCTAGCAGATTGGGTGTGCTGAGAAAAGCGCTCGCCGATGATGTCGGGCTGGGACATGCCAAGACTCTGAGCGAAGCGTGGCTTAATCGCATCTTCTCAAGCAAGGCCCGGGCGCGTGCAGAGTTTGGTCAACCACTTTGCCCGCTTGATCCTAATGGGTCTAGGGTGCTTGACCGGCCGGAGCGTGCAGTTCTAACAGAAGCATTCTCAGGAGCACCTCAAAACCGAATTTACGCAATTGTAGGTGAAGAGGGTGTTGGAAAAAGCTGGCTCGCAATCCAAGGGTGGAGTCGATCCCTCACGAAATCTCTTTTTGTCCTATGTCCCGCAGAGGATTTGACGGATGATGAATCCGATGACTTCGACAGCTTCCTAATCCGTAGATTGATCCGCCAGACAAGCGGCAGTGACACACCGCAGGCAATAAAGCGATGGAGGCGACGCTTTCATGGATGGCGCGCAAACCTGCCAGCGAGATCTGTCCGTTTGACGTTGGTTGTCGATGGCCTCAATCAAACCTTAAAATCAAACTGGGGGCGATGGATCGGTCGAGCTGCACTGCATCTCCATGACTTGGGTGGTTGTCTTGTGCTAACTACCCGCACTCAGCACTGGGCACATCTCAAAAACACGTTGCCATGCGACACAAAGACAGTCTCGCTGGCTGAGTGGTCCATCCAGGATGTTAAAGAGATACTGCTAAGCCGTGATATTGATTTTGCTAACGTCAGGCCGGAAGTGCTCGAATCTGTGCGAAATCCGCGGCTGCTAGGAATCGCAATCGAGTTAATTCAGGCGAAAGCGATTGAGCTGTTGGATGAACTTAGTGTCGGGCGGCTCCTGTTCGAACATATGCGCAGGATGCAGCAACTCGGTGCAGCACCGCTTCCTGCGCAGGAATTTGCCGATCTTCTAAAAGATCTTGCTGCGACAATATTGAGCCGAGCAAAAGCCTTTGAGACTGACGACCTTCGGTTGTTCAATGCCGTCCAAGAGCCTCAATTACAGGCGGTGGCGTCGTGTCAGTTCTTCTCCTCAGTCAAGGGAACCAGTTCTCGCTACGAGATCAAGCCAAATGGCCTGAATCTCGCGCTCGCGCTTCACCTGGTCGGTCAACTTGAGCGCGAGGTGCGTAATGGGCGTGACCCGCGGGACAAACTAGCCACAATTTTGGAACCAATAAGCGCGCTTGATGAGACGGGTAGGGTGGTTTTGCTCGCCACGCAAATTGCTTGCTTGGATGAGGAGACGAGCATTCAGATACCGCCGGCGCTTATCGAGAATTTAGTCACATTACAAAATCTACCTAACAGCCAAGTTGAAGCATTCGCGGTACTTGCCAAGTCGGCTCCGGTCGCTTTCATGAAAGCTGCTGAAAACCTGCATTTATCGCATGAGCATAATGGTGTCAACGACTGGCTCCTTCATGCACTGCTGAGTCGGCGCGAGCAGCCGACTGTTTGGCAAGAGATCTTGACATCGACGAAGCGATGGCTTTCCTACTATTCGCTCGAACCCACTCGTCGGATGCGGATGTCAATCCGTTCGGACAACACCACGCGGGTTGATGAAGAGCGCTCTCGGATTGAAACCGAAATTCAGGCGCGACTGGCTGCTATCACAGAAGCCGAGCGATCGTTCATGATGGCAAAACTCATTATCGCTCCTCATCCCAACTTTGATAGTCTAAGCCATTTTGCTTTGTATCTTCTGTCTGGTATGCCTCTGGTCGAAATTGCCCCCTATTTTGTACGTTGGCGATTTTCCTACGCGCTCCATTACTCACTATCAGCACCCTACGAAGAATTCGAGCATGTGCTGCGCTTCAACCGTGTAGATTGGCATGAAACCAGGGCTGCTCTTCTACAGGAACTGGAATCACTACCGGGGCAGGGCTGTTCGGATGTGGGTAGATGGACTCGTGTAGGCATTCTGCACGGCACCGGAGACATCGGTGATGCTATCGAAAGTGAAAGAATTTTCGATGAGATTAAGCCCGGCCAGAAGCTCCATGAAGGTTGGTCTCTGATTGAGGACCATTGCGCAGTAGATCCATGCAATCCAAATTCCACCATGCCTGACAACGTTACGACGACTGCCAAACGGTACCGTGAGCTTGATGTCGGTAAGGTCGCAACCGGCCGTGCACTATCTGAGCAGGGTCACTTTTTCCGTAGCGCTCGCTCTGGAATCGCGCGTTTCCTATCGGATGACGCGATTTACTCACTCCGCGCGCTCGCGAATGACGTCTTGGACCGTACAGGATTTGAGCGTCGCCAAGGTGTTTTGGAGCTCATGCGACACAGCGCCGGGCTTACTAAAGAGCAAGCCTCAAGGTTCCTGGCCGCCGGAGTATCTTGCCCAGCGTCTCATAAAGATACTGATGAAGGTAAGGATGAATTCCTAACCGCTCAGTTTTCTACGCTTATCGCCTTGCCACATCTCAGCGCGAACGAGCAGCTAGATGCAATCGCTAATATGCAGGGTGATACGGTACTGCTGGAATTGTTGGACTGTGTTCATCGGGCCACTGAAGAAAAAGTGGAACATGTCTTGGAGCGCGTGCTTAACGACGGCAACACACATTCCCAGACGGCGGTTCTTGCCGCAATACATTACTCACAGTCGCCTTTGACTCCGCGGGCGGTCATGATTGTCAAAGGGTTTATCCGGACACCCCTTAAGGGACTTCGCCACGAAGCGCTCGCCGTCGCGGCATCTAGCGATAACGACTCTCTATGGCAGGAAGTGATCGATAGCGGCTGGTGCGCTGCGAAGCCTCGTGGCCGTGATAGCAGCTTCGAGGACTGGCACGGATCTATGGTGTTGGTGAAAGCGTTACGTGCCGGGCTGATTGAGGTGGGCCCTGCGCTAGATCGCATGAGCCTTTCCCATTACGGTTTTGCCGCAGAAACGCTGCCTGTCGAGAGAGTCAGAAACATTGCTGACCGTGTCGAGATCGCAATTGCCAAAGCCTTAGAGTATGGAAGCGATGTGGAGTTGCCCGATATTGAGACTGAGGTCCCAAATTCATCCAACTCGACACCACCACTCATCTCGCTAACAGAGCGGGTTACAACTGAGAGCGATTTCGCCTCCAAGATGAGTCGGCTTGCGGAATCGGATGAGCAGTTTAACGAACGCCGCCGTCGTATGGGAGATAGCTATGAGCGCTTTGCTTCAGAACTCACGGCCGCAGATGCAGATTTAATACTATCTGACCTAACATTCGAAGGTATCCAAGCCATCATCGGACAGGATGTGGATCGTGCTCAGCGCTGGATAAAAATTTTTCTGGCTACCTCAGATCGGGCACTGCGCAACCTTTATCATGTCGCGCTTCAAGTTGCCATTATGTTCGGTGACAGGTTAGCACTAAGACTCCTTGAACGTGTCCTGGCTTTAGTCCCGATCATACGTCGTGTCACTGGTATCGCAAAAATCCCAATGGAGGCGATTGCTCTCTGGCGCCGGTCAGAAACTCCTGAGATCCGGGATGTATGTATAAAGCGGCTTCAATCATCTCGTAATGATAGCGAGATCGCACAAGAAGTCATTGCTGCCCATTTATCAGGGAATGTATTAATTCTGCAGACGTATATCGATGAACTGCTTGCCTCAGAACGCCCCTGCGACACTATGCTTGCGCTTATGATTGCGGGATTTTGTGATGAGAGCGTGCATGCTGACGGGGTGCTGTCCCGCTTCGCCGGAGCCAAAGGTTTTGTGGGCTCTGCTCATGCAGCTGCGTCAGAGTGGTATGCAAAAAATATTTGGGCGAAGACCTGGTATGGAGCAATGCTGAGTGCTCAGCAACCGAAGGACTTCTGGAGAGCATCAGTCCTTTTTATGAAGATCGTCGATGGCCGCTTTGACCTTTGGTCTGAAACGTCGAGCGAACCTTCGATAGTGTTCAAGGCTTTCATGCCGACGATCGTTCGTGAGGTTGGCACTCGCGTGGCAAAGGCTCAGAAAAAACGTGAGGCGAAGCTATTTGGTGAAAAAGCTCCTTCTTCGATAATGCTGAAGACGAAGTAGTCCGTGCTGCTGACCAGTTCTCTCTGATTTCAATGGATGCCAAATATGGACCCCCGCACCTATTTGCAAGCACTCAATACCCAGTTGACGTATCTGTACGCTTACGCGTTGAAGATCAATGAGATCGATACTGCAGCTGCGATGTTTGGCGAGTTTCGTGGCGTGCAAGATGCAGGTTGGAGTACTGTTGCTACGGCCCAGGAGGTCTTTCAGGAGCTGAAAGCACTGGGGTCTAAAGGTACGCCGCTCACGCGCTCAGAGCTTCGACAGCTGCTCTGCCTTTATGCTCATCTTGCAGAAGCTGGGGGGGTATATGAGGGATTGCTGAACACCCTAAGGGTCGCGCAATTAAAGGCTTACAACCTTTGGCCATTTCAAGGCCTAGTGCGCGTCCGCAAGGAGCCTCGGGCCGTCATCGGACCCAATGCTAACGCGATGTTTCGACACTTGGCACAGGTTGCAACAGCCATCGGAATGACAGGCTTAGCAGGGTTGTTGGAAATCGCTTTCCGGGATGACATACGAAATGGCATAGCTCACGCTGACTACATACTGGTCCCGGAAGGTTTACGGTTACGACGAAGAAACGGTGGTTTCCCAGTCCTTGTCCCTAACGATGAGCTGGTGGGCGCTATACAAATAGGTTTGTTTTTCTTTGAAATCCTCCAGTGCTTTCAGCAGCAGACAGTGATGTCATTCCGTCCTGCACGTACTGTTGTTGGCCGATTCAGCGAAAATCCACCCATGGCGTGGAAAATTGAATTAACCGACGACGGGAAGTTTTCGATCTCCACGAATGCGCCTGGGCCGCAGTTTGATCGAGGGCACGAGCGGCAAAAGCGAATTAACGATCACTTGGGAGGGCGCATGGTGACTGCGTATGCCGGTCCTGATATCGATGTTCCTCCCGCTCTAATCGCAGCTATTTCAGTGGCTGGCTTCGAGGTTTCAATCATCGGGTTTGAAAGCTCGGAGCAGTTTGATGATCTAATTGCTGAGGTTGAGAAACATAGTCTTTGGGATGAGACACATTCCAACCAGGAAGCCGTTGGCGCCACTTTGATGGCCACGCCGTTAGGCTTTAGGAGAATCTCTAGCGGGGAAGAGTTTCAAGCTTGGCTTCCAGTGGTCGATGAAGTCCTCATCGATTAGATCTGAAGGCTCGATGCTGAGCTGATCCATCTACTGGATTTCAACACCCAGTCTCATGTGAAGCAGGCCGGTTCCCTACAGGAACAGGACATGCGGCAGGAGGTTTGCCAAGTGATGGAGGGAGGCTCGGAGGCTTTTGAGCGCCGCTACCAGCGCTTGGGAGGTGAAGTCTGGGTTGCTCGATAAGCCACCACGACCTAAACAGATAGGCCTACCCTCGGGCGGCCTGTCTGTAATGAACGTCCCACCACTCGTAGCTTGCTTCGCAAGCTAAGCCACATCATGAAATCAAGGCTTGCTAAGGCATGCGTGTAAACCTATTTTTTTACGTGTAAACCTAGGTGGTTTACACGTAAAAAAATAGGTTTACACGTCTGAAACTGGGAGCGTCTGAAACATCAGTGAATCTTGGATTTGAGGGTCGTAGCGAATGGCCGCAACTAGCCTGTTTCTGCCGATTAGCTGGATGTCCATGGGGCGGCCTTGAGTGGATCCGTCGCAGGGGCGCGGAATCATGTCGTTTTCTAACCAATCGGATCGCGTCGAACGTTTTCACACAGCCTGGCTCGAAAGCGGACGCTATCGACTCCCATTCAAAGCACAGAGAAGGTCTGTTGTCGAATTTGATCTATGCACCTTAAGCTCCGCGTTAACCTCCGTATAGCGCTCCTGCTCAGGTAAGCAACGCTGACAATCCCCCATCCTCAAACCTTGAACAATCTGGACGACATCAGAGCGCATCATCGCGTGCTTCCATCATGCGTCCGTGATATCCGGGTGGGTTGTTCCCAAAGCGACTACCCAAAATATTGAGTGGACATCCATCATAACTAAATGTAGCTTTTGGCCATCACTGGCCACCGGCTTGCGAATTTTTGGTAGTGTCACGACTGCTGCTTTCTCATAGCCACTTATGAATTTTCGGAGCACTCAAAGAAATGAATCGGCTTAACTATCACAGAGAAATAATAGCAGCGCTCGCTTGGTTAAAAGCCCAGGTCGAGATTCATAACGGCATGGCGCTAACGGATATAAATCATGGCGCAGAAGATTTTTATTGCGGTCTTCTGAATTTAATTTATGGTCTCAATCTTAAAAATATTAATATCATTAACAATAACACTGCTGCGATAGATTTAGGTGACGGCCAAAGTCGAGTTGCTTTTCAGGTGACGTCCACGTCAGCCCTAGCCAAAACGAAACACACCGTCGACAAGTTTATAGAAAAGGGCCTCTATAAAAATTATGATCGGTTGATAATTCTAAATATTGTGAGCAAATCTAACCATCGGATTGCCAAAATAGGCACTGCTGAATACGAATTAGATACCAAGAGCGACATACTTGATGTGGCCGACCTAGTCAAGGAAATAGTTAATAGCTCTGATCTTCCCAAGCTAAAAACAATTGTAGATTTCTTAGGCTCTGAATTGCTCTATGCCCGAAACACAAGCAATCGAGACCTGTCGGCATCGCGAATCTATCGATTTTGGTGCGACAAGATAGATCCGAGCAATCTTGTTTACTACTGCTGTTTTCTGCCGTTTTTTTATTGTGATGTTCGGATTTCAGAGCAGTTCCTGCTTCGAATTCAATCCTACTTATCTCAGGTTGAGTGGATAATAGAGGATCACGAGAATGATATAAATTTCACAGTGCTTATAAATGCCATTCGCAACTTCAATTGTGTATGTCGCGATCTTGTAACCATTTGTTGTCTGCATGAAAACAAATATATTGAAGGTGATGAATATGCTTACTGGGTAAGCTGCCTGCACCTTGATTACTACCAGCGAGAAAAATACATCTCATATCGAAAAGGTGTACTCCAAAGCTTATTTTACCAATTAATCAAGGCTGCCAACCATATTATTTCATTAAACAACAGGGAGCTGAATGGCTCGCCTCAAATGTACATTCAGTTTAAGCAGGATGTTGATGGGGTTGAGTATTTTCCGGGTTATGACGAGCGTGACTTCTCTTGCGGTAAACTATATCCTGGCTATTGCGAGGTTGATTACGCGATACGACGCCAAATTTATGGTGACGGTGTTTAAGCTATAAATCAACATTGGTTGTCGCCGAGCGCGACTCTAACGGCTAGACGAATTTTCCACCTAAATGACTATACTATTTGGCCAGGCGCTGTAGGAGTTGACACAGCAGCCTGGTGATCATAAGGCAGATGCGCTGGCCCTTTCACTACTGGAAAATGGCCATCATGAGCTGACCGCTTATGTGACTTTCGAACTTGGACACCTTCATGTTTGCTGGCCTTGGTGAACTCGGGAACTATGCGAGTATATGTTGCGATGCATAATCGCGATCCACGAAACGCTCTAGCAGGTATTGAAACACTGCTCCAGGCGGGATCAAGCTGACGGGTGGTCTGTTAGGAGATAAGGCTCGATGCGACCTGCAACACACATCTTGGAGAGCCCTTGAATGTCTGCAATGAGTCGATAGCAGCCAAGCGAGCCTGCCCAAATGGCGGAAGTCATAATGGCGGAAGTGACCCGGCGGGGAGACTTGAGGCGTGGTTGACCCAATCAGTACGACATTTACCATTGGTATGACGGCAGTGGCCAAGCGGGCTGCTGATCTGTTGCGGGACCTGACAAAATGTGAGGCGGCAATGAACTGCATTTACAGTTGCGTAGTGGCCTGACGGAAGCCTATGCGCGCTTCTCGCGCGACAAGCGTCCCTGTCGTGACCAGTAGTTCCCGTCGTGTTTACACCAGGTCATCTCAGCATGGGCGCAGCTCCAGCAGATCACCGTTCCTCCCGGTCACCTCCACTCCATCCATTCTGTGATAGGGAGGATCCGTTGATTGCCGCATAAGGTTCTTGCACCAATCCTGATCGAATTCGAAAGGGCATTGGTCGGGGTACGGCGCGATTCAATTGACACGCGTGTCTCCTTGTATAGCCTTAAAGGCGAGGACTGCAACTGCGCATCCGTCGGGACTGGATACCAGCAAAAGCCCCCCGCAATTTGGCAGCAGAGAGAGCTGGCTTCTCTGAAGTAGGGACGACGGGCATCGCTCATCGGATTCTGACCCCAAGGTCGCAAGGCCGGGAGCTAAAGGATCGCTGCGACTACTCCTCAAAATTGTCTAAAAAGTGATTTGATGTGGCTTTTTCAGTGATGCTCGGGCGACAAGACTTGGTGCCTAGCCTGTGAGTAGTGCCTGAGAATCAATTTAGGCTGAAAAAATTCAAAAAATTTTGAAAATGACCGCTTCCTGCTTGCACACATAGCCGGCGGCACCCGAGTGCATGCAGCGTACGGCAAACAATGCCGGCGATTGTGCGGTCAATACCAGAACCTTCAACGGCAATGCCATGGCCTGGAAGCGGGACAGCACCTCCAGCCCGTCCAGCTTGGGGATGCTGATGTCGAGAATGACCAGGTCGGGGTTGGTTTCGCGGACCATCTGCATGGCGTCCACACCGTTGTCCGACTCGCCGACAACCTTGTAATTCTGGTTCTCCAGCAACATACGGACAGCCAGGCGGATGACAGGATGGTCGTCGACAATAAATATGGATTGCATGTTCAACTTCCTGCGGGCGATTGAGGTGACAGGCGGCACCTTATCGCAGTTGGAAGTGATCGGGGATGCGAGGAAGGGCTGTTAGACCTATATGGGAAATGGCTTACAAGATAAAACAAATCTGTCTACGAAATAGGGGGATTCAACACGATGTCAAAACAAATTTGGTAACCAATCATTTTGTTTTTAATCGTGTTGTTTAGTTTGTCGTGCGTATATGTAGGAAGTTTCCTTCAAGCAGGATGGTAGCACCGGGGGCGGGCTGCACCTGCCAGGTTCAGACCGGGCTGGAGCGACCGGTCATCTCGCGAGCCATTTCGCTGGCATAGCTGTCGGTCATCCCGGCGATGAAGTCGATCATGCGCAGGAAGGCACTGTGCAGGGAGCCGTGCGGGTCGGGGGCATTGTTGCCGATCAGGTCCAGCACCCGGCGGCTCTTGAACGAGGGCGTGCGCCCGCCGTGCTGTTCGAGGGCTGCGCCACAGAAGGTGTTCAGCAGAATCTCCAGGGTGGTATAGGCGCCGATCTCGTGCAAGGTCTTGCGCTTGTCCTGGAAGATCTTGTTGCGCGCCATGGCCTTGGCCTGCAGCACGCAGCGTTTGGCCGGGCCATGCATGTGTTCGACCAGGTCGCCCGCCAACTGGCCGGCCAGCAGGGCTTGCTGTTGCTCGACGAAAGCACGGGCGGCGGCGTTGGTCAGGTGTTCGATGGCCTTGCCACGCAGGATGGCCAACTTGCGCCGCCGGGAATCGCCCGGGCCGAGCTGGCGGTAGGTTTCCGGCAGATCGTCGCCGACCAGGTCGAGCAGCAGCGCTTCGACTTCGGCGTATTGCAGCAACTCCATTTCCAGGCCGTCTTCCAGGTCGATCAGCGCATAGCAGATGTCATCGGCGGCCTCCATCAGGTAGACCAGCGGGTGGCGTGCCCAGCGTTGGTGTTCCAGCTGCGGCAGGCCAAGCTTGCGAGCGATCTGCTCGAGCAGGGGCAGTTCGCTCTGGTAGCTGCCGAACTTGTGCTTCTTGTAGCCCAGGGCGTCGGCGTGGCGCGCGCTCCACGGGTATTTCAGGTAGGTGCCGAGGGTGGCGTAGGTCAGCCGGGTACCGCCGTCGAACTGGTGATATTCCAGCTGGGTGAGTACCCGAAAGCCCTGGGCGTTGCCTTCGAAGTTGAGGAAGTCGGCGCGTTCGTCGTCGTTCATGTCATCCAGCCAGCCGCGCCCGGCGGCCTGCTGGAACCAGTGGCGGATGGCATCTTCGCCGGAGTGGCCGAACGGTGGGTTGCCGATGTCATGGGCCAGGCAGGCCGACTGCACGATCATGCCAAGGTCGCTGGGGGCGCACCAGTCCGGCAGGCTGTCGCGCAGGGTTTCGCCGACGCGCATGCCCAGTGAGCGACCGACGCAGCTGACCTCCAGCGAGTGGGTCAGGCGTGTGTGGATATGGTCGTTGCTGGAAACCGGGTGCACCTGGGTCTTGCGCCCGAGGCGGCGGAAGGCTCCGGAGAAGATGATGCGGTCGTGGTCTTTGTGAAAGGGGCTGCGCCCGAGCTCATCGGCGCTGTACAGCGCTTTGCCCAGGCGTTCGCGGGTGAGCAGGGTGTGCCAGTCCAAGGCGCGGTCTCCTGTGCATCGAGGGGTATAGCTTCGGGTGTCCGAAGGGTCAGCGCAAGGGGCAAAGCCTGCGATGAGACCATCGCAGGCGGCATAAAACGCTCAAGGACGGCGGCTGGCTTGCAGATACAGGCGCAGCAGCGGTAGCACGCTGGTGCTCAGGCGCAGCAGCCGCGCGAGGTTGCCGCTGCGTACGCCCTTGCCGGTGAGGAAACCCAGTGCCACCACGGCGCCGATCCCCCACAGCGGTGCATGCTTGATGCCCAGGCCGTCCTGTAGCGAGTTGCCCATGCCACGCACGCGGCGCAGCGGTTCCAGCAGCTGCGCGGATTCGTGGCGGATTTCCTGGCGGTGCATTTCCATGCGCAGGCGCAACAACGCCTTGCGCAATTCCCGCGGGTTACGCGTGTCTGGCAGTTCTGGCAGGCTCATGGCAACAGGCGCTCCCGGTCCTTGGCGAGTTCCTCGAGGGTGGCACCGAACGGTGACGATTCGTCGAATACTGCGGCCTTGAGACGCAGCCCGCAGTACAGTGCGGCGATGCCGTAGAACACACAGAGGCCGATGATGCCGGCCAGGCGATAACTGTCCCACAGCAGCACCAACAACAGCCCGGACAAGGCGGTCAGCAGCAGCAAGGCGAACACCAGGGCCAGGCCGGCGAACAACAGCAGGCTCAAGGTGCGGCCCTTCTGTTCCTGCAACTCGATGCCGAACAGTTCGATATGGCTGTGCAGCAGCCCCAGCGCAGCTGCGCCCAGGCGCTTGCCTGAAGCGCTGGCGCCGTTGGCGTCGTTATCCATGGTATCCCCTCAGTGGCGGTTGGCCAGCAGGCCGATCAACAGCCCGACGCCCGCCGCGATGCCGATCGCCTGCCACGGGTTTTCCTGCACGTACTGCTCGGCGCTGCCCAACGCAGCCTGGCCGCGCTCGCGCACCGAGTCCTGGGTCAGTTGCAAGGTTTCGCGGGCCTGGGCCAGGCGCTCGTGAATCTGTCCGCGCAATTCGTCCGCCTGGTCGCCGGCCAGGTTGGCGGTGTCGGCCAGCAGCTTCTCGGTGTCGCGCACCAGCGCCTGGAAGTCAGCCATCAATATCTCTTGTGCAGTCTTTGCCGATTTGCTGGCCATGGGTGTCTCCCTGTCGATGAATGTTGGTAGTTCGAGTGATAGCACACGCGGAAGGTTCAAGTGCCGGCGCTGGTATGGGCCTTGCTTGAGGCTTTGCCACGTTGCGGGGCGTTCGTGGCAGGTTTTGCGCCGATTCAGGGCGCCGACGCAGCGGCTACCGATAAACCTTAACCCAATCCACGACAAACCCAAGAAAAAACCGCGCAGGCCCGCCCGGCTCACCGAAACAGGGCAGGGGGGGGTGGCACCGATTCGGTGCAGGGATGCAGGTTCTTGAACTGTCCTGGTGCCTTTTCAGCAGGTCTGCCTACTTCATGGAAAACATGCACAGCGCGATGGATTCTCTGGTCCACGGTTCCAATACCCTGTTCATCCTCATGGGCGCCATCCTGGTGCTGGCCATGCATGCCGGCTTCGCGTTTCTCGAAGTGGGTACGGTGCGCCACAAGAACCAGGTCAATGCCTTGTCGAAGATTCTCAGCGATTTTGCCATCTCGGCGCTGGTGTACTTCTTCATCGGCTACTGGATCGCCTACGGGGTCAACTTCCTGCAGCCGGCAGCCGCACTGGCGGCCGACCAGGGTTACGCGCTGGTCAAGTGCTTCTTTCTGCTGACCTTCGCCGCAGCGATCCCGGCAATCATCTCCGGGGGCATTGCCGAGCGGGCGCGCTTCGTGCCGCAGCTGTGCGCCACGGCGTTGATCGTGGCGTTCGTCTACCCGTTCTTCGAGGGGGTGGTGTGGAACGGCAACCTCGGCCTGCAAGCCTGGTTGCAGGCACGCTTTGGCGCGCCATTCCATGACTTTGCCGGCTCGGTGGTGGTGCATGCCATGGGCGGCTGGCTGGCCTTGGCAGCGGTGCTGCTGCTGGGCGCGCGTCGAGGGCGCTATCGCGATGGCCGGTTGGTGGCGTTTGCGCCGTCGAGCATCCCGTTCCTGGCGCTGGGGTCGTGGATCCTGATCATTGGCTGGTTCGGCTTCAACGTCATGAGTGCGCAGACCCTGCAGGGTGTCAGCGGCCTGGTGGCGATCAACTCGTTGATGGCCATGGTCGGTGGCACCCTGTCGGCGTTGCTGGCCGGCCGTAACGACCCGGGCTTCCTGCACAACGGTCCGCTGGCCGGCCTGGTGGCGGTCTGTGCGGGCTCCGACCTGATGCACCCGGTTGGCGCACTGGTTACCGGCCTGGTCGCCGGTGCACTTTTCGTCTGGACCTTCACGGCGGCGCAGAACCGCTGGAAGATCGACGACGTGCTGGGCGTGTGGCCGTTGCATGGCCTGTGCGGCGTGTGGGGCGGCCTGGCTTGTGGTGTGTTCGGCCAGGCGGCCTTGGGCGGTGTGGGCGGTGTCAGCCTGGTCAGTCAGTTGCTGGGCAGCCTGTTGGGCGTGCTGGTGGCACTGGCCGGCGGCTTTGCCGTGTACGGTGCGATCCGCGCGTTGCATGGCCTTCGCTTGAGCCATGAGCAGGAGTTCCAGGGCGCCGACCTGTCGTTGCACCGTATCGGCGCAACCAGCCAGGATTGAGCCAGGTCAGGTGCGCGCTGGGCAGGAGCGGCCTAGAATAGGCTTCTGTGCATGTCAATCCGGAACCTGCCCATGCTGCCTGAATGCCAACTGTTCGGCACCCTCGGCTGCCACCTGTGCGAAGTGGCCGAGGCTGTGCTGATGCCCTTCGTCGATCACGGCCTGTTGGTGGAACTGGTCGATATTGCTGAAAGCGAGGCGATGGTCGAGCGCTACGGCCTGATCATTCCGGTGTTGCGGCGCTGCGACAATGGCGCCGAGCTGCATTGGCCGTTCGATTCCGAGCAGGTCGTGGCGTTTCTCGCGCAATGACGGCACCAGGGGAGGTGCCTCCCTGCTCCATGTGGCGCGCTGCGTCGTGATGATCACTTGCCGGCACACTGAGGCCGGCATTTGCCACCAATCATCAGGACCCCAAGCATGCTTATTACCCCCCATTTCTCCCTCGATGAAATGACCGTTTCGCAGCTTGCCGCCAGGGAAGGGCTCGACAACGACCCGCCAGCCGAGGCGCGGACCAACCTGCAACTGCTGTGCAATGTCCTGGAGCAGGTACGCGCCCTGTTCGGCGCGCCGGTCATCGTCAGCAGTGGCTATCGCAGTCCGGCGGTCAACAGCCGCATTGGCGGGTCGATGGCGAGCAAGCATTTGCAAGGGTTGGCCGCCGACTTCACGGTGATCGAAGTCAGCCCGCGCGAAGTCGTGCGGCGCATCAGCGAAAGCGCCATTCCCTTCGACCAGCTGATCCTCGAATTCGACCAATGGGTACACCTGGCGGTGACCCCAGGCAGGCCGCGACGACAGGTACTGACGATTCGCAGAGGCAGCGGCTACGAGGAGGGGCTGCAATGAAGCGCATTGACGGCAGCAAGGGGATGTTCGTATGCTGTATATAAATACAGTATCGAGGTAAAGCCATGCTCAATGTCGAGCAACTCAAGTACAGCGTCAACCGCATGCCCGTCGAACGGGTGGCCGACGCTGTTCTGGAACTGCGCCTCGAAGGCCTGGTAACCGACGACCGCACGCCGTTCGGCAAGGTCCACTTCAATACCTGCTTCGCCGAGATAGAGGCCTTGTTCCAGCGTGCCGGCTACCACCGCGGGCTGGATGTGGTGGGTTACCAGGGGTTGCTGTATGCCCTGTACGACCCTGGCCGCTGGGAGCCGGTGCAGGTACTGCGTTGGTTGAAGGAGCGCAGCGAAGCGATGGCCAAGGCTGGTTGAGGGCGCGGGCTTGGAGGATAATGCGCGGCCGTGACTGTTTCGAGCCCTGCCATGACCACGCCGTTCGACCCCGCCCGCCAGCAAGCCAGCACGGTGTGCCTGCCACCCGGTAACTGGGCGACGGTACTCGACTGCCTGTGCGACCATTTCAAGGCCATCGACCGAGCCCAATGGCTCGATCGCTTTGCCCGTGGCCGGGTGCTGGATGCCGAGGGGCGAGCAGTCGCGGCCGAGCTGCCGTACAAACGGGGCATGCGCCTGCATTACTTCCGCGAGGCGCCGAATGAGCGGCCGATCCCGGTGCAGGAGGCGGTGTTGCATGTGGATGAACACCTGGTGGTGGCGGACAAGCCGCATTTCCTGCCTGTGACGCCGAGCGGAGAATACGTCGAGCAAACCTTGCTGCGCCGGTTGATTCGCCACCTGGGCAACCCGCACCTGGTGCCGTTGCACCGAATCGACCGGCATACCGCCGGGCTGGTGCTGTTTTCCGCCAACCCGCAGAGCCGCAGTGCCTACCAGCGGCTGTTTCCCGAGCGGCGCATCGATAAACGCTACCAGGCCATTGCCGCGGCCATGCCGCAACACGATTTCCCGCTGGTGCATAAAAGCCGCCTGGTGCATGGCGAGCCGTTTTTCCGCATGCATGAGGTCGAGGGGGAGGCGAACAGCGAAACGTGGGCTGAGGTGTTGGAAAAGCATGGCGACCTGTGGCGTTACGGGTTGTCGCCAGTGACCGGCAAGACCCACCAGCTGCGCGTGCACATGGCGGCACTGGGCGCAGGGATCAGCAATGACCCGTTTTACCCGCAGTTGCTCAAGGAAGACGATGACTACCAGCGGCCGTTGAAACTGCTGGCGCAGAGCTTGCGTTTCGAGGACCCACTGAGTGGCGAAGAGCGTTATTTCGAGAGCCGCTTGCACCTGGATTGGTAATCTGGAGGCTGGCACCGGCGGTGCCGGTGATCGCGGCTGAAGCCGCTTCTACAGAAATAGCGTCAACTGTAGAAGCGGATTCATCCGCAAAGCAGGCGGTACGGTGGATGGCACAGGCTTTGCCGGTGATCGCGGCTGAAGCCGCTCCCAGCGGAAACGGCCTCAGCGGTTGAAACGCTCCACCAGTGAGTACTGAGTACCTGCGGTGCTGGTCAGCTCCTCGCTGAGCAGCGCCGAATGCTGGGCCTGTTCGGCAGTCTGGTCGGCCAGCTGGGCGATGGTGCTGATGTTGCGGCTGATCTCGTCCGCTACCGCCGTCTGTTCTTCTGTCGCTGCCGCAATCTGGGTCGCCATGTCGGTGATGTTGGCCACCGCTTCGCTGATGCCCACCAGCGCTTCGTCGGCCTGCATCACGCGGTCCACGCCTTCCTGTGCCTGGCGGTGGCCGGTTTCCATGGTCAGCACGGCGTTGCTGGCAGTTTGTTGCAGCTTGGCGATCAGCCCATGGATCTGCCCGGTGGATTCAGCGGTGCGCTGTGCCAGCTGGCGCACTTCGTCGGCCACCACGGCAAAGCCACGGCCCATTTCACCCGCACGCGCCGCTTCGATGGCTGCGTTCAATGCCAGCAGGTTGGTTTGATCGGCGATGCCCTTGATCACATCGACCACGCCACCAATCTCGTCACTATCCTTGGCCAGCTGGGTGACCGTCTGGCCGGTTTCGCCCACCGCAGCCGACAGGCGCTCGATGGCTTCCCGGGTTTCCCCGGCGATCTGCCGGCCCTGGCTGGTCAGGCGGTTGGCTTCCTGGGTGGCATCGGCCGTGCGCTGCACGTGGTTGGCCACTTCCTGGGTGGTGGCGGCCATCTGATTGACAGCGGCGGCGACCTGTTCGGTTTCCACGCGCTGGCGTTCCAGCCCCGAGGAGCTCTTGTGCGCCAGGGCGTCGGACTGGCGTGCCTGTTCGCTGAGGTGTTCGGCGCTGTCCTGCAGGCGGGTCAGGCAGGTTTTCATGCGCGCGTCCTGGCTGAGCATGGCCATTTCCAGGCGCGCCTGCACGCCGCGGCTGTCGGTGTACATCTGTGCGATCAGCGGGTCGGAGGTGGTCTGTTCGGCCAGGCGCAGCAGGCGCTTGAGGCCGCGCTGCTGCCAGCCCAGGCCGAGCAGGCCCAGGGGGACGGAAAGCCCGGCGGCCAGGGCGAAGCCCCAGGAATGGCCGAGCCAGTTGCCGATCAGGAAGCCCACCTGGCTGATCAGGATGAACGGCAGCCAGTCCTGCAGCACCGGTAGCCACTTGTCGCGGCGTGGTACGGGCGGCTTGCCTTGGTTGATGCGTTGGTAGAGCGCCTCGGCGCGACGAATCTGTTCGGCAGTGGGTTTGACCCGCACCGATTCGAAGCCAACCACCTGGTTATTGTCGAAGATCGGCGTGACGTAGGCGTTGACCCAGTAGTGGTCGCCGGACTTGCAGCGGTTCTTGACGATGCCCATCCATGGCTGGCCCTGCTTGAGGGTCTGCCACATGTGTGCGAACACGGCAGGCGGCACGTCCGGGTGGCGCACCAGGTTGTGCGGCGCGCCAGTCAGTTCCTCGCGGGTGAAACCACTGATCTCGATGAAAGCATCGTTGCAGTAAGTGATCACACCTTTGGCATTGGTGGTGGAGATCAACCGCTGCTGGGCAGGGAAAGTCCTTTCTCTCTGGGTAATCGGCTGGTTGTTACGCATGGGTTGATAGTCCGCAGGGCTTTCCAAAGCTATCGGCAAGGCCCTGGTTTTATTGAGTGAATATTTGCAAGGCTTGATCTATGGCAATGAGCCATTATGCAATCTGGGGTAGTCGCCGGGCACGTTCAAGCTTGTTTGCGTCATTATTGCGTTTTTACTGCGGATTAATGACGTAGAAGTCAGATGATGACCGATTAGCTAGCCAAGAGCCAGCATTGGGTAGCTGAACAGCGCGAAATGCACCAGGTTCAGGCCGAAATGGCAAAGCACGGCTGCCGCCAAGCCGCCCCAGCGGTACGCCAGGCCGTAGCCCACACCGGCAAGCGTGGCCAGGTATACCCACTGCCAGCCAGCCCCCAGGTGGGCCAGGCCGAACAGCATGGCGGCGGCGAGCAACGCCAGCCCCTGATGGCGCAGCAGGCGTTGCAGGCCGCCTTGCAGATAACCGCGAAACAGCAGCTCTTCGGTCAGGCTGACCAACAACAGGTTGTTCAGCAGCCACAACCAGGCTTGTTCGGGCCATTTCGGCGCCCATGCAACCATGCCCAGGGCCCAGGCCCCGCCCAGGCAGGCCAGCAGGGTCAGGGGCAGGGCGCACAGCAGACTGGCCGGCAGGCCCTGGCTGCGCCACAGGATCAGCCAAGGGCAGGCCAGCAGCAGCCAGGCGCCGATCATCGGTTTGTCCAGGTTCAGGTACATCGTGAAAGGCTGGGCGCCGGGGCTGAAAGTTGTGCTGTCGATGACCTTGGCTGCGTTGAAACCGGGCAGCCAGTGCAGTGCCAGGGCGATAGCCAGCAGGATGAACATCCCATGGCCCAAGGCTTGTAGCCAGCGCTGCGGGCGACCAGCAAGCAGGGCGCTGGTGAGCAGGGCGAGGAAGGTGGGCAGGCTGGCGATGCCGAGCTTGCCGTGGCTCAGGGCGAGCGTGTAACCGAGGGCCAGGAGTAGGAGAGCGATCAGCTGGAGGCGAGGCACGAGTGGTCCTTCTCGGGTAAATGGAAATGGGCCGCTGCCCATCGCTGGTAGGAGCGGCCTTGTGTCGCGACGGGCCATAGCGGCCTCAGATTGAGCTTCGCCGCCACTATCGAGTGGGGCCGCTACGCGCCCCATCGCGACACAAGGCCGCTCCTACAGCGGCCCAAGCATACCCGGTTCAGCCCGCGATCAATTGACGCAACACGTAATGCAGGATTCCCCCGGCCTTGAAATACTCCACCTCGTTCAAGGTATCGATCCGGCACAGCACCTCGATCTGTTCCTGTTGCCCGTCTTCGCGGGTGATGCGCAAGGGCAGGCTCATGCCTGGGTGGAGCTCCGCACCGGTCAGGCCCAGGACGTCGATCTGTTCCTTGCCGGTCAGCCCCAGTTGCTTGCGGTTGTGCCCGGCCTTGAACTGCAGCGGCAGCACGCCCATGCCCACCAGGTTTGAGCGGTGAATGCGTTCGAAGCTTTCTGCCAGCACCGCCTTGACTCCCAGCAGGTTGGTGCCTTTGGCCGCCCAGTCGCGGCTCGAGCCGGTGCCGTACTCCTGCCCGGCGATCACCACCAGCGGGGTGCCTGCCTGCTGGTAGCGCATGGCGGCGTCGTAGATCGACAGTTTCTCGTCGCTGGGCACATGCAAGGTGTTGCCGCCTTCCTCGCCCGCGAGCATTTCGTTGCGGATACGGATGTTGGCGAAGGTCCCGCGCATCATTACTTCGTGGTTGCCACGCCGCGAGCCATAGGAGTTGAAGTCACGTGGCTCCACGCCTTGGGCACGCAGGTAGCGCCCGGCCGGGCTGTCGGCCTTGATGTTGCCTGCCGGGGAAATGTGGTCGGTGGTCACCGAGTCGCCGAGCAACGCCAGTAT
The DNA here is from genome assembly GCF_016620375.1 of Pseudomonas sp. LAM2023. Lineage (NCBI taxonomy): Bacteria > Pseudomonadati > Pseudomonadota > Gammaproteobacteria > Pseudomonadales > Pseudomonadaceae > Pseudomonas > Pseudomonas sp. LAM2023. The sequence goes on along the minus strand of NZ_JAENHV010000026.1, from coordinate 64,953 downwards.
CCGCGCGCCGCGGATGTCGGTGACCTGCGGGGGTGGCCCGCCGATGTCATCGAAGAATGGCGGGTGCTGGATGTAGGTCGAGTCGGCCTGCCACACGTAGGTGGCCGCCTGCGGTACCTCGATCGCCTGCCACTGCGCATCGCCGGCGAACACTTCGGCGTATTCCTTGTGGAACATCGCCGTGTCGACCTTGGCCACGGCAGCGGCAATTTCCTGCTGGCTGGGCCAGATGTCGCGCAGGTACACCGGTTGGCCGTCGTTGCCGATACCCAGCGGGTCGCAGGTCAGGTCCAGGCGCACCGTGCCGGCCAAGGCGTAGGCCACGACCAGCGGTGGCGATGCCAGCCAGTTGGTCTTCACCAGCGGGTGCACGCGGCCTTCGAAGTTGCGGTTGCCCGACAACACCGAGGCTACGGTGAGGTCGGCGCTGCCGATGGCCTTTTCGATCGCGTCATCCAGCGGACCGGAGTTGCCGATGCAGGTGGTGCAGCCATAGCCGACCAGGTCGAAGCCCAACTGGTCGAGGTAAGTGCTGAGCCCGGCGGCTTTGAAGTAGTCGGTGACGACCTTGGAGCCCGGTGCCAGTGAGCTCTTGACCCAGGGTTTGCGTTGCAGGCCCTTTTCCAGGGCCTTTTTCGCCACCAGCCCGGCGGCCATCATCACACTGGGGTTGGAGGTGTTGGTGCATGAGGTGATCGCAGCGATTACCACCGCGCCATCGCGCAGGGTATGGGTCTGGCCTTGATGGCTGTAGTCGATTTCTCCTGCCTGGTCGGCGTTGCCCACCGCCACGCCGCCGCCACCTTCGCTTTCCAGGCGGCCGACTTCCTTGGCCAGGGGTTTGGGTTGCAGTTCGATGAAGTGGTCGAAGGCCTGGCGCACCTGGCCCAGGGCCACGCGGTCCTGCGGCCGCTTGGGCCCGGCCAGGCTGGCCTCGACCTCGTGCATGTCCAGCGCCAGGCTGTCACTGAACAGCGGTTCCTGCCCTGGCATTCGCCACAAACCCTGGGTTTTGCAGTACTGCTCGACCAGTTGCACGGTCGCCTCGGGGCGGCCGGACAGGCGCAGGTAGTCCAGGGTCACCTGGTCGACCGGGAAGAAACCGCAGGTGGCGCCGTATTCCGGGGCCATGTTGGCGATGGTTGCGCGGTCGGCCAGGGGCAGCTCGGCCAGGCCATCGCCATAGAACTCGACGAACTTGCCCACTACGCCTTTCTTGCGCAGCATCTGCGTCACCGTCAGCACCAGGTCGGTGGCGGTGATGCCTTCGCGCAGCTTGCCGGTCAGCTTGAAGCCGATCACTTCCGGAATTAGCATCGACACCGGCTGGCCGAGCATGGCCGCCTCCGCTTCGATGCCGCCCACGCCCCAGCCGAGCACGCCCAGGCCATTGATCATGGTGGTGTGCGAATCGGTACCGACCAGGGTGTCAGGGAAGGCGTAGGTGCGGCCATCGGCCTCACGGGTCCAGACGGTGCGGCCCAGGTATTCCAGGTTGACCTGGTGGCAGATCCCGGTACCTGGGGGTACCACGCGGAAGTTGTCGAAGGCGCTCTGGCCCCAGCGCAGGAACGCGTAGCGTTCGCCGTTGCGCTGCATTTCGATGTCGACGTTCTCGCTGAAGGCTTGTGGTGTGCCATAGCGGTCGACCATCACCGAATGGTCGATCACCAGGTCCACCGGCGACAGCGGGTTGATCCGCTGCGGGTCGCCACCGGCCTTGGCCATGGCGGCGCGCATGGCGGCCAGGTCGACCACGGCCGGTACGCCGGTGAAGTCCTGCATCAGTACCCGTGCCGGGCGGTACTGGATCTCACGGTCGGAGCGCCGCTCGCCCAGCCATTGGGCGAGGGCACGCAGGTCGTCACCGGTAACGGTCTTGCCGTCCTCCCAGCGCAGCAGGTTTTCCAGCAGCACCTTCAGCGACATGGGCAGGCGCTGCAGGTCGCCCAGCTGTCGGGCGGCTTCGGTGAGGCTGTAGTAGTGGTAGGTCTGGTCGCCGACCTTGAGGGGCTTGAGTGTGTTCAGGCTATCGAGCGAGGGCATTGCCAACTCCTTCTGCGCCGGTGCCCGGTACGACTCAGGGTTGCCGGGGGCACCGCTCTGTATCGGTCCGCACGCTACGGACCTGGCTGAAAAGTCAGGTTAGACCGCTTTGCGCCACCTGACCCTTTTCTGGACCGGCGGGGCATGTCGCAGGTTCCGATCTTCCTTTATCATCGCCGCCCTGCCGGCGCCTGTGGCGCCCGCCGTAGTGGAGTGAGAGATGAATACCCTGTTCATGCATTGCCGGCCCGGTTTCGAGGGCGAGGTGTGCGCCGAAATCAGCGAACATGCCGCCCGCCTGGGCATTGCCGGCTATGCCAAAGGCAAGCCGCACAGTGCCAGTGCCGAGTTTGTCTGCAGCGAGGAGGGCGGTGCCGAGCGCTTGATGGGGGAAATGCGCTTCAATCAGCTGATTTTCCCGCGGCAATGGGCCCGTGGCGGTTATGTCGAGTTGCCGGAGAACGACCGCATCAGTGTGCTGCTGGCGCACCTGGCGGGGTTACCGGTGTTCGGCAGCCTGTGGCTGGAGGTGCTGGACAGCAACGAAGGCAAGGAACTGTCCACGTTCTGCCGCAAGTTCGAGGTACCGCTGCGCAAGGCGCTGGAGAAGGCCGGTCGCCTGGTCGACGATGCCAGCCGTCCGCGCCTGCTGCTTACGTTCATCAGTGGCCGGCGAGTGTTCGTCGGCGTTGCCCCGGCCAACAACAGCGCGCTGTGGCCCATGGGCATCCCGCGCCTGAAATTTCCTCGCGAAGCTCCCAGCCGCTCGACGCTCAAGCTGGAAGAGGCCTGGCACCAGTTCATCCCGCGCGAGCAATGGGCGCAGCGCCTGGGTGACGACATGACCGGTGTCGACCTGGGGGCCTCGCCGGGCGGCTGGACCTACCAGCTGGTGCGTCGGGGCATGCTGGTGACGGCCATCGACAACGGGCCGATGGCTGAAAGCCTGATGGATACCGGGTTGGTTCAGCACCTGATGGCCGATGGTTTTACCTGGCAGCCGAAGCAGCCGGTAGACTGGATGGTATGCGACATTGTCGAGAAGCCGGCGCGCACTACCGCGCTGATCGAGACCTGGCTGGGCGAGGGCTTGTGCCGCGAAGCGGTGGTCAACCTGAAATTGCCGATGAAGCAGCGCTATGCCGAGGTGCGGCGGCTGCTCGAGCGCATGGAGGCGACATTCAAGGCACGCAAGATCAAGGTGTCGATTGCCTGCAAGCAGCTGTACCATGACCGAGAGGAAGTGACTTGCCACCTGCGTCGAATGGACTTGAAACCGCGTTGAGCACGGCCCGGTAATTGCCGTTGCTTTTAAGCGCGCGGTAGTGCAGGCGCCGCCGATTGCGACTTCAGGAGGCCTCACTCCGGCCTTGCTCCCGGGAGGACGCGCTGCAGGCCCCATCCATGGGGCCTCAGCGCTTGACGGGCATCCATGCCTGTCACCTCCCTCCGCAAGGCCTGCGTTCGGCCTCCTGAAGTCGCGAAGATCAAGATCAAGATCAAGATCAAGATCAAGATCAGGATCAAGAGCAAGAAGAGCGAGTGGGGCGTGTGGTGCTTGGACCGCGTCGCGCTATGCGCGACAATAGCGCATCATTTGCGGAGCCCCCCATGACCGAATTCACCCCCGACGCCATCCTCGACGCCACCGGCCTGAACTGCCCGGAACCGGTGATGATGCTGCACCAGCACGTACGTGACCTCGCCGCTGGCGGCCTGCTCAAGGTCATCGCCACCGACCCCTCGACCCGTCGCGATATCCCCAAGTTCTGCAACTTCCTCGGCCACGAACTGCTGCAGCAGCAGGAAGACGCCGGCACCTTCCTGTACTGGATTCGCAAGAAAGCCGACTGAAGCGCTCTGGAACACGCCCCGCGTTGCGCCTACACTGCGTTCCCCAGACAGGAGAGCGCCATGCTGATAGTTGCCGACGAGAACATCCCGCTGCTCGATGCCTTCTTCCAGGGCTTCGGCGAAATCCGCCGTTATCCGGGCCGAAGCCTCGATGCCGCCAGCGTCAAGGACGCCGACATCCTGCTGGTGCGCTCGGTGACCAAGGTCGATCGCCAGTTGCTCGAAGGCAGCCGCGTGCGCTTTGTCGGCACCTGCACCATCGGCACCGACCACCTCGACCTCGACTACTTTGCCGAGGCTGGCATTCGCTGGAGCAGCGCGCCGGGCTGCAATGCCCGTGGCGTGGTGGATTACGTGCTGGGGAGCCTGCTGACCCTGGCCGAACTGGATGGCGTCGCATTGCCCGAGCGGGTGTATGGCGTGGTGGGTGCTGGTGAGGTAGGCGGGCGCTTGGTGCGGGTACTGCACGGCCTGGGCTGGAAGGTGCTGGTGTGTGACCCGTTGCGCCAGGCCGCCGAAGGCGGCGACTACGTCAGCCTCGATACCCTCCTGCAACAATGCGATGTGATCAGCCTGCATACGCCCTTGCAGCGCGGCGGCGAGCACCCGACCTGGCACTTGCTGGGCCAGGCACAGCTGGCACAACTGCGCCCCGGCGCCTGGTTGATCAATGCCAGCCGCGGCCCGGTGGTGGACAACAGCGCCCTGCGCGAGCTGCTGCTCGACCGTGAAGACGTGCATGCGGTGCTGGACGTGTGGGAGGGCGAGCCACAAGTCGACCTACAACTGGCCGACCTGTGCACCCTGGCCTCACCGCACATTGCTGGCTATAGCCTCGACGGTCGCCAGCGTGGCACGGCGCAGATCTACCAGGCGCTGTGCCGCTTCCTCGGCGTGGAGGCACAGGTGCAACTGGCCGACCTGCTGCCACGCCCGCCGCTGGCACAGATCGAGCTGGACGCCGATGCCGACCCCGCCTGGGCCTTGGCCACCCTGTGCCGCGCCGTATACGACCCGCGCCGTGACGATGCCGATTTCCGCCGCAGCCTCAGCGACGACCCGCAGCAGCAGCGCGCGGCATTCGATCAGTTGCGCAAACAGTACCCGCCACGGCGCGAGATCGAAGGCCTGGCGGTGCGCTTGCGCGGTGAGTCGCCGCAGTTGGCGCAACTGGTGAGTGCCTTGGGTGGGGTGCTGGTTTGACAGCCTGTTGACCGCTGCCACTGCGCTGGGCAGCTGTGCGGTCCCTGTGGGAGCGGGTTCACCCGCGAAGAGGCCAGTGCAGGATTCAGGCAAATAAAAACCCGGCGCAAGCGCCGGGTTACAAGGGATTCGCCGATCAACCTTTGCGTACGCGCTCGACCCGGCTTTGTTCCAAGGCCTTGCAGGCCTGCTGGATCATCTGCTCGGTAATCGGTACCTCGCGCCCCTGGGCGTCGATGATCGAGCCGCACACCTGCGTGGGCGGGATGGGGCGGGGCTTCTGGTTGTCGCTGCCATGCTGCAAACTCATGTAGTGCCTCCTTATCAGGTTCAAGCTCAGGGTAACCCTGCGCCGTGACTGGCCTGTGAAACCTACCGCCGCGTCCCGGCAGAAATACTCCAGCAGAAACGGCGACAAAGCTCCAGCGTCTGGTTAGACCGATAGGCTATAGCGACCTGCAAGGGTTCCCTGGGCGCCGATGAGTGGTAGGCTGCGGTTTCCCCGCTCTTGTGGTCGCCGCCATGCCTGAATCGGTTTCCCCGCGTCAACGCCGCGCCTTGCGCCTGGGTTGGCAGTTCCTCCGTCCATACCGTCGACAGATGCTGCTGGCGTTGCTGGCCCTGGTGGTCACGGCTGCCATTACCTTGTCCATGGGGCAGGGCATCCGCCTGCTGGTCGACCAAGGCTTCATGACCCGCTCCACACACCAGCTCAACCAGACCATCGGCCTGTTCCTGCTGCTGGTGCTGGCCCTGGCGGTGGGTACCTTCAGCCGCTTCTACCTGGTGTCATGGATCGGCGAGCGCTGCGTGGCCGATATCCGACGGGCTGTGTTCGACCACCTGATCGGCCTGCACCCCGGCTTTTTCGAAGACAACCGCAGCTCCGAGATCCAGTCGCGGCTGACCGCCGACACCACCTTGCTGCAGTCGGTAATCGGTTCGTCGCTGTCGATGTTCCTGCGCAACGCGCTGATGGTCATCGGCGGTGTGGTGTTGCTGTTCATCACCAACCCCAAGCTCACCAGCATCGTGGTCGTGGCCCTGCCGCTGGTGCTGGCGCCGATCCTGCTGTTCGGCCGCCGGGTACGCCGCCTGTCGCGGCAGAGCCAGGACCGTGTAGCCGACGTGGGCAGTTACGTAGCCGAGACCCTCGGCCAGATCAAGACCGTGCAGGCCTACAACCACCAGGCACATGACCGCAAGTTGTTCGCAGGCGCAGTCGAGGCGGCGTTCGCCGTGGCGCGGCAACGCATTGCCCAGCGTGCCTGGCTGATCACCCTGGTGATCGTGCTGGTGCTCGGCGCGGTGGGAGTGATGTTGTGGGTCGGCGGCATGGATGTGATCGCCGGGCGAATCTCGGCGGGCGAACTGGCCGCCTTCGTGTTCTACAGCCTGCTGGTCGGCAGTGCCTTCGGCACCCTCAGTGAAGTGATCGGCGAGCTGCAGCGTGCGGCCGGCGCAGCCGAGCGCATTGCCGAACTGCTGGCGGCACGCACGGCGATCCTGGCGCCCAGTGTGGCGCGGGTGCTGCCACAGCAACGGGCCAGTGGGCGTATCGAGCTGCAGGAACTGCTGTTCGCCTATCCGTCACGGCCCTCGGTCGCGGCTGTCGATGGCCTCAGCCTGACCATCGAGCCGGGGCAGACCGTAGCGCTGGTGGGCCCTTCGGGGGCGGGCAAGTCGACCTTGTTCGATCTGTTGCTGCGCTTCTACGACCCGCAGCAAGGGCGCATCCTGCTCGACGGCGAGGCGATTACCGAACTGGACCCCGAGCAATTGCGCCGGCAGTTCGCCCTGGTGGCGCAATCCCCCGCGCTGTTCCGCGGCACGGTCGAGGCCAATATCCGCTATGGGCGGCCCGAGGCCACCTTGGCCGAGGTCGAGGCGGCGGCCCGTGGTGCTCATGCCGACGCGTTCATCCGGCAACTGCCCCAGGGTTACCAGACCCCGCTGGGCGAGGGGGGCATCGGCCTGTCTGGCGGCCAGCGGCAACGCCTGGCCATCGCCCGGGCGTTGCTGGTCGATGCGCCGATCCTGTTGCTGGACGAAGCCACCAGCGCCCTCGACGCGCAGAGTGAACACTTGATCCAGCAGGCACTGCCCAGCCTGATGGCCGGGCGCACCACCGTGGTGATTGCTCATCGCCTGGCCACGGTACAGCATGCCGACCGTATCGCCGTCATCGACAAGGGCCGGCTGGTGGCGATAGGCACGCATCGCCAGTTGATCGAAACCAGCCCGCTTTATGCGCGCTTGGCAGCCTTGCAGTTCACCACCGGCTAGCTTGTCCTGGCTTTGTAACATTTCTGTAGTATTTGCCTGAGAGTATCTGTCTCAACTGTTGCGCGCTTGACCTGGCTGCCATTGCTTGATGGCAGCCTTTTTTTGGCCTGCCAGTAACCGGGGCTGCGTCGTCGGCCCCAGCCTTCCCCCTGGTTTCCGAGATCCAAGATGTTGCGTAAATCACTCAGAGTGCAAATTCTCTCGCTGCTCGGTGGCAGCCTGTTGGCCATGCTGCTGATCGCCCTGGTGTGCTTCCAGGTCCTCTCGTCCAGCGTGCGTGGCTATGCCGAGCTGGTGGACGGGCCGCTGCGGGCCTCGCAATTGATCGACGAAGCCAACCTGCAGTTCAAGATCCAGGTGCAGGAATGGAAGAACGTGCTGTTGCGCGGGCGCCAACCCGCTGACATGGACAAGTACTGGCAGCAGTTCCAGGCCCGCGAGCAGCAGGTGCAGCAACTGCTCGGGCAATTGATCGAGAGCAGCGACGCGCGTCTCAAGGCACCGCTGCAGCAACTGCGCGACAGCCACCGGCAGCTTGGCCAGGCCTATGCGCAGGGCCGCCAGGCGTTCCTGGCGGCGGGGGGCGACCCGGTTGCCGGCGACCAGGCGGTCAAGGGCGTGGACCGTGCCGCCAGCGAGCAGATGAGCGAGCTGGTCGAGCAACTGCGGGGCGATGCCCGCCAGCGCGCCGCCAGCCTCAGCGCCGGCGCCGAACGCACGGTATGGCTGGGCCTGTTGGTGATGCTCGCCTCGGCGGTACTGGTGGGGCTGTTCAGCCTGTGGCTGGTCAACCGCAGCCTGATCGAGCCGATCCGCCAGTTGATCGACTATGTCGCACAGCTCAGCCAGGGCCGCTTTGCGGCGCGGGTAGACAGCCGCCGCGAGGATGAACTGGGGCGCCTGGCGCGGGCGGCCAACACCTTGCGCGATTTCCTCGCCGATACCGTCGGCCGCCTGCAGGACAACGCCCAGGAGCTGGAGGGTGCCAGCGGCCAGCTGCGCAACATCGCTGGCGACATGGCCCGTGGCACCCACGACCAGTTCCAGCGCACTGACCAGGTGGCCACGGCCATGCACGAGATGTCTGCCACCGCCCAGGAAGTCGCACGCCACGCCGCTGAGGCGGCCCGCGCCGCGGACGATGCCGACCACAGTGCCCAGGCAGGCGAGCAGGTGATGCAGCAGACCATCGACATCATCGGCGTGGTCAACCGCGAGATTGCCGGCACGGCGGCGGTGATTCGCGACCTGGAGCATGACAGCACGCGCATTGGCAAAGTCCTCGAAGTGATCCGTGGCATAGCCGAACAGACCAACCTGCTGGCGCTCAACGCGGCCATCGAGGCGGCTCGCGCTGGCGAGGCCGGTCGTGGCTTTGCCGTGGTCGCCGATGAAGTGCGCAGCCTCGCCCAGCGCACGGCGGCGTCGATTGCCGAGATTCAGCAGATCATCGAAGCGGTGCAGTCCGGGGCAGTGGAAGCGGTCAAGGCCATCGAAAGCGGCCAGCAGCGCAGCGAGGAGGGCGCCGCGCAGGTGCAGCAGGCCGGGCAGATGCTGCAGCGCATCACCCTGGCAGTAGAGGCTATCCGCGACATGAACCGGCAGATCGCCACGGCGGCCGAGGAGCAGACCAGCGTGGCCGAAGACATCTCGCGCAACCTGATCGAGATCACCCGCATCGCCACGGCCAACCAGGAGGCGGTGCAGCATACCGAACAAGCCGGGCAGCGCCTGCATGGCTTGTCGGGGCAACTGGGTGAGGTCACCTCACGCCTCACTGCTTGAGGCGTTCCAGCGTTCATGCGGTCCCTGCAGAAGCGGGGACCCTTTCTCGGATGCAACAAAAAGCCCGCACAATGGCGGGCTTTTTGATCAGGATTTGGTCGGAGAGACAGGATTCGAACCTGCGGCCTTCTCGTCCCGAACGAGACGCGCTACCTGGCTGCGCTACACTCCGATGAAGGAAATCCTACTGCATCCTGTTTTTGCACGCAACCCCTTGTTGTTAAAAGGGCGTTTGCAAAAAAGCATGCTGCAATCAGAGCTCTTTCACGGTGCGAATCTGGTCCTTGTTCAGGCGCGTGCGCTTGCCATCCAGTTGCTCGAATTCGTAGAAGCCGGAGTCTTCATCGAATTTTGGGGTGTCGGTGGCCTGGATTTCGCGACCGTCGTTCAGGGTAATGACGGTTGGCGATGCGCAGCCTGCCAGGGCGCCCAGGCCCAGGGCGAGCAGGAAGGCGGGTAGGGTCCGTTGAATCATCGTGTTTCTCCAGTGCGATGGTGCTAGATGACATTAAGACGCAGCGCGTCCGCGCAAGTTCCTTCTACAGTGCAGCATAGCCGCTCAGCCAAGGCATTGACCAAGCGCAACAGCCACGGGTGTCACGCTGTGATGGGCGCGCGCTGTGTTATAACTGCGGCCATCCCATCTTGTTGTGACGGACGTCCATGAAAGCCAAGGCAGATACCCCCTTCGTGCCGCTGAACATCGCCGTGCTCACGGTCAGCGACACCCGTACCTTCGACACCGATACCTCCGGCCAGCTGTTCGTTGACCGCCTGAATGCAGCCGGCCACCGCCTGGCCGAGCGTGTGCTGCTGAAAGACGACCTGTACAAGATCCGTGCGCAGGTTGCCACCTGGATTGCCGATGACAACGTGCAAGTGGTGCTGATTACCGGCGGCACCGGCTTCACCGGGCGTGACAGCACGCCAGAGGCCGTGGCGTGCCTGCTGGACAAGCAGGTGGAAGGCTTTGGCGAGCTGTTCCGGCAGATTTCCGTGGCCGATATCGGCACCTCCACCGTGCAGTCGCGCGCCCTCGCCGGGCTGGCCAACGGCACCCTGGTGTGCTGCCTGCCGGGGTCGACCAATGCGGTGCGCACCGGCTGGGACGGTATCCTCGCGGAGCAGCTGGATGCCCGCCATCGCCCGTGCAACTTCGTCGCGCACCTGAAGCAGGCTGCGGCCTGTGACAGCCGTGGCTGAGGTCCACCAGGCCCGGCCGCTGATGCCGGTGGAACAGGCCCTGGCGCAACTGCTGGCATTGGCCGAGGCCGCCCCGATCGGCGACTCCGAGAGCCTGCCGCTGGCGGAGGCCGAGGGCCGTGTGCTGGCCAGCGCTCTGCTGGCCCCGCTCGACCTGCCGCCTTGGCCGAACAGCGCCATGGACGGTTATGCCCTGCGCCTGGCCGACTGGCAGGGCGAGCCGCTGCCGGTCAGCCAGCGGATCTTCGCTGGCCATGCGCCGCAACCGCTGCAACCCGGCACCTGTGCACGGATCTTCACCGGCGCGCCGCTCCCTGACGGCGCCGACTGCGTCGAGATGCAGGAAAACACCGCCGACGTGGAACAGGGCCGGGTCCGCTTCCTCGAACCGTTGAAAGCCGGGCAGAACATTCGTCCCCAAGGCCAGGAAACCCGCAAGGGCGAGCAGGTGATGAATGCCGGCACCCGGCTGGGGCCGATCGAGCTGGGCCTGGCCGCAAGCCTCGGTTACGACCGCCTGCAGGTGGTGCGCAAGGTGCGGGTGGCAGTGCTGTCCACGGGCGACGAACTGGTCGAGCCCGGCCTGCCGCTGGGGCCGGGGCAGATCTACAACAGCAACCGCCAGCTGCTGGTCAGCTGGTTGCAGCGGCTGGGCTGCGAGGTGGTCGATGCGGGTATCCTGCCGGATGACCTGGCGCGAACCCGCGCCTGGCTGGCCGAGCTGGTCGCTGTCGACCTGATCCTGTCCACGGGCGGCGTTTCGGTGGGCGAAGCCGACTACCTCGGTGCCGCCCTGCGCGAAGCGGGCGAGCTGGCCTTGTGGAAGCTGGCAATCAAGCCGGGCAAACCGTTGACCTTCGGCCACTACCAGGGTGTGCCGGTGATCGGCCTGCCTGGCAACCCGGCGTCGACCCTGGTCACGTTTGGCCTGCTGGCCCGGCCGTATCTGTTGCGGCGCCAGGGCGTGGCCGACGTCACGCCGCTACGTTTCGACATGCCGGCAGGCTTCGACTGGCCCAAGCCCGGCACCCGTCGCGAATACCTGCGTGCCCGCATCGAGCAGGGCCAGGTGCGCATCTACAAGAACCAGAGCTCTGGCGTGCTGCGCAGTGCGGCCTGGGCCGAAGGGTTGGTGGAGGTGCGCGAAGGCAGCACGCCGAAGCAGGGTGACTGCGTGCCGTTCATCCCATTCAGCGAGCTACTTGGCTGACCGGCCCAGCCAGGCGCTGGGCAGCGGCGCGGCCTCGGCCGCTGCCGCCTGGGCCAGGCGCATGTGTACATTCTCCAATTGCTGGGCAGCCACCCGCCAATCATGGCGCTGGCGGGCGAACTGGCGCCCGGCAGCGCCCAGCTGGCTCATGCGCCAGGGCTGGTTGAGCAGCTGTGTGATCAACAAGGCCAGCTGGTCGCCGTCGTCACTGCCCAGGTAATGCTCGCCGTTGTTCGCCGCCAGGCCGGAAACGCCTTTGCCAGTGGTGATGACCGGCAAGCCGGCGGCCATCGCTTCGAGTATCTTTACCTTGGAGCCACCGGCATAACGCAGCGGCGCAAAGAACAGTGCCGAGCGCCGCTGCAGCTCACGCAGGTCCGGGCAATAGCCCAGCCATTCGATGCGCGGGTCGTTCCAGTGCAGCTTCCAGCTGGCCGGCATGGCATGCCCGGCGATGGCCAGGCGCACCGCCGGATTGCTCATCCACACTTGTGGCAGGATGTCTTCCAGCGCCCATTCGATTGCCTCCAGGTTGGCGCCGCACTCGAAGTTGCCAACGAACAGCAGGCGCTGGCTGTGCAGCGCCGGTTCCACGAACTGGTAGAAATCGCAGTCCACGCCATTGACCACCACGTTCACCGGGCGCCCGCTGGCCTGCGCGATCAACTCGGCGTCGTGGCTGCTGACCGCCACCAGTTCGGTGGGCTGGCGCAGTACCCGCTGTTCCCAGCGCCGGTAGCGCCACCGGTCGAAGGCATTGAACGGGCGCAGCCACAGCGGCAGGCGGTCGTGGTTGGCACCGCCTGTCAGCGACTCCAGGGTGTGTTCGCTGAGCATATACGGCAGCCTGCGGGTCTGCAGGGCCTTTTCGAAGGGCTGGAAACTGTAGCTGTGCTCGATCTGGATCACGTCCCACGGCTCGTCCAGCAATTGCTCGAAGCGGTGCCGCAGGCGGGGCGCCAGGCCATTGATGATCGCCCGCATGGGGTAGTCGAGGATGGGCGAGGCCAGCAGGTTGAGCGGGCTGTGCAAGGGCCGGCGGGGCAGTACGATCAGGCGTTCGAGCAACGGCTCCAGGACCTCGCGGGCCGCCTCGTCGAGAGGAATTTTCGATTGCACCAGCAGGGTGATCCGGTGGCCGCGCTGGGCCAGTGCGCGCAGTAGATGGTATTGCCGGGTCTTGCTGCCGCTGGTGGTCGGCCAGGGCAGGTAAGGCAGCGTCCAGAGAATGCGCATGACCCGGAGTCCTCGCTGAAGGTCACGGTTGACAAGGCACGCGCGTCGGCAGGCGTGCACACCACTGCCGGTGGGGCGCGTCCTTGGCCAGGGTTGAGGCAGGCCCGGGCAAACAGGCGTCAATAGGCTGACTGGCCTGGAAAGACTCCCTGCTCGGGTCAAAAACTTGTCGATGCATCAGCCAAGCATAGCCGGGCCTGTGCGATGCTGTGAAAAAACACCGGTTGAGCCGATCAATTGCACAGCGGCATGCAACGATCCTGGGCTGCCGAGGGTCGAGATCTGGGTTGATCCATTCATGGAGGGGCGCACATGCAAGGGCGCAAGGCAATGCTGATCCTGCACGGCAAGCAGGCGATGAACGAAGAGGTGCGCAGCGCCGTGCGCGGCCTGCGCGACAGCGGCTGGGTGCTGGATGTGCGGGTTACCTGGGAGGCCGGTGACGCCCAGCGCCTGGTTACCGAAGCGCTGGCCGCCGGCTACAGCCATATCGTTGCAGGGGGTGGGGACGGCACGCTGCGCGATGTCGCCGAGGCCATGGGGCTGGCGGGTACCGAGGCCAGCCTGGCGTTGCTGCCGCTGGGCACGGCCAACGACTTTGCCAAGGCCGCCGGCATCCCCCTGGAGACCGCCACGGCGCTGGCCTTGCTCAACGTTCCTGCGCAGCCGATAGACCTGGGGCAGGCCGGCGAGCAGTTGTTCCTCAACATGGCCACAGGCGGTTTTGGCAGCCAGGTCACGGCCAACACCTCCGAAGACCTGAAGAAAGTCCTGGGCGCTGCCGCCTACCTGTTCACCGGGCTATCGCGCTTCAGCGAACTGCAGGCCGCTTCGGTGGCGTTGCAGGGGCCAGGTTTTCACTGGCAAGGGGACTTGCTGGCGCTGGGTATCGGCAATGGCCGCCAGGCCGGGGGCGGGCAGGTGCTGTGCCCCGAGGCGGTGGTCAACGACGGCTTGCTCGACATCGCCATCCTGCCGGCTCCGCAGGAAGTGGTCGGGACCTTGCGTGACCTGTTGGCCGGAGACGGCCTGTTCGTTCGGGCCAGGTTGCCCTGGGTCGAGATCAAGTGCTCGCAGGGGCTGGACATCAACCTCGATGGCGAGCCGTTGCAGGCCGACAAGCTGCGCTTCCAGGCCAGGGCCGCAGCACTGCGCCTGCACCTGCCAGCCGGGTCGCCGTTGCTCAGTCGTCCAGGCTGATGATTTTCTCGCGCACGGCGAACAGCACCAGGCCAGCCACGTCATGGATCTGCAGGCGTTTCATGATTTGCGAACGGTGGGTTTCCACCGTCTTGATCGACAGGCCCAGGCCGCTGGCGATCTCCCGGGTCGATTTGCCACGCACGATCAGGCGCAGGATCTCCAGTTGCCGCGCGGTGAGGCTGTGGCGCTCGCCCGTGGCTTGCTTGCCCTGCCTGGTGTGCTGCAGCGCCTGGTTGATGACCGTGTGGGCGATGGCCGGGCTGAGGTAGCGTTCGCCGTTGCGCACCGCGGCCAGGGCCTGCTCCAGCTCGGTGGCGCTGGTGTCCTTGAGCAGGTAGCCGTGGGCGCCGCTTTCCAGGGCACGCATGATCAGGTCCGGGTCGGTGTGCATCGACAGGATCAGTACCTTGCAGTTGTTGCCGCTGGCGCGTAGTTGGGTAAGCGCATCCAGGCCGCTGGTCGAGCGCATGGAGATGTCCAGCAAGACGATATCCGGCGCCAGCATGCGCACCCGTTCCAGCAATTGGCTGCCATCGTCGGCTTCGCCGATAACGTCATAACCGGGGATGTCGCAGACCAGGGCACGCACCCCGGCGCGGATCAGCGAATGGTCGTCTACCAACAGCAGTCTACAGGTCATGGGTGTCGGTATTCCTGGCGCGTTGCTGAGTACGCGGTGGCCATGGGAACACCGCCTCGATGTGCGTGCCCTGGCCGGGCTGGCTGGTGATGGCGAGGCTGCCCTGCAGCGCGGTGACCCGCTCCAGCATGCCGGCCAGGCCGCGTTGGCCTGCCTCGGCCGGGTTTCTCGCCGGCACAAAGCCATGGCCGTCATCACGGATCGACAGCGCCAGCCCTACGGGGGTGCGTTGCAGGCCGATGACCAGGTTGCGTGCCTGGGCATGGCGCAGCATGTTGGTCACGGCTTCCTGGGTAATACGAAACACTGCCATGGTCACCGCCTCGTCAATGCCGCCCAGGCGCTGGTTGCAAGCCAGGCTCCAGTGCACGTCGCTGTTGGCCAGGGTGCGCACCAGGTGCGCACGCAGGCTGGCTTCCAGGCCAAGGCTGGCCAGCTGCCGCGGGTTGAGCAGGGCGGACACGTTGCGCACGTTGCCCAAGGTGTCATCCAGCGTACTGCGCAGCGCCTCGCAGTGGCCCTGCAGCTCCTCAGGCATGCGTTTTTGCAGCCATTGCAACTGCAGCTTGGCGGCGGTGAGCAACTGGCCGATGTCGTCGTGCAGTTCACGGCCCAGGTGCTGGCGTTCGTCTTCCTGGACCTTGAGCATGCGCTCGGCCAGTTCCGCCGGGCGCAGGCTGATCGACCTTGCGCTCAGGCCCAGTTGCACGGCAGTGCCCAGGGTGGCGGCCAGCTGTAGCAGCAGCAGGCTGGTCGGGATCGCCTGGTTGCCCAGGTACAGCACCAGATTGGCGACCAGCGAGGCCACGCACAGCCCGACCGTTGCCCAGCGCAGCAGGGCGGCGCGGGAGCGGCAGCGCAAAGAAGTCTTCAAGCGTGGGAGCATAGGTAGGGAAGCCACTGAAGTATTGCTGATGAAGGGCCTTGCACAATGCTGGTCAGAAGCTTGGGCGCAGTTCTTTCGATAGGTTTTCGAGCACATGAGCTTCCAACCTTTCAGTAGGTTGCAAGCGTTTGTGGGTGCGCATATTACCACTTCGTACTGCCGCGGTCGCGGCTGGGTAGCGCTTTGAAACGCCGGCCGGTTGCGCCCTGCCGGCCAGCAAAGTGCCACCCGTTGAGGCGCGTAATGGGTAACTTGTGCGGTAATGATCCGACCTTGCTCCGGCAACTTCGGGCACCTTCCAGGCTCGACCATGGTGGGGCTTGAATCAACGAGGCCAGTTGCACGTTGTGCCGGGTCAATACGAGGACGGCGAGCGGTCGGGTTGTGTGCTGTCTGCCGCTTTGTCATGCGGGTGGATGCACACGCTGCCTTGTTCGTCACAGGACGTGCAGGTTCGGGCCAAGGGCTGCTGCACGACCTTGGCCAGTTCACCCAGCAGCACCAGCTGCTCGCCGATGTCCAGGTTAAGCCGGCCTGTCAGGGGGTCGACCAGCTCCAGCTGCCAGGCGAGCAGGGTCAGGCATGCCTCCACGGCCGGCAATGCTTCGCGCTGCAGGCAGCCGTCGTGGCAGGCCGGGGCGAGCAACTGTTGCAGGGCAGTGGTGTAATGGGCGACTTCGCGCAGGCCCAGGTGCATGGCCTGGCGGGCGAGGCTATCGAGCGCGTTGTCCAGGCAGCGGCAGGCATCCGGGTCGTTGTCGATCAGTTCCAGATGCTGCAGGCACTCCTGCGCCTGGGTCAGCTGTACCTGAGCGTCCAGCAGAAACCGCTGCAGCGCGTCATCGAACGATAAGGCACTGTCCTTCATGATGCCCCCGCGCGTAAGGCAGGCGCAGAGGACGGGCACGCCGATACGATAGCTAGCAAAAGCCTGACTCCATTCATGCAATGAGAATGGCGTCACATTAATGGCTAAAGGATAGCGCGAACATCAGGTTGCACCCGATTGTCGCTAAGGGTTTCCCTTATCCGAGCCTCAGGTAGGGAACTTTTTGCCGGGCTGCCGATTTGCTCGGCGGTGCCCGCAGTAAAGCATGATGTTAAAGTGATATCAATTGTTTCGGCGCATGTTCCGGCAAGGGTCAAGCTGGGCGTGAAGCCGCCGATACAAGGTGGATGATCTCAATTTTTTCGACTCAAGCCTGGGGGTTTTCCAATGGCTGGCATTCTCGACACGGTAGACCAACGTACGCAACTGGTGGGTGAGAACCGCCTGGAAATCCTGATGTTTCGCCTGGCTGGTCGCCAGCTGTTCGCGATCAACGTGTTCAAGGTCCAGGAAGTGCTCCAGCTGCCCAAGCTGACCCTGATGCCCCAGCGCCACGCCTTCGTCTGCGGGGTGGTCAACTTGCGTGGCCAGACCCTGCCAGTGATCGACCTGTCCCAGGCGATCGGCATGCGCCCGCTGCAGCCGGGGCCTGACAGCACCATCATCGTGACTGAGTACAACCGTTCGGTGCAGGCCTTCCTGGTGGGCGGTGTCGACCGCATCGTCAACATGAACTGGGAGGCGATCATGCCGCCGCCGACCAGCGCCGGGCGCCAGCATTACCTGACCGCCATCACCAAGGTGGATGACAAGCTGGTCGAAGTGATCGACGTGGAGAAGGTGCTGGCCGAGATCGTGCCGTACAACGCCCGGGTTTCCGGCGACAAGCTCGCTGACCCGGTGCTGGCGCGGGCGCGTGGCCGCGAAGTGCTGCTGGTGGACGACTCCAGCGTGGCCCTGGCGCAGTTGCGCGACACCCTGTCCCAGCTGGGGGTGAAGCTGCACGTGGCCAGTGACGGGCTGAAGGCGTTGCGCCTGCTCAAGGGCTGGGCCGATGCCGGCGAGGATGTCTGCAAGAAGTTGCTGATGGTGTTTACCGACGCCGAGATGCCGGAAATGGACGGCTACCGGCTGACCACCGAGATTCGTGGCGATGCCCGTTTGCGCCAGCTTTACGTGGTGCTGCATACCTCGCTGTCGGGCAGCTTCAACGAGTCGATGGTGAAAAAAGTCGGCTGCGACAACTTCCTGTCCAAGTTCCAGCCTGATCGCCTTGTCGATGTGGTCAAGCAACGCCTGTTGCTGGATGCCGCTACTGCGTGATCCAGGCCCCTGCCGGGTATAAGCTTGGCGTTTTTGCATGACGCGAGGCGGCAGGGATGTTTCTCAGTGAGCTGTATCGGTACCCGGTGAAGTCGGGGCAGGCGCAACGCCTGCAGGCTTCAGCGGTGGGGTTGTTGGGGTTGCAGGGTGATCGGCGCTGGATGGTGGTGGAGGAGGAGAACGGACGCTTCCTCACCCAACGTGCCTGGCCGCGGCTTGGCCAGCTCCGCGCCAGCGAAGACGACCGCGGCCAGTTGCTGCTGCAGGCGCCGGGGCAGGCTGCGTTGCGGGTGTCGGTGCCGGCGGCCGATGACGCACTGCGGGGCGTGACCATCTGGCGCGATACCTTGCGCGTGCCGGATGCCGGTGATGCGGCGGCGGCCTGGCTCAGCGAGCTGCTGGGCAAGCCCGTACGCCTGGTGCATTGCCCCGAACAGCGCGCGCGCTACCTGCCCAATGGCTATGGCTTGAACAGTGACCGGGCGGCGTTTCCGGACGGTTTTCCGTTGTTGCTGATCGGCCAGGGCTCGCTGGACGAACTCAACCGGCGGATCGGCCGGCCGATGGAAATGCTGCGCTTTCGCCCCAACCTGGTGGTGCAAGGCGCGGCGCCCTTTGCCGAGGATGGCTGGAAGCGGATTCGCATCGGCAGCCTGGAGTTCCGCGTGCTCAAGCCCAGTGTGCGCTGCATCTTCACCACCATCGACCCGGCGACTGGCGAGCGCAGTGCCGACCGCGAGCCGATGGCCACGCTCAGGACCTTCCGCGAAAAGGAAGGGGATGTGTTGTTCGGGCAGAATCTGGCGGTGGATGGTGGTGGGCAGCTTGAAGTAGGGATGGAAGTCGAAATCCTGCAATGACCGGTTGCCTGCACCGGCCTCTTGGCGGGGTTATCCACCAAGAGACCGGTGCAGTTTCAGCAACCCTCACATGTCGTCAAAGTACCGCTCATGCCAATCCACCAACGGCTGCGGCGAGTTGAGCTTCTGCCCGTAGATCACCGAATACGACAGCACGTTCTGCACGTACTGGCGGGTCTCGTCGAACGGGATGGATTCCACCCACACATCGAAGCTCAGGTGCTTGGCACCTTTGAGCCACTGCCGCACCCGCCCTGGCCCGGCGTTGTAGGCCGCCGACGCGAGTACCCGGTTGCCGTTGAACTGGCTGTGCACCTGGCTCAGATAGGCGGCGCCGAGCTGGATGTTCTTGTCCGGGTTGAGCACCTGTGCCGGCGATGCCAGGGGAATGCTGAACTTGCGCGCGGTTTCCTTGGCGGTGGAGGGCATCAGCTGCATCAGGCCGCTGGCGCCCACCGGGGAGCGTGCATCCTCCATGAAGGCACTCTCCTGGCGGGTAATGGCGAATACCCAGCTCGAGTGCAGGCCGCGGACCTTGGCTTCACGCACCAGGGTGTCGCGGTGGGCCATCGGGAAGCGGATGTCCAGGTCGTCCCAGTACTGTGCCTGGCTGATGGTACGAATGGCCGGGAAGTACCAGCGCAGGTCGTAGCCCAGGCGCGCCTGGGCGACCATTTCGTCACGGTTGAAGTGGCGGCTGACGTGGTACCACTCGCGGCGGCCTTCGACGATCTGGCCGCGGGCATGGAACTCCAGCGCGCGGCGGATGCCCGGAGTGTTGCGCACCTTGTTGACCAGCTGCGGGCTGAGTACCAGCGGCTTGTTGTTCAGCTGGTAGGGGGTCTGTGCCCGGTCGGCGGCGAGGAAGCCGTAGAAGTCACGCTCGCGCGCCACGTTCTTGTACAGCAACGGCACTTGCGGGTTGTTCGGCTGCGCCAGCTCCAGGCTGCGGGCTTGCCAGTACTTCCAGCGGCTGCTGCTGGCCAGGTCCTGCGGCAAGCGCTTGGTCAGCTCGTAGGCGTCCTCCCAGCGGCCCAGGCGCAGCAGCAGGCGCAGGCGCCACTCGCTGACGGTGTTATCGCGCAGCTCCGGGTCGTAGCGGGTCATCAGGTCGAGTGCGCGCGGGTCGTAGCGACGGGCCAGGGTAAGGCCGATCTCACGGGCGATCGCCACCTTCTCGTCGCGGGAAAAATGCATGCGCTGGGCGTAGTCGTCGAGCAGCGCCATGGCCCGTTCCGGGTCCTGCCGGGCCAGGCGACGCAGGCCGAGGCTGACCACGTCGGACATGGCTTCGTTGGCCGGGGTGAAGCGCGACGGCTGATTGAGCAGTTCGGGCTTTTGCGCCACGTCGACCAGCAGGCGCCCTTGCGGGCCGAGGGTGGTCAGGGTCTGGACCAGATTGTTGGCCAGGCTGTAGTTGCGCGCCTGGGCCGCCAGCTTGGTGCGTTGCCAGCGCTTGGCCTCGGTCAGCTGGCCTTCGGCTGCCCACATGGCGAACAGCGTGTCGCAGGTGGCCGGCTGCGACTTGCCGACGTTCCATAGCTTGTCGGCGGTGGCGTAGCCCTCGGCACGCAGGCCATGGCTGAGCTGGTACTGGCCGTTGAGGCAGTCCAGTTCGGTGAAGTTGAGCTTGGGGTCGTAGTACTTGACGAAGGTATCCCAGTCGCCGCGTTCGGCCAGCCAGCGCAGCCAGCGCAGCTTCATCCAGTTGGCCTGGGGCAGGTCGCCATGCTTGGCGAGGAAGTCTTCGATTTCCTGGTTGCTGGCGCTTTTCAGGCGCGCGGTGAGTTCGTCATAGGCCAGGTAGGGCGTCAGCGGGTAGTCGCTGAGGGCCTGGGCATAGCGCAGGTACGGGCCCTTGTCGCCCTTGGCCAGCGCGCGCTTGGCCTCGTCATAGTATTGGCGTTGCAGGGTAAGGTCGGCGGCCTGCGCCGCGCCGGTGGCGGCGGTGAGCAGCAGGCAGGATGCAATGTGTAACAGGCGGCTGCGCATGATACGTCCGGGCAGTTGAACCATGGGGAAGTGACGGCGGAGCCAGCACTGTTGGAAGCTATAGCCTTAGCTTAGCCGTTTGCCGGCGGCGGGTGAAAGCACTGTGCTTGTATCGGGATATTAAGTTCGACCAGTTGTCGCCCAACCCGCGTCTGCCGGCCAGGCAGATGCCGTCCGGGGCCAAGTCAGGTAGAATGCGCGCCCGATTTATGGAGACCAACATGACCCTGCTCAAATTCAGCGATGTGTCCCTTGCATTCGGCGCCATGCCGCTGCTGGACCACGTGTCCTGGCAGATCGCTCGTGGCGAGCGGGTGTGCATCATCGGCCGCAACGGCACCGGCAAGTCGAGCATGCTGCGCCTGGTCAAGGGCGAGCAGAAGGGTGACGACGGCGAGATCTGGCGTGCCCCGGGGCTGAAGATCGGTGAGCTGCCACAGGAGCTGCCGGTGGCCGACGAGCGCACGGTGTTCGACGTGGTGGCCGCCGGCCTGGATGGCGTCGGCGAGTTGCTGGCGCAGTTCCATCACCTGAGCCTGAATATCCAGGGCGATGAAGACCTGGAAAAACTCATGCACGTGCAACACGAGCTGGAAGCCCGTGACGGCTGGCGCCTGCAGCAGGTGGTGGAAAGCACCCTCAGCCGCCTGCAGTTGCCGGCCGACAAGACCCTGGCCGAGCTGTCCGGTGGCTGGCGCCGCCGTGTGCTCCTGGCCCAGGCACTGGTGTCGGAGCCGGACCTGCTGCTGCTCGATGAGCCGACCAACCACCTGGACATCGGTGCCATCGCTTGGCTCGAAGAGGCCCTGCGCGGCTTCAACGGCGCGGTGCTGTTCATTACCCACGACCGGTCCTTCCTGCAGAACCTGGCCACCCGCATCCTCGAGCTGGACCGTGGCGGCCTGATCGACTGGAACGGTGACTATGCCAGCTTCCTGGTGCACAAGGAGGCCGCGCTGGCCGCCGAGGAAACCGCCAACGCGCTGTTCGACAAGCGCCTGGCCCAGGAAGAGGTATGGATCCGCCAGGGCATCAAGGCCCGCCGTACGCGCAATGAAGGCCGGGTGCGCGCACTCAAGGCTTTGCGTGTGGAGCGCAGCGAACGCCGCGAGCGCCAGGGCAAGGCCAACATCCAGATCGAGGCGGCGGAAAAGTCTGGCAAGCAGGTGATGGTGCTGGAGAACGTCAGCTTCCATCACCCGGACGGGCCGATGCTGGTGAAGGATTTTTCCATGGTCCTGCAGCGCGAGGACCGCATCGGCCTGCTGGGTGCCAACGGTACCGGCAAGACCACCTTGCTCAAGCTGATGCTCGGCGACCTGCAGCCGACCTCGGGCAAGGTCGAGCGCGGGACCAAGCTGGAAGTGGCCTACTTCGACCAGATGCGCCACCAGCTCGACCTGGAAAAGACGGTGATCGACAACCTGGCCGAAGGCCGCGACTTCATCGAGATCGATGGCCAGAACCGCCACGTGCTGAGCTACCTGGGCGATTTCCTGTTCAGCCCGCAGCGTGCCCGTACGCCGGTCAAGGCGCTGTCCGGTGGCGAACGCGCACGGCTGTTGCTGGCCAAGTTGTTCAGCAAGCCGGCCAACCTGCTGGTGCTGGACGAACCGACCAACGACCTGGACGTGGAAACCCTCGAGCTGCTCGAAGAGGTGCTGTCCAACTACAAGGGTACCGTGCTGATGGTCAGCCACGACCGGGCCTTCCTCGATAACGTCGTCACCAGCACCCTGGTGTTCGAGGGCGAGGGCAAGGTGCGCGAGTACGTGGGGGGTTATGAAGACTGGATCCGCCAGGGTGGTTCGCCGAAGTTGCTGGGCGTGACCGAGAGCAAGGGCGGCAAGTCCGAGCTCAACAGCGCGGTGGTCGAAAAGGTCGAGGCCAAGCCTGCACCGGCGCCGGTTGTTGCGGCGGCCGATGCCTCGAAGAAGAAGCTCAGCTACAAGCTGCAGCGCGAGCTGGAGATGCTGCCTGGGCAGATCGACGAACTGGAGCAGCGCATGGCCGAAGCTCAGGAAGAGGTGAATGCGGCGGGCTTCTATCAGCGGCCGATTGCGGAAACCTCGGCAGTGCTGGCGAAGATCGAGAAGCTACAGGCCGAGCTGGATGTGCTGGTCGAGCGCTGGGCCGAGCTGGAAGGCTGATCGGCGTCAGCCTGGGCCGGCGTCTTCGCGGGCTTGCCCGCTCCCACAGGTCCTCCACAGATTTTCAGCTCTGTGCAGTCCCTGTGGGAGCGGGCAAGCCCGCGAAAGGGCCGGTACAGGTCAAATCATTCTTTTTTCTGCAGCCTTACCGCCAGCACATCGCACGGCGCGCCATGCAGCACATCATTGGCCGTGGAACCCAGCAGCAACGCCAGCCCATGGCGGCCGTGGCTGCCGACCACGATCAGGTCGCACTTCTGGTCCTTGGCCAGCTGGTGGATTTCCTGGCGCGGCTGGCCATAGGTCAGGTGCGAGTCGCCGCGGTGGATGTCCGGGTACTTGTTGAACAGGCGTTCCATGCGCTCCTTGGCCTGGTCGAACTGCTGCTGTTGCAGTTGCGACAGGTCCATGGGTACGTCACCGCCGAACGCCATGGCCATCGGCTCGACGATATGTACCAGTGAAACCTTGGCATTTGACGGTGTCGCCAGCGCCATGGCGCGTTTGATCACCGGGTCGCATTCTTCGGTCAGGTCGACGGCGACCAGAAGATGTTCGTATTGCATGAGCGGAACTCCTGACAATCGCGATAGAAGAAGTATGGTCGCTTTCGGGCGGGTCTTCCGTGAAAAATGGCTAACCGGCTCATTTGCAACGTTTTATGGGAACTACTGATATGACGGTATTGCTGGTGGTGTCAATCCTTGCGCTGATTCTCAGCCCGCTTTCCTGGTTGCGCACCTCGCGCAAGCAGAGCGAGCAGATGAAGCTGCGCCTGGAGGCGCGGCGCATGGGCCTGGCCATGCAGTTGGCGCCGCAGCAGTGGCCGCACTGGCTGGAAAGGCCAGCGCCAAGCCCATGCCCGCAATACCATCGGGCGCGCCGTCGCGGGCATGAGGACAGCTTCAGCTTCTGGCAGATCAGCCCCGGGGTGTGGTGGAACCAGTGGCGCGAGCCATGTGAAGACCCACGGTTCATGGAGCCCTTGGCGCGCTTGCCCGCGAGCGTCTACAAGGTCGAAGCCGATGCGCGGATGATTGCCCTGTACTGGACCGAGCGTGGCGATACGGCTGTGTTGCAGGATGTTGCCTACGTCCTCGAAACGCTGGCCTGAGGCCTGTCATGCACGGGCCCTGTAGGAGCGGCCTTGTGTCGCGATGGGGCGCGCAGCGGCCCCGGTTTTTTGCGCCATAGCTGAAATTGCCGGGGCCGCTCTGCGGCCCATCGCGACACAAGGCCGCTCCTACAAGGCTATGCGGCGCTGTGGAACCTCTGTAACGACAAAGCGGCGGCTTGGCATTCCCCTGAAGGGATAGGGTGCCAAGTCGCCGCTTTGCGTTCTGCTGCGCAGAAAAGGCCAGGCAGGCCGGGTATTCATCAAGCAAGTGGCAGTGTAGCCGCCAGGCATTGTCGCGCAAGCTGAAAAACACCGCGCTTCACCGTCGCCTATGGTCAATCGCTGACATGAATGGTCAGCGATCACTGTCATCATGTTTTGTACCTGAGCGATACAAAATGACTGGAAAGTCGCGTTTTCACCCGGCTCGTGAGCATTTGACAACGCCGATCTTTTCGGAGAATGTGTGCACACCCAAATCAAACGGGCGTATGAATTGAGCGTTTGTATGTCAGCGCGCCAAGCCATACTTCCGAATAGCGCGCTGACGGGTGTGCCTGGGGCAGGGCAGCTAGGCCTGCTTTTGCTGCAGCGATCGGCGTGTACGTTCAGCTTCCATATCGTGGAGATCAGTTGATGATTTACGAAGGTAAAGCCATCACGGTTAAGGCTCTTGAAAGTGGCATCGTCGAGCTCAAGTTCGACCTCAAGGGTGAGTCCGTCAACAAGTTCAACCGCCTTACCCTGAACGAGCTTCGCCAGGCCGTCGATGCCATCCAGGCCGACGCCTCGGTCAAGGGCGTGATCGTCAGCAGTGGCAAGGACGTGTTCATCGTCGGCGCCGACATCACCGAGTTCGTCGACAACTTCAAGCTGCCCGAGGCCGAACTGGTCGCCGGCAACCTGGAAGCCAACCGCATTTTCAACGCCTTCGAAGACCTCGAAGTGCCGACTGTGGCCGCCATCAACGGCATCGCCCTGGGCGGTGGCCTGGAAATGTGCCTGGCCGCCGACTACCGGGTCATGTCCAGCAGCGCCAAGATCGGCCTGCCGGAAGTCAAGCTGGGTATCTACCCGGGCTTCGGCGGCACCGTGCGCCTGCCGCGCCTGATCGGTCCGGACAATGCCATCGAGTGGATCGCCGCCGGTAAGGAAAACCGTGCCGAAGACGCGCTGAAAGTCGGGGCTGTGGATGCCGTTGTCGCGCCTGAACTGCTGATGGCCGGTGCGCTCGACCTGATCAAGCGCGCCATCAGTGGCGAACTGGACTACAAGGCCAAGCGCCAGCCCAAGCTGGAAAAGCTCAAGCTCAACGCCATCGAGCAGATGATGGCCTTCGAGACCGCCAAGGGCTTCGTCGCTGGCCAGGCCGGCCCGAACTACCCGGCACCGGTCGAAGCCATCAAGACCATCCAGAAGGCCGCCAACTTCGGCCGTGACAAAGCCCTGGAAGTGGAAGCAGCAGGCTTTGCCAAACTGGCCAGGACCTCGGTTGCCGAAAGCCTGGTCGGCCTGTTCCTGAACGACCAGGAACTCAAGCGCAAGGCCAAGGCCCACGACGAAATCGCCCACGACGTGAAGCAGGCGGCCGTGCTCGGCGCCGGTATCATGGGTGGCGGCATCGCCTACCAGTCGGCGGTCAAGGGCACCCCGATCCTGATGAAGGACATCCGCGAAGAAGCCATCCAGCTGGGCCTGAACGAGGCTGCCAAGCTGCTTGGCAACCGCGTCGAGAAGGGCCGCCTGACCCCGGCCAAGATGGCCGAGGCGCTCAACGCCATTCGCCCGACCCTGTCCTATGGCGATTTCGCCAATGTCGACATCGTCGTCGAGGCGGTGGTCGAGAACCCGAAGGTCAAGCAGGCCGTGCTGGCCGAAGTCGAAGGCCAGGTGAAGGACGATGCGATCCTCGCCTCGAACACCTCGACCATTTCCATCAACCTGCTGGCCAAGGCGCTCAAGCGCCCGGAAAACTTCGTCGGCATGCACTTCTTCAACCCGGTGCACATGATGCCGCTGGTGGAAGTCATCCGTGGCGAGAAGTCCAGTGACGTGGCGGTCGCCACCACCGTGGCCTACGCCAAGAAAATGGGCAAGAACCCGATCGTGGTCAACGACTGCCCGGGCTTCCTGGTCAACCGCGTGCTGTTCCCGTACTTCGGCGGTTTCGCCAAGCTGGTCAGTGCCGGTGTCGACTTCGTGCGTATCGACAAGGTCATGGAAAAGTTCGGCTGGCCGATGGGCCCGGCGTACCTGATGGACGTGGTCGGCATCGACACCGGCCACCACGGTCGTGACGTGATGGCCGAAGGCTTCCCGGACCGCATGAAGGACGAGCGTCGCTCGGCCGTCGACGCCCTGTACGAGGCCAACCGCCTGGGCCAGAAGAATGGCAAAGGCTTCTACGCCTACGAAACCGACAAGCGCGGCAAGCCGAAGAAGGTCGCCGACGCCAGCGTGCTCGACGTGCTCAAGCCGATCGTCTTCGAGCAGCGTGAAGTCAGCGACGAAGACATCATCAACTGGATGATGATCCCGCTGTGCCTGGAGACTGTGCGCTGCCTGGAAGACGGCATCGTCGAAACCGCTGCCGAAGCCGACATGGGCCTGGTCTATGGCATTGGCTTCCCTCCCTTCCGCGGTGGCGCGCTGCGCTACATCGACTCGATCGGTGTGGCCGAATTCGTTGCCCTGGCCGATCAGTACGCCGACCTGGGGCCGCTGTACCACCCGACCGCCAAGCTGCGTGAAATGGCCAAGAACGGCCAGCGCTTCTTCAACTGAGCGGTCAACCAGCTAGAGCGAGAGATTTGATATGAGCCTGAATCCAAGAGACGTGGTGATTGTCGACTTCGGTCGCACGCCAATGGGCCGCTCCAAGGGTGGCATGCACCGCAATACCCGCGCCGAAGACATGTCGGCGCACCTGATCAGCAAGCTGCTGGAACGCAACGACAAGGTCGACCCGAAAGAGGTCGAGGACGTGATCTGGGGCTGCGTCAACCAGACCCTGGAGCAGGGCTGGAACATCGCCCGCATGGCCTCGCTGATGACCCAGATCCCGCACACCTCCGCAGCGCAGACCGTCAGCCGCCTGTGCGGCTCGTCGATGAGTGCGCTGCACACTGCCGCCCAGGCCATCATGACCGGTAACGGTGATGTGTTCGTGGTCGGTGGCGTGGAGCACATGGGTCACGTCAGCATGATGCATGGCGTGGATCCCAACCCGCACCTGTCCCTGCACGCCGCCAAGGCCTCGGGGATGATGGGCCTGACTGCGGAAATGCTCGGCAAGATGCACGGCATCACCCGTGAGCAGCAGGACCTGTTCGGCCTGCGTTCGCACCAGCTGGCCCACAAGGCCACGGTCGAAGGCAAGTTCAAGGACGAAATCATCCCGATGCAGGGCTATGACGAGAACGGCTTCCTCAAGGTATTCGACTTCGACGAAACCATTCGCCCGGAA
Source organism: Pseudomonas sp. LAM2023 (assembly GCF_016620375.1). Classification (NCBI taxonomy): domain Bacteria; kingdom Pseudomonadati; phylum Pseudomonadota; class Gammaproteobacteria; order Pseudomonadales; family Pseudomonadaceae; genus Pseudomonas; species Pseudomonas sp. LAM2023. The sequence continues at coordinate 37,664 of NZ_JAENHV010000026.1, read as the reverse complement.
ACCACCCTCGAAGGCCTGGCCTCGCTCAAGCCGGCGTTCAACCCCAAGGGTGGTACCGTCACTGCCGGTACCTCGTCGCAGATCACCGACGGTGCCTCGTGCATGATCGTCATGTCCGGCCAGCGCGCCATGGACCTTGGCATCCAGCCGTTGGCCGTCATCCGTGCCATGGCAGTGGCCGGTGTCGACCCGGCGATCATGGGCTACGGCCCGGTGCCATCGACCCAGAAAGCCCTCAAGCGTGCCGGCCTGAGCATGGCCGACATCGACTTCATCGAACTCAACGAAGCCTTCGCTGCACAGGCCCTGCCAGTGCTGAAAGATCTGAAAGTGCTCGACAAGATGGATGAGAAGGTTAACCTGCACGGCGGCGCCATTGCCTTGGGCCACCCGTTCGGTTGCTCCGGGGCACGGATTTCCGGCACCCTGCTCAACGTCATGAAGCAGAATGGCGGTACTCTGGGGGTGGCGACCATGTGTGTCGGCCTCGGCCAAGGTATCACCACTGTCTTCGAACGCGTCTGATCGCGTTGAGGGACAGCGACCGGGGCCTTGTGCCCCGGTTTTGTTTTTTTCAGGTTTTTTTCAAGAGGGTGGGCAACATGCAGATACAACCAGGCATATACCGGCATTACAAAGGGCCTGAGTACCGTGTCTTCAGTGTTGCACGGCACTCCGAAAGCGAAGAGTGGATGGTGTTCTACCAATGCCTGTATGGTGATTACAGCTTCTGGGTACGGCCACTTTCGATGTTCCAGGAGTCCGTCGAGGTTGACGGCGAGCAGGTGCCACGCTTTGCTTTGGTCAAGGCCGAAGAGGGGCTGTCCGGGCTGCCGGGCAAGTCGCAAGCGTGATAGTCCGAACTTGACCTCGCACTTTTGCCACTATATATAGCGGTGCCGCGTCTGGCACCTGACGCGTTTTTTATCTTCAGATTCAGGAATACTCCGATCCATGGGCAAATCGCTGGTCATTGTGGAATCCCCGGCCAAGGCCAAGACCATCAACAAGTACCTGGGCAACCAGTACGTGGTGAAGTCGAGTATCGGCCATATCCGAGACCTCCCCACCAGCGGTTCGGCCAGCGCCAGCAAAGAGCCGACCGCCAAGCGTGGCAAGGCCGCGGGTGAGGCTCCGGCGCTGTCGCCGAAGGAAAAGGCCCGTCGCCAGCTGGTCGCACGCATGGGCGTCGACCCTGACCACGGCTGGAAGGCCAAGTACGAGATCCTGCCCGGCAAGGAAAAGGTGATCGAAGAGCTGCGCCGCCTGGCCAAGGATGCCGACACCATCTATCTCGCAACCGACTTGGACCGCGAAGGAGAAGCCATTGCCTGGCACCTGCGCGAGGCCATCGGCGGCGACGACAGCCGCTACAAGCGCGTGGTGTTCAACGAAATCACCAAGAAGGCCATCCAGGATGCCTTCTCGCAGCCGGGCGAGCTGGATATCGACCGGGTCAATGCCCAGCAGGCGCGGCGCTTCCTTGACCGTGTGGTCGGCTACATGGTCTCGCCTCTGCTGTGGGCCAAGATTGCCCGCGGCCTGTCCGCCGGCCGTGTGCAGTCGGTGGCGGTAAAGCTGGTGGTGGAGCGCGAGCGCGAGATCCGCGCGTTCATCCCCGAAGAGTACTGGGAAATCCACGCCGACCTGGGCACGGCCAAGAACGCCAAGGTGCGCTTCGAAGTGGCGCGCGAGAAGGGCGAGGCCTTCAAGCCGCTGAACGAAGCCCAGGCCATGGCTGCGCTGGCAAAGCTCAAGGCCTCCAGCTACAGCGTGGTCAAGCGCGAAGACCGCCCGACCAGCAGCAAGCCGTCGGCGCCGTTCATTACCTCCACCTTGCAGCAAGCCGCCAGCAACCGCCTGGGCTTCGGTGTGAAGAAAACCATGATGATGGCCCAGCGCTTGTACGAAGCCGGCTACATCACCTACATGCGTACCGACTCGACCAACCTGTCGGCCGACGCCTTGGACATGGCGCGCAGCTACATCGAGCGTGAATTCGGCAAGCAGTACCTGCCGGATGCGCCGCTGGTGTATGGCAGCAAGGAGGGCGCCCAGGAGGCGCACGAAGCGATTCGTCCTTCCGACGTCAACACCCACCCGACCAAGCTCAGTGGCATGGAGCGTGACGCCGAGCGCCTGTACGAGCTGATCTGGCGTCAGTTCCTGGCCTGCCAGATGCCGCCGGCGCAGTACCTGTCCACCAGCGTCACCGTGGCTGCTGGCGACTTCGAGCTGCGGGCCAAGGGCCGTATCCTCAAGTTCGACGGTTACACCCGTGTGCTGCCGCAGCAGAGCAAGCCGGGCGAAGACGATGTGTTGCCGGAGATGGTCCAGGGTGAAGCGCTGAAGCTGATCCAGATCGACCCGAGCCAGCATTTCACCAAGCCACCGGCACGCTTCACCGAAGCCAGCCTGGTCAAGGAAATGGAGAAGCGCGGCATCGGCCGTCCGTCGACCTACGCGGCTATCATCTCGACCATCCAGGACCGTGGCTATGTGACCCTGCACAACCGCCGCTTCTACTCGGAAAAGATGGGCGACATCGTCACTGAGCGCCTGTCCGAGAGCTTCTCCAACCTGATGGACTACGGTTTTACCGCCGACATGGAAGAGAACCTCGACGACGTGGCCCAGGGTGAGCGTGACTGGAAGAACGTGCTCGACGAGTTCTATGGCGACTTCAGCAAGAAGCTGCAGACTGCCGAGTCCAGCGAAGACGGCATGCGCGCCAACCAGCCGACCATGACCAACATTCCGTGCAAGGAATGTGGCCGCCCGATGATGATTCGTACTGCCTCGACCGGCGTATTCCTCGGCTGCTCGGGCTACAGCCTGCCGCCGAAAGAGCGCTGCAAGGCTACCGTTAACCTGGTGCCGGGCGATGAGATTGCCGCCGACGACGAGGGTGAATCGGAATCCCGTGTGCTGCTGGGCAAGCACCGCTGCCCGATCTGCGCCACGGCGATGGATGCCTACCTGCTGGACGAGAAGCACAAGCTGCACATCTGCGGTAACAACCCGGATTGCGCCGGATATGAGATCGAAGAAGGCAACTATCGCATCAAGGGCTACGAAGGGCCGAGCCTGGAGTGCGACAAGTGCGGCAGCGAGATGCAGTTGAAGACTGGCCGTTTCGGCAAGTTCTTCGGTTGCACCAACCCGGCCTGCAAGAACACCCGCAAACTGCTCAAGAGCGGCGAGGCAGCGCCACCGAAGATGGACAAGGTGGATATGCCTGAGCTCAAGTGCGAGAAGGTCGACGACACCTACGTGCTGCGTGATGGCGCTTCGGGGCTGTTCCTGGCTGCCAGCCAGTTCCCCAAGAACCGTGAGACGCGTGCGCCGCTGGTGCTGGAAATCGTGCCGCACAAGCACGAGATCGATCCTAAGTACCACTTCCTGTGCGATGCACCGCAGAAGGATCCGGACGGCCGGCCTGCGGTGATCCGCTACAGCCGCAAGACCAAGGAGCAGTACGTGCAGTCTGAAGTCGATGGCAAGCCGACCGGCTGGAAGGCGTTCTACGACGGTGGTGCCTGGAAGGTTGAAGACAAGCGCTGATCCTTCAGTGCTGTGATTGGGGCCGCTTTGCGGCCCTAATCATTTATGATGCAGCTATCCGCCTTGCAGCCTTATGGGAGGGCACCGAGATGGCCCAGGAACTCTACACCCGCACCAACCAGAAACTGTTCTTCGCCGGCCTCGCCCTGGAGTCCATGGCCAAGGCCGAGCAAAGCCAGGCGATGAACGCCCAGGGCCTGGTCCAGGCTGAGCGTGAATCGGCGCTGTTTCACCTGTACGGCGCGCTGCTGGGGCTGTGCCATGAGATTGGTGGCTTCTACCGCTTGCCTGTCGTTGCTACTGTCGAGCAAGCGCTGGCCGACGACGCCCTGAACGGCATCGCCATCCCGGAAGTGGCCGAGCTGCTGGAACTGGCCCGCCAGCGTGAAACCTGGCTGGCACAGATGCTAGGTGCTTATGCCGATTTGTTCCGACCACCGGTCGCGAAGAAAACACCGAAAACCGATGTTACCCAGCCGCTCATTCAGGCCGTCAATCTCGATGAACCCGAGCATCCGGCGCTGTCACGTGCGGAATTGGAAAGCTGGCGCAGCAACCTCAAGGGCCTTGTAAGACGTTTCCGTGATGCGTTGAGTGAGTGCTGATAACCGCTACGGCTGGTACAATGCTGGCCTTTCGCGGAGAACTGCCATTTATGTCTACGTCGTTTCTGGAAATTGTCGAGTTGCCTGATGGCCGCATCGAACTGCGTCGCGCCGAGGATGAGGGCTCTCTGGTAACCTTGGATTTCTCGGAAGACGCCAAGGCGTTCCTGCAGGGTCAACATGTGGAAGTGGCCAAGGCCATGCTCAGTGTGGGCGTGCAAATGGCCGGTCGCCTGATGGATGGCGAACTCGAGCGCGATGAGGGGCCGCGCGTGCTGCACTGACAGGCAGCGCGGCATCAGGTGTCATGTAGCAACAGGCAAAGCCTGAACATCAGCCGAGGCGGATGTTCAGGCTTTGTGCGTTTCCGGCGCTGGCGGCACGCAGCAATTGCTGGCGTGCCGTGGCATTCACATTGCCGAGCCAGCTGACCACGGTGTGGCTGCGGCCCAGGCGCAGCGCTTCGCAGGCCAGTTGCAGCGGGCTTTGATTGCCGCGAGGGTGCAGCAGCAGGATGCGTTCACGGTTGAGCCCGGCGTCGCGCAGCCAGGCCTGGGTCAGGCTCGAAGGCGGAGCGATCAAGGTCAGCCAGCGGGCCTCGTCCTCTTCGCTCAGCTCGCGCAGTACCGGTGCCAGCAGGCTGTGGCAGTGCCCGGGAGCACCGCGTAGCGACAGTTCGCTGAACAGCTCGGGCTGGCTGCTCTTGCGTGCCAGTTCAGTGGTTTTCAGGCCTGGCAAGACTGGCTGGGCGAGGAATGCTTCGAACAATGGCAACTGGGCTTGCTCGGGTGCGTGAATGAACTGCTGCATGACGCCTCCTGGATCAGCGGCGAATGACGCCGACGCTCAAACCCTCGATCACCAGTTCCTGTTCTTTCAGGTCGACTTCGATAGGGGCGAATTCGGGGTTTTCGGCAAGCAACCAGACCTTGCTGCCTTCACGCTTGAAACGCTTGACGGTGACTTCGTCGCCGATACGCGCCACGACGATCTGGCCGTTGCGTGCTTCGCGGCAGGTATGCACCGCCAGCAGGTCGCCATCGAAGATACCGACGTCCTTCATGCTCATGCCGTGCACGCGCAACAGATAGTCGGCCTGGGGGTGGAAAAAGTCGGGGCTGATATTGCAGGATTGCTCGATGTGCTGTTCGGCAAGGATCGGCGCACCGGCGGCGACCCGGCCGATGATCGGCAGGCCGCTTTCTTCGGCCTTGGCCTCCAGGCCAGGGATGCGAATGCCGCGAGAGGCGCCCGGGGTCATTTCGATCGCGCCCTTGCGGGCGAGGGCCTTGAGGTGTTCCTCGGCGGCGTTGGGCGACTTGAAGCCCAGCTCCTGAGCGATCTCGGCGCGGGTTGGCGGGAAGCCGTTGTCTTCCAGGCAACGCTTGATGAACGCGAGAATTTCGGCTTGGCGTGGCGTCAGTTTCAACATGTTGGGCGCTCTGTCTTTTTGTACAGTGCCTGGGATTATATACAGTACTGGATGCGCTGCAAGCTACCGGCAGCAAGAAAACTGCGAAACGCTGCTGCAGGCCCCGGCGTGCGCCGCTGCTGTTTTGAGGCTTGCAGCGTGAAGCGCGTCGCCTTTTAATGGCGACCGACCGGTCACCGAGCCTTGACAGAAGCAGGGCTGAAACGTATGTTTCAAACACCTGTTTGTCTGGCGGAGTAGTCGGAGTAGTCATGGCCCAATCGGAAACCGTTGAACGCATTCTCGATGCTGCCGAGCAGCTGTTCGCGGAAAGGGGGTTCGCCGAAACCTCGTTGCGGCTGATTACCAGCAAGGCCGGGGTCAACCTGGCGGCGGTCAACTATCACTTCGGTTCCAAGAAGGCCCTGATCCAGGCAGTGTTCTCGCGCTTCCTCGGGCCATTCTGCGCCAGCCTCGAGCGCGAGCTGGAGCGGCGCCAGGCAAAGCCGGAGCACAAGCCCAGCCTCGAAGAGCTGCTGGAAATGCTGGTGGAACAGGCCCTGGCCGTGCAGCCACGCAGCAACAACGACCTGTCGATCTTCATGCGCCTGCTGGGCCTGGCCTTCAGCCAGAGCCAGGGCCACCTGCGGCGGTACCTGGAAGACATGTACGGGAAGGTGTTCCGCCGCTACATGCTGCTGGTCAACGAGGCCGCGCCGCGTATCCCACCGCTTGAGCTGTTCTGGCGGGTGCACTTCATGCTTGGTGCCGCAGCCTTCAGCATGTCCGGTATCAAGGCCCTGCGCGCGATCGCCGAAACCGACTTCGGCATCAACACCTCGATCGAGCAGGTAATGCGCCTGATGGTGCCTTTCCTGGCGGCCGGCATGCGTGCCGATAGTGGCGTTACCGACGAGGCCATGGCCACCGCCCAGTTACGCCCGCGCAGCAAGTCCGCTACCATCACCGCCAAAGCCTGAAGGCTGGGCGGGGCAGGGCGCTTCGGCTAAGCTAGCGCCCATGTCCGATCTCGATCTGCTGCACATTTCCCTTGCCGACCAGTGCCTGTACGGTTTCAGCCGTGGCCAGCTATGCCTGCGCCTGCCGGTTTCCACCGCGCGCAACGGTGCCGGCGAGCGCAACGGCTCGGGCTGCACGCCTTGCGGCTTGCACCAGGTGCGGGCAAAGATCGGCGCAGGCCTGCCGTTGAATGCGGTACTGGCCGGGCGGCGCTGGACCGGCGAGGTGTGGTCGCCGGCGTTGCAGGCGCAGTACCCCGGGCGGGACTGGATCCTTACCCGCATCCTCTGGCTCAGCGGTTGCGAGCCCGGGGTCAATCGCCTTGGCGCGGTCGATACCTTCCGCCGCTATATCTACCTGCACGGCACCCCGGATACGGAACCCATGGGCGTAGCGCTGTCCCATGGCTGCATACGCCTGCGCAACACCGATTTGCTCAGCCTGTTCGAGCGGGTGCCGGCGCATTGCCTGGTGCGCATCGAGCAGGCCGCTTGCCCCCAGTGGGCTTCTCTCAGTCTCCAATGAAGGATTTCCCATGACTGTCAGCCTGCAAGGCTCCTTGATGGTGGATATCGCCGGTAAATGGCTGACCGCCGAAGACCGTCACCTGCTACGCCAGCCTGAAGTGGCCGGCCTGATCATCTTTGCCCGTAACGTCGACAGCCCGCGCCAGGTGCGTGAGCTGTGCGCCTCCATTCGTGCCATACGCCCCGACCTGATCCTGGCGGTGGACCAGGAAGGCGGTCGCGTGCAGCGCTTGCGCCAGGGTTTCGTGCGCCTGCCAGCCATGCGCGCGCTGGCTGACAACGACAACGCCGAATACCTGGCCGAGCAGTGCGGCTGGCTGATGGCGACCGAGGTGTTGGCGGTTGGCCTGGACCTCAGCTTTGCCCCGGTGCTCGACCTGGACTACCAGCGCAGTGCGGTGGTCGGCAGCCGCGCCTTCGAGGGTGACCCGCTGCGTGCCACGCAACTGGCCGGGGCGTTCATCCGCGGCATGAACGCGGCGGGCATGGCGGCGTGTGGCAAACATTTCCCGGGCCATGGCTGGGCCGAAGCGGACTCGCATGTGGCCATTCCCACGGATGAGCGCAGCCTTGAACAACTGCGTCAGGCCGACCTGGTGCCGTTCACCCGCCTGAGCGGGCAATTGGCGGCAGTGATGCCGGCGCATGTCATCTACCCACAGGTCGACAACCAGCCGGCGGGCTTCTCGCGGCGCTGGTTGCAGGATATCCTGCGTGGCGAGTTGGGCTTTGACGGGGTGATCTTCAGTGACGACCTGTCGATGGCTGGCGCGCATGTGGTCGGGGATGCGGCTAGCCGGATCGAAGCGGCGTTGAGCGCTGGCTGTGACATGGGCCTGGTGTGCAATGACCGGGCAGCGGCGGAGCTGGCGTTGAGTGCGGCGCAGCGAATGAAGGTCAAGCCCTCGCCACGGATTGCACGGATGCGTGGGCAAGGGTTTGCGCGGACGGATTATCGCCAGCAGCCGCGGTGGCTGGAGGCGTTGGGGGCGTTGCGGGAGGCGCAGTTGGTCGATTGACCGCGCCGGCCCCTTCGCGGGCACGCCCGCTCCCACAGGTGCAGCGCTGGTTTCGAAATTAGTGTTGTATCTGTGCCGGCTCCTTCGCGGGTAAACCCGCTCCCACAGGTACGGCACCGCCCTTGAGGGCACTGATATGCCTGTGGGAGCGGGCGTGCCCGCGAAGAGGCCGGTACAGGCAGTGGAGGATTCTGGGCTAGCGCCCGCGCTTCCCGGGCAGCGGCGCAAACAGTGCCTCGATCTCTTCATCCCCCAGCCGCCATTGCCCGGCCTGCCCGCCATCGAGCAGGCTCGCTGCCAGCGCCGCCTTCTCCTGCTGCAACAGCTGGATCTTCTCTTCCACCGTGCCCCGGGTGATCAGCTTGAACACGAACACTGGCTTGTCCTGGCCAATGCGGTAGGCGCGGTCGGTGGCCTGATTCTCGCTGGCCGGGTTCCACCAGGGGTCGAAGTGGATCACCGTGTCTGCGGCCGTCAGGTTCAAACCCACGCCCCCCGCCTTGAGGCTGATCAGGAACACTTCGCTGTCACCCTGCTGGAATTGCTGTACCGGCGTGCGCCGGTCACGGGTATCTCCGGTCAGCAGGCTGTAGCGGATCTTGCGCTTGTGCAGTTCCTCCTCGATCAGCGCCAGCATCGAGGTGAACTGCGAAAACAGCAGTACCCGGCGCCCTTCGCTGAGCAGCTCGTCGAGCATTTCCAGCAGCGCGCCCAGCTTGCCCTTGTCCGCCTGGTTGCCTTTGCTTTCCACGCCTTTGACCAGGCGCAGGTCGCAACATACCTGGCGCAGCTTGAGCAGGGCGTCGAGGATGACGATCTGGCTGCGTGCGGCACCATTGCGGGCGATTTCGTCGCGGACCTTCTTGTCCATGGCCACCCGCACGGCCTCGTAGGTGTCACGCTGGGCATCGCTGAGCTCGACCCAGTGCACCATCTCGGTCTTGGCCGGCAGCTCGGTGGCCACCTGCTCCTTGGTGCGGCGCAGCAGGAACGGGCGGATGCGCTTGGCCAGGTGGGCCATGCGCTCGCCGTCGCCGTGGCGCTCGATCGGGGTGCGGTAGTCCTGGTTGAAGCGCTTCTGGTCGCCCAGCCAGCCAGGCATGAGGAAGTGGAAGAGCGACCACAGCTCGCCGAGGTTGTTCTCCATCGGCGTGCCGGTCAGACACAGGCGCTGCCCGGCCTGCAGTTCGCAGACGGCAAGGGCGGCTTTGCTGGTGCTGCTCTTGATGTTCTGCGCCTCGTCCAGCACCAGTACGTGCCAGCGCTGGGCGCGCAGGTGTTCGAGGTCGCGGGGGGCCAGGGCATAGGTGGTCAGCACCACGTCATAGGCGTGCAGGTTGGCGAAATGCTTGCTGCGCCCTGGCCCGTGCAGGGCCAATACCCGCAGGCCGGGGGCGAAGCGTTGCGCTTCGTCGAGCCAGTTCGGTATCAGGCTGGTGGGCATGATGGCCAAGGCCGGTGCACTCAGGCGACCGGACTCCTTTTCCAGCAGCAGGTGCGCCAGGGCCTGCAAGGTCTTGCCCAGGCCCATGTCGTCGCCCAGGATGCCGCCGGTGCCCATTTCTCGTAGCGCCTGCAGCCAGTTCAAGCCCTGTTGCTGGTAAGGGCGCAGGCTGGCTTGCAGGCCGGCCGGTGGTTGCACCTGCAGGTCGCGGGCATCGCGCAGGCGGCGGCCGAGATCGCGCACATGCTCGCCGCCTTCCCAATGCAGTGGCAGCCCTTCGATCTCGTTCAGGCGCGCGGCATCGGCGCGGTCCAGGCGCAGCGATGGGCCGGTGGCATCTTCGTGCAGGTACAGCTCGCCAAGGGTGCCCATGACCGCCTTGATCCGCCCGTAGGGCAGGGCGACACGCAAGGCCGGGGTGTCCAGGCGCCCGCGGTTGAGGTCGAGCAGCAGGTGCTCGTCATCGCTGCGCCGGGCCAGTTCACTGGGGCGCAGCAGTTCCGGGTTGCTGCGCAGCAGTTGCAGCACGATCGGTAGCAAACTGTGACGCTGGCCATCGACCACGATGCCCAGTTCCAGGTCGAACCATTCATGGCCGGGCGCCTCGTCGATGCTGGCGTACCAGTCGTCAACCTCCTGCAGGTTGAAGGCGAAGTCGCGCTGGATGTCGATGTCCCAGCCTGCCTCGCGCAAGCGTGGCAGGCCTGCGCGGGCGAAACGCAGCCAGGCTTCGTCGTCGGGAAGCTGGAGCATCTCGCCAGCGCTGTCGGGCAATGCCTTGCTCTGCCGGGTGGCGGGCTTGAAACCGAGGTCGCGAAGCACCTTGCGCAGCGCCTGCTCGGCCTGTGGCTGGCGGCGGATGCGCTGGCTGGTGTCGCCGACCAGGCGGGTCAGCGGTTTGTCGTCGCTGCCGCTGGCGTGCAGGCCGTCGTAGTCGAATGCCAGCGCGGCGCGGTGTTGCATCTGCCGTTGCATGCGGCCGGTCTTGGGCATGTAGGCACTGAATTCGAGGCTGCCGAGGGTCAGCCTCCCTCTTGGCGTGAGGTCTTCGATTTGCCGGGTGCTCACGGCTGTGGGGGTAGGGACGTGGCGGTTCAAGGCGTTCAATCGATGGCTCAAGGGAACGACCAGGTGTTCGGGAACAACAGGTGCACGTGCGAGCTGGCTGGCAATGAAGGGGTCGAGGTCATGGCGCAGTGTGCCGGTCTGATGCGAATGCCTGTCCACATAGTACATGGGCTCGATGGGCAGTACCTGCAGCTGCAAGTGGCCATCGTGATACCAGGCGCCGCGGTAGCTGCCATTGTCCAGCCTGACCCAGCGGAACTCGGCATGCAGCTCCGGCCCGGGAGACAGTGGCGCAGCGTCGTCTTCGAACAGCAGGCGATCAGTGGCCAGGGCGTAGCTGTAGAGCTCCGCGCCCTGCTTGCCTTCCAGTTGCACCACGGGCGTAATCGTCTTGCTGCGGGCATCGATCAGGCGCAACAGTCGGGCGTCGTCCTCCGTGACATAGCGGGGGGTGTAGTAGATCATCTCGGGCATTGATGTGATGCGACCGATCTTCAGTGTGCCGTCTGTTTGCCGGGTGCCTTTGATCGGTTCGAGCCGCCATTGCTCATGATCCAGGTGAATACGGTAATAGATTGCCGGGCCTTTGCGTGCGGGTTCGCGGGAGGCCGCGGGTTGGGACGGCGACTCGAGTGCCTGGACCCACAGGTTGAGGTCCGGTGGCAGCGAAAGCGCGGCCTGCTCCGGCGGGGCTGCAGCGTCAAGGCCGTCTGTTCCGTCCTGTAGTTGCAGCAGCGCTGCAATGCAGTGCTTGCAGTTGAGCCCGACGGGGCAGGAGCAGCGCCCGAACACGCGCAGGTCACCGTGATTGACGAGCAGCTGGATGGTCTGCTGGTAGGTCTGGCCGGCCGAGCCCTTGCAGATTGCCTCGACCGTTGCGCCATGCTGCGACAGGATGCGCGTCCGCTCTTGGGCCGCATAATTGCGGCCTCGTGCCAGTGCGCCAGCCTCGATGAACTTCACCCAGCCGGGGTGGGCCCTCAGCAGTTGCTGCGCATCGCCGCTGCTCACATCACTGCTCCATCATCTCCGGGTCCATTACCGGCATCTTCGGCGTGCCCGGTGGGGTCACCTTCAGCAGCAGCGCCAGGTGCCCGCCGTCAAGGAAGGTCAGCTGCCCACCCTTGACGTTGCTGTTGCTCTGCTTGAACTGCTCGCTTTGCAGCACGCTGCCGTTGCCGTCCAGCTGGTTGACCCAGAAGTTGGCCTCGACCGCGATGAAGCGGCCCTCGGTGATGCTCAGGTTGCCTTCGATGGGGAAGTGGCCGAACTGCTCGGCGCCTTCGCCCAGGGCGATGCGGCTGGGTTCGCTGCCAACCCGCTGCTGCCAGGCCTTGTGCATCAGCACGGTGTAGTCGGCAGTGGCTTCCAGGCGGGTGGCTTCGTCTTCCAGCGCCGGGCGGCGCTCGGCGTCCTTTTCCAGGCGCGGGGCGTCGGCGCTCCAGTTTTCCGGGGCAAACGGGCTGGTAAAGGCGGGCACGCTGTTCTGCCGCACCAGGATCATTTCCACCTGATACAGGCCTTCGGCGAAGGCGGCCGGGGCGAATAGCGCCAGCAGCAGGGTCAGGCAACGGATGGCACGCATGGATCTTCCTTAAGCAGGCTGTGGGGTCAGGCGCTCGAACAGCGCCTCCAAGGTATTGAAGCGTTCGTCGGGGCGTTCCATCGGTACCAGGAAGCGGAACTGGGTGGCGCCTTCGAACTTGTAGCGTTTGGGCTGGCCCTGGATCAGCTTGATCAGGGTCAGCGGGTCGACCGGGGTTTCGGCCTCGAACTCGATTTTGCCGCCATTGGGGCCGGCATCGACTTTCTTGATGCCGAGCTTTTCCGCCTGCAGCTTGAGCGAGGTCAGGCGCATCAGGTTCTTGGTCGGCTCGGGCAGCAGGCCGAAGCGGTCGATCATCTCCACCTGCAGGTCCTTGAGGCCTTCTTCGTCGGCGGCCGAGGCGATGCGCTTGTACAGGATCAGCCGTGCGTGCACATCGGGCAGGTAGTCCTCGGGGATCAGGGCCGGCAGGCGCAGGTTGATCTCCGGGCCGCCGCCCAGCGGTTGCTCCAGGTTGGGCTGGGTGCCCTTGCGAATCGCCTTGACTGCGCGTTCGAGCATTTCCATGTACAGGGTGAAGCCCACTGCCTGGATCTGCCCGCTCTGGCCTTCGCCCAGCAATTCGCCGGCACCGCGGATTTCCAGGTCGTTGGTGGCCAGCACGAAGCCGGCACCAAGGTCCTGGGTGTTGGCGATCGCCTCCAGGCGTTTCTCGGCATCGGCGCTGACCTTCTGCCGGGTCGGCGTCAGCAGGTAGGCGTAGGCCTGGTGGTGGCTACGGCCAACCCGGCCGCGCAACTGGTGCAGCTGGGCCAGGCCAAACTTGTCGGCACGCTCGATGACGATGGTGTTGGCGCTGGGCACGTCGATGCCGGTTTCGATGATGGTCGAGGCCACCAGCACGTTGAAGCGCTTGTGGTAGAAGTCGCTCATCACCTGTTCCAGCTCGCGCTCGCGCATCTGCCCATGGCCGATGCCGATGCGCGCCTCGGGGACCAGTTCGGCAAGGTCGGCGGCGCATTTCTCGATGGTTTTCACATCGTTGTGCAGGTAGTACACCTGGCCGCCGCGCAACAATTCACGCAGCAGCGCCTCCTTGACCGTGCTCTTGTTCTGCTCCATGACGAAGGTGCGAACCGACAGGCGGCGCGCCGGTGGCGTGGCGATGATGGACAGGTCGCGCATGCCTGCCACGGCCATGTTCAGCGTGCGCGGAATCGGCGTGGCGGTGAGGGTGAGGATGTCCACCTCGCTGCGCAGGGCCTTGAGCCGTTCCTTCTGGCGCACACCGAAGCGGTGCTCTTCGTCGATGATGGCCAGGCCCAGGTCCTTGAAGCGCACGTCGTCCTGCAGCAGCTTGTGGGTGCCGATGAGGATGTCGATCTTGCCTTCGGCCAGGTCGGCGGCGGCAGCGGCCACTTCCTTGGCCGACTTGAAGCGGCTCATCACCTCCACGGTCACCGGCCAGTCGGCGAAGCGGTCGCGGAAGCTGTTGTAATGCTGCTGGGCGAGCAGGGTGGTGGGCACCAGCACCGCCACCTGGCGGCCACTGTGCACGGCAATGAATGCCGCGCGCATGGCCACTTCGGTCTTGCCGAAGCCGACGTCGCCGCACACCAGGCGGTCCATCGGCTTGGGCGCGAGCATGTCGGCGCGCACGGCTTCGATGGCAGCCTGCTGGTCCGGGGTTTCCTCGAACGGGAAGCCGGCGCTGAAGGTGGCATAGTCGGCGGCCGGGTCGGCGAATGCATAACCCTTGCGCGCGGCGCGCCGGGCATAGATGTCGAGCAGTTCGGCGGCGACATCGCGCACCTGTTCGGCTGCCTTGCGCTTGGCCTTCTGCCAGGCCTCCGAACCCAGCCGGTGCAATGGCGCCAGGGCATCGTCGCTGCCGGTGTAGCGGGCGATCAGGTGCAGGTTGGCCACGGGCACGTACAGCTTGGCACCCTCGGCGTATTCCAGGGTCAGGAATTCGGCGGCCTGGCCTTCGATTTCCAGGGTGGCCAGGCCCAGGTAGCGGCCTACACCATGGTCGATGTGCACCACCGGTGCGCCTTCACGCAGCTCGGTGAGGTTCTTGATCACCGCGTCGTTGGCGGTTTCGCCACGCTTGTCGCGGCGGCGGCGCTGCATGACGCGCTGGCCGAACAGCGGGCTTTCGGCGATGAGGGCGACGGCCGGGTCGTCCAGCAGCAGGCCATCGTCCAGCGGGGCGATGGTGATCGCCAGGCGCTCGGCACCGGTGATGAAGTCGGCCCAGCCATCGACGCCCTGGGGGCGCAGTTTCAGCCGCTCGAGCAGTTCCAGCAGCACTTCGCGGCGGCCCGCCGATTCGGCGGTGAACAGCACCCGGCCAGGGAACTGGTCGAGGAACTTGGCCAGTTCGGCCAGCGGCTGGTTGGCCTTGGCCTCGATCGCCAGGTTGGGCAGTGCGCGCGCCGGGAAGCGTTCGCGGCCGACCCCGGGCTCGAGGTCCTCGCTGCTGACCACCACCCGTGGCCATTGCTTGAGCCGGGCAAAGCAGTCTTCCACCGGCAGGAACAGCTCGGCGGGCGGCAGCAAGGGCCGGCTCAGGTCGCCACGGCGCTCTTCATAACGCCCGCGTACGTCGTTCCAGAAATGCTCGGCGGCCTGTTCCACGCCGGGCAGCGAGAACACCTGGGTGTCGGCCGGCAGGTAGTCGAACAGGGTCGACGTCTCTTCGAAGAACAGCGGCAGGTAGTACTCGATACCGGCAGGGATGATGCCGCTGGCCAGGTCCTGGAAAATCGCGCTGCGGCGGAAGTCGACATCGAAGCGTTCGCGAAAGCGCGCCTTGAAGCGGGTCACTTCCTCTTTCTGCATCGGGAACTCGCGCGCCGGCAGCAGGCGTACCGAGTCGACCTTGTCGATCGAGCGCTGGGTCTCGGGGTCGAAGGTGCGCAGGGTTTCGATCTCGTCATCGAACAGGTCGATGCGGTAGGGCAGCTTGCTGCCCATCGGGAACAGGTCGATCAGCGCCCCGCGCACGGCGAACTCGCCATGCTCGTAGACGGTATCGACACAGCGATAGCCGCTGGCTTCCAGGCGCGTGCGCATCTGTTCGACGTCGATGGTCTGGCCGACGTCCAGCACCAGGCTGCTGCCCAGCAGGAAGCGGGTTGGTGCCAGGCGGTGCAGGGCGGTGGTGACCGGCACCACGAGGATGCCATGGCTCAGCTCCGGCAAGCGGTACAGGCTGGCGATGCGCTGGGAGATGATGTCCTGGTGCGGTGAGAACAGGTCGTAGGGCAGGGTTTCCCAATCGGGGAACGGCAGCACCGGCAGGTCCGGGGCAAAGAAGCGGAGTTCCTGTTCCAGACGATCGGCTGCCTGGCTGTCGGCAGTCAGCAGCAGGGTGAAGCGGCCCGCGCTGCTGGCGGCCTCGGCGATGGCCAGGCTGAGGGCGGCTCCGGGCAGATTACCCCAGGTTTGTTTGCCGGCCGTGGCCGACATTTGCGGTAGGCGCAGAACTGACACGGGAGATTGCACTCCAAGCGTTGCGGCAAAGAGATCGATTGTACCGGTGACGGTGCCGGCTGTCAGGCTCGAAAGGGCATGAACGCTGGCGCGCGTGCCGCGACAGGCGCTCATTGCCGGTTACGCGTTGGGGCGTCATAATGTAGCCCCTTTTTTCTGTCCCTACATGTGGAAGGTTCCCGTGACTCAGAAGCCCGACCAGTGTCTTGGTGAGTGGATCGATCGTGAAGCCCTGGCTGAAGCGATGATCCCGCTTATCGGTCAGCTCTACCGCAACAACAATGTGGTGAGCTCGATTTATGGCCGTAGCCTGATCAACCGTTCGGTTATCTCGATCCTCAAGGCGCACCGCTTTGCGCGCCATCGTCAAACCGACGAAACCGAACTGTCCGTCCACGAGACATTCCCCCTGCTCAAGGCCATGAGCGAGCTGAAGCTGGGCGCCGCCTCGGTCGACCTCGGCAAGCTGGCCAACAAGTTCAAGCAGGAAGGCAATGGCCGTACTGCCGAGCAGTTCGTCCGTGAAGAACTGGCCGAAGTGGTTGGCCAGCAGAACGCTTCGGCGCGCAAGGGCACCGACGTTGTGCTGTACGGCTTCGGCCGCATTGGCCGCCTGCTGGCGCGCATCCTGATCGAGAAGACCGGTGGCGGCGACGGCCTGCGCCTGCGTGCCATCGTCGTGCGCAAGGGCGCCGAGAACGACCTGGTCAAGCGTGCCAGCCTGCTGCGCCGTGACTCGGTGCACGGCCCGTTCGATGGCACCATCACCATCGACGAAGCCAACAACACCATCACCGCCAACGGCAACCTGATCCAGGTGATCTACGCCAAGAGCCCGAGCGAAGTCGACTACACCCAGTACGGCATCGAAAACGCGCTGATCGTCGACAACACCGGCGTATGGCGTGATGCCGACGGCCTGGGCCAGCACCTGGCCTGCCCGGGTGCTGCCCGCGTGATCCTCACCGCACCTGGCAAGGGCGCGCTGAAGAACATCGTGCACGGCATCAACCACGGTGACATCGCTGCCGATGACAAGATCATCTCGGCCGCTTCCTGCACCACCAACGCCATCGTGCCGGTGCTCAAGGCCATCAACGACCAGTACGGCATCGTCAACGGCCACGTCGAAACCGTTCACTCGTTCACCAACGACCAGAACCTGATCGACAACTTCCACAAGGGCAGCCGCCGTGGCCGTGCCGCGCCGCTGAACATGGTCATCACCGAAACCGGCGCCGCCACTGCTGCCGCCAAGGCACTGCCAGTGCTCAAGGGCAAGCTGACCGGCAACGCCATTCGCGTACCGACGCCGAACGTTTCGATGGCCATCCTCAACCTGAACCTGGAAAAGCCCACCTCGCGCGACGAGATCAACGAGTACCTGCGCCAGACCGCCATGCACTCGGAACTGCACAAGCAGATCGACTACGTCAGCTCGCAGGAAGTGGTTTCGACCGACTTCGTCGGCTCGCGCCACGCCGGTGTGGTCGACGCTGAAGCGACCATCGCCAACGATAACCGTGTTGTCCTGTACGTCTGGTACGACAACGAATTCGGTTACAGCTGCCAGGTGGTTCGCGTGATGGAAGAGATGGCCGGTGTGAACCCGCCAGCGTTTCCGCGCTGATTCGCTTGTAAGGCAATGAAAAAACGGGAACCTTCGGGTTCCCGTTTTTTTATGCTTGCCGTGGGTTGTGTGGCGCTCGATTTACGCCACACCTCAAAACCCAAGGCAAGCCTCCAGGACCTGAAACCGTGCGCGCGCCCTTACTGCTCACCCTCATGCTGCTTACCGCCTGCAACCAGGGCCCCACCCTGGAGCGCCTGGGCGGCCCGACAATGGGCAGCAGCTATAGCATCCAGTATGTGCGGGAGCCCGGCGGCCCGGCACCGGCCCGGGTGCAAGCAGCGGTGGAAGCCATCCTGCAGGGCATCGATCAGCACTACTCGACCTACCGCGGCGACTCTACCGTCAGCCAGTTCAACCAATTGCCCGCCAATCAGTGCCAGGCTATGCCCCCCGACATGCTCGAACTGGTCAGCCTGGGCCAGCAACTGGCCGAGCAGAGCGATGGCGCCTTCGACCTCACCGTCGAGCCGTTGCTCGACCTGTGGGGCTTCGGCCCCCAGGCGCGCCACACGCAGGTGCCCGACCCGCAGGCCCTGGCGCGGGTGCGCCAGCGGGTCGGCTACCGGCACCTGCACATCCAGGGCCAGGCCCTGTGCAAGGACGCCCCGGTGCAGCTCGACTTCAACAGCATGGCCGCCGGCCATGCCGTCGACCTGATCGCTGCGCGCCTGCAGGCCATGGGTGTCGCCAGCTTCGTCGCCGAAGCGACCGGTGAGCTCAAGGCGGTCGGCCGCAAGCCTGACGGCAGCCCCTGGCGCATCGCCCTGGAGCTGCCCCGCGAAGATCGCCAGATCGCCCGGCAGATCATTCCGCTCAATGGCCTTTCAGTATCAACCTCGGGTGACTATCGGCACTATTTCGAGGACAATGGCCGGCGCTATTCGCACACCTTCGATGCCCGCCTCGGGCGCCCGGTGCAGCACGACCTGGCCGCGGTCAGCGTGCTCGATGCCTCGGCACTGCGGGCAGACGGCTATTCGACGCTGCTGTTGATCCTGGGCCCGCAACGCGGTTGGGATTTTGCCGTGGCGCATGGCCTGCCTGCGGTGCTGGTGACTCGGGTCGAGGGTGGCTTCGTCTCCCGAGCTACGCCCGCGTTCGAACGGGCAGTGAAAGGCGAGTGAAAGCACAAGCAGGGATGATCGCCGCCAGGGAGTGGGTGAACCACATGTAGTGCGGGCAAAATTGGCCTACGACGCGACCAAGGGTTAATGTGCGCGGCGTTCACGCTTGATTAGACTGCACCCGAATTTTCTCATGGCGCCCTGGCGGCATGATCGCGCCCCGCGAGCGACCGTGGCTTGCGGGCCAGTTCTGAAGGAGTACGCATGGCTGTCTACAACTACGACGTAGTGGTGCTGGGTTCCGGCCCGGCCGGGGAAGGCGCGGCAATGAACGCCGCCAAAGCAGGGCGCAAGGTGGCGATGGTCGACAGCCGTCGCCAGGTCGGGGGCAACTGCACCCACCTGGGTACCATCCCGTCCAAGGCACTGCGTCACTCGGTGCGGCAGATCATGCAGTTCAACACCAACCCGATGTTCCGTGCCATCGGCGAGCCGCGCTGGTTTTCGTTCCCCGACGTGCTGAAGAGCGCCGAGAAGGTCATTGCCAAGCAGGTGGCCTCGCGCACCGGCTATTACGCCCGTAACCGCGTGGATGTGTTCGTCGGTACCGGCAGCTTCGCCGACGAGCAGACCATCGAAGTGGTCTGCCCGAACGGCGTGGTGGAAAAGCTCAACGCCAAGCACATCATCATTGCCACCGGCTCGCGCCCCTATCGCCCGGCCGACATCGACTTCAACCACCCGCGCGTCTACGACAGCGACACCATCCTCAGCCTCAGCCACACCCCGCGCAAGCTGATCGTGTACGGCGCCGGCGTGATCGGTTGCGAATACGCCTCGATCTTCAGCGGCCTGGGCGTGCTGGTAGAGCTGGTGGACAACCGCGGCCAGTTGTTGAGCTTCCTCGATTCGGAAATTTCCCAGGCGCTGAGCTACCACTTCAGCAACAACAACATCACTGTGCGCCACAACGAAGACTACGAGCGTGTCGAAGGCCTGGACAACGGTGTGATCCTGCACCTGAAATCGGGCAAGAAGATCAAGGCCGACGCCTTGCTGTGGTGCAACGGCCGTACCGGCAACACCGACAAGCTGGGCCTGGAAAACATCGGCATCAAGGTCAACAGCCGCGGCCAGATCGAGGTCGACGAGAGCTACCGCACGAGCGTGCCGAACATCTACGGTGCCGGTGATGTGATCGGCTGGCCGAGCCTGGCCAGTGCCGCCCACGACCAGGGCCGCTCGGCAGCGGGCAGCATCGTCGACAATGGCAGCTGGCGTTTCGTCAACGACGTGCCGACCGGCATCTACACCATTCCCGAGATCAGCTCGATCGGCAAGAACGAGCAGGAGCTGACCCAGGCCAAGGTGCCGTACGAAGTGGGCAAGGCCTTCTTCAAGAGCATGGCCCGTGCGCAGATTGCCGGCGAGCCGCAAGGCATGCTGAAGATCCTGTTCCATCGCGAAACCTTGGAAGTGCTGGGCGTGCACTGCTTCGGCTACCAGGCTTCGGAAATCGTCCACATCGGCCAGGCGGTGATGAACCAGCCGGGCGAGCTGAACAACCTGAAGTACTTCGTCAACACCACGTTCAACTACCCGACCATGGCCGAAGCCTATCGGGTAGCTGCCTACGACGGCCTGAACCGGCTTTTTTGAGCGGCTCCGACCGGTGGCCTGAGCCGGTCGGAGAGACCGATTTCAACCCTGCCCGAGGGTGGTCTTGGCCAAACCGGGAAAGTCTGTAATCAGGCTGTCCACGCCAAAGTCAGCGAGCCGGCGCATCAGTGCCGGTTCGTTGACCGTCCACACCGACACGTGCAAA
Organism: Pseudomonas sp. LAM2023; assembly: GCF_016620375.1. NCBI lineage: Bacteria > Pseudomonadati > Pseudomonadota > Gammaproteobacteria > Pseudomonadales > Pseudomonadaceae > Pseudomonas > Pseudomonas sp. LAM2023. The sequence goes on along the minus strand of NZ_JAENHV010000026.1, from coordinate 17,440 downwards.
CCCTGGCTCTGCGCTTTCAGCAGGCGCTCCGGCGTGCACAGTGTCCAGTTCAATGCCAGCAGGTCACAGCCGTAGTTCTGCGCCACCTTCAACGGGTCGAGCCAGGCGTATTCGGCCACCAGCCCGCGTTTCACGTCCGGCACCAGTTCCTGTGCGGCGCCCAGCACTTCGCGCGAGCTGGAGGTGATGGTCACCTTGTCCAGCAGGCCGTACTGCTGGGCCAGTTCACGGATCGCCAGCACGGTGGTGGCGGCGCGGGTGCGTGAAGCGCTTTTCACTTCCAGCTGCCAGTGCTCGAACGGGCACTTCTGGAACAGTTCTTCCAGCCGCGGGATGGGGCAGGGCTGGACGTGGCCCGGGCCGCCCTTGCGGGCGTCGATCCGGACCAGGTCGGCGGCGGTGTGTTCGACCACCTTGCCGCGCTTGCCGGTGGTGCGTTTGAGGGTGGGGTCGTGAATCACCATCAGCTCGTTGTCGGCCGACAGGTGCAGGTCCAGCTCGCAGCGGGTCACGCCGTGGGCCAGGCATTGCTGGAAGCTCTTCAGGGTATTCTCGGGCGCTTCGCCCTTGGCGCCGCGATGGCCGTAGATCAGGGTCACGTTCGTTCCTTCAAATCAGGGAAAAATGGGCTCAGGAGGCGGGGTCGTTCTGTTCCAGCTGCTGGCGCCGTTGTTGTTGCTGGCGCTGCAGGATGTAGCGCGCCAGCAGTTGACGCTGGGCGTCGGTCATGTCGGTGAATTCGGTGCCGACCTCGAAGCCGCCCTCCGGGCGCGGGTCGCAATGGCTGACCTTGCCGCGCAGCAGCAGGCCATGAGCCCGCGGCATCAGCACCATCTTCACCTTTACCCGGGTACCGGGAGCCAGCCGCGTGGCTTGGGTGAATTCGATGCCACCCTCGGAAATGACCACCGGCTGGGGCTGGCCCACTTCGCCGATCAGGGTCTGGGCAACCACCGCGCTGAGCAGGTCGAGGCGTTTGTTCTGCGCGCGCAGGAACGCGGCGAGGGTGCGGTCCTTTTCGCTCAGCTGACGCAGCAGATGCTGCGACTCGAAGTCGGACAGGTGCAGCTCGCTGAGCAGGTTGAACAGCGGCGAATCATCTTGCAACACATCTGGGTCAAGGGCTTCGGCCGCGCTGAGGGGGCTGATTTGAAGTGCGATCTGATCTTCGATGCGGTAGTATTCGCGGCGATCTTCTTCGTCTAATGTCGTCATGGCGAACCCAAGGTAGCGGCGGTGGTCCGAGTGTAAAGCCGCCGTAGGCGCCTCGCCACAAGGACGTTCCCTTTCATCCGAACAAGCCCCGACATGTTCAGACCTCTTTTCGCATTCATCGGCACGCGTTATACCCGTGCCAAACGTCGCAATCACTTCGTCTCGTTCATTTCCCTGACCTCGATGATCGGCCTCGCCCTGGGCGTGGTGGTGATGATCGTGGTGCTCTCGGTGATGAACGGTTTCGACCACGAGATGCGCACCCGCGTGCTGGGCATGATCCCGCATGCCACGCTGGAGAGCGGCCAGCCCATAGCCGACTGGCCGGCCCTTGCCCAACAAGTAAAGCAGAATCCGCAGGTGCTGGCGGTTGCGCCGTTCACCCAGATGCAGGGCCTGCTGACCCATGACGGCAAGGTGCAGAAGGTGCTGCTCAACGGTATCGACCCAGCCCGCGAGCGCGAGGTGTCGATCATCGACAGGTTCGTCCTGCAGGGCCGCCTCGACCAGCTGGCGCCGGGCGAGTGGGGCATCATGATCGGCGACAAGGCCGCGGCCAAGCTGGGGGTGTCGATTGGCGACAAGCTGACCTTCGTCGCCCCCGAGGTCAGCGTGACCCCGGCCGGCATGTTCCCGCGCATGAAGCGCTTCACCGTGGTCGGTACCTTCCACGTCGGGGCGGGCGAGATCGATGGCTACCTGGGCCTGACCAACATCAGCGACCTGTCCCGCCTGCACCGCTGGAAACCCGGCCAGGTGCAGGGCCTGCGGCTGAAGTTCGACGACCTGTTCCAGGCGCCGCGAGTGGCCTGGGACATCGCCCAGCGCCTGGGTGACCAGGAATTCTACAGCCGTGACTGGACCCGTACCCATGGCAACCTGTACCAGGCGATCCGCATGGAAAAGGCCATGATCGGCCTGCTGTTGCTGCTGATCGTGGCGGTGGCGGCGTTCAACATCATTTCCACCCTGGTAATGGTGGTCAACGACAAGCGCGGCGACATTGCCATCCTGCGCACCCTGGGCGCCACGCCCGGGCAGATCATGCTCATCTTCATGGTCCAGGGCACGGTGATCGGGGTGATCGGTACCCTGATCGGCGCCGTGGTCGGGATCGTCGCCGCGCTGAACGTCAGCGCAGTGATCGCCGGCATCGAGAAACTGATCGGGCACAAGTTCCTCAATGCCGACGTGTACTTCATCGATTACCTGCCGTCGCAGATCCAGGCCCAGGACGTGTACATGGTCTGTGCTGCGGCGCTGGTCCTGAGTTTCTTCGCCACCCTGTACCCGGCCTGGCGTGCGGCGCGCACCCAGCCTGCAGAGGCGCTACGTTATGAGTGAGTCGCGCATGAGTGATAAAGCCGTTCTGAGTTGCCGCAACCTGGGCAAGTCCTACGACGAGGGCCCGGAGTCGGTGCAGGTACTGTCCGGGCTCAACCTCGAGCTGCACGCCGGTGAGCGCGTGGCCATCGTCGGCAGTTCGGGCTCCGGCAAGAGTACCTTGCTCAACCTGCTGGGCGGCCTCGACCGGCCGACCCAGGGCAGCGTCTGGCTGGCCGGCGAGGAGCTGTCGGCGCTGGGCGAGCGGGCGCGCGGCCTGCTGCGCAACCGGGAGCTGGGCTTTGTCTACCAGTTCCACCACCTGCTGCCGGAATTCACCGCCATCGAAAACGTGTGCATGCCGTTGCTGATCGGCCGCACACCGATCCCCGAGGCCCGTGAGCGTGCCGAGGCGCTGCTCAAGCGGGTCGGCCTGGCCCACCGCTACAACCACAAGCCAGCCGAGCTGTCCGGCGGCGAGCGCCAGCGGGTGGCGATTGCCCGGGCGCTGGTCAACCGCCCCGGCCTGGTGATGCTCGACGAGCCGACCGGCAACCTCGACCACCACACCGCGCAGGGCATCCAGGAATTGATGCAGGAACTCTCCAGTGCCTCGCGCACCGCGTTCCTGGTGGTGACCCACGACCTCAACCTGGCACGCCAGATGGACCGCGTGCTGAAGCTCGACGACGGTCACCTGGTGGCGATCTGATCGACTGCACGGGGTGGCTGCGCTGCCCCGTTTTCCTGTTTTCATTGGGTGTTTCCGTACATGTTCAGACCCTTGCCCATCTTCATTGGCGCGCGCTACACCCGAGCCAAGCGCCGCAACCACTTCATCTCGTTCATCTCGATGACCTCGATGATCGGCCTGTCGCTGGGCGTACTGGCGATGATCGTGGTGCTGTCGGTGATGAACGGTTTCCAGCGCGAAATGAGCTCGCGCATTCTCGGCCTGGTACCGCACGCCGCCATCCTCGGCACGCAGCCACTGGATGACTGGCACAAGGTGGCCGATGCGGCCTTGCAGGACCCGGCAGTGATGGCGGCAGCGCCGATTACCGAAATGGAAGGCATGCTGTCGTACAAGGGGGCGATGCAGCCGATCCAGGTCGGCGGCATCGACCCGGCCGAGGAGGGCAAGGTCTCGATCGTCGGTCAGCACATCGTCCAGGGCCGCCTGCAGGACCTGCAGCCGGGCGAGTTCGGTGTGGTCATCGGCGAGCTGACCGCACGCCGCTTCCGCCTCAACACCGGTGACAAGCTGACCCTGATCGTGCCGGAAATCAGCAAGGAACCCGGCGGTATCACCCCGCGCATGCAGCGCCTGACCGTGGTCGGCATCTTCAAGGTGGGTGCCGAGCTGGACGGCTCGCAGGCCTACATCCATGTGGCCGATGCCGGCGCCATGCAGCGCTGGGCGCCGGGCCAGGTGCAGGGCGTGCGCCTGAAGCTGCACGACCTGTATGCCGCGCCGCAGGTGTCCAAGGCCATCGCTGCCAGGCTGGGCGATGCCTACCGTGCCGATGACTGGTCGCATACCCAGGGCAGCCTGTTCAGCGCCATGAAGATGGAAAAAACCATGATCGGCCTGCTGTTGATGATGATCATCGCGGTGGCCGCGTTCAACATCATCGCCACCCTGGTGATGGTGGTGAACGACAAGGGCCCCGACATCGCCATCCTGCGCACCCTTGGTGCCACGCCGGCGCAGATCATGGGCACGTTCATGGTCCAGGGCAGCCTGATCGGCATCGTCGGTACGCTGATTGGCGGCGTGCTGGGGGTGATAGCAGCGTTCAATGTCAGCCAGATCGTCGGCTGGCTGGAGCGGGTGAGCGGGCAGCACATCTTTACTTCGGATGTGTACTTCATCAGCAGCCTGCCTTCGCAGTTGCAATGGGGCGATGTAGCGATCATCTGCACGGCCGGGTTGGTGATGAGCTTCCTGGCGACCATCTACCCGGCTTATCGGGCATCGCAGGTGCAGCCGGCGATTGGCCTGGCTGTCTGATGTCTGCTTGAGATTTTGCGGGCGCTTTGCGCCCCATCGCGACACAAGGCCGCTGCTACAAGGGTTTGAGCTCCACCTGATCGCTGTCCCCTGTAGGAGCGGCCTTGTGTCGCGATGGGCTGCAAAGCAGCCCCCGGTTCACCGATCTTCGGTAAACTCGATCACGAACCGCGTCCAGCCATCCACACACTCTGCCCGAATGCGCCCGCCATGAGCCTGCACGATCGACCGGGTAATCGCCAGCCCCAACCCCGCATGCTCGCTAGTGCCTTCGCGCCGCGCCGGGTCCACCCGATAGAAACGGTCGAACAGGCGCGGTAATGCGGCCGGGTCGATGGTCCCTCCGGTATTTGCCACGCACAGCGTCGGCCCAGGCGCCAGCGTCACCTGTATCTGCCCTCCCGCAGGGGTAAAGCGCAAGGCATTGTCCAGCAGGTTGGACAGCGCTCGGCGCAGCATGTGCCGGTCGCCCTGCAGGCAGGCCTCACCCTCGCGCGACAGCTGTACGTTGCTGTCCTCGGCCAATGGGGTGTAGTACTCCAGCAGCGCATCCACTTCCTCATGCAGCGCCAGCGGCGCTCGCCCCGGTACCAGCAGGCCATGGTCGGCCTTGGCCAGGAACAGCATGTCGTTGATCATCTGCGCCATCCGCTGCAGTTCTTCCAGGTTGCCATGCAGGGCCTCGCGGTACTCCTCGAGGCTGCGCGGGCGGGTGAGGGTGACCTGGGTATGGGTCAGCAGGTTGGACAGCGGTGTGCGCAGCTCGTGGGCGATGTCGGCAGAGAATGCCGACAGGCGCTGGAAGGCATCGTCCAGACGCTGCAGCATGGCGTTCATGGCGCTGGCCAGCTCGGCCAGTTCTTCAGGCATCTGCGCCACCGGCAGGCGGGTGGTCAGCGAACGCACCGACACGCTGGCGGCTACCTGGCCCATCTGCCGCAACGGGCGCAGCCCGCGGCGTGCGGCCCAGGCACCGAGCAGCGCGGTGGCCAGCGCCGACAGGCCGACCGTCAACCAGATCAGGCGCTGCATGCCCTGCAGGAAGTGCTGGTGGTGGGTGATATCGAGGTACAGGGCCAGTTGCGGCGACTGCGCGGCGTCTTGTACCAGGTACACGGCCAGGCTGCGGTAGTCCGTGCCTTGCTCATGCAAGGTCGCCAGCCCACCGGGCAGCGGTGCCTGGGGCAGGCCCGTGCGGCTTTCGAACCAGGTGGCACCGTCGCTGCCACTGATGCGCAGGGCCAGGTCGGCCTGGTGGCCGAGTTCATCGCGCAGCGCTGGCAGGCGCGCCTGCAGTTCGGCCGCGCTACCGAGGCCGGCCAGCTGGGAACGGAACAGCGACAGGCGCGAGTCGAGCAGTTGCTGGTCCAGTTCGACGAAGTGCTGCGCACTGGCCCGGCTGAATATCAGGCCTGCGCCGAGCGAGACGGCGGCAGTGCAGGCGGCGAACAGCAGGGCCAGGCGGCTGCCAAGGGAAACCCGGCGCATCATTCCTCGCGCTCTTCGAGGACGTAGCCCATGCCGCGCACGGTGTGGATCAGCTTGTTGGGGTGCGGGTCGTCGATCTTCAGCCGCAGGCGGCGGATCGCGACCTCGATCACATTGGTGTCGCTGTCGAAATTCATGTCCCACACCTGCGAGGCGATCAGCGATTTGGGCAGCACCTCGCCCTGGCGGCGCAGCAGCAGTTCGAGCAGGGCGAACTCCTTGGCGGTCAGGTCGATGCGCTGGCCGGCACGCTCGGCGCGCCGGCGGATCAGGTCCAGGCGCAGGTCGGCCAGGCCGAGGGTGGTGTCCTGGCTGGGGCTGGTGCCTCGGCGCAACAGGCTGCGCACCCGTGCCAGCAGTTCGGAGAAGGCGAACGGCTTGACCAGGTAGTCGTCGGCGCCCAGCTCCAGCCCGTGGACCCGGTCCTCGACCGCGTCGCGGGCGGTGAGGAACAGCACCGGTGTATCCAGGCCGGCCTGGCGCACGGCCTGGAGAATCTGCCAGCCGTCCCGCCCGGGCAGCATCACGTCGAGGATCAGCAGGTCGTGGTCGCCGGTCAGCGCCAGGAACTGGCCGGTCTCGCCGTCGTGGGCCAGCTCGGTGGCGAAGCCGGCTTCGTTCAGGCCCTGGCACAGGTACTGGCCGGTGCGGGCCTGGTCTTCGACGATCAGCAGTTTCATTGGGGCATGGCTCCAGGTAGCGCAGGGCTTTGGCCGAGATGATACGTGACGATGCAGCCGCTCGGCCAAACTGACAAAGTTGTAATTCCCCGGTAACCGCCTGGTGACTTGCGCTCCAAGGCAGGGCGCAAAACCGGTAGACTAGGCACAATTTCGAACCTTCAGGTCAGTTTCCATGCATCCCGCTGCCGAACATTCCCCGCTGGGCAAGTCCAGCGAATACATCGCCACCTATTCCCCGCAGCTGCTGTTCCCGATCCCGCGTACCGCGAAATGGGCCGAACTGGGGGTCACTGCCCAGACCTTGCCCTGGCAGGGTGTGGATTACTGGAACTGCTTCGAGCTGAGCTGGTTGCTGCCCTCGGGCAAGCCGGTGGTGGCGATCGGCGAGTTCGCCATCCCGGCCGATTCGCCGAACATCATCGAGTCGAAGTCGTTCAAGCTGTACCTCAATTCGCTGAACCAGACCGTGTTCGCCTCGCCTGGCGAGCTGCAGGCTTGCCTGGAAAAAGACTTGTCCACCGCGGCCGGCAAGCCGGTTGGCGTGCAGCTGCGCAGCCTGGCCGAAGTCGAGGCGCAGGGCGTGGTGGCCTTGCCGGGGCAGTGCATCGATGCGCTCGACGTTGCCATCAGCAACTACCAGCATCCGCAGCCCGAACTGCTGCGCTGCAACCCGGATCAGGTGGTGGAAGAAACCCTGCACAGCCACCTGCTGAAATCCAATTGCCCGGTCACCGGCCAGCCGGACTGGGGCAGCGTGGTGGTCGAGTACAAGGGCCCGGCGCTGGACCCTGCCAGCCTGCTGACCTACCTGGTCAGCTTCCGCCAGCACGCCGACTTTCATGAACAGTGCGTGGAACGGATCTACCTCGACCTGAAGAACCTGCTGCAGCCGGAGTTTCTGACGGTGTATGCGCGCTATGTGCGCCGCGGTGGGCTGGACATCAACCCGTACCGCAGCACCCGCGCGATCAGCCCGCAGAACCAGCGCCTGGTTCGCCAGTAAGGTATCGGGGCCGCTTTGCGGCCCATCGCCGGCACGCCAGCTCCTGCAGGGATTGCAGATGGCCCGAGGCCGATGCGGTCGAGGTCGGAGCTGGCGTGCCGGTGAAAGGGGGGGAAAAGCACCCCCCGCTTTTTCAGATGCCCATGCTGTGCAGCGAGTTGGCAATGCTGCGCAGGGTGGCGGTGAGGTCGGGGTGGTCGGCCTCGAAGCGTTCGATCGCCAGGTTCACGCCGTCTACCAGGTTATGGTCTGGGGTGGCTTCTTCAAGTTTCAGTTGCGCCTCGATCTGGCGCGCTTCTTCATGCAGCGCGGCCAGTTCTTCGTCAGAAAGCGGCACGTTGCGGTCCAGTTGCTCGCGCAAGCTGTTCAGGCGCTCTTGCAATTCGCGGGCAGGCATTGGTAGTTCTCCATCAATGGCTTGGCAAGCCATGGACCTCAGCGAAGCGGCAAAGGTTCTGGCTTGTGTTCAGCGTAATCCACCTGCCGCAGCTTTGCATGATCCGTGTCAACGCTGCTGTATCAGGGTTTTTCACCCTTGCGCCGGCGCTGGGCGATGTCCAGCAGGCAGGTGTCCAGCGCTTCCAGGTGGTCGATCACCGAATGCACACCCAGGCGGAACAGTTCCAGTGTCGCCTTGCCCCGGGCCAGGTCCTGTTGCTGCGCGGTCATGGCCTGCCAGTGCCGCGAGCTGGGGTTGCAGTACGGGCTGCAAGCTGCCAGCCCCACCGTCCACAGCCCCGCGTTGAGGCCAGATTGCAGCAGGCGTGGCTCGCCGCTGACCAGCACGCAGCCATCCAGGCGTGCGCTGCCTAGCGTCATCAGCGCCTGCCAGCAGGCGTTCGGCGCCGGCCAGCGTGTGCCCTGCACGGTATGCCCTGGCAGCCAGTCGGGCAGTACCTGGGCCAGGCGCTGGTTCTGGTTGGCGTCGAGCTCATCCAGCCAGATGCACGGTACCTGGCGCTGGCGCAGGCTGGCCAGGCTGGACAGCGCGCCAGGGGCGGGCGAGGGCGCGCCATCGGCGGTTTGCACCAGGCAGCCACGCAAGCCGAACAGCACAGCGGTGAAGGCGGGTGCAGCGTCCATGGCAACGTCCCCCAAATAGTCCGCAGGCTATTCGGCGATTGTTACCGCCCTGTGACAGCGGGTATGGCGCAACAGTTGTTCACAAATTATTGAGCAACGTTGTGTAAAGCTGCTTATCAGCCCGCAAGTCTCTATACTGCCGCGGTACAGCAGCGCCCCGTTGCGCTTGCGGCCGAGAAATCCGATGGAGAAACACCTATGCGTAGGATCGGTGCCAGTGTGATCGAACGTGTCACCCAGGCCTGTGTCTGCGCCAGCATGCTGCTGGCGCCTGTGGCAGCTACCCAGGCTGCCACCGAGGAAGATCCCTGGGAAGCGGTCAACCGCCCGATCTTCCGCTTCAACGATACGCTTGACACCTATGCCCTCAAGCCTCTGGCCAAGGGCTACCAGGCGGTTACCCCGCAGTTCCTCGAAGATGGCATCCACAACATCTTCCGCAACCTCGGTGATGTGACCAACCTGGCCAACGACCTGTTGCAGTTCAAGCCACATGCGGCGGGCGTGGACACGGCGCGCCTGATCGTCAACACCACCTTCGGCCTGGGCGGCTTCTTCGACGTCGGCACCCGGATGGGTTTGCAGCGCAACGACGAAGACTTCGGCCAGACCCTCGGCTACTGGGGCGTGCCGAGTGGCCCGTACGTGGTCATCCCGCTGCTGGGGCCGAGCACCGTGCGTGACGGCGTGGCCAAGTACCCGGACACCTACACCGAACCCTACCGCTACATCGACCATGTGCCGACGCGCAACTCGATCTTTGCCCTGGACGTGATCGACACCCGCGCCGACCTGCTCTCGGCCGAGAAGCTGATCCAGGGTGACAAGTACATCTTCATTCGCAATGCCTACCTGCAGAACCGCGAGTTCAAGGTCAAGGATGGCGAGGTCGAAGACGACTTCTGATCTGCTGCCTGGCTGATCCTGCGCGATTGCCCTTCCTGCGCGATTCCCCGTGTAGGAGCGGCCTTGTGTCGCGATGGGCTGCGCAGCAGCCCCGGCGATTCATGCAGCAAAGCTGAAACCCGGGGCTGCTGCGCAGCCCATCGCGACACAAGGCCGCTCCTACAAGGGGCGCCAGGCAGGGCGATCAATGCATGGCCAGAATCCGCAGGCCGAACTTCTGTTGGCCACCCGGCTGGTCGGCAATCCACACCACTTCGGTGCTGGCATGCAGCCCCTTCAACGCCGGATGCTCGGATTCGATCCGCACCTCGATCCGGTCCCCCACCTGGAAGTGCTGCGCGGCCTGTACCTGCATGCCGCTGCTGGACAGGTCCAGGCACACGGCGGCAATTACCTGGCCTTCATGCAGCAGGCTGACCTCGGCATCGATGCGCATGCGGATGAAGTCGCGTTTCTCGGCATGGCTGGAGGGCGTGTGGGACATGCGGCATGCTTCCTGTCGGTTACGCTGGACGACTTTCTTATAACTCCCGGTGATTTGCGCTGTAAAGTGCGGCGAGGTCGACCCTTGCATGCTTGAAACGCCTGCCGGATGGGAGTACCGTCTGCGCCTTACAAGGTCGCTCTCACAGTTGCCGGACAGTTGCCTGGCAGGTGTTCTTGTCCTACAACTCAAGTAGAGTGTGACCATAGAGAATTCCCGTAGCTGGCCGTCTGCCTTGCCGACCCCGCTGCACCAACCCCAATCGGCGCCGTTCGCCCACATGCAGAAAACCAGTGCAACGCTGCTGATCATCGATGACGACGACGTGGTCCGTGCAAGCCTCGCCGCCTATCTTGAAGACAGTGGTTTCAGCGTCCTCCAGGCCGGCAATGGCCAGCAGGGGCTTCAGGTCTTCGAAGAACACCAGCCCGACCTCGTGATCTGCGATCTGCGCATGCCGCAGATGGGCGGCCTCGAGCTGATTCGCCAGGTCAGCGAGCGCGCGCCGCAGTTACCGGTGATCGTGGTGTCCGGTGCCGGCGTCATGAGCGATGCGGTGGAAGCGTTGCGCCTAGGCGCGGCCGACTACCTGATCAAGCCGCTGGAAGACCTGGCCGTGCTCGAGCATTCGGTGCGCCGGGCGCTCGACCGTTCGCGCCTGGTGCTGGAAAACCAGCGCTACCGCGACAAGCTCGAAGCCGCCAACCGCGAGCTGGAGGCCAGCCTGCACTTGTTGCAGGAGGACCAGACAGCCGGTCGCCAGGTGCAGATGAACATGCTGCCGGAAAGCCCCTGGGTGGCCGGCGAGTTCGCCTTCGAGCACCAGATCATCCCGTCGCTGTACCTGTCGGGTGACTTTGCCGATTATTTCCGGGTGGACGAACGGCGCATCGCCTTCTACCTGGCCGATGTGTCCGGGCATGGCGCCTCGTCGGCGTTCGTCACCGTGCTGCTGAAGTTCATGACCACGCGCTTGTTGTTCGAATTCAAGCGCAGCGGCAAGATGCGCGAATTCAAACCTTCGCAGGTACTCAGCCACATCAACCGCGGGCTGATCAACTGCAAGCTGGGCAAGCACGTGACCATGGTCGGCGGGGTGATCGACGAGGACACCGGCCTGCTGACCTACGCCGTAGGCGGCCATCTGCCGTTGCCGGTGCTGCATACCCCTGAGCATACCCGTTACCTGGAAGGCCGCGGCCTGCCAGTGGGGTTGTTCGACGAGGCCAACTACCAGGACCTGGTGGTGGAACTGCCGCCGCGGTTCAGCCTCACGCTGATGTCCGATGGCATTCTGGACCTTTTGCCGGGTGACACGCTCAAAGATAAAGAAACCGCCCTGCCGGAAATCGTCAGGGCAGCAGGTGGCAGCCTGGATGGGCTGCGTCAACGTTTTGGATTGGCTACGCTTGGGGAGATGCCGGATGATATCGCCCTATTGGTGTTGAGCAGGAACCTTCAATGAGTACCGGTAGAATTCAGTTCGCCGAGCAGAGCGGTACCTTTGTACTGAAATTCGTCGGTGAAGTGCGTCTGACCCTGTGTTCGGCGCTGGATGCGACGATCGAGAAGATCTTCACCGCGTTGAACTTCTCGGCGATTGTCATCGACCTGACCGAAACCGAGAGCATCGACAGCACCACCCTGGGCCTGCTGGCCAAGCTGTCGATCCTGTCGCGGCAGAAGGTAGGGCTGCTGCCGACCGTGGTCACTACCAATCCGGACATTTCCCGGTTGTTGCAGTCGATGGGCTTCGATCAGGTGTTCAACATCGTCGATCGTCCGATTCCATGCCCGGAGTGCCTGACCGACCTGCCATCGCAGGACCAGAATGAGGACGTGGTGCGCTCCAAGGTACTGGAGGCGCACAAGATCCTCATGGGCCTGAACGATTCCAACCGCGAAGCCTTCCATGACCTGGTCAGTGCGCTGGAGCGGACCTGATCGTCAGCCTGCGCCGGCGACTTAGCGGGCGTGCCCGCGAAAGGGCGGCACAGGCAACACGGTTACTATGCCTGGCTATGTTCTGCCAATAAACTCGGTCGCCTCACCCCCATCCGCATCCAGCTGGTAGACCCGTGCCGGCCGCCCCTGTTCATCGAAGAAAACCTGCCCTAGGCCCGCGCCATTCCACAACCGCTCGCCGGCCTTGCTATGGCTGGGCGTACGCGGCACCACCTCCATCTCGCGGCGCTTGGTGAACCAGTTGAGCGGCGAGCGCGGCGCATACAGCCAGCGGTTGAGCCGGTCGAGCACGTCGAGTAAACGCCGCGGGAATTCGTTCTTGATCCCGCTGCTGGTGACTTGCCACAAATGCGGGCTGCGCTGGCGGTGGCGGATTAGCACTTCATAGACGAACGAGTAATGCACGTCTCCCGACAACACCACGTAGTGCCCCGGGGTGCGGGAGTGGCGGAAGATGTTGAGGATGACCTGCGCTGCACCGCGATGGGCCATCCAGTTCTCGGCATCCACCAGCAGCGGGTAGCCCAACCAGCTGAATACCTTCTGCACCGTCTCGATCAGCTTCACGCCAAAGATCGGCGCAGGCGACACGATGATTGCCGACGGGTGGTCCAGCAGCGCGAGCTGCAGTTCGCTCAGCGCCTCCCAGTCCAGCAGGCCGGACGGCTTGGCCAGGCTGCTCTCGCTGCGCCAGCGGCGGGTGCGGGTGTCCAGTACCAGCAAGGGCGGGTTGCTGGGCAGGCTGAACTGCCAGCCCTGGAAGCGCAGCAGTTCCCCGATCAGCTCGTCCTGGGGCTGGCTGCCAAGCGCCTGGCATTGGCCTATCAGTGCCTGGCAAGCGTCCGGGTCGTTACCCCAGGCCTGGCACAGCAGGTAGCCGAGCAGGGCGTTGCCGATGATCCGCCGCGAGAAGGGGTGGCCATAGGCGGTTGCCTCCCATTGCGCCGACAGGTTCCAGTCGTCGGTGATGTCGTGGTCGTCGAAGATCATCAGGCAGGGCAGGTGGGCCATGACCCGTGCAACCTGGCCAAGCTTGTCGGCAAACGCCTGGATCAGCGGCAGCTCCTGCTGGTAGCGGGCCTGGCGCGGTGCGCTGAGCCCGCTGGGCATGTCCAGGTTCACCAGCTGCCAGGGCACGGGGGACCACACCAGCAGGTACATGGCCATGACCTCGGCGAAGGTCACCAGGTGGTTATCGGCGTTACTCGACGAGAAGATCGGCTTGCGCTTGCCGCCGAAAAAGCGCTCGCGCAGGGTTTCGTTGCGCGGCTGGGCCGGCAGCAGGTCGGCGCGGTGGTAGTAGCAGGCCGGGTGCCGGTACAGCGCCTGGCTGTCGGCGACTACCGCGCCATCGAGGGTTTCGTCGAACAGGCCCAGGCGCGCGATCAGAACATGGATGGCGCGCAGCATCGGGCCAGCTACATCGTCGGCGTACACCTGGTCGCCGGTCATCAGCAGCACGGCAGGGCGGTCGGCTGGTGTTGTGCAGGCCTGCAGCAGGCGGTCGGCACATAGCAGGCCATCGGCAGCCGGATGATGCGGCTTGCGACAGGAGCCGTGCAACAGCTGGTCGAGGCGGTCGCGCAGTACCAGGTTTGGCCGGCGTGTGCCCGGATAAAGCAGGTGCGGTGCCCAGTCGGCAATGCCCTGGCCGTCGATCAGCAGGTCATATTCGAGCAGTTGATTGCAGGGCAGGGGGCGAGCGAAGTGGATGTCCAGCAAGTGGATGAACGCGTGCTGGCCCACTGCAACCACCTGGCAATCAACCTGTGCTTCGCCTGCCGGGCAGATGAATTCGGCTTGCAGCGGTTGGCTGGCAACCAGCCAGATGGCCAGGCGCTGGGGTTCCAGGCGGCGCAGGATCGGGCCGGCGAGGACGAGGGGCAATGGGGTAGAGGAGGTCATCGACAGCTCGGGTGGCTATGTGGGCTGCTTCGCCGGCAAGCTCGCTCGCCCAAGTGCGGCGCCGACCTCGGGCCTGTCGCAATCCTTGTGGGAGCGGGCTTGCCGGCGAAGTAGCCCTGGAATTCAATGTACTACTGACGCCAGAAACACAGACGGGCGGAAAATGCTGAACACTTCCCGCCCGTCAGGCAAACGCGAAATGTATCAGGCCTTTTCGGCCATCAACTTCTCCAGCTTCTCCTGGTCACGGGCGAACTGGCGAATGCCCTCGGCCAGTTTCTCGGTACCCATGGCATCCTCGTTCATCGCCCAGCGGAACTGGCTTTCGTTCAGCTGCTGCTTGGCCTCGCCGGCCTTGCCCGGTTGCAGTACCCGTGGCAGATCGCCCTGGTCTTCGCTCAGTTGCTGCAGCAGCTCGGGGCTGATGGTCAGGCGGTCGCAGCCGGCCAGTTGCTCGATCTGGCCGATATTGCGGAAGCTGGCACCCATGACCACGGTGTCGTAGCCATTGGCCTTGTAGTAGTTGTAGATGCGCGTGACCGATTGCACGCCTGGGTCCTCGGCGCCGACGTATTCCTGGCCGGTGCTTTTCTTGTACCAGTCGTAGATACGCCCCACGAAGGGTGAAATCAGGAACACCCCGGCATCGGCGCAGGCCTGGGCCTGGGCGAATGAGAACAGCAGGGTGAGGTTGGTCTGGATGCCTTCCTTCTCCAGCTTCTCGGCGGCGCGGATGCCTTCCCAGGTGGAAGCCAGCTTGATCAGCACGCGGTCGCGGCCCACACCGGCGGCCTCGTACAGTTCGATCAGCTTGCGGGCTTTTGCCAGCAGGGCTGGTTCATCGAATGACAGGCGGGCATCCACCTCGGTGGAAATTCGCCCGGGGATGACCTTGAGGATGCCCGAACCCACGGCCACCGCGAAGCGGTCGCAGGCCAGGTCGACATCGCCCTTGGCGTCGGCTTTCACCTGCTTGAGCAGGTCGGCATAACCAGGGATGGCAGCGGCTTTGAGCAACAGCGACGGGTTGGTGGTGGCATCGACCGGTTTCAGCCGGGTGATGGCGTCCAGGTCCCCGGTGTCGGCGACCACGGTGGTGAACTGCTTGAGTTGTTCCAGCTTGGAGGTCATGGGCGTGCTCTGTCCTGTGCAATGACTCGACATTACCCGAGCCCCGACGGCCGCTCAAGGGCCTGGGCACGGGCTTGCCCGGAAGGGCTGTGCGAAAGGTGAAGATTCGAGTCGCAAGCTGCCCTGAGGTTCCGCAGCGGGTTGCCTGACGGCAGATCTACTGGCTGGCGTAACTGTCTTGCTCGGATCCACAGGTTGCACACTTTTTGTGGTAGTGGGCAGCCCGCGAATATGGGCTAGGCCGATGGCAACCATCGCGGCGCCTGCATTGCGGATAAATCCGCTCCTACAGGTATAAACCGCGCCGGCTTCAGCTTGACGCCGTACCTGTAGGAGCGGCTTCAGCCGCGAACACCGGCGTAGCCGGTGCCATCCACACGCCGCCTGCCTCACGGGCAAATTGCTCAGCGCCCTTGCAGCAACTCCACCGCCTGGTCGAATACCGCCAGCGGCTCCGCCGCCTTGTGGATGTCCGCCGACAGCAACTGACGGAACCTTCGGGCGCCTTTGAACCCTTGGGCCAACCCCAGGATGTGCCGGGTAACGTGATGCATGGCCCCACCCGCCTGCATGTGCGCGACGATATAAGGGCGCAACTGCGCCAGCGCCTCACTACGGCTGACCACCGGCGCTTCGCTGCCAAACAGCTGCTGGTCCACCTCGGCCAGCAAGTAGGGGTTATGGTACGCCTCGCGGCCGAGCATCACGCCGTCGAAAGTCTGCAGGTGCGTCTGGCATTCGGCCAGGGTCCTGATGCCGCCATTGAGCACGATCTCCAGGTCAGGGAAGTCCGCCTTCAACTGCGCCGCCACGTGATAGCGCAGCGGCGGGATCTCACGGTTTTCCTTCGGCGACAACCCTTCCAGGATCGCGATCCGCGCATGCACGGTAAAACTGCGGCAACCGGCCTCGCGCACCTGGCCGACGAAGTCGCACAACTCGGCGTAGCTGTCACGGCCATTGATACCGATGCGGTGCTTGACCGTCACCGGAGTCGACACGGCATCGCGCATGGCCTTCACGCAATCGGCCACCAGCGCCGGGTGGGCCATCAGGCAGGCGCCGATCATGTTGTTCTGCACCCGGTCGCTGGGGCAGCCGACGTTGAGGTTGACCTCGTCGTAGCCGGCTTCTTCGGCCAGGCGGGCACACGCGGCCAGGTCGGCTGGCACGCTGCCGCCCAGTTGCAGGGCCAACGGGTGCTCGGAGGCATCGTGGCGGAGGAATCGGTGGGCGTCGTTGTGCAACAGGGCGCCGGTGGTAACCATTTCGGTGTAGAGCAGGGTCTGCCTGGAAAGCAGGCGCAGGAAGAACCGGCAGTGGCGGTCGGTCCAGTCCATCATGGGTGCAACGCTGAAGCGACGGGAGGGCTCAGGGCGCATGGTTTCTGGCTTAGAGCCTGATTTTGCGGTCATTTCGTTCAACGTGTTCTGTACCGATTTTCGGGGGTTTTGGGGCATTTATTCAAAGCGCTTGGTACATGTACCAAGCGAATCAGGACGTGTGCCAATTCTCATGGCAACGTTTAGACCCCGCAAGAAGGCCGACGGCACCATCAGCTACACAGCTCAGATCCGCATCAACCGCGATAAGGTGACAGTCTACCAATAGAGCCAGATGTTCGCCCGCAAACACGTGAGCGAGATCGGCGGCCAACGTTGGAGAAACTCGATGAGGTGCTGGAGCACTTCTTCGAGATGCTGCAGCGGCGACCGAGCGTAATCCAGATGCCTAAAGTGATCGCGTTCGCGATCTCTGCGCTACCCGTTGTCGATTGGCGTAGCGCGGGTATGGATCCAGCATGCCAGTCGACGCTCCGTTCCAATCCCTTATACGGTTACATTCGAGATGCGATTTACTTTGTTGACTATAAAGTCAACTGCGCAAGAAGTTGCGCAGTTGAATGTGGATAAGTATGTGGATAGTTCCTCGCAGGCCTTAGCAGATGCCATGTACAGCCAACTGCGCAACTTTTTGCCAGCACTGCGCAAAAAGTTGCGCAACTTTTGGATAGCAGGTCGCTAAAAATCTATCCAAATGAGTGTGTAGCATTTTTAATCTATTGATTTAAAAGGATAAAAAATATCTGGCACGGGGCTTGTATAAGGAGATGTCCCCCGACTGGCAATTTCCTGCCACCGGGCGACTTTCTCAAGCATGGAGAGCATCACTCATGGCAACTCCCGCCTACATGGCCGTCACCGGCGAAAAACAAGGCCTGATCACCGCTGGCGCGTTCA